>NZ_JACUZY010000001.1:0-1053290 GCF_014851605.1 Achromobacter sp. ACM02
AGATGCCGTGAGGCGGGGGCCGGACGGAGGGATCCGAAGCGCAGCCCCACCGGGGCGAGCATCGGAATCCCGCAGTCCGGACGCCGGCGACTCAAGAACCCCGCCTCACAACACCGAAGCGGCAGGGTCTCGGGCTTGCGGACGTCGGCGTTCTTTAGCCGCCGAGGCTGCCCTGCGCCATTCCGATGCTCGCCCCAAAGGGGGCTGCGCTTCGGATGGCTCCGGGCTGCCTCGGCTGCAGTCGCCTAATGCGGTGGCTTCAGACCCCGTTCATGGGCAGATGCTGTAAGCCGGTGTCCGGGCGGAGGAGGCGAGACCTTATATCGCGCCATGCGCGGCGATATTCCGATACTGCCCTTTGAAATACAGCAATGGCTGCGTGGAAGCAGCGATTTGCAGATCCAACGCTTTCACCTCGCCAATCACGATCAGGTGATCGCCTGCGGCGTGTTCGGCATAAATCTCGCAATCAAGCCAATGCAGGCTGCCGGCAATGATCGGGTTACCCAGCGGCGATTCCTGCCAGTCCACGTCGTGCCACTTGTCCGTGCCGCGCTGCGCGAATTGGTTGGAAATCCTGACTTGCTCGTCGGAGAGAATATTGACTACGAATCGACCCGCCTGGCGAATTTTGGGATAACTGGCCGAACTGCACATCACATTGAACGACACCAACGGCGGATTCATCGAAACGCTGTGGAATGACTGGCAGGTGAAGCCTATCGGCTCGCCTTCGATCTGCGATGTGATTACCGTGATGCCGGACGCGTAGTGCCCGAGAGCTTCGCGAAAGCGCCTGGGCTCGATCGCAGTACTGGAAAGTGACATAGTGGGGGTTGAATACTGGGTGCAGCTCGATTTGGTCGTCGCGAGCCGCGCGACGACCATTTCCGCCTGGGAATCAGTTCGAGAGTTCCCGGCGGACGATTTCCGCGCCGGCGCTCAAGGCGCTCAGCTTGCCTCGTGCGACTGCGCGGGACAAGGGAGCCATGCCGCAGTTGGTGCAAGGATAGAGCTTGTCGGCATCGACAAACTGAAGCGCCTTGCGCAGGGTGTCGGCGACTTCCTCGGGAGTTTCAATGGTGTTGGTTGCCACATCAATGGCGCCCACCATCACTTTCTTGCCCCGGATGAGTTCGATCAGATCCATAGGGACGCGCGAGTTCTGGCATTCCAGCGAGACGATGTCGATACTGGATTTTTGCAGCTTGGGAAAAGCCTCTTCGTATTGCCGCCACTCCGATCCCAGCGTCTTCTTCCAATCCGTATTGGCCTTGATGCCATAGCCATAGCAGATATGGACGGCGGTTTCGCACTTGAGCCCTTCAATGGCTCTTTCCAGCGTGGCCACGCCCCAATCATTCACCTCGTCAAAGAACACGTTGAATGCGGGCTCGTCAAACTGGATGATGTCGACACCCGCAGCCTCCAGCTCCCTGGCTTCCTGATTGAGAATCTTGGCGAATTCCCACGCCAGCTTTTCGCGGCTTTGATAGTGGCCGTCGTAAAGCGTATCGATCATCGTCATGGGGCCCGGCAAGGCCCATTTGATCGGTTGCTTGGTCTGCTGGCGCAAGAACTTGGCATCTTCGACGAACACCGGCTTGCGGCGCGCCACGGCGCCCACAACCGTCGGCACGCTCGCATCGTAGCGGTCGCGGATCCTGACGGTCTTGCGGTTCTCGAAGTCCACGCCTTCCAGGTGTTCGATGAACGTCGTCACGAAATGCTGACGCGTTTGTTCGCCATCGCTGACGATATCGATGCCGGCGTGCTGCTGTTCCTGCAGCGACAGACGCAGCGCATCCTGCTTGCCTTCGGCCAAGCCCTCGTCCTGCAATTTCCAGGGCGACCAGAGTTTCTCGGGTTCAGCAAGCCAGGAGGGTTTAGGCAAGCTGCCGGCAGTGGAAGTAGGGAGCAATTTTTTCACAATAGATGCCTTGATATTTTTGATTGGTCAAAGAGGGTAGTTGGCGGACCACTGCTCAAGAATCGCCTGGTGCGGTTTGATGAAGTGTTCCTCGACAAACCTTCCCTGCTCGATAGCCAATTGGCTACGCTCCTCTCGATCGTAGACAATCCGGGTCAAGGAATAATCCTGATGCTTCAAACTGGGCTGGTAGGATTTTCCTGCCGCGGAGTTCGCGTTGTAGATCTCTGGCCGGTATATCTTCTGGAAGGTATCCATCGTGCTGATGGTGCTGATCAGCTCCAGATTGGTGTAGTCGCTCAGCAAATCGCCGGAAAAGTAAAAAGCCAAAGGCGCGGCGCTGTTCGGCGGCATGAAGTAGCGGACCTTCATGCCCATTTTTTTGAAATATTCGTCAGTCAGGGAATATTCATCCTGCTGATATTCAACGCCCAGTACAGGGTGCTGGTTTTCAGTCCGATGATAGGTCTTGCTGCTCGATACGCTCAGGCATATGACGGGCGGCTTGCTGAAGTGCTGCCTGTAAGTGCTTGAATTTACAAAGCACTTGAACAGCTTCCCGTGCAGGTCTCCGAAGTTCTCTGGAGCGCTGAATACCGGCTGGTTCTTGGTGTGTTCCAGCAGCAGCACGCTGAAGTCATAGTCCCGCACGTACGAGGAAAAGTTATTCCCGACGATGCCTTCGATGCGTTCGTTGGTCTTCTTGTCGACGATGCTCGTCTTCAGTATTTCGATCAAGGGGAGGGCATTGCCGCTGCTTGCGCCGGGGATGCTCATCTCGACGGAAATGATCTCAAGGTTGACGGCATAGCGGTCGCCCTTGGGATTGTCCCAATGCGCCAGGGCATTGAAGCGGTTGTCGATCATCCGGAGGGTGTTGCGCAGGTTCTCCTGGCGACTCGTGCCCCGGGCCAGATTGGCGAAGTTGGTTGTGATCCGCGTATTGTCTGAAGGACGATAGTCCTCATCGAAACATATGCTCTTGATGGCAAATGCAAACTCTTTACTCATGGTGCTCTGCTGCCCTGAATCCTGAGATAAAACCCGCGTCTATTTCCTGCTTTTCCAGCGCTGCCTGTTTTCTTTCTTTGTTCAGCAGTCTTGACTTTGGCGGTACAGGGGGCGTAGTTTATGTCGGGCAATCCATGAATAAAAGTGAATTGATCTAATGGATCAATTAGTCTAATTCATGGATGAGCGCGCGGTCGATCTGCCGGAAGATCAGACCTCCTGACGAGCAGCCGCAGCCGCGAATCAAGCCGTGGCAGGCTTTTTCGCTTGTTCAATGAATGCGCGCAGATAGTCGATGCCGATATCTGCCTCGCGTGCACCTAGATAGATGTGTTTGGCAATGCCTTTCTTGCCCAAGCGGACTGGCACCACATGCATCGTGTCCGCGTACTCCAGCACCAGCCACCGCGGCAACGCCGCCACCCCACGGCCGCTGGCGACCATTTGCAGCATGATGTCGGTGGTCTCGATGGCCTTGTGGCGCTTGGGTATGATGCCGGCCGGCGTCAGGAACATGTTGTAGATGTCGAGCCGGTCCACCGGCACCGGATAAGCCACCAGTACTTCGTTGGCAAGCTGTTTGGGAGTGACGTACTCCTCCCGGGCAAGAGGGTGGTTGCCGGCGACGACCAGCACTTGTTCGTAGTCGAACACGGGCTCGAACACGAGCCCGGGTTTGTTCAGCGGGTCAGGCGTGACCAGCAGGTCGATTTCGTAGCCGAACAGCGCCCCGATGCCGCCGAACTGGAATTTCTGCTTCACGTCCACGTCCACATCCGGCCAGGCTGCCAGATACGGCGAGACGATCTTCAGCAGCCATTGATAGCAGGGATGGCATTCCATGCCGATGCGCAGCGACCCGCGTTCTCCCTGGGCGAACTGGCGCAGTCGTTCTTCGGCCAGGGTCAGTTGCGGCAATACCCGGTTGGCCACCGCCAACAGGTATTGGCCGGCTTGCGTGAGCCTCAGGCTGCGGCCTTCGCGCAGCCAGATGTCGGTGCCCAGTTGCTGCTCCAGCTTTTTCATGCTGTGGCTCAGGGCCGACTGCGTCACGTGCAGGACGCCTGCGGCGGCAGTCAGCGAACCCTGCTTTTCGACCTCCTGCACGATGGATAGATGGACACGATCAAGCATGATAAAAATTCATGGTTTATTGAGATAAAACCATTTTACTTAATCGTTTCGCTCTATCAGAAGGTCCCGCGCACCGTCAGCGTCGCGTTGCGGGGCTCGCCGTAGAAGCTGCCCCAGCCCGGCGCGCCTATCGTCTGGTAGTAGGTCTTGTCGAACAGATTGTTCACGTTCAATGCCGCCGACCAGTTCTTGTTGATCTTGTAGCCGATGCGTGCATTCCAGACGGCGTAAGGCGCCTGCGAGACCCGCACCGAGCGCGTTTCCGTGTAGCTGCCGGTCTGGTAGTTCACGCCGCCGCCCAAGGTCCACGCCGACCATTCGCCGGGCAGGCGGTAGTCGGACCACAGGCGCAGGATGTGCTTGGGCGTCACCGTGCGTCCAAAGTTGGTGCTCGATACCTCGGTGTCGTCCAGGAACTTCAGGGTGTTGAAGGTGTAGCCGGCAAACAGCTGCCAGCCCGGGGCCACCTCGCCGCTGATTTCGGCGTCCACGCCCTGGCTGCGTACCTTGCCGCTGGACAGATAGCAGATGTCGCCCACGGTGCATGCGCTGACCAGGTCTTGCTGGGCGCGGTTCTTCTGGTCGACGCGGAAGAGAGCGACCGAGGCGTTGACCCGGCCGTCGAGCAGCTCGCCCTTGATGCCGGCTTCGTAGTTCTTGCCCATGATGGGGTCGAGTATCTGCCCCGACGCGTCCACGGCGTTCTGCGGCTCGAAGATTTCCGCAAAGCTGACATAGCCGGACCACTGGGGATTGAAGGCGTAGATCAGGCCGCCGTACGGTGTGACGACGCCGTTTTCCTTGTAGGGGTCGGTGTACTGCTTGCCGTCGTCGCGGTACTTGCCGGTGTTCTCGTACCAGCTGACGCGGGCGCCCGCCACCAGCGTCAACGGATCGGCCAGCTTGAAGCGGCCGACGCCGTAGACGCCGGTCTGCTTCATCGTGATGACGGTCGCGGCGCCGCGGTAGGCATTCTCGCGCAGCCAGTCGTCGGTGGGTTCGGGCACATGGTGATCCGGGTCCCAGACGTTTACGGCGCGGTTCAGTCGCGCGGTCGCGAAATCGTTCTTGCTGGTCAGTTCGTTGATGCTGGCGCCCACGCTGATCGAATGCTTGCGGCCCAGGGCCTCAAACGCGCCGTCCACATCCAGGTTGAGCGCCTTGTTGTGCGTGGAGAAATCGAAGATGCCGGCGTACATCGTCGGCCCCAGTCCGGTGGCCGGATTGACCGCGCCTTCGGTGAAGGCGTATTTGGAATCGTTGGACTCCTGGGTGGAAGTCCCGGTGAGTTTCAGCGACCAGTCCTGGTTGAAGCGGTGCGCAAGCTCGGCGAACACGGTGGTCTGCTTGCCGTTCCAGCGGTTCCAGTCTTGCGAGAGCGAGGTCGAACGCTTCAGCCCGATGTCGTCGCCGTTGGTGTAGTGGGGCAGGCCGTGGAAGAACGGCGTGGATCGCAGTTCTTCGTAGCTGACGCCGCCGGTCAAGGTGGTGGCGGGGCCCAGGTCGTAGCTGAGTACGCCATACAGCACACCGGTGCGGCTGTCGGCGTTGTCGTAGAAGTAGTCCCGGTCGTTGTAGCTGGCCACGGCGCGTCCGCGCAGGGAGCCCGACGCGTTCAAGGGGCCGGTCGCATCGATGTCGGCGCGGTAGTTGTTCCAGGAGCCGCCGCTGGCTAACAACTGCACCTGGTTTTCGGCCAGCGGGCGCTTGCGCACCAGGTTGACCGCGGCGCTGGGCGAGCCGGCGCCCTGCAACAGGCCGGTGGCGCCGCGGATGATTTCGACGCGGTCCAGGATCACGGTGCTGCTGGTGAAGCTGTTGGCCTGGGGGTAATAGAACGCGCGGTTGACGCCGTCGAACTGGTAGCTGTCGACGCGGAAGCCGCGCGAGAACACGTAGTTGCCGCCCATCGGGCTCTTGTAGAGCGTCATGCCGGTGCTATTGGCCAGCACGTCGTCCAGGGTGTTGGCGTTCTGGTCGTCCATGCGCTGGCGCGTCACCACCGTGACCGATTGCGGAATCTCTTTCAGGGTCTGCTCGCCCTTGCCTATGGTCACGAACCCGCTGGTATAGCTGCCCGTGCCTTCGGTGACGGCCGGATCGGCCATGCCGGTCACCGTGACTGGCGCGAGCGTGGTCGCGTCGCCCTGCGGAATGCGGCGCAGGTGATAACCCTCTCCGTTGGCGTTGGCCACGGCTTGCAGGCCCGTGCCTGCGAGCAGGCGCGTGAGGCCCTGTTCCGCGGTGTAGCGGCCGGTAAGCCCTTGCGTCATCACCCCGCGGGTCAGTGTCGGCGACGCGGCCACGGTGACGTTGGCGGCGACGCCGAACTGGCCCAGCGCTTCGTCCAGCGTCGTGGGGGCGATGGCGAAGGCGACCCCTTGCGCGGCCGCGGGCTGGGCCCAGGACACGGCGGGCGCGGCGAGCGGGGTCATTGCGGCCAAGGCCAGATGGACGGCAAGGCGCAAGCGCGCCGGGACTGCCCCGGGGGTCTGGGGCGCGGCAAGAGTAGAGGGTGTATGGCGTGCTGCCATGAGGGCTTCCTGGTTCGTCGATGGGTAAGGCCAGACCGCGGGCGCCTCGGGTCTGTCTCTATGTCTAACGAACCACATCCGAAAATCTTCGCCGTCGTTACAAATTTCCTGGAAGACCGCCCAGGCTGAGGCTCTGCACGTCAGGCGCGATCGACGCTGACCCAGTAGCGCGTGCGGTATCGCAGCCTCAGGTCCAGCACGCCGGCCAGGACTTCCAGCGCCCGGTCGGTGTCGTCGATGCGGAACGCCCCGGTGACTTCGAGGTCCGCCACCCTGGGGTCGCAACGCAGGATGCCGACGCGGTAGCGCCCCAGTTCCGCGAGGAACTGGTCCAGCCGCATGCGGTTCGCGACCAGCATGCCGGCGGCCCAGGCAGGCTCCGTGCCGTCGACACGGGTTGCGGGGGCCAGCGTGCGTCCGTCGAATTCCGCCTGTTCGCCGGCATGCACGACCCGCCCGGCGGGATCCACGCGCACAGCCCCTTCAAAGACGGCAAGCCGCGTCGAGCCATCGCTGTCGTCCAGCTGGCGGACGGTAAAGCGCGTGCCCAGCGGCGTGAGCAGGCCGTGCCGGGTCTGCACGCTGAAGGGGCGTCCGGCGCCATCCGCGCCCGTTGCGATCAGGATTTCTCCGCTGCGCAGCGTGACGCGGCGTTGCTGCGCGTCGTAGCGCAACGCCACGGCAGTGTCGGTGTTCAGCGTCAGGAGGGTGCCGTCAGGCAGGGTCATGGTCCGCTGCTCGCCGGTGGCGGTGCGATAGACGGTGCTGCCTTCCCACCAGCCTTCGCGCGCGCCCGCCCATGCCAGCGTGCCCAGGCAGATGCCGCCCGCGGCCCATTTCATGACGCTGCGGCGCGAACGCTGCTCGCAGTAACGCAGGATGGTCTGGCTGGCGGCGCCTTCGGACACCTTGCCGGTGTTGATGGTGTGGACCTCGCGCCCGATACCCTGCAGGCGCTGCCAAGCCAGTTCGTGGCGCGCGTCTGCCTGACGCCATGCCGCACAGGCGGCTTGCGTGGCCGCATCGGGCGCGTCCCCGGTCCGCATCATCCAGAGCGCCGCCTGCTTGATGATGTCGGGATGCAGCCGTTCGGCTTGGGCGGCGCTCATGCGTACAGCACCGCGTAGCAATGCTCCCAGGCCTTGACGATGTCGCGCTGCACGGCCGCCACCGAAATGTCGAGCTGCTGGGCGATGTCGCGGTAGGGCAGGCCTTCCACCTGCGCCAGCACGAAGACCCGGCGCGCCCGCGGCGGCAACTGCTCCAGCATGCGGCATACGGCGTTCAGCGCCTCCATCACCAGGGCATGCGTTTCGGGACTGGGCTCGACGGCCTCGCTGCGCGAGGCCAGCGTTTCCAGATAGGCCTGTTCCACCGCGCGGCGGCGCGACTGGTCGATAAGGAGGCGCTTGGCGACGGTGGTGAGGAAACCGCGCGGCTCGGCGAACGCCGCGCGCGACTCGCTGCGCATGACGCGTTCGAAGGTGTCGTGCGCCAGGTCCGCGGCGTTTTCGGTGTTGCCGCTGAGCCGGCGGCGCAGCATCTGCACGAGCCAGCCGTGATGCTCTCGATACAGGCTGACGAAGTCGTCGGAGGAGGCAAAGTCGGCGCTGGGCAAGGGGGCTTCCGTTCAAACGCTAATGGGAATGATTGCTAATTGTATAGGATCATCATTCCGGGCGTTCCTCGCGATGCCGCGCCGCATTGGCCAGATCCGCAATCGGCGCCAGCAACCCCCGATCAAAACTCTCCAGCGCCGCGCCCGCGCGCAATCTTGCGGGCCAATCGGAATGTGTCAGCGCGCCACGCCCGAGCGAAACGAAGTCCGCTTCCTGCCGCGCCATCATCCCGTTGGCCGCCATCGGGTCATGCAGCGATCCGTTGGCCAGCACCGGGACCGCGACGTGCCGCCGCGCCAATGCCGCGAGGCTTGGGCCCTGATCTCCAAAAGCCGGACGCCAGGCCTCGAACTCGGTCGTGTGCAGATAGTCGATGGGCTGGGCGCCCAGCGTGCGGTAGATCTGCGCCGCATCCGCCTCGCCGCCTTCCCACTTGTGGGTGAAGTCATTGACCTTGCCCTGGGAGCTGCGCACGCCCACGACATAGCGCTGCCCCGTAGCCTGGCGTACGGCCTGGATGACTTCCAGCGTCAAGCGCAGCCGGTTGTCCAGGTTGCCGCCATAGCGGTCTGTGCGCAGATTGGTGTGGGTGGTGAGGAACTGGTCCAGCAGGTAGCCGTTGGCGCCGTGTATCTCGACGCCGTCGAAGCCGGCCTCCTGCGCCCGGCGCGCGGCCTGGGCAAAGCCGTCGATGGCCTCCGCGATGTCCTCGTCCGACATGGCTTCAGGCGTCCGGTACGGCCCATCGCCCCGATAGAACGCCATCTGCTGTCCCTTGGGCTGTACGGCCGAGGGACCCTTCGTCGTGCCGCGGTATGGGTTGCCCTGCGACAGCGCACCCGCATGCATGAGCTGCGCGACGATGCGGCCGCCGTGCGCATGTACACGGTCGACCACGGCGCGCCAGGCGTCACGCTGGGCGTCGTCGGTCAGGCCGGGCTGGAACAGGTAGCCCTGCGCATGCGCCCGGTCGGTATAGATGCCCTCGGTGATCACCAGGCCGAAGCCGCCGGCCGCGAAGGCTGCGTAGTAATCGGCCATCTGCGGCGTAGCGCGGCCATCTTCCGTGGCGCTGACGCGGGTCATGGGGGCGACGGCGAGACGATTGGCCAGGGTCAGGCCCCTTTCCAGCTGCAGCGGCGTGAACAGTCCGGCCTGCGCCGCGTCGTTCGTACGATAGTCGAGCGCGCCCATGTCAACGGCCCTCCTGCGGACGGACGGCCGCGATGGCCTCGATCTCGATCATGGCGGCCGGGTCGTAGAGCGCCTTGATCTCCGCGATCGTGTCGGCCGGGTAGGGGGCCGAGAAGAAGCGGCGGCGCAGCGTCACCACGTCTTCGAAATGTCCCATGTCGGTGACGAAGATGGTCACCTTGATGACGTCCTTCAGGCTGGAGCCGCCGGCTTCGAGCGCACGGCGCAAGTTCAGGAAGGCTTGTTCGCCCTGGGCCAGAAAGCCGCCCTCGACGATCTTGCCGTCATCGCCGGCGCCAGCCTGGCCGGAGATGAACAGCAGATTGCCGAACTGGATGCCTTGCGACAGCAGGAAGGGTTCGTAGTTGTCGGGCTGGGTGATGACGCGCTGTAGCATGATGCGATTTCCTTCATTTATGGTTGATCTGTGAATCAGCGCGAGAATCGCTGGTCCATGCCGTAAATGTAGGAATCTGCCGGGACGCTGACAAAGGTTCATTTATCAGCTATAAGATGAGAAAATCTCATCCATTACCATGCAACGCCGATCTCTTCCGCTCTCTGGACTGCGCGTATTCGAGGCCGCTGCGCGCCTGGGCAGTTTCAAGGCCGCCGCCGAGGAACTGGCCGTCACGCCGACCGCCGTCAGCCATCAGATCCGCGCGTTGGAAGCGCAGACCGGGCTGGCGCTGTTCGATCGCCACGTGCGCAGGGTGTCGCTGACCGAGGCGGGCGCGCAGCTCTATCCTGTGCTGCGGGATGGTTTCGATGCCTTCGAGGCGGCGCTGGCGCGCCTGACGCAGCAGCGCACGCGGATGCAGGTGACCATCTCCGCGACCAACGCGTTCACGGTGAAATGGCTGGTGCCGCGCATGGCGGATTTCCGCAGCAAGCATCCGGGCATCGATCTGCAGTTGCAAGCCAGCGACGACGTGGTCGATCTGCGATCGGCCGCGGTCGACATCGCGATCCGCTATGGCCGCGGGCCGTATCCGGGCCTCGTCGCGCAGCCGCTGTTCACGGACCGCTTCGCGCCCGTGGCGAATCCGCGGCTGGGCGTGGCATCGCCGGACGATCTGGCCGGCGTGCCCTTGATCCGTTTCAACTGGAAGTGGTCCCATCCGGACAATCCGACCTGGGAGCGCTGGTTCGCGGTCGCGCAGCGTTCCTTGCCGCGGCAGGCGGGCCAGTTGCGCTTTTCCGATGAAGGCCACGCCATACAGGCCGCCGTCGCCGGCCATGGCGTGGCGCTGGTCAGCCTGGCGTTGATCGCCGAAGAATTGGAAGCGGGCCATCTGGTGCAGCCCTTCGGCCCGGAGATCGCCGGGCATACCTACCATCTGGCCATGCCCGCCGACCGGCCGCCCTCGGCGCCTGTCCAGGCGGTTGCGCATTGGTTGAGCATGCAGGCGGCGGCGCAAGAACCGGGCCGCAAGAAAGCGTAGGCGGCCTGGCCGGAACCCGGGTTCGCCGTTGTCAGCGAGCCGCTTTTGCAAGCACTTCCATGGCAGCCGCCTTGGCGCGGCCGAACTCCGCATGGTCGTCCATCGACGCGGCGACGTTGGCATATGCCTGGTAGGCCAGCAGCTCCATGACCAGTTTCGCCTCGTCGGCGTCGGCTGCGATTTGTCCCTGCGCCCGGGCCTCGCGGATCAATCCGTAAAGACGCGTGCGTCCTGCTTCGCGGTATTGCTGGATGGCGTCGCGCAAGGGGCCGGGACGCGCACGATATTCGCTGCTTACCGCGGTGATGACGCAGCCGCCCGGAAGCTGGCGGGTTTCCACGAAGTCGAACCAGCCGTTCATCAGGGCGCGCAGCCGCGTCAGCGGCGTGCGCTTGCGCATGGCTGGCTCGACAACCTGGGTCTGGTACAGGCCTATCGCATGGGCCAAGGCCGCCAGTTGCAGGTTTTCCTTGTCGCCGAACAGAACCTGAAGATTGCTTTTTCCCACTTCAGCCAAGTCGGCCACCTGGCCGAAGGTCAGGCCGCCCAGTCCTTCGACGGAGAGGAGCTTTACGGCTTCGTCGAGCACGCGGGCTCGCGCGCGCTCGCCGCGCAAGCGGCGGCCATCGGATGGGGGAGAGGGGGGCAACGGTTTCATCGGACCTTGTTTTTCTGCTTGCACGGGTTTCATTCTTTCACGATACTATAAATACGATCGTACATATATAAATGTGAAGAATGAACGCTGAATTTGCGCTGCAAGCTGAAAAGAACCGCCCCTGGCGCGCCCTCGCTGTGCTGTTGACGGGCAACTTCGTGACGATCCTGGATCTCTTCATCGTCAATGTCGCATTGCCCAGCATCCAGAGCGGCTTGTCGGCATCGGATACCGATTTGCAGCTGATCGTGGTGGCTTACGCATTGGCTTATGGCTTGTGCCTGATCAATGGCGCGCGTTTGGGCGACCTGTTCGGGCGGCGGCGCTTGTTCCTGGCCGGCATGGGGCTGTTCACCGTGGCTTCGGCGTTATGCGGGGTGGCGGTCACGCCGTGGCAGCTCATCCTGGCGCGCGCCCTGCAGGGCGTGGGAGCGGGCGTGCTGATGCCGCAAGTGCTGGCTTCGATAAGAGTGGTGTTCGAGGGCGAGGCGCGCAGGCGCGCGTTCGGCATCATGGGCGCGGTGCAGGGCGTGGCCGCAAGCATTTCGCAGTTGCTGGGCGGCATGCTCATCACGCTGAATCCGCTGGACTTGGGGTGGCGGCTGGTGTTTCTCATCAACGTCCCGATCGGCATTGCTGCATTGCTGGCGGGGCGGCGGGCGCTTCCCGAATGGCGCGCGCCGGTTCCGACGCGGGTGGACCTGCGCGGCGCGCTTGCGGGCGCTGCCGGGCTGGCCCTGATCCTGGTGCCTGTCATGGAGGGACGAGAGCATGGATGGCCCTGGTGGTCGCTTGCGGGGCCCGTGCTGGCGTTGGGTGTGCTGGCGTATTTCGTCCGCTATGAGAAAGCGCTGGCCCGGCGCGGTGGCGTGCCTGTGCTGGATATGGGCTTGTTTGCCAACCGGCCATTCGTGGCAGGCATAGGCGCGGTGTTTTTCTTTTTTTCAGCCATCAGTTCGTTCTTCTTCGCGTTGACGCTGCTGTTGCAGTTCGGGCTGGGGTTCGCGCCGCTGGCGGCGGGCGCCGTGTTCACGCCTTCGGCGCTGGCGTTCTTTGGCGCGTCGCTTGCCGGTCCGAAACTGGCCACCCGCTATGGACGCGGGGCGCTGCTGTTCGGTGTGCTGGTCTTTACCGCGGGCTTGGCGCTGTCCGCGGTTACCGCCGCCACGCAGCCCCAGAATCTGGCGCTGTTGGTGGCGTCACTGGTGCTGAATGGCGCGGGGCAAGGGCTGGTGATCCCGCTGGCATTCAACGCCATTCTGGGGGCGGTGCAGGAGGAACAGGCCGGCATGGCTTCCGGCATGCTCAGCACCTTGCAAGTCGTCGGGACTTCCGCGGGCGTGGCGGTAGTGGGCGGCGTCATCTTCACGATGCTTGAGGCCGCGGGGAGCTTGCCCGCCAGCGACGGCGCATCGATCTACGGAGGCGCGCTGGCGGCGGCCATGCTTTACAACATTGCGGCTGCGCTGCTCAGCTTCGTCCTTTTCAGGCTGGCGACGCGCCGATAGGCGCCAAGAATCCGTTCCAACATTCCCGGGTGAACTCATACAGCGCATCCTGTGCCGTCAACGGAGTGCGCCCCGCCAGCCGGGCCAGCGCATAGTGCCCCTGGCGCTGCGGGTCGGACGGGATCGGCACTTCGACCAGCAGCCCGGCTTCCTGCTGCTGCCGCGTGACGCAGATCACGCCCAGCAGCAAGGCGTCCGTGCGCAGCGCCAGTTCCACCAGCGCGTCCAGATTCTCGCAGCGGTGGGTGACCATTTGTTCCGGCGCGCCGCCCGGCCCCAGGGTTTCCGCGAGCCGCAGCGAGACTTCCGGGCTGAGAGTGGTGGATGCCACGGGGTACTGGCGGACCTGTTCTATGCCGGGCCGCTTGTGGGCAAGGATGGGATGGCCCTTGCGACACACCAGGCCCGCGCGCAGCGGGGGCAGGGCGCGGGTTTCCAGGTCGGCCGCGTCATACAGCATGCGGGCGTCGCAGACCATGGCGTCGATGCGTTCGTCGCGCAGCATTTCCAGCAAGGCGGCGGTGGCGCCCAGTTCGACGCCCACGCGTACCTGGGGATGGCGCTCTGCCATGTGGGCCAGGAAGGGCGACAGCAGCAGCGATGCGGGCGCCGGGCTCAGGCCGATGGACAGCGTGCCCGATTCGCCGCTGTGCAGTGTTTTCAGTTCGCGCTGCAGCTCCGCTTCTTCGAAGCGCATGCGGCGCGCGCGTTCGGCTACGCAGGCGCCGTAGGGCGTGAGGCGCACGCGACGGGTGCCGCGGTCGAGCAGAGGCAGGCCCAGTTCGGCTTCGAGCGCCTGGATGCTGCGGCTGAGCGCCGGTTGCGACAGGTTGACCGCCTCTGCGGCGCGCGAGTAAGTGCCGTGTTCGACCACCGCCAGCAGGTGTTTGAGTTTCTGGAAATCCATGTCCAAGCCGCATAAATACTATGAAATAAATGCATTGGAATTATAAATAGGCTGTTCGTATCATGGTCCCAGACGGCGCCCGCAGAGGCGCCGCAAACCGTGCCCGGGACTCGCACCGCGGCGCGGCTCGTCAAATACGGAGACAGATTCGAATGAAGCAGCACTTGTTGTCGGCCGCCATCCTCGCGGCCTGCGCGGCCATGGGCGCCCAAGCCCATGCCCAGGAAGTCCAGCAGCACGATCAGAAGCAGTCCGAGGCCGCGTTGCGTCCGGCCGGCGCGGCCAGCGGCCAGGTCACGATCCGGCGCGACGGCTATGGCATGCCCCATGTGTACGCCAACACCGTGTACGGCATTTTCTACGGCTACGGTTATGCGGTGGCGCAGGACCGCCTGTTCCAGATGGAAATGGCGCGGCGCAGTACCCAGGGCCGCGTGGCCGAGGTGCTGGGCCAGCCCATGGTGGCGTTCGACAAATCCATCCGCGGCAATTTCTCGCCCGAGCGCATCCAGCGCCAATTGGCCGCGCTGCCCGCATCCGAGCGGCAGATCCTGGACGGCTATGCGGCCGGCATGAACGCCTGGATCGCGCGGGTGCGGGCCGAGCCCGGCAGCCTGATGCCCAAGGAATTCAACGATCTGCGTTTCCAGCCCGCGGACTGGACGGTCTATGACGTGGCGATGGTGTTCGTGGGCACCATGGCCAATCGTTTTTCCGATGCCAACAGCGAGATCGACAACCTGGCGCTGCTGACTGCCCTGAAGGACCAGCATGGCGACGAGCGCGCCATGCAGATCTTCAACCAGCTGCGCTGGATGACCGACAGCCGCGCGCCCACCACCGTGCCCGAGGAAGAGGGCGTGTACCGGCCCGATGGCGCCAAGCCGTCCGCCAGGCTGTCCTATGCGCTGCCGCGCTACGACGGCACGCCGCCCATGCTGGAACGCGTGGCGCGCGATCCGCAGACGCGCGGCGCGCTGGATGAGACGCCCGCGGCCGCGTCGGCGCGCCTGCTGGCGCAGTTCGCGGAATCGGGGCAGCCGGGCATCGCCGGTTTTCCGACCACCAGCAACATGTGGATCGTGGGCCGCGACCACGCCAAGGACGCTCGTTCCATTCTGCTGAACGGGCCGCAGTTCGGCTGGTGGAATCCCGCCTACACCTACGGCATTGGCCTGCACGGCGCGGGTTTCGACGTGGTGGGCAACACGCCGTTCGCCTATCCCAGCATCCTGTTCGGCCACAATGCGCACGTGACCTGGGGCTCGACCGCGGGCTTTGGCGACGACGTGGACATCTACGCCGAAAAGCTCGACCCGAACGACCGCACCCGCTACTTCCACGACGGCGTCTGGAAGACGATGGAAAAGCGCACCGAGCTCATCGAGGTCAAGGATGGGCAGCCGGTGGTGATGGACGTGTACCGCACGGTGCACGGCATCGTCACCAAGTTCGACGACAAGCAGCACGTGGCCTATGCCAAGGCGCGCGCCTGGGAAGGCTATGAGCTGCAATCGCTGATGGCCTGGACCCACAAGGCGCAGTCGCGCAACTGGGACCAGTGGAAGCAGCAGGCGGCGCGCCACGCGCTGACCATCAACTGGTACTACGCCGACGACAAGGGCAACATCGGCTACGCGCACACGGGCTTCTATCCCAAGCGTCGTCCGGGCCATGATCCGCGCCTGCCCGTGCCGGGCACGGGCGAGATGGACTGGGACGGCATGCTGCCGTTCTCGACCAATCCGCAGGTCTACAACCCGCGCCAGGGCTTCATCGCCAACTGGAACAACCAGCCCATGCGCGGTTATCCGTCCACTGACCTGTTCGCCATCGTGTGGGGCCAGGCCGACCGCTACGCCGAGATCGAGACCCGCCTGAAAGTCATGACGGCCAACGGCGGCAAGGTCAGCGCGCAGCAGATGTGGGACCTGATCCGCACCACCAGCTATGCCGACGTCAACCGCCGCCACTTCCTGCCGTATCTGCAGCAGGCGGTGCAGGGCTTGCCGGCGGACGATGCGCGGGCCGGGCTGGTTGCGGGGCTGGCGTCCTGGGACGGCATGGCCACCAGCGACAAGCAGGCCGGCTACTACGACAACGCGGGACCTGCCGTGATGGACGCCTGGCTGCGCGCCATGCTCAAGCGCACGCTGGCCGACGAGATGCCCGCGGACTTTTTCAAGTGGTACAGCGCCACCGGCTATCCGACGCAGGCGGCGCCCGCCACGGGTTCGGTCAACCTGACGGTGGGGGTGAAGGCGCTGTTCAATGCGCTGGCCGGCCGCGATTCGGGCGTGCCGCAGAAGTACGACTTCTTCAATGGCCAGCGGCCGCGGGACGTGAGCCTGGCCGCGCTGGACGATGCGCTGGCGGCCTTGCAGAAGACCTACGGCCAGGATCCGGCAAGCTGGCGCATACCCGCGCCGCCCATGGTGTTCGCGCCCAAGAATTTCCTGGGCGTGCCGCAGGCGGATGACAAGGCGGTGCTGAGCTTTCCGGCCACGCAGAACCGCGGCACCGAGAACAACATGACGGTGTTCGATGGCAAAGGCGTGCGCGCGGTGGACGTGGTGGCGCCGGGGCAAAGCGGTTTTGTCGCCCCGGACGGCACGCCGTCGCCCCACATCCGCGACCAGTTCGACCTGTACACCAGCTTCGGCAACAAGCGGGTCTGGTTCACGGATGCGGAAGTGCGCGCCAACGCTAAGTCGGTAGAGACGTTGCGCTATTGACGGCGTAGCCGCCCTGGTGGCTGGCCAGGCGCGCATAGACCCCTTGCCGTCTGAGCAACTGGTCGTGCGTGCCGGCCTCCGCCAGCGTGCCGCGATCCAGCACCAGGATCAGGTCGGCATCGCGTATCGTCGACAGGCGGTGCGCGATGACCAGCGTGGTCCGATGGCGCATCAGCACGTCCAGCGCGCCGCGCACCTGCATTTCCGACAAGGTGTCCAGGTGCGAGGTGGCTTCGTCCAGGATCAGCACGGGCGCGTTCTTCAGGAAGGCGCGGGCAATCGAGATGCGTTGGCGCTGGCCGCCGGATAGCTGCATGCCGCGTTCGCCCACGCGCGTCGCCAGGCCTTCCGGCAGGGCGCGCACGAAGTCCGCCAGCGCAGCCTGTTCCAGCGCGCGCGCCAGGTCCTCGGGGCTGGCTTCGGGGCGGGCCAGGCGGATGTTGCCTTCCAGCGTGTCGTTGAACAGATAGGTGTCCTGCGTCACCAGCGCTACGCGTTCGCGCAGGCCGTCCAGCTGCAGTTCCCGCAGGTCCACGCCATCGAGCTTGACCTGTCCCGCGCGCGGATCCCAGAAGCGCAGCAGCAGGCTGGCCACGGTGCTCTTGCCCGCGCCCGATGCGCCCACCACCGCCACGGTGGCGCCGGCCGGCACCTTGAAGCTCAGGTCGCGCAAGGTGTCCGCGGTCTTGCCTGGATAAGCGAAGCTCACGTGGTCGAAGGCCAGCGACAGGCCGTGGGCGGAGACGGGCGCCGGCAGCGGTCCGTCGGTCACGGGTTCGGGCTCGTTGGCGACCACATGCAGGCGGCGGGTGGCGGCGATGGTGTCCGCCAATTGCCGGCTGACCTGCGAGATCTCGGAGACTGGCAAGAAGGTCGCCAGGGCGATCAGCACCAGCAAAGGCAGCATGCCGGCCGACAGCGCGCCGGCCGATACCTGCAGCGCGCCCACGACGGCCACCGCCAGGCCGCCCAGGCCCATCGCGATTTCAAAGCCCGCGGTCTGGCGCGACAGGTCGTCCAGGATGTCCAGGCGGCGCGTACGGTAATGGTCCGCCACCCGCAGGAATTCATCGCGCCGGCGGCCGGTGGCCTGGAAGGCGGTCAGGTCGGCCAGGCCCTGGATGGTGTCGGTGGTGTGGGCGCTCATCTCGCCCAGCGCCTCGCGCGCCTTGTCGCCCAGGGCGTCGACCTTGCGGCGTCCGCGCACCGGCGACACCAGCGCATAGGCCAGGAAGGGCAGCAGCGCCAGCGCCACCGGCCAGCTGTAGATGCCCAGGAAACCCAGCACCGACAGCGGCACCAGGACCGAGACGATGGCGGGGGCGATGGTGTGCGCGTAGAAGTACTCCACCATTTCCACGTCCTGGGTGGCCAGCGCCACCAGGTCGCCGGAGCGGCGCTGCAACAGGTAAGCCGGGGCCAGGCGCTCCAGCTTGTCGTAGAGCTTGACCCGCATGTCGGCCAGCAGCTGGTACGCCATGGCGTGGGCCAGCCAGGATTCGAGCCAGTGGAACAGCGCGGCCAGCGGCGCGGCGACCAGCAGGCCCGCTATCAGGGCCGAGTAGTCGCGGCCGTCGCGGATGGCGGCGACGATCAGCGCGCTGAACACGCCCACGCCGATGTAGGCCGCGACCCGCGCCACGCCCAGCAGGATCGTGGCGGTCAGCGTGCCGCGCCACGGCCGGACCACCGAGAGCAGGGTGCCGAGCGTGGCGCGCCAGCCGACCTGGACCGCGTCCGCGTCCAGCGAGCGCAGGGCCGGGCCTTGCGCGCCGGACTCTTCGGCGGAGGCCTTGCGGTCGGTCGTTTCCGCGGGGACGGCAGCGGCGGAGGCAGGCGATCCCGCCGACGGATTGCGGTGCGCGGCCGCCTGTTCGTGCATCAGGCGGTAGTACAGGCCGTTTTGCCGCATCAGTTCTGCGTGCGGTCCTTCCTCCGCGACCCGGCCCTGGTCCAGCACCAGGCAGCGGTCGGCGCCGATGACGCTGGCCAGGCGGTGGGCCAGGATCAAGGTCGTGCGGCCGGCCATCAGGCGGTCCAGCGCCTGCTGGATCAGCGCTTCGTTTTCCGTATCCACCGACGACAGCGCCTCATCCAGGATCAGGATGGGCGCGTCGCGCAACAGCGCGCGGGCGATCGCCACGCGCTGGCGCTGGCCGCCGGACAGCTGCAGGCCGCGCTCGCCGATGCGGGTGGCGTAGCCCTCGGGCAGCGCCATGATGAAGTCGTCGATATTGGCGGCGCGGGCGGCGGCGCGCACCTGTTCGTGGGTGGCGCCGGGGCGGCCCAGCCGCAGGTTGTCGTCGATGGTGCCATGGAACAGCGTGATGTCCTGGCTTACCAGCGCGATGTGCGACAGCAGCGCCTGCGTATCCAGTTCGTTCACGTCATGGCCGCCGATGCGGATGCTGCCGGATTGGGGCAGGCATTCGCGCAGCAGCAGGCGCACGATGGTCGACTTGCCGGCGCCGCTGGGGCCGACCACGCCAACGCGTTCGCCCGCGGCGATCCGGAAGCTCAAGCCCTGGTGGGCGCGGCGCTCGGGGGTGTAGGAAAACGCCACGTTGTCGAATTCGATGGTGGGCGCGAGCCGGCCCGGGGTCTTGCCGCCGGCGGCGGGGGCGGGTGTCAGCGGCTGCGCATCCGTCAGCGCATGGATGCTGGCGGCGGCCGACTGGCCCAGCATGCCCCGGTGCAGTACCGAGCGCAGGTCGCGCAGCGGGCGGAAGATCTCGGTGCCGGCCATCAGCACGATCAGCAGGGCTTCCACGCTCATGTCGCCGTGAGCCACTCGCCAGGCGCCCAGCGTCAGCGCCAGCGCCGCGCCCAGGGCCACGCCCAGGTCGCTGATGCCGCGCGTCAAGAGGCTGACGGAAAGTACCCAGAAGGTGTTGTCGGACAGGCTGCGGGCGCGGGCGGCCAGCCGCTGGCCCCAGGCCTTGCCCTGGCCATAGGACTTCAGCGTGGGCAGGCCCTGCACGGCGTCCAGGAAGTCCTCGCCGAAATCGTTCAGGGACTTGCTGCGGGCCAGGCTGGCGCGGCGGTCCAGCATGTGCACGGCCATGGGGCCGAACAGCGCGAACAGCGCCGCCGCCAGGAACACCAGCGCGGTGGGCACGTCCCAGAACGCGATCACGGCGAAGATGGCGAAGGGCGCTGCGGCGGCGATCGCGACTTGCGGCAGGTACTGGCCGAAGAAGGCTTGCAACTGCTCGACTCCGTCGACCACCGTCAGCATCACGCCGCCCGTGCGCTGGTTGGCGAACCAGGCCGGGCCCAGGCTCACGATGCGGTCATAAAGCCGGGCGCGCAGCGCATGCTGCACGGTGGCGGCGCAGCGGTTGGCCTGCACGGTGCGCCAATGGTCCAGGAAGGCGCGCAGCAGCACCATGGCGGCGGCCCACAGCGCCGGCGCGAGCCAGTCCTGCGACGGTGCGCCATCGAATACGCGGGCCAGCAACTGGCCCAGGAACACGTAACGGGCGATGCCGGCGGCCAGGGCCAGCAGGCCCAGGAAAATGCCGCCCGCCATGCTGGCGCGCAAGCCCGCCGTCAACTGCCAAAGGCGCGAATCGAAATACATAGCAAACTCCTTTCAGTGCTTGCATGGTCCCCGATCCCGCGACCCGGCGATAGCGATAGTTTTTCAATCTAGGGTTGAGCTAGACTTGACCCATGGCCGATCTTCCCAACCACACGCCGCCCCTGGCGGCCCTGCGCGCCTTCGAGGCCGTAGCCCGCCTGGGCAGCTTGAGCCGCGCCGCCGCCGAACTTCACGTGACCAAGAGCGCCGTCAGCCATCAACTGCGGGCGCTGGAGGCGGACCTGGGGGTGGCGCTGCTGCGCCGCGGCGGCACGGTGCGCCGCGCAGAAACCACCGCGGCGGGCGCGGACCTGTTGGCATCCGTGCAACAGGCCTTGACCCTGCTGGAGACCGCCTGCCGCAACGTGCGGGCCTCCGCCCGGGGCAAACGGCGCAATACCCTGAACGTTTCCGCCAACCCGTCGCTGGCCGCCATGTGGCTGGCCCCGCGCATCGGACGCTTCATCGAGCTGCATCCCGGCATCGACATCCAGGTGTACCTGCACGCCAGCCAGGACCCGGCCTGGAAAAGCCAGGACATCGACCTGGCGTTCCTGCACGTGCGCGCCATGGGGCCGCATATCGCCGAGCCCGGCGACATCCCGTTGATGACCGAAACCGTGGTGCCCGTGTGCAGTCCGTCGCTGGTCGATCCGGCCGAGCGCGGCGATCCTGGCGTGTTCCTGCGCCATCGCTGGCTGGAGGAAAAGCACGTCGACAGCCCGGAGACCGACTGGCGCACCTGGAGTCCGCGGCTGGGCCTGGCCGAATCCGACTGGCAGGAACCCATGGTGCTGAGCGGCCTGAGCACGGTCGCCGCAGCCGCGGCTGCCGGGGTCGGCATCGCGCTGGGCCGCGCGCCGCTGATTGACGAGGAACTGGCCAGCGGCCGGCTGGTGCCCCTGGTGCCGCACCTGCGCATGCCGGGCTCCTGGGGCTACGTGATGCGGATCCAGGCCAACCGGCCGATGGACGCCGCCTTGCCGACGCTGGTGGAGTTCCTGGCGGAAGAGGGGCGCAGCACCGGCGCCTGGCAGAACCTGGCGGACGCGGGGCGCTGAGACCGCGCCGGGGCGTCAGTCCGCGCCGCTGCGGCCTCGCGGCGGCTTGCTGATGGTGACCGCCGAGGTGACGATCAGCTCCATCAGGATGTTGCGCGCCAGGTTCTCGGCATAGTCGTTGCGCGCCTCCGCCGTGGCGATGGCGCGCTCCACCGATCCCTCCACGATGGCGTTGATCTGCTGGATGTGCAGCTCGCAGATCTGCACCAGGTCCGGATGGCGCTTCTGGTGGAAGTACAGGAAACGCCGCGCCAGCGTCTGCAGCATGGCGTGGAACTCGGCCGCGTAGCTGTTGCGCGAGGCGGCGCCGATCTGGCTGGTCAGGGTGAAATGCAGGCGCATGTACATGCGCATGTCGTTGACGGCCTTCAGGTCTTCGAGTTCGCGGGCCAGTTGCGCCAATTCGGCGCGTTCGCCGTCGTCGGCCCACTGCGCGGCCTGGGCCACGATCAGCCGTTCGATCTCGCGGCGCGCCTGGATGATCTTCAACTGGCCCTGGTAGTCGATCTCGGAGATGAAGATGCCCTGGCGCGGGGCGATTTCCACCAGGCGTTGGAACGCCAGCTTCTGCAGGGCGTCGCGCACGGGCGAGCGGCCGATGCCGACGCGTTCGCTCAGGGTGGTTTCCGACCACTGGCTGCCAGGCGGCAGTTCGCCGGTGACGATCATTTCCTCCAGGGCGCAATAGGCCTTTTCGGTCTGGCTGACAGCGGTGCGGCCAAAGAGGGGGAAAGCTTGGGTCATGGAGTCGGAAGCGCGCGTTGTTGGAGTTCGCGTTTTAACACTTTGCCGGTGCTGTTCTTGGGCAGCTCCTCCAGAAAGACGTAGCGCTTGGGGCGCTTGAAGCGCGCGATGGATTCCAGGCAGAGCCGGTCCAGATCCTGCTCGGAGGTCCGGGCGCCGGGCTTGAGCACCACGAAGGCCAGCACCGACTCGCCCCATTCGGGGTCGGGGCTGCCGACCACCGAGACCTCCTGCACGGCGTCGTGGCGCATCAGCGCCTCTTCCACTTCGCGCGGATAGATGTTGGTGCCGCCGCTGATGATGACGTCCTTGGAGCGGTCCTTCAGGTGCAGCAGGCCGCGTTCGTCCAGGATGCCGATATCGCCCGTATGGAGCCAGCCGTCAGCCAGCGTGTCGGCGGTGGCGCGCGGATTGTTCCAGTAGCCCTGCATTACGGTCGGCCCGCTGACGACGACTTCGCCCAATTCGCCAGGGGCTGCCGGCCGGCCGGAGGCCTCGCGGATTTCGACGTCCATGGCCGACTGGATGTACCCCACCGAGCCCAGCAGCGCGTCATCGTTGCGGGCCACGGCGTCGGCGATCTGGACGGCGGACAAGGCCGATATCGACATGGGGCTTTCACCCTGTCCGTAGATCTGCGCCACGCGCGCGCCGTAGCAGGCCACCGCGTCCTTGATGTCTTCGATGTAGAACGGCGCGCCGCCCACGATCAGCGTGCGCAGGCCGGGCGGCGGGCCGCCTGCCTGACGGGCGTGGCGCACCATGCGCTGCACGATGGTGGGGGAGGCGAACAGGCTGACGTTGCGGTAGTGCGTCAGCAGCCCGGACAGTTCTTCTTCGTCCAGGCCGCCGCTGTCGGGCACGATCTGCAAGGCGCCGTGCAGCCAGTACGGAATGCTGTAGAGGCCGCCGCCGTGCGACAGCGGCGCCACGTGGACCATGGCGTCGCCGGGCTGTACCGGCTGCACGTCGGCATAGAAGTTCAGGCACATGCCGACCAGGTTGGCATGGCTGAGCATGACGCCCTTGGGCTTGCCGGTAGTGCCGCTGGTATAGAACAGCCAGGCCAGGTCCTGGGGCGGACGCGTTTCCAGGGGCAAGGGCTGGCCCAGGGCGCCGGCCGCGTATTCGGCCGACTCCACGTCCACCACGCGCGTCGCTGGCAAGCTGCGGGCGACGGGCGCCAGCGCCTGCAGCAATTCGCCTTGCGACAGGCACAGGCGCGCATCGCTGTCGCGCAGGATGTATTCGAGTTCGTTGGGATGCAGTTTGGCGTTGACCGGCACGGCGCAGAGGCCGGCGTGCCAGATGGCCAGCATCGATTCGATGTAGCTGGGGTGGTTGCGCAGCGCCAGCATGACGCGCTGGCCGGGCAAAAGGCCCAGCGGGCCTCGCAGCCAGCCGGCCAGCGCCTGCACCCGGGCCTGAAGCTGGGCGTAGCTGAGGGGATCGCGGGTGCCGGCGGCCAGCGCGGGCTGATCGGCGTAAATAGTGGCGCTGCGGTGAAAGAGAGAGCTGAGATGCATGGCGGTCTCTGGGTTGATGGGGGCGCGGATCAGCGGCCAAGCAGGGTGATGCAGGTCACCGCCTCTTCCACGCCGTTGAAGCCGCCGCCGTTCTCGGCGATGGCGAAGCGCGCGCCTTCGACCTGGCGGGCGCCGGCTTCGCCGCGCAGCTGGATCACCATTTCGTGGACTTGCGCCAGCCCGGTCGCGCCGATGGGGTGGCCGCGCGACAACAGGCCGCCGGACACGTTGATGGGGATGCGGCCGCCCAGGCTGGTGGCGCCGGACTCGGCCATCGGTCCGCCTTCGCCGAAGGCGCAGAAGCCCAGCGCCTCGGTCTGCTGGATCTCGGCGAAGGCGGTGGCGTCGTGCACTTCCGCCAGCGACATGTCCTGCGGGCCGACGCCGGCGCGCTCGTAGGCCTCGAGCGCGGCCAGATGGCACAGGTGCCGGTCGTAGCGGTCGGCCGGGCGGTCGGTGGCGGTTCGCAGCACGCTGGCGTACAAGCGCACGGCGCGGGCGCGTTGCAGGCGCTTCAAGCCCTGGGCGTTGCAGACGATGGCGGCGGCTGCGCCGTCGCTGATGGGGGCGCACATGGGCAGGGTCAGCGGCCAGGACACGGGCCGGGCGGCCAGGGCCTCGTCTATCGTCATGGGGTACTGGAACTGGGCCAGCGGATTGCGGGTGGAATGCATGTGGTTCTTGGCGGCCACGGCGGCAAGCTGGCGCTGGGTGGTGCCGAAGGTCTTCATGTGCAGCCGCGCCAGGCTGGCGTAGATGTCCATGAACACGCTGCGTTTGCCCGGCTCTTCGAAGCCGGGCGGGGGCGTCACGTCGGGCGCCAGTGCCATCAGGCGCGCCATCTGCGCCGGCGCGTCGTGCACGTCCCAGGCGCCGTCGAACACGGCGAAGCTCTTGGCCTTGTCCTCGGAAAACAGCTTGTCCACGCCCACGGCCAGGCAGATGTCGCCCGCGCCCGAGGCTACGTACAAGTGCGCGGCGTTCAGCGCGGTGCTGGAGCTGGCGCAGGCATTCTCCACGTTGACGACGGGGATGCCGGCGATGCCCATGGCCTTCAGCGCAACCTGGCCGGCCACCATGTATTGGCCTTCGATGGAACCCTGGCCGGCGGTGGCGAAATAGGCCGCCTGCAGGTCGGCGGCGTCGCAACCCGCGTCGGCCAGCGCCTGCGTGACCGCGTCGCGCACCAGGTCCTTGACGCTTTTGGCCGGCTGCTTGTCGAAGCGGGTGATGCCCACGCCCGCGATGTAGGTGGTGTCGTTGCTCATGCTTGGATGCCCGTGGTGAGGATGGATTCGATGATGTGGCGGTCGGCCTGGACTTCCGCGGCCGATCCGCTCCAGGCGATTTCGCCGTGGTCCAGCACGTACTGGCGGTGCGCCAGGCGGGCAGGCACCTTCAGGTTCTGCTCGACCAGCACGATGCCGGTGCCCTGACGGTGGACTTCGGCGAAGACCTCGATCAGTTCGTTGACGATGCGCGGCGCCAGCCCCTCGGTCGGCTCGTCCAGCAGCAGGACGCGCGGATTGCCCAGCAGGGCGCGCGCGATCGACAGCATCTGCTGTTCGCCGCCGGATAGCTGGTCGCCATGGAAGCCTATGCGTTCGCCCAGCCGCGGAAAGACCTGCAGCACCCGGTCCTGCGTCCAGTAGCCGGGCTGGTGCGCCAGTGCGCCCATGCGCAGGTTTTCGCGCACCGTCAGGTTGGGGAAGATGCGGCGCGTGTCAGGCACCAGCGCGATGCCGTCGCGGCTGATCTGTTCGACGGCGCGGCGCGTGGCGTCCTGGCCGGCGATCAGGCGGTTGCCGGCGGACAGCGGCAGCAGCCCGATCAGCGTCTTGAGCACGGTGGACTTGCCAGCGCCGTTGCGCCCGACGATGGCGACGATCTCGTCCTGGGCCGCGCGCAAGCCTATGTTCTTGAGCGCCAGCGCCTGGCCGTAGTGCACGCTGGCATGTTGCAGTTCGATCATGCCGCCACCTCCTCGCCCAGATAGACGGCGCGCACGGTGGCGTCGTCGCGGATGGCGGCCGGCGGTCCCTCGGCCACCTTGCGGCCGTTGGACAGCACCACGATGTGTTCGGACAGCGTCATGATCACGTCCATGTTGTGTTCGATCAGCAGCACCGTGCGGCCGGCGGCGGCGTGGCGGATCAGGCGGGTGGCGGCGGCTATCTCATGGTGGCCGACGCCGGCCAGCGGTTCGTCCAGCAGCAGGATGCGCGGGTCTGGCAGCAGCGTCAGGCCCAGCTCCAGCGCGCGCTGCAAGCCGTAAGACAAGGTACCCGCCACGGTGTCGCGCCATGCCGTCAGGTCGGTCAGTTCCAGCATGGCGTCGATGGTGGACGCCAGGCGGCGGTCGTAGCGCGGCGCCAGCCAGAACGGCAGCAGATGCGAATGGCTGATCTGCGCGGCGATGCGCAGGTTCTCCAGCACCGTCATTTCAGGAAAGATCTTGGTGATCTGGAAGCTGCGGCCGATGCCATGCCTGGCGCGCTCATGGGCCCGCAGGCGCGAGATGTCCGCGCCGTGGCACAGGATGCGCCCGCCATGTCCGGGCAGGTTGCCGGACAGCACGTTGAGCAGGGTGGTCTTGCCCGCGCCATTGGGGCCGATCAGGCCGTAGACGCGGCCGGTTTCGAAGGCGTAGCTGAAGTCCTCGATGGCGCGCAGCGCGCCGAAGGTGACGCTGACCTGTGCGCATTGCAGTGCGATATCGCTCATGACGGGCTCCCTTCGCGCGGCGCCAGCGGCACGGCGGGCGCGGGTGGACTGGCGGGGGCGGGCGCCGCGGGGCGCTTGCGGCTCCAGCGGGCCTGCAGCGCGCCCAGCACTCCTTGCGGGAAGTACAGCGTGGCCAGGATGAAGACCAGGCCCAGGATGCCGTACCAATAGGGCGTCCAGCCGCTGAGCCATTCCTTCAGCGCCTCGAACAGCAGCACGCCAGCCACCGGTCCCCACAGGGTGCCGGCGCCGCCCAGCAGGGTCATGATGATGACGTCGCCGGAGGTGGTCCAGTGCAGCATCTGCGGGTTCATGTACATCAGCACCGCGGCCAGCAGTCCACCCGCCAGGCCGCCGACGGCGCCGGACACGAGGAAGGTGATCTGCTTCAGGCGCTGCACGTTGTAGCCCAGCTGGGCGGCGCGGATCTCGTTCTGGCGCACGCCCGCGACCGCGCGGCCGAAGGGTGAAGCGCGCAGCATCGCCATCAAGGCCATCACCAGGGCGAACACGGCGGCGACATACCAATAGAAGTTCACGGTATCGAAGAAGTCTATCCCCGCGAGTTCCGGCCGGCCGATGCCGGGCAGGCCGTCGGCGCCGCCGGTCCATTCGCGCAACTTGCTGTCGGCCAGGATGTACATGAGCTGTGACAGCGCCAGCGTGACCAGGGCGAAGAAGATCCCCGAGACCCGCAGCGCGAACACGCTGAAGATCCAGGCGCAGGCCGCGCCCGCCACGACGGCCAGCGCCAGCCCGGCCTCGAATGGCAGGCCGTAGCGCTGGGTGGCCAGCGCCAGCGCGTAGCCGCCGGTGCCCAGGAAGGCCGCGTGGCCGAAGGACACCATGCCCAGCAGGCCGAACACCAGGTCGAAACCCACGGCGAAGATGGACCACACCATGATCAGGATGGTCAGGTTCAGGAGAAAGTCGTTTTGCGTGCAGAAGGGCACCGCGATCACCGCGGCGGCCACGCCTGCCGCGATGGCGGCATCTTGGCGGGAAGTCGTCATGCCAGCCTCGCTTGGCGGGAGAACAGTCCTTGCGGACGGGTGAGCAGGGTGGCGATCAGCATGGCGAACGTCAGGATGTCGACCCAGCTGGGCATGAAGGTGTAGCCCACCGCACGCACCATGCCGATCAACAGCGACGCCGCGACCACGCCGCGGATATTGCCCAGCCCGCCCAGGATCACCACGATGAAGCAGTCGATGATGGTGTTGGTGGCCATGCCCAGCTCTATCGGGAACAACGGCGCGGAGATGGCGCCGGCCAGCCCGGCCAGCGCCGCGCCCACGCCGAACACCGCGCTGCGGATGGTGGCGGCCGGCAGGCCCAGGATGCGCACCATTTCGCCGTCGCTGCTGGCCGCGCGCACCAGCATGCCGAAGGTGCTTTTTTCCAGCACGAAGAACAGCGCGGCCGACACCAGCAGGCCGAAGACGATGACGAACAGGCGGTAGACAGGGATGGTGCTGCCGGCCAGTTCGACCGTGCCCGCCAGCAGCGCCGGCATCGGCGTTTCCTGGTAGCCCAGGCCCCAGACGAACTTCACGGCCTCGCTGATGACGAGGATGAAGCCGAAGGTCAGGATCAGTTGATAGAAGTGCGGGCGGTTGTACAGCGGTCGCAGGGCCAGCCGTTCCATCGCCACGCCGACGAGGCCGACGCCCACCGTTGCCACGACCAGCCCGGCGATGAAGGAACCGGTGCGCAGCTGGATGTCGAAGGCCAGGTAGGCGCCCAGCATGTACAGCGCGCCATGGGCGAAGTTGATGACGCCCAGCATGCCGAAGATAAGCGTAAGGCCGGACGCCAGCAGGAACAGCAGCATTCCCAGGCTCAGGCCGATGATCACGGTGGACATGGCAAAAATCCGTCAGGCGGCGCGCAGGGGCGCGCCGGGGGGAAAACCGGTCCACGAGGACCGGCGGGTGCGTCACTCGGCGGCTTCAGCCCGCGCAGGGTTCGAAAACCTGATCCGGCGGGAACACCTTGACGATGTCCATGACGTAGGCGGGCTGCGGCGGCTTGCCCGTGTCGACCACGCCCCACAGGCCGTTCTGCATGGCCTGGTGGTCGCAGGCGCGCATGGTTTTCTTGCCTTCCACGGAGTTGGTGCGCTCGCTGGCGGCAAACGCCTCGACCCACTTTTCCTTGTCCCAGGTGCCGGTCTTGTCGACCACGTCCAGCCACCAGCTCATGCCGTCGTAGGCTTCGCCAGCGGCGGCCGAGGGGAACTCGTTGTATTTCTTGCGGAAAGCCTCGACGAATGCCTTGTTGGCGTCGTTCTCGACGGTGAAGTGATATCTCACGCCCGACTGCACGCCGACCGCGGTGGGGCCGACGCCGGCCGCCATGGTCTCGTCGGCGATCACCGGGCCGAAGATCTTGCGCGTCTTGCCCAGTTCGATCTGGCCGGCCTGCTTGACCATGGTGACGGCGTCCGAGCCCGTCATGAACAGCGCCACGCCGTCGGCGTTGGAGCGCGCGATCTTGTCGGCGATGGAGGAATAGTCGCGATTGCCCAGCGGCGGGAAATCGGCGCCCACGATCTCGATGCCGGCCTTCTCGGCTTCGCGCCGGTACCAGTCCCAGCTGTCGCGCGTGGCCTGGTAGTCGGCCGTCACGCCGTAGATGCGCTTGAGCTTCTGCTCCTTGGAGTAGGCCAGCGCCATGCGCTGCTCCATGCCCAGCGTGTTGGAGGTGCGGAAGGTATAGCGCGAGCCGCCCGGCACCGTGATCTTGTCGTCGGCCGACATGGTGACCAGATGGGGAATCTTGCGCTGCTTGGCGATGTTCATGATGGCCAGCGTGCTGGCCGAGCTGACCGCGCCGAAGATCATCTGCGATCCATCGGAGATCAGGCGGGTGGTTTTCTGCACCGCGGGCTGCGGCTTGGTTTCATCGTCTTCCCAGGTGACCTGGATGGGCTTGCCCAGCACCTTGCCGCCGCGCTGCTCGATGGCGATGGTGACGCCCTTGCGCATGTCTTCGCCAAAGATGCCGTAGGTCCCCGACAGCGAGACCACGCCGCCGATCTTGAACGTGTCGGGATCGGCGGCGCGCGCCCCTGTCGCATACAGGGCGCACAGCGCCAGCGCGCCGCAGGCGGCGTGACTCCATGTCTTCATTTTCTGTCTCCGCGTATTTTTCGTCATGGCTCGTAATGTTTTACGTAGCGCGGTTGAGATACTACGTTTTGGATTGTGATGTGAAAAATTGGGGAATACCCGAGCGCCGAGACAAAAAAAACCGCCCCGAGGCGGCAAGCGCCTGGGGCGGTTCGGGGTGGGGACCGGCTTGCGGTTAGCGCTGGCGCGCTTCGGTCTGTTTCAGCGCCGACTGCACCATGCTTTCGACCAGCGGGATGACCTGGCCCGCCAGGTCGGGGCGATAGGCGTAGGGATGCGTTTCGTCCATGTAGGTGGACTGGCACATTTCCAGCTGGATGGCGTGGACGTTGTCGGCGGGCTTGCCGTAGTGGCGCGTGATGTAGCCGCCCTTGAAGCGGCCGTTCACCGCCCAGGTGTAGGCGGTGTTTTCGCGCAGCCGCTCTTCGACGGGCGCCAGGATGTCGGGCGCGCAGGCCGCGCCGTCGGCGGTGCCGATGTTCAGGTCGGGCAGCTTGCCTTCGAACAGGCGCGGCAGCACGCTGGCGATCGAGTGCGCTTCCCACAGCAGTACGGTGCCGTGCTCGGCCTTGATGCGGTCGATCTCCTCGCACAGCTTGGCGTGGTAGGGCTTCCAGTAGGTCTGCAGCCGGTGCTCGCGTTCCGCGTCGGTCAGGACGGCCTCGTTGCGGTAGAGGGCGTCGCCGCGGAAGGTCTGGGTCGGGCACAGGCCGGTCTTGGTCTGGCCGGGATACAGGCTTTCATCGTTGGGCGGGCGGTTCAGGTCCACCACGTAGCGCGAATAGCGCGCGCCGATGACGGACGCGCCCAGCGCCTCGGCGAACCTGTACAGCGTGTCCAGGTGCCAGTCGGTGTCGCCCGACTGCAGGCCCAGCGGCGTCATCTGCGCGCGCTGCGAGTCGGGGATCATGCTGCCCAGATGGGGAATGGAGATCAGCAGCGGCGCCGTGCCGCGGCTGAATTGGTAGATGTCGCTCAAGTAAAACTCCGGGGGAAATGGCGGGGCGCAGGCAAGGGCATGCCTGGCAGCGTCCCTGGGTGTCCGGTATTGCGCCCGGCGGGGCAATGCCGGCAATCATAGTGGATCGGGCGCGCGCCTATGGCCGCGGCGGCGCGGCGTCGCTGGTCCAGGGCGCGCCGCCGCGCCATCTGCCGGCGATGGCGTCGATCAGGACGCGCACCTTGGGCGCCAGGTGGCGCCGGTGCGGATAGACCGCGCACACCGGCGCGCCGGCCGGCGCTACCGATTCCAGTACCGGCGCCAGCCGGCCGGCGCGCAGATCCTCGCCCACCAGGAAGGCGCCTAATTGGACGATGCCTTCGCCCGCCAGCGCGGCGTCGCGCAGCGCTTCCGTGTTGCCCAGCCTCAGCCGTCCAGCGACATGAACACTGCGTTCCTGTGCGTTGACGGCAAAGCGCCAGGGCACCAGTGCGCCGGCATGGGTGTAGGCCAGGGTGCGGTGGCCAGCAAGGTCATCCGGGCTGGCTGGCGCGCCGTGGCGGGCCAGGTAGCCGGGCGCGGCGCAGGTGATCAGGCGATGCGGCGCCAGCACCCGGCGCACCAGCCGGCTGTCGATTTCGCCGCCGATGCGGATGGCGACGTCCACGCCGTCACGCACCAGGTCGATGTAGTCGTCGGAAAAGCTGACGTCCGCCTCCACTTCGGGCCAATCGCGCAGGTAGTCGCGCAGCAGCGGCATGATGTGCAGCCGTCCCAGCGATACCGGCAGGTCGATGCGCAGCCGGCCGCGCGGCGCCTGCTTGCGGCTGGCCATGGCGTCGGTGGCGTTGTCCACTTCGGACAGGATGCGCTGCGCATGTTCGTAGAAGACGCGGCCTTCGTCGCTGAGGCTGACGCTGCGCGTGCTGCGGTGGAGCAGCCGCGCGCCCAGGCCCAGTTCCAGGCGCGCGATGCACTTGCCGACGGCCGAACGCGACAGGCCCAGCTTTTCGGCCGCGGCGGTAAAGCTCTGGGTGTCGGCCACGCGCACGAACGCGAGCAGATCGCCGATGTGGTCCAGACGGGCGGCTGGGTAGGATGAATTGCGCACGATTCGTCCCTTGTGTTTATTGGTTTTCCTACTTTATCAGCGAAATGGAAACAGTAGACTGCCCAGGAGTCGGCCCGGCCTGGGCCTTGCTTGGAACCTTTGACCATGACTCGCGGCATTTCCCCTGAAGACCACGCCATCGCCGGCGCTTCGTATACCGAACCCATGCCTGAGCGCGCTGGCTGGCGTGCGTGGCTGGGCGTGATCGCCGTCGGCCTGGCGACCTTCTGCGTGGTCACCACCGAAATGCTGCCGGTGGGGCTGTTCGTGCCCATTACCGCTGCGCTCGACGTTTCGGTGGGCATGGGCGGCTTCATGCTGTTCGTGCCGGCCATCCTGGCGGCGCTGTTCGCGCCGCTGGTCGTCATCGGCGCGAAGGGGGCGGACCGCCGCGTGATCCTTTGCGGTTTGCTGGCGCTGCTGGCCTGCGCCAACGCGGCCAGCGCCTGGGCGCCCAGCATGGCGTGGTTCCTGGCGGCGCGGGTGCTGGTGGGCTTTTGCATCGGCGGCATCTGGGCGATCGCGGGTGGATTGGCGGGCAGGCTGGTCGGGGCGGGCTCGGTGGGACTGGCCACGTCCATCATCTTCGGCGGGGTCGCGGTGGCGTCCGTGCTGGGCGTACCGCTGGGCGCCTTCATCGGCGAGCTGGCCGGCTGGCGCGCGGCCTTCGGCGCCATGGCCGCGCTGTGCGCCGCCGTGCTGCTGCTGAATCTGCTCAGCCTGCCGCCGTTGCCCACCGCGCGTTCGCTGCGTCCGCGCCAACTGGTGTCGCAGCTGGCCAATCCGGGCCTGCGGCGGGGTCTCCTGATCACGCTGTTCCTGGTCGCGGGCCATTTCATGGCCTACACCTTCGTCCGTCCGCTGCTGCAGATCCACGCGGCGTTCGGAGAGAACTGGATCGGACCGCTGCTTTTCGCCTACGGCGCGGCGGGTGTGGCGGGCAACTTCCTGGGCGGGACTGCGGCCGCCAGGCGGCCGGCCGCGACGCTGCTGATGATCGCGGTCAGCCTGCTGATGGTCTTGCTGCTGCTGGGCATGCTGGGGCAGTTGCGCCCGGCCGTCGCGGTCTTGCTCTTGCTGTGGGGCCTGGCTTATGGCGCGGTGTCGGTGTCGCTGCAAACCTGGATGATGAAGGCTGCGCCGGATGCCGTGGAAGCCGCCACATCGCTGTTCGTCGCGGTGTTCAACCTGGGCATCGCGGCAGGTTCGCTGCTGGGCGTGCCCAGCGTGGACGCATTGGGGCTGCGGGCCAATCTATGGCTGGCCGCGGCCTGCATGCTCTGGCCGGCGCTGATGCTGGCGCGGGCTGGGTGGGGCGAGTGGCGCGGCGATTACGCGCGGAAGGCGCGCAACAGGGTATCCACCCCGTAGCGGCAGGTGGCCAGATGGTCTGCGTCGGGGCCGTCGGCGCGGCCGCCGGTCAGCCGCGCGTGCGAGGCGATGCCGTTGATCAGGTTGCCCAGGGTACGCGCTGCCAGGCGCGGATCGTCGATGCGCAATTCGCCGCGCGCGCAAGCGCGTGTCAGGCATTGTTCCAGGGGCGCGTGCAGTTGCACTTCCACCGCCTGCCGCAGGGATTCGGCCAGGTGCGGCAGGCGATGCGATTCCGACACGATCAGGCGGTAGAGCGCAGCCGATTTGGGCTGCAGGGCGTAGGTCAGCAGGCGTCGCGCAAGTTCATGCAGAGCGGGACCGACGGGCTGGTCCAGCATGGCGTCGGCGAAGACCGCCGCGCGCATGCCGTTCAATTCGTGCTCCAGCACCGCGACCAGCAGGCCTTCCTTGTTGCCGAATAGCAGGTAGGCGGTGGCCGCCGACCCGCCCGCCTGGCGCACGATGCGCTGGATGGAAGTTTGCGCGTAGCCGTGCTCCAGCAGTGACTGGGTTGCGGCTTCGAGCAGGCGCTCGCGGCGCGCCTCGCCCCGGCTGGTCAGCGCGCGCGGCGCCGTATCGTCTGGAATCGTATTCACTTCATTCCCATGGCCGCGTATCGGTCGCGGACTCTCTTGCACCAGGCGGATGTCTGGTTGAATTTGTGTAATGTATAGTACATTACGCGCTTGCAACATCATCCAAGCAGCTGTGACCCGCCGCAACGCCGGCGCCCGCAGCGCTCATCACCATGATCGACGACCTGGTTCAATTGGGAAAACTGGTCAGCCTGGGGCTGGCCTTGATGCTGCCCCTGGCCAATCCCCTGACCTCCATGACATTGCTGCTGTCCCTGGGCCAGCAGATTCCCTATAAAGAGCGCGAACGCCAGGTCAGGCAGGCCGCCTTCTACGTGGTCGGCATCATGCTGGTCACCTACTACGCCGGCGCCTGGATCATGCATACCTTCGGCATTTCGATCCCGGGGCTGCGCATCGCCGGCGGGCTGATCGTGGCCAGCATCGGCTTCAGCATGGTGTTCCCATCCGCGCCGTCGACCGCCTCCGAGGCCGACGTGGCTGATGCCCAGGCCAATCGGCAGACGCCCAACATCGCCTTCGTGCCGCTGGCGATGCCTGGCACGGCGGGCCCCGGCACCATCGCCATGATCATCAGCGGCGCGGCGACCCTCGATGCCTCGGTGACGCAGACCTATGCGCCCTGGGTGCTGGCGGTGACTCCCATCCTCGTGTTCTCCCTGCTGGGCCTGCTGTTCTGGATATGCCTGCGTTCGGCCGGGCGCATCGTGGCCGTGATCGGGCAGGGCGGGGTGGAAGCCATCTCCCGCATCATGGGCTTCCTGCTCGTGTGCATGGCGGTGCAGTTCGTGATCAACGGCGTTCTGGAAATCGTGCAACAGCATGGCGGCATGTAATCGACCCGGGCGCGGCTGCCTGGCGATCGCCGGACGCGTCATCTTCAGTCTTGTTCTTATCCTGTCCGCGCTGTGGGGCGGTCTGGCGCTGTTCTACCGCATGCCGGGCGGCACAGTGGTGCAAGGCGCAGCGGCGCTGGCCTGGGCCGCGCTGTGCCTGTATGCGGCCGTCGCGCTGTGGCGCGGACGCACGCGGCGATCCGCCTGGACCTGGCTGATCGGCATGGCCGCGCTGTGCGTCTGGTGGCAGACTCTGGCCCCGTCCAACGACCGGATCTGGGCGGACGATGTGGCGCGCACGCTGCGCGGCAGCGTCTCCGGCTCTATCGTCACGTTGGACAGCGTGCGCAACTTCGACTGGCAGGCCGATACCGACGCGCGCTACACGGCGCGCTGGGAAATCCAGCAGTACAACCTGAACGAGCTCGTTTCCGTGGACATGGTCCTGTCGTACTGGGGCAGCCCGGCCATCGCCCACACGCTGGTCTCCTTCGGTTTCACCGACGGCCGTCACGTCGTGTTTTCGGTCGAGATCCGCAAGGAACGCGGCGAGCAGTTTTCCGAGATCGGCGGCTTCTTCAAGCAGTTCGAACTGAGCGTGATCGCCGCGCAGGAGCGCGACATCCTCTACGTGCGGGCCGGGCCGCGCGCCGAACGCGTGTACCTGTATCCCGTCGACATGCCCGTGCCCGCCATGCGCGAATTGTTCTTGTCCTATGTGCGCACCGCGAATGAACTGGCCGACGCGCCGCGCTTCTATCACACGGTGACCGCCAATTGCACGACGCTGGTCTACAGCATGGTGCGCGCCATCGTGCCGGGCCTGCCGATGGATTACCGCATCCTCCTGTCCGGCTACCTGCCGGAATACCTCTACGAACAAGGCGGGCTGGATACCAGCAAGCCGCTGGCCAAGCTGCGCGAACAAGCCTACCTTGGCAAGCCCGCTTTGCCGGGCCCCGATCCGGTCGAGTTTTCGCGGGCCATCCGCCAGCCGGCATCCGCTGGGGCCGCGCAGTGAGCGGAATCCGGGCGGTCGGCGCGAAGGGCGGCGCGATCCTGGCCCTGCTGCTGTGCGCCGGCTGCGCAGGCGTCAAGGTGTCTTCCGTCAGCACCCAGGACTACATCGCCCAGCGCCGCGGCGACGTGCTCACCACCGGCCAGTTGAGCGCGTCCGCGCGCGAGTCCATGGCCGTGCTGGGCCTGAACGCGCAGGAATGCCGCAAGGATCGCGACGCCTGTACCCGCGCGCTTGCCACCATGGATGGGCTGGACAGCGAACGGCGCCTCTCCACGCTGTCCGAAGTCTGGCTGATGGAGGCGTTGGCCACGGAGAAGCAGCGCCCCGACGGCCAGGCCGGCCAGGACGAGCTGCTGGACGCCTATCTGCAGACGGCGCGGGCCGCCTATGCCTATCTGTTCTTCACGCCGCGCTCGCCCAGCGACCGCGCCTTCGAGGACCGCCAGACCCAGGTGCGCGACTATTACAACTACGCGGTGCAGCAGGCCGTCACGCGCCTGTTCGAGCAGCATCGCGGCCGTCCGCCGGAACCCGGGGCCAGCATGGCGGCGGGGCCCTGGCAGGTCGTGGGCGAGATGTCCGATGTCAAGCTGCCCGGCGGCAAGCAGTTTCCGCACGAACTGGTGCCCGCGGCTAACTTGACCTTCCGGGGGCTGCGCAGCATGTACCGGCGCGACGGCTTCGGCGCCGAGTTGGTGGCGGTCACGGCGCGCCGTGTCAACGATGCCGACACCTTCAAGACGCCGTACAGTGAAACGCCGTTTCCGGCAGTGACCGTCATCATGGCTTTTCCCGGCGGCACGCTGGAGGAAGTCATGGCCACGCACAATGCGACCCTGGCGGCCTACGATCCATACAAGCGGGACTCGGTCGAACTGGCCGGCACGAAGGTGCCGCTGGCCGCCAACTTCACGTCGGGCTACGGCCTGTGGCTGGCGCGGTCGGGCTTCGCCACCCAGGCGCTGCGCAACGTGCTGGGCAAGGAAGAGGGCATCGAGGCGCCGCACGTATACCTGTTACAGCCCTACGACCCGGACCGGCGCACCGTCGTCATGCTGCACGGTCTGGCGAGCAGCCCCGAGGCCTGGATCAACGTCGCCAACGAGGTGCTGGGCGATGAAACCCTGCGCCAGAATTACCAGATCTGGCAGGTCTATTACCCGACCAACACGCCGCTGGCGCTGAACAACCGCGCCATCCGCGATGCGCTGCGCCAGACGATCGAGCATTTCGATCCCATGGGGGCGGCGCAGGCTTCACGCGACGCCGTTATCATCGGGCACAGCATGGGGGGCGTGCTGAGCCGGCTGCTGGTATCCTCGTCCGGCACCGTGCTCTGGGACGCATTGCGCGACCACGCCAAGCTGGACGAGACCCGCCTGGCCGAGGCGCATGCTGAATTCGACCCGGTGCTGAGCTTCGAGCCATTTCCCGGCATCTCGCGCGCGGTGTTCATCGCGGCGCCGCACCGGGGTACGCCATTTGCCGAGAACACTTTGTCGCGTTGGCTGTCCAACCTGATCACGCTGCCTGTGACCGTAGTCAGGCAGTTCGCCAAGCTCAACAGGCTGGCCGACGCCGATGGGCCGCCCCGGCCAGAAACCTCGATCCGGGTGCCCAATGGCGTGGACAACCTGAGCGAAAAGGACCGATTTGTGAAACTGACCGAGTCCATGCCGATTTCGCCGGCGGTGCGCTACCACAGCATCATTGCGAACAATACGCCCGGCGTCCCGCTGGCGGATTCGGACGACGGGCTGGTGCCGTACCGCAGCGCGCATCTGGACGGAGCCGAGTCCGAGAAGATTATTCCGTTCTCGCACAGCGTGCAGGAGACGCCGCAGGCGATCCTGGAGCTCAGGCGCATTCTGCGGCTTCAGCTGGAACAGGGAGCGCGCTGATGCACGGGTTGTTGTTCGGCCTGCTGGGCGCCGCCGCCGGTATCTTGATCGCGGCGCTGTTGCGCCAGCCGGGCGTACTGCTCTATGACTGGATCGCGACGCGCGCAGCGGCCAGGCGCCAGGCCACTTTCCGCAAACGCCAGGCCCTGATCGTCGAGGCAGCCGCGCGCGATGCCGCGAAGGCCAAGCACAGGCGGCCTGTCACGCAAGCCGGATAATCCTGCGCGCAGGAACGAAATGGCCGGCCAGGGGCCGCTGCGCCGGCCTATCGGGATTCCAGCCCCAGGTGCCCGCGCAGCGTGCGGTGCTGGTACTCGGTGCGGAACAACCCCCGGCGTTGCAACACCGGAATCACTTGCTCGACGAAATCGTCGATGCCTCCGGGCAGGGAAGGCGGCATCAGGTTGAAGCCGTCGGCGCCTTCGTTGCGGTACCAGTGTTCCATCCTGTCGGCGATCTGTTCGGGCGTGCCCACCATGGTGCAGTGGCCGCCGCCGGCCGCCAACCTTCCGAGCAACTGGCGCACGGTGGGCTTTTCGGTTTCGATGATGCGCAGGATGGTGGCGTAGCGGCCCTTGGGGCCGGTGAATTCGGCCAGGGGCGGCAGGGTGGGGACGGGCGCGTCCAATTCCCAGGCGGAGCAATCCTGCAGCACGAACATGCCCAGTTGGCGCAGCGACGCGTCGCTGGGCAGCAGCGTGTCCAGTTCGCGCTGCTTGGCCCGGGCTTCGGCCTCGGTCGAGCCCACGTAGGTGACCAGGCCCGGCATGATGGGCACGAAATCCGGGCGTCCGGCGGCCAGCACGCGCCGCTTGATGTCGCGGTAGTAGGCCTGCGCCGCGGGCAGGTCGTAGGCGACGGCGTAGATCGCTTCGGCGCGCCGCGCGGCCAGATCGCGGCCCTGGTCCGAGGCGCCGGCCTGGAACAGCACCGGGCGGCCTTGCGGGGGACGCGGCACCGTCAGGGGGCCATCGACCAGGAAATGCTCGCCATGATGGCCGATCTTGTGTACGCGCGCAGGCACGCCATAGTCGCCGGCGCGATCGATGGCCAGGGCATCCGCGTCCCAAGAGTCAAACAGCTTCAATGCGACGTCGACGAACTCCTCGGCGCGCGCATAGCGCCAGTCGTGCCCCGGCATGGACTCGTAGCCGTGGTTGCGCGCTTCGGCGTCGAACATGGACGTGACCACGTTCCAGCCCATGCGACCGCCCGAAATATGGTCCAGCGAGGCCACCATGCGGGCTGCGTGAAAGGGCGTGAAGAAGGTGCTGGAGACCGTGCTGATCAGGCCGATGCGGGAGGTGGCGCGCGCAATCGCGGCCATGGCGGTCAGCGGTTCCAGGTGCCAGCGCGGGCCGTCGCCGATGTTGTCGACCGATTGTCCGTCGGCAAAGAAAATGGCGTCCAGCTTGCCGCGTTCGGCGGTGCGCGCCAGTTCCTCGTAATAGGCGATGTCGCCCAGCCGCTCGGCGGCCGAATCCGGATGGCGCCAGGCGGCGCGATGGTGGCCGCAGCCGAAGATGAACAGGTTCAGATGCAGCATGGCGATCCGGCCCGGGCAGGGGCGGTAAAAGGCGCGATAGGCATGGTCAGGCTCTACGATTGCGGCGGCGGACAGGAAAACTGCCGCCGCACGCGGGCGAACTTAGCACAAAAGCCGTGGGCGGTCGTCCGTGCCTGGCGCGTTGACATTGCCGTGCCGCTCTCCTAATCTTGCGGCAATTCCTGGGGGAGCCCTGCAAGGGCTGAGATTCCGCGGCATCGCGGTAACCCTTTGAACCTGATCCGGGTAATGCCGGCGAAGGGAAGGACATCGCGCAGTCCGCGCGCCCTCCCTAGACTTTCATTCATCTTGCGGCCTGCGCACCAGCGTGGCGGGGCCGCCGCGTTGCGCGTCCGGCTGTCCGCCGGCAGCGGGAGGACCGATACCCATGTTGACCCAATCAACCGCCCTGATGTGGCTGCTGCTGTTTTCGGGCGGCTTTGCCGTGGCCAGCGTGCTGTACACGCGGCGCAAGCGCGGCACGCTGGAAGACTACATCGTCGCCCGCAACAGCCAGGGCGCCTTCGGCACCATCCTGACGCTGATGGCCTCGACCCTGGGCGCCTGGATCCTGTTCTCGCCCGCGCAGGCGGCGACCTGGGGCGGCCTGGCTGCGGTCATCGGCTACGCGCTGGGATCGATGTCGCCGCGCTTGGTCATGATTCCGCTGGGACGGCGCATGCGCGAACTGATCCCCCACGGCCACACCCTGACGGAGTTCCTGATGGCGCGCTACGGCCGGCCCATGTACGGCCTGGCGCTGTTCATCATGCTGTTCTATCTCTTCATTGCGCTGTCGGCCGAAGTCACGGCGATCGCCAAGCTGGTCACCATGCTGGCGCCGGTGCCGCTATGGGCCACGGCCGCCATCGTGATGGGCACCACCTTGCTCTACACCACCTACGGCGGCCTGCGCTCGTCCATCTTCACGGACCAGGTGCAGATGATGGTGATCGTGCCCCTGCTGGTGATCCTGTGCCTGGTCGGCTGGCAAGCCGCGGGCGGGGCCACGCCCACCATCGAAGCGCTACAGGCCAAGGCGCCGCAGTTGCTGGACCTGACCGATCCGGTGGGCATCAAGGCGGGGCTGACCTTCTTCGTCGCCATCCTGCTGACCGGGATATTCCACCAGGGCAACTGGCAGCGCATCTATGCCGCCCGCGACGCGCGCTCCATGCGCAACGGTTTCCTGCTGGGCGGCCTGCTGGTCGCGCCCTTCATCTTCCTCATGGGATTGTTCGGCCTGGCCTTCGTCGGCCTGGCGCCGCAGGGAGACAGCTCCATCGCGCTCTTCAGCGTCATCATGCCGCATGCCCCCGCATGGTTCGTGATTGCGCTGATTCCATTGGGGCTGTCGCTGGTCATGAGCACCGCCGACACGGCGATCAGCGCCGTCTCCAGCATCATCGCGGTCGACATGCGCCGCCTGATGCCCAACGCCAGCTCCATGACCATGAAGCGGCTGGCGCGCTGGCTGGTGCTGTTGATGGCCATTCCGGTCATGATCGTGGCCTCGCAAGGCTACAGCGTGCTGTACCTGTTCCTGCTGGCCGACTTGCTGTGCTCCGCAGCCGCCTTCCCGGTCTTCTACGGATTGTTCAGCCGCAAGCACGACGGCCTCACCGCCACCGTCGCCACCATCTCCGGCTTGGCGGCCGGCCTGTTCTACTTCCCGGCGCCGGGCGACAAGCCCTCGTTCCTGCTGGAGTCCTTCCTGCTGGCGGCGGTGGTGCCGGTGGTGACGACCGTGCTGATGCGCTGCCTGTTGCGCGGCCGCGAGGAGTTCGATTTTTCGACGCTGAGCGCGGCGGTGCGCCGGCTGGATCGGGATCCCGTCTAGGCGCCCGCTTTGCAGCGCGGCGCTTTTCAGCGAGCGCCGCGCTGCGTTCATGGCGCGCGCAGCGCCTTCTTGTCCACCTTGTTGGCGCCCGTGTAGGGCAGGGCGTCGAGTATGCAGATGACCGCCGGCACCTTGTAGCGCGCCAGATTCGATTGGCAGTGCGCGATCAGCCCGGCTTCGTCGATTGCCGCGCCCGGCCGCAGGACGACGAAGGCGCGGATGACCTCGCCGCGGTAGCTGTCGGGCCAGCCCACCGCCGCGGCTTCGGCCACGTCGGGATGCAGGTACAGCACTTCGTCGACCTCGCGCGGGTAGACGTTGTAGCCGCCGGAAATCACCAGATCCTTCTTGCGGTCCCGGATGTACAGGAATCCGTCCTCCGCGAATTCGCCGATGTCGCCCGTGTACAGCCAGCCGTCGCGCAGGGTTTCAGCGGTAGCGTCGGGCCTGGCCAGATAGCCTTGCATGATCTGCGGCCCCCGCGCGCGGATTTCGCCGCGCTGGCCGGGCGCCAGCACGACCGAGCCTGTTTCCAGGTCGACCACCTGCACCTCGGTGCGCGCGACGGGCGTGCCAACCGAGCCATGGCGGGTTCCGGCCGGGCCGTTGTAAGTCAGGATGGGGCCGGCCTCGGTCTGGCCATAGCCTTCGTAGATCGGCGCGCCTACCGCAGCTTCCCAGCGCCGGTGCACCTCTTCGGCCAGCGGCGCGGAACCGGAATAGCAGGCCCGCACGCTGGACCAGTCGGTGCCGCCAAAGCGCGGATGCGACAGCAGGCCGGTATAGATCGTGGGGCTGCCCGGAAACAGCGTGATACGCTCGCGCTCCACCGCGTCGCAGACGTCGTCGGGCCGGTATCGCGGCAGCACCACCAGCGTGGCCGCGGCGCTGGCGGCCAGGAACAGGCCCATGGCCATGCCATAGGAATGGAATAGCGGCATGGCGCAAAGCACGCTGTCGGCGCCGTAGCGGGTGGGCAGCGCCAGTTCCCGCTGCAACACATTGGTGGCGATGGCGTCGCGTCCGAGGATCACGCCCTTGGGATGTCCGGTCGTGCCACCGGTGTATTGCAGCAGGGCCGGCGCCTGGGCCTCGGCATCGTCCAGCGGCGCATCGTCCATGCCAGGCTCCAGCCACGCACGGGCTTCGTCTTCCGCGACCAAGCGGATGCCCAGCGCCGCAGCCAGCGGCGCCGCAACGGAGATGGACGCGGCATCGGCAATCAGCAGCGCGGGCTGCGCGTCGCGCAGGATGAATTCCAGTTCGCGCGCCGTATAGAGCGGATTGAGCGGCACATGCTGGTTACCGGAGCACTGCAACGCCAGCGTCACCACACAGGCCAGGTCCGAATTGCCCAGCAGGGTTGCGATCCGCGCGCCGGACACCGTACATGCTTGCAGACGGCGGGCCGTCGCCCAGACTTCGGCGGCATAGCGCCGGTAATCGACGCGCCGCGCGCCGCAGACCAAGGCCGTGCGTTCGGGCCAGTCGCGCACCGCGCGGGCCAGCAGCGCGGGGATGCGCAGGACGCCTTCGAGGCTGGATTGGCTCATCGTGCAGCTCCGCCAGCGTCCACGCGCAGGACCACTGCCATTGCACTGTCGCCGGCCGCGCAGCCCGTGAAGAGGCCCAGTCCGCCGCCGCGCTCGGCCAGTTCCTCGATAAGCTCGATGACGGACCGCAGGCCGGTCGGGCTTTGGGGATGGCCCCACACCAGCGAGCAGCCATAGTTGTTCATGGCCATGACGTCCAACCCCGTGGCGCGCGCCAGCGCGATGTCGGAGACCACGAAGGGATTGTGCGTCTTCACCGCATGCAGGTCGGCCGCGGCCAGGCCGGCGCGTTGCAGCGCATGGCCGGCGGCTTCGATGGGCGCCTGCGGCATGTAGCCCTTTTCGGTGCGCGACTGGCCGAAGCCCAGTATCTCGATGCCGATTTCAGGACGTTGCGACAACTCACGCGCACGTTCGGCGGTTGCCAGAATCATGCCGGCGTTGCCGTCGGCCGGATGCGTCTGCCCGCCATAGGTAATGGTGCCGCCGGGCAGCACGGGCGTCAGCCGCGCCAGACCCTCCGCCGTCGTCGCGTGGATGCCTTCATCGCCTTCCAGCACCGATGCGGTCTTGGCGTAGCGCGCGTCGGGCACCTGGAAGGGCAGCGTCATGTAGCGCTGCTGGAACCGGCGGCCGTCGGCGCAGGCCTGCGCATATTGCTCGTAGCGGCGCAGCGTGACCGCATTCTGCTCGTCCGTGGAAATGCCGTGGCGCTCGGCCACGCGCTCCCCGGTCTGCAGCATGGACAGGCCGCTCCAGGGATCGTGGGAAAAATTGTCCAGCACCCAGTTTTCATGCGCGCCGGAGCCACCCGGGCCGGCGGGATCGGGATGGTAGAGCTGCGGTCCGTTGGACACGCGGTCGGCCATGAGGACCAGCGAGGTCTCGGCGTTGCCGAGCATGAGTTCGGCCGCGGCCGTGGCCAGGCCCCGCGCCGAGGTGGCGCAAGCCTGCGAAACCACCGGCCCCGCCAGATGGGGCGCGCCGAGCATGCCGGCCACCCAGGGCAAGCCGTAGAACGAGCCCTGCTGCGGCACCGAGCAGCCCAGCACCGCGCTCTGCAGCGCCGCGGGCGCGATGCCGCGGCGTTCCAGTTCGCGGCTCGCGGTCCAGGCCGCGAAACGCAGGCTGTGCAGGCGTGACAGGCTGCCCTGCCAGCGCGAGAAAGGCGTGCTCCAATACGCGCCATAAGGAATGTGTACGCCGGTCATGCGGACTCCTGCTGCAAATGGGCGGCTTACGGCAGGAACTGCCAGGCGCCCGAACGGGCCTGCATCAGCACGACGCCGCGCTCGTCCAGGCCGTTGTGGTTGGTGGGCGACATCATGTAGATGCCCTGTGTGCCGACGGTTCCCTGCAGGCTTTCCAGGGCGTCGCGCAGCGCCTGGCGGAAGGCCGGGGTGCCAGGCTGGGTGCCCGCCGGAATCTTGCCCACGGCCGCGTCCAGCAGCAGATAGGCGTCGTAGGTATATGGCGCGAAGGCGTTGCGAGAGTCGGCGCCGTAGGTCGATTCATACTGCTGGGCGTAACGCGTGGCGACCGGCTTGATCGGGCTGTCCGCGGGCAGCTGTTCCACCACCTGCACGGGCCCGCTGGGCACGATCACGCCATCGACTCCCTTGCCGCCGAGCTTCAGGAAATCCTTGTTGATCACACCATGCGTGTTGTACTGAACGCCCTGATAGCCGCGTTCGCGCAACGACAGATGGGGCAGGGCGCCCGGCGTGCCCGAGCCCCCGACCAGCACCGCGCCCGGATTGAGGGCGACGATCTTCAGCACCTGCGCCGTGACCGAGTTGTCGGTGCGCGCATAGCGTTCGTTGCTGAGCACCTTGATGCCGCGCTTGGCGGCCGATTCCTGCAAGGCGCGGTAGACAGCGTCGCCCCAGGCGTCCGAAAACCCGATGTAGGCCACGCTCTTCACGCCGCGCTTGACCATGTCGGCGGTCAGCGAGTCCACCATGAGGTCTATGCCGTGGGCCACCACGAAGATCCATTCGGCGCGGTCCGGGCTGACCGCGATGGGTGCCAGCGAGAGTTGCGGCGTGCGGGCTTCGCGGGCGACTTCCGTGACCGCCATCGAGGTTGGCACGTTGCTCGGGCCGATGATGGCGTCCACCTTGTTTTCGGTGATCAGCTTGCGGGCGGTCCTCACCGCGGACGACGGATCGGTCGCATCGTCCAGCGCGATGTATTCCACCGGCTGGCCGCCCAGCGTCTTGGGCAGGAGCGGCACGGTGCTGCGGTACAGCGAACCCATGGAGGCTCCGGGTCCGGTGCTGCTGGCGATCACGCCAATGCGGATGTCGGCGGACGCGGCGGCAGGCGCCAGGGCGCAGGCCAGCGCCAGCGCGGCAAGACGATGAAACATGGCTATTCCCCTTTTTTCTGGATATCGCCCGGCTAGCGGGATGACCCTAGTATGGGCGTGTTGGCGATAACTGGATAATTGCGATTCCTTATCAATCGATAACCAACTCGCCGGACGCATTCCATGCCGGAAATCGCCACTTTGCAGCAGCTGCGATCGCGCCTGCGCATCCGCCACCTGGTCTTGCTGGACGAGCTGGGACGGGTCGGCAATCTGCACCGGGCAGCCGAAGCCATGCACCTTAGCCAGCCCGCGCTGAGCAAGCTCCTGGGCGAGGCCGAGGCGCTGGCAGGGCAGCCCTTGTTCGAGCGTTCGCATCACGGCGTCGCGCCGACCGCGCTGGGCCTGCTGATGATCGATCGCGCGCGTCTGCTGCTGAATGAGCTGGACGCCACGCACGCCGAACTCGCGGCGGCCGCCAACGGCGCGACCGGCAAGGTCCGGGCAGGCATTTTTCCGGTGGTCGCGCACCTGCTGGTGCCGCTTGCGGTGCAAGGCCTGCAAGAAAGCCATCCAGCTCTGCGCATAGAGCTGTCCGAGGGCCTGGAAAAGCAGTTGCTGCCCGCCTTGCGTGCGGGCGAGCTGGACTGCGTCGTGGGACGGCTGGGGGTGGAGGGTGCGGACGCGGATCTGCAATGCGAGATCCTTTACGACGAGGCTACCGCAGTCGTCTGCGGCCCCGCCCATCCGCTGGCCTCGCGCAGCCGCCTGAGCGGCGCCGCGCTGGACAACTGCCGCTGGGTGCTGCCGTCGCGCAACGCCGCGCTCTACAGCATGGTCGCCGCCGCCGTCTCGGCGCGCGGCGCAGGCTTTCCGCAGGTAGCCATCGAATCCAGCGCCATCCTGACCATCGTCTCGTTGTTGCAGCGGACCTCGCTGCTGTCGGCCATCCCGCTGCGTGTGGCGCGCTCTCTGGCGGCAAACGGGCAACTGGCCATCCTGCCGCTGGCCTTGCAGGCGCGGCTGCATCCCGTGGGCATCATGACGCGGCGAGATGCGCGCGCCGCGGCTGCGGCATCGTTGTTCCTGGATGCGCTGCGAGTCGCTGCGACGACGGTGCGCGCCGACGCAAGCGTTTGAATGCCGGCAGTCAATAAATAAAATATAAACAAGTAATCATGTTTGTTTATATTTTGAAATATTTCAGGAGTTTAACTATATTGCGACAGCGGCGTTTTCTTGATTTCAGCCGTGCGATTTTCAAATGATTGCGATGCAAATGCACGGGGACGGAATTCAGAATGAAGCCGTGGGCACAAGACCTTCTATTGGCGACTAATAGCGCAACCACTGAGCAAGCTGTTTTCACGAAGGTGGCAGCCGCTGCATTGGATTTGGGGTTTACTTATTGCGGGTATGCAGTGGGGACGGCCTTGCCGTTTACCAACCCTCAGGTCGTCATGATCAGCAATTATCCGACTGTGTGGCAGGAGCGCTACGCGCAGGCGCGTTACGTGGAAGTCGACCCTACCGTAAAACACTGCAGCCAGTCTGCGCTGCCTATCGTCTGGTCGGAGAGGGTGTTTGCCAAAACGCCAGAGCTTTGGGACGAGGCGCAGGCAGCCGGGCTTTGTGTGGGATGGGCCCAGTCGAACCTGGACGCGTACGGAACCGGCGGAATGCTGACGCTGGCCAGGCAGAAGGAGCAACTCTCCGATGAGGAACTGCTCAGCAAGGAATTGCGCATGCGATGGCTGGTGACCGTTGCGCACCTGGCGCTCAGCAGGGTCTTGCTGCCGCGATTTAAATTAACGCCAGATACTCCGCTGACGCGTCGCGAGACCGAAATTCTAAAATGGGCGGCGGACGGCAAGACCAGCAGCGACGTGTCCGAAATACTGGCGATTGCCGAGTCGACGGTCAGATTCCATACGAAAAACGCCATTTCCAAGCTCGGCGCCCGGAATCGGACTGCAGCCGTCGCTCGCGCCGCGTTGCTCGGACTTCTACGATAAGTGGGCGGCGCCTTGGCAGCCAGTCGATTTCCGCACGTTGCGGGATCGAGATTCGGCAGATGCCGGAACCCGGCGCATAAAGCAAGACAGGGCACTACATCGTTAAATGTAGTGCCCTGTCTTGGCGGGAATTTTGGTGGAGCGGAGGAGGATCGAACTCCCGACCTTCGCATTGCGAACGCGACGCTCTCCCAGCTGAGCTACCGCCCCAATGAAGCAAGACCAAGACTATACAGGAATGTTCTTGGCCTGCGCAATATGCCGCCGAACAAAAAATCAGGCGAATGCCAAGGTCGCAACGACCGGGGCGTGATCGGACGGTTGTTCGTTGCGGCGCGGCTCCTTGTCGATGACGCAGGCGGTGCAGCGCTTGACCAGCGGCGCGGACAGAAGGACATGATCGATGCGCAGGCCGGCATTGCGGCGGAACGCGAACTGGCGGTAGTCCCACCAGCTGAAGGATTTCTCCGGTTGCTCGAAAAGGCGGAAGGAATCCGCCAGTCCCAGGTCGAGCAGGGCGCCGAAAGCCTTGCGCTCCGGCTCGGACACCAGCACCTGGCCTTCCCATTTTTCGGGGTTGTGCACGTCTTCGTCGGCCGGCGCGACGTTGTAGTCGCCCAGCACGGCCAGCCGCGGATACTGCTTGATCTCGTCGGCCAGCCAGGCTCGCATGGCTTCGAACCAGTCCAGCTTGTAGGCGTACTTGTCCGAACCCACCGACTGGCCATTGGGGCAGTAGGCGCAGACCACGCGCACATCGCCTTCAGGGCTGGGGAAAGTCAGCGCCAGGACGCGCTGCTGCGGATCCTCATACCCGGGAATGTTGCGCACCATCGACGTGCCGGGCACGCGCGAAATGATGGCGACGCCGTTATAGGTTTTCTGGCCCGCCCAGACGGCATGGTAGCCGGCTTCGGTGAAGGCGGCCTCGGGGAACTTGTCGTCCGTGAGCTTGAGTTCCTGGATGCACAGCACGTCGACGGGATTGGCTGCCAGCCAGTCCAGCACCTGCGGCAGGCGCACATTCAGGGAGTTCACGTTCCAGGTGGCTAATTTCATGGTTTTTGTAGACCGTTCATTCATGCGGCTTGCGGCGGCGTCGCCTGCCACGGTCCCGGTTCCAGTTAATCATCTGGCCATACATCCGGGGCGTGGTCGGCGGTCGCCGGGGACAGACGCAGATGATACCGTGGCCGCGCAGCCCGAGCCGGCGGGCTGTCCATTCTGAAGTTGACGTAGAGGCTTTCGAGGCTTCGTGCCGCAAGCAATCTGGAGCAGATTCGAATCCCTGTAAAAAGCGCCAGGTTAGGGCGAAAACGAGGGCGCGGCGATAGACATTCGATTTTTCATTAATGATAATTTTTCGCAATAGATTGAGTTATTACAAGTCACCATAAATCTTTGCGCGGAGGCGCTTCAATGTCCATGGGTACGCAGGGAGTGGGGCTTGGAGACATATTCATTGCGCATCGGGCGCAGCTTCGTCGCATCGCGCAAAGAATCGTGGGCACGCCGGAGATCGCGGACGAAGTCACGCAAGACGCCTACCTGAAACTCATGGAAGGGGCATGCGCGCGCGATGTCAGCAAACCTTATAGCTATTGTTGCCAAGTGGTTCGCAATCTGGCGTTGGACCACTGTCGCCGTCAGGCCGTCGAATCTACGTATCGCATCTATACCGACGACGGGGAGTTGCCGCAGGTCGCCGGCGGCTGCGTGCCGGACCGGCGCTTCCAGGAGCGGCAGGTGATCGATGCCATTGACCAGATCCTGGGCACCTTGCCGCCCAGGACGCGGCGCGCCTTCGAACTCTACAGGCTCGGCGGTTTGACGCAGCGGGAGGTTGCGCGGCAAATGGGCTGCTCAGCCACGCTTGTGAACTTCATGCTCCGGGATGCCACCGAAGCCGTCGCCAGCTGCCGCGATTTGCTGGAGGCCTGAGCCCGCAGGCATCAGGCTGCGCAGTTGCCCCTTGGGCCAGGTGGGCGCAGGCATGCGGTTTGGACAGCGTGTCGTCCCTCAGAGAGGTTATCGTGGATAACCTTTTCCTTTACCATAGCGCCAACCAGCCTTTTAGCCCCCAAGGTAGCCTATGGGCGATGACATCAATTCGAAGCAAGACCCGGTCTGGGATGTTGCCTGGTCCTGGGTGCTGCGCCAGCACGAGCACGATAGTTTCGATGCAACCGACGAAGCCGAGCTGGTGCAATGGCTCGCCGCCGATGCGGCACATCGCCAGGCCTACGACAAGGCTGGCCGCCTGTGGTTGATGGCGGGTCTGGTTCCTTCCGCGAACGATATCGATGTTCCGGGCGCCGAGGACCTCGGCGGCAAGGCCTAGTTTTCAGGCCTGTTCTCGCCACGTCTGCCTCCATTGACGCCATGCCGCCATGCGCGGCTTGCATCTCCTGCCGCGCAGCAAACTCGATCAGCGTGGCATCCGCAAGGATGCGTTTGCATGTGCCCGCGCGCAACCAACGTGTGTAGAGAAGTTCGCCGCGGCGGCAGTCGCTGGCAACAGGGCCCACAGGTAGTCCAGGCTCCAGGCCGAGGCGGCGGCCCGCAAATCGTTGCCCGAGACGTTCAGGTGCGCGGCGTACCGTCGTATCGTGTCGCCAAAAAGCGGGTCGCGGCCCAGTAGGCGCGTAACGGGAACCGCGCCTGCCGGCCATTCAGGGGCGCAGTGCAGTGCCTCTGCGTAGGCCGCCCAGTCACCATGGAACAACGGGGAAAGCAGGGGAATCATCGCCGCTTTCCGGACATGATGAGGCTCAAAAGCGATACCGTGCGTTGAGCACGACGGTCCGTTCCTGGCCATACTGGCACTGGCTGCCATCGCCGACCGACTGGTAGCAAGTTGCGACATACTCCTTGTCGGCCAGGTTCTGGACGTTCAGCGCGAAGCGCCAGGGTCCTGTGTCGTATTGCAGGGCGGCGTCAAAGAGTGTGAACGACGGCGTTTTCCAGGTGTTGGCTTCGTCGTTGTAGACGGATCCGACATAGCGCACGCCAATCCCGATGCCGAGGCCGCGCAGCACGGAGTCCGGCAGGCGGTAGTTCAACCAGGCCGATGCCATCTGCTTTGGCGTCGCTGTCGGCACCTTGCCCTTATCGGGGCCGTTGCTGTCGGTGATCTTGACGGCGCCGTAGGTGTAGGTGGCGATGAGGTCCATGCCGGGGGCCAAGGCCGCTTTTGCTTCCAGTTCGATGCCCCGCGACCGCACGGCGCCGTTCTGTGTCTGATAGTCGGGGTTCGTCGTGTCCACCGTCAGCGCATTGGTCTTGCGCAGGTCGTACAAGGCGACCGTGTACAAGCTGCGTCCGTTGTCGGGGGTGAATTTCAGGCCCACTTCGTATTGTTTGGCTTCCGTAGGCTTGAAGGGCGTATTGTCGGCATCGCGTCCGACGGTCGGCAGGAACGACTCGGCATAGCTGAAATATGGCGTCCAACCCGTGCCGGTGAGATAGCTGATCCCGAGGCGCTTGGTGAACTTGTTGTCTCTCTGCGTGGTATCGGTTTCCGCCAGACGATCGAGGGATCTCAACGTTGTCCAGTCCATGCGTCCACCCAGCGTGATCAGCCAGTGTGGCGTCAATTTGATCTGGTCCTGCACGTACAGCCCGAGTTGACGCAAGCGCTGCTTGGAGTCGTCGAAGTCCGCGATCGGCGACACCGTCACGGGCTGGCCGTACACGAGGTCGTAGATGTCGAGCGGTCCCGTCTCGCCCGTGTAGACCCGCCTGGCATTGTTCTGCCTTTCTGCGTCCAGGCCGAACAGCAACGTGTGCGCGATGCTGCCGGTCTTGACCTGGCCTTCGACCTGCGTGTCTATCGCAATTTGTCGGTTTTCGTCCTTGAACTTGCGTACCTGGCGTTGCATGGTCCTGCCATCGTCCTCCAGGCTGAGCGACATGATGCGACGATAGGTCACGTCGACCTCGGACAAACGCGTGTTCTGGCGCAGGGTCCAGGCGCTGCTCAGCTTGTGCTCGAACAGGTAGCCGACGGTAGCCTGGTCCTGATCGAAGCCCGAATACCCGGGTTCGCCTTCGAGCAGCGACGCGGATTTCCGGGTCGACGCACCGGGCGGTGCATAGCGGAATGCAAACCCGTCGTTGCGATCGCGGAGGAATTCTGACAGCAGCGTCAGCGAGGTGTCCGGGGTCGGTTTCCAGGTAAGCGATGGCGCCAGATAGCGGCGCGTGTTCGAGACTTCATCACCGCTGGCATACCTGTCCTGCGTGTCCGCGTTCATCCCGAGGCCGATGATCCGATACAGGATCCGTTCCTCTTGGTCCAGCGCGCCGCCCACGTCCACAGCAAGCTGGCGCCGGTCCTCGTTGCCGATCTGGACCTCGATTTCGCGCGGCGAGTCGGCGGCGGGGCGCTTGCTGACGCGGTTCACGATTCCGCCCGCGTCGCCTTTTCCATAAAGCACCGAGGTGGGGCCGCGTAGGACTTCGATGCGTTCCAGACCGTAGGATTCGCTGCGCTGACTCGCAAAGGTGCCTGCGTTGGTGTTCATCCGCAAGCCGTCCTGGTATAGCGACGTGCCGTAGCCCGAGAAACCGCGCAGATTGATCCAGTCGTCTTGTCCGCGGATGTCCGCGCCATACGTCTGGCTGGCCACGCCAGGTACGTAACGCAGCGCCTCGACCACGGACAAGGCGCCACGATCATCCAGCTCGTCTCGGCCGATGACGGAAATGGACTGCGGTACTTCGGTGATCGGCGTGCTGGTCTTGGTGCCGGTAAGGCTGCGTTCGGCAACATAGCCGGACACCGGTCCGGTGGCGGAATCCCGGTCTGCCTCCACTCTTACTGTGGGGAGAGTGACCACGATGTCGGCTTGGCCTGGTTCTTGGGCCAGGGATGTGCCGGTGACGGCGATGGTCAATAGGCCGGCCTGGGCGACGCGCGCTATGGGTGCGAGAGGCCGCGCCGGCGGTTCGCTGTTACGCAGCGGATAGTGGATTCTCATCATTTTGGTTTTGACGGTTGAAATGGCGATGCGTCGGCGGGTAGGTTCGCGAGTTCGCTGGCTGCATCGATGTAGCGAACTAGACGTTGCGCATCGGGTTTTGTTTAGGCGGGCCGAGCCAGCTTTACCCGGGACGTACCGCGGAAGGGCGGGCCGGGAAGTTGCTGCTAAACAAGCGAGTGGTTATTTCGTCTTGTTTGCGTGGCGTGCGGGGTCTTGTGGCTTTTCAAATCTTCTTTCTATTGGCGCAGATGACGAAGACGAAGCTGGTTTACGTTTGGTCCTTGAGAAATGCCGCGGCCGACAGGGCCGGGCAGCACATTGAGTACAAGGGTGGACGGCGCTATATGAAGTCGCCGCTGGAGTACCTGGCTGAAACCTTGAACGGGACCGAGCTGGGGGATGCCTATTCGTTGGAAGCGGTCATCTTCGACGACGACGAGGGCTCGGTCCGGGACCGCGAGAGCGTGGGGGACTATGGCTTTTCATGGCGGCCCGGCGGGCAATGGTTCTATCCGCCTGCGCTCGAGGTGGGTGGGCGGCGGGTGAACGACCTGCTCTGTTCGGTTCCATCGACCTATCGGCGGCTGCCGCTGGACGCGGCGGACCGGCCCGCTGGTAAGTGCGCCTTCGAGGCGCGCCTGCTGGACAAACTGCTGGTCCTGGGCGCCGAACTGGTGGTGCTCGATGGCCTGCTGGTCATACTGGACGAACTGGTGCGCCCTGGTGCGCCGTTCCATCGGAAGATCGTCAACATCCACCCTGGCATCACCAGGATCGAATCGCCCTATGAGCGCCGAGGAGCCTACGCGACGCTGGACGCCTTGCATGGAGCTCGCGGACAGAAGGTCGTGGATTGGCAGACCGGCGAAACGAAGCAGGTGCCGGTGGTGGACATGACCGGAGCGTCGTTTCACTACGTCGACAATGGCATCGATTCAGGCGAAGTGATTCTGGACGTGCTCAATACGCGCATCGACCCGCGGGACACGATCCTGGAACTGCGCTGGAACAACTTCAACAACAGCCTGTTTCCGGCCCTGCGCCAGGGGCTGGCGCACATGGCGGCGATGCTGGCGGCATGACGCCTCAGGGCGCCGAAGCCGGATGGTCGGCATCGGCGCGCCATACCTACAGGAAGGATTTGAAGGATGGGCTTCGCGTACCGGTTTGCGGCGAAACGGCGCCAGATCATTGCGTGTGTCTGGAGATTGATGCTGGGCGGCGCGTTGGCGCTGGCCGGCGGCGCCCATGCAAAGGCGGATGAACCTGGAGTTCGAGCGCAAGCAACAGGCGTCGAGATTCGACGCACCACCGATGGTATCCCTCATGTTCGCGCGGAAAGCTGGCTAGGGCTCGGCGTCGGCGTCGGCTACGCGCAGGCCCAGGATGCGCTGTGCACCCTGGCCGAAGCGTTCGTGACCTACGAGGGCAGGCGGGCGTGGTTCTTCGGCGCCGAAGAGCGGCCGGCGCGGGACTCCACCTTCGGGCGGCCGAAGAACGTCGATCTGGATTTTTTCTTTCGCGCCTACGCCGATGGAGAGGTCTTGGCCCGCTATCGGGAGCAGGAGCCGCCCGAACTGAACCAGCTCGTCGAAGGGTTCGCCGCGGGCTACAACCGTTACCTGGCCGATGTCCGCGCCGGTCGGGCGTTGGCGGTCGGTCGTCCTTGTCTGAATCAGCCCTGGGTGCGCGATATTTCGGCGGACGACGTCCATCGGCGCATGTATGCGGCCCAGATCGCCGCCGGTTATGCCAAGTTCGTCACAGAGATGGCCAACTCCAGGCCCGCTGATCCCGCTGCCGTGCCGCAGGAAGGGGCGGGCGGACGCGCCGCGTTGCGCAGCCGGTTGGCTCAAACCATCGGTGCGCAGCCCGGCATCGGCAGCAATGTACTGGCCTTTGGAAGCGCGGCCACCGGCGGCGACGGCGCGGTGCTGTTCGGCAACCCGCACTGGTATTGGGGCGGGCCGGATCGCTTCTACCAGATGCAGCTGACGATTCCTGGGAAGCTCGACGTGGCGGGCGTGGCCTTTCTGGGCTTGCCGATAGTCATGATAGGTTTCAACCGCGATGTGGCCTGGAGCCATACGGTGTCACAGGCGCGCCGCTTCGGATTGTTCGACCTGGCGCTGGATGCGGCGGATCCGACGCGCTACCGGGTCGACGGCAAGATGGAGGCGATGACGACACGCGAAGTCGCCGTCGAGGTGCGCGCGGAAGACGGAAGTGCGCAGCGCCTGACGCGTACCTTCTACCGGACCCGATACGGGCCGGTGGTGGATCTGGGCGGACACCACGCGGCATTTGGCTGGGGCACGGCGCACGCATTGGCGATCCGCGATGTGAACGCCGACAACTTTCGCATCTTTCGCAATTTCTTCTACTGGAACCAGGCGAAGTCGCTGGACGACTTCATCGGCATCCAACGCCGCGAGGCGGCTATTCCCTGGGTCAACACGGTGGCGATAGGTCGTGGCGAGGGGCGTGGGGCCGGCCGGGTCTGGTTTGGAGACGTCGGCGCGGCGCCAAATGTTCCGGATGCGCTGCGCAAAGCGTGCGTCACGGCGCTGGCGGAAGCGTTCGCCAGCGTGGACCCTATCACGCCGGTTCTCGACGGCAGCCGTTCGGATTGCGAATGGCAGTCGGATCCGGCGGCGGCGCAGGCCGGCGCGATGCCGGCTGCGGCAATGCCTTCGCTGCTGCGTGAGGACTATGTGGCGAACATGAACGACAGCTACTGGCTCAGCAATGTCGCCCAGCCGCTGGAGGGATACGCGGCGGTGTTGGGCGGAGAGCGCCAGCCGCTGGGGCTGCGGGGGAGACTGGGGCACCGCATGGCGCTCGACCTGATTCAAGACAAGGCCGAGTCCTCGGAAGCCCTGAGCCGGCGACTGATGCGGGAGGTGCTCGTGCCCAGGAACCATGCCGCCGAGTTGTTCAAGGACGAGGTGCTGGTCCAGGCTTGCGTGCGGTCGGAGGTCGAGCTGGATGCCGATGCGTTGGCGGCTGGGGAGCCGGGAGCATTGCGTAAAGGGGAGTCGGTCTCGCAAAAGGTCGACATAGCGCCAGCGTGCGAAATCCTGCGTCGTTGGCCGAACAAGGCTGATGCGCATGACCGGGGCGCCTTGCTGTGGGAGGCGCTTTGGGCCCGCTTGGAACGGATTCAGGCGGACGATCTTTATGAGGTGGCGTTTGCCAGCGAATCGCCGCTGGAAACTCCTCGCGAGCCGCGCGCGGGGCGGGGCGCGGCGGCCCGGGCATTGGCGGCGACCGTGCTCGAGTTCAGCGACAAGGGTTGGCTGTTGGATGGCGCGCTGGGAACGCGCCGCTTTGTGACCAGCGGCGGGCGACACCTTCCCCTCTATGGCGGATGCGACTCGGCGGGCTATTTCACCGTGGCTTGCAATGAAGATCGCGGTGCCCGGATGGGCCCGGACACCCTGGGCAACAGCTATCTTCAGGTCGTGCGTTTCAGCCCGTCCGGCATGCAGGCGCATACGCTGCTGGCGCACGGCCAGGATGAGAACGCGGTGGCCAACGGTCAGGGCTGGGGGCCCGTGCTGCGGTACGCCCGCAAGGCTTGGCTGTCTTTCCCATTCAATGAGGAGGAGATCGAGCGGGATCCTGCGCTGGAGCGGTTGCGTCTGCTTCCTTGATGCCGTTGGCGCATCGCTCACGTAAACATATGGCCGCGCCGCTCGTCTAGGTGTAGATGGTTCCCGAAGCCATGGCCGCGCGAGCCGTGCCCGCGTCCCTCTCCATCCCAGTCCGAGGCGATTCCCTTGCTTTCTTACCTGATTCGACAGTCGCGCAAGCTGCTGATGGCCGCGGCATTGGCCAGCATTGCCCAGGGCGTGTGCGGCGTGCTGCTGCTCACTCAGATCAATGCGGCCTTGACCGCGGCCTCTTCGGCGGAGCGCGCGGCGCTGGCATGGCGCTTCGCGGCCTTCGCGGTGGCGGCCATGCTGAGCCAGATGACGGCCTCGGTGCTGTTCGAGCGGTTGAACCAACGCGCCCATGCCGACCTTCGGCGCTTCATCTCGGCGCGGGTTGTCGCCGCGGATTACCGGCGGCTGGAGGAGATCGGCGGTCCCAAGGTGCAATCGGCCCTGTCGGAACACAGCGCGCGGGTGGCCGAGTTCTTTGTGAGCTTTCCGACGATCCTGGTCAACGCCATCATCGTGGCGGGATGCCTGGCCTATATGGCATGGCTATCCTGGCAGGTGTTTCTGGCGGCGGTAGCCGTCATCGGGCTCGGTTCTCTTGGGTACCATCTGGCGCATCTGCGCGCGATCCGGCATTTGGAGGTGGCTTCCAAGGAGCAGGACCGCTTGTTCGGCCATTTCCGTTCGCTGGTGGAGGGGGCCAAGGAACTGCGTCTGCACGCCGTCAAGCGCCGCCGCTTTGCCGACGACGTGTTGGGCCGCTCCATCGAGACCGTGCGACGCGAACGCGCGCTGGGCATGTCGATCTTTCTGGTGTCGTCGGCCTGGGGCAATTTCCTGCTCTACGGCTTTATCGGCTTGACCTTGTTCGCGCTGGTGGGCGATGTGCCCGACCGCGCCAGCGTCATGACCGGCTTCGCGCTGATCTTCGTCTACATCGTGGGGCCCCTGGAAAATCTGTTGATCGCCTTGCCGCGCGCCAATCTGGCTCAGGTGTCGGGTGCGCGCATCGACGAAATCACCTCGCAGCTTGAACATGATGAGGGCGATGGCGCCCCCGCGACTACACTGGGTTTGACGAGTGTGGCGCTGCGGGGCGTTTGTCATCGCTATTACCACGAAGGGGCTGACGACATGTTCACCCTGGGGCCCGTAGACCTGGATTTTTCGCCGGGTCAGATCACCTATCTGGTCGGGGGGAACGGCAGCGGCAAGACCTCGCTGGCCAAACTGCTTGCCGGGCTATATCGGCCGGAGCAGGGCGCCATCCTGCTCAATGGCGAGCCGGTGGACGACTGCAGCCGTGATCGCTATCGCCAGACGTTTTCGGCCATTTTTTCCGACTTTCACCTGTTCGAACATACGCTCGATGCCGCGTCCGCCGAACTGGACGCGCAGGGCAACGCCTTGCTTGAAAAGCTGCGTTTGCAGCACAAGGTGCAGGTGCGCGACGGGGCCTTCACCACGCAAGCCCTGTCGCAGGGGCAGCGCAAGCGCCTGGCCCTGGTGGTCGCGTACCTGGAGAATCGGCCTTTCCTGTTGTTCGACGAATGGGCGGCCGATCAGGACCCGCTGTTCAAGGACGTGTTCTACCGCGAATTGCTGCCGGAGTTGCGGGCCCGCGGCAAGGCGGTGCTGGTGATCTCCCACGACGACCGCTATTTCCATCTGGCCGACCGCCTGATACGGATGGAGAATGGCCAGATCGTGGCAATCGAAACGACGGTTGCGCGCGATCCGGCGACCTTGGCGCCCGCCGAGCTGGCTGCCGCGCAATGAGAGGCAGCCGTTCCTCGGCGCCACCCAGATAGTTTATGTGTGAATTTTTATTTCCACCCGGCGTGGCGTGCTCAGCCAGGGATGATTGCTTCGCGCCGCTGGCGGGGAATACACAAAATGTTCTATTTTTTGCGGTTTTCTAATGCCTGAGAATTGACCCGGCGTCTACGCTCCCTACAGTTCCCTGAACGGAGAGGAGTATGAAGCCCCTTGATTTGGATCAGGTTTCTCCTGGTGTGGCCGTCATGCCTGGCGTCCCCATCGTCGGCTGGTTGCTGGACGGGCCGCAACCCGAGTTCACCGATGTCGTCAGCGTCGCCCGCCAATGGATGGCGGACGGGCAGCGCGTGTCAGAAGTGGTGCGGGCGCAGGACTACCGCGCAACGCCCGCGGGGCCTGGGCACATCCTGATGCGCGCCTGCGCCATCGCGGGCCAGCGTTGAGGCGCCGGGGAGAAAACAATGAGAACCGGAGTGATCAGGCTCAACGGGCATCAGCTCGAATACGAACTCAGGCCGCTTGCGTCCCAGCAAGGCTACGAAGCCTGGGTGCGCACCGCGCCAGGCCGCGAATGGACGCGGATAGGCGTGGGCGATTCCGCCTTCGTGAGCGAGGACGCCGCGCTCAAGGGCATCAAGTACGCCGCAGTGGAAATCAGCGCAAGACGATTGCAGGCATAGCGCGCGGCGCGCCGTGTTGGCGCAGCGCGGCTCAACCCTTCACCAGTCCGCCGTCGACGATCAGGTTCTGGCCCGTCACCGCGCGCGACCAGGGGCTGGCGAAGAACAGCACGGCGTCGGCGAATTGCTCGGGCGTGGTGACTTCGCGCAGCGGCGTGCCCGCGGCAATCATGTCGAAGACCGCGTCCGGCGTGGCCGCCGAGGCGTCGGTGGTGCGCAGCAAACCTCCCGACACCATATTGACGGTGATGCCGTCCGCGCCCAGTTCATGCGACAAGGTGCGGGTGAAGGCCAGCAGCGCAGCCTTGGCCGCGGTGTAGTCGTGGTATGGCACCACCGGGTTCTGGACCAGGTTGGTGCCCACGTTGATGATGCGCCCGCCGCCAGCGGTCCGCATGGCGGGCAGAGCGGCCTGCGTGGTGTTGAGCGCGGCGCGCACGCTGCCTTCCAGCTGCGCGTTCATCTGCGTCCAGTCCAGCGCGCCGGCATGCGGACGGGCATCGCCGTTGAACTGGAAGGCGGGCAGGGCGTTGTTGACGACGGTGGTCACGGGCTGGCCGAAATGCTTGGCGGCTTGCGCGAACATGGCGGCGACGGCGGCCGGGTCGCGCACGTCGGCCTGCAGCGCGATGGCGCGGTCCGGCGCACTGGCGGCCAGTGCCTGCGCGCGTTCGGCGCTGTTCAGATAGTTGACGACGACCTTGGCGCCTTCGCGCAGGAAGGCGCGGGCGATGGCGGCGCCCAGGCCGCGGCTGGCGCCGGTGACGACGACGAGCTGCAGGTTCAGGTCCAGGGAGGGGCGTTGTTGCGATGACATGTAGTTAAGGCTTCCTGCTCAATGTTCCGAGCCGCTGTTCAGCATGCGGCTGCGGGCTTTTTCAATATGGGCGCGCATGACGTTGCGCGCGCCTTCGGCGTCCTGTTCCTGGATCAGCCGGTAGATGTGGCGGTGTTCTTCGATGGCGGCGCGGGTGCGCTTCCAGGGTTCGCTGTGGACCAGGTGGCGCATGACGTTCACGGCGTGGCTGACGTCGTACTCCAGGGATTTCAGCACCTGCACGAAGCGCTGGTTGCTGGTGGCCGCGGCGATGGCGCGGTGGAATCCGTAATCGTGATGGTGGGCGATGGCGCCGGAAGCGTCGGCTTCTTCGTAGCCGGTCAGCATGCGGTCCATTTCGCGCAGGTCTTCGTCGGTGCGGCGCAGCGCAGCCAGGTAGGCGCATTCGGGCTCGATCACCATGCGCAGTTCCAGGCCTTCCAGGATATGGCCGACGCGGCGCGCCGGGTCGACCGCGGGCATGCCGCCCATCAGGTCGGGTTTTGCGCGCACATAGGTGCCAGAGCCGCGGATGGAGTCCACCAATTGGTCTTCGCGCAGCCGATCCAGCGCCTGCCGCACCACCGGTCGCGATACCTCGAACAGCGCGGCCAGCTCCAGTTCCGTTGGCAGCTTGTTGCCGGGCGCGATCTTGCCGGTGGCAATGGCATAGAACAGGCTTTCGTAGACGCGCTCGGCAAAGCGTTCGGCGCGCACGTAGCCCAGGCCCGAAGCCACTTCCGCCAGCACGTCCAATTCAGGACGGGGGCGGTCCACGGCTTGCAGCAGCGATTCCAGCTGTGGATCCCGCACATTGCTCATCGTCATTCCTACATGCATTGCCGGGCTTGTCAGTCACCATGACAAATCCGGGGTGGCGTTAAGCCGCTGAATTATTAGGGATTACCCGAGGTGGTCGGGAAATATCCTGACTCTTGGGACAAAAGCTGTCAATTCAATTGACAAGTTGCGGCGCGCTCCCGTACCTTGATCCGAAACCAAAACGCAACCCGCGCGCGACGCCATATCCCCGCAACCGGCCGTTCGGCCGCTACTTTACTCCGCACATCGTGACTCAGAAGAACTTTATCGCCAACCAATGGGTGGCCGCCGCCACCGGTGAAACCATTCCCGTCCTGAACCCGTCCGATGGCAAGCCCTTCGAGGCGATCGCGCGTTCGGGCGCGGCGGACGTGGACCGTGCCGTGACTGCGGCGCGCGAGGCTTTTGAAGGCGAGTGGGGCCAGATGGCGCCCGCTGCGCGCAGCCGCCTCTTGATGCGTATCGCCTTTGCGCTGCTGGAGCGTCAGGAAGAGCTGGCGCAGCTGGAATCGGCCGACACCGGCAAGCCCATCAAGCAGGCGCGCGCCGACGCCGCCGCCGTTGCCCGCTACTTCGAGTTCTATGCCGGCGCGGTCGACAAGCTGCATGGCGAGACCATTCCCTACACCCCGGGCTTCACCGTGCTGACGGTGCGCGAAGCTCACGGCGTCACCGGCCACATCGTGCCCTGGAACTATCCGCTGCAGATCTTCGGCCGCAGCGTCGGCGCGGCCCTGGCCGCGGGCAACGCGTGCGTGGTCAAGCCCGCGGAAGACGCTTGCCTGTCGCTCTTGAAGCTGGCGGAGATCGCGGCCGAGGTCGGCCTGCCGGCAGGCGCCTTGAACATCTGCACGGGTTATGGCCATGAAGCCGGCGCGGCGCTGTCCGCCCACCCGGGCATCGACCACATCTCGTTCACCGGTTCGCCGCAGACGGGCAAGATGGTGGCGCATGCCGCCGCCGAAAACCACGTGCCGGTCACGCTGGAACTGGGCGGCAAGTCGCCCCAGATCGTGTTCGACGATGCCGACCTGGACGCCGCCATGCCGGTGCTGCTGGCCGCCATCATCCAGAACGCGGGCCAGACCTGCTCGGCCGGCAGCCGCGTGCTGATCCAGCGCGGCGTGTACGAAACGGTGCTCAAGCGCCTGTCCGACGCGTTCTCGGCCACCGTTACCGGTCCGGCCGCGGCCGACCTGGACGTGGGCCCCCTGATCAACGCGCGCCAGCAGGACCGCGTGCGCGGCTTCCTGGCTGAAGCCGAAGCTGAAGGCATGAAGGTCGCGGCCCGCGGCAAATTGAAGGAAGGCACGCCCGAGGCCGGTTTCTACCAACCGCCCGTGCTGTTCCGCGACGTGCCGCCCAACAGCCGCCTGGCGCAGGAAGAAGTCTTCGGCCCGGTGCTGGCCGCCATGATGTTCGACACCGAGGAAGAGGCGCTGGAAATCGCCAACGGCACGCTGTACGGCCTGGTGGCCGGCGTCTGGACCCGCGACGGCGGCCGCCAGCTGCGCCTGGCGCGCAAGCTGCGCGCAGGTCAAGTCTTCATCAACAACTACGGCGCTGGCGGCGGCGTGGAGCTGCCTTTCGGCGGTTCGCGCCAGTCGGGCTATGGCCGCGAGAAGGGCTTTGAAGCGCTGTACGGCTTCACCACCCTGAAGACGATCGCCATCCGCCACTGATCCCGGCTTGCGGGCGGCCCGGCCCCTGGCAAAATATCGGTTAACGTTGATGTTTTGCTTCAGGGGCGCCGCCCCGCATTCAGGATCCGTATGTTCACCGGTATTGTTCAAGGCACCGCGAAGATCGCCAAGATCGCGGATCGCGAAGGCCTGCGCACTTTCACGCTGGATTTCCCCCCTGGTTTTTGCGTGGACCTGGCCATCGGCGCCAGCGTGTCCACCGATGGCGTCTGCCTGACCGTCACGGAAATCCTGTCCGAGAACCAGGCCACTTTCGACGTCATGCTGCAAAGCCTGGCCATCACCACCCTGGGCAGCTACCAGGAGGGCGACCGCGCCAACGTCGAGCGGGCCGCCAAGGACGGCGCCGAGATCGGCGGCCATCCCTTGTCCGGGCACGTGGATTTCACCTCTGAAGTGGTGATGGTGAAGTCGTCCGATACCAACCGCCTGATGCGCTTCAGCATCCCCGAGGCATTCCGCAAGTATGTCTTCGCCAAGGGCTATATCGCCATCAACGGCGCCAGCCTGACCGTATCGGAGGTCAACCGCGTCGAGGGCTGGTTCGAGGTCTGGCTGATTCCGGAAACCCGCCGCATGACGGTGTTCGAGGACAAGCAGGTGGGCGATTTCGTCAACATCGAGATCGAACGCAGCACCCAGGTGGTGGTCGATACCGTGCGCGAAACCGTGCAGGAAAGCCTGGGCAAGCTGCAGCCGCTGCTGGAAGCCATCCTGAAGGAAAAGGGGCTGACGCTGGAAGACTTCGTCAGTCCGCAGGGCAAGCTGAAGTAGTGAGCGGGGGCGAGCGGGGCAGGCGGCGCTTGGCCCCTCAGCCGGAAAGCCGGGCCGAAGTCAGGTCCGTCAGCACGCCATTTTCCAGGACAGCCATCGTCAACTTGTCGACCGTGCCGCGGATTTCAAGTCCGTTGCGGTTCAATTCATCGCACAGCGATTTCATCAGTGCCCGGTTGGTGGACGACCCCATGGTGATGTGCGGCACATAAGGAATGTCCAGGCGCAAGGTCGGCGCCAGCACCTGGCGGTACAGGGCGTCATGCAGCCGCGACAGCTGGCTGTGGCCTTCATCGGGAACCAGGTACGCGTAAGCGTGCGCGGGGTCGGCCCCCAGCATGGCGTAACGGCATACGAAGTCTATCGGGCCGTGCAGGCCTGCGACCTCTTCGAGGTGCTGCTGGTAGGCCTGTTCGTCGATGCCCGCGCAGCCGAATGCCATGGTGAAGTGCGCCTGCACCAGCGGATGCTGGCCGTCATGCTGGCGCCGGAACTCCTCGATGAACGCGGAGTCCGACGCGCCGAGGCGCGGATAGGCGAGCGTGTGGAGCTTTTTCATGCTTCCAGTCTGCCACTGCGCCGCGCGAAAGCAAACCCCGCCGGCTGGCGGCGGGGCGGGGCGTTCAGTAAGAGAACGGCTTGCCTTGCGGACGCACGCGGATGCCGGGCTGCAGCCGGGTCCAGGGCAGGTCGGCCGGGTCGGCCTGCATCGGGCCGGGCGCCTTGGCCACCAGCACTTCGTGGGCGATGGGCTGGAAGTCCGCGCGGAAGTGCACGGAACTCTTCACCACCAGTATCGCCATCTCCTCGGGCTGCACGCCGCCGACGCGGAACAGGTTGCGGTCCAGCATCTGCGACTTGGTGGCGCTGACCACCACCCGCACGCCGCCGATGCGCAGGCCGGCCACGGCTTCCAGGTCCACGTCCATACCGTTCATCATCGGCCCGTCAAAGCGCAGCTTGCCGGGCGACAGGGTTTCGACCACGAACTCGCCTTCGAAAGCCGAGTCGCCCGCCACGCCCGATTGGCCTCCCAGGCTCAGGCGGACCTTGCCGCCGATGCCGGCCGCGGTGGCCTGGCGTACCGCCTCGGGGTCGTAGAACAGCCCCAGCGCGGCATTCTGGGCATCGGCCTGCACCAGCGCGCGCAGCATGCCGGTGGTGTTGGCGTCGCCGCCAGCGCCCGGATTGTCCTGCGTGTCGGCGATGACCACGGGGCGCGATGCGCCCGCCGCCAGCGCCTGCGCGCGGCGCACGGCCTCGGACGGATCGAGGAAGTCGGGCGACCATTGCGGCTCCAGTTCCAGCACGCGCTGGTACAGGGTTTCGGTCACGCGTTCGACGGCTGCCGCATCGGTGCCGTAGGCCCAGACCACCGGGCCGCACTCGGGGAAGTCCGCCGCCGGAAAGCCGGGCGCGAACGAGATGGAGGCCACGCCCGGAGTCTGCTCCAGGCTTTCCAGCAGCTCGTACACACCCTTGGACGGCTGCAGCATCGTGCACATGCCGTTGATCGGAATCAGGAAGGGCAGGCGGCGTTCGCTGCGGCTCCAGCTGTCGCCGGCCGCGATACGGGCCTGCAGCAGGCGCGCCGCGTGCTCGCCGGTGTCGGCCATGTCCACATGCGGATAGGTGCGGAACGCGGCCAGGCCGTCGGCTTCCTGCAGCATCTGCGCGGTGACGTTGGCGTGCAGGTCCAGGCTGGCGATCACCGGCACGTCGGGTCCGACGATCTGGCGCACGCGCGCCAGCAGTTCGCCTTCACCGTCGTCCAGGTGTTCGGCGACCATGGCGCCGTGCAGGTCGAGGTAGACGGCGTCGTAGCTGCCGTTGCGGGCCGCGTCCAGGATTTCGCCGGCGATTCGTTCGTAGGCGTCGCGGGTTACATGGGCCGAGGGGCTGGCGCCCGCCCAGATCACGGTCTCGACCGTATGGCCCTGGGCCAGCGCCGCGTTGATGAAGCCGCCGGCGGGGATGTTGACCTCGCGCAGCGCCAGCATGTCCTTGCCGCGCACCATGGCGGGGAATCCTTCGCCGCGCACGAAGTTGTCGTAGGCGGCGAGCGACGGCGCGAAGGTGTTGGTTTCGTGCTGGAAGCCAGCAACCAGAATATGCATGATCGTTTCCTGTGAGTTGGACTTCAGGCGCGGGCGGGCGCGGAACGGGGCGGACGGTTCACCAGCAGGAGCAAGGCGCCTGCCACCAGCAAGGCGGAGATCACGTACAGGCCGCCAGCCAGCGTGCCCGTGGCTTCCTTGGACCAGCCGATGATGGACGGGCTGAGGAATCCGCCGAGCAGGCCGATGCTGTTGATGAGGGCGATGCCGCCGGCTGCTGCCTCTCCTTTGAGGTACTGCGAAGGAATCGCCCAGAATACCGTGTAGGAGGCCCACATGAAGCCCGTGGCCAGGGTGATGGCGCTCAGGGATAGCGCGAATTGCGTCGGCGCGGCGGTGGCGATGCACAGGGACACGCCGGCCAGGAGCGCCGGAATCAGCGTATGCCAGCGCCGTTCCTGCATGCGGTCCGAGCTGCGCGCGAACCACAGCATGAAGACCGCCGCGGCGATGTAGGGGATGGCGGAATACAGGCCGATCTCCATGGTGTCGTGCACGCCCGCCAGCTTGAGCAGCGTGGGCAGCCAGAAGCTGACGGCATAGATGCCGCAGATCAGGCAGAAATAGGTCAGGGCCATGCCGTAGATGACGGGGTCGCGCAGCACCTGCTTGAAGGCGTGCTTCTGCTGCGTGCCGCGGGTCTCCAGGTCGGCCGCCAGCAGCGCTTTTTCGTCGGCGCTGAGCCACTTGGCCTCGGCCGGCTTGTCGTCCAGGTAGCGGTACGCGATGACGCCCAGCAGTACGCAAGGCAGGCCTTCCAGCAGGAACATCCATTGCCAGCCGTCCAGGCCGTGCGCGCCCGAGAACGCGGTCATGATCCAGGCCGACACGGGGCCGCCGACGATGCCGCCGATGGGGCCGGCCAGCATCACCACCGCCATGACGCCGGCCATGCGCGACTGCGAGTACCAGTAGGTCAGGTAGAAGATCATGCCGGGCGCGAAGCCGGCTTCGAATACGCCCAGCATGAAGCGCAGGACGTAGAAGCTCCATTCGCCCTGCACGAACAGCATCGAGGCCGAGGTCAGGCCCCACAGCACCATGATGCGGCTGATCGTGCGGCGAGCGCCGATGCGGGTCAGCAACAGGTTGCTGGGCACTTCGAAGATGACGTAGCCCAGGAAGAAGATGCCGGCGCCCAGGCCGTAGACGGCGTCGGAAATGCCGATGTCCTGCTGCATCTGGAGCTTGGCGAAGCCGATGTTGATTCGGTCCAGGTAGGCAAAGACGTAACAGAGCAGCAGGAAGGGCAGCAGGCGCCACGTGATCTTGCGATAGAGCGGGGCCAGGCGCGGGTCCGCGCCCGGCGTGGTCGGATGGGGCATTGCATGTCTCCTCGCGCGGGTCTGGCGCCCGCGCTGGCTGGGGTTGGGCCGGAAACCCTGTGGCTTCCGCGGCCGCCATTATTGGAAGACAGGGGCGTTCCGAACAATGACCGGGGTGATAAATTATCGTTGCCCTGTGGGCAACGCTTGAATCACCTTCAACCGGCGCCACCAGGCGCCCCAGGAACGCGGGATATGCAGGAAATCAGCCAGGTCCGCCTGAAGTACTTCAACGAGGTCATGGCCTGCGGCTCGATACGGGGCGCGGCCGACAAGCTGGATACCGCGGCCTCCGTGATCAGCCGGCAGATCCAGCTGCTGGAAAAGGAACTGGGCGTGCAGTTGTTCGAGCGGCGCTCGCGCGGGCTGACGCCCACCGAGGCCGCCGATATGCTGCTGGAGTACCACCGCGGCTGCCGCGCCCAGCAGGAGCATCTGAATGCGCGCCTGCAGGAATTGCGCGGCATGCAGCGCGGCAACGTGCAGCTGATGATCAGCGAAGGCTTTATCGACGGCCTGATGGAACACGTGGTCGGGCCGTTCTGCATCGAATATCCGCAGATCAACATCAGCGTCAACGTCGGTTCGGTCAATGAGGTGGTCGAGGCGGTGGCCTCGGACGCGGCCCACATCGGGCTGGCCTACAACCCGCCGGTGGACCCGCGGCTGCGCTGCCGCGCCAGCCGCAAGCATCCGGTCTGCCTGCTGGCGGGCCGCGGCCATGCCCTGGCCGCAAGGCGCGGGCCGCTGACCATCGCCGACATCATGCCGTATCCCTTCGCGCTGATGTCCGCGCCCTACGGGCTGCGCCAGGCGGTGGACCTGCTGGAATTCACCGAGCGCATCCATCTGACGCCCAGCCTTACCACCAATTCGCTGCGCGTACTGAAGCAGTACGCGATGACCGGAGCGGGCGTGACGCTGATGCCGAACCTGGGCGTGCATCATGAGCTGGCCAGCGGCGAACTGGTGGCGATTCCCATCGCGCATCCCATCCTGAGCGCGCCCGAATGCCAGGCGCTGCTGCGGCTGGGGCGGCCGCTGTCGTCCGCCGCCAATGAGGTCATGCGGCGCATAGAACAACGCCTGCCGGCGTTCTCGGGCGGCTGAGCGCCAGCGCGCCGGGCCGCGCCCGCTTACAATGGGCGCACTTTCGGAGGTATCACCATGTCGGTCACAACCGATATCAAAATACGCCCCCTGGAGCGTGGCGACCTGCACTTCGTGCACAAGATCAACAATAACGACGTCATCATGCGTTATTGGTTCGAAGAGCCTTACGAGGCCTACGACGAACTGGTCGCCCTGTATGACCGCCACTTGCACGACCAGAACGAGCGGCGCTTCATCATCGAGCACGACACCGGGCAGCCCGCCGGCCTGGTCGAGCTGGTGGAAATCGACTACATCCACCGCCGCGCCGAATTCCAGATCATCATCGCGCCCAGCTATCAGGGCCGGGGCTACGCCAAGGCGGCGACGCGCATCGCTGTGGGCTATGCCTTTCGCGTGCTGAACCTGCACAAGGTCTATCTGGTGGTGGACAAGGACAACACCGCCGCCGTGCACATCTATGAGCGCTGCGGCTTCCAGATCGAAGGACTGTTGAAGGAAGAGTTCTTTTCCAACGGCGGCTATCGCGACGCCTACCGCATGGCGCTGCTGCAGCACGACCATCTGCGCGACGTGGGGCCTGGCGCGCCGGACGCGCCGGTGCTGCGCGACTGGCCGCAGGAAGAGCAGGCGGGCTGAGGCCTGCTTTTCCCGGCGGCCATGCAATGCATGCGCCACCGGGAATCGGACTGCTCCGCGTCAGTGTGCCGCAGGCGCCGCCCGCAACAGCCGCAGGCCGTTCGCCACCACCAGCAGGCTCGCGCCCACGTCGGCGAACACCGCCATCCACAGCGTGGCGTTGCCGGTCATGGCCAGGGCCAGGAACACGGCCTTGATGCCCAGCGCCAGCGCGATGTTCTGCACCAGCACGCGATGCGTGGCGTGGGACAGACGCAGGAAAGTGCCGATCTTGCGCAGGTCGTCGTCCATCAGGGCCACGTCCGCCGTTTCGATGGCGGTGCCGGTGCCCGCCGCGCCCATGGCGAAGCCGATGTCGGCGCGCGCCAGGGCGGGGGCGTCGTTGATGCCGTCGCCCACCATGCCGACGCGACCGCCAGACGCCAGCTTGCTTTCGATGGCGGCCAGCTTGTCTTCGGGCAACTGATCGCCGCGCGCTTCGTCGATGCCGACTTGTTGCGCGATGGCTTGCGCGGTGGGCGTGTTGTCGCCCGTCAGCATCAGGGTGCGTACGCCCAGGGCGTGCAGGTCCGTGATGGCGGCGGCGCTGGTCGGCTTGACCGTGTCGGCCACGGCGGCTACGGCCAGCACGCGGTTGCCGTCGGTCAGCGCGATGGCGCTCTTGCCCTGGCGTTCCAGTTCGTCCAGGCGCGCTTCCAGCTTGGGGCTGGAGACGCCCAGTTCGCGCATCAGACGGCGGTTGCCCAGCTGGAAGGTCACGCCGTCCAGCGTGGCGCTGACGCCGCGGCCGGGCAGGGCGGTGAAGTCCTGCACGTCCAGCAAGGCCGTGCCGGCGTCGCGCGCGGCATTGGCCACGGCCAGCGATACCGGGTGGTCGGAGCGGGCGGCCAGGCTGGCGGCGACCAGCGCGGCCGGCTGGCGGCTTTGGTCGGACACGTCCCAATCCTGGATGTCGGTCTGCACCGGCTTGCCGTGGGTCAGGGTGCCGGTCTTGTCCAGCGCCAGCCATTTCAGGTTGCGGCCTTCTTCGAGGTACATGCCGCCCTTGACCAGGATGCCGCGGCGCGAGGCCGCGGTCAGGCCGCTGACGATGCTGACCGGCGTGGAAATGACCAGCGCGCAGGGGCAGGCGATGATCAGCAGCGCCAGGGCGCGGTAGATGGCGTCGAACCAGGGCTGGTTCCAGAACAGCGGCGGCAGCACCGCCACCAGCACCGCGATGCCCACCACGGCCGGCGTATAGATGCGCGAGAAGCGGTCGATGAAGCGCTGGGTCGGCGCGCGCGCGCCTTGCGCCTGTTCGACGGCGTGGATGATGCGCGCCAGCGTAGTGTTGCCGGCGGCCGCGGTGACGCGGTATTCGAAGGAGCCGGCCGCGTTCACGGTGGCCGCGTAGACCGGGTCGTCCTGCGTCTTTTCCACGGGCAGGCTTTCGCCGGTGATGGGGGACTGGTCCACCGCCGAGCTGCCGCTGACGATGATGCCGTCGGCGGCGATGCGTTCGCCCGGGCGTACCCGCACGATATCGCCCACCTGCAATCTGGCGGCGGGCACTTCGAGCCAGTCGCCATTGGCCTGGCGCACGGTCGCCGTTTCCGGCGCCAGGTCGAGCAGGCCACGGATGGCGTTGCGCGCCCGGTCCAGGGAGCGGGCTTCGATCAGTTCGGCCACGTTGAACAGGAACATCACCATCGCCGCTTCGGGCCATTGGCCGATCAGCACGGCGCCGGTGACGGCGATGCTCATCAGGGCATTGATGTTGAGGTTGCCGTTGCGTACGGCGATCCAGCCCTTCCGGTAGGTGCTGATGCCGCAGGCCAGGATGGCGGCCACGGCCAGGGCTGCGGTGACGCCCAGCGGCCAGCCGGCGAAATGCGACAGTTCCGACAGCGCGGCCAGGACGCCGGAGCCGCCGATCAGCCACCAGTTCACCGGTTTGGCGGCAGGGGCTGGCGTGCCGGGAGCGTTGTCGGCCAGGGGCTCGGGCGTCATGTCCAGCGACTTGATGGCGGCCATGACACGGTCCAGCGCGCCTTCGGCGTGCACCACGGTCAGCACGCGCTGCATCAGGTTGAAGTCCAGCGCGTGGACGTCGGCCATGTTGTCGAGCTTTTTGCGGATCAGCGTTTCCTCGGTGGGGCAGTCCATCTGGCCGATGCGCAGGCGCGCCAGCGACTGGCCCGGGCCCGCGGTAAGCGTGGCCGCGCCGGCGCCCGAGACGGTGAAGGGCTGGCCATCGCCATGGCCGCAGCAGGCGTCGCCGCCGTGGTCGTGCTTGTGGCTGCGATCGTGCTTGTGATCGTGCGCGTGGTCATGGCCGGCATGGTCGTGGCTGTGATCGTGGCCCGCGTGGCTGTGATCCGCGTGATCATGGCCCGCATGATCGTGTCCGGCCTGGGCCTGGGCGTTCTTGGCGGGCGCGTCGCAGCCGTCGTGCGCGCAGCAGGCGCCGCCTTGCCCGGCGGGCATATGTTCGTGTTTTTTGACCGGAGGTAAAGACATCGTCCTCTGCCTTGAAATAAGCTGGTGACGCTATTCCACACCTTGGAGTTACTATAGGGTCAACCCCCTATATCAATCGGATGCGATCCGGGAGGCAGCGATGCGTATCGGCGAATTGGCCACGGCGGCCGGAACCACGGTCGAGACCGTCAGGTATTACGAGAAAGAAGGGCTGTTGCCGGCCCCGGAAAGGGGACTGAACAACTACCGCAGCTACGGCCAGCCCCATCTGGAGCGGCTGCGCCTGATCCGCAACTGCCGCGCGCTGGACATGACGCAGGACGAGATCCGCGCCATCCTGTCGCTGGCGGATAACCACCAGAGCGGTTGCGGCCCCATCAACGAACTGTTCGACGAGCACATCTCCCACGTGGATGAACGCATCGCCGAACTGACCCAGCTCAAGACCCAGCTCACGGAATTGCGCCAGCGCTGCCTGTCGGCCCGGCCCGACACGGAAGACTGCGGCATCCTGCATGGCCTGAGCGAAATGCAGGTCGAAGAGCGCCAGGAACGCCACACGCACCTGGGCTGACAGCGGCCCTGGACAGGGCGGCATCCCGGAGCACGGGCCTGATGGCCTAGGGAAAACCCGCCGCGCAAAAAGCGCGGCGGCGTCTTGTTGCGTCCAAAATCAGCATGTAAGATGTCCAACATCCAACAAATAATGACAAGGCAGCCGCGGTCGACGATAGGCGGCGCCATACAGAGAGGCAGACAAGCATGGATTCCAAGCCCTTGGGCCGATTCACCGTCCTGGACCTGACGCGAGTGCGCTCGGGTCCCGCCGCCGTGCGCCAGTTCGCGGACTGGGGCGCCACCGTCATCAAGATCGAAGAGCCGGGCGACGAGCAGGACGACAAGCCGGGCGGCTCCGCCCAGTTCGCGGACTACCAGAACACCCACCGCAACAAGCGCAGCGTCACGCTGAACCTGAAGCATCCGCAGGGCCGGGCGCTGTTCCTGGACCTGGTGCGCCAGGCTGACGTGGTGGTGGAAAACTATCGGCCCAACGTCAAGTTCAAGCTGGGCATCGACTACGAGACGCTGCGCCAGGTGAACCCGCGCATCGTCTACGCCAGCGTGTCCGGCTTCGGCCAGGACGGCCCCTACGCCGGACGCCCGGGGCTGGACCAGATCGCGCAGGGCATAGGCGGGCTGATGTCGGTGACGGGCGAACCCGGCCGCGGCCCCATGCGGGCGGGGATTCCGGTGGCGGACCTGACCTCCGGCCTGTTCTGCGCCATCGGCATCTTCATCGCGCTACTGGAGCGCGAGGTGTCGGGGCAAGGGCAGTGGGTGCAGACATCGCTGTTGCAATCGCAGGTCTGGATGATGGATTTCCAGGCGATGCGCTGGCTGATGAACGGCGAGGTGCCTGGCCAGAGCGGCAACGACCATCCCACCAGCAGCCCGACCGGCGTGTTCCCCACCAGCGACGGCTATATGAACATCGCCGCCATGGGCAACGACATCTATGCGCGCCTGTGCCGCGTGCTGGAATTGCCGGAACTGATCGAGGACGAGCGCTTCCTGACGGTACCGCTGCGGGCGCGCAACCGACCCGCGCTGAACGCGGCCATCGGCGCGCGCACCGCGACCCGGCCCACCGCCGAATGGATAGCGCTGATGAACAAGGAAGGCGTGCCTTGCGGTCCGATCCTGGGCATGGACCAGACATTCGAGGATCCGCAGGTGCGCCACCTGGGGCTCAGCCGCGAGATCCGCCATCCCGCGCTGGGGCCGATTTCGGTGGTGGGGCAGCCCATGATCCTGAGCCGTTCCACCACCGGGGAAATGGCGCCCGCGCCCGAACGCGGCCAGCACAACGGCGACGTCTATGGCGGCATGCTGGGATTGGCGCCTGCCGACTTGCAGCAGCTGGCCCGCGAAGGCGTCATTTAAGGGATACGTCCAGGCACCGAGCATAAAATCGCCGCCAAGGCCGCCCGCGTATCCGGCGGCCCAGACGGAGACAGCCCAGACATGAACGCACCATCCACCGCCGCCGCCGACCAGGTCTTTTCCAGCCTGGGACGCCCCGACAACCTGCCGGACGAGATCGCTTCGCAGATCCGCCAGAAGATCGTGGCGCGCGAATTCGAGCCCGGCCAGCGCCTGCCCACCGAGTTCGAACTGGCGCAGATGTTCGCCGTCAGCCGCAATGTGGTGCGCGAGGCGATCGCGAGGCTGAAGCTGTCGGGGTATGTGGATACGCGGCGCGGCGTGGGGTCCTTCGTGGCGCAGGACGTGGGCACGCGCAATTTCGAAATCGCGCCGGAAGACCTGCTGCAGCCCGAGCCGCTGGCGCACATCTTCCAGCTGCGGGTGGAACTGGAATCCGGCGCGGCCGCGCAGGCGGCCCTGCACCGTACCCCCGAACAGATCGAAACCCTGCGCCAGGCCCTGCAACGGGTCGACGCGGCAGGCAATGACTGGCAGGCCGGCGCCGACCACGCGCTGGACTTCCACATGGCCGTGGGCGAGGCCACCAACAACCCTTATTTCGTGCGCCTGTTGGCGCACCTGCGCCACGTGTTCCGCGGCGCCGTGCGCACGCTGCGCTACACCAGCGCCGGCACCGAGCGCGTGCCGGAAATCGAACGCGAACATCACCGCATCTTCGATGCCATCGTCGCCGGCGACAGCGAGGCAGCGCGCCTTGCCATGCGCGTCCACCTGACCAACGGCATACAACGGCACCAGACAGTCATACAAGGAAAGCAACCGTGACCATACAACGCATCCTGCAGGGCGACATTACCGACAACATCGTGGCCGAGAAGCGTGGCGCGATAGGTTGGCTGACTTTCAACGATCCGCAGCGGCACAACGCCGTATCGTTCGCCATGTGGGAAGCGGTGCCGGTAGTGCTGGAAGCCTTTCGCCAGGACCCGGAGATCCGGGCGGTGGTGCTGCAGGGCGCGGGCGGCAAGGCCTTCGTCAGCGGCGCCAATATCTCGCAGTTCGACAAGCTGCGCAGCGGCGAAGACGCGGTGGTGGAGTACGAGCGCGTGGCCGAAACCGCGCAACTGGCGCTGTACGACTACGACAAGCCCACGATCGCGTACATCCAGGGCTATTGCATCGGCGGCGGCCTGAACATCGCCCTGTGCTGCGACAGCCGCATCGCTTCCGACAACAGCAGCTTCGCGATTCCCGCAGGCAAGCTGGGCCTGGGCTACCGCCTGACCGCGATCCGCAACCTGGTGACGGCGGTCGGCCCGGCCAACGCGCTGGAAATCTTCCTGACGGCGGCGCGCTATGACGCCCGCGAAGCCAAGGAGCTGGGCCTGATCCGCAGGGTCGCGCCGGTGGACGAACTGCCGCAGGTGCTGGAAACCATGCTGGCCCAGATCCAGGCCAACGCCCCGCTGACGCTGCGCGCCGGCAAGAAGATGATCCGACAGCTTCAGCAGCTGGGACCGGAGGTCGACGTGGAAGGCATGCGCCGTCTGGTGCTGGAGTGTTTCGAAAGCAATGACTACCGCGAAGGCCGCAAGGCGTTCGCGGAAAAGAGAGCGCCGGTGTTCACCGGTACCTGATCTCCGGCCGCGGGCCGGATTCCCTACGCGGCTTTCAGGTCCGCGCCGTCACCGGCGCGGACCGGGGAGGCTTGCGTCCTGAATCCGCCGCGGACCGGATCAACCCGGCCACCGATCCCACCGGGGACGGCCTGGCCATAGATCGCGCAGCAGAAGCGCGGCGACGAGGAGACAGACATGAAAGCGGTTTATCTGAGGGCAGGCCTGGCTGGCCTGGCGACGTGGCTGTGCGCGGCGCCGCTGCACGCGCAGGGGGCGTACCCAAGCCAGCCGGTGCGCATCGTGGTGGGCTACGCCGCCGGCGGCACCACGGACATCCTGGCCCGGGCGCTGGGCGAGCAGTTGAGCAAGGAGCTCAAGCAGCCCGTCATCATCGAGAACAAGGCTGGCGCCGCCGGCAACATCGCCGCGGCCTCCGTGCAGCAGGCCGCGCCGGATGGCTACACCTTGTTCATGGCGACCGTGTCCAGCCATGGCATCAATCCGGTCGTGTACAAGAAATCGCTGGGCTACGACCCGGTGGGCGGCTTCACGCCGGTCAGCATGATCGCGTCCATCCCGCTGGTGCTGGTGGCCAATCCCAAGCTGCCCGTGGCGTCGGTGGCCGACCTGGTCAAGCTGGCGCGCGAGAAACCGGGCGACCTGAACTATTCCTCCAGCGGCAATGGCTCGCCAGTGCACGTGGCCGGCGCCATGTTCGCCTCGGAGGCCAAGGTGCAGATCCAGCACGTGCCGTACCGCGGCGGGTCGCTGGCCAATTCCTCGGTCATGAGCGGCGAAACCCAGTTCAGCTTCGCCACCTTGCCGGCAGCCTTGCCGCAGGTTCGCGCGGGCGCGCTGCGCGCCCTGGCCGTGACCACCCGCGACCGTTCGGCCGAACTGCCCGACGTGCCCACGGTGGCGGAGGACCCGATGTTCAAGGGCTACGAGATCAACACCTGGAATGCGTTGATGGCGCCCAAGGGCACGCCCGATGCGGTGGTGGCGGTGCTGAACCAGGCGGTGGCGCGCTCGCTGGCCGTGCCGGCCTTGCAGACCCGCTTCAAGGGCGAGGGCGCCACGCCCGGCGCCAGCAGCCCGGCCGAGCTGGGCCAGTTCGTCAACGCGGAGCTGACGCGCTGGGCGGGGGTCATCAAAGAGGTCGGCATCCAGATCGAATGACCTCTGGCGGTCCGGGGGGATGACGGCCTGGGGCGGCGGAGTGGCGTAATATGAATTGTGTTTCTTTCTCATTGACGCCCGATCCGATGACCACGACCCAGACCGCCACCCCGCTGCACGCCCTGAATACCCGCCGTTCCTTCAAGTTCCTCCGCGCCCCGGCGCCCAAGCCCGAGGAACTCGAACAGATCCTGCAGGCGGCGATGTCGGCGCCCGACCATGGCGCCTTGCGCCCGTGGCGTTTCGTGGTGATCCAGGGCGAGGCCATCGGCAAGCTGGCCGATCTGGCGTTGGACGCCGTCAAGCGCAGCGGCGATCCGCGCATGACGCCGGAAAAGGAAAAGTCGGTGCGCGAATGGATGGCCGGCGTGCCTCTCTTCGTCGCGGTGGCGCAGAAGATTGCGCACGACAACACCAAGATCCCGGAGCAGGAACAACTGCTGGCCACCGGCGCCGCCACCATGAACCTCCTGAACGCCGTGCACATGCTGGGCTACGGCGCGTTCTGGAGCACCGGCATCGGCACCTACGTCGAAGACGTGCAGAACGCGCTGGGCCTGGACGCGCTGGACTACCGTTTCCTGGGCTTTCTGGCCATCGGCACCCCGGCTTGCGCCGTACCGCCGGCCAACCGCCCGGACTACCGCGAATTCGTCACGGAGTGGACCGGTCCGGTCTGAGTCTGCCGCCCTGGATGAAGCAAACCGGCCCATGGCCGGTTTTTTTATGGCATCTCCGGCTTAGCGCCGGCCCGGGATCGGCCGGAATGCGGCGCGCACGAGCTTCTCCAGGCCCCAGCCCGCGAAGTAGAAGAGGGCCAGCGTGGGCAGCCCGATCAGCAGATAGCCGCCGACCCAGGACAGGTCTCCCAGCAGGCGGTCCAGGTTCAGTTCATGCAGCAGCGCCAGTTGCGGCGCCAGCGGCAACTGCAGCAGCACGAAACGCCCCTTGTCATCGCCGTCGGCCGAGAGCGCGCCGGCAACGCAGAGGATGACGATGGCGAGGTACAGCGCGGCGAAGACGATGCCGGTCCAGCTGAACCATCTTGAGGCTGTCGATCCGGGCACGTGGCTTTCCAGGGAATCAGGGACGGCAAGTATAGAGCGCTCCAAGCCTGGGATGGAGCAGGCGGGGCGCATGCCGCGCTTGCGTGGCGGGGAATAAATAACAATAATTCTTATTTTTATTGACCCGCTACCGCGCCTTCCCCCATGTCCCATTCTGCGCAGCCGACGCAGCCTACCGCCGCCCAGCTGTACGAGGCCCATCATCCATGGTTGCAGGAATGGCTGCGCCGCCGGCTGGGCTGCCGCCACGATGCGGCCGACCTGGCGCACGACACCTTCGTGCGGGTGCTGACCGGCAGTCGGGCCGAGGTCATCCGGGAACCGCGCGCCTTCCTGACCACGCTGGCACAGCGCACGCTGTACACCTTCTGGCGTCGCCGCGAACTCGAGCGGGCCTATCTCGACAGCCTTGAACTGCTGCCGCAGGCTCATGCGCCCAGCGAGGAACAACGCGCGCTGGCGGTCGAGGCCCTGATGCAGATAGACCGCGCCCTGCAACGCCTGCCGGCGCGCACGCGCCAGGTCTTTCTGCTGAACCAGCTGGAAGAACTCACGTATCCGCAGATCGCCGAGCGCCTTGGCGTGTCGGGCATCACCGTCAGGCGCTGCATGAAACAGGCCGTCACGCTCTGCGTCGCGGCGCGCCTGGCGGCATGAGCGGGCCCACGCTGCCGGCGGACCTGGAGGCCGCGGTCGACTGGATGGTGCTGTTGTCGTCGGGCGTGGCTGGCGACGCCGACCGTGCCGGCTTTGACGCCTGGCGCCGCGCCGACCCGCGCCACGCAGCCGCCTGGGAGACGGTCGCCGCGGCGTTGAAGAACACGTTCGCGCCGTTACCCGACGGGGTCCCGGCGCGCGCCGCAGGAGCCGCCCTGGCTACCGCGCCGGCGCGGCGTCGGGCCTTGCGCAACGCATTGGGGCTGGCATTGGCGGCCGGGGGCCTGGTTGTCCTGGTCGACCGGCAGACGCCATTGCGCACGTTGGCCGCCGATCTGCATAGCGGCACCGCCGAGCGCAGCACGCACACATTGCCGGACGGCAGCCTGCTGACCCTGAACGCCCGCTCCGCGGTGGACCTGGAATTTGGCGGCCGCGCCCGCGTGCTGCGGCTGCGGGCCGGCGCGGTGTACGTGCGGGTGGCGGCCGATGCTGCACGGCCGTTCATCGTCGCCAGTCCCGATGGCGAGGTGCAAGCCCTGGGCACGGTGTTCGGGGTGGCGCGCGATGAGCGGGGCAGCATCGCCAGCGTGATTGAACACAGTGTCGAAGTGCGCGCGGCCGGCCAGCGGCGGGTCCTGGCGGCGGGCGAGGGCGCGCGTTTCGGCGCGGATGGCGTCGGCGCGCCGGACGCCGCGCTGGCCGAGGCTGCAGCCTGGCGGGACGGCATGCTGGTGGTGCGCGACCGGTCGCTGGGCGAGGTAGTGTCGGCCTTGCGGCCGTACCGGCGCGGTTTCCTGCGTATCACGCCCGAAGCCGCCCGGCTGCGGGTGCTGGGGGCCTTTCCCCTGGACGACACCGATCAGGTGCTGGAGTCCTTGCGCCAGACCTTGCCGATCGAGGTGCGCGCGCTGACCGGCTGGCTGGTCAGCATCGACCTGCGCAGCCCGTCAGTCGAAAAAAAATGATCGCTTGCGCCGGGTCCGCTGGACATACCTCCTGAAGCACACACTTGCAGCAGGAGATTCCATGTTCCCCGTTCGTTCCGCGCCGCGCCTGGCGGCCGCGTTCCTCATTGCCCTGGCGGTGCCGGCCGGCACCGCCCAGGCGCAATCCAGCACCCAGGCGGGCGCATCCGCCGCGCTGCGCTACGACCTGCCGGCTGCGCCGCTGGCCGACACCTTGACCCGCATCGCGCGCCAGAGCGGCCGTGCCGTGTCGGTCGAGCCGGCGTTGGTGGCGGGTCGCCAGGCCCCCGCCGTGGTCGGCGTCTACACCGCCGAACAGGCCTTGCGGCTGGCTCTGATGGGTAGCGGGCTGGAGCTGCGGATCACCGCCAACGGCACCTTCAGCGCGCAACCCCTGCCGCAGGGCGGCGCGGCCATGCTGGAGCCCGTGCGCGTGACCGCCGCGGCCGAATCGCCCACCGGCCACGTCGACGGTTACGTGGCCCTGCGCAGCATGGCCGGCGCCAAGACCGACACGCCGCTGATCGAGACGCCGCAATCGGTGTCGGTGGTCACCAGCGACCAGATCCGCGTCGTCAAGGCCGCCAGCGTCGCCGACGCGCTGGGCTACACGCCGGGTGTGGCGGCCCAGTCGCCGGCTTTCAGCCGCATGGTGGACGACCTGATGTTGCGCGGCTTCAACGTGGCCACCGGCAATTCGGGCCTGCTGCGCGACGGACTCAAGCTGCAGTCCAACGTCTACGATGGCGGCCAGGAACCCTATGGACTGGAACGTGTCGAGGTGTTGCGCGGCGCGGCCTCGGTGCTGTATGGCCAGCTCACGCCGGGCGGGGTGGTCAACACCGTCAGCAAACGCCCGACCACCGAGCCCCTGCGCGAACTGAATCTTGAGACCGGCAGCTACGCCCGCAGGCAGGTGTCGGGCGATTTCGCTGGCGCGCTGACGGAAGATGGCACCTGGTCCTATCGCCTGACCGGCCTGGCGCGCAACGCCGACAATTGGGTCGATCACGTGCCCGACGATCGCACCTACCTGGCGCCGGCCCTGAGCTGGCGGCCCAACGCGGCGACCTCGCTGACGCTGCTGGCCAGCTACCAGCGCATCCGCACGCGTTTCGCGGCTCCGATGCCGGCGGCCAACACCTTGAACGGCCAGATCCCGCGCGACCTGTTCATCGGAGAACCGGACTTCGATCGCTATGACACTGACACCTACACCGCCGGCTACGTGTTCGAGCACGCCTTCAACGAGCGCGTCAAGCTGCGCCAGAGCGCGCGCTACTTCACCGCTTACGGCGAGTGGGACTATCTGTCGTTCGGTGGCCTGCAACCCAATGGCACGACGCTGCGGCGCGGGGTTGTGAGCCGAACCGAGAATTCGTATGGCATCGCCGCCGACACCTCGCTGGAATTCAAGCTGGAGGGGGGCGGGCTGCAGCACACGGTGTTGGCAGGCCTGGACTATTACCGCAGCAACTACGACACCAGCCGCCACTCGGGCACGGTGGCGCCGTTGGGCGACATCTATCATCCCGTCTATGGCGCGGTGCCGGTGGTGAACACCGCGCGCGACAACGGCTTCGTGACGCGCTCGAACGGCATCGGCTTCTACCTGCAGGACCAGATCAAGATCCATGACCAGTGGGTGGTGGTGCTGGGCGGGCGCCAGGACTGGGCCGATACGGACCAGCGCAGCCATGCCAGCGGCGCCGCCACCCGGCAGCGGGACACGGCCACCACCGGGCGGGTCGGCCTGGTGTACCTCGCGCCGGCGGGCCTGGCGCCTTATGTGAGCGTGAGCCAGTCTTTCGCGCCCACCGTGGGCATGGACCGCGCCGATAATGCCTTCAAGCCGACCAAGGGCGTGCAGTACGAATTGGGTCTGCGCTACGAGCCGCCTGGCAGCGACATGCTATACAGCGCTGCCGTCTATGACCTGACGCAGACCAACGCCCTGACCGCCGATCCGGTGGATCCGACCTATTCGGTGCAGACCGGCAAGGCGCGCTCGCGCGGCCTGGAACTGGAGGCCAAGGCGCGGCTGGGGGCGCTGAACCTGACCGCGAGCTATGCCTACACCGATGCGCGCACCATCCGCAGCACCTTGCCCGAACTGGTCGGCCAGCGCACCACGCTGGTGCCGCTGCATAGCGCTGCGGTGTGGGCCGACTACAACCTGACGGCGGCGGGCGTGCCCGGGCTGACCCTGGGCGCCGGCGTGCGCTACGCCAGTTCGACCAATCTGCCGGGCTATCCCGCGGAGGTGCCGGGCCAGTTCCTGGTGGACGCGATGGCCGCGTACGACTTCGGCGCGGTCTCGCCCCAGTTCAGCGGCCTGTCCTTGACCGTGAACGCGCGCAACCTGTTCAACCGTGGTTACCTGTCATGCGCCGGCGCCACCGGTTGCCGCTACGGCGATCCGCGCACGCTCTACGCGACTCTCAGCTACCGCTGGTAGCGAGGCCCGGCGCGGCCCCTGTCTCGGGGCTGCGCCCTGTGCTACTCTGGCTGCCGGTCGTGCATGTTCATCCCTTTGCACCGGCCGACGATGGCAATGTCCGAGGTCACCCCCTTGGGCAGTGTCTTGGTAAGAAGAATGCGCATGACACGATCAAGCGTGGAGACAATACATGAGCCAATATGGGCCGTTGAAGTTGCACGTCCCGGAGCCTACAGGGCGCCCGGGTTGCAAGACCGATTTTTCCTACCTGCACCTGTCGCCGCCCGGCGATGTGCCCAAACCCCCCATTGATGTTGCCGCGGTCGATACCGGCGGACTGGCATACAGCCTGGTCCGGGTGATCGCGGACGACGGCAGCGCCGTCGGACCGTGGGCGCCGGAACTCAGCCACGAGCAGCTGCGCGCGGGCATGCGCAACATGCTGAAGACGCGTCTGTTCGATGCGCGCATGCTGACCGCCCAGCGCAAGAAGAAGATCTCGTTCTACATGCAGAGCCTGGGCGAAGAGGCCATCGGCACGGCCCACGCCATGGCGCTGGAGCAGGGCGACATGTGCTTCCCGACCTACCGCCAGCAAAGCATCCTGCTGGCGCGCGACGCGTCGCTGGTCACCATGATGTGCCAGTTGATGTCCAACGAACGCGATCCGCTCAAGGGCCGCCAATTGCCGGTCATGTACTCCGACCGCGAACGGGGCTTTTTCAGCATCTCGGGCAACCTGGCCACGCAATTCATCCAGGCGGTGGGCTGGGGCATGGCCTCGGCCATCAAGGGTGACACCCGCATCGCCTCCGGCTGGATCGGCGACGGCGCCACCGCCGAGGCCGACTTCCACACCGCGCTGACCTTCGCCCACGTCTACCGCGCGCCGGTCATCCTGAATGTGGTCAACAACCAGTGGGCCATCTCCACCTTCCAGGCGATCGCCGGCGGCGAGGGCGCGACCTTCGCGGGCCGCGGCGTGGGCTGCGGCATCGCCTCGTTGCGGGTGGACGGGAACGATTTCCTGGCGGTCTACTCCGCCTCGCGCTGGGCCGCCGAACGCGCCCGCAGCAATCTGGGACCGACCCTGATCGAATGGGTGACCTACCGCGCCGGGCCGCACTCCACGTCCGACGATCCCTCCAAGTACCGCCCCGGCGACGACTGGAGCCACTTCCCGCTGGGCGATCCGATCGCGCGCTTCAAGAAGCACCTGATCTCGCTGGGCATCTGGTCCGACGAAGAGCATGAAGCCGTCAAGGCCGAGCTCGACGCCGAGATCCTGGCGGCGCAGAAGGAAGCGGAAAGCTACGGCACCCTGGTGGACGGCCACGTTCCCAGCGCCGCCAGCATCTTTGAAGACGTGTACAAGGACATGCCGGAGCATCTGCGCCGGCAGCGTCAGCAGCTCGGAGTCTGATCATGGCTATCGATAACAACGCTGGTCCGGCCTCTGCGCCGATGACCATGATCCAGGCTTTGCGCTCGGCCATGGATGTGATGCTGGAGCGCGACAACAACGTGGTGGTGTTCGGGCAGGACGTCGGCTATTTCGGCGGCGTGTTCCGCTGCACCGAAGGCCTGCAGACCAAGTACGGCAGCTCGCGCGTGTTCGACACGCCCATCTCCGAAGGCGGCATCGTCGGCGTGGCGGTGGGCATGGGCGCCTACGGCCTGCGTCCCGTCTGCGAGATCCAGTTCGCCGATTATTTCTATCCCGCTTCGGACCAGATCGTGTCCGAGGCCGCGCGCCTGCGCTACCGCTCGGTCAACGAATTCGTCGCGCCCATGACCATCCGCATGCCTTGCGGCGGCGGCATCTACGGCGGCCAGACGCACAGCCAGAGCCCCGAGGCCATGTTCACGCAGGTCTGCGGGCTGCGCACGGTGATGCCGTCCAACCCGTACGACGCCAAGGGCCTGCTGATCGCGGCCATCGAGAACGACGACCCGGTCATCTTCCTGGAGCCCAAGCGGCTCTACAACGGCCCGTTCGACGGCCACCATGACCGGCCCGTCACGCCCTGGACCGGACGGCCGGGCAGCGTGGTGCCCACCGGCTACTACACCGTGCCGCTGGATACGGCAGCCATCGTGCGCCCCGGCAACGCGCTGACCGTGCTGACCTACGGCACCACCGTGCACGTGTCGCTGACGGCCGCCGAGGAAACCGGCATCGACGCCGAGATCATCGACCTGCGCAGCCTGTGGCCGCTGGACCTGGACGCCATCGTCAACTCGGTCAAGAAGACCGGCCGCTGCGTGGTGGTGCACGAAGCCACGCGCACCTGCGGCTTCGGCGCCGAGCTGATTTCGCTGGTGCAGGAACACTGCTTCCATCATCTGGAGGCGCCCGTGGAGCGCGTGACCGGCTGGGATACGCCGTATCCCCACGCGCAGGAATGGGCGTACTTCCCCGGCCCGCGCCGGGTCGGCGAAGCGTTCAAGCGCGCGATGGAGGGTTGAGAGATGGGTATTCATGTCATCAAGATGCCCGACATCGGCGAAGGCATCGCGGAAGTGGAACTGGTCGCCTGGCACGTGAAGATCGGCGACATGGTGGCCGAGGACCAGCCGCTGGCCGACGTCATGACGGACAAGGCCACGGTCGAGATTCCCGCGCCGGTGGTCGGCCGCGTGGTCGCGCTGGGCGGGGACGTGGGCCAGGTCATGGCGGTGGGCGGTGAACTGATCCGCCTGGAGGTCGAAGGCGAGGGCAACCTGAAGCCGGGCGCCGATGCGCCGCCGGCCAAGGCGGCTGCGGCTCCCGCTGCGGCACAGCCTGCCGCCGCAGCGTCTGCGCCGCAGCCTGCGCCAGCGCCGAAGGCTGAGGCTGCCGCACCCGCGAAACCGGCCGCGCCGCCCGCTGCGCCGGCCAAGCCCGCGCGCCAGGCGTCCGCCGCCGTCGCGCGCCAGCCCGGCGACAAACCGCTGGCCTCGCCGGCGGTGCGCAAGCGCGCCTGGGACCTGGGCATCGAACTGCGCTACGTGCACGGCAGCGGCCCGGCAGGCCGGATCCTGCACGAAGACCTGGACGCCTATCTGCAAGGCCAGGGCGGGGGCGCTCAAGCCCGCGGCGGCGTGGCCTACGCCGAGCGTAACGACGAGGAAAACGTGCCGGTCATCGGCCTGCGCCGCAAGATCGCGCAGAAGATGGCCGAGTCCAAGCGCCGCATTCCGCACTTCAGCTACGTCGAGGAAATCGACGTGACCGAGCTGGAAGAGCTGCGCGCCAGCCTCAACCAGAAGTGGGGCGCGACGCGCGGCAAGCTCACGCTGTTGCCGCTGCTGGCGCGCGCCATGGTGGTGGCGCTGCGCGATTTCCCGCAGATCAACGCGCGCTACGACGATGAGGGCGGCGTGGTCACGCGCTACGGCGCGGTCCACATCGGCATCGCCACGCAAAGCGACGGCGGCCTGATGGTGCCGGTCATGCGCCACGCCGAGGCGCGCGACCTCTGGTCCATGGCGGCCGAGATCGTCCGCCTGGCCGAGGCGGTGCGCACGGGCAGCGCCAGCCGCGACGAGCTGTCGGGGTCGACCATCACCATTACCAGCCTGGGGCCTTTGGGCGGCATCGTCACCACGCCGGTGATCAACCATCCCGAGGTCGGCATCGTGGGCGTGAACCGCATCGTCGAGCGGCCCGCCATCCGCAATGGCGCCGTGGTGGCGCGCAAGCTGATGAACCTGTCGTCGTCCTTCGACCACCGCGTGGTGGACGGCATGGACGCGGCGCGCTTCATCCAGGCGGTGCGCGCGCTGCTGGAGCAACCCGCGCTGCTTTTCGTGGAGTAAGCATGAGCCAGATCACTAAGACTACGACTTTGCTGGTGATCGGCGGCGGCCCTGGCGGCTACGTCGCCGCCATCCGCGCCGGCCAGTTGGGCGTGCCGACCATTCTGGTCGAAGGCGCCCAGCTGGGCGGCACCTGCCTGAACATCGGCTGCATCCCCTCCAAGGCGCTGATCCACGCGGCCGAGGAATTCGACAAGGCGCGCCACTACGCGGGCAAGTCGGCGCTGGGTATTTCCGTGTCGGCGCCCGCCATCGACCTGGCCCAGACCGTGGCCTGGAAGGACGGCATCGTCGGCAAGCTGACCGGCGGCGTTGCTGCGTTGTTGAAGAAGAACGGCGTGGAAGTGGTGCGCGGCTGGGCCCGGCTGCTGGACGGCAAGACCGTGGAAGTGGATGGCGGCGAGTCCGGCGCCATCCGCATCCAGTGCGAGCATCTGCTGCTGGCGGCGGGCTCCGAACCGACGCCGCTGCCGTCCATGCCGTTCGGCGGCATGGTGGTGTCGTCCACCGAAGCCTTGTCGCCTTCCAGCATTCCCAAGCAATTGGTGGTGGTGGGCGGCGGCTACATCGGCCTGGAACTCGGCACCGTGTACCGCAAGCTGGGCGCCGAGGTGGCCGTGGTGGAAGCGCAGGACCGCATCCTGCCAACCTACGACGCCGAACTCACCAAGCCGGTGGCCGCCGCCTTGGCGAAAATGGGCGTGGAGCTGCATCTGGGCCGCAAGGTGCTGGGCCTGAATGGCGCCGGCAACGCGGTGCGCGTGCAGGACGCGGCGGGCGTCGAAACCCTGCTGCCGGCAGACCGCGTGCTGATCGCGGTAGGACGGCGTCCGCGCACGCAGGACTGGGGGCTGGAAAGCCTGCAGCTCGACCGCAAGGGCAACGCGCTGCGCATCGACGACCAGTGCCGCACCTCCATGCGCGACGTCTGGGCCATCGGCGACATCGCCGGCGAACCCATGCTGGCGCACCGCGCCATGGCGCAGGGCGAGATGGTGGCCGAGCTGGTTTCGGGCAAGCGCCGCCACTTCCTGCCTGCCTCGATCCCGGCGGTCTGCTTCACCGACCCCGAGGTCGTGGTCGCGGGCCTGTCGCCTGCCGAGGCGGAAAGCGCGGGACTGGACTGCCTGACGGCTTCCTTCCCCTTTGCCGCCAACGGACGTTCGATGACGCTGGAATCCACCGACGGCTTCGTGCGCGTGGTCGCGCGCCGCGACAACCACCTGATCGTGGGCTGGCAGGCGGTGGGGCGCGGCGTGTCGGAGCTGTCGACGGCCTTCGGCCAGTCGCTGGAAATGGGCGCCACGCTGGAAGACGTGGCGGGCACCATCCATGCGCATCCGACCCTGGGCGAAGCGGTGCAGGAAGCGGCGCTCAAGGCGCTGGGGCACGCGCTGCATATCTAGGAGGCGCGGGCAAGGCGCCGGGTGCGGCAGCCTTGCCCGGTCTGCCTTCCGGCCGGGTTGTTACCGGCTACCGTCGATGTACGGCCGGGCCTGCAGGATCAGGATGTTCTCGCCCTGCACGGCCCATTCGATATCCTGGTCCGCGCCGCCCAGGCGCTGCTTGACCTGGCTGCCTACCGCGGCCAGGCGCGCCACCAGGGCATCGTTCAACACCTGGCGCGCGCCCTCGATCGGCACTTCGCGCACGCCGCCCGCTGCGTCGGCTACCAACTGGGTGTCCTCGGCTGAGCGGGTCAGTACCTGCACTGCCTTGGACCAGCTGGAGTACATCAGCTGTTCGGCCTGGCGCTTGCCTTCCACCACCTTGATGCCCAGGCCGCGCTTGGCCGAGATGTAGGTGACGTAGCGGCGCGAGGCGTCGAAGGGATCGCGGGTGATCATGACGCCCGAGCTGTCAGACGCGGCGGCCTGTTGCACCAGCACCGCCATCACCACACCGTCCTGGCCGATGCCGGCCGCGCGCCGGGCTTCGTAGGCTTCGTAGTTGTAGACCGAGGCCCACACGGTCTGCACGGCTTGCGCCAGCGCGTCGGCCTGGGTCACGTTGGGCACGGTGGTGTAGAGCCCGGCGCCGCTGAATCCCGGCAGGTCTTCGGAATTGGACGAGCTGCGCACGAATACGCCGCGGCCCTGCAACTGCTTTTGCCAGCGTTCGCGCCAGGCCGCGGCCAAGGCCGGATCGGGTTGGGCCTGGATGATGTCCTGGCGCAGCGCGGCCAGTTCGGCGCGGCGCACGTTGGCATCGCTGGCGAAGTCCGCCCGCTGTTCCAGCGCGGCGATGCGTTGCGGCACGCGCAGCTGCGCCATGAATGCCGCGTACTGCGCGAAGGGGATGCAGAAGCCGTCCGGCACGGTGGCCGCGGGTGGCAGCGCCGACTTCAGCGCGCCCAGGTTGGCCGCCTTCACGCCGCAATGGCGGCTGTCGCGTGTGACCATGCCGGAGAGCGGCTTGATTGCCTTCACCGTCAGGTCGGGCTTGGGCAGCGGCCGCGCGGCCTTGGGCGGCGGCGCGGTTTCAGGCTTGGCGATGCGCTGCACCTGATAGGCATTATTGGTGACGGTCAGCTCGACCCACTGGCCGTCGTGCTCGCGCAGCGTCGCCACGGCATCGCGCACATAGGCATTGGGAATGCGCCAGCCTTTGGCCAGCAGATTGACATGGGACAGCAGGGTGGAGGGCCGTTGCGTGACCAGGCCGGCCACGGGCGGCAGCGCGACCGGGACCTCGTCCAGCACCAGGATGTCGGTCGGTGCCAGATCCGGCGTGTCGTCAACCGAGGCCACGATGCGTAGCCGGCCCTGGGCCTGACCCGTGTTCAGCGGCAGGAAGGTCTGTTCGCGCAGCAGCGATTCCTGCGTCACGGCCTTCAGGCCGGCGTTTTGCGCGAGCTGTTCATGCAGCGTGGAATTGGCCTTGAAGCGCACCGGTTGGTAGAAGCTGGCCTGCAGTTTCTCCTCGGTCAGCTGCAGCAGTTCCGGAGTGAGCCGGTCGCCTTCCCAGAATTCATAGGTGTAGCCGGGCAGGTCGCGCTGCCAGCTCAGGGTGCCGAACAGCAGACGTCGCTGCGGGTCCTTGTACTGGGCGATCAGCGTGGCTTTGTCGTCGGCGGGCAAGAGGCGACGTTCACGTGCGAAGTTCTCGTGCAGCGAGTAGCGCGGTGTGTTGAGGTAGTAGATCTTGCCGCCCTGTTTTCGGTCGATCACGAACAGCACGTGCGGGATTTCCAGCGGCGTGCCGGGGTTGTAGACCCGGGCCAGCTGCAGGAATTCGGCCTGGGTCTGGATTTTCCCCAGAAAGGCCGGGCCCGCCTTTTTGGCGTCTTCCGCTGGCTGCGCCGCGCGCTCGTCGGGAGTCAACGGCCGCGAGTTCTCGTAGGGCGAAGGCTTGCGGGCAGTCTGCGCCTGGACGGACGGACCGAAGCCGGCGGCTGCCCCAGCCAATGCGGCCAGGACGATCAGGCGGGTCAGGTGGCGGGAGGAAAGGCGGCGGCGGGCGGGTGATGGACGCATGGACGGGCGGGCGGGGCGCAGGGAGCCGCGATGATATCGGAGTGGCGCGGGCGGTTGTTTCCGGATGTGGCCAACTATGCGTTGACGTTGCTGCCGGACGCAAAATACCCAATTTCAGCGATATGCATGGGGCCAAAGATGGCGTGTAATGCCGCCCAAGGCTATATCGCGCCCGCCGGCGCCGCGAGAAACCGGCCATCTCCGCACGCGATGATGGAAACGGTTTTTCGTAGGGTCTTTTCAAAGGAGCAGCCATCGCTGCTCCTTTTTTTCGTGGCCGCTCGGGGAAACTCCCTATCTTCTGAGGACGCGCCGCCCGTTGACAGCGGCCTTGCACGAATCGATACTTGAATCAAGTACGTATACGTACAAAATGACAGGCGTCGCATCGGCCTAACGGGTTCCCACTGCTCTCGCAAAGGAGTAAGCAATGAAGGACGGCGAAATTCTTTCCGGATTCCTGGCTCCCCACCCGCCGCACCTGGTGTACGGCGAGAACCCGCCGCAGAACGAGCCGCGCTCGCGCGGCGGCTGGGAAAGCCTGCGCTGGGCCTACGACCACGTGCGAGAGAGCATCGAACGCCTGCAGCCCGACGTGCTGCTGGTGCATTCGCCGCACTGGATCACCCAGGTGGGCCACCATTTCCTGGGCGTGCCGCGCCTGGCGGGCCGCTCGGTCGATCCGATCTTTCCCGACCTGTTCCGCTACGACTTCGGCATGGACGTGGACGTGGAACTGGCCGAAGCCTGTTGCGAGGAAGGCAGCAAGCTGGGCCTGGTCACCAAGATGATGCGCAATCCGAAGTTCAGGGTGGACTACGGCACCATCACCACGCTGCACATGGTGCGGCCGCAATGGGACATCCCGGTGGTGGGGCTGTCGGCGAACAACACGCCGTACTACCTCGACACCCAGGAAGGGCAGAAGGAAATGGACCTGCTGGGCCGGGCCACGCGCGAAGCCATACGCAAGAGCGGGCGGCGGGCGGTCCTGCTGGCCAGCAATACGCTGTCGCACTGGCATTTCCACGAGCAGCCCGAGGTGCCCGAGGACATGTCCAAGGAGCATCCGGCGCGTTACGACGGCTATCTGTGGGACATCCGCATGATCGAACTGATGCGCAAGGGCAGGATGGGCGAGGTGTTCGAACTCCTGCCCCAGTTCATCGACGAAGCCTTCGCCGAAGTGAAATCCGGCGCGTTCACCTGGATGCACGCGGCCATGGGCTATCCGCAACTGGCGGGCAAGTTCCATGGCTACGGCACCGTGATCGGCACCGGCAACGCGGTGATGGAATGGAATCTGCAGGAGGCCGGGCTGTCCCGCCTTGAAGCCCCCGCTGGCGTTACGGCCTAGCCGTTGGAGACATGCCATGACCCTCGTTTCCGCATTTCTCGTTCCCGGCAGCCCGCTGCCGCAGTTGCGCAGCGACGTGGCGCCCTGGGGGCGGCTGCATCAGGCGCTGCGCGCGGCCGGCGAGTCGCTCGCCGCTTCCCGGCCCGACGTGGTGCTGGTGTATTCGACGCAGTGGATGGCGGTGCTGGACCAGCTGTGGATCACCCGCGCGCGCAGCACCGGTGTGCACGTGGACGAGAACTGGCACGAGTACGGCGAGCTGCCCTTTGACATCGCCAGCGATACGGGCTTGGCAGAAGCCTGCGTGCAGGGCTGCCGCGACGCCGGCATCCATGCGCGCGGCGTGGACTACGACCAGTTTCCCATCGATACGGGCACCATCACGGTCAGCACGCTGATGGGCTTCGGCACCGACAAGCTGCCCGTGACGCTGGCGGCCAATAACCTGTATCACGACAACGCGCAGACGGAGCAGCTCAGCCGCATCGCCTTGCAGGCGGCCGCGGCCCAGGGCAAGCGGGCGGCGGTCATCGGCATAGGCGGCCTGTCCAACACCATGTTCCGCGAGCCTGTGGCGCCGGAATCCGACCGCTTGATCTCCCAGACCGACGACGACTGGAACCGCCGCATGCTGGCGCTGCTGGAAAGCGGCGACGCCGGAAAACTGCGTGAACTCATGCCCGAGTACGCCGGGCAGGCCAAGGCGGAGATGGGCTTCAAGCACATGTCCTGGCTGCTGGGCGCGTTGGGCGACCGGTTCCGCGGCGCCAATGTGCTGGAATATGCGCCGCTTTATGGCAGCGGCGGAGCCGTGGTGGAATTCAAGCTGGATTGAACACGCGCCGAGCCGTGGCGCATACCGCGCGGCGCCTTCGAGGGGACGCCAATCCCCGTGGTCAGGCAGCGCCCGCCAGCGCCACCGGTATCTCCCTGGCCCCCGCCGTGCGGCGCCATTGCGCCGGCCCGGACACATGCAGGTTGCCGCCCTCCGCGTCCACCGCCACGGTCACGGGCATGTCCTGGACTTCGAACTCGTGGATCGCTTCCATGCCCAGGTCCTCGAACGCGACCACCCGGGCGCTGCGGATGGCGCGGGAGACGAGATAGGCCGCGCCGCCCACGGCGATCAGGTAGGCCGCCCGGTGGCGTCGGATTGACTCGACCGCCTGCGGGCCGCGCTCGGCCTTGCCTATCATCGTCAGCAGTCCCGTGCGCTCCAGCATCATGTCGGTGTAGCCGTCCATACGCGTGGACGTGGTCGGGCCGGCAGGGCCGACGGCCTCGTCGCGCACGGCGTCCACCGGGCCCACGTAGTAGATGGCGCGGCCGCGGAAGTCGGCGGGCAGGGGCTCGCCGCGGGCCAGCATTTCGCGGATGCGCTGGTGCGCGGCATCGCGTCCGGTCAGCATGCGGCCGTTTAGCAGCAAGGTTTCGCCGGCGCGCCAGGACCCGACCTCCTCGCGGGTGAGGGTGTCCAGGTTCACGCGCCGACCGGCGCTGGATCCGCGCCCGGGTCCCAGGTCGGGCCAGAGATCCAGCGAGGGCGGGGCCAGGTGTGCGGGGCCGGATCCGTCCAGCACGAAGCTTGCATGGCGCGTGGCCGCGCAATTGGGGATCAGCGCGATGGGCTTGGCGGCCGCGTGCGCGGGGTAGGTCTTGATCTTCACGTCCAGTACCGTGGTGAGGCCGCCCAGGCCCTGCGCGCCCACGCCCAGCGCGTTGACGCGCTCGTGCAGTTCCAGCCGCAGCGCGTCTTCGGGCGTCAGTGCATCGCCGCGCTGCGCCCGCGCCTGCAGTTCGTGCATGTCCAGCGGCTGCATCAGGCTTTCCTTGGCCAGCAGCACCGCTTTTTCGGCGGTGCCGCCCACGCCTATGCCCAGCATGCCGGGCGGACACCAGCCCGCGCCCATGGCGGGTATCTGCGCCAGCACCCAGTCGACGACGCTGTCGGCCGGGTTCAGCATGGCCAGCCGCGCCTTGTTTTCCGAGCCGCCGCCCTTGGCCGCGACCGTGACGGCTACGCTTGCGCCCGGCACGATGCGTGTGTTGATAACGGCGGGCGTGTTGTCGCGGGTATTGCCGCGGCTGAACAGCGGGTCCGCCACCACCGAGGCCCGCAGCGGATTGTCCGGGTCCAGGTAGGCGCGCCGCACGCCGGCGTTGACGGCGTCTTCCAGGCTACCGGTAAAGCCCTCCCAGCGCACGTCCATGCCGACCTCCAGGAAGACGTTGACGATGCCGGTGTCCTGGCAGATCGGCCGCTTACCGATGGCGGCCATGCGCGAGCTGGCCAGGATCTGAGCCATGGCGTCGCGCGCCGGCGCGCTGGCTTCGCGTTCATAGGCGCGGGCCAGGTGCGCGATGTAGTCGGCCGGATGGTAATGGCTGATGTATTGCAGCGCGCTGGCGATGGATTCGATCAGGTCGTCCTGGCGGATGAAGGTGCTCATGGCGTGCGAGGGCAGGTGGCTTTGGCAGAGGATCAAGTTCAATCGGCGTGCAGCGTGACGCCGGGCCGGTCCTTGACCAGGCTCACGGCGACGAACGACACCACGGCCATGGCGATGACGTAGACGCCTACGTGCCAGGACTGTCCGGTGGCGGTGATGATGGACTGCGCGATCATCGCGGCGAAGGCACCGCCCAGGATGGAGCCCAGCGCGTAGCCTGCCGACACGCCCGAGTAGCGCACGTCGGCCGGGAACATCTCGGCGTACAGCGCGGCCTGCGGGCCATAGGTCAGGCCCAGCGGCACCGACAGCACGGCCAGGGCGAAGGCGAATTGCATGACGTCGCCCGAGTCGACGAAGGACCACATCGGTATGGCCCACAGCGCCAGCAGCACGTAGCCGAGCTGGAAGGTGCGCACGCGGCCGATGCGGTCGCCCAGCCAGCCGCCCAGCAACGTGGTGCCCAGCCAGCAGGCCGCGGCCAGCGTGCAGATCATCAGCACCTGCTGTGGCGGCATGCGCAGCGCCCGGCTGCCGTAGCTGATGAAGAAGCCGACCAGCAGGTAACCCGCCGTGCTGTTGCCCACGAAGATCAGCGTGGTCAGCAGGATCTGGCGCGGATGTTTGCGCAACAGCGTGCCCAGTGGCGCCGAGGAATGGCTGCGGCGCGACTGCATCTCCAGGAACACAGGCGATTCCTCGACTGCGCGGCGGATGAAGACGCCGACAATGATGAGCGCGATGGACAGCAGGAAAGACACGCGCCAACCCCAGGCCATGAAGTTGTCGGGGCCGACCAGGGAGGTAATGCACCACAGCACGCCGGTGGCGACGATCATGCCCAGCGGTACGCCGATCTGGGGGAAGGCGCCGAACAGCGAACGCCGGTCGCGCGGCGCGTGCTCGACCGCCATGAGCGCCGCGCCGCCCCATTCGCCGCCGGCGGAGAACCCTTGCAGCACGCGCAGCGTCACCAGCATCACCGGCGCCCAGATGCCGATCTGCGCGTAGGTGGGCAGCACGCCGATCAGCGCGGTGGACACGCCCATCAGGATCAGCGTGGCCGCCAGCACCCGCTTGCGGCCGTAGCGGTCACCCAGATGGCCGCAGACGATGGCGCCCAGCGGCCGGAACAGGAAGGCCACGCCCACCGTCGCGAAGGACAGGATCAGCGACAGCTCGGGATTTTCCTTGGCGAATGGCGCGAAGAACAGCGAACCCAGCACCAATCCCGCGGCCTGGACGTAGATGAAGTAGTCGTACCACTCGATGGCCGAGCCGACCAGGGTGGCGGCCAGTACCTTGCGGTCGTCGGCGCTGACCAGCGGGCCGGATGCGGACCGGCGGGCGGAAGCGACGGCGGCGCCGTCGGCGGGAATTTCTGTCTGCATGGTTGTCTCCGTGGGGGAATGCGGCGGTTCAGCTTCTTATTGGGAGGCGTTGCCTAGGCCGCGGCGCTCTGCGGCGCGTCGGGCTGGTTTTCCGGACGGGCCGCTACGAACGCGGGCAGGCTGGCGCAGGCCTGGACGATGGCGCGGACCCGTTCGAAGGGCGTCAGGTCCGCGCCGTAGCGCAAGGCGTTGTAGACCTGCGGGATCAGATAGCACTCGACCAGCGTGGGCGCGGCGCCCAGCGCGTAGCCGCCGTCCTGCGCCACGGGCAGCGCCGCCTCGAAGGCCTGGAAGCCCTCGGCGCACCAGTGGCGGTACCAGTCCTGGATCTGTTCGTCATCCGCGCCGAACTGGGCGCGCAGGCGCTTGAGCGCGCGCAGGTTGTTGAGCGGATGCATTTCGCAGGCGACCAGTTGCGCCAGCGCGCGGGCCTGCGCGCGCAGCGCCGGATCGGCCGGCAGCAGCGGCGCGCCGGGATGCCGCTCGTCCAGGTACTCGATGATGGCCAGCGACTGCTGCAGGCGCAGGCCGTCGATTTCCAGCATGGGCACCAGGCCGAAGGGCGCGAGCGAGCGGTAGGCGGGCTGCTGGTGCTCGCCCTTGACCATGTGCCAGGTGACCTGCCGGTAAGGCAGGCCTTTCAAGGCCAGGGCGATGCGGACCCGGTAGGCCGCGGAACTGCGCCAGTAGCTGTGCAGGGTGAGGGCAGGCGTATCGGCCATGGCAGTCTCCGGTCAGGCGGCGGCGGGCTCAGAAGCGTCGGCCGATACGGTGCCAGGCATGGGGCGCGTGCCGGGAATGCGCACCTGCTGGTCGATGTCGCCGAACAGGCTTGCGCCCGCGTCGTCGCGCATGCCGATGCACACACGGTCGCCATGCTTGAGGAAGGGCGTGCGCATTTCGCCGTCGCGCAACTTCTCCCGCACGCGCGCCTCGACCAGGCAACACACGCCGGCCGCGTCGCTGGCATTCGAAATGGTGCCGCTGCCCACCAGCGTGCCCGCGCCCAGGCGGCGCGTGCGGGCCGCGTGCGCGATCAGTTCGCCGAAGTGGAACTGCATTTCCTCGCCCGCCTGGGGCCGGCCGATCTGTTGGCCGTTGAGCCACACCTGCATGGCGCGGTGCAGCTTGCCGCCGCGCCAGTAGGGGGCGAGCTCATCAGGCGTGACGAGCACGGGCGACAGCGCCGAGGCGGGCTTGCCCTGCAGGAAGCCGAAGCCCTTGGACAGCTCTGGCAGCACCACGTTGCGCAGGGTCACGTCGTTGACCAGGCCCAGCAGCACGATGTGTTCGAGCGCCGTGTCGGCGTCCACGCCCAGCGGCACGTCGTCGGTCACCACCACGATCTCCGCTTCCAGGTCCACGCCCAGTTCCTCGCTGGCGGCGGTGATGTCTTCGCAGGGGCCCATGAAGTCATCCGACGCGCCCTGGTACATCAGCGGATCGGTCAGGAACGAAGGCGGCATCTCGCCGCCGCGGGCGCGGCGCGTCAGCTCCACGTGGTTCAGGTAGGCCGATGCGTCCAGCCATTGGTAGGCGCGCGGCAGGGGGGCGGCGCAGCGGGCGGGGTCGAAGGGGAGGCTGGCGCCGTCGCCGGCGTTCAACGACTCATATTCGGCCTGCAGCAGCGGCGCGGCGCGGGCCCAGTCGTCCAGCGCCTGCTGCAAGGTGGCCGCGATGTGCGGCACGGCGCGCATGCGGGTCAGGTCGCGGTTGACGATGGCCAGGACGCCGTCGCGGGCGCCGTTGGTCAGGGTGGCGAGTTTCATCTTCAGGTACTCCGTATCGGATAGGCAGGCCCGCGCTGGGGCCTTGTCGTGCGGGATCAGGCGGTGAGTTCAGCCCACATGTCGCGGTCGCGCTGGGCGGTCCAGACGCGCGGATCGGCGATGCCGCTGGCCTCGTCATAGGCGCGCGAAACATCGAAGGGAATGGCGTGTTCGTAGATGACGACGTGACCGAACTCGGGGTCCATGACGCGGCGCGTGTCCTCATAGACCTGCTTCAGGCTCTTGCCTTGCTCCACGCCCTGGCGCGCGCAGCCGTACAGCGTTTCGACCCAGCTGCGCGTGTAGCCGATGGCTTCGCGGCAGGCGGCGGGCGTGGTCAGCGCGGGGCCGCGGCCCGGCACCATCTGGCGCGGCTCCAGCGCCTGCAGGGCGTCCAGCGTGGCGGGCCAGTCGGACAAATAGGCATCGCCCGTGTACACGCCCGCGTTGAATTCCACCAGGTCGCCGGAAAAACAGATGCCCTGCGACGGAATCCAGACGATGGAGTCGCCCCGGGTGTGGCCGGCGCCCAGGTGCAGCATGCGCACTTCGAGGCTGCCCAGGAACACGGTCAGTTCGCGCTCGAACACCACGGTGGGCCAGGTCAGCCCGGGTATGGTCTCGGCGGACTGGAACAGCCGCGGGAAGCGGCCGATCTCCGAGTCCATGTCGGCCTGGCCGCGTTCGACGATGAGCTCATGCGTGCCGCGGCTGGCGTACACGTTGGCCGCGCCCTCGGCGGCGAAGGCCGACGCGCCCAGCACGCGCACGGCGTGGTAGTGCGTCAGCGCCACGTGGCGGATGGGCTTGTCCGTGACGCCGCGGATCGCGCGGATCAGCGCCTGCGCCATGGCCGGCGTCGCGGTCGCGTCGACCACCATCACGCTGTCGTCGCCGATGATCACGCCCGAGTTGGGGTCGCCGTCGGCAACGTAGGCGTAGGCGTTGTCGGACAGGCGTTCGAAGGAGATCTTCTTTTCCGCCAGGTCGGCCTGGGAGGCGAAGGGTTTGCTCATGGTGTTCCTTTAATGAATGGAAAGTGGGCGGCGGTTCAGCTGGCGTGGACTTGGCCGCGCTGCTGGCTGCTGGTGCCGGTGGCGCCGGGCATCAGCCCGGCGGCCTTGTCGCGGGTCCAGGCGGCCAGGTCGTCGTGGGCGCTGCGGCGCTTGCGGGCCACGTAGTCGTCCACGGGCAGGCGCAGGGTCAGTTCGAGCCGGATGCCGTTGGGGTCGAAGAAATAGATGGAGCGGATGAAGTGGTGGTCGGTCGGCCCCACCACCTCGACGCCGTGGGACAGCAGACGCTGGCGCATCCGCTCCAGCTCGGCCTCGCCGCGGATCTCCATGGCGAAGTGGTTGACCCAGCGCGGCGTGGCGGGATCGGGCTGGCTCAGTCCGTTGTCGCCCAGATCGAAGAAGGCGATGTGGGAGCCATCGGCGAATTCGAAGAACAGGTGCACGAAGGGGCAGTGCTCGCCGGTGGAGGGCACGCGTTCTTCCTTGACCACGTGCACCAGCGGCAGGCCCAGGATGTCTTCGTAGAAATGCCGGGTTTCTTCCGCGTCGCGGCAACGCCAGGCGAAGTGGTGCAGGCCCTGGATGGCGGGGCAGGCAGGGGGGTGTTGCAGCGTCATGGCGCCGTCTCCGTGGTTCATGGAATGTTCAAGGCGGGCGAACCGGGCTGGCTCGCCAGCATCTCGTCGACCGCCGCCTGCACACGGGCCGCGTCGTCCACGGCTTCGATGAGCAGAAGCGACAGCCGGGCCAGGCTGTCGCGCTGGGCCGCGGGGTCGGGCACGTTGGTCAGTGCAATGAGGCGCTCGAGCAGGTCGTCAAGCTGTTGCTGGGATAGCGGCATGGCTGGCGCCTCCGGTTGAGCGGTAGAGGCCGCGGGCCTCGGGCAGGGATTCGGGACAGGCGCCGGGCGCATCCAGCGCCGCGCTGATCCAGGCCTGCACGGCCTGGGGATCGCGCGTCTCGGGCGTGGCGGCGGCCATGACGTGCTGGTCGGGGCGCAGCAGCCAGGCCTGGCCATCCAGCGTCTGGCCGAGCTGGTGCGCCAGAGCCGCGCGTCCGCGTTCATCGCACAGCGGTCCGACGGCGGCCCAGCGCAGCAGGCCGTCGTCGTCCTCTACGCCGGCCGGCAGGGCATCGCCGAACACCAGGACGGTGAACCAGGGGCCAAGCAACCCGTGCAGCGTCAGGCCGTCGCTTTGCCGCAGCACCACGTTGGGCAGCGCGCGCCCGGCCAGGACGTGCGGGCCGCAAGCCAGCGCAGATTCGGGATAGATGGCCGGCATGCACAGGCGGCCGGTGTTGATCATGCGGGCGGCGACGGCGTGGCGCGGCGCCAGGTCGATGATGGCGTCGCGCCACAGCGCGGCCGAGCGGGCCGCGCCCGGGTAGACGAAGCGCGAGGAGCGGCGCGCCTGGCGGATGTTCTCCATCGCGGCGTGCTTGCGCTCCACGCTGTAGGTGTCCAGCAGGGAGTCGCCCGCGCGGCCTTGCAGCAGCAGGGCCAGCTTCCAGCCCAGGTTGTCGGCGTCCTGGATGCCGCCGTTGCCGCCGCGCGCGCCGAAGGGCGCGACCAGGTGGGCCGAGTCGCCTGCGAACAGCACGCGGTCGTGGCGCAGGCTGTCCAGGCATTCATGGCGGTAGGCCCAGACGCCGTGCCAGGCGATGTCGAATTCCACGCGTTCGCCCAGCAGGTCCCACACGCGCTGGCGCATCGCCGCGTCCGTTGCCGCCTCGGCCGGGTCTTCGTCCGCGCGCAGTTGGAAATCCAGCCGCCAGGTGTCATCGGCCATCTTGTGGCGCCAGACCGCGCGGCCATGGTTGCTGCGCGCGTCCAGCCAGGTCCAGCGTTCCTCCGGCCAGGTGGTGTCGCGCAGCACGATGTCGATGATGATCCAGCGGTCCTCGGTCTGGTCGTAGACCCGCGGACTCAGGCCCAGCATGCCGCGCACCGCGCTCTTCGCGCCGTCGCAGGCGACGACCCATTGCGCGCGGCACAGATAGACGCCGTCGGGCGTCTCCACCTGCAGCGTCGCCGGGCCGTCCGCTTGCGGTTCGATGCCGGCGACGCGGTTCAACCAGCGCAGCTCGGCCAGCGGCTCGCGCATCAGCGCGTCCACCAGGAAGGCTTCCAGGTAGTACTGCTGCAGGTTGACGAAGCCGTTGTGGCGCATGTCGGGCTGGTCTTGCAGCGTGAATGAGGCCACCGCCATGTCGCGGCACAGCACGCGGCCCACGTTCCAGCGCACGCCCTTGCCGACCACGTCGCCGGCCATGCCGAGCCGGTCGAAGATGTCCAGCGTGCGCTGCGCCCAGACCATGCCGCGCGAGGCCAGGCCACGCACGCCGACGGTGTTGTCGTCGTCCAGCACGACCACGGGGATGCCGCGCCGCACCAGATCCAGCGCCAGCGTCAACCCGGTCAATCCGGCCCCCACGACCGCCACCGGATGCGGATCGCGGCGCGGGCGGTCCATTTCCTCGGGCCTGACGTATGGATAGATGGGAAGCTCTTTCATCGTTTTCCCTAGTTCGATGTGGTTTGTTGCAGGCCCCACTCTAGGAGCGCCGCGCGGGTCCGTCATGTCCTCACGGAAGAGGACATCGCGGCGGCGGGGGATGACCTTAGAATCGGGAAAACACGCGCAAGCGGGGGAAAACGACACCATGGAAGAGACAAACAACCCTATGCCCGCGGGCGGGGGGCCGGACCGTTGGGCCGAGTCCGCCGTCATGGACCTGGGCGGTCCGATGTTCCATGCCGCGCTGTTGCTGGCGTTGCGCGAAACCGTGGCCGCCGACCACGTGTCGCACGTGTTCTACGGCCACGAGGGCTCGGTGCAGTATTCGTCGGCCGCCAGCCTGCTCAACCAGTCCCTGATCGAATGGACCACGAATGTGTTCGTGGACAACGAGTTCTACCGGCGCGACCCCAATTACGGACTGCTGCGCGACATGGCGTGCCGGCCCGGCCACCATCCCGACCTGGTCGTCCAGACCGCGTCGCCCGAACGCATCGCGGATGACGAGTACCGCCGCGTATTGTTCGAGCGCCCGGGCTTTGCCAGCAAGATTTCGCTCATCGGCTGCCGCGATGAGGGCATCAGCTACCTGAACCTGTATTTCTCGCACGCCCATTCGCCGGACGTAGCCGAACTGATGCGCGGGCGAGCGCCCCTGCTGATCGCGTTGGCGCGGCGTCATCACCAGTTGTGCCGCGCGGAAACGGACGCGCCGCGCGCGCCGTCCTGGTGCAGCGGCCTGTCGCTGCGCGAGATCCAGGTGGCGGACTTGCTGCGCCAGGGCCATACGGCGAAGGAAGTGGGGCGCGAACTGGGCCTGTCGCCCACCACCGTGGTCACCTACAAGAACCGCATCTTCAAGAAGAACAACGTGGCCAGCCTGAAGGAGTTCCTGATCAAGGCGCCGGCCGCGCGCGCCGTGCCGGCCTGTATGCCGGAGGCGGGCGGACGCTGAGCGTCGGGGCTGCTGCTGCCGGGTTTCGGCGCCGGCTCGCGGGCGTCGGGTAGCGCTTGCCCGCGGCCCAGGTCGACGCCGTCGCCGCCGGCTTCGGCATCGCGCAACTGGCGACCTGGCTGGCGGCCGACGCCTTGCGCGACGGTCGGGTGGTCGAGGTGCTGCCGCAATTGGCCACCGAAGGCCTGCCGCTGTACCTGGCGTGGCCGCTGGGCAAGCAGTTGCTGCCCAAGGTGGATGCGGTGGTGGAAATGCTGGGGGAGTCACTCAGCATCGTGTAGCGGGCGGCCGCAATATCGTTTGGTCTGAGAAAGTGACGGCCCTGCGCCGCGCTGTTCCTACGTCTTCTACGCTCATGGTGGGAGGAGGACGGCTCAAGTAAACAGTTCTGTTTATTTATTCAACATTTTTGTTTATGCTCAATCAGGCCGTGACCATCGGTCATGAAATACAGCGAATTCAAGAGATGGCTGGAACGACAAGGGGCAGTGTTTGTGCCGCATAAGTCAGGCAGCAGCCATTACCGGGTTACCTTGAACGGCGTGACCACTATCTTTCCACATCATGGGTCCAAGGAAATGGGCAAGCATCTGGAAAGCGAAATCAAGAAACAGCTCGGTTTGAAATGACGCCGTGCGTCACGTGGATAGCCTTGCCTGGCACATTCATCAAACGGAAGCCCAAATGCTGACCTATCCCTATACCCTGACTCGCGACTCCAACGATACGTGGCTAGTCCGGTTTCGCGATATTCCAGAAGCGCTAGCCGTAGGGCAGGACGTCGATGAGGCGGCAATCAACGCCGAAGAGGCGCTCGAAGCTGCGCTGGAGATCTACTTCGAGGCGCGTCGCCCCATTCCCATGCCCTCCAAACCTGCCAAGGGCCAGGCGTCAGTAACCTTGCCCGCCTTGGTCACCAGCAAGGTTTTTCTGTCGAACGAGATGATTCTTCAGGGGGTGCGCAAGGCCGAGTTGGCGAGGCGCATGGGGGTTCACATGCCGCAAGTGGACCGGTTGCTCAACGTGCGACACGCATCCCGGATCGAGCAAGTCGAATCCGCTCTCGGGCAGCTTGGGCGCCGCCTGGACGTGTCGATTGCCTGAGGCTGGCAAGCCTGCAAGTCCCGCATGTCAATGAAAATCGGCCCCGCTAACGGGGCCGATCATCTTGCATCGGAAAACCAGGCTTACTCCGCAGTTTCCTGCAGCACGCGCCGGGCTTCCTCGGCCACGCGCTCGGGGGCGGTGCCGCCCACGTGCTTGCGGGCCGCGACCGAGCCTTCCAGGGTCAGGACCTGGTGCACGTCGTCGCCGATGCTGGCGTGGTAGGCCTTGAGTTCGTCCAGCGACAGGTCGGCCAGGTCGCAGCCGCGCTGTTCGCAGTCGCGCACGGCGTGGGCCACGACTTCGTGGGCGTCGCGGAACGGCACGCCGCGCTTGACCAGGTAGTCGGCCAGGTCGGTGGCGGTGGCGAAGCCTTGGAGGGCGGCGGCGCGCATGTTGTCGGCCTTGACCTTGATGCCGCCGGCCATGTCCGCGAAGATCGTCAGCGTGTCGCGCACGGTGTCGACGGTGTCGAACAGGCCTTCCTTGTCTTCCTGGTTGTCCTTGTTGTAGGCCAGGGGCTGGCCTTTCATCAGGGTCAGCAGGGCGACCAGGTGGCCGTTGACGCGGCCGGTCTTGCCGCGGGCCAGCTCGGGCACGTCGGGGTTCTTTTTCTGCGGCATGATCGAGCTGCCGGTGCAGAAGCGGTCGGCCAGGTCGATGAAGCCCACGCGCGGGCTCATCCAGAGCACCAGCTCTTCGGACAGGCGCGAGACGTGCGTCATGATCAGCGCGCCGGCGGCGCAGAATTCGATGGCGAAGTCGCGGTCGGACACGGCGTCCAGCGAATTGCGGCACACGCCGTCAAAGCCCAGGGTCTTGGCGACGCGCTCGCGGTCGATCGGGTAGGACGTGCCGGCCAGGGCGGCGGCGCCCAGCGGCAGGCGGTTCACGCGGCGGCGGCAGTCGGCCAGGCGCTCGGCGTCGCGGCCGAACATTTCGGCGTAGGCCAGCAGGTGATGGCCGAAGGTGACGGGCTGGGCGACTTGCAGGTGCGTGAAGCCGGGCATGATGGTGCCGGCGTTGTCCAGGGCCACCGTGGCCAGGGCGTGGCGCAGCTGGCGCAGCAGGTCCAGCAGGTTGTCGATTTCGGCGCGCAGCCACAGGCGGATGTCGGTGGCGACCTGGTCGTTGCGCGAACGGCCGGTGTGCAGGCGCTTGCCCGCGTCGCCCACCAGTTCCACCAGGCGCTTTTCAATGTTCAGGTGGACGTCTTCGAGGTCGAGCAGCCATTGGAAGCTGCCGGCGTCGATTTCGGACAGGATCTGTGTCATGCCGCGCTGGATGTCGGCCAGGTCCTGGGCGCCGATGATGCCCTGGGCGGCCAGCATGTCCGCGTGCGCGAGCGAACCCTGAATGTCGTAGCGCGCCAGGCGCTTGTCGAAATCCACGGACGCCGTATAGCGCTTGACGAGTTCGGAAACCGGTTCCGAGAACCGGGCGGACCAGGCCTGCGCCTTGTTGGCGAACTGGTTTTGATCGGGGGAGGGAGTGTTTGCCATGATGGGCGGAATTATAGGGCCTGGCGCGCAAGGCCGCGCCGCCGGGCGCGGGTTCCGCGGGGGCGAACCCTCCGGCCCGGCCTTTGTCGGATAATCCTGGATTAGTTTCAAGACCTTAGAGCAGGAAGAGAGTCTATGCCCCTGGAATGGGAAGAGCTGGTCACCCAATTGGATACCCATCTGCCGCGCGAAGCCTGGGCGCAGACGCTGATCGGAATCGCCGCGCTGATCCTGACGGCGCTGTTCGTCCAGTGGGTCGTGGCCCGGGTCGTGCTGTTGCTGGCCCATCGCGTGCTGGTGCTGAGCGGCCGGGGCGACTGGGACAAGGCCCTGCAACGCCGCCGGGCATACCAGAACCTCTGGTACGCGGTGCCGTTCGCCGTGGTGTCGCTGGGCATAGGCCTGGTGCCGCACGTCGAGCGGGCGGTGACCATCGTCGGCCGGCTGGCGCATGCCGGCGCCTGGATCTGCGTGTTCGTGGCGTTTTCCGGGGTGCTGAGCGCCTGGCAGGATACCTATTCCGCCACCACCCGGGCGCAGACCCGCTCCATCAAGGGCTATATCCAGATCGGCAAGCTGATCCTGATGGCGGTATGCACCGTTTTGGTGCTTTCCATCCTGATCGACCGCTCGCCGCTCTGGATGATTTCCGGCCTGGGCGCGCTGTCCGCCGTGTTGCTGCTGGTGTTCAAGGACACGCTGCTGTCGCTGGTGGCCAGCACCCAGCTGACCAGCAACGACATGCTGCGCATCGGCGACTGGATCGAGATGCCGCAATCGAACGCCGACGGCTTCGTCAAGGACATCGCGCTGCACACGGTCAAGGTGCAGAACTGGGACAACACCGTCACCACGGTGCCCACCTACAAGCTGTTTTCGGAAAGCTACCGCAACTACCGCCACATGTTCGAATCGGGTGGACGGCGCATCAAGCGCACCGTGCGCATCGACTCGGCCAGCGTGCGCTTCCTGACCGACGACGAGGCGCAGCGGCTGATGCGTTTTCGCCTCTTGCACGACTACCTGCAGGCCAAGACCCACGATATCGCCCAGGCCAACCAGACCATGGGCGAACTGGCCAGCGTGCCCGCCAACCGCCGCCGCCTGACCAATATCGGCACCTTGCGGGCCTATGCGTTGGCCTATCTGAAACAGAATCCCGAGGTCCGCCAGGACATGGCGATGATGGTGCGCATGATGGAGCCCACCTCCGAAGGCATCCCGGTCGAGGTCTATTGCTTTACCGCCGTCACCGCCTGGGTCGAGTACGAGCGCATCCAGGGCGACATCTTCGACCATCTGCTGGCCATCCTGCCCGAACTGGGCCTGCGCCTGTACCAGCAGCCGTCCGGCGCCGATATCGGCGCAATGGGCGTCCACCTGCGCGAAGGCGCCTTGCAGGCCGCGCTGGCGGGCGAAGGCGGCCGTCCGGGCCTGGCCGCGCCGTCGGAACGCGGCCTGACCGACGAGAAGATGCCGCGCTAGCGGACAGCAGGCGCGGCAAGGCGTGGGGGGGGCGGCGGGTGGCCCCGTGAGATAATCCAGGCGTTGAAATCCCTGGCGATAGACCCGATGTCGAACCCGTTCTTCAACCTGTATTCCCACGGCTTTGCCCGGGTGGCCGTCGGCGTGCCCGAATGCAAGGTCGCGGACCCCGCCTTCAATGCCGCCCAGACCATCGCGCTGGCGCAGCAGGCCGCCCAGGGCGGCGCGGTGCTGGCGGCGTTTCCCGAGCTGGGCCTGTCCGCCTATACCTGCGACGACCTGTTCCACCAGAAGGCCCTGCTGGACGAATGCGAAGCCGCGCTGGCCCAGGTGGTGGCGGCAACCGCTGAAATGGACATCGCCGTCGTGGTCGGCGCGCCGTTGCGCGTGGCCCATCAGCTGTTCAATTGCGCCGTGGTCGCCGCCGGCGGCCGCGTGCTGGGCGTGGTGCCCAAGAGCTACCTGCCCAACTACGGCGAATTCTACGAAGCGCGCCAGTTCAGCGCCGGCGATTGCGCCACCGCGTCCGAGATCCGCCTGCTGGGGCAGACCGTGCCGTTCGGGTCCGAGCTGGTCTTCCAGATGGAAAAGCTGCCGCTGTTCCAGTTCCACGTCGAAATCTGCGAAGACGTCTGGGTGCCGATCCCGCCGTCTTCCTACGCCGCGCTGGCGGGAGCCACCGTGTTGGTGAACCTGTCGGCCTCCAACATCGTGGTCGGCAAGTCGGAGTACCGCCACCAACTGGTGGCGCAGCAGTCGGCGCGCTGCCTGTCGGCTTACATGTACACCTCCGCCGGGCGGGGCGAGTCGTCCACCGACATGGCCTGGGACGGCCAGGCACTCATCTACGAAAACGGCGAACTGCTGGGCGAATCCGAACGCTTCCTCGGCCATTCCCACCTGCTGTTTGCGGACGTGGACCTCGAACGCCTGTCGCGCGAACGCATGCACCAGACCACATTCGGCCAGTCCGTGCGTCGCCACCAGGACGAAGTCCGCAAATTCCGCAGCGTGGCGGTCCCCGTGAATCCGCCGCTGGAAGACGCCGAGCTGCCGCTGGAGCGGCGCGTGGCGCGCTTTCCCTATGTGCCGGCCGACCCGCAGCGCCGCGACGCCCGCTGCAAGGAGGTCTACAGCATCCAGGTCCAGGCCCTGGTCCAGCGCCTGTCGGCCAGCCGCATGTCCAAGGTCGTCATCGGCATTTCCGGCGGGCTGGATTCCACCCATGCGCTGCTGGTCTGCGCCAAGGCCATGGACGCGCTGGACCTGCCGCGCTCCAACATCCTGGCCGTCACCATGCCGGGCTTCGCCACCAGCTCGCGCACGCTGCAGCAGGCGCGCAAGCTGATGGAGGTGGTGGGGTGCACGGCTTCCGAGATCGACATCCGGCCCAGCTGCCTGCAGATGCTCAAGGACCTGGGCCATCCCTATGCCGACGGCAAGCCGGTCTATGACATCACCTTCGAGAACGTGCAGGCCGGCGAACGCACCAACCACCTGTTCCGCATCGCGAATTTCAACAACGCCATCGTCATCGGCACCGGCGACCTGAGCGAGCTGGCCCTGGGCTGGTGCACGTACGGCGTGGGCGACCACATGTCGCACTACAGCGTCAATGCCAGCGTGCCCAAGACGCTCATCACCCACCTGGTGCGCTGGGTCGCGGAATCCGGCCGCCTGGGCGACGAAGGCGCGCAGGTGCTGCTGGACGTGCTGGGCACCGACGTCAGCCCCGAACTGGTGCCGGGCGGCGCGGACGACAAGCCCGTGCAGAAGAGCGAAGACTCCATCGGTCCCTATGAACTACAGGACTTCAACCTGTACTACACGCTGCGCTACGGCTTTGCGCCGACCAAGGTGGCGTTCCTGGCGCTGGCGGCCTGGCGCGACCGCGAGGCCGGCGCCTGGCCCGAGGGCGGCCACGTGGCCCGCAACCAGTACGATCTGGCGGCCATCAAGCGCAACCTGAAGATTTTCCTGGACCGTTTCTTCCGCCTCAGCCAGTTCAAGCGTACCTGCGTGCCGAACGCGCCCAAGGTCGGCTCCGGCGGTTCGCTGTCGCCGCGCGGCGACTGGCGCGCGCCCAGCGACTCCGAGTCGGCGGTGTGGATGCGCGACGCCGAACGTATTCCCGACGAGGCCTGACCGGGATTTCCCGCCCAAGGGGGACCCGGCGTCCGGGCCCCCGCGGGTGGTATTCTCTTATCCGATGCGCCCTGCAGCCATGCCGTGTCAGGGCGACGCAACAGATCAAAAACCCAGGACGACCAACGTGAAACAAGTCACCGCCATCATCAAACCCTTCAAGCTCGACGAAGTCCGCGAAGCGCTGGCCGAAGTCGGCGTCAGCGGTCTGACCGTTACCGAAGTCAAGGGTTTCGGCCGCCAGAAAGGCCATACCGAGCTCTACCGCGGCGCCGAGTACGTGGTGGACTTCCTGCCCAAGATCCGCGTTGAAGTGGTGCTGCCCGACAGCCAGGTCGAAGCCGCCATCGAAGCCGTGGTCAAGGCTGCCCGCACCGGCAAGATCGGCGACGGCAAGATCTTCGTCACGCCGGTCGAACAGGCCATCCGCATCCGCACGGGCGAAAGCGACGAAGAGGCGCTGTAAGTTCCTGGGGACTTGCGGCTGGCCGGATCCGCCGGCAGCCGCGAGACCGCAGCAGGATATTGCGGGCTTGGCGCGGCGGGGAAGCTGCCGCACCAAGCCCGCAACGCATTTTCCCGCCTAGCGGATGAGCTGATTCATCTCCAGGATCGGGCTCATCACCGCCAGCACGATCAGCAGCACGAATCCCCCCATCAGCAGTATCAGCGCCGGCTCCAGCAAGGCCGTCATGGCCATGGCGCGCCGCTCCAGATCGCGCGACAGGTTCTGCGCGCCGCGGTCCAGCAGTTCGGGCAGGCGGCCGGTCTTCTCGCCGCTGGCGATCAGATGCACCAGCAGCGACGGAAACACCTTTTGCGCGCCCAGCGAGGCCGACAGCGACGCGCCTTCGCGCACGCGCGCAGAGGCTTCGTCCACCGCCTGGCGCAGCACATCGTTGCCCAGGGTGCGGCGCGCCGCCTCCAGCGCCGTCAGCAATGCCACGCCGCTACCTGAGAGTATCGCCAGCGTGGAAGCAAAGCGCGCGGCATTCACACCCAGCACGAAGCGTCCCGCCAAGGGCAGCTTCAGCACGCGCGCATGCCAGGCCCGCCGCGCAGCGGGCGCGCGCAACGCATACCGCCACAGCGCGACGGCCGCCGCCAACGCCGCGCCCGTCGCCACGCCCCATTCGCGCACATAGTCCGACAACGCCAGCATGATGCGCGTCAAGAGCGGCAGCTCCTGCTTGGCCTGGCTGAACGCCGACACCACCTGCGGCACCACATAGCCCAGCAGGAAGATCACGATGATCACCGACACGCAGGCCACCACCGCCGGATAGATGAACGCGGTCAGCACTTTGCTGTGTAGCGCGTTGCGCTCCTCGATGTAGTCCGCCAGCTTCTCCATCACTTGCGCGAGATCGCCCGATTCCTCGCCGGCGCCGATAAGCGCGCGATAGATCTCCGGAAAGTCGCGCGGCCGCGCGGCCAGGGCGGTCGACAGCTTGTGGCCCGCGCGCACGTCGTCGCGCACGCTGCCCAGGGTGGCGGCGATATGTTTTTTCTCGGCCTGTTCCAGCGTGGCGCTCAGGGCCGCGTCCAGCGGCAGGCTCGCGGCCAGCAGGCTGGCGAGCTGGCGCGTGAGCCAGGCGAGATCCGCATCCGACAGGCGCGTGCGCAGCGATGCGCCGAACCCTTCGGCGCGCGCCGCGAGGGACGTGGACAGCGGCAGCAGGCCGCGGCCGCGCAGCTGGTTGCGGGCGCCGCGTTCGCTGTCGGCGTCGATCGTGCCGCGCACGATCTTCCCTAGTGCGTCGGTGGCTTCGTAACGGAAGGAAGGCATCTGGAAAGCATGGCCGGCACGCATTCAAAAAAGCGCGCAAAGCCCCGAATTTAAAGGGTTTCAAGGCCGCTACGATGCCTGCGGATTATGACCGTAGTGTTGCACTGTCACCCCGTATACTCCGACGCGCTTTCACGTTTTTTCACACGATTTCACGTTTCAGGCACCTATCCCGTCATGCGTCATATTGCGCAATTCAGCCTTGCGGTACTGCTCGCCGCAAGCCAGCTCGGACCCGCAGCCAGCAGGGCTCACGCTCAACAGACCGACAATCGCGTCAGTCTGAATTTCGTCGACACCGACATCCCCGCCGTGCTGCGCGCGCTGTCGTTGTTCACGCAGCGCAACTTCCTGGTGGATCCGCGCGTCAAGGGCAAGCTGACGCTGGTGTCGGACCGTCCCGTGGACAGCGCGCAGGCGTTGTCGATGCTGACGGGCGCGCTGCGCATGCAGGGTTTTGCCATCGTCGAGGTCGACGGCGTGACGCGCGTGGTGCCCGAGGCCGACGGCAAGCTGCAAGGCAGCGTGGTCGCGGGCAGCGCGCGTCCCGCGCAAGCCGTGGGCGGCGCGGGCCGCGGTCCGGTGCCAGTGTCCGCGTTTGCCAAGGGCAGCAGCGGCGAAATGCTGACCCGCGTCTTCCCGCTGAAGTACGAAAACGCCGCCAACCTGGTGCCGGTGCTGCGCCCCATGGTGCCGCCCAACAACCCGATCAACGCCTATCCCGGCAACAACACGCTGGTGGTCACGGACTACGCCGACAACCTGGAGCGGATCGCGCAGGTCATCGCGCGCATCGACGTGCCCAGTTCGATCGACACCGACGTGGTGCCGGTGCGTTCGGCCGTGGCCACCGACCTCGCCATCCTCGCCTCGCAACTGCTGGATACGCAAAGCAGCGACCCGACCCAGCGCATCGCCGTGGTGGCCGATCCGCGCAGCAACAGCGTGCTGGTGCGTTCCGGCAGCCCGGCGCGCACTCGGCTGGCGCGCGATCTCATCATGAAGCTGGACGCGCAGCAGAACCGCGCCGGCAACCTGCACGTGGTCTACATGCGCAACGCGCAGGCCACGCGCATCGCCGAGGTCCTGGGCGGGTTGCTGACGGGGCAGGCGAATTCCGCGCCCGGCGCCACGGGCGGCGCCAGCGGCGGCACGGGCGCGCAGGGCGGAGCGCGCACGCAGAACGCCGCGGCTGGCATGCCGGCCCAGGCGACAGCGGGCATGGCCGGCATGTCCGGTTCGAACACGGGCGGATTGTCGGGCGAACAGGAACGCATCTCGCGCGAAGACAACAGCACGCAGGCCGTGTCGTATTCGGCCGGCGGCGCCACCATCCAGGCCGATCCGGCTACCAACTCGCTCATCATTTCCGCGCCCGAGCCGCTGTACCGCAGCCTGCGCGAAGTCATCGACCAGCTCGACCAGCGCCGCGCGCAGGTGCTGGTGGAAAGCCTGATCGTCGAAGTCAGCGAGGCCAAGGCGGCGGAGTTCGGCATCCAGTGGATGACGGGCGCCGGCAACATCAACAGCGACGGCACCAGCTTCATCGGCGGCACCAACCTGGGCGGCAGCGGCATCACCGGCAAGGGGCCGACCACCATCGACGGCATCGGCAGCGGCCTGAGCCTGGGGGTGGTCAAGGGCACGGTCGACGTGCTGGGCAACAAGGTGATCAACCTGGGCGTGCTGGCCCGTGCCATGGAGAACACTGGCGAAGCCAACATCCTGTCCACGCCCAACCTGCTGACGCTGGACAACCAGTCGGCCAGCATCCTGGTGGGCAAGACCGTGCCGTTCGTGACCGGGCAGTACGTGACCTCGGGCAGCAACGGCAGCACCAATCCATTCCAGACGATCGAACGTGAGGACGTGGGCCTGAAGCTGAACATCCGGCCGCAGATTTCCGAGGGCGGCGCGGTAAAGCTGGACATCTACCAGGAAGTCAGCAGCATCGACGAAAGCCGCTCCAACTCCACTACCGGCATCGTGACCAACAAGCGGGCCATCGACACCAGCGTGCTGATCGACGACGGCCAGATCATCGTGCTGGGCGGCCTGCTGGAAGACAACGTCACGCTCTCCACCAACAGCGTGCCGCTGCTGGGATCCTTGCCGGTGATCGGCTCGCTGTTCCGCTACGACACGCGCAAGCGCACCAAGACCAACCTGATGGTGTTCCTGCGCCCCTATGTGGTGCGCGACGCCAACCGCACGGCGGGCGTCACCATGGACCGCTACGACTACATGCGCCGCGCGCAGGCGGCGGTGCAGCCGGGCCAGCACTGGGCGCTGCCCGACATGCAGGCGCCGATGCTGCCGCCGCCGGGCTCCGCGCCCTCGGTGTCCAACAACGCCTATGACCTGCGTCCGGAACATCAGGCTGAAACGCTGCGCCGGCCGGCGCCGGTCACGGCGCAGTCCTTCGCCGTGCGCCAGTATGCCGGCATGGAACCCGCGCGCGACGCCTCGGGCGCCATCCGCGTGTCGCGCACGCTGATGCACAGCGTGGCCGTGGACCCCGATACGCTGCTATGAGCGCGCACCCCTTGCCTTATGCCTGGGCGCGGGCGCAGCGCGCGCTGCTGTCGCTGCGCGGCGGCCAGGCCCGGCTGACCGTCAGCCCGCGCACGCCGGAATGGGCGGTGCGCGAGATCCGCCGCTGCCACGGCGACATCGAGTTGGCGCAGGTCGAGGACCAGGCGCTGGAAACCTTGCTGACCGCGGCCTACAGCCATTCGGAGGATGCGGCCTCGGTGATGGGCGTGGCCGAGAACGAGATCGACCTGGACCGCCTGATGCAGGACATGCCCGAGGTGGCGGACCTGCTGGAGGCCCAGGACGACGCGCCCGTGATCCGCATGATCAACGCGCTGTTCGCCCAGGCGGCGCGCGACGGCGCCAGCGACATCCACATCGAACCCTTCGAGACCCACTCGGTGGTGCGCTACCGGGTCGACGGCACCCTGCGCGACGTGGTGTCGCCGCGCAAGGCGCTGCACGCCGCGCTGATCTCGCGCATCAAGATCATGGCGCACCTGGACATCGCCGAAAAGCGCTTGCCGCAGGACGGCCGCATCGCGCTGCGCGTGGGCGGACGACCCATAGACGTGCGCGTGTCCACCTTGCCCACCGGGCACGGCGAACGCGCGGTGCTGCGCTTGCTGGACAAGGAAGCGGGGCGCCTGCAGCTGGAGAAGCTGGGCATGGACGCGGGCGTGCTGGGCCAGCTGGACCGGTTGATCCGCCAGCCGCACGGCATTGTGCTGGTGACGGGGCCCACCGGCAGCGGCAAGACCACCACGCTGTACGCGGCTTTGAGCCGCCTGGACGCGTCCACCAGCAACATCCTGACGGTCGAGGACCCGATCGAATACGACCTGGCCGGCATCAGCCAGACGCAGGTCAACGCCAAGATCGACATGAGCTTCGCGCTGGCCCTGCGCGCGATTCTGCGGCAGGACCCCGACGTCATCATGATCGGCGAAATCCGCGACCTGGAGACCGCGCAGATCGCGGTGCAGGCCTCGCTCACCGGTCACCTGGTGCTGGCTACGCTGCACACCAACGACTCGGTGTCCGCCGTGACCCGACTCACGGACATGGGCGTGGAACCTTTCCTGCTGGCGTCATCGCTTTTGGGCGTGCTGGCGCAGCGCCTGGTGCGCAAGCTCTGCCCGGCCTGCAAGAAACCCGCCACGCAGGACGGCGCACGCGTGTTCCATCCGGTGGGCTGCGACGCCTGCAACCATACCGGCTACAGCGGGCGTTCCGGCATCCACGAACTCTTCACGGTGGACGACGAGGCGCGCCGGCTGATCCACGAAGGGCGTGACGAACGCGAACTGCGCCGCGCGGCGGCCGCGTCAGGCATGCGCACCATGCGTGAGGACGGGCAGCGCTGGGTGGATAGCGGGCAGACCTCGCCGGAGGAAATCCTGCGGGTGACGAGGGACGCCTAGCGGACGATGGGGAACGCCAGCGACTTGTCGCTGTGCCTAGGTGCCGAACGACGCCACATCCCCCGAACGCCGCCCCAGCGCCGACAACAGTCCGTCCAGCGCCGCCCGATCCGCCTCGCGCGCGGCGCCGGCATAGGTTGCCTGGCCCTGGAACTTCAGGCCGCCGCGCCCGCCCGCGCTGCCCTGGCCGCTGACGTCCAGCAGGCCGCTTTCCGTGCTCAACGCCAGCGTGGCGCCAGACTTGCCGCCTTGTACCCGCAGCAGATACGAGCCCACGGGCGCCACCGGCGTCAGCGCGGTGCTGGCGTTGCGCCAGCGCAGTTCGGCCACGGGGCCGGCGGGCAGGGGCGCGCCCAGCCGCAGCGGCTGCCAGCGGACTTCCAGCGTGCCCTGGGGGGCAATGGTGTTCCACGGCGCGCCCAGCGCGGACAGGATGGAGGCGGGCGCGCGCAGCGACTGGGCCGGCACGGACACGCCGTTCCAGCCGGGCGTGGCGCGCAAGGGACCTTGCAGCCAGGGGTGGGAGATATCCAGAGCGAGCACGTCCCAGCGCCATTGCCATTGCACCGGTTGCGGCAGCATGCGGCGCGCGCCAGGCGGGCCCAGCGCGATCCAGGCGCTGCCGCGCCACAAGGTGCCGCTGGCGTCGGCCAGCGTGACCGGCGCCTTGTCCGGCAGCAGGGCCAGCAGCCAGCGCGCGGGCAGCACGGTGACGGCGGCCGCGGCGGCGCAGACGGCGCCGGCCAGGAGCAGGGCGGCGGAACGTTTGGAAAGCGGGAAGCCGGACATCTCAGCCACGCTCCGAAGCTTGCGGCGCCATCAGGCTCACCTTGCCATTGACCAGGCCGGGCAGCGGCCGCCCGTTGACATTGGCGGCACGGGTGAGCTGCACTTCCTTGACCGCCAGGCCCCAATCGCGCGCTGCTCCGTCGAGCCAGCGCAGCAAGGCCGAAGAGGGCGCCTGCTTCAGCGTCAGCAGCACGCCCGGGCCGTGTTCGGGCTCGCCCAGCGCCCACTGTTCCGCGGCGAGTCCGGCGCGCTCCAGCGAGGCGCCGATTTCCGCGGCGCTGGGCATGGCGCCGGCGGGCGCCGCGGATTTACGCCGCAACGCCGTGGCTTGGGCGGTCAGGTCCGCGACCGTGGCCGCCTGGCCGCGCAGCGCGGGCAATTCCGCCTGCAGTTTGCGCAGCGTGTTCAGGGGCGGTTCGATCAGGGTCACGAAGACCAGCGCGCCGCCCAGCAGCAGGGCAGCCGCGGTCACCAGCCGGCGCTCGCGCGGCGCCAGCGCCTGGTAGCGTAGTCCGGCGCGCGCCAGCGCGGGAGTCAGGGTCTTGGCCAGCGACTGTCTGGCCGCATGCAGGGCTTGCGGGAGTTTCATGGTTGCGCGCGCACGATGCGCCAAGTGGTGTCGTTGTCGCCGCGTTCGAGCTTCAGGCCCAGGGCCGCGGCTTGCTGGATCAGCGCGGGCGTCTCAGCCACGCGTTGCGACTGCTCGCCGGCATCCGCCAGTTGCAGCGTCAGCGCCTGTTCGGCGTAGCCCAGGCGGGCTACCTTGTCGGCGGCGAAGGGCAGGGCCTGGGCCGCGGCGCGCGCCAGGGGCAGGAAGTCGGCGGCATTGGCCGCGCCGCGGTTCGCCTGCAGCGCGTCCAGGCCTTGCTGCGCCTGGCGCGGCGGATCCAGGACCACCGGCAGGTCGGGGAACGCGGCCAGGACCTGCGCGTGCATGCCGTTGCGCAACGCGTCGGCTTCGGCTTGCAGTTGCGAGGCGTACAGGTTCAGCCCGCCTATCCAGACCACTGCCGCTGCCGCGCCCCAGCGCCAGGCGGGGCGCCAGGCCGAGACGCGGGCCGGCGCCAGCTGGGGCATGGCCAGCGACCACGAAGGCGAGGGCGCCTGCCAGCGAGGATCGGCAGGGTCGCGCAATGGCGCCGTGGTTTCGGCCGCCAGCGCTTGCGGCGCGATGAGCGCCTGCGTGCGCAAGCCCTGCGCATTCAGCAGGCTCCAGCCGCGGCGCACGGGTTCGCGCGCGGCCCAGGCCAGCGGCACCGTGCCGTCGGTCGAGCGCGGGCCGTGGCCGATGGCCAGCGCGTCCAGGTCGCTGAGCACCAGCGGCTCCAGGGCGCTGTGCACCGCGGCGGCAAATCGGGCACGCGCCACCGCGGGGATCTGCACGCTGGCGGCGATCACATCGGCGGGATGCAGCACGGCTTCGCAGGCGGCGTGGGGATAGGCATGGCCCAGCGCCTCAAGCGCGAGCTCGCCCTGGCGGGCGCAGCGGCCGCGCCGGTCGAACCAGGCATAGGGCAGGAGAGAGCCGGCGCCGAACTCGTCCAGCGGCGGCAGCGCGATGCGCAGGATGTTCTTCAAGGTATTTCTCTGGTCCATAAGGTGTCTGGGGCGGCGGGCGGTGAACTGCGCAGCAGCGCCTGCATGGAGATGCGCGCCCGCTCATAGGCCACGGTGCCGCTGGCCAGGAACCAGCCGCTGGTGGTGGCGACGGCGGGCGCAGGCGCTTTGACCCCCGCGCCCGCCAGGCGATTGGCGAAATCGCCGGAATTGTTAAACCAGTTGCCGCGGTCGCGCTCGCCCGCCATGGAACGCGCCTGGCTGAGCGACAGGCCGGGCACCAGTGCAGCAAGCACCTCCGCGGGCGCGGTGTTGACGTTGACGCTGGTGGAAACGGGCAGCACCGTCATCGTGCGGCGCAGCTCGTTGCGAGCCGACGGCTCCAGCGCCAGCAGGGCCGCCACTTCGTCCACGCCGCGCGGCAAAGGGGCGCGGGCGTCGGGCGCGGGCCGTCCTGGCGGCGCCGCCGGCGCATCCGCCGGCGGCGCCACGGGCTGCGCGGCCGACATGATGTCCACCATGCGCGCGGCCAAGGTGTCGGGCAGTTGCAGCGTGTTCAGCAGCCGGCGCAGTACCCGTTCCTGCTCGGGTTGCGGCACGCCATTGTTCGCCAGGTTATAGAGGTTGTACTTGCCTTGTTCGTCCTGCACGCGGCCGGAGAACACCGCGACGCGTTCGTCGCCGGGGCGTTCGATGCGCGTGTCCAGCACCGGGGTGGCCCAGATCTGGTCGCCGCGGGTGATGGATTCGCGCTTGCTGTGGTCGCGCACGATCAGGCGGGCCCAGTCTATGCCGCCCGCCAGCATGGCGCGCGCCTGCACCCGCGCCATCTCGTTTTCCACGCGCCGCGTGCTGGCGGTCTGGCGCTGGAACAGGCCGGTGGTCAAGGCCGCGACGATGGCGACGATGATGAGCGCGCTGATGACCGCTGCGCCGCGTTCTGCGTTACTCGGGCGTCTCATGGCAGCTCCAGCACGCGGGTATAGCGCTCGGGGGATCCCGGGGCGCCGCGTTCCAGCACGATCTCCAGGCCGGTCGGGGCGGCGGCCTGACTGCCTTCGCCATTCACCCAACCGGTACCCGGCACCCAGGCGCGCAGCGTCAAGGCTCGCGTGCCGGGCAGCAGGAGGATGCCGTTGTCCGCCGCGGGCAGCGGACTGCGCGCCGCCGATGGCCCGCTGGCGCGCCACAGGCCGTCCTTGCGCACCTGCCATTGCACGCGCTGCCACAGTCCGTTGCCGTCAGGGTCGGGGCGCAGGATCTCGAACACGGGCCCGCCGCCTGCACGGCGCAGCAGGCGCAGGCCGCTGGTGTAGGCCTGCGCGTCCAGACCCGCCGGCTCGAAGCCGGGTCCGGTGTAGGACAGCTCCACATCGCGCGCCATCTGGCCCAGTGTGCGGACGATGGCGTCGATGTCCTCGGCCTGTTCCTCGATCCGCTCGCGCGCGCCGGACACGCTGGCCAGGCCGCGCCAGGCCATCAGGCTGACCAGCGCCATCAGCGCCAGGGCCACCAGCACTTCGATCAGCGTGAAGCCGGCTTGGGATCGGGGAGGGCGGCGCATGGCTATCTCAGACTGGACAAGAGGCCATCCAGCTGCAGCAGTACGGCGTCCGCCTGCGCGGCGCCGGCGTCGCGCACCCTGATCGACACCTGGCGGAAGCTGCGGTTCATCGAATTCGTAAACTCCATTTCGCACTGCAAAGCCCGGCCGCCCTGAGCACAGGGCGCGCTGCGCGTGCCTGCGCGCGGCAGCGCTTGTTCCAGCCGCAACTGGGCCAGCGCGTTCTGCGCAGCCAGCAGCGCCAGCGTCTTGTCCTGCAGGGCGCGGTTGTTTTCCGCCATGACGCCGGTCGCGCGCAGGGCGGCGCCCATGGCGACGGCGATGATGGCCAGGGCCACCAGCACTTCGATCAGCGTGAACCCGCGCTGCCGATCGGGCGGGCGGGGCGGTTCATTGAATTTCATAGCGGCCCGCGGCGTCGCGCTGCAAGGTGACGCGGGCATCGCCCGCGCTCAGCGTCAGCGTGACCGGCGCGGCGACCCATTCCGTGTTGAACACCAGCGGCCGGTCCGGATCGAGCCGTAGCGCCACCGGCGCCGCCGACCAGGATTGCGGGCGCAGCACCTCGTCGCGCTCCAGCCGGTCCGGCGGCAGCGGCCTGTCTTCCTCGGCGTTCGGGCCTGGCAGCCGGCCCTGGCGTTCGAACGACCAGCCCTGGCCGTTGGCGAGCCAGCGGATGGGACGGCCGTCGCTGCGGGCCTCGCTCTGGGCCACGGTGAAGGCGTCGGCCAGGCGCAGGGCGTCGCCGCGCAAGCGGTTCTCGCCGCGGCCCACGGACAGGCTCACCATGCTGGCCGCGATCGCCACGATCACCAGCACCACCAGGACTTCGACCAGCGTGAAGCCGCGTTCAGAGTTCCCAGGAGCCGATGTCGGCATCGCCGCTCTCTCCGCCGGGCTTGTTGTCGGCGCCGAACGAGAACACGTCGATATCGCCTTTGACGCCAGGGCTCAGGTATTGGTAGGGATGGCCCCAGGGATCGTTGGGCAGCTTGTCCAGGTACCCGCGCCAGTTGTTCACGCCTTCGGGCTTCTGCACCAGCGCGCGCAAGCCCTGCGCAGTGCTGGGGTAGCGGCCATTGTCCAGCCGGTACAGCTTCAACGCCTGCATGATGCCGGCGATGTCCTGGCGCGCGGCGGCCTGGCGGGCCTGGTCGGGACGATCCAGCACGCGGGGGACGATCAGCGCCGCAAGTATCCCCATGATCACAATCACCACCATGATCTCGATGAGGGTGAAACCTTGCTGGCGGGCAAGCCCGCGCGGTAACTGACGCACTTGATGACTCCGGTCTTTCAGTAGGAGCGGAGGATTGTGGACATGAAATATGACAGCAATAGTGACGGCGCGGCCAAATGCGGGCAGGTCCGGTCTGCGCCCGGGGCGCGCGTCGCAGCGCCTGCGGCGCGGCTCACTTTTCGCGCGATATGCCGGCGGGAGCGGGCAGGGCGGCCGGGGCCGGCAGGCGGCTGGCGCGCCCAGCCTGTTCCACCGTCACCGCGTCCGCGGCGACTTCGCGCAGCACGATGCCGGGGGCCACTTCGCCGCCCGCGCGCCAGGCCAGCGGCGGACCGCCGTCGATGCTGAGCACGGCGGCGCCATCGGCGCCTGCGGCGATCACGCCCAGCACGGTGATCTGTGTGCGCATGGCCTCGTCCTTGCCGAACCACAACGCCACGGGCGTGTTGTCGGCAGCGCGCGGCGCTTGCGCCGACACCGCCGGAGGCAGGGCGCCAGCCTTGGGCGCAAGCAGGATCGACGCCCATACGCCCAGGCCGGCGGCCAGGGCCAGCACGGCGAGTATGCGGAATGCGGCGGGCAGGGTCGGGCGCAGGAACAGGGGCATGGATTGAACGTGCGTGGCGGATTGAGACCGCGCCGACTATAGCCGCCGCACATGACAAGCCCGCGATGCGCGGCGCCTGCGCCATGGTTGCGCGCAAAAGAATCCTGATCCGTCGATCAAGGTTTCTCTTCTTTGCTTCACGGGGCTTTCACCTTGGCTGGCCATCATGTGGCCCTGCATAAAACCCTGTTCATGACTAGAGAAGAGAAGCATGCAAGCATTGAATTGGAGAAGATGGTGCGCGGCCCTGCTGGCGACCAGTGCCCTGGCGGGCTGCGGCGGCAGCGACGATGACGACGACACCGAAGCGCCGCCGACCCAGCCGCCTGTGACCCAGCCGGACCCGACGCCCGCCGACAAGGTGCTGTTCATCGGCGTCGACGGCCTGACCTATGACGCGATGCGCCGCGGCGTGGCCGACAAGGCCTTGCCGAACCTCGCGCAGCTCAACGCCACGCGCGCCTGGACCGGCGGCGTGACGGACGCGCCCACGCAGCAGCCCACGTTGCTGGCGCCGGGCTGGGCGACGCTGCTGACCGGGCAATGGGCCGACCAGCACGGCGTGCGCTACAGCGTGCAGGGCGAAACGCTGCAATCGCCGACCCTGTTCCAGCGCATCAAGCAGGCGCGCCCCGAAGCGCGCACCGCCGCCGCCTTCAATTCGACCGTGGTGGCCGGCCTTATCGCCGGCCAGCGCGACGCGGGCTATCTGCAGTCGCTGACCGACTGCGCCGGCGCGGACGATTGCGTCGCCGCCCAGGCGCGCGACCGCATCACCGAAGGCTATGACGTGGTGGTGGCGCAGTTCGGCGCGCCGGAACGGATTGCCTCGGAGAACGGCTTCGGCTCGGCCTATGACAGCGCGATCCGGCAGGCCGACGCCGCCATCGGCGCGCTGACCAAGCAGATCGCCGACCGCAAGGCGGAGCACCCCGGCGAGAAGTGGCTGGTGATCGTGGCTTCCAGCCACGGCCTGGGCAAGACCGGCGCCAGCGACGGCCGTCCCATGTCCTCGAACAAGACCATCCTGTTGGCCGCCAACCAGCCTGCGCTGCTGGGCGGCAGCGCCGACGACGCGTCGTTCGACGGCCTGTGGGACAACAACTGGTACGCGCTGCCCAGCGCGGCCGATGTGGCGCCGACGGTGCTGGACCACCTGAAGGTCCTGCCGCCCGCCGCCAAGTACGACATGGCGGGCACCTCGCTTGCCGGCAAGCTGGCACTGCGCCACACCGCGGCCCGCACCTCGACCGACAACAAGAGCGTGACGCTGAGCTGGGTGCGTGTGGGCGAGCCGGCCGGCGACATCGTGGTCAGCCGCGACGGCGTGGAGATCGCACGCGTGGCCGGCACGGTGGCCGAGTATGTGGACAAGGGCTTCAAGTTCGACACCGAGGGCGTGCACACCTTGAACTACAGCGTGGCGGTCGGCAACGCGGTCAGCGCCGCGCGCACGACCGTGGCCTACACCAAGCCGCTGCCGCTGCTGGCTTCGCTGCGCACTGGCCTGACGATGCTGTTCCCGTTCGAAGGCAATATGACCGACATCGCCGCGGGCGGCGGAGCCATCACTCCGTTCGACGGCACGCAGGCGCCGGCCTACGCCGACACGGGCGTGTTCGGCAAGATGTTCAAGAACGACCGCAGCGCGGCGGCCCTGGGCGGCTTCAAGCTGGATTATCCGGCAGGCATGCTGGACGCGGCCCAGGCCTTCACCATCGGCTTCTGGTACCAGTCCGACGGCACCGCCAACGACCGGTCCATCCTGGGCAACAAGGACTACAACTCCGGCGGCAACCCTGGCATCACCATCGCGCAGTGGGCAGGTCCGGTGCTGTATTTCAACCTGGCTGGCGGCGGCTCGCGTGTCGACATCAACAACGTCAAGTTCACCCCGAACAAGCCGGTCTACGTTGCGATGACCGTGAACAAGACGGCCAAGACCCTGACGGCCTCCGTCTACGACAGCGAACTGGGCTTCTCGCAGCGCACCATCGGCACGGGCTCGGTCGACCTGACCAAGATCGCCGGCGTCTACGGGCCGCACCTGGGCCTGAACGAAGACGGACGCGGCACCTATGGCGTCTGCTGCGCCGGCACCAAGGGTCCCTACACGATGTATTTCGACGACCTGGCGTACTGGTCGCGCGCGCTCACCGAAGCTGAAGTGAAGTCGCTCGCCCTGTCCGGCAAGTCCGTTTCCGAACTGTTTCCCTGATGTACCGAGGATAAAAAAATGAGCATGTCCATGATCTTGCGCGGTTTCCTGCGCCTGGGCGCGGTGCTGATGCTGAGCGCCACGCTGGCTGCCTGCGGCGGCGATGACGGCGACGACGACGGTGGCAAGGACCCCGGCACCGGCCAGCCCGAAACGCCGAAGCCCGAGCCCGTCAAACCCGAATTGCGTTGCGCGCCTTGAGCGGCGCTCCCTCCAGATCCATAGGAATAGAATCCGTGACGTTCGATAAAGACCAGGTCCACGCCGGCAAGCGCCGCTTCCTGCGCAACGCCGCCGCCTCGACCGCAGGCCTGACCGCGCTGTCGATGTTCCCGCCGGCGATCCGCCGCGCGCTGGCCATCCCCGCCAACAACCGCACCGGCACCATCAACGACGTCGAGCACGTGGTCATCCTGATGCAGGAAAACCGCTCCTTCGATATGTACTTCGGCACCTTCAAGGGCGTGCGCGGCTTCGGCGACCGCATCACCATTCCGCTGCCTGAAAAGCGCTCGGTCTGGGAGCAGAGCAACGGCACCCGCGTGGTGATGCCGTATCACCTGGACAGCAGCCAGGGCAACGCCCAGCGCGTGGCCGGCACGCCGCACGACTACGTGGACGCGCAAATGGCCTGGGACGGCGGCCGTATGGACCACTGGCCGCGCTACAAGCAGAACCAGTCCATGGGCTACTACAAGAAGAAAGAGGTGGAGTTCCAGTTCGCGCTGGCCGAAGCCTTCACGCTGTGCGACGCCTATCACTGTTCTACCCACGGCGGCACCAACACCAACCGCCTGTTCCACTGGACTGGCACCAACGATCCGCTGGCCCTGGGCAACGGCCCCTCGACCCGCAACCAGTGGGACAGCCTGGGCGCTTCGTCCACCGGCTGGACCTGGAAGACCTATCCCGAGCGCCTGCAGGAAGCCGGCGTCAGCTGGAAGGTCTACCAGAACCTGCCCGAAAACTTCGGCGACAACCCGCTGGCCGGCTTCAAGCAATACCGCCGCGCCAACGAGCTGGCCGGCAACAGCGCCAACGGCGCGCCCTATCCGGCCTGGACGCCGTCCATGGATGCCGCCAATCCGCTGTACAAGGGCACGGCCAACACCATGCCCGACGGCGGCTTCCTGAAGGCGCTGCGCGAGGACGCCGTCAACGGCACGCTGCCGCAGGTGTCGTGGATCGTGGCGCCCGCCACGTATTCCGAGCACCCCGGCCCGTCCAGCCCGATCCAGGGCGCCTGGTACATCCAGGAAACGCTGGACGCGCTGACGGCCAACCCCGAGGTCTGGAGCAAGACCGTGCTGCTCATCAACTTCGACGAGAACGACGGCTATTTCGACCACCTGCCGCCGCCCGCCGCGCCCTCGCTGAACCCGGACGGCTCGATGGCCGGCGCCTCCACCGTCAACACCGACCTGGAGCGCCATACCCATGCCTCCGCCCAGGACGCCGCCGACGACCGCGTCTACGGCCCGGGCCCGCGCGTCCCCATGTACGTGGTGTCGCCGTGGAGCCGCGGCGGCTGGGTCAACTCGCAGGCATTCGACCACACTTCGGTGCTGCGCTTCCTGGAAGCCCGCTTCGGCGTGGCCGAGGACAACATCAGCCCCTGGCGCCGCGCGGTGCTGGGCGACCTGACTTCGGCCTTCAACTTCGCCACGCCCAACAACGAAAAGCTGCCCGACCTGAACCTGCTGACCCGCGCGGGTTCGGACAGCGAGCGCAGCGCGCAGGAAGCGCTGAAGGCCGTGCCGCTGCCCGATCCCAGCACCCAGGCCAAGCCGGTGCAGGAGCAGGGCGTGCGCTATTCCCGCGCCTTGCCCTACGAACTGCACACCAGCGCCCGCGCCCAGCCGGACACGGGCGCCATGCGCCTGGTGTTTTCCAACACGGGCAAGCAGGCGGCGGTGTTTCACGTCTATGACCGCCTGCACCTGGACCGCCTGCCGCGTCGCTACACGGTGGAGCCGGACAAGCAGCTGGAAGGCAACTGGGACACGGCGGCCGACGGCGGCAAGTACGACCTGTGGGTGCTGGGCCCCAACGGCTACCACCGCCATTTCGCGGGCGACCTGGCCCTGGCCCGCACGTCGGCGCTGGCGCCGGAGATCCGCGTCTGCTACGAAATCGCCAAGGGCGACGTCTACGTCAGCTTCATTAACGGCGGCAAGAATCCCTGCACCTTCGAAGTCGCGCCCAACGCCTACTACGCCAACCACGAGCGCTGGAAGTTCACGGTGCCCGCGGGCGGCCAGGTCGAACAGCACTGGGCGCTGGAAGGCAGCCAGGGCTGGTACGACTTCACCGTGCGCCTGGCCGAAGATCCTGCCTATCTGCGCCGCTTTGCCGGCCGCGTGGAAACCGGCCTCCCGTCGGTGACGGACCCGGCGATGGGGCTGTAAGTCTCAGGCGGCGGTCTGCGGTTCGCGCGCCTGGAACGCCTGGGCGCAGGCCTCGCAGATCGCCGCCGTGATGCCCTGGCGCGCATGCTCGCGCCGCTCCAGCATGCCGATGGCGCGCGCCATCGGCCCCAGGTCCTGCGGCAGGGTGAGAATCCGCAGTTCCGGGCTGTGCTGCCAGTTGGAGCCGTTGATCAGCGGCAGCAGCGTCACGCCGACCTCCTGGCGCACCAGCTCGACCAGAGTCTCGATGGCGTTGAGTTCCAGGTATTCGTTCAGCGGCACCGCCAGGCGGCGCAGCAGCCGGTCTATTTGCAGGCCGGTGCGCTGGGTGCGGTCAAAGCGCAGGAAGGGGTTCTGCGCCAGTACCTGGCGCGCGTCTTCACCCGGCGCCGAGCGCGGGGCGATGACGACCAGCTGCTCTTCATATAGCGCGGTCCAGCGGGTGCTGGCCATCTTGCGCCCGGCCTCCACCAGGAAGGCCGCGTCCAGCTCGCCGTCCTCGACCTTGCCCGCCAGCTCGCTGGCCTTGCCCGACAGGATGCGCACGTCCAGCTTGGGGTGCTGCTTCTTCATGCCCGACACGACCTTGGACAGGGTCCCCATGCACGACACGATGCTGCCCACGGCGACCGACCCGGCCAGCTCGCCGGGTACGGTGCGCGGCAGCCGCATGCGGTCGTAAAGATCCAGCAAGTGCTTGATTTCCGGCAATAATTCCCGGCCGGCGGCATTCAGGATGGCGAGCCGTCCGCTGCGGTCGAAGAGTTCGCGGCCCAGTTCCGTTTCCAGGGAGCGCATCTGGAAGCTGACCGCGGCCTGGGTCAGCGCCACCTGTTCGGCCGCTTCGGAGAAGGAACCGTGGTGCGCGACCGCCAGGAAAGTGCGCAGAAAACGGATGGTACTCACAAAAATCTCTTTTATGACGGAACAAAATTTCAAATTGATTTAATTAAACCACGGGAGTAACTTCGGCCGCTTACCCGTTATGAGACTAGCCACATGAAATCCTTCGACTGGGGCAACCCGTATCCTTCCGTCCGCATTCCGCTGTTCGCCCGCAACGTGGTGTCCACGTCGCATCCGCTGGCGGCGCAGGCAGGGTTGCGCATGCTGCTCAAGGGCGGCAATGCCGTGGACGCCGCCATCGCTGCGGCCGCCACCATCGTCCTGGTCGAACCCGTGTCCTGCGGCCTGGGCGGCGACTGTTTCGCCATCGTCTGGGACGGCAAGGAATTGCACGGCCTGAACTCCTCGGGCGTGGCCCCCGCGGCCTGGAGCACCGAATACTTCAAGCGCAAGCACGGCGTGGGCGCCGACGGCCTGGCGATCCAGCCCAAGCGCGGCTGGGACGCCGTGACGGTGCCGGGCGTGGTGGCCGGCTGGGCCGCGCTGCATGAAAAACTGGGCAAGCTGCCGTTCGAGCAATTGTTCGAACCCGCCATCGAGATCGCCGAGCGCGGCTACGCCGTGCCGCCGGTGGTGGCGCACAAGTGGGCCGCAGCCGCCGAAGAACTCAAATCGCAACCGGGCTACGCCCAGGCCTTCCTGCCCGAGGGCCGCGCGCCCAAGGTCGGCGAACACTTCCGCTTCCCGGACGCCGCCAACACGCTGCGCCGCATCGCCGCTTCCAAGGGCCGCGACTTCTACGAAGGCGAACTGGCCGAGCGCATCGCCGCCTTCAGCCAGGAATGCGGCGGCGCCATGACCCTGGAAGACCTGCGCAACTACCGCCCGGAATGGGTCAAGCCCATTTCCAAGTCCTACCGCGGCTACGAGCTGCACGAGATCCCGCCGAACGGGCAGGGCATCGCCGCGCTGATCGCGCTGGGCATCGTCGAGCGCTTCGACATGGCCGACATTCCGGTGGACTCGGTACAGTCGCAGCACATCCAGATCGAAGCCATGAAGCTGGCTTTCGCGGACCTGTACAAGTACGTGGCGGACCCGCGTTCCATGCAGGTGACGCCGGAACAGATGCTGTCCGACGCCTACCTGGACAGCCGCGCCAAGCTCATCCGCCTGGACCGCGCCACCCATTTCGAGGCGGGCCGTCCGCACGCCGGCGGCACCATCTACCTGACCGCTGCCGATGAAAACGGCATGATGATCTCGTTCATCCAGTCCAACTACATGGGCTTCGGCTCGGGCGTGGTGGTGCCGGGCACCGGCATCAGCATGCAGAACCGCGGCGTGGGCTTCTCGATGGATCCGAAGTCGGCCAACGTGGTCGAAGGCGGCAAGCGTCCGTTCCACACCATCATCCCGGGCTTCCTGACCCGCGGCGGCAAGCCGGTCATGAGCTTTGGCGTGATGGGCGGCGACATGCAACCGCAAGGCCACATGCAGACCGTGGTGCGCATGCTGGACTATCACCAGAATCCGCAGGCCGCCTGCTGCGCGCCGCGCTGGAAGGTCAACCGCGATTTCACGCTGGACATCGAGACCAATATGAAGGCTTCCACCATTGCGGGCCTGAAAGACCTCGGGCATGCTTTGAAGTCGGTCGACGATCCGTACATGGATTTCGGCGCGGGCCAGTTCATCTGGCGCATGTCCGAAAACGACAACGAGCTTGGCTACGTCGCCGCCAGCGACAGCCGGCGCGACGGTCAGGCGGTCGGCTTCTAATACGCAATAGCGCAGCCACAAGGGGAATCTAAATAATGAAACGCTTGACCTTGACCTTCGGCGCCAGCCTGCTGGCGCTGGCCGCGGGCGCGGCTTCCGCCCAGAACATCCGGATCGGCCTGCAGGAAGATCCGGACGTGCTGGACCCGCACCGGGCGCGCACGTACGTGGGCCGCATCGTCTTCACCTCGCTGTGCGACAAGCTGATCGACATCGATCCCAAGCTGCACTTCGTGCCGCAACTGGCCACCTCGTGGTCGTTCAGCCCCGACAACAAGGTGCTGACCTTCAAGCTGCGCGAGGACGCGCTGTTCCATGACGGCTCCAAGTTCGATGCCGCCGCGGCCAAGGCCAACCTGGAACGCGCCATGTCCCTGCCGGACAGCCTGCGCAAGGGCGAACTGGCCTCGGTCGAAAAGGTCGACGCGCCTGATGCCACGACGCTGGTGCTGACGCTGAAAAAGCCCGACGCCACCCTGCTGGCGCAGCTGTCCGACCGCGCCGGCATGATGCTGTCGCCCAAGACCTTCAGCGACGACGTGGCCGCCGTGGGCCGCAAGCCCGTGTGTTCCGGTCCCTACAAGTTCGTCGAACGCATCCAGAACGACCGCATCGTGCTGGAGAAATTCGACCAGTACTACGACGCCAAGGATTTCGCCTTCAAGCGCGTGACCTTCCTGCCGATCCCGGACACCACCGTGCGCCTGTCCAACCTGCGCGCCGGCGACCTGGACATGCTGGAGCGCCTGAATCCCTCCGACGTGCCGCAGGTCAAGAGCGACGCCAGCCTGACCTTCGCGCCGGTGGCCGGCCTGGGCTTCCAGCAGTTCATGTTCAACGTCGCCAACGGCAAGCGCGCCGAGGACAATCCGTTCAAGAGCAAGCTGGTGCGCCAGGCGTTCCAATACGCCATCGACCGCAACGCCATCAGCGAAGTGGCCGGCGGCGGCATCTTCGATCCGGCGCAGCAGCCGTTCCCGCCCGCCAGCCCCTACCACAGCGACAAGTTCCCGCCGACCAAGCGCGACGTCGCCAAGGCCAAGGCGCTGCTCAAGCAGGCGGGCTTTGACCGCGTGAAGGCCGAGGTCATGTTCGGCAACAACACCACCACGTCCTCGATCGCCGAGATCGTGCAGGCCATGGCGTCCGAGGCGGGCTTCGACCTGTCGCTGCGCCCGACCGAGTACGCCGCGCTGCAAAAGGAATCGGCCGGCGGCAACTTCCAGGTCGTGATGCTGGGCTGGTCGGGCCGGGTCGATCCGGACGGCAACATCCACGCCTTCGTCACCTGCAAGGGCGCGCTGAACGATGGCCACTACTGCAACCCGGAAGTGGACAAGCTGCTGAACGAGGCCCGCACCGTGCCCGACGAGGCCAAGCGCAAGGCTATTTACGACCAGGCCCAGACCATCATCCAGGACGAATTGCCCGGGGTGTATAACTACTACCAGCCCTGGCCCTTCGCCATGGCCAAGAAGGTCAAGGGCTTCACGCCTTATCCTGACGGCATGATCCGCCTGAAAGGCGTGAGCTACGCGCAGAAGTGATCGCGGCGCGGCAGTCATGCGCCGCGCCAGCCGGACGCGCCTTGCGCGTCCGGTTGTCGTTTGCGGCGGCAGGGCGCGGTTTATCCTGCGCGCCCCGTCCGCCGTTCCTGTCTTACGGTTTCTCATATGCTTAAACTCATCTTGCGCCGCGTGCTCGTCGCGATACCGACACTGATACTGGTGTCGATGATCGTCTTCATGCTGCAGAAAATCCTGCCCGGCGACCCGGTGCTGACACTGGCCGGCGAAGAACGCGATCCCGCCGTCCTGGACTACCTGCGGGACAAGTACCGCCTCAACGATCCGCTGCCCGTGCAGTACGCCGCCTGGGCCACGCAGGTCGTGCAAGGCGACCTGGGCAAGTCGCTGCGCACCGACGTACCCGTCACCACGCTGATCGGCCAGAAGCTGCCGGTCACGCTGCAATTGGCCGCCATGGCCATGTTCTTCGCGCTGCTGATAGGCATCCCCATGGGGATCGTCGCCGCGGTGCGCAAGGGCAAGCCCATCGAAATGGGCGCCAACATCGCCGCGCTGTCCGGCATGTCCATCCCCAATTTCTGGCTTGGCATCATTCTCATCATGGTGGTGTCGGTGCAATGGAAGCTGCTGCCGGCCTCGGGCTATGTGTCGCCGTCCGAGGACTTCTGGCTGTCGATCAAGACCATGCTGATGCCGTCCCTGGTGCTGTCCACGGCCATCGCCGCGTATCTGATGCGCCATACCCGTTCGGCCATGCTGGAAGCCTTGTCGGCCGATTATGTGCGTACCGCCCGCGCCAAGGGCGTATCTCCGCGCAGCGTGGTGCTGCGCCATGCCTTGCGCAATGCGCTGATGCCCATTGTCACGCTGGTGACGCTGCTGTTCGGGGAACTGTTGGCGGGCGCCGTGCTGACCGAGCAGGTCTTCACGATCCCGGGCTTCGGCAAGCTGGTGGTCGACGCCGTCTTCACGCGCGACTACGCGGTGGTGCAGGGCGTGGTGCTCTGCGTGGCGGTGGGTTTCATCATCATGAACCTGCTGGCCGACATCCTGTACATCCTGGTCAATCCCCGCCTGAGGCACTCATGAGCGCAATTCCTGCAACGGCCGCAGCCGTCACGCCGCCCCGCAGCCGCAACCGCGCCTGGGGCAAATTCAAGCGCAACCACATCGCCATGCTGGGCCTGGGGATCGTGCTGTTCTTTGTCGTGATCGCCATCCTGGCGCCGCTGATCGCCAGCCACGATCCCTTCCAGACCAGCTTCACCACCATCCGCAAGGCGCCTTCGGCGTCCTACTGGCTGGGCACGGATGAATTGGGCCGCGACATCTTCAGCCGCATGGTCTATGGCGCCCGCGCCTCGCTGATGGCGGGCCTGGTGTCGGTCCTGATCGCGCTGGCGGTGGGCGTGCCCTTCGGTCTTGCCGCCGGCTATTTCGGCGGCTGGACCGACAGCATCATTTCCCGCGCCACCGAGGCGCTGCTGGCCATTCCCTTCCTGATCCTGGCCATCGCGCTGGCCGCCTTTCTCGGCCCCAGCCTGACCAACGCCATGATCGCAATCGGCGTCTCGGCCGCGCCCAAGTTCATCCGCCTCACGCGCGGACAGGTGCTCGCAGTCAAGAACGAGGATTACGTGCAGAGCGCGCGCGCCCTGGGCGCGTCCGACCTGCGCATCATCGGCCGGCACGTGTTCCCCAACGTGATGCCGCCGCTGATCGTGCAGGCCACCATCACCATCGCCACGGCCATCATCGCCGAGGCCAGCCTGTCGTTCCTGGGCCTGGGCCTGCAGCCGCCGAACCCGTCCTGGGGCTCGATGCTGAACACCGCCAAGAACTTCATGACCCAGGCGCCCTGGATGTCCATCTTCCCCGGATCGGCCATTTTCCTGGTGGTGCTGGGCTTCAATCTGCTGGGCGACGGCCTGCGCGACGCGCTCGATCCGCGTCAGGAAAAGTAATCACCATGGCAACAACAATGGACCCCAAGCGCGTCGTCCAGGTCAACGACCTGACCGTGCGCTTCAAGACCCCCGAGCGCACCGTCGAAGCAGTGCGCAAAGTCTCCTTCCACGTCGACCGCGGCGAAACCCTGGCCATCGTGGGCGAATCCGGCTCGGGCAAGTCGGTGACCTCGCTGGCGCTGATGCGCCTGGTCGAGTATGGCGGCGGCCGGATCGTCAATGGCGGCATGTTGCTGCGCCGGCGCAGCGGCGAAGTGCTGGATCTGCTCAACGCGCCCGACAGCACGCTGCAGCGCGTGCGCGGCGCGGACGTGGCGATGATCTTCCAGGAACCCATGACGTCCCTGAACCCCAGTTTCACGGCCGGCAACCAGATTGCCGAAGCCCTGCAGCTGCACCAGGGACTGGACGCCGCCGCGGCCCGCGCCGAGACGCTGCGCATGCTGGAGCGGGTGCGCATCCCCGAAGCCCGCGCCATCCTGGACCGCTATCCGCACCAGTTGTCGGGCGGCATGCGCCAGCGCGTCATGATCGCCATGGCCCTGTCGTGCAAGCCGCAGTTGCTGATCGCCGACGAGCCGACCACGGCCCTGGACGTGACCATCCAGGCCCAGATCCTGCAGCTGATCCGCCAGTTGCAGGAAGAAATGGACATGGGCGTGATCTTCATCACGCACGACATGGGCGTGGTGGCGGAAGTCGCCGACCGCGTGCTGGTCATGTACCGCGGCGACAAGGTCGAAGAGGGCAGCTCGGACGAGGTCTTCGCCCGCCCGCAGCACGCCTATACGCGCGCGCTGCTGTCGGCGGTGCCGCGGCTGGGCGCCATGCAGGGCACGGACGAACCCGCGCCGTTCCCGCTGCTGCGCGTGGACGACCCCACGGCGCGACCGCAAGCCGCCGCCGCGCCCGTCGCGGCTGCGTCCACCGTGCGCCGCGAGAACGGCCCGGTGCTGAAGGTGCGCGACCTGACCACCAGCTTCGACATCACCGGCGGTATCCTGGGCCGGGTGCAGAAGCGCGTGCACGCCGTGGAGAAGGTCAGCTTCGACCTGTATCCGGGCGAGACGCTGTCGCTGGTGGGCGAGTCCGGCTGCGGCAAGACCACCACCGGCCGTTCGCTGCTGCAGCTGGTCAAGAGCAAGGCCGGCAGCATCGAATTCGACGGCAAGAACATCGGCGCGCTGCGCGGCAGCGCCATGCAGACCCTGCGTCAGCACATCCAGTTCATCTTCCAGGATCCGTTCGCCTCGCTGGATCCGCGCATGACGGTGGGCTATTCCATCATGGAACCGCTGCTGATCCACGGCGTGGCGCGCGGCAAGGCGGCCCAGGACCGGGTGCGCTGGCTGATGGACAAGTGCGGCCTGCTGCCGGAAATGATCGACCGCTATCCGCACGAGTTCTCGGGCGGCCAGCGCCAGCGCATCTGCATCGCGCGCGCGCTGGCGTTGAACCCCAAGGTGGTGATCGCCGACGAATCGGTGTCGGCGCTGGACGTGTCGATCCAGGCGCAGATCGTCAACTTGTTGCTGGACCTGCAACGCGAGCTGGGCGTGTCGTTCCTGTTCATCTCGCACGACATGGCGGTGGTCGAGCGCGTCAGCCACCGGGTGGCGGTGATGTACCTGGGCCAGATCGTCGAGATCGGCCCGCGCCGGGCCATCTTCGAGAACCCGCAGCATCCCTACACCAAGAAGTTGATGGCGGCGGTGCCCATCGCCGACCCGCAGCGCCGCCACCGCGAGCGCTCGCTGCTGGTCGACGAGATCCCCAGCCCGATGCGCAAGCTGGGCGACGATCCGCTGGTCGAGCCGCTGGTCGCCGTGGGCGAGGGCCATTTCGTGGCCCGCCATTCGATCGGGGTCTATTGAGGCAGGTGGCCGCCCGCTGGCAGCCGGTGGCCGCTTGCATCCCCCCGCTGCGCGCGGGGGGCCGAAACTAGCGCTTTTCCAGCGCCAGCTTCAGCCCGAAGGCGATGAAGACCGCGCCCGTCATGCGGTCCAGGCCGCGCATCACGGCCGGCCGCGACAGCCAGCGCGCCAGCGGGCGCGTCGCTGCCACCAGCACGCCAAACCACAGTATCCCCAGCATCGCGTGGATGCCTGCCAGCAGCAGGCTGAAGCGCAGCACGTCCGCGCCCGCGGGAATGAACTGCGGCAGGAAGGTGATGTAGAAGATCCCGATCTTGGGATTGAGGGCATTGGTCAGGCAGCCGCGCATGAACCAGCCGCCAGCGCTGGCTGCCGCGGCGGGGGCGGGCGGCGCGGAATCGGGTGCGGCCTGCTTGCCTGGCCGGGCGCCCCACAGCAGTTTCACGCCCAGATAAAACAGATACAGCGCCGCGCAGATGCGCAGCGTGTCGTAGGCCAGGGTCGATACCAGCAGCAGCGATCCCAGGCCGAATGCCGCCACCACGCCCCAGGCCAGGCATCCGGCGGCGATACCCAGGCCAGCCATGAGCGCGCGGCGGCCCCCCTCGACGGCGGCGGTGCGCAGCACCAGGGCGGTATCCATGCCGGGCGTGACGGTCAGGATGGCGGCGGCCAGGGTAAAGGCGAGCAGGGCTGCGGTGGCGGTCATGGGCGGGATCCGGTGGCGGGCGCGGCGAAGCGGAGCCGCTCAGTGTAGCGCCGCCGGGCCGGCGCCTGCAGCCGTCTGTGGACGTGCCGCAGCGCCGCAGGCGTTATCATGGCGGCCTTCAGCAATTCGCTACATTCACCGGATTTACGCCATGGCCCTGCGCGCCACCATCTACAAGGCCGAGCTCAACGTCGCCGACACCGACCGCCACTACTACGGCAGCCACGCGCTGACGGTCGCCCGCCATCCCTCGGAAACCGACGAGCGCATGATGGTGCGGCTGGTAGCCTACGCCCTGCACGCGCAGGAAGAGCTGGCCTTCACCAAAGGCCTGAGCGACACCGACGAACCCGACCTGTGGGTCAAGGACCTGACCGGCGCGGTCAAGCTCTGGATCGAAGTCGGTCAGCCCGAAGAACGCCGCATCCTGCGCGCCTGTGGCCGCGCCGACGAAGTCATCGTCTATTGCTACGGTGGTTCCGCCAGCAAGATCTGGTGGGACGGCGTGAAGAACAAGCTGGAACGCACGCGCAACCTCAAGATCGTGAACCTGCCCTCGGAACAGACCCGTGCGCTGGCCCAGCTGGCCGAGCGCACCATGCGCCTGAATGCCAACATTTCGGACGGCGTGGTGTATTTTTCGGCCGACAAGGGCGAGGTCAGCGTCGAACCGGAAGCCTGGCGCTAGGCTCCCGGCCGCCTCAGTCGCAGGCGTCGGCGGCCTGGTTCGCGGGATCGGCGCAGGCGCGCCAGCGGGCCTCGTCCATCGCAGGCAGCAGCAGCACCCGGCTCATCAAGTCCGAATACCAGAAGATCCTGCCAGGCTTGTCGCGCATGGCCTGCCAGACGCGCGCCTGCGCGTCCGCCGCAAGCAGCGCGCGGCCTTGCGCATCGGTCACGCCCTGGGCCAGGATGGTCTGCGTGTCCGGATTCCAGGACTGCATGTCCGTGTCGTCCAGCGGCACGTCGTCGGCGATGCTGACGATGCGCCAGTCATTGCCCGGCACCTCGGTGGACAGCTGGTTCAACTCTTCCCGGTGCACCGGATAAGGGCGGGAGTCAGGGGAGGCGTGCGCGACATGGGCGTAGGATCTGGCGCCATCCCCGGGGGAATGGCGGCGCACATAACGTTGGTCCGGCTTGCCCTGGGCATCATAGGTCTGGACCTGGAACGCGCCGCCTTGCGCGGCGATATCGATGGCGCGCAGCAGGCGGCCCGCGGCGTCGCGCGCGTAGAACCGGCCGGCGGCCGGCTGTTGCTTGTCTTCGCAAGCCTCATTGGTGAAGGCGGTCAGCGCGCCCCGGGCATCGCGTTTCAGGCAGGCCTGGCCGCTTGCCTCGTAGGTGGCGGGCCGGCGGACCGCGGTCTGTTCGTACTCGACCACCCGCGTCAGGGCGCCGGCGCCGTCGTACTCCAGGGTGTAACCGCCCGACAGAAAGGGTGGGCCGTCGCCGCGCCGGGGAAGTTCATAGGATTCCGCGCGGCACAGCCGGCCATCGCCGTCGAAATACAGCCTGGCGGGCGCCCGAGACACGTTGTCCAGCCGGTAAGCGGACCAGTCGACCTTGTCCATCCAGGTCCGGGGCAGCGGATCGCCGGTTTCGTCGACCCATACCGGTTGGTTGCGGGCGGCAATGCGTTCGCCCTGTCGGCCCAGCAGGACACGGTCGCCGCCCAGGCCGACCGAGACGGGCACCGCCTTCAGTGGCACGGGCGCGGTGAAATCGACGGCGGCCGGGCCGCAGGCCGCGAGGGCCGGGCCGGCGTGCGCGATGGCCGCCAGCAGCAGGACCAGTCGCCTAGGCATATTGCAGCGTATCCATGAACCTCACCAGCTCCCAGAATTCCTTGGACACGCCGCCCAGCCGCAGCTTGCCGTCATGTTCCTCGAACAGCAGGAAGGGGTAGGCGTCGCGCTCCAGGGTGCCGGGCGCGGGCAGGCGGTAGGGTTTGAAGTGCTCGGGGTCGTTGAAAAAGGATTCCAGACGGCCGCCGCCATCCACGTGCATGTAACGCACGCGCAATACTTGTTTCTGATACTTGGCCTGCGTTTCCGGGTAGTCTCCGCCGTCGCCCGCCACCACGGCGTCGGCCAGGGCGGCCAGGAAGACACGTTGCAAGCCTGCGTAGTGGATCTCGCCGCTGGTGGAGTCGCCCGGCGCCTGCGCCAGCGTCCTGACCAGCTGGGTGCCGCGGGAACCCGGCACGATGGTCTTCGCGAACAGGCTGTCGATGTCGGCCTTGGCCGGATCGGGCGATTGCCGCAGACGCTGGAGGTCGGCGCGGAAGTCTTCCAGCCATTGCCGGTAACGGGCGTTCTCCGCCTGGCGATCGAACGCCTGGGCGTGGGCCAGGCCGCCGTGAAGGGTGATCAGCAAGGCCAGCAGCAGTAGCCAGGCGCGTTGCAGCACGCGGGTAGGGTGTTCCATAGGCCGGTGATCATATCGTTCAAAATGATGCTATTTTGGTGCAGAGCGTGACAAAATGTCAGACATGGCCACCGGCATGGCCATGTTTATGAATCTCGTGTTGAGTCAGGTCCAGACATGCCAGCAACAGGTGACGTTCCTCCTGCAAGCGCGCCGGCCGGCGGCGCGGAAAATGTGCAAGCCGGGCTCGACGGCCCCCTGGACCGGCTCGTCCGCTTGGCCAGGCGGCAGTTCGGCGTGGACATGGCGCTGGTCGCCTGCAGCGACGCCGATGGCGTCTGGCAGGCCCAGGCGGGCGCCTTGCCCGCAACCGCGGCCGGTACGCTCCCTTTCTCCGTGGATTGCCCGCTGCGCGCCAGCGATGGCCGCCGGCTGGGCACATTCCGGCTGCTGCATGCCCAGCCGCGGGATTTCGGCGACGAAGACCTGGATGCCTTGCACGATTTCGCCGAGCTGGCCGTCGCGGCCGTCGAGAAGCGCGAGGCCCTGGCGGCGGAGCGGGCGGCGGAAGACGGCTGGCGCACCGAGGCGCGCAACCTCTCCATGGCCATCGCAGGCAGTGGCACGGGGATCTGGGATCGCAACGTCGTAACCGGCGAAATCACCTATTCGCCGGGCTGGAAGGCCCTGCTGGGCTACGCCGAATCCGAAGTCACCAACCGCATCGAAGACTCCTACAAGCGCCTGCACCCAGACGATGCCGACTATGTGCGCGCCGCCATGCAGGCGCATTTCGAGGGCAAGACCGAGAGCTACGAGGTCGAGCACCGCATCCTCTGCAAGGACGGCAGCTACAAGTGGATCTGCAGCCGCGGCAAGGTCGTCAGCCGCGACGCGCAGGGGCGGGCCTTGCGCATGATGGGCACCACCACTGACATCAGCGCCATGCGCGCGATGTCGGAGCGCCTGCGGCGCACGGCGGACCTGCTGGTCAACCTGACCGACGCCGTGCCGGGCATGGTATTCCAGTGCGGCCAGCGGCCCGGAGGCGGGTCGCGCTTCCTGTACGTCAGCGCGGGCATCTGGGACATGTTCGAACTCACGCCTTACGAGGTGCGCACCAGCCCCGCGGCGATCGAGCAGCGCGTCCATCCCGAGGACCTGGCGACCTACCACGCCTCGCTGCAGGCCGCAGCCGCGGCGCAGACGCCCTGGCACCTGGAGTTCCGGGTGTGCCTGCCGCAGCAGGGCCTGCGCTGGCGCCAGGGCGACGCCAGTCCGCGCAAGGCGGCCGACGGCACCGTGGTCTGGCACGGCTTCGTGACCGACATCACCGACCGCAAGCGCGCTGATTTCGAACTGCGTGAACTCGCCGCCACCGACGCCCTGACCACGCTGCCGAACCGCCGCCACTTCATGTCGCGCATCGCCGCGGAACTGGCCCGGATCAAGCGCCAGGGCAGCGATTGCGCCGCCGTGCTGATGTGTGACCTGGACCATTTCAAGCGCATCAACGACACCTGGGGCCACGCCATTGGCGACGGCGTGCTGCAGCACTTCGCCAACACGCTGCGGGCCCAGCTGCGGGCGGTCGACCTGGTGGGGCGCATCGGCGGCGAGGAATTCGCCGTGGTGCTGCCGGATACCGACATCGAGCGCGCGCACGCCTTCGCCACGCGGGTGCAGCAGCGCATCGCGGCGGCGCCGTTTTCGCTGGGCGACGACCGTCATATTCCGCTGACGGTCAGCATCGGCATCTCGACCATGCACACCATGGACGCGGACGCCGAACTGGCGCTCAGCCGCAGCGACCGCGCCCTGTATTACGCCAAGCAGCGCGGGCGTAACCGGATCGAATCCGCGCCCTCAGTGTTTTCCCGATAGAACAACCCTCAAAGCCATTTGTTCCATTGACGGTACATTAGGACACTCCTAGAGTTCCCGTCATGGGAACCTCATTACCTCTGCCGAAGTACCACCAGATCTACCTCGTCCTGCGCGAACAGGTGCAGGAAGGGCGCTTCGATCAGGACGGCGTGCCAGGCGAGCACGCGCTGGCCGACCAGTTCGACGTGGCCCGCATCACCATCCGCAAGGCCATGGAGATGCTGGTGGCCGACGGGCTGGTGTCGCGCCGGCCCGGCCTGGGCACCTGGCCGCTGCGCGCGCCGGCGACTCCGGCCAGCGCGCCCAAGGCCAATCCGCCGCAGAAGGCCCATCTGACCGGCCTGCTGGAAAACATCGTCAACATGGGCCTGCGCACCTCGGTGCAGGTGCTGGACAGCGCCCTGGTGTCGGCGCCGCCCGTGGTGGCCGAAGCGTTGGACCTCGCGCCCGGCGCGCCCGTGCACAAGAGCCTGCGGGTGCGCAGCACCGAAGCCGGGCCGCTGTCCCACATCACGACCTACGTGCCGCAGGCCGTGGCCGATTTCACGCGCGAAGACCTGGAGCGCGAGCCCCTGCTGATGTTGCTGGAAGCGGCCGGCGTGGAGTTCGGCGGCGCTACCCAGACCATTTCGGCGCGGCTGGCCGATGCGCAGGTGGCGCGCCATCTGGACGTGGCCGTGGGCTCCGCGCTGCTGGCCGTGACGCGCATCGTGCGCGACGTGAACGAGCGGCCCGTGCAGCTGCTGCAAGGCCTGTATCGCCCCGATCGCTATCAGTACCAGTTGCAGCTGTCACGCGTCGGCAGCATCGACGCCAAGGTATGGGTCAGCGAAGAGCTGTCCGCCCAATTCCATTGAACTCTCGGAGATCGCCCATGAACTCGCGCCGCACTTTCCTCTATCAATCCGCCGCCGCAGCTGCCCTGGTGTCGGCGCCATGGGTGGTACGCGCCCAGGGCGCCAAACCCGTCAAGGTCGGCATCCTGCATCCGGTGACGGGGGCGCTGGCCTATTCGGGCCAGCAATGCCGCCTGGGCGCGCTGCTGGCGATCGAGGACATCAACAAGGCCGGCGGCATCAAGTCGCTGGGCGGCGCGCCGCTGGAAGCCATGCTGGGCGACGCGCAGTCGCGCCCCGAGGCGGGGTCGGCCGAGGTCGAGAAAATGAACGAGGCGGGCGTGTCGGCCATTGTCGGGGCCTATGCGTCGGCGATCTGCCTGGCCACCACGCAGACCGCCGCCAAGTACAACCTTCCGCACGTGGTGGACGTGGGCGTGGCCGACCAGATCGTCGAGCGCGGCCTGAAGAACACTTTCCGTTTCGGCCCGGGCTATCGCGCCTGTAGCGAACGCGCCATCACCGACCTGGCCGCGCTCAACGACGCGGCAGGCAAGCCCGCCAAGACCGTGATGATCGTGCACGAGGATTCGCTGTTCGGCACCGGCACCGCGGCGCTGCTGTCCAAGGCGCTGCCGCAGCATGGCTTCGAGGTCAAGGACGTGGTCAAGCACCCGAACCCCACCCGCGACTTCAACAACATCGTGCTGCGCATGAAGTCCCTCAATCCGGACATCGTGATCCCGGCCAACTACTACAACGAATATGCCTTGCTGCTGCGCGCCATGAAGCAGCAGAAGGTGCAGCCCAAGGCGATCTACTCGGTGCTGGGCGGCGCGGCCTCCAGCTACAAGTTCCTGAAGGAATTCCCCGACATCGCCAATGGCATCCTCGACTGCAACCACTGGTTCAACCCCAAGGATGCGCGCGTGGCCCCGTTGAAGGCGCGCGTCGAAGAGAAGGGCGCCTACTTCAGCTACGAGGTCTTCATGACCTACACCTCGGTGCTGCTGCTGGCCGACGCGCTGGAACGCGCCAAGTCGGCCGACCGCGCCGCCATCATCGACGCGCTGGCTTCCAGCACCTTCTCGGACCACATCATGCCCTACGGCCCGACCAAGTTCTTGAACGGCCAGAACACCGGCGCGCAGCCCCTGCTGACGCAGGTCATCGGCGGCGACATCAAGGTCGTCATCCCGGCCGACTACCGCCAGGCCGACGCCATCTTTCCGCTGAAGGCCTGAGCGTGCTCGACCCCGCCATCCTCTTTTCGTCGGTGCTCAACGGCCTGACCACGGGCGCGGTGTACGCGCTGATCGCCCTGGGCCTGACCTTGATCTACGGCGTGCTGCACATCATCAACTTCGCCCATGGCGCGGCGCTGATGGTGGCGCTGTACGCGGTGTATCTGCTGAAGGACCGCCTGGGCATCGACCCGTACGCCGCCTTGCCGCTGGTGGTGGCGGGCATGTTCGCGCTGGGCTACGCCTTGCAGCGTTACGTGATCAACCGCGCCAGCCACGGCAAGGACGAGAACATCCTGCTGGTGACGCTGGGCCTGGCCATCGTGCTGGAGAACCTGGCGCTGGTGTGGTTCAAGTCGGATACGCGCACCATCGACACGGCCTACACGCTGTCCACCGTGGAGATCGGGCCGGCCATGATCGCCTTGCCCAAGGTCATCGCCTTCTGTGGCGCGCTGGCGGTGGCGGCGGTGCTGTTCTGGATCATCCGCAGCACCGACCTGGGCCGGGCGATCCGCGCGGTGGCCAAGGAAAAGCAGGGCGCCAAGCTCATGGGCATAGACGTGGAAAAGGTCTATGCATTGTCGTTCGGCATCGGCATGGCCTGCCTGGGCGCGGCGGCCTGCTTCCTGCTGCCAGCCTACTACGTCAATCCGCAGGTCGGCGGCGGCTTCGTGCTGGTGGCCTTCACCATCGTGGTGCTGGGCGGCATGGGCAGCTTCGTGGGCGCGCTGGTCGGCGGCCTGCTGATCGGGGTGGTGGAGTCCATCGGGGGCCTGTTCCTGGGCGACTCGCTGGGCCAGATGGGCATATTCGCGATCTTCATCGCGGTGCTGCTGTTTCGCCCGCAGGGGCTGTTCGGGGCGAGGGGCTGAGCATGGGCAAGGATCTTTTGACTATCGCGCTGTTCGGCGCGGCGCTGGCGGCCGCCGCCGCGCTGACCGAATCGGGCGTGGCGCTGACGTTCGTCATGATGTCGCTGTACGCGGCCCTGTTGTCGCAGGCCTGGAACATCCTGGGCGGCTATGGCGGCCAGCTGTCGTTCGGCCATGCGCTGTTCTTCGGCGTGGGCGCCTATGCCCAGGCGCTGGGGCAGCTGAACCTGGGCATCAATCCCTGGCTGGCGCTGCCGATGGCCATCGCGCTGGGCGCACTGGTCGGGCTGGCGGTGGGCGGGCTGACGTTCCGCTATGGCCTGAAGGGCTCTTACTTCGCGCTGGTGACGCTGGCGTTTGCGGAAGTGTTCCGCATCCTGGCGTTGTCGGTGTCGTTCACCGGGGGCGGCGTGGGCCTGATGGTGCCGTTGCAGGAGGGCGTGGCGAACATGCAGTTCGGTTCGCGCCGCGGCTACATCTACCTGCTGCTGGGCTTCGTGCTGCTGGCGCTGGTAGTCACGGCATGGCTGCGCCATTCGCGCTTCGGCGCCTACCTGCAAGCCGTGCGCGACAACGAGGACGCGGCGCGCGCCATCGGCGTGAATCCGCTGCGGGTCAAGCTCGGCGGCATCGCGCTGTCTGCGGCCTTCATGAGCGCCGCGGGCGCCTTCTACGTACAGGTGTTCCAGTACATCGATCCGGGCATCGCCTTCGGCTCGGCCGTGTCGGTGGAGGCGCTGGTCGGCGCCATCGTCGGCGGCCTGGGCACCTTGTGGGGGCCGGTGCTGGGAGCGGTCACGCTGCATGCGCTGAGCGACCTGACGCGCAACCTGTTTGGCGAACTGCCTGGCATCAGCATGGTCATCTACGGCGTGGTGCTCATCGTGATCGTGATGTTCCTGCCCCGCGGCATCACCGGCAGCGGCCAGGCTTTGGGCCGGCTGTTCAGTGCCAAGGAGCGCGCCCGTGTCTGAGATCCTGCTGCAAGCGCGCAATCTTTCCATCACTTTCGGCGGCCTGAAGGCGGTCCAGGATGTGAGCCTGGACGTGCGCCAGGGTTCGCTGACGGCCCTGGTCGGTCCCAACGGCGCGGGCAAGACCACGCTGTTCGGCCTGCTGTCAGGCTTCCTCAAACCCGGTTCCGGCTCGGTGCATTTCGCCGGCGCCGACATCACCGGCCGTCCGCCGCACGAATCGGCGCGGCTCGGGCTGACCCGCACCTTCCAGATCGTGCAGCCCTTCGGCGCGCAGACGGTGCGCCAGAACATCGCCGTGGGCGCGCATTTGCGCCTGGGCAATCGCCGCGAGGCGCTGCAAGCGGCCGAAGAGGTTGCGGCGCGGGTCAATCTGGGGGCCTTGCTGGACCGGCCGGCGGCGGATCTGACGGTGGCCGGCCGCAAGCGCCTGGAGCTGGCGCGCGCGCTGGCCACGCGGCCGCGCCTGCTGCTGCTGGACGAAGTGTTGGCGGGGCTCAACCCCAGCGAGATCGACGAGATGATACCGGTGGTGAAGAAGCTGGCCGAAGACGGCGTGACCGTGCTGATGATCGAACACGTGATGCGCGCGGTGATGAGCCTGGCCGAACATGTATGGGTGCTGGCGCAGGGCCGCCTTATCGCCTCGGGCACGCCGGGCGAGGTCACGCGCGATCCGGCGGTGGTCGAGGCCTATCTGGGCCAGGGCGCGGCGGCCAGGCTGGCCGCGCAGGGAGCGCCGGCATGAGCGCGCTGCTGGAAGTCCAGGGATTGCGCGCCGGTTACGGCCGCATGGAAATACTGCGCGGCGTCGACCTGCGGGTCGACCAGGGCGAGATCGTGGTGCTGCTGGGCAGCAACGGCGCGGGCAAGTCCACGCTGAACAACACGGTCTGCGGTCTGTGCCGGCCCTGGGGCGGCACGGTCCGCTTCGAGGGCCAGGACCTGACCGGCCGCCATTACCGCGACGTGGTCAAGGCCGGGCTGATCCAGGTGCCGGAAGGCCGGCGCGTGTTCCCCAACCTGAGCGTGCGCGAAAACCTTGAACTCGGGTCGTTCACCCGGGCGCGCGAGCGCCGCGCCGCCAACCTGGAGAAGGTGCTGCACATCTTCCCGCGCCTGCGCGAACGCCTGGCGCAACTGGCTGGCACCATGTCCGGCGGTGAACAGCAGATGCTGGCCATCGGCCGCGGCCTGATGGCCGAGCCGCGCCTTCTGATCCTGGACGAGCCATCGCTGGGCCTGTCGCCGCTGATGGTCGAAGAGCTGTTCGGCCTGATCGCGCGCCTCCATGGCGAGGGACTGGCGATCCTGCTGGTGGAGCAGAACGTGGGGCAGTCCCTGGAGACGGGACAGCGCGCCTACGTGCTGGAAAACGGGGCGGTGCGCTATAGCGGCGCCTGTCCGGAACTGATGGCCAGCGACGACGTGCGCCGGGCCTATCTCGGGATGTAGCCATGGCCGAGCCTCAAACGCTGGCGCAGAAGCTGATCGCGGCGGCCTGTGGCCGTGCTTCCGTTGCCGAGGGCGAAATCGTCACCTGTGCGGTCGACCTGGCCATGTTCCATGATTCCAGCGGTCCGCGCCGCCTGCAGCCCATGTTGCAGGAACTGGGCGCCACGCTGTGGGATCCATCCAGGATCGTGCTGGTCATAGACCACTACGTGCCCGAATCCGATGACGAGTCGCGCCGCATCGTGCGCATCGCGCGCGATTGGGCGGTCGAACAGCGCTTGCCCAACGTCTATGACTCGCTCGGCATCTGCCACGTGGTGGTGCCGCAGCATGGGCATATCCGCCCCGGCATGTTCTGCGTGGGCGGGGACTCGCATTCGCCTACCGGCGGGGCATTCGGCGCCTACATGTTCGGCATTGGCAGCACCGAGATGCTGGGCGTGGCCGTCACCGGGCAGATCTGGGTGAAGGTGCCGCAGACCCTGATGATGCGCTGGAGCGGCCGGCTGGCGCCGGGCGTGACCGCCAAGGACATGATGCTGCACATGATAGGCCGCTACGGCATGAACGGCGGCCGCTACCAGGCGGTGGAATTCTGCGGCGAAGCGGTGCGCGCCTTGTCGATGCAGGAACGCATGACCCTGTCCAACATGAGCGCGGAGCTGGGCTCGCAGGTCGGCCTGATTGCGCCGGATGCCACCACCGTTGCCTACCTGCGCGAGGCGGGCGTCACGGACGAGATCGATCTGGCGCGCTGGCGCAGCGACGAAGGGGCGCAGGCCGAATGGCACGATTTCGATGCCGCGGCGCTGGCGCCGCAGGTCGCCGCGCCGCACAGCCCGGCCAATGCGCGCGACGTGGACCAGTATGGCGACGTGCCGCTGCAAGTGGCCTATATCGGCGCCTGCACCGGCGCCAAGCTGGAGGACCTGCGCGCCGCGGCCAGCGTGTTGCGCGGCCACCGGCTGGCCGCCGGCATGCGCCTGATGGTGGCGCCGGCCAGCCGGCAGGACCAGCGCCAGGCCGAGGCGGAAGGGGTGATGCAGGCGCTGCGCGATGCCGGCGCGGACGTGCTGGCCACATCCTGCGGAGCCTGCGCGGGCTACGGCGGGTCCATCCCCGACGGCTCCAGCGTCATCGCCACCACGGCGCGCAATTTCAAGGGGCGGATGGGCTCGGAGACGGCCCAGGTCTATCTGGCTTCACCCTATACGGTGGCGGCATCGGCGATAGCCGGCCGCATCGCCGATCCGCGGGAGTTCATGGCATGACCGAGCAGTCCGTGACGCACCGCGTCTGGCGCGTGGGCGCAGATATCGACACCGACGCGCTGGCGCCGGGCGCGTATATGAAATTCGGCATCGACGAGATCGCGCGCCACTGCCTGCAGCGCGTTCGGCCCGAGTTCGCCGCCGGCGCGCGGCCGGGCGACGTGCTGGTGGCCGGTCCCAACTTCGGCATCGGCTCCTCGCGCGAACAGGCTGCCGCGGCGCTGGTGCGCCTGGGCATCGCCGCGGTGGTCGCGCCGTCCTTCAACGGCCTGTATTTCCGCAACGCCTTCAACGTGGGCCTGCTGCTGTTGACCTGCCCACAGGCCGAAACCCTGCAAGAGGGCGAGCGCATCGCCCTGGATCCCGCCGCCGGCCGCATCCGCCGCGCCGCGGGAGAACCTGCGGAACTGCATTGCGACACCGTGCCCGCCTTCCTGCTGGAAATGGTGCAGGCCGGCGGACTGCTGAATTTGCTGAAACAGCGCAAGACTCATTAGGAACCACATCATGCTTGACCCCGTCACACTCGCGGTCCTGAAAGGCCGCCTGGAACAGATCGCCGACGAGATGGACGCCACGCTGTACCGCAGCGCGTTCAACCCCATCATCGCCGAGGCCCACGACGCCTGCCACGGCATGTACGACGCCGCCACCGGCGCCACGCTGGTGCAGGGCAAGTCCGGCCTGCCGGTATTCGTGGGCGCGATGGCATTCGCCGTCAAGGCCGCGGCCAAGGCGGCCGCCGAGCGCGGTGGCATGGTCGACGGCGACGTCTGGCTGTTCAACGATCCCTACGAAGGCGGCACCCACGCCAACGACTTCAAGCTGGTGCGTCCGGTGTTCCGCGGCGGCAAGCTGTTCTGCTTCCTGGCCTCGGCGGCCCACTGGCATGACGTCGGCGGCGCGGTGCCGGGCAACTACAACCCCGCCGCCACTGAATGCTGGCAGGAAGCCGTGCAGATTCCGCCGGTGCGCATCGTGCGCGCGGGCGTGCTCGACCTGGACGTGCTGGCCATCCTGAAGGCCAATACGCGCCTGCCGGACAGCCTGTGGGGCGACCTGAACGGTCAGTTGGCGGCGCTGGAACTGGGCGCGGGCCGGCTGGATGGCCTGCTCGACGAATACGGCGACGCCACCGTGCTGGAATCGCTGGACACGCTGCGCGAACGGGCGCGCCGCCTGATGCGCGACCATATCTCGCGCCTGCCCGACGGCGAGTACGCCTTCGAAGACATGCTGGACAACGACGGCGTGCGCGACCAGCCGTTGCGCATCGCGCTCAATCTCATAGTCCAGGGCGAGCGTCTGACGCTGGATTTCACCGGTACCTCGCCGGCCTGCGCCGGGCCGGTGAACATCTCCCGCGCCACGGCGATCGCGGCCTGCTACGTGGCCCTGAAGCACCTGTTCCCGGACGTGCCGGCCAATGCCGGCGTGCTGGACGCGGTGGACGTGGTGCTGCCGGACGGCCTGGTGATCTCGGCGGACCGCCCGCGTCCGGTCGGCGGCTATACCGAAACCATCCTGCGCATGATCGACGTGATCTTCTGCGCCATGGCCCAGGCCGAGCCGGCGCGCGCGCTGGCGCAGGCCTACGGCACCATCAATGCCTTGTCGATCGCCGGCTACCGCAGCGACCCCGCCCGGCGCGGCCAGCGCTGGGTGATGTTCAGCTTCTTCGGCGGCGGCCACGGCGGCCATTCGGACGGCGACGGGCTCAGCCACGGCAATGCGCCCATCTCTACGGCCACCATTCCGCCGCTGGAGATCCTGGAGGCGGCCTATCCCGTGCGTTTCACGCAATGGGCGCTGCGGCCCGATTCGGCGGGCGACGGCCAGCACCGCGGCGGGCTGGGCGCCATCTATGAAATCGAACTGCTGGAAGACAGCGCCGAAGCCTTCATCTTCGGCGAGCGCGGCAAGAGCGCGCCCAAGGGCATCGCAGGCGGCAGGGAAGCGGCGCTGAACGTTTTCCGCTATCAGCAGGACGGCGGCTGGCAGACCCCGCCCATGCGTTCGAAGATGCTGGGCATCCAGCTCCAGCGCGGCGACCGGGTTCGGCTGGAAACGCCCGGGGGAGGCGGCTATGGCGAGCCTGCCGCGCGTACGCAGGCGGCGCGCGAGCATGACCGCAAGATGGGCTATGTAAGTGGAAATCTGAAGGAGCAGTCGGCATGAGCGCAGCACAAGGCTTGGTCGTAGGCGTGGACGTGGGCGGCACGTTCACCGATATATTCGTGCTGGACGAGGCGGGCGGCAGCGCCCGCGTGGTGAAGGTGCCTTCCACCCGCGGCGAGGAAGCGCGCGGCTTCATGAACGGCATTGCCCGCGTCGCCGATGGCGCGGACGCCATCGCCACCATCGTGCACGGCACCACGGTAGGCACCAACGCGCTGCTGGAGCGCAAGGTGGCGCGTACCGGCATCATCACCACGGCAGGTTTTCGCGACGTGCTGGAAATGCGCCGTCGCGACCGGCCCCAGACCTGGGGCCTGCGCGGCAACTATGAGCCGGTGGTTCCGCGCGACCTGCGCCTGGAAGTCGAGGAGCGCGTGCTGGCCGACGGCACCATCGACACGCCGGTAAACCTGGCCCAGGTCGAGGCCGCGGCCCGCCAACTGCTGGAGCAGGGCTGCGAGGCGGTCTGCCTCTTCTTCGTCAATGCCTATGCCAATCCGGCCAATGAGGCGCAGGCCGCGGCCTGCGTGCGCGGGCTCTGGCCCAACGGCAACGTCACCGCCGCGACCGAGGTGCTGCCCGAGATCCGCGAATTCGAGCGCTGTTCCACGGCCGTGCTCAACGCCTCGCTGCAGCCGGTGGTCGGCGGCTATCTGACCCGGCTGGAAGCGGATCTGAAGGACAACGGCTTCGGCGGCGAACTGCTGGTGGTGCAGAGCAACGGCGGCGTGATGTCGCGCCAGACCGCTTGCGACGTGCCGGTGCGCACCGCGCTGTCGGGCCCGGCCGCGGGTGTCATCGCCTGCGCTGCGATCGCGCGCGCCGCGGGCTTTCCCAACGTGGTCAGCGGCGACATGGGCGGCACTTCCTTCGACGTGTCGCTGGTGGCGGACGGCGAGGCCTCGCTGTCGGCGCAGACCGCCATCGACTTCGGCATGGTGGTGCGCGCGCCCATGATCCAGATCGAAACCATAGGCGCGGGCGGCGGCTCGATTGCCAGCGTGGACGCGGGCGGCCTGCTGCAGGTGGGTCCCGAATCCGCCGGCAGCGTGCCAGGGCCGGCCTGCTATGGCCGGGGCAACACCCGTCCCACCGTGACCGACGCCAACGTGCTGCTGGGCCGCATCGCGGCCGAGCGCCCGCTGGGCGGGGGCCTGCTTGCCACCATGGACGTGGCGCTGGCGCGCGCCGCCATCGAGGAACACGTGGCCAAGCCGCTCGGCCTGGACGTGCATGCCGCGGCCGAGGCCATCCTGACCGTGGCCAATGCCAAGATGGCGGGCGCGATCCGCGTGGTGTCCATCGAGCGCGGCCACGACCCGCGCAAGTTCGCCTACATGCCGTTTGGCGGCGGCGGCGCGCTGCACGTCTGCGCCATGATGAACGAAGTGGACGCGGCACGCGGCATCGTGCCGCGCTACCCCGGCGTGACCTCGGCCCTGGGCTGCGTCATGGCCGACATGCGGCATGACGGCGTGCAGACGCTGAACGTGGCGCTCGCCGCCCTGGACGCCGACGACCTGCTGGCCCGCATCGATGGCCTGGCCCTGGCCTGCCAGGAGCGGCTCGATTCCGCCGGCGTGGGCTTTCAGGGCATACGCGAGAGCATCGAACTGGACATGCTGTACGTGGGTCAGAGCCATACGGTGCGAGTGGAAGTCGGCCGTGATGAACTGAACCGCGCCGGCATCGGCGCCGCCTTCGAGCGCGCTTACCGCGCTGCTTTCGGCCGCAGCCTGGACGGCATCGCGGTGCGCATCCTGAACCTGCGCTATGCGCGCATCGGCCAGCGCCCCAAGTTCGATCTGGCGCTGCTGGCGCCGACCAGCACCGCGATGCCGGACGCGCTGGGCACGCAGCCCGTCTTCCATGGCGGGCAATGGCATGACGCCGTGCGCTATGCGCGGCTGGACCTGCCGGTGGGCGCAGAGGTGGCGGGACCCGCCATCCTGGAGCAGCCCGACACCACGATCTGGATCGAGCCCGGCTTTGCCGGCCAGGTCGATTCCCTGGGCAATCTGCTGATCGCCCGCCAGGCTTCCTAGGAGCAGAGCCCATGTCAGCCTTCGATCCCCGCAGCACAGCGCTGGTCGTCATCGATCTGCAGAACGATTTCCTCGCGCCCGGCGGCGCCTACGACCGCGGCGGCGCCGTCAGTCCGCAGGCGCGGGCCTTGCCTGCCCGGGTCGCGCCCGTGGCCCGCAAGCTCAAGGAGCGAGGAGGCTTCGTGGCGGCCAGCCAGTTCACGCTATGGCCGGACGCGCACGGCGAACCCATGATCTCGCCGCATCTGCGGCAGTTGCGCCCGTTCCTGCGCAAGGGCGATTTCGTCGCCGGCTCCAAGGGGCAGGCCAACGTCGCCGAACTGGACGGACTGGTGGACGTGTCGGTCTGGAAGGTGGCGTATTCCGCCTTCTTCAATACCCAGCTGGACTGGGTGCTGCGGCGCGCGGGCATCTCCAACGTGGTGATCGCCGGCATCGTCACCAATGGCGGCGTGGCCAGCACCGCGCGCGACGCCCACATGCGGGATTATCACGTGGCGGTGCTGGCCGATGGCTGCGCCGCGCCCACGCCGGCCATGCATGATGCCGCGCTGGCGGATTTGCGCACCGTGGCCGATGTGCTGTCCTGCCAGGAATTCCTGGACAGGCTGGCCTCGTGAGCGCGCCGCAAGTCCTGCGGGGTGCAGCGCCTGGCGCGGACGCGATGCACGTGCCGGTGGCCATCATCGGCGCGGGCGCTTGCGGCCTGACCGCCGCGCTGCGCCTGGCCGATGCCGGCATCGAGACCGTGCTGATCGAGCGCGACGCCGCGCCCAGCGGCTCCACCGCCTTGTCGTCCGGCTTCATCCCGGCAGCGGGATCGGCGGCGCAGCGGGCCGCCGGCATCGAGGACGACGCGCAGCGCTTTGCCGCGGATATCCAGGCCAAGACCGGCGGCACGGCCGCGCCGCAGCTGGTCGATGCCTACACGGGCGCGGCAGCCGCCGCGATCGACAACCTTGCGCGCCACGGCCTGGATTTCCAGGTGCTGGACGGCTTCCTGTACCCCGGCCACAGCGCCCGCCGCATGCACACCTTGCCCGAGCGCACGGGCGCGGCCCTGGTGGCCGCGCTGGAGCGCGCCGCCACCGCAGCCGGAGCCTATCTGCTGACCCGCGCCCTGGCGCGGCAGATCTGGACGGACGAAGCCGGCCGCATCACGGCGGTGGGCTGCGAGCGGCCGGACGGCTCCATCGACGTGATCGGTTGCGACGTGCTGATCCTGGCCTGCAACGGCTTTGGCGGCAACGCGGCGATGGTGGGCAAACATCTGCCGGCCATGCGCGAGGCCGTCTACGGCGGCCACGTCGGCAACGACGGCAGCGCGATCGAATGGGGAGTGCAGCTGGGCGCGCGCCTGGCCGACCTGGGCGGCTACCAGGGGCATGGCTCCTGGGCCACGCCGCAGGGCGCACTGATCTCCTGGGCGGTGATGATGGACGGCGGCGTGCAGATCAATGGCGCGGGGCGGCGCTTTCATGACGAGACGCACGGCTATTCCGAGGCCGCGGTGCATGTGCTGGAGCAACCGGGCGGCGTGGCCTGGAACGTATTCGACGACCGCACGCTGGCGCTGGCGCGCGGCTTTCCGGACTTCGTCCAGGCAGAGACGGGGCAGGCGCTGAAGACCTGCGCCGACGTTGCGGCGTTGGCGGGGGTGATCGGCTGCGACGAAGCGACGCTGCGCGCGACGCTCGCAGGCGTGGCCCGCGACGCCGCCGATCCGTACGGCCGGCGCTTCGAGCGGACGCTGCAGGCGCCGTATCACGCCGTCAAGGTGACAGGCGCGCTGTTCCATACGCAAGGTGGCCTGGACATCGACGCGGATTGCCGCGTGCTGGACCAGATGGGCCATGCCTTGCCCAATCTGCTGGCCGCAGGCGGCGCGGCGCGCGGCGTGTCGGGCAACGACGTGTCCGGCTACCTGTCCGGCAATGGCCTGCTCAGCGCAGTGGCGGGCGGCCATATCGCCGCGGCGACCGCCGCATCCCTGCTGGGCCGCGAGCTTTCCTAGGATTTTCCAGACCATGCAAATACAGAATCTGCAAGCACAGCTGGCCGGCGGCGCCGTGTTGGCTCCCGGCGTCTACGATGCCTTGTCCGCGCTGATCGCCGAACAGGCGGGCTTCGGCGCGCTATACCTGTCGGGCGCGTCCATCGCATACACGCGGCTGGGCCGCTCGGATATCGGCCTTACCACGTACAGCGAGGTCGAGGACACGCTGGCCCGCATCACCGAGCGGGTGGCCACGCCCGTTATCGTCGACGCCGACACCGGCTTCGGCAATGCCCTCAACACGCAGCGCACCGTGCGCGGCCTGGAGCGCGCCGGCGCCGCCATGATCCAGCTGGAAGACCAGACCTTTCCCAAGCGCTGCGGCCATCTGGACGGCAAGGCCGTGATCCCGGCCGCCGAGATGCGCGGCAAGCTGCGGGCCGCGGTGGATGCCCGCGCGCATGCGTCCACCCTGATCCTGGCGCGTACCGACGCGCTGGCAGTGGAGGGACTGGAAGCGGCTATGGACCGCGCGGAATCGTATCTGGAAGCGGGCGCGGACGCGCTGTTCATCGAGGCGTTGCGTACGCCGGAGCAGATGCAGGCGGCGTGCAGCCGCTTTGCGCACCGCGCGCCGCTGCTGGCCAACATGGTGGAAGGCGGCAAGACCCCGGTGCAAAGCGCCGATGCGCTGACCGCGCTGGGATTCCGCATCGTCATCTTCCCGGGCGGCACGGCGCGCGCGGTGGCGCACACGCTGCAGGGATACTACGCCAGCCTGCGCCAGCATGGCACGACCGCGCCCTGGCGTGAGTGCATGCTGGATTTCGACGGCTTGAACGCTGTGATCGGCACGCCCGAACTGCTGGAGCGCGGGCGCCGCTACGAAGGCTGAGGCCGGGGTGTCAGCGCGGCGTGCGCTGATGCGGCACCAGCGGCGGCACCGGCTGATCGGCGACCAGCTCCCAGAACGCCGGCAGGAAGCACTCGGCCACCAGCAGCGGCTGGCCCTGGCGCCAGAACACCGAGCGGCGCGCCCAGATGCGTCCGCCATCGCGGTCGCGCTGGCCGGCCGGCAATACGCCCAGCGCGGTGGCATGGAACGGCACCGGCGAGGCCAGCCGGCGGCAGGCAAACGGCGAACGCTCGACCGTGCTGTCGTGGTAAAGCATGTCCGCCAATGGCCGGGTCAGGAGGCGGCGCATGCCTTGCCAGGCGCCGTGAGAGGCGCGCAGCGGCGTCAGGCTGCGCGCGGGCACGCTGTCCACGCCATTGACCGACATCAGCACCTCGCGAATCCACACCGGCGTGCCGGGTGCGAGGCCCATCGCCCGGGCTTCGTCCGGCGGCGCGCCGTCCGCGTATTCGGCCAGCACGCGCAGGCGCACCTGGCCAACCTGGCGCAAACCGGCGGTCAGCGCGCCGGGGCGGAACAGCCAGTGGCGCGGGGCAGGAGGCAGGATGGGAGGCGCGCTGGCCAGCCAGCCTGCGGCAAGGGGAGGGTGGTGTGCTGCGGGTTTGCTCATGGCTGCGTATTATGCCAAGCCGGGCGGGACGACCCAATGCGTCGCAATGACGCAGTGCCGGACTCCCGCCGGAATATCGTCCGGGAAAGCACTTATTGTCCCAGGAACCCGCGTCTCCCTATCATTCGCACACGGTCAACATTGACCTGAATGGCTTGCAGTACCCCGCAGCAATGATTGCTGCCTGAACATACAGTCTTGGCTATAGAAGCCCCCGACTTGCACGCAATGCGTGGTCGGGGGCTTTTTCGTTTTCAATTTCTGAATATGGAGCTCGCATGCAAGCGTCGGAACCGCAACGTTCTCCCGCCGCCGTGACCTGGGTGGCCAGCGTGCAGATGGAGCCCGCGATCGGCGAAACCGCCGCCAACATCGCGCGTTCCATCGAACTGGTGGAGCAGGCCGCGGCCCAGGGCGCGCGGCTGGTGGTGCTGCCTGAACTGGCCAACACGGGATATATGTTCGAGAGCCGCGAGGAGGCCTACGCCCTGGCTGAACCAGTGCCGGAAGGCCCGAGCTCGCAGGCGTGGATCGCGTTGGCGCAGCGCCTGGGCATCTATCTGGTGGCGGGCATCGCGGAGCGCGCCGGAGGGCGTCTCTACAACTCCGCACTGGTCGCGGGTCCGGATGGCTATCTGGGGACCTATCGCAAGCTGCATCTGTGGGGCGACGAGAACCTGTATTTCGAGGCGGGCGACCTGGGATTGCCGGTGTTCGATACCGAGCTGGGCCGCATCGGCGTGGCCATCTGCTACGACGGCTGGTTTCCCGAAGTCTACCGGCTGCTGGCGGTGCGCGGCGCGGACATCGTGGCGGTGCCGACCAATTGGGTGCCGATGCCGGGGCAGACCCGCGACGGACCGGTCATGGCCCATGCGCTGACCATGAGCGGCGCCCACAGCAACGGCTTGACAGTGGTGTGCGCGGACCGCGTCGGCACCGAGCGCGGCCAGCCCTTCGTGGGCCGCAGCCTGATCGTGGGGTCCCAGGGCTGGACGGCGGCGGGACCCGCCAGCATCGACCAGGAGGAGGTGCTGCTGGCGCCCATAGACCTGAAGGCGTCGCGCCGTGCGCGCCAGTTGAACGATTTCAACCATGTGCTGCGCGACAGGCGCCGCGACATCTATGACGAGCAGTTGGGCGCCGCCGCAGGCCCGCGGCAACGCTGAACGACGGTCCACGGCCGTACCCCCAAGGAGAAAACCCATGAAGAGCCTATTGAATAGCTGCCGGATCCGACTGTCGTTTGTCGCACTGCTGGCTGGCGCCGCCAGCGCGCACGCGGCCGAACCGCTGCGCATCGGCGTGCCCGTCGGCCTGTCCGGCGCCAACAGCGTGGTCGCGCCGGGCGTGGTGCAGGCCTCGCAACTGGCGGCCGACGAGATCAATGCGGCCGGCGGCATCCTCGGCCGCCAGATCGTGCTGGAGATCGCCGACGATGCCTCGGGCGCGGTCGGGGCGCAGAAGGCCTACGACACCCTGGTGTTCCAGAAGAAGGTCGATGCCATCATCGCCATGGAAACCAGCGCGGCGCGCAACGCCGCGCTGCCCATCGTGTCGCGCGGCAAGGTGCCCTATATCTACACGTCATTCTATGAAGGGCGGTCGTGCAACCGCTGGCTGCACGTGAACGGCTGGGTGCCGGAACAGCAGGTCGCGCCGGTGGTGGACCACTTCATGCAGGACCGCAAGGCCAAGACCTTCTTCCTGGTGGGCAGCGACTACGCCTTCGGCCGCGGCATGCTCAAGTTCACGCGGGAATACATCGAAAAGCAGGGCGGACGCGTGGTGGGAGAAGAGTATCTTCCGATCGACGGTTCCGACTGGACGCCGGTGGTCTCCAAGATACGCTCGGCCAACCCGGATGCGCTGATCAGCTCGACGGCGGGCGGCGGGCCCAACGTCAGCCTGGCCAAGCAGGTCAAGGCTGCTGGCCTGGCCATGCCCTACGGCAATCTGGCGATCGACGAAGGCACGGCCAAGACCATGGGCGACACGGCAGTGGGCATGTACATGTCGGCCTCGTACCTGACCAGCATCGACACGCCGCAGAACCGCAAATTCCTGGACGCCCTGAAGGCGAAGTTCGGCAACGACGCCAAGACCGCCAACGAATTCTCCGCGCCGCAGTATGAAGCCTTCTACCTGTACAAGGCGGCCGTCGAAAAGGCTGGCGGCACCGATGCGCCCAAGGTGGTGCAGGCGTTGAGCGCGGTCACGTTCGATGGCCCGCGCGGCCCGGTGACCATGGACCGCCAGCGCCACGCGGCGCTGACCATGCGCCTGGGGCAGGTGCAGCAGGACGGTTCCATCAAGATCCTGCAAACCTTCGACAAGGTCGACCCGGGCGCGCAGTGTCCGGACCTGAAGTGACGGCCATGCCATGACAAGCGCCGCCGGTCCTGCCGGCGGCGCCGGAGAGCGATATGGGTTTGCTGCTGGACATCCTGAGCACGGCCGCCATGCTGTTCATCGTGACGGCCGGGCTGATGATCATCTTCGGCGTGATGAAGATCGTCAACTTCGCGCACGGCGCGATTCTTACGCTGGGCAGCTACGCCAGCCTGGTGGTGACGCAACTGGGGCTGAATCCCTGGCTGGCGCTGCCGTTCGCGTTGGCGGTCGGCGTGCTGGTGGGCATGGGCGTGGAACGGCTGATCGTGCAGCCGCTGTACAAGCGGCCGCTGGACGCCATCCTGGCCACCTGGGGACTGGGCATCGTGATCGGCCAGCTCATCACCATGGCCTTCGGGCGCGAAGTGAAGTTCGCCGATTCGCCCATCCACGGCGCCGTGTCCTTTCTTGGGACGGAGTATTCGGCATACCGCCTGTTCCTGGTGCCGGCGGCATTGCTGATGTATGCCACGATGACCCTGCTGCTCAGCGGCACGCGCTTTGGCGTGCGGACCCGGGCGGTCATCATGAACGAGGATCTGGCGCGCGGCCTGGGCATCAACGCCGAGCGCATCCGCTTCACCACATTCGGCCTGGGCGCGGGGCTGGGCGCGCTGGCCGGCGCGCTGATCACGCCCCTGTCCAGCGTCGACCCGAACATGGGGCTGCCGTGGCTGGTCAGCGCCTTCATGCTGGTCATGGTGTCGGGCCATTCGATCACCGCGCTGCTGCTGACCTGCCTGCTCTATGGCGCCTGCCAGGTGCTGGTGAGCGTCTACGTCAGCCCGATCCTGGGCGGCGTCACCATCGCCGTCCTGGCCGCGCTGACGCTGCGTCTGCGTCCTCAAGGATTCGCCCATGACTGACCGCGCATTGATCCCTCAAACGCTGGCTGGCGCCGCTGACGACGCCTCGGCGCAAAAGACCGCGCGCAGCCGCAGCCTGCTGGGCCTGGCCGGGCTTTGCCTGGTCCTGACCGCGGCGGGTCCCTGGCTGTTCGACACCTATTTGCTGAACGTGTTGATCAAGGCGCTGTTCTTCGCCGTGGCGGCGATCACCGTGGACGTGCTGTGGGGCTACACCGGCTACCTGACTTTCGGCCAGTCCGCCTTTTTCGGGGTGGGCGCGTACGCCGCGGGCCTGGCCTTCACGCACTACGGATTCTCGCCCGCGATCGCCGCGATGGCTGCCTTGGCCGCGGTGGGTGCCGCGGCGCTGCTGGCGCTGGTGACGGGCTGGCTGTCGTTCTACCGTGGGGCCTCGCCATTCTTCGCCACGGTGATTTCGCTGGTGCTGCCCATCGTGCTGATGCAGCTGGTGCTGTCCGGCGGCACCTACACCGGCTCTTCATCCGGCCTGACGGGCTACGAAACCTTCGACCTGTCGCTGGAGGCCTGGTACGTGATCGCGGCAGGCGGCCTGTCGGCGGTGGCGCTGCTGGCCTGGGTGGTGGTGCGCAGCGACGGCGGCCGCGTCCTGGTGGCGCTGCGCGACAACGAGGCGCGGTGCAGCTACCTCGGGTTGAACACCGCCCATTGGCGCATCGCGTTGCTGGTGGCCTGCGGCGCGGTGGCAGGCCTGGCGGGCTTCGGCTATGGCGCGTTCAGCGGCGTGGTGGCGCCGGAGCTGACGGGCTTCGTCTTCGGCACGGAACTGATCATCTGGGTCGCACTGGGTGGGCGCGGCACCATCTGGGGGCCGGTGCTGGGAGCCATCCTCATCAACGTCGCGGGCTCCTATCTCAGCGGCAACATGCCGTTCGTCTGGCAACTGCTGCTGGGCGTGACCTTTGTGCTGGTGATCCTGCTGCTGCCGCGCGGGCTGCTTCCCCTGCTGACCGCGCCATGGCGCGCAAGGGCAGGGCGCGCGGCCATGCCCGCGCTGGGCGAGCGCGTCGTCCCTGCGCGGCAGGCCGGCGGCGCGGCCCAGGCCTTGAGCCTGGCGGGCGTGTCCAAGCACTTCGGGAGCCTGAAGGTGCTGGAAGGCATAGACCTGCAAGCCCGCGGCGGCGAACTGCTGGGGCTGATCGGCCCCAACGGCGCCGGCAAGACTACGCTGATGCGCTGTATCGCGGACGGCGCCGAACGTTCCCAGGGCAGGCTGGAACTCTATGGCCACGAAGTGCTGCGGCGCGATGGTCCTGAACAATGCGTGCGCCACGGACTGGGCCGCAAGTTCCAGAACGCCAACGTGTTCGACACGCTGACGGTGGCCGAAAGCCTGCGCATCGCGACCACGCTGCGCGAACGGCCGTCTTGGTGGCGCCGATCTTCCACGCTGGATCTGCCGCCCTATGCGCTTGAAACGTTGCGCGTGACCGGCCTGGACCAGTGCCTGGACCGTGTGGCGCGCGACCTGTCGCACGGACAGCAGCAGGCGCTGGAACTGGCGATGGTGCTGGCGCTGGAACCGGGCATCGTGCTGCTGGACGAGCCGACGGCCGGGCTGAGCAAGGCCGAACGCCTGCAGATCGGCCACGTGCTGTCGTCCCTGGCGCACCGTTATGGCCTCTGCTGCCTGCTGGTGGAACATGACCTGGATTTCGTCAAGGAGATCGCAACGCGCATCGTGGTCCTGCACCAGGGCCGAATCGTCATGGACGGAGGATTCCGCGAGGTCGTGGAATCCGAACTGGTGCGCACCATTTACGCCGGCAGCGCGCCGGCCGCGCAAGGAGCAGGGCAATGACGAGCATCGCAGCGCCGGCGTTGCGCATGGAAGCGGTATCCAGCGGCTACAAGAGGGCCATGGTGCTGCATGACGTGTCGCTCACGGTCGAGCGCGGCGCCTGCGTCGCGCTGCTGGGCAAGAATGGCATGGGCAAGAGCACCTTGCTCAAGACCGTCATGGGCTATCTGCCCAAGCAGCGCGGGCGGGTCAGCGTGGGCGGAGTCGACGCCACCCGGCTGCGGCCGCACGAAGTGGCGCGTTGCGGCGTGGCCTACGCCGCCCAGGAACAGCCGCTGTTTCCCGACCTGAGCATCCGCGACAACCTGCGCCTGGGGCTGGCGCGCGACCAACTCTTCGACGAACGCTTCGCCGAGATCGCGGAGCTGTTTCCGGTGTTCACGAGCCGCCTGCGCCAGCACGCCGGCACCCTGTCGGGCGGAGAGCAGAAAATGCTGCTGGTGGCGCGCGGCCTGATGCAGCGGCCCGCGCTGCTGCTGTTGGACGAGATTACGGAAGGGCTGCAGCCCTCGGTGATCGAGCGCCTGGGCCGCGCGCTGAACTGGGAACGCGAGCGGCATGGCACGACGATGTTCATCGTGGAGCAGAACGTGGCGTTCGCGCTGGACGTGGCCGATCGCTACCTGGTGCTCAAGCAGGGCAGCATCGTCGATGAAGGCGAGGCTGGCGCGCCAGAGGCGGCGGGCAATATCATTGCTCATCTGAAAGTATGAAGGCCACGCGGCCCGGATTCGCCATGACGCACACGCGCACTACCCGTTCAAGGATTCCCTCATGAGTACGCCCCAGGACAAGCACGCAGAGCGGCCGGGCTGGCGCATCGGCGTGCTTTATTCGCGCAGCGGCGTCACCGGAACCACGGAATCGCAGCACTTCTTCGGCACGGTACTGGCGGTGGAAGAGATCAACGAACTGGGCGGCGTTCTGGGGCGGCCGCTGGCGCCGGTAGTGTACGACCCGCGCAGCGACGCCGAAGAGTACCGCCGCCTGGCGGCCAGGCTGCTGCTGGAAGACGAGGTCAGCGTCATCTTTGGCGGCTGCACCTCGCACTGCCGCAAGGCCATGCTGCCGGTGGTCGAGCGCAGCAATTCCCTGCTGTGGTACGGCTCGGTCTACGAAGGCTTCGAGTATTCGCCCAACGTCATCTATACCGGCGCGGCGCCGAACCAGGGCAGCATGCAACTGGCTGCATACCTGATCCAGAACTGCGGTTCGCGCATCTTCCTGGTGGGCGCGGACTATATCTACCCGCGCGAGACCAACCGCATCATGCGCGAGACGGTCGAGGAGCATGGCGGCGAGATCCTGGATGAAACCTATCTGCCGCTGGGCTGCGACGACAGCGAGATCAACGACGTGGTGGCGGACATCCGCCGCATCCAGCCCGACGTGGTGTTTTCCACCTTGATCGGCTCCGATGCGCAGCGCTTCTACCAGCGCTACCACGAGGCTTGCCAGGCCGAGGGCGCAGCCACCGCGCACATCCCCATCGCCAGCCTGACCATGGCGGAGTCGGAGGTGGCGGAGATCGGACCGCGGCGCTGCGTGGGCCACATCACCGCTGCGACCTATTTCAATACGGTGGATACGCCCGCCAACGCGCATTTCCTGGAACGCTGGCGCGCCCGCTTCGGCGACCATCCCGCCAGCGTCTATGCCGAGACCTGCTATAGCCAGATGCACCTGTTCGCACGTGCCTTGCAGCGCGTGGGCAGCATGGACACCCGCAAGCTGGTGCAGGCGGTGCATCAGGTGCAGTTCGACGCGCCGGACGGGCAGATGTCCGTGCTGGCGGAAAACAACCATAGCGTGCTGACGCCGCGCATAGGCGTGTGCCGCGAGGACGGTCGCTTCGACATCGTCTGGGAAAGCGACGAACCCGTGAAGCCGGACCCGTACCTCACCGCGTTCGGCCTGGACGAGTTCTGGTTGAAATAGCCATGGACCATAGCCTACGCCGCCTCTACGAGGACCTGCGCAGCGTGGCCGTCGCCGTGGTGTATCCGCCGGGCGAGGACCGCGACCTGCTGGTCGAACAGCTCAAGCGCATCGGTTGCCGCATCCATCTGCACTGGCCGTTTCCGGATGGCCCGCCCGCAGGGGTGGACGTCATCTTCTTCCAGGTATCGCAATGCGGCCGCAACAGCGCCGCCTGGACGGCCAGCGAGGTCGAGGCCACCCTGATCGCCTTGTCCGAGTACGAAACCCCGACCACGTTGAAGCAGTTGCTAAAGACCAATGCGCACGGCGTGCTGACGCGGCCGTTCCGCTCGGCGGGCGTGCTCAGCACGCTGGTGCTGGCGCGTTCGGCCAAGCAGTTCCAGAGCCGCCAGCAGTCCAAGATCAACAAGCTGGAAAGCACGATCAAGGCGCGACGCGTCATCGAGAAGGCCATCCGCGTGCTGATGGACCACCAGCGCCTGGACGAGCGCGCCGCCTATGAGCACATGCGGACCCGGGCGACGGGCCTGCGCGTAAGCGTCGCGGAAGTGGCCGCGATGATCGTCGAGGCCAGCGAGGCCATGGAAAAGCTTGGCCTGGGGGCCTTGCGCCCGGGGCCGTCCCAGAACAACTGAACACACTGAATCTGCATGCCGAGGAGCCGGACAATGAAGGTCATGATCGCCCGCCTGAACCACGAGACCAACACGTTCTCGCCGGTGCCCACGCCGCTGTCCGCGTTCGGCAATGACGGTCCCGCCTTCGGCGCCCAGGCTTATGCCGAGAACAAGGGCAAGCGCACGGCCATGTCGGCCTTCATCGATATTGCCGAGGCCAACGGCGCGACCGTGGTCACGCCGGTTTCCGCGACCGCCTACCCCAGCGGCCCGGTGTCGGCGGATGCCTACAGCCGACTGAGCGACGCGATCGTGGCCGGCGCGCAGGGCTGTGGCGCCATCCTGCTCGATCTGCATGGCGCGATGGTGGCCGAGACCACCGACGATGGCGAGGGCGACTTGTTGGAGCGCCTGCGGCGGCGCACGCCGGACGTGCCCATCGCCGTGGCGCTGGATCTGCACGGCAATGTCACGCCCAAGATGATGGCCAACGCCGACGTGATCGTCAGCTTCAAGACCTACCCGCATGTGGACATGTACGAGACCGGGGAGCACGCGGGCCGCATCCTGTATGACTGGCTCAACGGCGGTCCGCGCCCGGTCATGGCCTGGCGCCGCCTGCCGCTGATGACGCACACCCTGCGCAGCGCCACGTCCCAGGGCGCCATGCGCCGCGCGGTGCAGGCGGCGCGGGGCGCGGAAAAGGGCGGCATCCTGGGCGCCTCCGTGCTGGCGGGCTTCGCCCTGGCTGACATCCCCAACCCATGCCTGAGCGTGGTCGTGGTGGGCTCCGGGCCGCAGGAGCAGGCGGAACGGGTCGCAAGCGAAATGGCGCAGGCCATCTGGGCCGAGCGCGACGGTTACTTCTACGACAGCGAACCCCTGGGCGAGTCGCTGGCCCGCGCGGCGCAACTGGCCCGTGGCGCGGACAAGCCCGTGCTCCTGCTGGATCATGGCGACAATTGCATGTCCGGCGGCACCTGCGACACCATGGAGGTGCTGACAGCCGCGGTCGACGCCGGCCTGACGGGCATCATTGCGGGCCTGTACTGTGACCCCGAGGCCGTCGCCGCGCTGATCGCGGCGGGCGAGGGCGCGCAGGTGGAGCTGGCGGTGGGCAACAAACGGCCGATTCCGGCCATCGGCCGCCCGGCGGCGCCCGTGTTGCTGCGCGGGGTGGTCCGCGCCGTGACCGGCGGCGAATATGTCATTACCGGTCCGACGTACACGGGGCAGACGGCATGCATGGGCCGCAGCGCGGTGCTGGACATAGGCGCTGCGCAATTGGTGATCACCGAGAGAACGCACGAGCCCTGGGACCTGGGCGTGTTCGAGAGCATGGGGCTGGACCCGCGCCGGGCGCGCTTCGTGCTGGTGAAGTCGCGCATGTATTGCCGCCCTGTGTTCGAACCTATCTCCCAGGCGCTGGTGGAATGCGCCAGCGCGGGCGTCACGAGCTCGGACTTCGCGCTGTTTCCCTATCAGCGGCGCAGCCGGCCGCTCCATCCGCTGGATCCGATGGCGCCGTCGGACTACGACCCCGCGGCATGAAGAGTGTGGCGCATGGCGTCCGCATACAATACCGGCCATGGAAAAAGTACGTATCTCCAAGCTCATGTCCGAGCGTGGGCTGTGTTCGCGCCGCGAGGCCGACACCTATATCGAGCGCGGCTGGGTCCGCGTGGACGGCGCCGTGGTGTCCGAACTGGGCGCGCGGGCCTACCCTGACCAGGTCATCACCCTGGAACGCGCCGCGCAGGCGCGCCAGACCTCGCGCGTCACCATCCTCATCAACAAACCCGTGGGCTACGTCTCGGGCCAGGCGGAAAAGGGCTACACGCCCGCCGTGGCCCTGATCGACTCCCGCTCCCGCTTTGCGGGCGACCGCGCGCCGCAGCGTTTTGAGCGTTCGCACCTGGACGGGCTGGCCGTTGCCGGCCGCCTGGACATCGATTCCCAAGGCCTGCTGGTGCTGACCCAGGACGGCCGCATCGCCAAGCACCTGATCGGCGAAGATTCCAGCGTGGACAAGGAATACCTGGTGCGGGTGCAGGGCAACCTGTCCGACAACGGGCTGGCGCTGCTGAACCATGGTCTGTCCCTGGACGGCAAGGCGCTCAAGCCGGCGCAGGTGCGTTGGCAGAACAGCGACCAGCTGCGTTTCGTGCTGCGGGAAGGCAAAAAACGGCAGATCCGCCGCATGTGCGAACTGGTCGGCCTGAAGGTAATCGGCCTGAAACGCGTGCGCATCGGACGCGTGTCGCTAGGCGACCTGCCGCTGGGCCAATGGCGCTACCTGCGTGAAGACGAGCGCTTCTGATTGGTCGAATTGACCGACAGGTGTTGTCGGCCAGTCCTAAATTTTTCAGTCTGTTTCCGGCTTCCGTTTATTTCATGAAAGCGGGAGTATTCTTCGCTTGCCCGACGTCGCCCAGGCGCTCCATCAGGAATTCGATGAAGATCCGGGTCTTGGCGGGCAACAGCCGTGTCTCCGTCACCGCGTAGACCGGGAACGGACCCAGTTGCCAGTCGGGCAGCACTCGCTGCAATTGACCGGACTGCTGTTCGGCCAACTGGTCGCCCAACAGCACGACGATGCCCGCGCCCAGCAGGGCCAGGCGCCGGGCCATGGCGACGCCGTTGACGGAAAAGCGGTTGCCGGGCGTGAATTCGATGTGCTGCTGGCCGTCGGTCAGGGGCCAGCGGGTCACCTGCCCGGCGCCCTTGGCGCGGAACTCTATGCACTCGTGGCGGGTCAAGTCGCTGGGATGCCGCGGTTCTCCGTGCTTCTCCAGGTATTCGCGCGAGGCGTACAACTGGGCCGGCAGCATGCCCAAGAGCCTCGCAATCTGTGACGAATCGGGCAGTTCGCCGATTTCGATCGAAACATCGCAGGTCTGGAACACGCGCTGCGCGTGGTCCGGGTTGGCCAGGTCCAGGAAAAACGTGACGTCGGGGTAGCGGCGGGAAAATTCCATGAACGATTCAGCCAGGAAGTCCGTGCCGAAATCCGCGGGCATGTTCACCCGCAGCGGCCCGGCCGGCGTATCGACCAGCTTCTGCAGTTCCTCATGGGCGATCTGCGCCTCGGCCACGATGCGCTGGCAGCGGTCGAAGTACAGCCGGCCCGCGTCGGTCAGTTCGACCTTGCGGGTGGTGCGGCTGAGCAGCCGCAAGCCGACGGAGCGCTCCAGCTCGGCCACCTGGCGGGACAGTGTCGATTTCGGCACGCCGAGCATCGCCGCCGCGCGGCTGAAGCTGCGTGTTTTGGCGACTTCGACGAATAGTTCCATGCCTTGCAAGCGTTTCATGGCGGAATTTTGTCATATTCAACGGTAAAGCCATTGTCCCATAAATGGAATGATGTTTTCTCAACATGCCTCTTTGTTTCTGGGGCGGGATAACGCAGAATGCGAGTTCTGCAATGCAGCAATGCGACAAAGCCCAGCCTGCGTGTTCGAGGCAAATCCACCCAATCGATGCGCACGGAACGCTCATTACGCGATCCGGGGCGGGCTTTTTTTTTGTTGAAATCGGGAATGCAATCTATGGATAAGAAAAGCGCTATGTGGCGCAGCGCGGCAGTCGTCACGCTGACGGCATCGGCCCTCACGCTGGCCGCTTGCGGCAAGAAGCAAGACGCTCCCCAGGCGGGCAAGCCCCAGGTAACGGTCGTGACGCTTGCCACGCAGCCGGTTTCGCTGACCACCGAACTGCCTGGCCGCACCTCGCCGTTCCGCGTGGCCGAAGTGCGTCCCCAGGTCAATGGCATCGTCCAGAAGCGCCTCTTTACCGAAGGCGGCGAGGTCAAGGCGGGCCAGCAGCTCTACCAGATCGATCCCGCCCTCTACCAGGCCAGCCTGGACAGCCAGAAGGCCGCCTTGGCGCGCGCCCAGGCGCAGCAGAAGACGGCCGCGTTGCTGGCCGAACGTTACAAGCCGCTGGTCGCCACTCGCGCCGTCAGCCAGCAGACCTACGACAACGCCGTCGCCTCGCGCGATCAGGCCGCCGCCGACGTGCTGTCGGCCAAGGCGGCGCTGGACACGGCCCGCATCAACCTGGTCTACACCAAGGTGCTGTCGCCCATCGACGGCATCATCGGCCGTTCGGCGGTGACCGAAGGCGCGCTGGTCACGGCCAACCAGACCACGGCCCTGGCCGCGGTGCAGCAGATCGATCCCATCTACGTCGACGTGACCCAATCCAGCGTCCAGCTGCTGCGCCTGCAGAACGCGCTGGCCAGCGGCCTGCTGAAAAAGGCCGATGGCGAGCAGGCCGCGCTGGTGACGCTGACCCTGGAAGACGGCTCGCAGTACAGCCAGCCGGGCAAGCTGCAGTTCTCCGAAGTCACGGTGGACCAGGGCACCGGTTCGGTCACCTTGCGCGCGGTGTTCCCCAATCCGGAACGCCGCCTGTTGCCGGGCATGTTCGTGCGCGCCCGCCTGGCCGACGGCGTCGCCGCCGACGGCCTGCTGGTGCCGCAGCGCGGCGTGACGCGCAACCAGCGCGGCATCCCGACGGCGCTGGTGGTCAACGCCAAGAACCAGGTCGAATTGCGCGAACTGAAGACCGACCGCGCCATCGGCGACAAGTGGCTGGTCACCGACGGCCTGGCCGCCGGCGACAAGGTCATCGTGGAAGGTCTGCAGATGGTGCGTCCGGGGGCTGAAGTCGTCGCCACCGAAGCCAGCGCCGCGCAACCGGCGCAGCAGCCGCAAGCAGCCGCCGCGGCGGCCAAGCAGTAGTAGTCAGGAGCCTTGCATGGCAAAGTTTTTTATCGATAGACCGGTCTTCGCATGGGTGATCGCGATCGTGCTGATGATGGCCGGCGCGCTGTCCATCCTGAAGCTGCCGGTTTCCCAATACCCCAACATCGCGCCGCCAGCCATCGGCATCGCGGTGACCTACCCGGGCGCGTCCGCGCAGACCGTGCAGGACACCGTGGTGCAGGTGATCGAGCAGCAGATGAACGGCCTGGACGGCCTGCAGTACATCTCCTCGGAAAGCAACTCCGACGGCAGCATGTCCATCACCCTGACCTTCACGCAGGGCACCAACCCTGATACCGCGCAGGTCCAGGTGCAGAACAAGCTGTCGCTGGCGCAGCCGCTCCTGCCGCAGGAAGTGCAGCAGCAGGGCATCCGCGTCACCAAGGCCACCAAGAACTTCCTGATCGTGGCGGGCTTCGTTTCCACCGACGGCTCGATGACCAAGGACGACCTGGCCGACTACGTCGCCTCGTATGTCCAGGATCCCATCAGCCGCACGCAGGGCGTGGGCGACTTCCAGCTGTTCGGCTCGCAGTACGCGATGCGCATCTGGCTGGATCCCGCCAAGCTCGTCAACTACGGCTTGACCACGGTCGACGTCGTGGCGGCGATCAAGGAACAGAACGTGCAGGTGTCGTCCGGCCAGCTGGGCGGCTTGCCGTCCGTGCGCGGCCAGCAACTGAACGCGACCATCATCGGGCCTTCGCGCCTGGAAAAGGCGGAAGACTTCGGCCGCATCCTGCTCAAGGTCAACGCCGACGGTTCGCAAGTGCGCCTGGGCGACGTGTCCAGCATCGAGCTGGGCGGCCAGACCTACGCCATCGACAGCTTCTACAACGGCAAGCCGGCCTCGGGCCTGGCGGTCAAGCTGGCGCCGGGCGCCAACGCGCTGGATACGGCCCAGGCGGTGCGCGACACCATCAACAACCTGAAGCCTTACTTCCCGCCGGGCATGGACGTCGTCTATCCGTACGACACCACGCCGTTCGTCAGCCTGTCGATCCATGAGGTGTTCAAGACGCTGATCGAGGCCATCATCCTGGTCTTCCTGGTGATGTACTTGTTCCTGCAGAACTTCCGCGCCACCATCATCCCGACGCTGGCAGTGCCGGTGGTGCTGCTGGGCACGTTCGGCGTGCTGGCGGCGTTCGGCTACTCCATCAACACGCTGACCATGTTCGGCATGGTGCTGGCCATCGGCCTCTTGGTGGACGATGCCATCGTGGTGGTGGAAAACGTCGAGCGCGTGATGGCCGAAGAGGGCTTGTCGCCCAAGCAGGCCACCCGCAAGTCCATGTCGCAGATCACCGGCGCCCTGATCGGCATCGCCATGGTGCTGGCGGCCGTGTTCATTCCCATGGCCTTCTTCGGCGGGTCCACGGGCGTGATCTACCGCCAGTTCTCCATCACCATCGTGTCCTCCATGGTGCTGTCGGTGATCGTGGCCATCGTGTTCACGCCGGCCTTGTGCGCGACCTTGCTCAAGCCCATCCCCAAGGGCCATCATGGCTCGAAGAAGGGCTTTTTCGGCTGGTTCAACCGCACGTTCGAGCGCAGCAGCAACGGCTACGCCAATACCGTCGCGCGCGGCTTGAACCGCAGCAAGCGTCTGATGGTGATCTACCTGGCGCTGGTCCTCGCCATGGGCTGGATGTTCACGCGCATTCCGACCGCGTTCCTGCCGGATGAGGACCAGGGCATTCTGTTCGCCCAGATCCAGACGCCTGCTGGCGCCACGGCGGAAGCCACCAAGGCCGTCATCGACGACGCCACCAAGTACTTGCTGAACGAGGAAAAGGACGCCGTCACCTCGGTGTTCGCGGTCAATGGCTTCAACTTCGGCGGCCGCGGCCAGAACGCGTCCATCCTGTTCATCAAGCTGCGCGACTGGGAAGAACGCGGCGACGCCCGCCTGAAGGCCGGCGCCGTGGCGGCACGGGCCAACGCGCACTTCCGCAAGACCGAGCGCCGCGGGCAATTGTTCGTGGTGCCGCCGCCGTCCGTGATGGAACTGGGCAACGTCACCGGTTTCGACTTCCAGTTGATGGACCGCGCAGGCGTGGGCCACGAGAAGCTGCTTGCCGCGCGCAACCAGTTGCTGGGCGAAGCCGCCAAGAGTCCGGTCCTGCAGGGCGTGCGCCCCAACGGCATCGAAGACGCGCCGCAGTACCAGCTGGACATCGACCGCGAGAAGGCGCGCGCCCTGGGCGTGGCGGTCTCGGACATCAACAGCACGCTGGCCACGGCCTGGGGTTCGTCGTACGTCAACGACTTCATCGACCGCGGCCGCGTGAAGAAGGTGTTCGCGCAGGGCGAGGCGTCGTCGCGCATGCTGCCGGAAGACCTGGACAAATGGTACGTGCGCAACAAGGCGGGCGACATGGTGCCGTTCTCGGCGTTCGCCAAGGCCACCTGGAGCTACGGTCCGCAAAAGCTCAACCGCTACAACGGCGTGCCGTCGTACAACATCCAGGGCCAGGCGGCGCCGGGCTACAGCTCGGGCGCGGCGATGGAAGAAATGGAACGCCTGGCGGGCAAGTTGCCGGTGGGCGTGGGCTTTGAATGGACCGGCCTGTCGTTCGAAGAACGCCTGTCCGGCGCCCAGGCGCCCGCGCTATACGCGATTTCGTTGATCGTGGTGTTCCTGTGCCTGGCGGCGCTGTACGAAAGCTGGACCATCCCGTCGGCGGTGATGCTGGTGGTGCCGTTGGGCATCATCGGAGCCTTGCTCGCCACCATGCTGCGGGGCCTGTCCAACGACGTGTACTTCCAGGTGGGTCTGCTCACAACCATCGGCTTGGCGGCCAAGAACGCGATCCTGATCGTCGAGTTCGCCAAAGAGCACTACGAGCAGGGCGCCAGCCTGACGGAATCGGCCATCCACGCCGCGCGGCAGCGCCTGCGTCCCATCCTGATGACGTCGCTGGCGTTCATCCTGGGCGTGACGCCGCTGGCGATCTCGTCGGGGGCGGGTTCGGGCAGCCAGAACGCCATCGGTACAGGCGTGATCGGCGGCATGCTGACCGGCACCTTCCTGGCCATCTTCTTTGTTCCGGCCTTCTTCGTGATCATGCTGCGCGTCTTCAAGGTCAAGCGCATGAGCGAAAACGTCGACGAGCACGACACCAGCGCCAATGGCACGCAGGGCGTCTCGACGGAGGGCCAACCGCAATGACATTCCCGATGAGAACCTTGCTGTCTGTTTCCCTGGCGGCGGCCCTGGCGGGCTGCTCGCTGGCCCCCACCTACGAACGGCCGGACGCGCCGGTCGACGCGGCCTATCCCACGGGTCCGTCCTACCAGGCGGCCCAGCCGGCCGACGCGGGCGGCCTGATGACGGCCGACATCGGCTGGCGCGATTTCTTCGGCTCGGACCCGCTGCTGCAACAGCTGATCGAGCAGTCGCTGGCCAACAACCGCGACCTGCGCGTGGCGGCCCTGAACGTCGAGGCGGCGCGCGCCCAGTACCGCATCCAGCGCGCCGACCTGATGCCCAGCATCGGCATCGCCGGCCAGGAAACGGCCCAGCGTTCGCCGGCCGATCTGTCGCCCAGCGGCCGCGCCACCACCAGCCACAGCTACCAGGTCGGCGCCGCCATGTCGGCCTGGGAGCTGGATCTGTTCGGCCGCATCCGCAGCCTGAGCGACAAAGCGCTGGAATCCTATCTGGCGCTGGACGAAACCCGCACGGCGACCCAGCTGACGCTGATCGCCGAAGTGGCCAACGCCTACCTGACCCTGCGCGCCGACCAGGAACTCGTCGGCCTGACGCGCGACACGCTCAAGAGCCAGCAGGATTCCTTCAAGCTCACGCAGCAGAGCTACGACCAGGGCTTGTCCACGGCGCTGGACCTGAGCCAGGCGGAAGTGTCGCTGCGCACCGCCGAGCGCAACCTGTCGCAATACACGCGCCAGGCCGCGCAGGACCGCAATGCGCTGGTCCTGCTGGTGGGCCAGCCGCTGTCGCCCGAGCTGACGGCGGCGCTGGATAACGCGGTCAAGCTAGACGATGCCATGCTGCCGACCACCTTGCCCGCCGGCCTGCCGTCGGACCTGCTGGCCCGCCGCCCGGACATCCGCGCGGCCGAGCACCAATTGAAGGGCGCCAACGCCAATATCGGCGCGGCGCGCGCCGCCTTCTTCCCGACCATCAGCCTGACGGGCTCGGCCGGTACCGCCAGCGCCAGCCTGGGCGGGCTGTTCGAAGGCGGCTCGGGCGCCTGGAGCTTCGTGCCCCAGATCACCGTGCCGATCTTCGCGGGCGGCTCGCTGCTTGCCGGCCTGGATCTGGCCAAGGTGCAGAAGAACATCCAGGTCGCGCAGTACGAGAAGTCGATCCAGACGGGTTTCCGCGAAGTGGCGGACGCCCTGGCCGGGCGCGGGACCCTGGACGAGCAGATCCAGGCGCAGCGGCTCCTGGTGGCCGCCAACCAGCGCGCCTACGACGCCTCGGATCAGCGTTTCCGCCAAGGCATCGACGACTACCTGAGCGTGCTGGATTCGCAGCGTTCGCTGTACAGCGCGCAGCAGGCCCTGGTGGACACGCGTCGGGCCAGGCTGTCCAACCTGGTCACGCTGTACAAGGTGCTGGGCGGCGGCTGGACCGAACGCACGGTGACCGCGCAGGCCCAGCAGCAATAAGGGCAGGCCGAAAAAAAACGGGCCGATCGAAAGATCGGCCCGTTTTCATTTCAGGTCCAGCAGAACGTCAGGCGCGTTTCTTGGCGATCAGGCCCACCACGAACAGCACGACGATCGCGCCGACGACCGATCCGATCCACCCGGCGGGTTCGCCCGGCGCGTACCAGCCTAGCGATTGGCCCAGGAATCCGGCGACGACCGAACCGACGATACCCAGGATGGTGGTCATGATGATCCCCATGTTCTGGTCTCCGGGCATGATGGCGCGGGCGATCAGGCCCACGACGAACCCGACGATGATCATGATGATTATGCTCATGCGCGTACTCCTTGCTGGAAGTAAAAGGGGGCAGTGTGGCTAGATGATACTCACGCCCCGCGCGTAGCGGCTGTAACAACTGGTGTATGGGGCGCACGGGCAACATTGCGCCCCGCCGGCGCTCAGGAAGTCAGGTCGATCAACTGGCGCACGTCCTTGGTCATGGCCTCGATGCTGTCCGTGTCCGATGCCAGCAAGCGGGCCTTGCCGTCCTTGTCGAATATATACACGCCGCGGCTGTGCGTGACTTCGTACATATCCGCGTCGTCGCCCGGGCGCGGCTTCTCGATCTGGTAGGCCACACGGTAGCGGCGCGCCAGGTCGGCGATCTGCTTTTCATCGCCGGTCACGCCGATGGCATTGTTGTTGAAGGCGTTGACGTAGGCCTGCAGGATGTCCGGCGTGTCGCGGTGCGGGTCCACGCTGACGAACAGGATGCGCACATCGCGGGCCTTGTCGCCCAGGTTCTGCAGCACCGCCGTCAACTGCGCCATGGTGGTGGGACAGATGTCCGGGCAGCTGGCATAGCCGAAGAACAGCAGCACCGTCTTGCCCTTCAGGTCGTCGCTGTTGACCATCTTGCCGCCTGCGCCGGGCAGCGAGAACTTCAGGTCGGGCAGGTGTCCCTTCACGTTGTACAGGGTCCAATCGACGTTCCTGTCGCCGCAGGCAGCGAGAAACACGCACAGGGTCAGCAGCAGGCTGCGCAGGGCGCGGCCGGAAATGAGGTGTCGCATGAGTCCAAGGGCCGGTAGAGGGTAAACCTTTTGATTCTACCCGCAAGGCGCGGGCAGGGCAGGGTGCGGGGGCGGGCGGACCTGGGGCCGGCTTGTCCTGGCGCAAGCCGCGGGGCCGGGACCGGCCGTCCGACTTGTAAAGCTTTGTCTGGTTATTGTTTGGAAGTGGCGAATTCGCCAGACCGGATGCCATGGCTGCCGCTACATTCAGGACCGTGTCAGATTTCAGAATCCAGAGGCGCCACATATGGACATGCCGGTCAGGAATTCCCTGGGCTACCCCTACTATCCCTACTATCCCGTCGTGCTCGACATCCTGCGCAGCCGCCTGGCGGATTCGGTGCTGGACGCGCCCTGCGGCACGGGCTGGCTGGGCGACATGCTGCCCGCCGCCAGCGGCCGGCAGGTCGATATCGACGGCGTGGGCCTGTGGGAGTTTCCGCAGGCCGGCGGCTACCGCCGCGTGACGGAGCACGACCTGGAAACGCCGTTGACGGTTGCCGAACCCTATGACGCCGTGGTCTGCTGCGAGGCGATCCATCTGCTGACCAACCCCGGCGTGCTGATGCAGAGCCTTTACCGCGCGCTGCGCCCGGGCGGCACCCTGATCGTCACCACGCCCAACACCTGGTATTTCCGTTCGCGCCTGCAGTTCCTGCTGCGCGGCTTCCATTCGGGGTTCCGGCCCATGGTGGGACGGCAGCGCGGCGAGGATTACGTCACGTACTTCCCCTGGAGCTTTCCGCAGCTGCACCTGCTGTTCCAGCACTACGGTTTCAGGGACATCAGCTTGCACGATGTGGACGAGATCAAGCCCAAGCGCATGGTCGAGCATGTGCTGGCCGTGCCGTCGCGCCTGTATTACGGCCGCCGGCTCAAACAGGCGCAGGACGAGGAAAGCCGCCGCTATTGGAAGCAGGCCGGCTCCGACCAGTCCGTGCATGGACGCTGGCTGGTGATGTCGGCGCGCCGGCCAGTCGACGACGCCGCCGCAACATAGCAAACGGCCCGCCAGGACGGGCCGTCGGGTAGCGACCGGGAAGCGGACGCTCAGGCAGGCGTCATGCCGCTATGGCGCAGCAGGGCGTCGATGCGAGGCGCACGTCCGCGGAAGGCGGCGAAGGACTCGGCCGCCGGGCGCGAACCGCCTACTGCCAGCACTTCGCGCCGGAAGCGTGCGCCCGTTTCGGGATCCAGCGTGCCCAGCGCGTTGCCGGCCTGGCGGGCCGCCGCCTCTTCGAAGGCCTCATAGGCGTCGGCCGACAGCACCTCTGCCCACTTGTAGCTGTAATAGCCCGCGCCGTAGCCGCCCGCGAACAGGTGCGAGAAGGCATGCGGCAGACGGTGCCAGGCGGGCGGGAACAGCACGGCCACTTCCTGGCGCACTTCCTGCAGCAGTGCCAGCACTTCGGCAATCGACGCGCCCTGGGCGCGGTCATGCATCAGCATGTCGAACAGCGCGAACTCGATCTGGCGCACGGTCTGCATGCCGCTCTGGTAGTTGCGGGCGGCGACCAGGCGGTCGTAGAGCGCGCGCGGCAGGGGCTCGCCCGTGTCTACATGGGCGGACAGCTTCTGCACCACCGCCCATTCCCAGCAGAAGTTCTCCATGAACTGCGAGGGCAGCTCGATGGCGTCCCATTCCACGCTGGCGAAGGCCGCCGCGCCGGGCTCGTCCACTTCGGACAGCAGGGCATGCAGCGCATGGCCGGTTTCATGGAACAGCGTGATGACGTCGTCGTGCGTCAGGACGGCGGCTTTGTCGCCGTTGGGGCGCGAGAAATTGCAGGTCAGGTAGGCGATGGGCGTCTGCACCTTGCCAGCCACGACGCGGCGCGTGCGTTCGCTGTCGACCCAGGCGCCGCTTTGCTTGCCGGCGCGGGCGTACAGGTCCAGATACAGATAACCGATGAGTTCGCCCTTGGGGCTTTCCACGCGCACGCCGCGCACGTCGCCATGCCAGGACGAGACGGGCGTTTCAGCCAGGCGCACATCGAACAGGGTCTCGATGACCTCGAACAGGCCCGACAGCACGCGCGGCTCGGTGAAATACTGCTTCACCTCGTCTTCGGAGTAGGCGTAGCGCGATTCGCGCAGGCGCTCGGAAGCGTAGGCCACGTCCCAGGGCTGCAGGTCGTCCAGGCCCAGTTCGCCGGTGGCGTAGGCTTTCAGTTCAGCCAGGTCGCGCTGGGCGTAGGGCTTGGCGCGCGCGGCCAGATCGCGCAGGAACACAGTGACTTCCTGCGCGTCGCGGGCCATGCGGGTCTGCAGGCGCAGCGCGGCGAAGGTGCCCAGGCCGAGCAGGCCGGCTTCCTCGGCGCGCAGGGACAGCAGCTCTTCGATGAGCGGCGAATTGTCGAATTTTCCGTCGCCGTGTTCCGACGCCACGGTGCCGTAGCCGCGGTACAGCGCCTCGCGCAGCGTACGGTCCTGGGCGTACTGCATCACCGGCAGGTAGCACGGCATCTTCAGCGTGAGCTTCCAGCCCGGCTTGCCGTCTTCCTCGGCCGCGGCGCGGGCCGCGGCCTGTACGTCGGCCGGAATGCCGGCCAGGCGGGCTTCGTCCTCGACCAGCAGCGCCCAGGCGTCGATCGAGTCCAGCACGTTTTCAGAGAATTTCTGCGAGGCCTGGGCCTCGCGGTCGGAAATGGCGGCGTAGCGTTCGCGGTCTGCGCCTTGCAGCTCCACGCCGCTCAGGCGGAAGTCGCGCAGGGCCATTTCCACGATGCGGCGGCGCACTGGCGTCCAGGACGCGAAATCGGGGGCGGCGGCCAGGCGCTGGTACTGCTTGTACAGGCCTTCGTGCAGGCCGACCCAGGTGGAGAATTCGGTCACCAGGGGCAGGGCGGCGTTGTAGGCTTCGCGCAGTTCCGGGGTGTTGACCACGGCGTTCAGGTGGCCGGCGACCGACCAGGCGCGCCACAGGCGCTCCGAGGCCGTGTCCAGCGGTTCAACCACGGCTTCCCAGGTGGGCGCCAGCGCGGGATCGGCGGCGCGGTCCACGGCCTGGCGGGCGATGCCCAGCAGTTCCTCGACCGCCGGCACGATGTGTCCGGGCTTGACGGCCGCGTAGTCGACGAGGTCGGAGACAGGGGCGAGCAGGGGGTTCTGGGTCATGGTGTTACAGGCTGGGAAGAGGTGAGCAGCGCCACGAGGCGCCGGCAAGGGCATGAGAATCAGGTGAGGGCGATCTGCCCGAACGCAAGGGCAGATCGCAATCCCCGTCCCGCGGCCTGGCCGGCCGCGGGTACGCCGGCCGTCAGGCTGCGGCGCGTTCGGCCGCTTCGATGGTGTTGACCAGCAGCATGGCGATGGTCATGGGGCCCACGCCGCCCGGAACGGGCGTGATGGCGCCGGCCACTTCCTTGGCCGAGGCGAAGTCCACGTCGCCGCACAGCTTGCCGTCGGCGCCGCGGTTGATGCCCACGTCGATGACGACCGCGCCGGGCTTGATCATCGAACCGTCGATCATGCCGGGCTTGCCGGTGGCGACCACCAGCACGTCGGCGCGGCGGGTCTGGGCCGCCAGGTCGCGCGTCTTGGAATTGCAGATGGTGATGGTGGCGCCGGCCTGCAGCAGCAGCATCGCCATGGGCTTGCCGACGATGTTGCTGGCGCCCACGATCACGGCCTCGGCGCCGCGCAGCGTCACGCCTTCCGATTCCAGCATCTTCATCACGCCATAGGGCGTGCAGGGGCGGAACAGCGGCTGGCCGGTCATGAGCAGGCCGGCGTTGCTGATATGGAAGCCGTCCACGTCCTTCTCGGCCGCGATGGCCTCGATGACCTTGTGCGAGTCCATGTGCTTGGGCAGCGGCAACTGCACCAGGATGCCGTGGATGGTCGGGTCCTGGTTCAGGATGGCGATGCGGGCCAGCAGTTCGGCCTCGGTCATGTCCGCGGGGTACTGCTCCTTGACGGAATGCAGGCCGGCCTTTTCGCAGGCGGCTACCTTGTTGCGGACGTACACCTGGGAAGCGGGGTCTTCACCCACCAGCACCACGGCCAGGCCGGGGCGCGTGCCCTTGGCGGCCAGGGCCGCAACGCGTTGGGCAGCTTCTTCGCGAATGCGCGCCGACAGGGCCGCGCCGTCGATAATCCTTGCCGTCATGCCGTCGCCTCGGGTTTGGCCAAGGCCACTTTCATCAAATCAGCTACGGTGGTCACTTCAAGTTTTTCCATGATGTTGGCGCGGTGCGCCTCTACGGTCTTGATGCTGATGCCCAGGTCGTCGGCGATCTGCTTGTTCAAGCGGCCGGCGACGATGCGCTCCAGCACCTGCTGCTCGCGCGCGGTCAGGCGCGCCAGCATGGCTTCGTGGTCTTTCTGGGCCTGGTGCTTGCTCACGCGCTGCGTGGCCTGCTCCAGCATGCGCGCCACGATCTCGCGCAAATCGGATTCATTGAACGGCTTTTCCAGGAAGTCGACCGCGCCTTTCTTCATGGTGGACACGGCCATCGGTACGTCGCCGTGGCCGGTGATGAACACGATGGGCAGCGGCGCATTTCGGGCGATCAGCTGCTCCTGCAGTTCCAGGCCGCTCATGCCGGGCATGCGCACGTCGGCGATCAGCACGCCGATCTGGCTGGCGTCGTAGTCTTCCAGGAAGGACTCGCCGCTGGCGTAGGCGCGAACGCGATAGCCATTGGCCTCCAATAGCCAGCGCAGCGAATCGCGGACCGCTTCGTCGTCGTCAACAATGAAAACCGTGCTCGACAGGTGGGGCGTGTTCATGCGTGCAACTCCTCGGACTGATCGTTCTGGGCCTGCGACTGGGGTGCAGCGCAGGGCAGGGTAAAGCGGAAAATGGTGCCACCGGCGGGATTGGGATCCGCCCACAAGCGGCCGTGGTGCGATTCAATAATGGTACGGCAGATGTTCAGCCCCATGCCCAGGCCCTGGGTCTTGGTGCTGAAGAAGGGTTCGAACAGGCGTTCGGGTTCGGCCAGGCCGTGGCCGCGATCGACCACCGCGACCTCGATGTGCTGTTCATGCAGGATCACGGCGACCTTGAGTTCGTCGGATTCGCTTTTTTCCATGGCCTCCAGCCCGTTCTTCAGCAGGTTCAACAGCACCTGCTCGATCAGGATGGGGTCGGCCAGCACGTCCGGCGCGTTGGACGGCACGAAGCGGTCGATGCGGATACGGCGCTTGCGGGCGTCGATCTCGGCGAAACCGATGGCATTGTCCACGATCCGGCTGATGGCCACGCGCTGGCGGCGGGGCTCGCTGCGCTTCACGAATTCGCGGATGCGGCTGATGATCTTGCCGGCGCGCTCGGCTTGCGAGGCGGCCTTTTCCAGGGCCGGCAGCAGCATGTTGGGGCTGGTGTGGCCGGCCTTGACCAGGGCGACGGCGCCCATGCTGTAGTTGGCGATGGCGGTCAGCGGCTGGTTCAGTTCATGCGCCAGCGAAGACGCCATTTCGCCCATGGTGGTCAGGCGGCTGGTGAGCTGGATCTTTTCCTGCTGCACGCGCGAGGCTTCCTCGTGCACGCGGCGCTCGGTGATGTCGCGCGCCACCTGCATGCGCACGCGGCGGCCGTCGGTCCAGGCCAGCATGCGGTGGTGCACTTCGAACCAGCGCTGCACCGAGGGCGCGAAGACTTCCACGGATTCGTCGGTGAAGCGGCCGCGGCGGCCGGCCAGCAGCTCGTCGTGGCCGCCGGTCTGGGCGCCGAACACGCGGCGGTAGGTGCGGTTGGCGAACAGCAGTTCCAGGCCGTCGTGGGTGTCGGCGGTGACCGAGATGGCGTCGTCCAGGCCTTCCAGCACCGTCATGAAGCGCTCGTGCGCCGCGGTCAGGGCCTCGCGGATGCGCTTGGGCTCGGTGATGTCGGTCATGGAGGTCATCCAGCCGATCTGGTTGCCGTTGGGGTCCAGTAGCGGGGACACATACATGCGCGCCGTGAATCGCGATCCGTCGCGGCGCTGCGCCTCGACCTCCAGGCCGCTGCTGGGCGTCTTGCCGGACATCAGCACGTCCAGGGTGTGCTGATGCTGTTCATGGCGGCCCGGCACCCAATAAGGGAAGGGCGGGCTGCGGCCGATCAGGTCGGCCTCGTTCCAGCCGATCATGCGGCAGAAGGCCGGGTTCACGTAGGCGATGCGGCCTTCCATGTCCAGCACGCGCATGCCGGTGGACATGGAGTTCTCCATGGCGCGGCGGAATCCGGTTTCGGCGATCAGGGCGGCTTCGGCCGCCGAACGGAAACGGGTATAGCGCCACAGCATCAGCAGGCTGATGACGATCACACAGGACAGGGCCAGCACTACCCAGATCAGGCGCTGCTGGCGCATTTCCTGGTCGATGGTGACAAACATGACACTGTCGTCATGGATGCGCTGCAGCCAGAAAAACACCGCCATCACACAGATATAGAGAATCAGCACCATTGCTGGCGTGACCCAGTACACCCCGCGTCGGCGAGTGCGGGCGTGATCGTGGAACGGCGTAGGGATATTGGACTTGGGCGCGCTGGACATGGAATTCGGGCCGGATAGACCGCGCATTTTAGTGCGTGTTGGCAGGGATTTGCCGGGAATCGACTCGTCCTTTTGGAGTACCTAAGTAAAAGTATGACGCCAAAGCGTTCAGCTGGCTTTAAATTTTCCGCATTATGAAATGCCGTACCGCAACATGAAATTTTTCTTGCGACCGGTTAATCTTCTTTCTTAGAATGCCGGCTGATAGGGAACCGACCCAGTAGCAGGTCTCTAGAACAACCCGACCCCATGCCTTGCATGGTAGCCCGGATGATCCCGGCTACCATGCAATGTCCGCGAGTAGATAAGTAAGCGGGTGCGGTCACGAACATTCCAACAGGAGACACACGATGTCCTCTTACGCCCAGGCTGGCGCCGTACAGGCTGCCAACGACGAAGACACCCTTGAAACCCAGGAGTGGCTCGAAGCCCTGGCGGCTGTCCTTGATCGTGAAGGACCGCAGCGCGCCCACTATCTGCTCGAACGCCTGATCGACGAAGCCCGCCGTTCCGGCGCGCATATCCCGTTCTCGCCCAACACTGCCTACGTCAACACGATTCCCCCCGGCCTGGAGCCGGCGCACCCGGGCAACCTGGAGCTGGAATCGCGCATCCGTTCGTACGTGCGCTGGAACGCCATGGCCATGGTGGTCAAGGCCAACAAGCACAATCCGCCGGACGGCGGCGACCTGGGCGGCCACATCGCCTCCTTCGCCTCGCTGGCCACCATGATCGGCTGCGGCCAGAACCATTTCTGGCACGCCGAAGACGAAAACCACGGCGGCGACCTGGTCTACTTCCAGGGCCACACCTCCCCCGGCATGTACGGCCGCGCCTACCTCGAAGGCCGCCTGACCGAAGACCAGCTGAACCACTTCCGCCAGGAAGTGGACGGCAAGGGCCTGTCCTCGTACCCGCATCCCAAGCTGATGCCGGACTTCTGGCAGTTCCCGACGGTGTCGATGGGCCTGGGCCCGCTGATGGCCATCTACCAGGCCCGCTTCCTGAAGTACCTGCACGCCCGCGGCATCGCCGACACCAGCAAGCGCAAGGTCTGGGTGTTCTGCGGCGACGGCGAAATGGACGAACCCGAATCGCTGGGCGCCATCGCCCTGGCCGCCCGCGAAAAGCTGGACAACCTGATCTTCGTCATCAACTGCAACCTGCAGCGCCTGGACGGCCCGGTCCGCGGCAACGGCAAGATCATCCAGGAACTCGAAGGCGACTTCCGCGGTTCGGGCTGGAACGTGATCAAGCTGATCTGGGGTGGCTACTGGGATCCGCTGCTGGCGCACGACAAGGAAGGCATCCTGCGCAAGATCATGGAAGACACCGTCGACGGCGAGTACCAGGCGTACAAGGCCAACGACGGCAAGTTCGTGCGCGAGCACTTCTTCGGCAAGCATCCGAAGCTGCTGGAAGCCGTGTCGCGCATGAGCGACGAAGACATCTGGCGCCTGAACCGCGGCGGCCATGACCCGCACAAGGTGTACGCCGCGTTCAACGCCGCCGCCACCCACGAGGGCCAGCCCACCGTCATCCTGGCCAAGACCATCAAGGGCTACGGCATGGGCCACGTCGGCCAGGCCAAGAACCCCACCCACCAGCAGAAGAAGCTGGAGCTGGACTCGATCCGCGAATTCCGCGACCGTTTCGGCATCCCCATCCCGGACGACCAGCTGGCCGACCTGCCGTACTTCAAGCCGGCCGAAGACTCGCCCGAAATGAAGTACCTGCACGAGCGCCGCGCCGCGCTGGGCGGCTACCTGCCCCGCCGCCGCGCCAAGGCCGACGAGCAACTCAAGGCCCCGGCGCTGGACGCCTTCAAGGCCGTGCTGGAACCCACCGCCGAAGGCCGTGAAATCTCCACCACCCAAGCCTTCGTGCGCATCCTGAACCAGGTGCTGCGCGACAAGGAGCTGGGTCCGCGCGTCGTGCCGATCCTGGCCGACGAATCGCGCACCTTTGGCATGGAAGGCCTGTTCCGCCAAATCGGCATTTATGCGCCGGAAGGCCAGAAGTACACCCCGGTCGACAAGGACCAGGTCATGTACTACAAGGAAGCGGCCGACGGCCAGCTCCTGCAGGAAGGCATCAACGAAGCGGGCGCGATGAGCTCCTGGATTGCGGCGGCCACGTCGTACTCCTCGAACAACCGCATCATGATCCCGTTCTTCATCTACTACTCGATGTTCGGGTTCCAGCGCATCGGCGACCTGGCCTGGGCGGCCGGCGACATGCAGGCGCGCGGCTTCCTCCTGGGCGGCACCGCCGGGCGCACCACGCTCAACGGCGAAGGCCTGCAGCACGAAGACGGCCACAGCCACATCCTGGCGTCGACCATCCCGAACTGCGTCTCGTACGACCCGACCTTCGGCCACGAACTGGCCGTGATCATCCAGCATGGCCTGAAGCGCATGGTGGAAGACCAGGAAAACGTCTACTACTACCTGACGGTGATGAACGAAAACTACCCGCAGCCCGGTCTGACCCAGGGCGACGAGGAAGGCATCATCAAGGGCATGTACAAGCTCAAGTCGCACGGCAAGGGCAAGAACCGCGTGCAGCTGATGGGCTCGGGCACCATCCTGCGCGAAGTCATGGCCGCGCAAGAACTGCTGGAAGCCGACTGGGGCGTGGCTTCGGACCTGTGGAGCGTCACCAGCTTCACGGAACTGCGCCGCAACGGCCTGGACGCCGAGCGCCACAACATGCTGCACCCCGACGAGAAGAAGCCGCAGGTGGCTTACGTCACGGAACAGCTGGCCAAGACGGAAGGCCCGATCATCGCGTCGACCGACTACATGAAGCTCTTCGCCGACCAGATCCGTCCGTTCGTGCCCAAGGGCCGCGAGTACAAGGTGCTGGGCACCGACGGTTTCGGCCGCTCGGATTTCCGCTCGAAGCTGCGCGAGCACTTCGAAGTGGATCGCCACTTCGTCGTCGTCGCCGCGCTGCGCGCGCTGGCCGACGAAGGCAAGGTGCCGGTCGCCAAGGTGGCCGAAGCCATCAAGAAGTACGGCATCAATCCGAACAAAGCCAACCCGCAATACGCCTGAGGGTAAAGAGACATGAGCAACATCGTGCAAATCAAGGTTCCCGACATCGGCGACTTCAAGGAAGTGGAAGTCATCGAAGTGCTGGTGGCGGTGGGCGACACGATCAAGGCTGAACAAAGCCTGATCACCGTCGAGTCCGACAAGGCCTCGATGGAGATCCCCGCGTCGCAAGGCGGCGTGGTGAAGTCGATCAGCGTGAAGGTGGGCGACAAGGTTGCCGAAGGCACGGTCGTGCTGGAAGTGGAAGCGGCGGGCGCGGGCGAGGCTGCGGCCCCCGCGGCTGCGCCGGCCAAGGAAGAGGCTCCCAAGGCCGAAGCCAAGGCTGCCGCGCAGCCGGCCGCCGCCGCCGCACCGGCCGCCTCCAGCGGTCCGGTGAACATCGAAGTGCCCGACATCGGCGACTTCAAGGAAGTCGAAGTCATCGAAGTCATGGTCGCGGTGGGCGACACCATCAAGGCCGAGCAAAGCCTGATCACCGTCGAGTCCGACAAGGCCTCGATGGAAATCCCCGCCTCGCAAGGCGGCGTGGTCAAGGAAGTGAAGGTCAAGGTCGGCGACAAGGTTGCCAAGGGCTCGGTCGTGGTCGTGGTGGAGGGCGCTGCGCCCGCCGCCGCTGCCGCCGCAGCCCCGGCTCCGGCCGCCAAGGCAGAGGCCGCTGCCGCGCCCGCCGCCAAGGCCGAAGCGCCTGCGCCTGCCGCGCAGCGTCCGGCTCCGGCCGCCGCGCTCGAAGACGCCAACCTCAAGCCCGGCCAGCTGCCGCACGCGTCCCCCTCGGTGCGCAAGTTCGCGCGCGAACTGGGCGTCAACCTGAGCAAGGTCAAGGGCTCCGGTCCCAAGGACCGCATCACCGCCGACGACGTGCGCGGCTTCGTCAAGCAGGCGCTCGCTGCTGGTCCGGTGGCCGCTGCCGGCGGTTCGGCCGATGGGGCCGCGCTGGGCCTGTTGCCGTGGCCGAAGGTCGACTTCACCAAGTTCGGCCCGATCGAAGCCAAGCCGCTGTCGCGCATCAAGAAGATCTCCGGCGCGAACCTGCACCGCAATTGGGTCATGATCCCGCACGTCACCAACAACGACGAAGCGGACATCACCGACCTGGAAGCGCTGCGCGTCACGCTGAACAAGGAAAACGAGAAGTCGGGCATCAAAGTCACGATGCTGGCCTTCCTGATCAAGGCCGTGGTCGCGGCCCTGAAGAAGTTCCCCGAGTTCAACGCCTCGCTGGACGGCGACAACCTGGTGCTCAAGCAGTACTACCACATCGGCTTCGCCGCCGACACGCCCAACGGGCTGGTGGTGCCGGTGATCCGCGATGCCGACAAGAAGGGCATTCTGCAGATCGCCCAGGAAATGACCGACCTGTCCAAGAAGGCGCGTGACGGCAAGATCTCGCCCGCCGAAATGCAGGGCGGCTGCTTCTCGATCTCGTCCCTGGGCGGCATCGGCGGCACCTCGTTCACGCCCATCATCAACGCCCCTGAAGTGGCGATCCTGGGTGTGTCGCGCTCCTCGCACAAGCCCGTGTGGGACGGCAAGCAGTTCGTGCCGCGCCTGATCGTGCCGCTGTCGCTGTCGTACGACCACCGCGTCATCGACGGCGCCGCGGCCGCGCGCTTCAACGCCTATCTGGGCGCCTTGCTGGCCGACTTCCGCCGCATCGCGCTGTAAACGGGGAGCCCCATGAGCAATACCGTTCAAATCAAAGTGCCGGACATCGGCGACTTCAAGGAAGTGGAAGTCATCGAAGTGCTGGTGGCGGTGGGCGACACGATCAAGGCTGAACAAAGCCTGATCACCGTCGAGTCCGACAAGGCCTCGATGGAAATCCCCGCGTCGCAAGGCGGCGTGGTGAAGTCCATCAACGTCAAGGTCGGCGACAAGGTTGCCGAAGGCACGGTCGTGCTGGAAGTGGAAGCAGCGGCGGGTGCCGCCGCATCCGCGCCCGCCGCCAAGGAAGCCCCCAAGGCCGCCGAGGCGCCCAAGCAGGCGGCTCCGGCTCCCGCCGCCGCGCCCGCCGCGGCCAGCTTCAAGGGCTCGGCCGACGGCGAATACGACATGCTGGTGCTGGGCGCCGGCCCCGGCGGCTACTCCGCCGCCTTCCGCGCCGCCGACCTGGGCCTGTCCGTGGTCCTGGTCGAACGCTATGACACCCTGGGCGGCGTCTGCCTGAACGTGGGCTGCATTCCGTCCAAGGCGCTGCTGCACAACGCCGCCATCATCGACGAAGCTCGCGAGCTGGCCGCCCACGGCATCAGCTTCGGCGAGCCCAAGATCGACCTGGACAAGCTGCGCGGCTACAAGGACAGCGTGGTCGCCAAGCTGACCGGCGGCCTGGCCGGCATGGCCAAGGCCCGCAAGGTCACCGTGGTGCATGGCGTGGGCGAGTTCGCCGACCCCAACCACCTGACCGTCAAGGCCGCCGACGGCAAGACCCAGACCCTGCGCTTCAAGCAGGCCATCATCGCCGCCGGCAGCCAGTCGGTGAAGCTGCCGTTCCTGCCCCAGGACGACCGCATCGTTGACTCCACCGGCGCCTTGTCGCTGCGTGAAGTCCCCAAGAAGATGCTGATCATCGGCGGCGGCATCATCGGCCTGGAAATGGGCACGGTGTACTCCACGCTGGGCGCGCGCCTGGACGTGGTGGAAATGCTGGACGGCCTGATGCAGGGCGCCGACCGCGACCTGGTCAAGGTATGGCAGAAGAAGAACGCCTACCGCTTCGACAACATCATGTTGAAGACCAAGACCGTGGGCGCGGAAGCCAAGAAGGACGGCATCTACGTCAGCTTCGAAGGCGAGGGCGCGCCCAAGGAGCCGCAGCGCTACGACCTGGTGCTGCAAGCCGTGGGCCGCAGCCCCAACGGCAAGAAGATCGGCGCCGACCGCGCTGGCATCGCCGTGACCGACCGCGGCTTCATCGAGGTCGATCGCCAGATGCGCACCAACGTGCCGCACATCTACGCCATCGGCGACATCGTCGGCCAGCCCATGCTGGCGCATAAGGCCGTGCATGAAGGCCACGTCGCCGCCGAAGCCGCCGCAGGCCAGAAGTCCTTCTTCGACGCCCGCGTCATTCCGTCGGTGGCCTACACCGATCCGGAAGTGGCCTGGGTCGGCCTGACCGAAGACGAAGCCAAGAAACAGGGCATCAAGATCGAGAAGGGCGTGTTCCCCTGGGCCGCCTCCGGCCGCGCCATCGCCAATGGCCGCGACGAAGGCTTCACCAAGCTCATCTTCGACGCTGAAACGCATCGCATCCTGGGCGGCAGCATCGTCGGCACCCATGCCGGTGACCTGATCAGCGAACTGGCCCTGGCCGTGGAAATGGGCGCCGACGTCGTCGACATCGCCAAGACCATCCACCCGCACCCGACCCTGGGTGAGTCGGTGGGCATGGCTGCCGAAGTTGCAGAAGGTGTTTGCACCGACTTGCCGCCGATGAAGAAGAAGTAATGCGCAGGAGGGCGGTCATGCCGCCCGCGCAATGCAAAAGCGCCGGCCCTGGACAGGGACCGGCGCATTTTTTTGTGCGCCTGCGGCGCGGCGTTCAGGCGTGCGTGTCGATGCGCGAACCCAGCGTGGCGTCCACCGCCAGCACCGGCAGCGACTGCATCAGCGTCAAGGCCGTGTCCGCTTGCGCATTGAGCGCCTTCTTCAGTACGCGGGCCTGTACTTCCTGCATGAGGTTCGCGTCCTGCAGGGCCAGGGCGGTATTGACGGTGTTGCTGATCGAGGCGTCCATGCTTGGGGTGTCCTAGTGTTTGGAGGGTGGCTTGAGTCGGTATTGGATTATCGCGTGGACTGCGCCCGGATGCACGGGATTCGTGGCGGTCCTCACGGTCGATTCGGGCATTCCTTGATGGTGCCCCACGCGCTATTGGGTTCACAGAACTGCCGGCGTGCGGCCCAGGCGCAGTCGGGGCGATCAAAGAACCCCAGCGTTGCGCAACGTGCCAACTCACCTTTCAGCTCTTCCACCCAGGCCATGGGGTCTACGGCGGGGATCTCAGTCATCCGCAGGGTAGACGTGGGTGTAGTGTTCATCGTGTCCGCCGCTGCGGGCGGCGCCGGGGCGTGCTCGGGTTGCGGTTCTGGCGAACCTGGGCCCGAATCCGAATCGGAGTCCGAATCTGGAACGGGTGTTGGCATCGCCGCCGGCGTCATTTCCGGGTGACCGAATACAGGTTCGGCGTTCGCAGGCGGTGCCGGCGTCAGAGGTATCCGTACCGGGCCGGCAGCCGTGGAGCCCGAAACTGTCGTATTCGGCGAGCTCCATGACACCACCAGCAAAACCAGCGCGCCATAGATTGCCAGCGTATACAGCACGGTCAATGTGGCATATCCCACGCGTTTACCCGTGATTGGCCGCGCGTCTTCGCGTCCTACCAGGGCGCGCCAGCGGACCAGTGCAGCGCCAGGCGCCGATATCAACCACCAGAACATCCGCCGTAGCGGACCGGGTTCCTGCGGAGTGGGCGCGGCCTGCGCCTGCGCCACCAGCAATTCGCGCAAGGCGCGGTTCTCTTCGCGCAGACGCAGGGTCTGCTCATCCATCGGCGCCTGGGCATCGGGATCCGGAATGCTGCTGTGCTGCGTAGCGAGTGGATCGGGAGGCGTCGCGGTCATGTTGTGAAAATTATTGATACAAAGCGTGCAGCCGCGAGTATGAGGCAATCGGAGGAAGTGAAAAAGGGGAACAGTCCGAAAAAATGGGGCTTGATTAGGACTCGAAGGGGGATTACCGCAGGAACCGGCAAAAACCTGCGTTTTTCCAACGATTTAGCCAGCGCGGCCGCTGATACTCTCGCCACACTTGCCACAGCTACTTGCCCGATGCGGAGTTTTTTTGAACGCGCCTGAGTCCTTACCCGATGGGGGTCGCGAGGTTGCGATCGCTCCCGCCTTGGCCGACCACGCCATCAACTTCCTGAGTTCGCCGGGCCACTTGCGGGCGACGGCGCATTTGTATGGTCTTTCCAGTGTGCCACTGGATCAGGCTCGCGTGCTGGTACTCGGGTGCCGCGCAGGAGCCAATGTCTTCCCTTTTGCCGCGGCCTATCCTCAAGCTCGTGTGGTCGGGATCGACCCTGACGCCGGCCAAATCGAGCTGGCGCGTCAGCATGCCGAGGGGCTGGGCTTGGGAAACGCGGAGTTCTTTGCGGCCGATTACGCCGCGGTGACGCCGGAGTTGGGCGAATTCGACTATATCGTCGCCCATGATGTCTACAGTTTGCTGGATCGCAGCCAGGCAGTCGAAATTCTGCGCATCTGCCGCCTGAACCTGTCGTTCGAAGGCATCGCGTACGTCAATTACGACACCTACCCGGGCGCGCGCGTGGACGAGGCGGTGCGCGACGCCATGTTGCTGTACGGCCATGGTGCCGACACCGCGGAAGAACAGACTGCTGCTGCCCGCACTGCTTTGACCCTATTTTCCAACGGAATGGCATCGGGCAATCCGATGGCCGGCGCCTTCGCCGCGGCTGCCGAGATTGGCAAAGCTGATCTCGATGCCGGGTTGTTCGGTTTCTCACGCCAGGCCTATTACTTCGTGGAGTTTTCGGAACTCGTGTCCGGTTACGCCTTGATCTGCGCGGGCGATGCCGAGCCGCAAATCGAGATGGCCGACACCTATGGAGGCAATGTATCGCTTGCGCATGGATTGCTGGGTCTCGGCAAGCCGCGGGTCTTGCGGCAACAGAACCTGGACTTTTCAGTCGGCCGCCGCCATCGCCGCACGCTCATCGTGCATCAGGAGCGCGCGGAGCAGGCTTCGCCGCAGATCGATGTGGCGCGTTTGATGGAATTACGCTGGGCCGGCCGGTTCAGGCGTTGCGCGCTGGGCCTGCGCGACGTCAAGAATATCTATTTCGAAACCTCGCCAGGACAGGTGTTCTGCACCGACGATCCCGTGGTTCAGCGTGTCCTGGATGCGCTGGGTTGCGCTTGGCCCGAGTCGCTCGATGCGGCGGGCCTGGCTGACTTCGTGGCTGCGGGGCCGTCGGTGGGCGAGGGCAAGACGGCATTTGAAGCAACGCAGGCAGCGCTGCTGTATCTGGTGCGCCGCGGACTCGTGCGTTACTCGGTGGATCGCACGCCTTACGATACGATCGGGGCGGACGCCCTGGCCGTGGTTGCGCAGGCGCTTCCCGCACTTGCAGACCGCGAGCGGGGCGGGCAGGCTCCGTTGTTCAACTGGTGGCACGAGCCAGTGACCGAGACCATCGACCGGCACGTGCTGGAACTGCTGGCTCAAGGGCAGTCCCTGGCGGCGCTGGACGCCTATGTCGAAAAAGAGAAGGCCGAGTCGAAATCGAGCGGCCCGCTTGGCGAAAAGCCGGCGACTGCGCCGCAGGGTGTGTCTCTGACTCAGCAATTGCGGATGCTGCGGCGGTCCGCCTTGGTGCTTGCCGGGCCAACACGTTGGCGCGATTTCCTGGCGGATGGCCTGGAGGCCAGCAAGGGCGAGCGCCATTCATGGATGCTCTATGTGCAGGCATTGTCGAGGTGCCTGTTGCAGCAAGTACCCCTCAAGGGACTGCGGGGTGTCACCCCTGCACAGCACAGGGAGGCCGTGGAGCTGCGGAATCTCGCGTACAAGGGCAAGGTCAGCGCCGAGACCGAGGCGCAAGTGCGCCGCCTGATCAAGCAGGCTCCCCGGAACGATGCCGCGTGGGACGCGCTGTCGTGCATTGTGCGCGACAAGGGTGAGAACACTGAATCGTTGATGGCCTTGCTGCATGCGCTTCGCCTGGATCCGACGCCTGCGCACCGCTACGCCCTGCTGGCCCTGACGCTGTTGGCGCGGGATTCGTTGGATGACGCGGAGCAGAGCGCCTTGCTGGCGCTGACGATTCATCCGAAGTACGCCTCCGCGCACAACGTCCTGGGTAGCTGCTATCACAAGGCCTCGCGCTTCTACGACGCGATTTATCACTACGGGCGCGCCCTGGAAGAGGATCCTTCGGTCGTGGATTCCCACGGCAACTTGGGTGTGGTCCTGGCGGATATCGGCGATTTCGACGGGGCGGAGAAAAAGTACAAGGAAGTGCTACGCCTGGTACCGGACAATCCACAGGTCTGGGGTAGTCGGTTTTTCGGCTTGAATTATTTCCCCGATCGTACGGCCGAACAGATTTTCGAGGTCTACAAGGAATTCGAAGAGATATTTGGCAAGCCGATGCGCAAGCATTGGTTGCCTCACCGCAACGACAAAGATCCCGGACGACGGCTGCGGATCGGCTATGTCTCGCCGGATATCCGATTCCACCCCGTGACCCTGTTTCTTGAGCCCCTGATGGCTCACCACAATCCGGACGAATTCGAGGTGCATATCTACGCACACCTGGGTGTCGAGGACAAGGTGACCGAAGCGTTCAAGGGGTACGCCCAGCACTGGACGCGCACGAACGGCATGACGGACGACGCGCTGGCGCGTCGCATACGCGCCGACAAGATCGACATTCTGGTGGATCTGGCCGGCCATACCGGCAACAACCGCCTAGGCGTATTTGCGCGCAAGCCGGCTCCCGTCCAGCTCACATGGTTGGGTTTCGGATGCACGACCGGCCTGACGGCCATTGATTACATCCTGAGCGATGCTGAAATGGTGCCGCCTGGATCCGATCATTTGTTCGCGGAGAAGCCTTGGCGCTTGAGCGGCAGCAATTTTGCCTACAGGCCGAAATCCGGAATGGGTGATGCAGGGCCGCTGCCGGCCCTGGCCAATGGCCATGTTCGGTTCATCACGCTCTCCAGGGCAATCCGTTTCAACGATCATCTGATTCGCACGTGGGCGGAGATCATGCGCCGGGTGCCGTCATCCAAGCTGGTGGTGGATAGCCGCAGTTACGTGTCCCCTGGACTGAAGGAAGAGCTGGAGTCGCGGTTCGCGGTACACGGTGTGCAGGCATCGCGTCTCGAAATCGGCTTTCATTCACCTCCTTGGGACCTGCTGCGCAGCGCGGACATTACGCTGGATTGTTTTCCGCACAACTCCGGAACGACGTTGTTCGAGAGCCTCTATCAAGGCCTTCCGTTCATTACGCTGGCGGGCCGGCCCGGCGTCGGCCGTATTGGCGCGTCCACCCTGATAGGCCTGGGGCGCGGCGACTGGATCGCGTCGACCGAGGCGGAATACATCGATAAGGTGGTGGCGCTGGCCAGCGATATTCCGGCGCTCGAGCGCATACGCGCCGGACTGCGTGCCGAAATGCAGGCCAGCAGCCTCATGGACGAACCCGCTTTTGCGCGTAAGGTCGAGACGGCCTTTCGCGCCATGTTCAAACAATGGTGTGAGAAACAAGCATGAAGGCAATTATTCTTGCGGGTGGCCTGGGCACGCGCATTTCCGAAGAAACGCATGTCAAGCCGAAGCCCATGGTGGAGATCGGCGGAAAACCCATCCTGTGGCACATCATGAAGATGTACTCGGCCCACGGCGTCAATGATTTCGTGATCTGCTGCGGCTACAAGGGCTATGTCATCAAAGAGTACTTTGCCAATTACTTCCTGCATATGTCGGACGTGACGTTCGACATGGCCAACAACCAGATGGAAGTGCATCAGCGCAAGGCAGAGCCCTGGCGCGTCACCCTGGTGGATACGGGAGACGACACCATGACTGGCGGACGCCTCAAGCGCGTGGCCGCTTACGTCAAGGACGAAGACGCATTTTGCTTTACCTATGGTGACGGGGTCGCCGACGTGGATATCTCCGCGTTGATCGCGTTCCACCGCAAGCACGGACGCTCGGCGACCGTCACGGCTGTGCAGCCCCCCGGGCGCTATGGCGCCTTGAAGATGGAGAACGATCTGGTGGCGGGCTTCACGGAGAAGCCGCGCGGCGATGGCGGCCTGATCAATGGCGGTTTTTTCGTGCTCTCTCCCAAGGTCCTGCCGCTGATCGAAGGCGACCATATTTCCTGGGAAATGGAGCCATTGGAAACCCTGGCGCGCAATGGCGATCTCATGGCTTACAAGCACATGGGTTTCTGGCAACCCATGGACACGCTGCGTGAAAAGCGCATGCTGGAATCCCTGTGGGAAGCGGGCAAGGCGCCCTGGAGGGTGTGGTGATCAGCGACGCCGCCAGTTTCTGGCGCGGCAAGCGTGTCTTCCTGACTGGCCACACCGGCTTCAAGGGGGGCTGGATGGCGCTGTGGCTACGCCTGCTGGGGGCCGAAGTATGCGCCGCGTCGTTGGCGCCGCCTGTCGGTCAGACCAGCCTGTTTGAGGCGGCCGGCATCGCCCGCGTGCTGGACAGCCACATTCTCGATATCCGCGATGCGGCAGGGCTGGCTGTGCTCGTACGCCAAGCGCAACCTGAAATCGTGCTGCACTTGGCAGCCCAGCCGCTGGTCCGCGCCAGCTACCGCGAACCGCTGCAGACCTTCGACACCAACGTAATGGGGACGGCGCATGTCCTGGATGCGCTGCGCGGCCTGCCGGACGCGCGCGTGGCGCTGTGCATCACGACCGACAAGGTCTATCGCAACGAGGAATGGCCGCATCCATATCGCGAGGGCGACGCCTTGGGCGGACACGACCCCTACAGCGCCAGCAAGGCTGCCGCCGAATTGGTCGCGGCCTGTTACCGCGATGCGTTCCTGGCGCAGCAGGGTGTCGCCGTTGCAACCGCCCGGGCGGGGAACGTCATAGGCGGCGGCGATTGGTCCGAAGACCGTTTGCTGCCTGATGCCGTGCGAGCCTGGCAGGCCCAGGGCAAGCTTGAAATCCGTAATCCGGGATCGACTCGTCCCTGGCAGCACGTCCTCGAACCCCTGGCCGGATATCTGCGCCTGGCGCGAACGCTATGGGAACGTCCCAACTTGGCCGGTCCGTACAATTTCGGGCCTCCGTCGCACGAGGCGGCTACGGTGCGCGAAGTGGTCGAGCTTGCCCGCGACGCCTATGGCAGCGGCGACGTGGTTTACGGTACAGCGGTCCAGGGGCCCCACGAAGCTGGCATGCTGACGCTCGATACGTCGCGCGCGCGTTCCATTCTGCAGGTGCAGGCGCGCTGGAGCCTGTCCCGTTCAGTGGCTGAAACAATGCAGTGGTACCGCGCCCAATACGAAGGCGCGGACGCGCGCGCCTTGTGTGAGGCGCAGATAGAGGCTTACGGCCCTCCGTGACTCTGGCGTGAGTCCTCGCGACACTGCCTAGACAAGAACACCTGATTTTAGAGAAATAGCATGAGTCCTAACGAAATTCGGGCGCAGATCGCCCTGCTGGTCGACCAGTATCACGAGGCCCAGGAGCGCGAGCGCGCAGCGTTCGCTCCAGGAAAGACCGTTGTGCCGCCTTCGGGCAAGCTGATCGGCGCGGCCGAGCTCAAGTCCATGGTCGAGGCATCGCTGGACGGTTGGCTGACGACGGGCCGCTTCAATGACGCCTTCGAACAACGCCTGGCCCAGTATCTGGGCGTAAAGCACCTGATCACCGTCAACTCCGGTTCCTCGGCCAATCTGGTGGCGTTTTCCACGCTCACTTCGCCGAAATTGGGCGAACGGGCTATCCGACGGGGCGATGAAGTGATTGGCGTGGCCGCGGGCTTTCCCACCACGGTCAACCCGATTCTGCAATTTGGCGCAGTACCCGTGTTTGTGGATGTGGAACTCGGCACCTACAACGTGGACGCCAGCCTGCTGGAGGCCGCGATCACCCCGCGCACCAAGGCCATCATGCTGGCGCATACGCTGGGCAACCCGTACAACCTGGACGTGGTGACGGCCTTGTGCAAGAAGTACGGCCTGTGGCTGATCGAAGACTGTTGCGACGCCTTGGGCTCGACCTATAACGGTCGCATGGTCGGAACCTTCGGTGATATCGGCACGCTCAGCTTCTATCCCGCGCATCACATCACGATGGGCGAGGGCGGGGCGGTCTTCACGAACGACCCGCACCTGAAGTTGATCGCGGAGTCGTTCCGCGACTGGGGCCGCGACTGCTACTGCGGACCCGGCAAGGACAATACCTGCGGACGGCGCTTCTGCCAGAAGCTGGGCAGCCTTCCCGAAGGCTACGACCACAAGTACACCTACTCGCACATTGGCTACAACCTGAAGATCACCGACATGCAGGCCGCTTGCGGCCTGGCGCAGTTGGACCGGGTCGAGGAGTTCGTGACGCAGCGCAAGGCCAATTTCCGCTTTTTGAAAGAGCGGCTGGCCTCCTGCGAGGAATTCCTGATCCTGCCCGAGGCCACGCCCGGTTCCGATCCTTCCTGGTTCGGCTTCCCGATCACGTTGCGGCCCGAAGCCGAAGTGCGCCGCGTCGACCTGCTGACGTACCTGGACCAGGACAAGATCGGCACGCGCTTGCTGTTCGCCGGCAACCTGACCCGCCAACCCTCGATGGTCGGCCAGCATTACCGCGTGGCGGGCGAGCTGACGAATACGGAAATCATCATGAACAACACGTTCTGGATCGGCGTGCAGCCTGCGTTGACTCCCGAGATGTTGGACTATGCCGCCAGCCGCATCGAGCTGTTCTTCGGCGTCGGGCTCTGACATGGAAGCCAGGGCCTTGGATATTCCGGGCTGCTACCTGTTCAGCCTTCCGCGCTTTCCCGATGCACGCGGCGAATTCCGCAAGCTTTTGCACGCGCCCACGCTGACCGCCTTGGGGTTGGAAGCCGACTATGCCGAATCCTATGTATCGGTATCGCATCGCGGCGTCTTGCGGGGCCTGCATTTCCAGGCGCCGCCGTCGGATCATGCCAAGCTCGTGACCTGCCTGTCGGGCCGGGCGCGCGATGGCTTGCTGGACCTGCGGCGGGGGTCGCCGACGTTCAAACAGTCCCTGTCCTTGATCCTGGACGGCGATGAGCCGCAAGCTGTTTATGTGCCTCGAGGCGTCGCCCATGGATTTGCCGCGCACCGGGACCAGACGGCATTGCTCTATTACACGACATCGGTTCACGATCCGTTGCGGGACGCGGGTGTCGACCCGCGCAGCGCCGGCATCGACTGGTGGGCTGGCGAATCAGGCATGAAAGAACCCATCATGTCGCCGCGCGATGCGGGCCTGCCTGCGCTGGACGATTTCATCACCCCCTTTACGTACGCAGGGGCGCCATGACGTCGCGGGTACTGGTTACCGGAGCCCGCGGATACGCGGGCGGGGCGGTTGCCGCATGCTTGCGCGCTCATGGCGTGGAGGTCGTCACCGCAGGCCGGGCGCCGTCGGATGACATCCGCCTGGACTTGTCGGATCCGGACGCCGTGGCCGGCTTGGCGCTCCCGGATGGCCTGGACGCCTGCATCCATGCAGCGGCGATGCACGAGGTGGCTTGCCGCGCCAATCCGTCATTGGCCTATGTCGTCAATGTCGCGGGAACCCGGGCTCTGTTGGAGGCCTGCGCGCGCGCGGGGATCGAGCGCCATGCCTATGTTTCCACTTTCCACGTGTTCGGGCGGCCCGCGGCGCTGTTGGACGAGCTGGCGCCCGCCGTGCCGGCCAACGACTACGGACTGACCCATAGGCATGCAGAAGAGTTGTATGCCCTGGCTGCGCGGGAGCAAGGCATGTCAGTGGACATCTTGCGGCCCGCGAATCTCTTCGGGGCGCCCGCTCGCTGGACAGGCTTCGACCGCTGGACCCTGGCGCCATTTGATTTCTGCCGCCAGGCGGTGGCAAACGGCCGGATCGTCCTGCATGGGCGAGGCAAAGCGCGGCGTAACTACTTGAGTGTGGAGCATTTCGCACAGGTGCTGGCGCGGCGTTTGCCAGGCGCCGGTTCCGGCGTGCTGCATGTGGCGGGGGCTGACTGGTTGATCCGCGATCTCGCGGGTCTGGCCGCGTCTCGTGCCAAGCGGCTCCTGGGTAGGAACATTCCGGTACAGTTCGGTTCGCTTGAGGAGCTGCCCGCGCCTGACTACCAATTCATATCGCGGCATGAGGCTGCGGAGGGTGGCGATGCCAATGACGCCATGGCGACTTTCTTCGACAAGACCCTGGCACATCTGATGGAAGATAAGCGATGAATCGGCTATCCGTCCTGGCAAAGATCTCCCCCTTGGCCGATATCGAGCGATCGGTGCGCGGCAATAGTGTCACGGTGGGCGACCACGTCACGATAGACAGTTTCGTGAAGATCAAATTCGCCGGCGGTGACGGTGATGTGCTCATCGGCGACCATGTCTACCTGAATTCCGGCGTGGTCATCTATTCAGGCAACGGCGTCGACATTGGCCGCGGAACCCTGATCGCCGCCAATACTACGCTGGCGCCCACCAATCACGAGTATCGCCGCAGCGATCTGACCATCATTGAGCAGCGGTTCATGCCCAGCAAAGGCGGCATCCTGATCGAAGAGGATTGTTGGATCGGCGCCAACTGCGTGCTGTTGGACGGCTGTATATTGCGGCGCGGTTGCGTCGTTGCGGCGGGGACGGTGCTGCGTGGCGAATGGCCGGAATATGCGGTGATCGCAGGCAGCCCGGCGGCGGTGATACGTCATCGCACCCCGGATGCGTATTGAAAATCTATTGGAGTAGAGCAGGTGAAAGCAAACAAGAAGACTGCGCCTAAACCCGCCACCGGCCAGACGATGAGCGTGGATGACGCCTTCGGCGTCGCAGCGCGCGCGTGGCACGAGAATCGGCTGGCGGACGCAGCTCAAATTTGCAGGCAAATCCAGGCTATCCGCCCTGACCATCAGGGCGTCAAACACTTGAACCTGGCGATGCAGCATGGCGTACACGGCCTGATTTTCACGGCGATAGGCTTGGCGGATCCTGACTTGTACAGCATCGGTGACTATTCCTATGGGGTGCCGCAACCCGTTCTGCATAATCAGCCGCAGGAGCCTGCGCGGTTGTCGATCGGAAATTTCTGCACGATCGCTCATCACGTCGAGATCATTCTTGGAGCCTACCACCGCGAGGATACCTATACGATCTTTCCCTTCTCGGTGCCACAATTTGGTACGTTGTTCGCTTCCACGAAGGATATAACGGATTACTCGACGACGCGGGGCGGCGTCACGATCGGACACGATGTATGGATTGGCGCGGGCGCGCGAATCCTGTCCGGGGTGAAGATCGGTACGGGGGCGGTGATCGCCGCTGGTTCTGTCGTGTCGCGCGATGTCGGCGACTACGAAATCTGGATGGGAAATCCCGCGCAATTTCGGCGTCGGCGTTTCGATGAAGCCGTATCTGACCGCCTGATACGCATACGCTGGTGGGATTGGCCCAAGGACCTGATCGAGCGCCACGCTCGCGAGATCATGCTTGGCACGCCCGAAGCGCTGGACGCGCTGGAGCACGGCCATGAGGAATGGCTGGGGCAGGCAAGTGCGCAGGTGGTTGCGCCGTTCGAGATGGTGCGAGGACGTTCCGGGCTGATTCGTATGCGCCGCGGCGCCGGTTGGCAAGAGGGGCGTCCGACCTGGGTTGTGCTGCACGGTTCGCTGGGCAGTATCGCCACCGTCCAAGGCTTTGAACCCCACCTGTCCGATGCGAATTTATTGTTTGTTGACTTGCCCGGCTGCGGCGCCAGCACTGCACCTCAGGAAATGTCCGTCAATGGGTTCGTGGATGAATTGCTGCCCGCGTTGCTGACGGCTGCGCCCTCGGGTTTTGGCTTGCTGGGCGTGTCGTTTGGCGGCAGTGTCTCTTTGGAAATCGCGCGTCGTACGCCGCTGTGCAAGCAGGTGGTACTCCTTGATACGCCGTTCTCGGCCGCCAAGCTCTGGCACAACCACGCATTTCTGCGCGGTGCAATTGCCGCTCGACCGGATGACCGACACTTGCGCAGCTTCGCTCTGGAAATCTACGGCGTCACGCCAACCGCAGCGGTTGAGCGGGACTATTGGCCCTTGCTGAACGGTGTTACGCAGCCGGTGACCGTGGTGACCGGCAATGTTCCGATGCATCCTCCTCGCAATATGCCGCCGGTGCCATGTTGCTTGGATGAAGACGACTTGGCGCGCCTGGCGGCTCAGGGGTGCCGGGTGGAGCGCATCGCAGGTAGCCACGACCTGATCAACGAGAATCCTGCTGCTGTGGCGGCTGTGGTCCGCTCTGTGAAGCTGGAGGCCTAAGTACCGCGCGCAGCACGTCACCGAGTCTGTAGAAGCAAGCAATGAGCAAGAGGGTGGACGAGGTGTAGCCCACCCTTTTTTGCGGCTGCTGCGCTTGTGCACTGCAAGAGACGCATATAAAAAAGCCAGCCCGAAGGCTGGCTTTCTTGTCTGGGCAAGTATGTGGAGTTGACCTGCTGCTCCACATTCCGCCTGGGACTGTCCGCTGGAATTAACGCAGCAGCGACAGAACCGTTTGCGGCACTTGGTTGGCTTGAGCCAGAACCGAGGTGCCAGCCTGTTGCAGGATCTGGGCCTTGGTCATGTTCGACACTTCCGTGGCGTAGTCGGCGTCTTGAATACGCGAACGGGCGGCGGACAGGTTGTTGATCGTGTTGTTCAGGTTGGCAACAGTCGATTCGAAGCGGTTCTGGATCGCGCCCAGGTCGCTACGCAGGTTGTCGACTTGCGACAGAGCCTTGTCGATGCCGGCCAGCGGGTTGGTCGTAGCGGCGAACGTCGAAGCCGTTGCGTCCTTGGTGCCCACGGTAACGGTGCCGCCAGCAACGCTCAGGTCCGATGCCTTGACCGACACGTACATCTTCTGGCCAGTGGTAACGCCCGGCTTCGTTGCACCAGCGGTTGCGGTGACTTCGACGAACAGGTTGCCCTTGCTGTCCTTCACCAGCGAACCGGAGGTCGGGGCGGTGGAGCCCAGATCCGTAGCGTTGCTGACGGTGACGGCTGCGCTGGCGCCAGCGGTGATGCTGCCGGCGGCAACGCTCAGGAAGCCTTCGACATCGCTGTTGGCGGCGGTGGTGACCGTGCCTTGCGGGCCGTTCAGGCTCAGCTTTTCCAGACCCAGCGACTTGGCATCGATCTTTTCCAGATTGATGGTGATCGTTTCGTTGTCGTTGGCGCCGACTTGGATCGTCAGCGTGTTGTCCTTGGCCAGAACCTTGACGCCGTTGAACTGGGTCTGTTCCGACACGCGGGTGATTTCGCCCAGGCGCTGCGAGATTTCAGCTTGGATCGAGTCCAGGTCGGTCTGCGAGTTCGTGCCGTTGGTGGCTTGAACCGACAGTTGGCGGATGCGCTGCAGGTTGTTGTTGACTTCGTTCAGCGCGCCTTCGGTCGTTTGAGCGATCGAGATGCCGTCGTTGGCGTTACGGGCGGCTTGGGTCAGGCCGTTCACGTTGGCGGTGAAGCGGTTGGCGATGGCTTGGCCAGCGGCGTCGTCCTTGGCGCTGTTGATGCGCAGGCCCGAGGACAGGCGCTCAATGGCGCTGCCCAGGGTCGATTGCGATTTGTTCAGGTTGTTCTGTGCAACCAGGGACAGGTAGTTGGTATTGATGACTGCCATGTGAGGCTCCCAAGAGAGAAAGGCTTCTTCAAACTGGGCAGCAAGGCCGCCCACTGGTGTTAACGGGAAAGTTCGTCGACTTCTTGTCTAGGAATCTCTCCGTTGCCAGGATTACGGCAGGCCAAAATCAATCTTTAGCACTATTTCGCGAAAGTCGACATTTTTCTTCCATCCGGTCGGAGGGGGGCAGGAATCCGACCCAAGTCCGACAACTACCGCCGCTACGGCGCCCTTAATGCAAGACGCCGGTCTTTGGAAGTTCGCAGACCACGCATGCCCTCGATTCTCTAACCATCGTCTCTTTAGGCGTTGCGCAATGAGAAACGGACGCGAGGTGCGCCCGTTATGTTGAGAGGCTTTAATAGTGGTCAGGGTGGGCAAAGTCGTCTCGCCACCCGGCGTCCTTCTATATCACCTGAGCAATCTGCCCGTCCTGGGGCAGTTCCTGCCAAGCCTGTTCCTTCAGCTTCGCCCGTATCCGCGCCGTCGCCTGCGACCTCAGTTGGCACACCCGTGCCTCGGTCACATTCAGGATCGCGCCGATTTCCTTCAGGTTCAGTCCTTGCTCGTAGCAAAGTGACAACAGCAACTTTTCACGCTCGGGCAGGGCGTCGATCGCGTGGATCAGCGCCTGGCGGAAGTCCCCGGCCAGCAGGGAATCCAGCGGATTGCCGCCGGCGGCGCCATGGTTCAGGGTGGCCGCCCAGTCGGATTGACCGCCAGCCGAGTCGGGCTCGGTGGTGAAGTCTTCGTAATGCACGATCTGCACGCCCTGGGCGTCGTGCAACAGTGTTTGATAGTCACCCAGGGGCATGTCGAGCTGTTGTGCAATTTCGGCTTCCGTCGGCGCTCGCATCAAACGCTGTTCGAGTTGCTGGATGGCCTGCTCGATCTTGCGCGCCTTGGCGCGCACGCTGCGAGGTAGCCAATCCTGTCCGCGCAATTCGTCCAGCATCGCGCCGCGGATGCGGGTGGTGGCGTAGGTCTCGAATTGGGCGTCGGCCGTTTCCTGGTAGCGGCGCACGGCATCGAGCAGGCCGATCATGCCGGCCTGGATCAGGTCGTCGAGCTCTACGCTGGCGGGTAGCCGGGCGAGCAATTGCAGGGCCAGCTTCCGCACTAGCGGGGCATATTCGACCAGGCTGTCATCTGCGTGAGGCATTGCGGGAGTGTCGGGCGGTGTCCATCGTGGCGCGTGGTCTGTTGTTGTCAATTTGCGACATTGTCGACAAACGCGCGGCGGCGCTAAAGCTAGGTGGATTTAGTGATCTGCAAGCTGCCATTGTCGGCAAACAACACCGTTTCATTCCTCAAAGTACGCAATGTTTTGAATGCTTATTTGCCAAATTGACGTAAATTCGTCTGAAATTTATATGTCAAGGTGTATCGGAAACGGTAAGTTGCGCAACATCAACAAAGTTTTGTCATATAAGTCATAGAAAATGACATCAGCTGTGGTAAATTTTACTTAAATTGCGAACAAATGATACATTTCGCATCAAAGCGGGATGTATCGAACGTAATGGCAACGGAATTCCGGTGCTTTTGCTTACACAAGCCCCCATCGGCGGGATAGGGAATAGGGAGTTGGGCGTGCAACAAGTCGAAAATTCATTGCTGACAGACATTCGCGAAGTGAATCTGTCCTATTTGTTACTGGCACAGCGCATGCTGCGCGACGACTACGCGGCGTCGATGTTCCGCCTGGGATTCAGCAATGAGGTTGCTGACATCCTCATGCGCCTTTCGCCGGCGCAATTGGTCAAGCTCGCAAGCTCCAGCTCGTTGCTGTGCCGCTTCCGCTTCGATGACTACAGCCTGTTGTCCGCGCTGACCCATGACGTTCTGGGTGGTGCGCTGCAGCAAGCGCACGCAACCATCCTGCTGGCCAAGCAGCCTGTCGAAGAATTGGCCTGACGGCCTGATCATTCCATCCGGAAGCACGTGTAATGGCCACCAAGAGCGTTTCGCAGGAAGCGGATGACATTCTGCTAGCCAGCTCCATGATCACTTTGGGAGCCCGGCTGCAGGTGCTGGAGGCTGAAACCAGCCTCAGCCACGACCGCCTGGCACGCTTGTACCGCGAAATCCGCGGCTGCTCGCCACCCAAGGGCATGCTGCCCTTTTCGGTTGACTGGTTCATGACCTGGCTGCCGAACATCCATTCCTCGCTCTTCTACAACGTGTATTCGTTCCTGAATACGCGCACCAGCAGCAAGGGCATACGCGCCACCATCGACGCCTATCGCCTCTATCTCGAAAACGCCGGCACCGATGCCGCCGAAGGCGCAGAGCCCGTCCTGAGCTTTACGCGCGCCTGGATGCTGGTGCGCTTTTTTGATAGCGGCATGCTGCAAATGTCCGCCTGCCGCCAATGCGGGGGGCATTTCATCGCCCATGCCCACGATCCCCAGTCGGATTTCGTGTGCGCGATCTGCCGGCCGCCACCCCGCGCCGGCAAGACCCGCGCTGCGGCCAAGGCGCGCTCCGGCACCCGCCCCGCACCCGTTGCGAATGCCACCCGGCTCTGACCGGCGGTATTCAAATACATCAAAAGCCCTGGAAAACTCCCCGTAACCCGCCTTTTTGGGTCGGGGGGAACAGGGGATCATTGACGCCAGTTTTAGACTTCGTTGGCAGGGGCCTGATGTGTTGATTGTTATCGGTTTTCTCGTGGTGGCCGTGTCGGTCGTCGGCAGCTTCATAGCGCTGGGCGGCCATTTGGGCGCGCTATACCAGCCGTTCGAGCTCACGCTGATTTTTGGGGCGGCTTTTGGTGCCTTCCTCGCCAGCAACAGCAAGAAGTCGTTGATGCTGGTCAAGTCCGCCTTGCCCGACGCCTTGAAAAGCTCGCGCTACGGCAAGGACGTGTACATGGAGCTGATGGCGCTCTTGTACGTGCTGCTGAACAAGGCACGCCGCGAGGGCCTCATGGCTATCGAATCGCATATCGAAGACCCGGAATCCAGTCCGATCTTCAGCGAGTACCCCCGCATCGCCAAAGACGCCAAGCTGATGGAGTTCATCACGGACTACCTGCGCATCATGATCAGCGGCAACATGAGCTCGTTCGAAATCGAGACGCTCATGGACGAGGAAATCGAAACCTACCGCCATGAGCGCGAAGTTCCTGTGCGCGCGCTGCAGCAAATGGCCGATGGCCTGCCGGCCTTCGGTATCGTGGCCGCCGTGCTGGGCGTGATCAAGGCGCTGGCCGCCGTGGACCAGCCTCCGGCGATCCTGGGCGACCTGATTTCCAAGGCTATGGTGGGCACGTTCCTGGGTATTTTGCTGGCCTACGGCTTCGTGGGGCCGCTGGCGTCGCGCATCGAGCGCCGCAGCGATGAGGCCACCAAGGTGCTGGAATGCATCAAGACTACGCTGCTGGCCAGCATGAACGGCTATCCGCCCCAGCTGGCCGTGGAGTTCGGCCGCAAGGTGCTGTTCTCCGCAGTGCGTCCGACCTTTGGTGAACTGGAAGAGCACGTCCGGCAAGCCAAGTCCACCGCCACCGGCAAGGCCTGACGGAGCGGGCCATGAGCACGGTAAACAACCACCGTGTGGTGATCCGCCGCAAGAAGGTCCACGGCGGCGGGCACCACGGCGGCAGCTGGAAGATTGCATACGCCGACTTCATCACGGCGATGATGGCGTTCTTCCTGGTGATGTGGCTGATCAGCGTGGTCCCGCGCGAAGAGCTCAAGGGCATTGCGGAGTACTTCCGCATGCCATTGCGCGTCGCCATTACGGGTGGGCCCAGCAGTTCGGCCGAGACCAGCGCGGTTCCAGGAGGCGGCAGGGATCCCTTGCGCAGCGAGGGCGATGTGCGCCGCGCGCAGGGCAACCGCGTCGAGGCCCAGCCCATGGGCGACGCCGAACGCCGCGAACAGCATCGCCTGGAAAATCTGAAAAAGCGGCTCGAAAACGTCATCGAGACCAGTCCGGTGCTGAAGAGCTTCAGGCCGCAACTGCTGATCGACCTGACTACGGAGGGTCTGCGCATCCAGATCATCGACAACCAGAACCGTCCGATGTTCGCCACCGGCCGCGCGGAAGTGCAGCCTTACATGCGCGACATCCTCAGGGAACTGGGGCCGGTCCTGAATGAATTGCCCAACAAGGTCAGCATCTCCGGCCACACCGACGCCTCGCAATACGCTCGCGGAGAGCGCGCCTATAGCAATTGGGAGCTGTCGGCCGACCGCGCCAATGCGTCGCGCCAGGAGCTGGTGGCGGGCGGAATGAACGAAAGCAAGGTCCTGCGCATCCAGGGGCTGTCGTCCAGCATGAGCCTGGTTAAAGATGACCCGTATGCGGCCGTTAATAGACGTATCAGCCTTGTGGTGCTCAACCAGAGCACCCAGCGGCGCATCGAAAGCGAGAACGCCGCGGCTGCGGACGTCAGCGCCAAGGATGCCCGCGAGGTAGGAACGGCGGTGGAAGCGGCGCAAGCCGCGGCCCAGGCCACGACGGCAACCAAACCAGGCGAGGCGGAGAGCAACCCGCCCGCGGAAGGGGTTCGATAGCAATGGCTGCAACGATTCTTGTGGCGGACGACTCGGCGACGATGCGCATGATCGTCCAGGCGACGTTGACGGGCGCGGGATGGAAAGTCCTGACGGCCGGCAATGGCCAGGAAGCGCTGGAATTGGCCAAGAGCCACCCGGTGGACCTGGTGGTCAGCGACTGGAACATGCCGGTCATGGGCGGTCTGGAGCTGATCCAGGGACTGCGCCAAGAGGACGAGTACCTGGACGTGCCGGTCTTGGTGTTGACCACCGAGGACGACGTGGACAGCAAGATGGCCGCCCGGGATCTGGGGGTCTGTGGCTGGCTTTCCAAGCCGGTCGACCCGAATGTGCTGGTGGAATTGGCGTCTGAACTGCTCGACGAGCAGGCCGGCGCGTAAGCAAGTTCATTTTTGAAGGCGTACGGGTCATGAGTTCTGGTTTGGACCTCAGTCAGTTTTACGAGACCTTTTTCGACGAGGCGGACGAGCTGCTCGCGCAGATGGAGCAGCTGCTGCTCGAGCTGGATGTGGGCGCGCCCGACATCGAACAGCTCAACGCGATCTTCCGCGCCGCCCACTCGATCAAGGGTGGGGCGGCCACCTTCGGCTGCTTCACGCAGCTGGCGGGCACGACCCATTTGCTGGAAAACCTCCTGGATGCGATCCGTCGCGGCGAAATGGCGCTGCGTACGGACATGATCGATATTTTCTTGGAAACGAAAGACGTGCTCAAAAGCCAACTGGATGCCTATCGGGCCTCCGAAGAGCCCGATGAAGCCGTGTTTGAGCGTATCTGCGCCGTACTGAGGCAGCTTGCGCTGGAGCATAAGGATCCCGCCGCGGCAGCCGCGCCGGCCGAGGCCCCTGCACCCGTGGCAGCGCCGGTTCCGGCCCCGGCTCCCGTGATCGCCCCGGCGCCTGCCCCCGAGCCCGCCGCGCAAGCGCCGGCAGCGGAAGCCGGCAGCTTGCCTCTGCGTGTGCGGATCACCAAGGTTTCGGACAAGGACGCCGCCTCCCTCCTCGAGGAAATGGGCAATCTCGGCAACGTCAAGGCCAGCGAACGCGCCGACGGCGCCCTGACCGTCTGGATGGACAGCACCTGCACGCCGGACGATATCGAGGCAGTATGCTGCTTCATCGTCGACGGCGACCAGCTGGAAATCAGCCGCGAAGCTGCTCCGGCGGGCGTAATGCAGACTGCTGCTCCAATTGCGGCTGCGACGCCCGCGCCGGCTCCCGCACAGACGGCGCCCGAAGCGCCGGCCGTCGCCGAGTCGGCTGCGGCCGCCGAGGCCATCACACAGTCCACCCGCGCGGCCCGGCCCGCTGCGGTAGCTCCGGCGCACGCGGACAAGGAATCCACCTCGATCCGCGTCGGCGTCGAAAAGGTCGACCAGGTCATCAACCTGGTGGGCGAACTGGTCATTACCCAAGCCATGCTGGCCCAGACCGCATCCACGCTGGATCCGGTGCTGCACGACCGCCTGCTCAATGGCATGGAACAGCTTGAGCGCAATGCCCGCGACCTGCAGGAAGCGGTCATGTCCATCCGCATGATGCCGATGGATTACGTGTTCAGCCGCTTCCCACGCCTGGTGCGCGACATCGCCAGCAAGATGGGCAAGCAGATCGAACTGCAAACCCACGGCCGCGCAACGGAACTGGACAAGAGCCTGATCGAACGCATCATCGATCCGCTGACCCACCTGGTGCGCAACAGCCTGGACCACGGCATCGAGACGCCCGAAAAGCGCGTCGCCGCTGGCAAGGACCCCGTCGGACAGCTGGTGCTGTCGGCCCAGCACAACGGCGGCAACATCGTCATTGAAGTCAGCGACGACGGCGGCGGGCTGAACCGCGACAAGATCCTGAAGAAGGCGATCGCCCAGGGCCTGCCCGTCAACGAGAATTCGCCGGACGACGAAATCTGGCAGCTGATCTTTGCGCCGGGCTTCTCCACCGCCGAAAAGGTGACGGACATCTCCGGCCGAGGCGTGGGCATGGACGTGGTGCGCCGGAACATCCAGGACATGGGCGGCCACGTGCAGCTGTCGTGCGAGCCGGGCAACGGCACCACGACGCGCATCGTCCTGCCGCTGACGCTGGCCATTCTGGACGGCATGTCGGTGCGCGTCGGCGAGGAAACCTTCATCCTGCCGCTGAACCATGTAACCGAATCGCTGCAGCCCACCAATGACCAGATCTACTCGGTGGCGGGCAACGAGCGCGTGATGCACGTGCGCGGCGAGTACCTGCCGCTGGTCGAAATGCACCGGGTGTTCTCGGTCAGCGACGCCCAGACCGATCCCACGCAGGCCATCGCGGTCATCATGCAAGCCGAGGACCGCCGGTTTGCGTTGCTGGTGGATCACCTGATCGGCCAGCACCAGGTGGTGGTGAAGAATCTGGAATCGAATTACCGCAAGGTGCCGGGCATTTCCGCCGCGACCATCCTGGGCGATGGCAGCGTGGCCCTGATCGTCGACGTATTTGCGCTTGCGCGCGCCAACCGCGAGCGTTGGTCGCAGCCCGAAGCCATTCTGAATTGATGGAGAAATAAACCTCATGGCAGCCAAACCGCAAGCGCAAGCCGCGCGCAATGAAGATGTCGGCAGCGAGTTCCTGGTCTTTACGCTGGGCGACGAAGAGTACGGCATCGACATCCTGAAGGTGCAGGAGATCCGCGGCTACGACGCCGACACGGTCACCCGCATTGCGAATGTTCCGCCGTTCATCAAGGGCGTGACGAACCTGCGCGGCATCATCGTGCCGATCGTCGACCTGCGCATCAAGTTCAATCTGGGCCGCGTCGACTACAACGAGCAGACCGTGGTCATCATCCTGAACCTCGACCGCCGCGTCGTCGGTATCGTGGTGGATGGCGTGTCCGATGTGCTGATGCTCAATTCGGGCCAGATCCGCCCGGCGCCGGAATTCGGCGCCACTTTGTCCACCGAGTACCTGACGGGCCTGGGCACGGTGGACGAACGCATGCTGATCCTGGTGGATATTGAAAAAATGATGACCAGCGACGAAATGGCGCTGGTGGAGAAGGTCGCGTCCTGATCGGAACGGCCTGCTGGGAGGTAAAAGCGCCATATTGAACCCAATGTGGCGCTTTCCTTTAACGACTTCAATCTGGGAGTGGTTCTTGTGATGCGCAAGTTCTTCGCAAACATGACGATACGCAGCAGCCTGTTGTGGGTGCTGGCGTTTTTCTCATTCATGTTGGTGATAGGGGCCGCGTTGGGCGTGCTGTCCCTGCGCATCAGCAATGGCACCCTGGCGCAGATCAAGCAATCGCAAGAGCTGGATGACGCGGTCGGCCGCGTGGTCTCCAGCTACAAGGACACCATGACTGGCCTGGGCCGCGCGGCCGCCGCCAACTATGCGGACATCGTGAAGAGCGTGGGGCAGCCCACCTTGCTGACCCAGGGCTTGTCCTCCGAGGCGGCGGGCCTGCTGGAGCGGGCCAAGGCCTCCATGAACAAGGGGCAGGCCGAGTACGAGTATTACAAGAGCCTGGCTCGGCCCGCCGAAGCGGCCGACGCCCTGAAAGAAATCGACGAATCCTATGACGCGCTGGTCCGGCAAGGGCTGACGCCGCTGGTGGCCGCCTTGGAAAAGGCGGACATGCCTGCCTACCAGAAGCAAGTCCAGACGGTACAGGACGCTCTCGAGGGCCGGTACGCGCGCGCCATCGAAGGCTTTGATTTCTGGCGCGCCAGCAAGACGCTGGATGCGCACGAAGTGGCACAGGTGCGCTACCAGTTCGTCCTGATGGCAGTCGCCGCCGGCGGCGTGATCGCCGCGCTGCTGGTGTTCGCCACCTATGTGTTCCTGCGTCGCCGCGTGCTGCTGCCGCTGAAGGAAGCCGGTCATCACTTCGACCGCATCGCCGGTGGCGACCTCACCGCCCGCGTGGACGCGCGCAATACCAACGAAATCGGCCAGCTGTTCGCCGCCTTGAAGCGCATGCAGGAAAGCCTGACCCGCACCGTGGCGTCAGTGCGCCGCGGCGTGGATGAGATCAACGTCGGTTCGCACGAGATCGCGGCGGGTAATACGGACCTGTCCAGCCGCACCGAGCAGCAAGCGGCCTCGCTGGAAGAAACCGCGGCTTCGATGGAAGAGCTGGCCTCTACCGTCAAGCAGAACGCCGACAATGCGCGCCAGGCCAACCAGCTGGCGGCCAGCGCCTCGGACGTGGCAGAGCGCGGCGGTTCGGCGGTGTCGGAAGTGGTCCACACCATGCAGGAAATTTCGGCAAGTTCGCGCAAGATTTCCGAGATTGTGTCGGTGATCGACGGCATTGCCTTCCAGACCAACATCCTGGCGCTGAATGCGGCGGTGGAAGCTGCCCGAGCGGGCGAGCAGGGCAAAGGCTTTGCCGTGGTGGCAGGCGAAGTGCGCTCGTTGGCGCAACGCAGCGCCCAGGCGGCCAAGGAAATCAAGGGCCTGATCGAGGATTCCGTGACCAAGGTTGGCGCGGGCTCGCAGCAGGTGGAGCGCGCCGGCTCGACGATGCAGGAGATCGTGGCCTCGGTGAAGCGCGTGACGGACATCATGGGCGAGATCTCGGCGGCGTCCGAAGAGCAGTCCAGCGGCATCGAGCAGGTCAACCGTGCCGTGTCGCAGATGGACGAGGTGACGCAGCAGAATGCGGCGCTGGTGGAAGAGGCTGCAGCAGCTGCGGGTTCTCTGCAGGAGCAGGCGCAGCGTCTGGCCGAAGCGGTGTCCGTGTTCAAAATCAACGTGGGCGAGGTCATCGAGGTTCCGGCCCAGCGCCTGTCGTCGGCGCGTTCCGCCGGTGACGACACCCGCTTGCAGGCGCCTGACGCGCTTGCGCTTGGGCACTGAGGATCGCAGTGGCTACAGCAGCGGCAACCCAGGCGCCGTCCATTTCGGTGGAACGCCAATTCGATTTTCGCGACGCGGACTTTTCGCGCGTGCGCAAGATGATTCACGCCTATGCGGGAATTTCGTTGGGCACGCACAAGCGCGAAATGGTCTACAGCCGACTTGCCCGGCGCCTGCGCGCGCTGGGCATGCAGGATTTCGGCAGCTATCTGGACCAGCTTGAAAACGAACCGAATGCGGCTGAGTGGGAAGATTTCGTCAACGCATTGACGACCAACCTGACCGCCTTCTTCCGCGAATCGCATCACTTCCCCATCTTGGCTGACTTTGCCAAACGGCGCGGCGGCCCGGTGTCGGTATGGTGCTGTGCGGCCTCCACCGGGGAAGAACCGTATTCCATCGCCATGACGCTGGTGGAAGCGCTGGGCCCTCGGGCCAGTGCAAGTTCGGTGCTGGCCACCGATATCGACACCAATGTGCTCACCCGTGCGCGCGCGGGGGTCTACCCGGCCGAGCGCGTGGACAAAATGGATAGCGAGCGTCTGCGGCGCTTCTTCTTGAAAGGCCGGGGCGCCAACGAAGGGCAGGTCCGGGTGCGTCCCGAGATCGCCGACATGGTCCGATACGAGACGCTGAACCTGTTGGCGCCGACGTGGCAGATCAACGAACAGTTTGATGTGATCTTCTGTCGCAACGTCATGATTTATTTCGATAAACCTACCCAGGCCAGGATCCTGGAACGGTTTGTGCCGCTGCTCAAGCCGGGTGGCTTGCTGTTTGCTGGCCATTCCGAGAACTTCACCTATATCAGCCGGGACTTTCGTCTGCGCGGGCAGACTGTCTATGAATGCGCGGGCAGGTCCTGAGCGGGCCGAGGCAGCAAAAATGAAGAAAATTAGCGTTTTGTGTGTGGACGATTCGGCGTTGGTGCGTGGCCTGATGACCGAGATCATCAACAGCCAGCCGGACATGGAGGTGGTCGCAACCGCGCCCGATCCGCTGGTGGCACGCGAACTCATCAAGCGCCATAACCCCGACGTGCTGACGCTGGACGTGGAAATGCCCCGCATGGACGGGCTGGATTTCCTGGAAAAACTGATGCGCCTGCGGCCCATGCCGGTGGTGATGGTGTCGTCGCTGACCGAGCGCGGCGGCGAAATCACGTTGCGGGCCCTGGAACTGGGCGCGATCGACTTCGTCACCAAGCCCAAGCTGGGCATCCGCGACGGCCTGCTCGAATACACCGAGATCATCGCCGACAAGATACGCGCCGCCTCGCGCGCCAAGCTGCGCGCGCCAGCAGCGCACGCCGCGCCCGCCGCACCCGCGCCCATGTTGCGCCGTCCGCTGTCCAGCTCGGAAAAGCTGGTCATCGTCGGCGCGTCCACGGGCGGCACGGAAGCGATCCGCGAGGTGCTGCAGCCGTTGCCGCCCGACAGCCCGGCCATCCTGATCACCCAACACATGCCGGCGGGCTTCACGCGCTCCTTTGCGCAACGCCTGGATGCCCTGTGTGCGGTGACGGTCCGTGAAGCCGTGCACGGCGACCGCGTGTTGCCCGGGCACGTTTATCTGGCGCCGGGCGGTGACATGCACATGCGTCTGGGCCGCAGCGGTGCCAACTACGTGATCGAGCTTGAAGCCAGCGAACCCGTCAACCGCCATCGCCCGTCGGTGGACGTGCTGTTCAACTCGGCGGCCGTAGCCGCGGGCAAGAACGCCATCGGCGTCATCCTGACCGGCATGGGCAAGGACGGCGCGGCCGGCATGCTGGCCATGCACCGCGCGGGCGCCCACACGATTGCGCAGGACGAGGCCAGCTGCGTCGTCTTCGGTATGCCCCGCGAAGCTATCGCCTTGGGCGCCGCGGATGAAGTGGTTTCGTTGTCGGCGATAAGCGAACGCATTCTGACTCGCCTGGGCGATCGCGGGCACCGCGTCTGACGCGCAAGGCTCCCCGATCGGTCCAAGCTAAATTTTTTCTGGAGTAGAAGATGGTAGACAAGGGCCTGAAGATTCTGGTGGTGGATGACTTCCCCACCATGCGGCGGATCATCCGCAACCTGCTCAAAGAGCTGGGTTTCGAGAACGTGGATGAGGCCGAAGACGGCGCCATCGGCCTGGAAAAGCTGCGCAACGGCGGTTTCCAGTTCGTGGTGTCGGACTGGAACATGCCCAATCTCGACGGCCTGGAGATGCTCAAGCAGATCCGCGCCGACGCGGCGCTGGCCTCGCTGCCCGTGCTGATGGTGACGGCCGAGGCCAAGAAGGAAAACATCGTTGCCGCGGCCCAGGCCGGCGCCAACGGTTATGTGGTCAAGCCTTTCACGGCGGCGACGCTGGAAGAGAAGCTCAACAAGATCTTCGAGAAAATCGCCGGTTGAGGTGAGCCATGAGCACGACGGAACATGAGAGCCCGGGCGAATCCCCCGACCTGATCCACCGCATCGCGTCGCTGACGCGCATGCTGCGCGACAGCATGCGCGAACTGGGGCTGGATCAGGCCATCAAGGACGCAGCCAACGCGATTCCCGATGCCCGCGACCGTCTGCGCTACGTGGCGCAGATGACGGAGCAGGCCGCCAACCGCGTCTTGAACGCCACCGAGCAGGCCGGCCCCATCCAGGATGGCCTGTCGCGCTCGGCGCAGGCGCTGGATGCGCGCTGGCAGCAGTGGTACGACCAGCCCCTGGAATTGCCCGAGGCGCGCGAGCTTGTGAAGGACACGCGCGCCTACCTGCAGGATGTGCCGAAGCAGGCGCAGCAGACGCAATCCCAGCTGATGGAAATCATCATGGCGCAGGATTTCCAGGACCTCACGGGCCAGGTCATCATGCGCATGATGGACGTGGTCGGCGCGATCGAGCGTGAACTGCTGCAGGTGCTGCTGGACAACGTCCCGCAAGAACGCCGCGACGAAGCCAACAGCCTGCTCAACGGGCCGCAGATCAGTCCGCAAGGCAAGACCGACGTGGTGACCAGCCAGGACCAGGTCGACGACCTGCTGGCCAGCCTGGGCTTCTAGCCGGGAGCCGCGCCGCCGGACAGGGACTCCGGCGGTGCATTTTCCGGGTGGTGCCGCCCGCGCATGAAGGTAGTCCCTAAGGGCGCAAAGCGCGCCTCGTGGATAGACTCCCCTCCAAAACAATAATCAGGGGCCGTGCAGCGTGAATCATGGCGCGCAATGCGCGCCAGGCAACGGATGCCCATAGAAGGCGATCCGGGCCGGCACAAGGAGATTGATCATGGCCAGATCCGTATTCCGCCTGGGCGGCATGTGGCGGTTGTTGCGGCGGCTCAATCGCGGCGACGCGACCCTGTCGGAACGTACGCTATCCATCAGCCCGGCCGTTTGGCCGCTGTACGGTTTCATGGCGCGCATACGCAGCCGCATCATGACCGTACGCCAATCCAGCATCGAAATCGCGCTGAACGCCGCGCGCACGCAGTTCCAGGCGGGCCATTGTTCGATCCTGGCACAGGAGCAGGCGCGGGCCGCGGAAGCGCTCGCGGCCAGCGGCGCGCAAATCGCCGCGTTGTCGACGTCAACCTCCACCCATGCGCGCGAGATTGCCGAGGTGTCAGGGCAAAATCTGCACGCGGCGCAGCAGGCGCTGGCCGAACTGTCCGACGTCAAGGCGCGGGTGGAGCGCATGACGCGGGAGATGGCTTCATTCACCGAGGTGGTCGGTCAACTGACAGACCGCGCCCACTCCGTTGGCGACATCAGCAAGCTGATCAAGGAGATCGCCTTGCAGACTCAACTCCTGGCCTTGAACGCCGGGGTCGAGGCGGCCCGGGCGGGGGATGCGGGGCGGGGATTCGCCGTGGTCGCCAGCGAGGTCGGGCGGCTGGCCGAGCGTGTGAACTCGGCTACCAGCGATATCGGCCGGCATACCGCCGAAATGTTGGAGCTGGTGGAGACGACCCAGCATCAGACCGGCACATTGCGCGAGGACGTCAACGCGTCCGGCGCAGTGCTGGATCGGACATGCTCCGGCTTTGAGCGTTTCGTGCGGGATTTCGACAGCATGAACCGCCAGGTCGGCGACGTTGTCCAGGCCATAGGCGAGGTGGACTCCACCAACCACGGTATGAGCGAGGAGGTGGGGCGGATAGCGGCGTTGAGCGCCGACGTGTTGAATCGCGTCGGCAACATGTCCAGCGAAATCGACCGCATCCGTCGCCAGACGGAGAGCGTGCAGGAGGTGCTGGCCGACATACGCACCGGCAATACCGCCTTTGACGGCCTGTCCCAGGCTGTCGAAGCCTTCCGCGACGCCGCTGTCAACCTTCTGGAAGACGCCAGAAGCCGTGGTGCCGATGTGTTCGACCGCCACTACCGGCGCATTCCCGGCAGCGAACCTGCGCGCTACCACACCAGTTACGACCGGCAGATCGATGAGACCGTGACGCAGTTGCTTGATAGTGTGCTGGATGGCGTGCCGGGCGGGATCTACACGATCCTGGTGGACGGCCGGGGATACGCGCCGGCCCACAATCGCCGCTTTTCGCAAGCGCCTACCGGGGATCCGAAGCAGGACATCCTGCGAGTGCGCAACAAGCGCATCTTCGATGATCCGGTGGGCTTGCGCCTGGCGACCAATACCGGCGGGATGTTGCTGCAGACCTATTCCCGCGATACGGGCGAAATCGTCAATGACATTTCCATCCCGGTCTATCTGGGGTCGGAACATTGGGGCGCGGTGCGGATCGGCCTGGACTTCAACCGCTTCCAGGCGGCGGCCGGAGAGGGCGAGGCAGACCGGCTGGCGGTCGCCACAGGCCACTGACGTGGCTGGCCTGCCCGGGCCTGGGGGCGTTCCGGGCGGGCCTGGAGCGCGCCGCCTGAAACGCATCCGGGAATAGCGCCGCTTTCCCCCCGTTTCTTGGCTTATCGCCAGACCCCGGGGCCTCCTAGAATCTCGGCGGGCAGCTCGTAATTCCAGAATCCGCGAGCCGCAACGACACCGCAGAGCATGGCCGAAGAAAGCGACCTCGAAAAAACCGAAGCCGCCTCTCCCAGGCGCCTGGAAAAGGCGCGCGAGGAGGGGCAGATTGCGCGTTCCCGCGAGTTGGGAACGTTCATGATGCTGGCGGCGGGCGTGGGTGCCATCTGGGTGGGCGGCAGCTCGCTCTACCGGACCCTGAGCGGCGTGTTGCGCAACGGCCTGGCGTTCGATCAGCGCATCGTTCTCGATCCCGGCGTGATGGTCGAGCGTGCGGTGGAGGGTTTCGGCCAGGCCCTGCTGGTGCTGTTGCCGATTTTCGGGCTGTTGGCTGTCATCGCCGTGTTGTCCAGCGTGCTTTTGGGCGGCATCGTCATCTCGGGCAAGCCCCTGCAGTTCAATTTCTCCAAGCTCAGCCCCATTTCCGGGGTGAAGCGGATGTTCTCGTCACAGACGGTGGTGGAGCTCATCAAGGCGCTGGCCAAGGCCGCGCTGGTCGGCGGCGTGGCGGTCTGGGTCATCTGGCGCTACCACGACGACATGCTCAGCCTGATGCACGTGGCGCCGTCGGCGGCGCTGATCAAGGCGCTGACGCTGGTGGCGATGTGCTGCGCCTTCATCGTGGCGTCGCTGATGATCATCGTCATGCTGGACGTGCCGTGGCAGATCTGGAGCCACCTGAAGAAGCTGCGCATGTCCAAGGAAGACGTGCGCCAGGAACACAAGGAAAGCGAAGGCGACCCTCACGTGAAGGCGCGCATCCGGCAGCAGCAGCGCCAGGCGGCGCGCCGCCGCATGATGGCAGAAGTGCCGAAGGCGGACGTGGTGGTCACCAACCCCACGCACTACGCCGTGGCCCTGAAGTACGACGAGGAAAAGAGCGGCGCGCCGCGGGTGCTGGCCAAGGGTACGGGCCTGATCGCAGCCAAGATCCGCGAGCTTGCCGCCGAGAACCGCATCCCCACATTGGAAGCGCCGCCCTTGGCGCGCGCATTGCATCAACACGTGGAGCTTGGGCAGGAAATCCCGTCCGAACTCTACACCGCGGTGGCAGAAGTGCTGGCGTGGGTCTTCCAGCTGCGCTCCTGGCGGGCCGGTTGGGGCGCCGAGCCGACGGCCCCGACCCGGTTGCCCGTGCCGGTCGAGCTGGACCCGCAAGCCAAAACCGCAGCACAAGGAGCTTAAGGAATGAGCGCTTTGCTCACCATGTTGAAAAGTAACGGGGCCACGCATGCGCGGCTGCTGGCAGGGCCCATCCTGATCGTGATGGTGCTGGGCATGATGGTTTTGCCCCTGCCCACGTTCCTGCTCGACCTGCTGTTCACCTTCAACATCGCGTTGTCCGTGATGATCCTGCTGGTGGCCATGTTTACGCGCAAGCCGCTGGATTTCGCGGCATTTCCGGCCGTGCTGCTGTTCGCCACGCTGCTGCGCCTGTCGTTGAACGTCGCTTCCACCCGCGTGGTGCTGCTTCATGGCCACACCGGGCCCGACGCCGCTGGCAAGGTCATCGAGGCCTTCGGCCACTTCCTGGTCGGCGGCAACTTCGCCGTGGGGATCATCGTCTTCGTGATCCTGACCATCATCAACTTCATCGTCATCACCAAGGGCGCGGGCCGTATCGCCGAAGTGGGCGCGCGCTTCACCCTGGACGCGATGCCGGGCAAGCAGATGGCGATCGACGCGGACCTGAACGCGGGCCTGATCGGCGAAGACGAGGCGCGCAAGCGCCGCGCGGAAGTCTCCCAGGAATCCGACTTCTTCGGCTCGATGGACGGCGCCAGCAAGTTTGTGCGCGGCGACGCCATCGCCGGCCTGCTGATCATGGCGATCAACATCATCGGCGGTTTGATCGTGGGCGTCGCCCAGCATGACATGTCGATGGGTGATTCGGCGCGCGTCTACACGCTGCTGACCATCGGCGACGGCCTGGTGGCCCAGATCCCGGCGCTGGTGATTTCGACCGCGGCGGGCGTGGTGGTGTCGCGCGTTTCGACCGACCAGGACATCGGCCAGCAGATTCTCAGCCAGCTGTTCTCCAACCCCAGCGTGCTGTTCCTGACCGCCGGTATCGTCGGCATCATGGGCCTGATCCCCAATATGCCGCACGTTGCATTCCTGACCCTGGCCGGCGCGCTGGCCTGGGGCGGCTGGATGCTGTACAAGCGACAAACCGCGGCAGCGGCCGCGGCGGCCGAGGTGCCGCCACAGGCGATTACGCAGGCACAGGCCGCGGCGGCCGAGGCCAGTTGGGACGACGTGTCCATGGTGGACCAGCTAGGCCTTGAGGTCGGCTACCGCCTGATCCCGCTGGTGGACCACGCCCAGAATGGTGAACTGCTGCACCGCATCCGCAGCCTGCGCAAGAAATTCGCGCAGGACGTAGGCTTTTTGCCCCCGGTCGTGCATATCCGCGACAACCTGGAGCTCAAGCCCAACGATTACCGCATCCTGCTGTCCGGCGTGGAGGTCGGTCACGGCGTCGCCATGCCTGGCCAGTGGCTGGCCATCGACCCGGGCGGCGTGACCGTGCAGATCAAGGGCACGCCCACGACCGATCCCGCCTTCGGCTTGCCGGCGCTGTGGATCGACGGCAGTCTGCGCGATCAGGCGCAGGTGGCGGGCTACACAGTGGTTGATGCGGGTACCGTGGTCGCTACCCATCTGAATCACCTGATGCATCGTCACGGTTCCAATCTGCTGGGCCGCCAGGAAGTGCAGCAATTGTTGGACCGCATTGGACGCGATGCGCCCAAGCTGGTCGAAGATCTGGTGCCCAAGACCCTGTCGCTCACGGCATTGCAGAAGGTATTGCAGGGCCTGCTGTCGGAAGAGGTGCCGATCCGCGATATGCGCACCATCATCGACACCTTGTCCGAGCACGGTCCGCGCCTGGCGGCGCTGGCCGCGGGTACGGGCAGCCAGCCCGACATCAACGAACTGATCGCGCTGACGCGTCGTTCGCTGGGCCGCGCCATCACCCAGCAATGGTTCCCTGGAGAGGGCGAGCTGCGGGTGATTGGCCTGGACGTGAAGCTTGAGCGTGTGCTTTCGCAGGCGATGACGACCAGCGGCGGCCTGGAACCCGGGCTGGCAGATACCTTGCTGCGCGAAGCGCAGGCTGCGGTCGAACGCCAGGAATCGCAGGGCAACGCGCCGGTGCTGCTGGTGTCTCCGGTCTTGCGTGCGCCTTTGTCGCGCTTCCTGCGGCACCATCTGCCGCAGCTGGGCGTGTTGTCGAATACGGAAATACCCGATGAGCGCATGGTGCGTGTTACCGCGCTGATCGGCGGAGGTAATGGGGCATGAAGATAAGCCGATTTTTTGGGGCGAATAGCCGCGATGTGATGCGCCAGGTCCGGCAGGTGCTGGGCCCGGACGCGCTGATCGTGTCGAACCGCAGCGTCGATGGCGGCGTGGAGGTGCTGGCCACCGTCGAAGGCGCTTTTGACGATGCCGGCTATGAGGCCGCGCCGCGCCAGGACGCCGCGCCCGTCCGGCCGCCCGAAGCGCTGCCGCCTGCGGGCATGCGCTTCGATCTGCCTGAGCAGGCAGGGCGCGCGTCCACGCCTGTGATGCCGCAGGGCGGATATGCGACGCCGTCGCGTTCGATCGCCGCATACCAGACCGCCTACGCCTCTTCGACGCAGCCTGACGATGAGACACCCCAGGTTGCTCCGATAGCGCCCCAGCCGGTGGCGCCCGTGCGGGTTGAATTGCCATCGCTGCCGCCGTTGCGCCAGGTCCCCGCAGATCAGTCCGCCGCATCCGCTGCTGCGCCGGCAGGGTTGGTCCCGGCGGCGCCTGTAGCCTATGCGGGCCAGCCGGCAAGCGCGGCTCCAGCGCCTGCGGCCTATACGCCGTCCACGCCCCAACCGGCACCCGCGCCTGCCATGGCCCGCATGCCGGACGCGCCGTTGCGCCAGCCGCCAGTTTTGCCCTCTGCTGCCATGCCGGCCGACGCCGCAGCCGGACTGCAGGACGCCATAAGCGCGCTGCGCGGCGCTTTGGAAAGCCGCATGGATGGCCTGCTCTGGGGCGGCCGCCAAGGGCCAGGCCGGGAACCCGCGGGCGCGGCTCTGTTCCGCAGCCTGCTGGATGCGGGGTTCAGCACCAAGCTGGTGCGCACGCTGGTGGAGCGCCTGCCGGAAGGAATGACGCCGGAAGCGGCGCTGAGCTGGGCCCGCAACGAACTGGTGACCCACCTGCCCGTGCTGCGTTCCGAGGATGAGTTCCTGGCTGGCGGCGTATATGCCCTGGTCGGTCCGACCGGTGTGGGCAAGACGACCACGCTGGCCAAGCTGGCCGCACGCTGCGTGGCGCGCGAGGGCCGCGAGCAGGTCGCGATGCTGACCACCGACAATTTCCGGATCGGCGCGCTGGAACAGCTGCAGATCTACGGACGCCTGATGGGCGTGCCCGCCCACTCCGTGCGCGACGCGGGCGAGTTGCGCCGCATCCTGGCTGAATTGGGCAGCCGCAAGATCGTGCTGATCGATACCACCGGCATCAGCCAGCGCGATCGCCAGGTGGCGGAACAGGCAGCCATGCTGTGCAACGCGGGCAAACCCGTGCGCCGGCTACTGGTGCTCAACGCGGCCAGTCAAGGCGACACGCTGGACGAAGTGGCGCATGCGTACCGTAATGGCGTGGGCGAGGATGTCGCCGGATGCATCATTACCAAGCTGGACGAGGCTACGCGCCTGGGTGCGGCGCTGGATACGGCCATCCGTCACCGCTTGCCCATCCATTACATGTCGGTCGGGCAGAAAGTGCCGGAACACATGGAGCTGGCCCGCGCCGACGTGCTGATCGACCGCGCCTTCTCGATGGTCGAGCGCGCCCGCGCGCTGTACACCCCTAGCGAGGCAGACCTCGCGACGCTGGTGTCCGCGTCGCGGGAGCCGGAAAGCGTGGATCCAGCGCGCAAGCGGCAATTGCTGGCGTCCGCCATCCTGCGTCCGCAAGGCGGTGCGGGGTCCATCGAGGCCGCGCAGAACCTGGACGACGCGATCGCCTGGCTGGAAAGCGATCCCGCCTGCGTGCAGGCTCGCGCATCCTGGCGCGGCTATGTTGGCGACAGTTCGGGCGCGAGCGTAGCCGCCCTGGGCGATGACCCCTTGGCGATGGTGCGTCGAGAGTTTTCCGCGGTTTGCGGACGGCACCTGCTTGCCATGCATGGCAAGACCGCCATGAAGGGGGAGGGCCTCCCGGGTGGGGCCTTGCTGGGCACGCTGCTGATGAGTGATCGCGGCACGGCTTTGGCGGCACCAGCGCAGCAATTGGTGCTGCCGCACGGCCTGTTGTCCTCCTTTGCGCCAGCGGCGCCGGCCCAGCCGGACGCGGCCCTGGCGCTAGAGGCGCGAGTGGCCTGGCTGGCCGAGAAACTGGCGCGCGTCCCGGTCGTACACATGCTGGAAACCGGTACTTCCGCCTTGTGGCCAGCTTTGAACGAGCAGGGCGTTGCCTGGGTTGCGCGCAGCGCTGGCGGGCAGCGCGTCATCCAGGATGACTGCCCGACCAATCTGAATGCCGTGGGCAAGAGCGTGGGCTATCTGCCCGTCGGCCAACCTGGCGATATGCCGGGGCTGCACAGCGTCCAGGGCAGCAAGCGCGTGCCCCTGGCGTTGTGGGCCTCAGGTACGGAAGTGATCCTGCCGGGCCGCAACGGTGGCGAGCCCGTCCGGCTGGTCTGCGCCCGGCTGATCGACACGGTCAGTGGTGAGGTGGCCGGACAGTTGTTCGGCATGACCAATCTGCCCGCGTCCCAAGCGGATGCCGCCACCGTGGCGCGCTGGCTGGTGCTGCAGGATGAGGCCAAGGCGGGGTTCCGCTGTATGGCGAATGCGTGGCAGGCTTTGCCGGCGGTGGACGGCGCTCATGCCTTGGCGCGCCAATCGCTAATGGCCGGCCAGATGGGCGCGGCATGTTGGCAGCTGGCGCATACGCCGGCAGCGGAAGTGCTGCGCGGCCCCCTGTCGGGCATCATGGGAACGGATCGCAAGCTGTCCGGGCGCATGTTGCCGGTGGCTTTGCTGAAGATGTATGCGATGCTGGAAATGACGGCGGGGTGACGACGGCCGTTGTTGCAGTGGCTTTGCGCAAATATGTGATGGGTTGCGCGCGATAGCGAGGTGGGATCTTGCGCGCGAACTGGCGCGCTTTACCCATCCTGCCAGATTCAACCAGCCACGATGGGCTTGCGGCCCGGGCCGCTGCGTGCGCCACGCCCGCGGGCGTCGTAAGTGGACACGGTGCCACCCGCCGCGCCCAAGCCGCGCAGGGCGTCCAGCGACTGCTGCGTGTAGCGCAAGTGCACGTCGATGAGCGCGCCGTTGCGCAAGTTGATTTCGTTGGCGGATGCCGATTTGCTCAGCAAGGCCTGCCAGACTCCGGACAGCTGCGGATGCAGAACGGCTGCCTGCTCGGTGCCGGTGTGTCCGGCGGGCAGACCGATTTCCGCGAGTAGGGAGTCCCGGACCTGGCTCAGGTCCACGAGCTTGCGGGCGACGTCGCCCTTGCGCTCGGTAATTTCCTGCAGCGTACCGACGCTTCCCAAGCCCACCAGCACCTCGGTCTCTTCTTCCAGAATGGCGGAGAACTCGGTGATCAGGGCATCTTCCTGGCGCATGCAGGATTGCAGGGATTCGACGGTGCTCATGGTCATGCTGTTCGGCTCGGGAGGTTCGGGGTTATTTCAGCAAGTCGCGGGCGCTGGCAATCAGGCTGTCCGCGATGCGGCCGGTGTCGATCTTCAACTGACCCGATGCGATTGCCGCACGGATGGCGGCGACGCGTTCAACGTTGATGTCATTGGAGCCGTCCTGCAGCGCCAACAGTTTGCGCGACGCCGAGCTCAGCGCCACCTGCGAGCTGCTGGAGCCGCTGGCGCTACTGGCGCCATAGGCCTGGGCAACCGCTGAGTCGGCGCGGGGCGCGACGGCGTCAGCCGATAGGGGGCGGTTGGTGGTCGAATTGATCTTCAAGATTTTCTCCGCAGGGCGTCCTGGGTCGGTTGTGCGACGGTTTCGCCTACTTATGCCTCAGTAACGGCAGGGCCGGACGGAACTTTAGGGGCAGGCGGCGTGTTGGTGCAATGCGACATGTAACAACAATTACAGTTGTATTTCCACCAGGCCGGCGTTGCGCACCACGCCGCTGACCACTTGGCCGCCTGCGGTGCGGACCTGCACGGTTGCGCCAGGTGCGGCGTTGTCGAGCGCCTGGCCTTCGCTGCTGACGACGAAGCCCTTCCCGCGCGCGTTGATGCGGACGTTGGCGCCGCGCACCACCGATTGTGCGTTGCGCAATCCGGAACCCCGCACCGCTTGCCCCGCATTGATCCGGTGCACGGCCGACATGCCCACCACGGTTTGCGGATCTGTAATCGCGCCAGGGGGCAGGGAGACCAAATCGCCGTCTCTTGGAGCGAGGTCGTCCGGCGTCAGGGCCTGCCCCGCAGCAATCATGCGGGCGGCGACGTAGTAGTGGCCCGGCACGCTCACCGTCGCCTGGACATACGCCGTCCAGGGCTTGGGCGCGTTGCAGCGCACCCCGACCGTCATGCGTGAACGCAGTTTCATACCCGAGGGCATAAACGGGGACATGGCGTCGCAAGGCGCCAGGCGTTCCGCGCGCGGCGGGTCTATCGCGATCGAGGGCTGCCCTGGAAGGCCGGCCAGTTGATCCAGCAGATAGGTTTGTGCGGCAAGAGCGATCGCCTCGGGTGCCTGGACGGCGGCTTCCTGCCCCTGCGCGGCGGCCAGGGGCAGCAGCAGGGCTGCCAGGCAGCCTGCGCGCGCGCGGAGTCGGAGTGCGGATATTTTCATGATGGAGGAATTGTAGAAGTCCGCGGCATTCGGCAATACGTGAATTGGATGAGAAATGACGGGTTATTTGGCTGATTGTGTTGAGCCCCCGGCCCCTATGATGCCGTCATCCAATGGGATAACGGTCTGTCCGGCGTCCCTGGCTTTATCTGAATTGCAACGCACCAAGGCGCCCCGATGCTAGACAGGCTTAATGAAGATTTTCGGTTCTTCCAGCAGTCCCTGGGACTGCGCGCGCAACGCCAGGAAGTGCTGTCGTCGAACATCGCCAATGCCGATACGCCCAACTACAAGGCGCGCGATTTCGACTTCAAGACGGCCATGGCCAACGCCATGGAAGGCACGAAACGCCTGCCCGACACCGCGCTCACGCTGACTGCCGCTCGCCATATTCCGGCCAAGGCCGTATCGCAAGGTCCGACGGAACTCCTGTACCGCCTGCCGTACCAGCCGAGCATGGATGGCAACACGGTGGACATGGACATCGAACGCGTGCAGTTCGCGGATAACACGCTGCATTACCAAAGCACGATGCAGATGCTGTCTGGCCGTATCCGGACCATGATGGCCGCAATTCAGGAATGATTCTTTAAAGGGAGCGGCAGGCAATGTCCTTGTTGAGCATTTTCGATATCGCCGGTTCGGCGCTCAGCGCGCAATCGCAGCGCATGAACGTGGCGGCCAGCAACATGGCCAACGCCGACAGCGTGGTTGGCCCCGACGGCAAACCCTACCGCGCCCGTCAGGTCGTGTTCCAGGTGAATCCCCCGGCCGGCCAGGCGCTGGGCCAGGAAATCGGCGGCGTGCGCGTGGCTGGCGTGGTCGAAGACCAGTCCCCCTTGAAGCAGGTCTATGACCCGCAGCACCCCATGGCCGACGCGCAGGGTTACGTCAGCATGCCCAATGTCGACCCGGTGGCCGAAACCGTGAACATGATCGCAGCCTCGCGCTCTTACCAGGCAAACGTGGAAGTGCTCAACACCGCCAAGGCCCTGATGCAGAAGACCCTGACCATCGGCCAGTCCTAATTTCCGGAACCAGTTAATCCATGACCACTATCGACCAATCGACGAGCAAGACCGGCTTGGGCCTGGCTCAAACGGGCGCCAATAGCAGCAGCACGGCGCAAGGCCTGCAGGACCAGTTCCTGAAACTGCTGGTCACGCAGCTGCAGAACCAGGATCCCCTGAACCCGATGCAGAATGCCGAGCTGACCTCCCAGCTGGCGCAGATCTCCACGGTGGAAGGCATCACCAACCTGAAGAACACCATGCTCGCCATCAGTGGCCAGATCGACGTGTCGCAGTCGATGAATGCCGTGGCCATGATAGGCAAGGGCGTGCTGATTCCCGGCTCCAAGATCAAGTCTGGCGTGGATGCGGCAAATCCCGAGGCCCGCGTCGTCACGCCTTACGGTCTGGACCTGCAGGGCGATGCCCAGAAAGTGCAGATCCGCATTTCCGACGCCAATGGCGCGGTCGTGCGCACGATCGAAACGACAGACCAGAAGCCCGGCGTGTACACGCTGTCCTGGGATGGCAAGAACGATAACGGCATTGTGCTGGAACCGGGCGCGTACACCGTGTCCGTCCTGGCTACGGATGCCGATGGCAAGAAGGTGAATGCGGAAGTCCTGAGCTACGGCCAGGTCAAGAGCGTGGCGTACTCCACTGAAGGCCTGAGGCTGGATCTGGGCCTGGAAGGCCAGACCAGCATGCTGGACGTGCGCAAGGTGATCGGCGCCTGAAGCGGGCGCAATGTATCGGTGCCGGCGCAAGGGCGGCGGCTTCCCCTAGTTAAAGATTAGCGAGAACAAACATGGGTTTCGGACAAGGATTGAGCGGCTTGAACGCCGCAGCGCAGAACCTGGACGTCATCGGCAACAACATCGCCAACTCCGGCACGGTCGGCTTCAAGTCCGCCACCGCGTCGTTCGCCGACGTTTACGCCAGTTCGCGCGTCGGCCTGGGCGTGAAGGTTGCGGCCATCAACCAGCGCTTTACCGTGGGTACGGTGAACGGCGGCGGCGGCGAATACGACATCGCCATTGACGGCGCCAAGGGCATGTTCCGCGTAACCGACCAGAGCGGTGCGGTGATGTACACCCGCAACGGCGAATTCCTGGTCGACAAGAACAACTTCATCATCAACGCACAGGGCTATCGTCTGACGGGTTATCCGCCGGGCTCCGTGGGCGCGAATCCGGTGGAATTGCAGTTGCCTACTGCCAACGTGGCACCGAAGGCGACTTCCACTGGCACCACCGTGGCCAACCTGGATGCCAACGCGAAAGTCATCTACGAAACGGATACGCAAACCAAGGCGCCTGTCCTTGGGAAGGTCACGCTGGGTGCGGCGCCTGGCACTGTGTACACCTTCAGCCGAGATGCCACGGGTACCGCCAAACTGGAGGATACCGAGCCCGCCGGTGGTGGGCTGCCCGCCCCGGGCTCCACCTTCACCGTCGGTACGGAAACGGTAACCGTGGGCGCGGGCGGAGTTATTACGAGCGGTGATCTGTCGAAGATGGGGGCGTTCACGGAGTACACGGCGGCTGTCGTCGAAACTGGCAAGCCGTTCGACCCGAAGCTGTCCAACACCTATACCAACGCCTCGCCGATGACGGTGTTCGACTCGCTGGGCAATTCCCATCAGGTCATGCAGTACTTCGTGAAGCGCCCCGCAGCTACTGCGGATACCAGCACGTACGACGTTTACTACACGATCGACGGGCAGGCCATGGCGCCGACCACCGAAGCGGGCGGAGTCTGGGGCAACCCGCAGAAGTTCACCTTTAACAAGGCCGGCGTGATGACCAGCGCACCTGTCGTCAACCTGTCCTTCGCCAACCCGGGCGGCGGCACCACGCCTGCAGATCCGATCAACATTGCGATGAACTACGCCGGCACCACACAGTTCGGCAGCGCCTACAAGCTGGTAGCCAAGCCGGACGGATACGCTTCCGGCGAGTTCAGCGGCATCAACATCAGTGGTGACGGCAGCATAGTGGCGAGCTACACCAACGGCGAGACCCAGGTCGTCGGCACCATCGTGCTGGCTGACTTCTCCAACCTGCAGGGGCTGCAGCCCGTGGGCAACAACGCCTGGACGGAAACCTCCGCCTCCGGCCAGCCCATCCTGGGCCAGCCCGGCACCAACGGCCTCTCCAAGGTCGTGGGCCAGGCCACGGAGTCGTCCAACGTCGACATGAGCAAGGAACTGGTCAACATGATCATCGCCCAGCGCACGTACCAGGCCAACTCGCAGACCATCAAGACTCAGGACGAAATCATGCAAGTCCTGATGAATCTGAAGTAAGCCGGGCAGGCACGAGACGACACCGACGGAATAGGCAATGGACCGTATCATCTACACCGCCATGAATGGCGCGGCGCGCATCACCGAGCATCAGGCCGCGCTTTCCAACAACATGGCCAACGTGAACACGGCGGGTTTCCGCGAGCAGATCGCGCTGTACCGCTCCGTGCCGGTCACGGATGGGACGAGTCTGCCCACGCGTGTTTCGACGGTGGCGTCCACGCCGCGCAACAGCTTCCAGATGGGCAATATGCAGACCACGGGCCGGGACCTGGACGTGGCGCTGTCCAGCGAGCGTGGCTGGATCGCCGTGCAGACGCCGCAGGGCGAGGCGTACACCCGCGCCGGCAGCCTGCAGGTCGGTATCAATGGCTTGTTGCAGACCTCGTTGGGCCAACCCGTGTTGTCGGACCAGGGCGGCCCCATCGACGTGCCCGACCAGGCCGCGCTGACCATCACCGCGGACGGCACCATTACCGCCATCGGCGCAGGCGACGCGCCGAACAACATCCTGAACCTGGGCCGGATCAAACTGGCCAGCCCGCAGAACGAGCAGCTGGTGCACGGCGACGATGGCGTCTTCCGCATGGCGCCCGTCAATGGCCAACCCGCGCCTCCGGTGCCTGCCGACCCCAGCCTGCGGCTGTTGTCGGGCGTGCTGGAAGGCAGCAATACCAATCCGATGGCGGCGATGGTCGGCATGATCGCCAACGCCCGCCGCTTCGAGCAGCAGATGCAGGTGATCCAGCAGTCGGACCGCAACGCCGAGCGCGCCAACGGCATCCTGTCGGTAAGCGCGTGATACGGCAACTGAACTAGAAACATTTTTTGCGCGCGGCAGGGCCGCGGCACCAGGAGTACTTCATCATGATGCGTTCGTTGTGGATCGCCAAGACGGGTCTGGAAGGTCAGCAGACTTCCATGGACGTGATTTCGAACAACTTGGCCAACGTTTCGACCAATGGCTTCAAGCGCGGTCGCGCCGTGTTCCAGGACCTGATGTACCAGACGCTGCGTCAGCCTGGCGCCCAAGTCGGCGACGCTACCCAGCTGCCGTCGGGCCTGCAACTGGGTACCGGTGCGCGCGTGGCCGCGACCGAGCGCATCCACACCGCCGGCAATCTGAACAACACGGGCAGCGAGATGGATATCGCCATCAATGGCCGTGGTTTCCTGCAGGTCGAACTGCCTGACGGCACCCAGGCCTACACCCGCGACGGCGCACTGCAACGCGACCAGAACGGCCAGTTGACGACCGTCAGCGGCTACGTGATCCAGCCGCCGATGAACATCCCCGACAATGCGCTGTCGATCTCCATTGGTAACGACGGCATCGTTTCGGTGACGCAGCCCGGCGCCGCTGGCATCAACGTGCAGATCGGCCAGCTGCAGATCGCCACGTTCATCAACCCCACCGGCTTGCAGAGCGTCGGCGAGAACCTGTACCTGGAGACCGACGCTTCGGGACCCGCCAACCTGTTGCAGCCTGGCGTGGACGGCGCCGGTTCGATCATGCAGAAGTACGTTGAAACCTCCAACGTCAACGTCGCTGAAGAGCTGGTCAACATGATCACCACCCAGCGCGCCTACGAAATGAACAGCAAGGCCGTCAAGACCTCGGACGAAATGCTGGCCCGCCTGACCCAACTGTGATGCCCATGTCTGTCCTGCGCCTGGTATCGAGTGCGGCCCTGGCTATGCTGGTGGCCGGTTGCGCCATGATCCCGCCCGAGCCCATCGTGACCGGGCCGACGACGGCGGCGCCGCCGCCGCCGCCCACGCCCATGGCGCAGCCCACGGGCTCGATCTATCAGCCGACGACCTACGGCAACTATCCCTTGTTCGAGGACCGCCGGCCGCGCAACGTGGGCGATATCGTCACCATCGTCCTGAACGAAAAGACCAACGCTTCCAAGAACGTCGCCACCAACACCAACCGCAGCGGCAGCGCTTCCCTGGGCATCGCCGCCGCGCCGTCCTTCATGGATAGCTGGGCCAATGCCAACCTGAACACCGACGCCAAGGGCGGCAATGTGTCGCAGGGCAAGGGCGACAGCACGGCGAACAATGCCTTTACCGGCACCATCACGACCACGGTGGTGGGGGTGATGTCCAACGGCAACCTGCAGGTCGCGGGCGAAAAGCAGATCGCCATCAACCGGGGCAGCGAATTCGTGCGTTTCTCCGGCGTGGTTGATCCGCGCTCCATCACCGGCACCAACACCGTGTCGTCCACGCAGGTGGCCGACGCCCGCATCGAGTACCGCAGCAAAGGCGTCATGGACGAAGTCCAGACCATGGGCTGGCTGCAACGCTTCTTCCTGATCGCTTCGCCGTTCTGAACATGAAACAACCGAATCCGATATCCGCCTTGGTGTCCTTGTTGGCGCGCGTCTGCATTTCGGTCGGGCTGATGGCCGGCGCGGGTGCGGCGCACGCCGAACGGCTCAAGGACCTGGCGTCGATCCAGGGCGTGCGGGGCAACCAGCTGATCGGCTATGGCCTGGTCGTGGGTCTGGATGGCAGTGGCGATCAGGTGCGGCAGACGCCGTTCACGCAGCAAAGTCTGACCAATATGTTGTCGCAGCTGGGCATTACCGTTCCGCCCGGCAGCAATATGCAATTGAAGAACGTGGCCGCGGTCATGGTCACGACCACGCTGCCGGCATTCGCCCGGCCGGGCCAGACGCTGGACGTGGTGGTTTCGTCCATGGGAAACGCCAAGAGCCTGCGCGGAGGCACATTGCTGATGACCCCGCTCAAGGGGGCCGATAGCCAGGTCTACGCGATCGCCCAGGGCAACATCCTGGTGGGCGGCGCGGGCGCCTCCGCCGGTGGCTCCAGCGTGCAGATCAACCAGTTGAATGGCGGGCGCATTAGCGCGGGCGCCATCGTAGAGCGCGGCGTGCCCACCACGTTCGCGCGTGACGGCTACGTTTATGTGGAACTGAACAATACCGATTTCGGCACGGCGCAGAATGTGGCCATGGCGTTGAACCGCAAGTTCGGCCAAGGCACCGCCACTGCGCTGGACGGACGCGTGGTGCAGGTGCGCACACCGATGGATCAGGCTTCGCAGGCGCGCTTCCTGTCGCAGCTCGAAGACTTGCAGGTGGCGCGCGCGCCCACGGTGGCCAAGGTCATCATCAATGCGCGCACGGGTTCGGTCGTCATGAACCGCACCGTCATGATCGAAGAAGCCGCCGTGGCCCACGGCAATCTGTCGGTCATCATCAATCGCCAGAACCAGGTATCGCAGCCTGACACGCCTTTCACCGAAGGGCAGACGGTGGTGGTACCCAATACGCAGATCGAGGTGCGTCAGGAGAACGGTTCCCTGCAACGCGTGAGCACCAGCGCCAATCTGGCGGATGTGGTCAAGGGCTTGAATGCCCTGGGCGCCACGCCGCAGGACCTGCTGGCGATTCTGCAGGCCATGAAGACCGCCGGCGCCTTGCGCGCCGAACTGGAAATCATCTGACGGCCATGGCGTACACCAATGATGCGGCGCGCGGCGCCAGCCGGCAGGATTCGGTTTTCGACATGGGCCGCCTGTCTGACCTGAAGCGCGATGTCAAAAAGGATCCTGAGGGGACCGAGCAGCAGAAACAGGTTGCCAAGCAGTTCGAGGCCCTGTTCCTGCAGATGATGGTCAAGCGCATGCGCGAGGCGACGCCCAAGGAAGGGCTGTTCGACTCGCAGCAGACGCAGATGCTGCAGTCCATGGCGGACGAGCAGCTGGCCCTGCATCTGGCGTCGCCTGGCATCGGCCTGTCCGGCGCCATTCTGGCGCAGATGCAGCAGGGCAAGCCCGGCGAGTTGGGCGCGGATGCTGTCAAGCGCCTGGGAGAGGGCGCGGACCTCGATTTCCGCGCCGCTGGCTCGCGCGAAGTGTCGGCATTGCTGAATGTGATGCGCAATAACAGCGCGCAGAACCGGGCGCTGGCCGCTGCGGAAGGCGCGCCCGACCACGTGGTCGCCTTCGTGTCCAAGATGTCGCGCGCAGCCAATCTCGCTTCCCAGCAAAGCGGCGTGCCGGCCCGCCTCATCATGGGCCAGGCGGCGCTGGAGTCGGGCTGGGGCAAGCGCGAGATCAAGCACCAGGACGGCAGCACCAGCTACAACCTGTTCGGCATCAAGGCGGGATCCAGCTGGAAGGGGCAGGTTGTCAACGTACTGACTACTGAATACGAAGACGGAGTGGCGAAAAAGGTGACGCAACCTTTCCGCGCCTACGCGTCCTACGAGGAATCGTTCGCGGATTACGCCCGTCTGATCGGCAACAGCCCGCGCTACGAGGCCGTCACGCAGGCCCGCAACGAGATCGAGGCGGCGCGCCGGATCCAGGACGCGGGTTATGCGACGGATCCCCAGTATGCGCAAAAGTTGATCGGCGTGATGAGCCAGCTGCGGGGCGCGGCATCCAAGGTGGAAATTTCTCGCCAGATGTTGGAAGGACTCTAAATTCGGATCACCTCCTGCCGTTAATTGGATATCCAGGTATATCAGCGGTTAAATACGGGGCATTGTCAGCATGAATATGTATAAATTGGCGCTGGGCGGGCTGAACGCCGCTCAGGCAGGGCTGGCCACCACCAGCCACAATATCAACAATGCCACCACGGTCGGTTACAACCGCCAGCGCGTCATGGTTTCGACTGCCGGTGCCCAGGCGACCAGCAACGGCTACATAGGCCGAGGCGTGCAGGTCGACACGGTCGTGCGCAGCTACGACAGTTTCCTGTACAAGCAACTGGTCGGCGCTCAGGGCAGTGGCGCCCAGTTGCAGACGCAATACAACCAGGTCTCGGCAATCAACAACCTGTTCGCCGACCGCACCGTCGGCATCGCGCCAGGCCTGACCAATTTCTTCACCAGCATGAATGCGGTGGCCAGCAAGCCTGCCGACCCTGCCGCGCGCCAGGATTTGCTGGGCAAGGCCAATAGCCTGGCCACCCAGATCCGTTCGGCCTACACCGAGATGCAAAACCAGCGCATCGGCCTGAACACGCAGATCACCACGACGGTCGAGCAGGTCAACAGTTATCTGACGCGTATCGACGATCTGAACCAGCAAATCTCGCTGGCTACGGGCAAGGCGGGCGGCAGTCCTCCGAACGATCTCCTGGATCAGCGCGACCAGGCCGTCATGGAACTGAATCAGCTGGTAGGCATCACCACCTACGAACAGGGCGACAAGATCAATATTTCGCTGGCCAATGGCGGCCAGGCGCTGCTGTCCGGCAGCACCATCTATCCGCTGCAAGCGGTGGCTTCCTCCAAGGATACGGGACGCACCGCCATTGCCTACACGCTGCCGGCCGGCTCGGGTAAGACGGTCGCCGTGGAGCTGGATGATGCGGAAGTGACCGGCGGCTCGCTGGGCGGCCTGTTGCAATTTCGCGCGACTTCGCTGGATGTCATGCAAAGCCAGCTGGGTCAGATGGCCGTCGGCCTGGCGCTGTCCTTCAACGAGCAGCACAAGCAGGGCCTGGACCAGAACGGCAATCCCGGCACGGACTTCTTTGGCATCGGTTCGCCGCAGGGCGTACCGAATGCGCAGAACAAGAGCAACGCGTCGCTTTCGGGTCAGTTCACGAACCTGAACAACATCAACGCCAAGGAATACGAGATTTCCTTCGACGGCACGAACTACCGCGTGCTGCGCATGCCGGAAGGTTCGCAGGTCTACAACGGTCCGGCCACCGGGACGCCGGGCACGCTGAATCTCGACAGCGAGATGGGTGTGACCCTGACCATCAGCGCGCCGCCCCAGGCTGGCGACAAATGGTCGCTGGCACCCACGCGCGATGCGGCACGCGATCTTACCGTTCTGATCTCCGATCCTTACAAGATCGCGGCGGCCGACTTAGAAGGCGGTGACGCCAACGGCAAGAACGCGCTGAAACTGGCTCAGCTGCAGAACAGCAAGGTGCTTGGTAACGGCACGATGAGCGTGAACGATATGTTCGGCCAGGTGGTGAATACGGTTGGGGTGCAAACCGCTCAACTCAAGTCCGCGGCGACCGCGCAGGCAAACCTGATCACGCAGAAGACTGCGGCGCAGCAGGCGGTCTCGGGCGTCAACCTGAACGAAGAATACGTCAGCCTGTCGCTGTACCAGGAACAGTATCAAGCCAGTGCTCGCATCATTGATGTGGCCAGCACCATGTTCGACACGCTGCTGGGTCTGCGCGGCTGATCGGATCGTTGAATCGTGACAAATAAAGAAAATTTCGGAGCTTCACCATGCGCCTGAGCACCTCGATGATGTACTCGAACGGCCTGAAGGGCGTTCTCTCTCAGGAATCCGATATGAACCGCCTGGTTGAGCAGGTCGGTAGCGGACGCAAGAACCTGAGCCCTGCCGATGACCCCTTGGCGGCGGCGCAGGCCATCAGCGTCGCACAGACGCAGAGCATGAACAGTACGTATGGCATGAACCGCCAGACGGCCAATACGAACCTGGGTCAAGAGAACAACACCTTGACCGCCGTCACGAACGCTCTGCAGGAAGCGAGAACACGCATCATCCAGGCGGGTGGCGTGCTGTCCGATACGGATCGCCAGACTCTCTCCGCGGCACTCAAGAGTACCCGTGAAGCGATGCTGGGCTTGGCCAATACCACCGATGGCAATGGCCAGTACCTGTTCTCCGGTAATGATGGCAGCGTCATGCCGTACGCGAAGAATGCTGCCGGTCAGATTGTTTACAGCGGCTCGGTCGGCGAACGAACCATTCAGGTTGATCAAAGCCGGCAACTGTCCACCAGTGACCTGGGCAAGGACATTTTTGCCCGAGCCAATCCGGGTTCGCAGGCTTTCGTCGCATCGGCTGCAAGCGCCAATACCGGGACTGCCCAGTTCGGCGCGCCTTCCGTTGTGCCCGGATCTGCCAACAACGGAAAGAGTTTTGCCGTGCAGTTTGAGGCCGATGCGGTTACGGGCGCTATCGGTTACCGGGTTACGACGACCAATCCCGACGGATCTAGCTCCACAGTACCGGCTGCGGGGTTGCCTGCTACCGGGTATACCGATGGTGCGACCATTGATTTTGGCGGCGTGTCGGTGGCAATCAAGGGTGCTCCCAACGCAGGCGACGTGATCAATGTCGAGAGCGTTCAGGCCGCCGATATGGATGTGTTCGCAGCCCTGGACGATGTGATCGCTGCTCTGGATGCGCCCAGCAGCGGCGATCCGGTGGCGACGGCAAAGTTGAACAATGCACTCGCTACCGCCAACAAGAAGTTGGCAAATACCTATGACAACGTGCTGACGGTACAAGCTTCGGTCGGCGCTCGCATGAATGAACTGGATGCGCTGGATGCCACCGGTACGCAGAAGGGGCTGTCCTATTCCAAATCTCTCTCGGATCTGGAAGAACTGGACTACTACCAAGGCGCCAGCCAGCTCGCGTTGCGCCAGGTCGCGCTGCAAGCGGCGTCGGCAGCATTCATGACCATCCAGGGATCAAGTCTGTTCAGCCGCAAGTAGCAATGCGGTAGGTACAAAAACGCGCCATCGGGTGCGTAGGGTTGCGCCTTTGCGGACGCTACTGGCCAGGGGCCGGGGCGTCCGTGTGTGCGTGCAGAGTAGGAAATAGTCGTTTCACATTGCTTAACGCTCGGATATTCCATGCTTGTCAACTTGAAAGTCCGCACCTGTCTCGTTCTGGTGTTGCTGCTCTTCACGGGCGCCATGTTCATCTCAAATGGCGTGGCGTGGATGGGGCTGAACTCGAGCAATGAGAAGCTGGAGCGGGTCAACGACGCCTATTCCACGCAGGCCTCGCAGCTGAACCGGGCCTACATCCTGTTCCTGCGCGGCCGCTTGCTGTTGGCGACGTCGCTGATGGATCTGCAGCAAGGAAAGACCGAACAGGCGACTTCGCAGGCCAAGCGCGCGGAAGGTTTGATGCAGGAAGGCGCTCAGGCGCTGGACGCATACCGCAAGGCACCGCGCCTGGAAGGCTCGGAGGCGTTGAATCAAAAGCTGGAAGGCGCCTACAAGCAGTTCAGCGACGTGGTCAGGCGTCAGGCGGCTGCGTTGTCGACCATGGCCGTGCAGGACTACCTGGATCTGAACGACGCGGGAAGCGCGGCGAACACGGCTCTGAGAGAGGCCGTCGGCGGCGTGCTGGCGCATATCGACTCCAGCACCGATGAGCTGGTGGTGCAGGCCGAAGCGGCCCACGGCGTTTCGCGCACGGTCACGATAGTCATGCTGGCGATCTCCCTGGCCTTGGCATTGGGCTGCTGGCTGTTCATCAGCCGGACCGTGCTGCGCCCGTTGCGGGAAGCGGGCGACCATTTTGAAAAGATCTCGGGCGGCGATTTCACCGGGCGCATCGACGTGCGCAGCACCAACGAGATTGGCCAATTGTTTGGCGCTATCAAGCGTATGCAGGAAAGCCTGACCCGCACCGTGGCGCTGGTGCGCCGTGGCGTGGACGAGATCAACGTGGGCTCGCGCGAGATTTCCGCCGGCAACACGGACCTGTCCAGCCGCACCGAGCAGCAGGCGGCCTCGCTGGAGGAAACCGCGGCGTCGATGGAAGAACTTGCGTCGACCGTGAAGCAGAACGCGGACAATGCGCGCCAGGCCAATCAGCTGGCGGCCAGCGCTTCCGATGTGGCCGAGCGCGGCGGTTCTGCGGTGTCGGAAGTGGTCAGCACGATGCAAGGCATTTCGGCCAGCTCGCGCAAGATCTCCGAGATCGTGTCGGTGATCGACGGCATTGCCTTCCAGACCAACATCCTGGCGCTGAATGCGGCGGTGGAAGCGGCGCGCGCGGGTGAGCAGGGCAAGGGCTTTGCGGTGGTGGCCGGCGAAGTGCGCTCGCTGGCGCAGCGCAGCGCCCAGGCGGCCAAGGAAATCAAGGGCCTGATCGAGGATTCCGTGACCAAGGTCAGCGCGGGCTCGCAGCAGGTGGAGCGCGCAGGGTCGACGATGCAGGAGATCGTGGCCTCGGTGAAGCGGGTGACGGACATCATGGGCGAGATCTCGGCGGCGTCCGAAGAACAGTCCAGCGGCATCGACCAGGTGAACCGCGCGGTGTCGCAGATGGACGAGGTGACGCAGCAGAACGCGGCGCTGGTGGAAGAGGCGGCGGCTGCCGCGGGCTCCCTGCAGGAACAGGCGCAGCGCCTGGCCGAAGCGGTGGCCGTGTTCAAGATCAATGCGGGCGAAGTGATCGAAGTCCCCGCGCAGCAATTGGCATCGCAACGCAGCGCGCCCCGCATGCCGGCGCCGCCCGCACAGCCGCAGGCTGCGGCAGGCAAGGTGCCCGCCGAACCCGCCAACGCTGAAGCGCCTCAGCCGGCGGAACCTGCACCCAAGGCGGCGCCTGCGCCACGCCTGACTCAGGTCGCCCGGCCCAAGCCAGCGCCGGAAGCGGCTACCACCGTTCGTCCGCTACGCCGGCCAGCCAGTCGCCCGGCGAGCGCCAAGGATGCCGCGCCTGCGGCGCCAGCCCCCAGCCGGCGCCCGACGCCTGCGGCGGATGACGATTGGGAGTCTTTCTGACGGAGGGATCCGTCAGCGCAGCACAGGCAGTAAAGCTACCCCCCTATTTACGGCCTGGCGGCAAGAGTGCCGTCGGGACGACTACCGGAATATACGGAAATGTTTAGCAATCTGAAGGTGCGTACGGGCTTGATGCTTGCCCAGTTGGCCGTAGCGCTGGCCGCGCTGGTTTCCATCGTCCTGGGCTGGAACAGCATGCGTTCCAACTCCGAGGCGATCAATGCGCTGGATAGCTTGAGCGTACAGCAGGCGAATCTGATCAAGGACGCTTACACGCAGATGCTGCGCGCGACCATACGCGCCGACATCGCTGCCGCGCAGCGGGCCACGGGCGACGCCAATGGCGCCAGCGAGAACACCCGTACGGTGCAACAGCTGGTCGCCGACGCCAAGAAGAAGATGGAGACCTTCAAGGCCATCCCGAAGACCACGGCGGTAGGAAAGAGCGCCGAGGGTGACCTTCTTTCCTCGTTCAACGGCTTTGCAGACGCATTGCAAGCCATGATGTCGGCGTTGGACAAGGGCGATTCGGCGGCTTACCTGGATTTGAAAAACACCAGGGCCGGCGCCGCGAGCGGGGCGTTCTCGAAACAACTGGGCGAATTCGCCAAAGACATTACCTCCTACAGCGAAGAGATGGTGTCGTCCTCGCGCTCGCAGGCGGCGACGATGGCCATTGTGTACGCCGCGTTGGCGGTGCTGATCGTGGCGGTATGGCTGGGCGCCTTCCTGTTCATGAATCGTGTCGTTCTGCGGCCTTTGCGCGCTGTCAGCGACAGCTTCGACAAGATCGCTGGCGGTGATCTGACCGTCCGCGTAGACGTGACCTCGACCAACGAGATCGGCACGTTGATGGCTGCGGTCAAGCGCATGCAGGAAAGCCTGACTCGTACCGTATCTGCGGTGCGCCGTGGCGTGGACGAGATCAACGTGGGCTCGCGCGAGATTTCCGCCGGCAATACGGACCTGTCCAGCCGCACGGAAGAACAGGCCGCTTCGCTTGAGGAAACCGCGGCTTCGATGGAGCAACTGGCATCGACCGTGAAGCAGAATGCGGATAACGCGCGCCAGGCCAACCAGCTGGCGGCCAGCGCGTCCGACGTGGCCGAGCGCGGCGGTTCGGCGGTGTCGGAAGTGGTCAATACCATGCAGGAAATCTCGGCCAGTTCGCGCAAGATCTCCGAGATCGTGTCGGTGATCGATGGCATTGCCTTCCAGACCAACATCCTGGCGCTGAATGCGGCGGTAGAAGCGGCCCGCGCGGGTGAGCAGGGCAAGGGTTTTGCCGTGGTGGCGGGCGAAGTGCGCTCGCTGGCGCAGCGCAGCGCCCAGGCGGCCAAGGAAATCAAGGGCCTGATCGAGGATTCCGTGTCCAAGGTCGGCGCGGGTTCGGAGCAGGTGGAGCGCGCCGGCTCGACGATGCAGGAGATCGTGGCCTCGGTGAAGCGCGTGACGGACATCATGGGCGAGATCTCGGCCGCGTCGGAAGAACAGTCCAGCGGCATCGACCAGGTCAACCGTGCCGTGTCGCAGATGGACGAGGTGACGCAGCAGAACGCGGCGCTGGTGGAAGAGGCTGCCGCGGCCGCAGGTTCGCTGCAGGAACAGGCGGAACGCCTGGCCGAAGCGGTGGCTGTGTTCAAGGTCAATGCGGGCGAAGTGATCGAAGTCCCCGCGCATCAGTTGGCGGCTCAACGTCCGGCGGCGCGCGTGGCTGCCCCGGTCGCGCCCGCAGCGCAGGCGGACGCACCCGCGGCGGAGGCCAAGGCAGTGCCGGCCGTGCGCTTGACGCATTCCACCCGGACCAAGCCGGCTGCGGCTGAAGGGGCGACAGCGGCGCGGCCGCTGCGCCGTCCCACGGTACGTCCGGCTGCTGCACCGGCGGCCAAGCCCGCCGCGACGGCTGGCCGCCGATCAGCGCCTGCGGATGACGACTGGGAATCTTTCTGACACCGGCGTTGCCGGTAAATGGGTAGGGTATGCGAGGCTATATACATCTTCTGGCGACGGCCGTGGTGGCGGTTCTTCTGGTCGGCTGCGCGGCGTCCGGGCACAATTTCGACCCGGACAAGCTGTCGACCTTGACCCCTGGGCAAACGACGCTGGAAGAGGCTTCACGTGCACTGACCGCCCCGCCCGACAAACTCTACAAGCAGACCGACGGTACGCTGCTCGCGCTCTGGGCCTTCAAAATCACCTTCGTCGCGGACGGCTTGTATAGCCGCAAGGAAGCGCTGCTGCAATTCGGTCCGGACGGCCGACTGCTGCGCCTCGTCGACAGCACCAATATCTTGCTGGAACCCTGGGAACGCCAGAAGCTGCTGGGACCCGCGCCTATGCCTGACTTGCGTCAGGACATGGCGCCGCCCGCCGCGGCCCCCGAGGTGCAGACCATCTACATACCGGGTCCGGGTGAACCGGCCGGATTGCAGCCTCAGGGCAAATAGCGCCCTGTAGTCCAGCGGGGAGCATCGCGGCGCGAGCCGCGATGTACGTCGCCCGGAGTGCATGTCTCGTGTAACAAGGCATGTCCATCGGGTGGTTTTTTATTTGGTCAGAGTAGTTCCTGAGGGATGGGGAAATAATATGGAAGCGAGTCTCGAGTCCGGTACGAAGTCCGGAAAGGTCGGCAAGAAGAAGGCCGCGCGCGCACCCAAGGTGAAGCGCAAGCTGCGGTTGCGCGATGCCCGCGTCGGCACCATGTTGCTGTGGGTCATGGCGTTCTTCGCCGTGTTGATCGCGGCGGTGGGCGGTCTGGCCGCGTATTTCCTGCAGAACAACTATGAGTCGATTCGCGAGGTCAATGCACTGACCGAACGTTCGAAGCAGGTCGAAGTGATCAACAGCGACATGTTGCGCGCGCGGGTTGCCTTGATGGTCGCCGCGCGCCACCTGCAGGAATCCGGCTGGGGCAGCGGCGAGAACTCGGCCCGCGATGCCGCGGCGGCCTTGAAGGGCGCCACGGACCTGCTGACCGGCGTGCGCAGCCGTTTCGCCGATTTCCAGAAGAACATGCTGCAGGACGATACGGGCCGCCAGCTGTCCATGAACCTGGTCCGTCGTTATCGTTCCTACATCGACGACGGCGTGGATACCATGGTCGAAGCCCTGCGCAGCGAAGACTATTCCACCTTCTATATGGTGAACAACGAGTACGGCACGCCGCGCAGCGCAGCCTTCATCGAGGCGCTCAGCGAGTTTGGCAAGTACATCGGTGACCAGCAGCAAGCCACGATCGAAAAGGCCGAAGCCAATTTCAACCTCGCCATGGTGGCGGTGGGTGTCGCGGTCGGCCTGGCTGTGCTGCTGATGATTCTGGCGCGTCTGGTGTTCGGCCGCCTGGTGGTGCGCCCCTTGGTGGAAGCCGGCCAGCATTTCGACAAGATTGCAGCCGGAGACCTGACCAGCCGCGTGGAAGTGCGTTCTCACAATGAGATCGGCCAGTTGTTCGCCGCGCTCAAGCGCATGCAGGAAAGCCTGACCCGTACCGTATCCGCGGTGCGCAGCGGCGTGGACGAAATCACGGTGGGTTCGCGCGAAATCTCGGCCGGCAATACGGATCTGTCCAGCCGCACGGAAGAGCAGGCGGCTTCGCTGGAGGAAACCGCGGCTTCGATGGAAGAACTTGCGTCGACCGTGAAGCAGAACGCGGACAATGCGCGCCAGGCCAACCAGCTGGCGGCCAGCGCTTCCGATGTGGCCGAGCGCGGCGGTTCGGCGGTGTCGGAAGTGGTCAGCACGATGCAAGGCATTTCGGCCAGCTCGCGCAAGATCTCCGAGATCGTGTCGGTGATCGACGGCATTGCGTTCCAGACCAACATCCTGGCGCTGAATGCGGCGGTGGAAGCAGCGCGCGCGGGTGAGCAGGGCAAGGGCTTTGCCGTGGTGGCGGGCGAGGTTCGCTCGCTGGCGCAGCGCAGCGCCCAGGCGGCCAAGGAAATCAAGGGCCTGATCGAGGATTCGGTGAGCAAGGTCGGCGCGGGCTCGCAGCAGGTAGAGCGTGCGGGTGCGACGATGCAGGAGATCGTGGCCTCGGTGAAGCGGGTGACCGACATCATGGGCGAGATCTCGGCCGCTTCCGAAGAGCAGTCCAGCGGCATCGACCAGGTGAACCGTGCCGTGTCGCAGATGGACGAGGTGACGCAGCAGAACGCGGCGCTGGTGGAAGAGGCGGCGGCTGCCGCGGGTTCGCTGCAGGAGCAGGCCCAGCGCCTGGCCGAAGCAGTGGCCGTGTTCAAGATCAACACGGGCGAAGTGATCGAAGTTCCTGCGCACCAGTTGTCAGGCGGTTACGCCGCGCCGACGCTGACGCAGGCTTGATGCCCGTCGTCTGACGTCAGTAACAGGACCGCGGCCGCGCTGATGCGCGGCCGCGGTCCATATGCTTTGCGCCTTGGCGTGCGCAAATTCATGCGCACGTTAAGTTTTCGAAAATTTGGTCGTTAACAACAATAACGCCTGAAAAGGGCGGTGAACAGTGTTCGAAAATGCGGGGCCGTGCCGTCCCGGAGCCTGACGAACCTGGCGGGGGAACACGTCTATGCGGGGCGTCAGATCCGGTTTGCTCGCCGATATTCATTCGCTGCTCGACATGATGTATCCGGAGGCAAGCTGTGCGCGTCAACCTACCCGTCCACAATGTAGAAACCAAGCTGCGCGAGGATCAATACCTTATCTCGCGTACTGATACCAAGGGCCGGATCGTCTATGCGAACCCGGCTTTTGTCGAAGTCAGCGGTTTCTCCCGCGAAGAACTCATCGGCAAACCGCACAACATCGTGCGCCATCCCGACATGCCGCCCGAAGCCTACGAAGACCTGTGGGAAACGCTGCAGGCCGGAGAGTCGTGGCTGGGCCTGGTGAAGAATCGGCGCAAGGACGGCGGTTACTACTGGGTGCTGGCCAATGCAACGCCCATCGTCGAAAACGGCGAGGTCGTGGCGTATTCCTCGGTACGGGTGCGCCCCTCCGAAGAACAGATCGAAATGGCTGAGGATTTGTATGCCCGAATTCGCGAGGGCACGGCCAAGGGCGTGCGCATCCTGCGCGGGCGTCCCGTGCGGGCGGGCTGGCGGCGCGGCGTGGACGTGCTGGCATTTCCATTCCGGCGCAATGTCCGCAGCCGCATGCTGCGTCACGCGCTGCTGTCATCCGCAATCATGGCTGGCGCGGGCATTTACGGCCTGCGGGCCAATTGGGCGGAACTGGGCACCTTGGGCGCGAGCGTTGGCTGCGCGGCCATTGCGCTGGGCGTCATCGCCATCTTTGGCATGGGCTGGCGCCTGTCGCGCTCGCTGCTGGATCCGATGGTGGATGCCGCCAATATGGCGCGTCAGGTGGCCGCGGGCAATCTGACCACGCAGATCGTGGCGGATTCCGACGATGAAGTCGGAAGTTTGAAGTTCTCGCTGGAAGTGATGCGCAAGAGCCTGATCGGGATTGCACAGGACGTGTATCGCGGCATTGAAGGCACGACCCATGCCGCAGCGCATATCGCGCGCGGCAACCAGGAACTCGCGGGCCGTACCGAAGGCCAGGCGGCGTCCTTGCAGCAGACCGCGGCCAGCATGGAACAGCTGACCTCCACGGTGCGGCAGAACGCCGACAACGCGCGTCAGGCCAACCAGCTTGCGGCCAGCAGCATGGAAGTGGCGCGCAAGGGCGGCGTGGCGGTCGGGCAGGTGGTCAGCACCATGCACGGCATTTCGGACAGCTCCCGCAAGATCGCCGATATCGTCAGCATCATCGAAGGCATCGCGTTCCAGACCAACATCCTGGCCCTGAACGCCGCCGTGGAAGCGGCCCGCGCCGGGGAGTCCGGCAAGGGCTTCGCGGTGGTGGCGGGCGAGGTCCGCAGCCTGGCACAGAAGAGCGCGCAGGCAGCCAAAGAGATCAAGGGCCTGATCGAAGACTCGGTGGAGCGCGTGACCGAAGGCTCCCAGCAGGCCGAGCAGGCGGGCGCGACGATGCAGGACATCGTGGCCGCCGTGCATCGTGTCACCGACATCATCGGCGAGATCTCGCAGGCTTCGCAGGAACAGTCCAGCGGCATCGAGCAGGTGGATACGGCGGTGTCGCAGATGGACGTGATGACGGTGCAGAACACCGCGCTGGTTCAGGATCTGGGTGGCGCCGTGATGCAGCTGGGCAACCAATCCGGCGCGCTGCGCGAGACGATCCGGGTGTTCCGTCTTACCGGGCAGCAGTAAACGGGAACGGGCGGTGTTACGCGCCGCCCGGCATCCACCACCAGTCCAGTCCTATTTGCCCGCCAGAGCGTCGGCGACCCGGCTCATCGCCGTGAGCCCTGATTCGAACAGCGATTCCAGGAAGGGCCCGGCGTGCGGCAGCACGACCGTCAGAATGGTGACGCCGATGATGAGCGTTACGGGAAAGCCGATAGAGAACACTGACAGCTGCTGCGCGGCGCGGTTCAGGATGCCCATGGCCAGGTTGATGGTCAGCAGCGCGCAGATCAGGGGCAGGGCCAGCAACAGGCCCGATACGAATATGGTCTTGCCCCATTCCACCACCACGCCAAAGCCGTTCTGATGCAACTGGATCATGGCGACGGGCAAGGTGTCGAAAGAGCGAACCAGCGCAGCCAGGACCAGCAGATGGCCGTCCAGGGCTAGAAAAGTCAGCATCGCGATAATGTTGAACAGGCGCGACAGCACCGCGGTGTTGGCGCCGGAAGCCGGGTCGAAGAACGAGGCGAAGGACAAGCCCATCTGCAGGCCGACGAATTCGCCGGCGGTCTGCACGGCGGCGAACACCAGGCGCATCGTGAAGCCCAGCGAGATGCCGATCAGCACTTGCTGCATGACCATCCACAGCCCGGTAAACGAACCGGGCGCAATGGGCGGCACGGGATCGAGCGCCGGACTGATCGCGACGGCCAGCACGAAGGACAGTCCAACCTTGACCTTGATGGGAATCAGCGATTCGGAGAACAGCGGGGCGGTGCCCACGAGCGCCAGGATGCGCACGAACGGCCAGAGAAACTGGCCGATCCAGCCGTTGAGCTGCTCGAGCGTGAAGGCGATCATGGGAGAAGTCCGGTGTCCGGCGGCGAGGGCCGCTCAGGACACCAGCATGGGGATCTGGCCGATCAGCTGCCGTATGTAGTCGACCATGACGCCGATAAGCCAGGGGCCCAGCAGCACCAGCACGCCGCACATGGCCAGCAGCTTGGGAATAAACGACAGCGTCATTTCGTTGATCTGCGTGGCGGCCTGGAAGATGCTGATGACCAGGCCGACCACCAGCGTCACGAGCAGCAAGGGCCCGGCCATCGCCAGCACGATCTTCATCGCCTGGTAGGTCATGGTCATGACGGTTTCGGCGGTCATGGCGATTTTCCTCCAGGCGTTATTGGTAGAAGCTCTGGGCCAGGGAGCCCATGAGCAGGTTCCAGCCGTCGGCCAGCACGAAAAGCATCAGCTTGAAGGGCAGGGCCACCGTCACTGGCGGCACCATCATCATGCCCAGCGCCATCAGTACGCTGGCGACGACCAGGTCGATGATGAGAAAGGGGATGAAGATGGTGAAGCCGATCTGGAACGCGGTCTTGAGTTCGCTGGTGATGAACGCCGGCACCAGGATGCGCAGGGGCACCTGAGTAGGGTCTTCCAGCGCCGGCTGCTTGGCCAGGTTGGCGAACAGCGACAGATCGTTTTCGCGCGTCTGGTGCAACATGAAGGTACGCAGCGGCGCGGCGGCGCGCTCGACGGCCGCCTCGAACTGGATCGAGCCTTCGGACAGCGGCTTGTAGGCGTCGGTGTAGATCTTGTCGAACACCGGCGACATCGTATAGAAGGTCAGGAACAGCGCCAGGCCGATCAGCACGTGGTTGGGCGGCGACATGGCCGTGCCCATGGCGCTGCGCAGCAGGCCCAGCACGATGATGATGCGGGTGAAGCCCGTCATCATCAGCAGCGCGGCAGGCAGGAACGACAGCGACGTCATCAGCAGCAAGGTCTGCATGCTGAGCGAATAGGTTTCGGAACCGTTCGGACCCGGCGTGGCGGTCAGCGCGGGCAAGGTGGCCTGCGCGACGACACCCGCGGGAAACAGGGTAAGGCCCAGCAGGGCGGCGGCGCCGAGCAGGTGCAGTGCGCCGGGCCGGGCGCGGACGGATGTCGTGCTTGTGGGCAAACTCATGGGTGTCGCTTGGAGGGCGCGGCAGCGCTAGCGGCGCTTGAGCGCCTGGCCCAGCTTGGCCGCGAAGGCGGCCGCGGGCAAGGTCGAAGCCTCCGGCAACTGGCCGGCGGGCAGGGTATGCAGGGTATTGAGCTGGTTCGGGCCGACGCCCACCACCAGCCAGGTATTCTCGACTTCCACCACCACGATGCTCTGGCGCGGACCGACGGGCAGGCTTGCGACCTGCCGCAGCAGGTTGCCGCCGCCGCGTTGTGTCAGCCCGGCGCGGCGCGCCAGCCAGGCCGAGGCCAGGATGGCGGCCACGACCAGGATCAGGCCGGCAAAGACGCGCAAGAGGGCGGAATCGTCCATGACGCCAGGATCAACGGCGGTTGTTCAAGCGGTTGATCCGCTCGGACGGCGTGATGATGTCGGTCAGGCGGATGCCGTACTTGTCTTCCACGACCACGACTTCGCCCTGGGCGATGAGGTAGCCGTTGACGAAGATGTCCATCGGCTCGCCTGCCAGGCCGTCCAGCTCGACCACGGAACCCTGGCCCAGTTGGAGCAGGTTCTTGATGGTCAGGCGGGTGCGGCCCAGCTCGACCGTCAGCTGGACGGGTACGTCCATGATCAGGTCGATGTCGGCGCCAGCGCCGCCGGCGGTGCCGGCCAGGGGCTTGAACACGGATTGCGCAGCCGGTTGGGCTGCTGCGGCAGGAGCTGCAGGTGCCGCCGCGGCAGGGGTCGGCGCGGCCGCGGGAGCGGCCGCGCTGGTTTGCTCGGCCATGGCGGCGGCCCAGTCGTCCTGCGGCTTCAGGCCGTCGGCCTGGGTGGGCGGATTGGCGCGGGATTGTTCGGCGAGCGCGTCGGCCCAGTCGTCGGCCGGGGACGAGCCGGTACCGGGCTCGTTCTTGTCAGTCATGGTCAGAGGCCTCGTTGGATTCTGTATCGTGGGTAAACATGTTCTGTACGCGCAGGGCGTACTGGCCGTTGAAGACGCCGTAGCCGCATTCCATCAGCGGCACGCCGTCGACGCTGGCGACTATGGTTTCGGGTACGGTCACGGGGAGGACGTCACCGACCTTCAGGCTCATCAGTTCGCGGATCGACGAGGGGATGCGGGCAAATTCCGCTACCACGTCGATGTCGGCGCTACGTACCTGGCGCGAGAGCTGCTGCGCCCAGCGCTGGTCCACTTCTTCGAGCGTGGTTTCCTGCAGCGGGCGCGTCAGCAGATCGCGCACCGGTTCGATCATGGAATAGGGCAGGCAGATGTTCAGGTCGCCGCCGGTCGCGCCGAATTCGATGTGGAACGAGGTGACGACCACCACTTCATTGTTGCCGGTGATGCTGGCGAACTTGGTGTGCATCTCCGAACGCACGTACTCGAATTCGATCGGATAGACGGGATCCCAGGACTTGCCGTAGCTTTCCAGGGTCAGGTTGAGCAGGCGCCGGATGATGCGCTGTTCAGTCGTGGTGAAGTCGCGGCCTTCGACGCGCGTGTGGTAGCGGCCATCGCCGCCGAACAGGCTGTCGATGACCAGGAACACCAGGTTCGGGTCATAGGTGAAGAGGGCCGTGCCGCGCAGGGGCTTCATCTGAATCATGTTCAGATTGCTCGGCACGGGCAGGTTGCGTTCGAAATCCGCGTACTTCTGGATCTTGATCGAACCTACGGTGATGTCCGCGCTGCGGCGCATGAAGTTCAGCAGCACGTGGCGCATCTGCCGGGCGAAACGCTCGTTGATGAGCTCCAGCGTCTGCATGCGGCGGCGCACGACGCGCTCGGGCGAACTCAGGTCGTAGGCGCGGGCGCCGGCGTTCGGGTCCGCGGCGGTAGCTTTGCTGTCGCTTTCGCCGGTGACGCCCGCCAACAGCGCATCAACCTCGTCCTGCGAAAGAAATGCCTCGTAGGCCATGCTTATTGCACCACGAACGCCGTGTACAGTACGTCGGTGACATACTGGCCGTCCGGCAGGGGCGAGAAGGGGCGATTCACGGCCTGCTTGATGGCGTTGGCCATGTCGGTCTTGCCTTGTTGAGTCTGCACGCCGGTGGGCGATTGCGACGACAGCACCATCAGGATGCGGCTGCGCACTTCAGGCATGTACTTTTCGAGGCGCGAGCGGGTCTGCTCATCGCTGACGCGCAGCGTCAGGCCCACATGCATGATGCGTTCCGTATCCGGATTCTGCAGCGTGACGGTGAAGGGTTCGATCGGTACGAAGATCGGGGCGGGCACGGCGACCGGGTTGGCCGGCGGCGCGACGAAGGTGGTCTGGGTGGCTTGCTGGCCTTGTTCGGGCTGGCCGGGTTGGCCAGGCTGTCCTGCCGGCACCTGACCAACGCCGAGCTGCACGGTTGCGCTGTTCTGCGGCTGCATGCGTTGGGTGATGAACCAGGTTGCGCCGGCGCTGGCCGCGGCAACGATGAGCAGGACCAGGATTGCCAGCAAGGGGCGAAGAATACGGCCCATGCCGCCGGAGCGGGAAGAAGGCGCGCCGCGCGCAGGCATGGGTGAAGGTTTGGAAGTCGCCATCTCGGTGTCGATGCGTGTTTTGCCGCTGATGAAAACGGGTTCTTAGTGGATGAAAGCATTCTGCCCCAAATGCCGCTTCCGCTTGGAGGCGAAAAACAGGGCGAAAGCCGCGTATCTCAAGCTATTGCTGCACCGCCCGCAGCCGTGGCCGGGAGCGATGCGTTGCTTTGTCAGGCGAAGGTGTCCACCAGCGCGTTGGCGTTGCGCGGGGCCGTTACCGCAGCCGGTGCTTCAGCCACGGCTTCGGCGCCAGTCTGGGCGCCTCCGGCATGGCGTTGCGAGCCGTTGCCGCCTTGTTGCGCGAACTCCTGTTGGGCGGCTTGTTCACCCACGCTGGTCTGGCCCAGCGAGATGCCGGCCTGGGCCAGCGCCTGCTGCAGTTGCGGGATGGCGGTTTCGATCGCCTGGCGTACCGAGGCGTGGGCCGACACGAACGAAGCGCTGGCGACGCCGTCCGACAGGTTCAGGCTGACGCGCAGCGGGCCGAGATCGGGCGGATCGAGGCGCAGTTCGGCAGTTTGCATGCCTTGGCGCGCGTTGTGGCTCATCATGACGACCTGTTGGCCGAGCTCCGTGCCCCAGTGGGTGCCGCCGACGGGAGTGGCGACTTGCAGCACGACCGGCACGACCGGAGCGGCGACCGCTGCAGGGTTTGCAATGGGAGCGGCGGCAGGACGCTGCGCGGCTGCGGCAAGCGCCTGGGCCAGATGGTCCTGGGCCGAGGCGCCATGCTGGGGTGCCTGGAATTGCTGTTGCGCGCTGGCCAGGGCAGGGGTCTCGTCGGTCTGTTCTGGCATGGTGCCATGGTCCGCGGCGGGGCGTGCGTCGCGCGCGGGACGGGGCAGCGCGACCTCCGCAGCGAGTCGCGGCGTTTCGGCCTTGACGGGCGCGGTAGCGGCCGGGGTGCGGACCGGCGTTTGCGCGACGGCCGCGGCGTCAGTGCCGGGCTTGGCTGCCGCGGTGACGACCGGTACGGCGATTTCTGCCTCGCGGGCGGCCAACGCGGCGGCAGCCTCTGCCTGCGGAGCGGTCAGGCCGACAGCGCCAGAGGCTGCGATGGCAGCGGCCTGCGCCTGCGTCGCGGGTGCCGCGTCGGCGGCATTCAATGCGGCGGTCAGAACGGCGGCGCCGCTGCTCATCGCTGCGGCGGCAGCGGTGGCGTTGCCGCGCGCGAGCTGCACTTGTTCTGCGGCCTGGGCCGCGATTTCGAGGGCTTGCTGCGGGAGTATGACCGCGGGTTGCGCGGCCGCAACGGCGAGTGCGCCTGCCTCGGCCTGCGCGGCGGCTTGCACCGCCTCGTCGATGGCGCCGGCGGCGGCGCCTTCGGCGCGGGCGGCTGGGTCGCTGGATGTCTTGCCATCAGCCGGCGTCTTGGAGCCGTTGTTCGCGGGGCGCGAGTCGGCGGCCTGGGTGGGGCGTTGTTGCGCGGGACGCTGCTGGGCCAGCACGTCGGAGAAGCTGGGGCCCTTCTTGTTGTTTACAGGCGCGCTCTTGGCGCCGAGCGCGTCGGCGATCGACGAGGGTGCGGCGGGCGCGATGGAGGGCAGGGGCAGGGGAGCGTTCATCTGGGGCTTCCTGTTAGGTATTGCTTAATGCATGCCGGTCTGGCGCTGGACCAGACGGGCGGAATATTCATCGTTGGCGCGCTGTTCGCGGCGGGATTCCACCACGGCCTGGGCGCGCAGTTCGCGCTGCGCCAGGGCGTCGTAGGAGTTGAGCTTGCGCTTTTCCTGTTGCCAGTAGAGCCGGCCCTTGGCGAGGTTGTCGTCGGCTTGGCGCAACACGCCTTGTTGTTGGCTGATGGCGTCGTCCAGCGTGCTGATGAAGCGCTGGTAGTTATGGCAGTCGCTGGCGGACATTCCGCTGGTCATTGCCTGTTGCAACCGTTCCAGGTAGTCCTGACGGTAGTCGTGCAGCATGGACAGCTGGCGTTCGGCGTTGGTGCGTTCGGCGCTGAGCCTGCCGAGGAGGCGGGCGGCTTCGTCCGTGCTCTCTTTGGCCAGGTTGATCAGCATGTCCAAAGGCAATTGGCTAGGCATAAGCGTCCCTCAATTCGAAACTGGCGCGCAATTGGCTGACGGCGGCTTCATAGCCGACGTTTTCGCCGATGTCTTGTTGCAGGAAGGCTTCCAGGCGTGGATAGCGGGCGATGGCCTCGTCCAGCTGCGGATCGTTGCCGGCAGCGTAGGCGCCCACCGCGATCAGATCGCGGTTGCGCTGGTAGCGCGACAGGCTTTGCTTGAAGCGGCGCACCACGGCGAACTGCTCGGGCGTGATCAGCGAAGTCATGGCGCGCGAGATCGACGCTTCGATGTCGATGGCCGGGTAATGGCCTGCTTCGGCCAGGTGGCGCGACAGCACGACGTGGCCATCCAGGATGGCGCGAGCCGAATCGGCGATCGGATCCTGCTGGTCGTCGCCTTCGGCCAGCACGGTGTAGAAGGCGGTGATCGAGCCGGCCTTGCCGGATGGTCCAGGCGCGCCCATGCCGGCGCGCTCGACCAGCGTCGGCAGCTTGGCGAAGACCGAGGGCGGATAGCCCTTGGTTGCCGGCGGCTCGCCGATGGCCAGCGCAATCTCGCGCTGCGCCATGGCGTAGCGGGTCAGCGAATCCATGATCAGGAGCACGTCCAGGCCCTGATCGCGGAAGTGTTCGGCCAGACGCGTGGCGTAGGCGGCGCCTTGCAGGCGCAGCAACGCCGACACGTCCGCCGGCGCAGCCACCACGACGGAGCGCGCCAGACCCTCCGGGCCCAGGTTGTGTTCGATGAATTCCTTGACTTCGCGTCCACGTTCGCCGATAAGGCCGACGACGATGACGTCGGCCTTGGTGTAACGAGCCATCATGCCGAGCAGCACGCTCTTGCCGACGCCAGACCCTGCGAACAGGCCCATGCGCTGTCCGCGGCCGACGGTGAGCAGGCCATTGATGGCGCGCACGCCGGTGTCGAGCACCGTATCGATGGGGGCGCGGGATAGCGGGTTGATCGGTTGGGCGGACAGGGGGGCCAGTTCGGCGCCCGTGAGCGGGCCCAGTCCGTCCAGCGGGCGGCCGGCGCCGTCCAGGACCCGGCCCAGCAAGGCGTTGCCCACCGGCAGGTGGCGGCCCAGCTGCGGCTTGGCGTTGCCGTTCAGTTCGGCCTTGCGCGGCAACGGAATCTGGCGTTGCACGGGGGGCTCGCCAGGCACGACGCGGGCGCCGGGCGGCAGGCCCGAGATATCAGCCTGCGGCATCAGGTAGAGCGTGTGGCCGTCGAAACCCACGACTTCGGCATCCGCCCAGTGGTCGTGGCCGCGAGCGATTTCGATGCGGGCGGCTGCTCCGACGGGCAGACGCAGGCCGGTCGCGTGCAGCACCAGACCTGTGGCGCGCGTGATCTTGCCGCTGACGAGCCACGGATCGGTCGAGCCCGCGCGGATGGAGCCGATTTGCAGTTGGGTCTGCCAGCGGTCGATGACCGGAACCGTAATAGCGGGCGCAGCCGGTTGGCCTGGCTGGAGGGAGGCCGGATTGGCGCTCACACCGGTTCCTCCCAGGATACGTTGCGGCCCAAGGAGGCCGCGACCCGGCGCCAGCGCGTCTGCAAGGTGGCGTCGATGTCACCAAAGGGCGTTTCGGCGCGGCAGCCTCCGCGCGAGATGGACTCATCGGCCAGGACGCGCCAGTGGCCTTCCTTGAGCTCATCCGCCAGATGCAGGCGGATCAGTTCGATGTCTTCGGGGTTGGCCCACAGGCGCATCTGGCCACCGGCGGTGGGGTTGATGTGCAGCACTTCCCGCACCGCGTTGATAACGGTTTCCGGCTGGTCTGCGAGCGTGGTGCGCACTACCTGCTGGGCGATGTCCAGGGCGAGGGTCAGCAGGCCCTGGCCCATTTTTTCTTCGAGCGAGCCGAGGGAAGCGGCGCAGGCTTCGACCAGCGCATGCAGGCGCTGTGCTTCCGCGGCGCCCTGTTCACGCGCCTGGACGAGACCTTCTGCGTAGCCTTGTTCGCGGCCGGCGGCCAGGCCGGCTTCGTAGCCAGCCTGTTGGCCAACTTCCAGGCCGGCGGCATGGCCCTGCGCGTGGCCTTCCTCGCGGCCTTCGACAAGCGCCTGGGCGCGCAGCTGGGCCATCACCACTTCGGGATCCGGTCCGGGGTCGGGTTCGGGTTCCGGCTCCGCCTCGACGACCGCGGGCTCGTCGAACGACAGCATCTGCCAGCGCCGCCAGGCGGCGCTGCGCGAGATGAGCGTCGTGGCGCCGCTGTCCACCTCAGACATAGGTGTCGTCTCCCTGGTTGCCCAGGACGATCTGGCCGCTTTCGGCCAGGCGACGCGCGATCTGCAGGATCTTCTTCTGCTCGGTCTCGACCTTGGACATGCGGATCGGACCTTGCGCGTCCAGGTCTTCGCGCAGCATTTCGGCGGCGCGGCTGGACATGTTGCGCAGGAACTTGGCGCGCAGCTCTTCCGGGGCGCCTTTGAGCGCAACCATGAGCGTGTCGTTGTCGATTTCCTTGAGGATGAGCTGGATGGCGCGATCCTCGACGTCGAGCAGGTTGTCGAAGACAAACATCTCGTCGATGATCTTCTGTGCCAGATCGTTGTCGCGCTCGCGCAGGCTGGCGACCACGGTTTCTTCCTGGGTCGAGTTCATCATGTTCAGGATCTCGGCCGCGGTGCGCACGCCGCCCATCTTGCTGCGCTTTGCGCCCTGGCCGGCCAGGACCGAATTCAGGACTTCCGTGAGCTCGGACAGCGCTGCGGGCTGCACGCCGCCGAACGTGGCGATACGCAGCATCACGTCGTTGCGCAGGCGGTCCGTCAGGAGCGCCAGTACGCCGGCGGCGCGGTCGCGCTCCAGGTGCACCAGGATGGTCGCGATGATCTGCGGGTGTTCGTCGCCGATCAGTTCGGCCACGGTGTTCGGATCCAGCCAGTTCAGCGCATCGATGCCGCTGCCGCCTTCGCCGGCTTCCAGGATGTCTTCGATCAGGCCGGCTGCGCGGTCGCTGCCCAGTGCCTTGGTCAACACGGTGCGGATGTAGTCGTCCGAGCCCAGCGTGACGGCCATGAATTGGTCGGCTTCCTGGCGGAACTCTTCCAGTACCACCGCAACGTCGCTGCGCGTGACCTGTTTCAGGCTGGCCATGGCGGCGCCGACCTGCTGGACTTCACGGGCGCCGAGGTATTTGAAGACCTCGGCCGCCGCATCTTCGCCCAGCGACATCATCAGCACGGCGCTGCGCGTCATGCCGTCCAGCGGGGTGGAATCATTTTTCATCTTTATTCATCCAGGTGCGCAGAACCATCGCGACGGCGCGCGGATCCTTGTTGGCCATCGTGCGGGCGCGTTCCAGGTTGTCCTGGTAGCGGTCCACTTCCTTGGCGCGGGCCGCGTCCTGGGCCTCGCGTGCAGCTTCGATGCGTTCGGCTTCAGCCTGTTCCGGATCGACCGGCGGGTAGAGGTAGTCGCCCACCGTGCGGCGCAGCAGGCGATACAGCCACAGTGCCAGCACGCCACCGACCAGCCAGGCCAGGATCGTCTTGAACAGCGAGATCATTTCCGGATCGCGCCACATCGGCACCGGCGGCGGGCCATCGTTGAACTGACTGTTGACCAGGTTGAGCGAGTCGCCACGGGTCTCGGAGTAGCCCATGGCTTCGCGCACGAGGTTGGTCAGCTTGTTCAGCTCTTCGGCCGGCAGGGGCTGCAGTTCGCCGTCTTTGTCGCGCATGTAGTTGACCACCACGGCCACCGACAGGCGCTTGAGGTTGCCTACCGGCTGCTTGATGTGGCTGATCGTGCGATCCACTTCGTAGTTGGTGGTGGCGTCGCGGCGTTCGTTGAGGTTGCCGGTGACCGCTTGCGTGCTGGTCTGCTGCTGGGCGTTGGCCGGTTGCTGCGGCTGGCCGGGGCGGGGCGGCTGGGGTTGCGGCGGGTTGGCGATGGGGGCCTGGGGGTTGGCCGGCGCCTGGTTCGACAGCGCGCCGGGCACGCCTTGCGCGGGGTTGATGCCGCGCTGGGTCGAGTCGCTGGTTTGCTGGCTGCGCACGGCGGCCTGGCCGGGCTCCTGGTTCGGGCGGTAGACCTCGGACGTTTCTTCGCGGCGGGCGAAGTCGACGTCGGCGCTGGCCTGTGCGTGCACGTTGCCGGGACCAACCAGCGGATTGAGGATGGTGAGGATGCGTTCGACCGTGCGCTGTTCCATTTCGCGCACGAAGCGCATCTGGTCGGCGTCCATGCCGCGGCCTTCGCCCATCGGCGCCGACAGCAGGCGGCCGTTCTGGTCCACGATGGATACGTTCTCGGCGGTGAGTTCGGGGACGCTCGAGGCCACCAGCCAGGAAATCGCGGAGACCTGGGCGTCGCTCAGGCTGCGTCCCGGATGCATGTTCAGCAGCACCGAGGCGGTGGGCGCCTGGCGTTCGCGCACGAAGAGAGACTGGCGCGGCATGGCCAGGTGGACGCGGGCGTGCTGCACGGTGTGCATGGCTTCGATCGAACGCGCCAGCTCGCCTTCCAGGCCGCGCTGGTAGTTGATCTGTTCCGTGAACTGGCTGGCGCCGAAGCGGGCGTTGTCCATCAGTTCGAAACCGACGGAGCCGCCGCGCGGCAATCCCTGGGACGCCAATTGCAGACGCGCGTCGTACACGCGGTCGGCCGGAACCAGCACGGCGGTGCCGGTTTCGTTATAGCGGTAGGGCACGTTCATGGTCCCGAGCGCTGCCACGATGGCGCCGCCGTCGCGGTCGTCCAGGTTTGAGAAGAGCACCTTGTATTTGGGTTCGCTGCTCCACATCGCCACGGCGACGATGACCGCGACGAGAGCCGCCGCCGCGCCCAGCAGGACAGGCTTGGGCAGTGCGCGCACCTTCTCCAGCACGGGGAACTTCGTCAACAGCGACGAACTCAGGGTGGCCTGCTGGTTCATTGGCGGCCCCCGCTGGCCACGCGGAGCTGGAATTGGGACTTCATGTCTGGGTAGGGCAGATTACACATGCAACGTGCTTCTGGTCTGGGGAGAGCGTGGATTATTGCCCCTGAGACGTCCATCCCAATCGTTGAAAACAGCCGGTTTTTGGCGTTACTTATCTCCTATGTCCCCGACAAGGCGAACCGAGCCGCCGTCGCCCTGGCTGCAAGCGGCTGCATTCGTGGAAATGTCGGGTTTTTTGGCGGTTCTTGTCAGCTATGAACCGGCGGGGTTGGCGTTACGCTGGGCGCACTATTGGTGTAATCCCAAACAGCAAGGAAATCAGGTAATGGCTGTATCAGGCTTGTCCGGCATCGAAAGCATGCTCCAGCAGATGCGCGCGGTAGTGAGCAAGGCGGAGACCGGTAACCTCAGCGCGGGTGAAATGGTCGGTCAGCCGGATGGCTTCGCCGCGGAACTGCAACGTTCCATCCGTCGCGTCACTTCCGCCCAGAACGCCGCCACGGCCCAGGCCAAGGCGTTCGAGTTGGGGGCTCCCGATATTTCCCTCAACGACGTCATGATCGACATGCAGAAGGCCAGTATTGGCTTCCAGACGGCGGTGCAGGTGCGCAACAAGCTGGTTGCGGCTTACAAGGAAATTTCTTCGATGGCGGTCTGAGTCCCATCGCGGGAACTGCGCTTGCATATACACCGCAAGCGCAGCAGGCATCAGGCGAGGCGCTTGCAACGCGTGGCCCCGCGTCTATCCATCAATTGCGCTGGGCGCCTCTTTCCAGGCGCCAGACCACCTGCTGCAGCCAGTTTTCCTGGCGCGCATCGAGATTCAGGAAGATGGCCCCCAGATGGCTGACCGGCGGCTCGCCAGTCAGCGAAACGTGCTTGGCCGGCGGTTCGTCCGGATTGGCGGACGAAACCATGGGCTGCCCCGAGACGGGATATACATTGCGCACTTCCAGGCTGGCGTTGAGCTTGCCATGGTCGCCAAAATCCAGTTGCACGTTTTCCATCACGGTACCGCGCTCCGGCAGGGCGGGAACCGCCAGCCCGGCACGCAGGCCTACGCCGTCCACCGAGATGTCGCGTATCGTGAACGAATAGGGCTTGTCGTTGAGGGTGGCTTGCCAACTGGCGCGGCATACATTGGCGGCCGCGATCAGGGACGCGCGGAACATCTTGCGGCGCTGGATACGGGCCAGGCGTTCTGGAAACGGCGATACCAGCGCGGCGCTGCCGTCGTCGAAATGAATGATCTGGGGGCGCTGCACACGAAAGCGGATCTGCACGCCGCCGTAGGCGGTGGCATGGAAGTGGAAGGTGGTGCCGCTCAGCAAGCCCATGGAGTCGGACTGCTCGAAGTCTGCCCCGGCGTAATCGCGCGGCCTCCAGAAGAACTCGCCCGCCTGCTTGTCCACGCCGAGGATCAGCACGGCCATCTCCCGGTCCGCGGCGTCGCGCACCAGGATGTGGCTGTCAGGGTGCGTCAGCTCGAACAGGGCCGAACGCATCTCGTCAGGCCGGGTCAGCAGGAACTCCGGATCGCTGGCATCCAACACTTTGGTCTTCCTCAGGTAATAGGGTCAGGCGGGCGTAGCGGGTTCGGGGAACTCGCGCGATTCCAGGCGATAGAGCCAGGCCAGCAATTCTGCCACCGCTACATAGAGTTGGGGAGGAATATGTGCGTCCAGGTCCACCTGCATCAGCAGGCCGACCAGTTCACGCGACTCGTGGACGTAGAGGCCGTTTTCCTGCGCGGCCCGGACGATGGTGTCCGCCAACTGGCCGTAGCCCTTGGCGACGACGCGCGGAGCGCCGTCCTTTTCTTCGTACGAAATGGCTACCGCCGCGTTGCGGCCGGCGTTCGGATCCGATTCCGGATGGGGGGGCAGGCGGCTCATCAGATATCGGCGGGAATGTCGGCGCGCGGTTCGACCACGCTCACCGTCAGATTGCTCAAGGTCAGGCCCGCGGCCAGCAGGCGCGAACGCAGCGTGTCCGAGGAGTCATTGATCTCGGCCGCGCTGTGCGGCGCAATGAGTTGCAGGACGATCTGATCGCCGGCCAGATTCAGTCGGGCATCGACCAGGCCCAGGCGGGGCAGGTCCAGCTTCAGGCGCGTGGCCCAGGTGGAAACTGCGGAGTCCGGGTCGCCGCCGTATGGGTCGCGCTCGACCTCCCATTCCATAGGTGTGCCGGGCCAGGCTTCACCTTGCCAGGTCAGCGTCTGATTGGCCAGCACGTCCAGTTGTTGGCGAACGAGTACGGTCAGGTCCTGGTGTATGCCGGTGATGGGCGTGCCGGGAGCAGGCGTGCCGGAGGCGGACGAGCTGGCGGAGCCTGCGCCGCCGTGTGTGGCGTCGACGCCAGTGCGGCCGTTGGGGGCTGCGTCCGCCCGCGGCCGCGAAGGCGCGGCATCCTGCGCGGGCGGATTCTTGCCGAGCACCGCCTGCGGCTCGTTGCGCAATTGCTCGGGGTTGGCGCGGCCGAAGACCATGTCCGTCAGATGGGACTCGTAAAACAGGCCGCTGCCTTGAAGCGCCTGACGCAGAGCCTGTCCCAGCGCGCGCGCCGAAGGTCCGCCAGCCGCCAGGGCGGCATGCGCGGCAGCGTCGGGTCCTTTGGCGGCGCTGGGATTGACGCTCGGTCCGGCCGGCCGGTCCTGTGTTGCACCGGTTGCCGGAGTGTCGCCGTCAAGCGCCGCCGCGGCCGAAGCCGCGAGCGCGCCGGCTTGCTGGGGAAGGGCCGGCGCCGGCGTTTGGCCAGGCAATGGCTGGGATGCTTGCGCAGTGGCCTGTGCCGTTTGTTGGCCTGCTTGCGCTGCCGGCAAGGGGCCGGCGCTAGCGCCACCGCCGGATTGGCCCGGCTGCGCATGCGCGGTCCATAAGGGGGCACGGCCCTGGACCGCAGGTGCGGCCTCTGGGAATTGGGCGAGCAAGGCAAGAATCGTACGCGCCGTCGTGCCCAGTGTTGTCGGGGCCGAGGCGGTGGTGTCGCTGCTGGTCACCAGGCCGCGGGCGGCCAGCGCCAGCGCTGCAGCGGTTTTGGGGTCGACGACAGTATTCGGACGGTCGCCGCGGGCGCCGCCGGGCTGTATGCCTTGCCGCGGGTCGCGTGTTGATCCATCCGAGGCGCCGGGCTTTTCCAGGCTGCCGGGCTGGCTGACTGCGTCGGGGCGGGCGCCGGATACCTGGTTGGCGCTGGCGGCGGACATCGTCGTGCCCAGCACGGCGTCCAGCCGCTGCACCAGGACGTTGCCGAGTGCGGCGGGACCTACGCTCATTCTTCAGGCGCCTGCTGGTAACCGTAGGCGGACAGCAGGGTCTGCTGGCGCTTCATGCGTCCCAGAAGGTCGCCCAGACGGGCCAGCTGCGGCAGCGCCAGATCCCGGGTGAGCGCGTCGTTTTCCAGGATGCGCACGAGCAGGTCGTATTTCATGGCGCGGCCGGCTTCGTCCAGTGGCGCCGAATGTTCGGTCTGGCGCAGTCGTTCCACCAGTTCGCAATATTGCTGTCCATGGACCATGGCGCCGTCCCAGTCGCCGGCTTGCGCCGCCACTAGCATTTCTCCCGTGATGAGAGCGATCTCCTGGTAGTGTTCCAGGATGGGGGAGGTGTACTGGGTCGTGGACGTCATGGAAATCTCGGGCGTTCGATGGCTGGCTGGGGCTTATGCGATGCCGTCAAGGCTGCACGCCCCCGGCAGGGCGATCAATGGATGTTTGCCAGGCCTCGGCCAGATCGGCCAAGAGGCGGTCTGCCGTTTCGAGCGCTTCCGCGTCTGCTTTAAGGTTAGCCATCAACAGCGTGCGGACGATGTAGTCGTATAGAAGAGCGAGATTTGCGGCGATTTCGCCGCCCGCCTCCATATTCAGTCCGGTTTTCAGGCCTTCGTCGACGATTCTGATGGCTTTCGAGATGGCAGCTCCTCGGTCCATGGTTCTGCCCTCCTGCAAGTGCAGGCGTGCCTGCCCGATCGCTGCCCGGGCTCCCATGTACAGCAGCGAAATCAGTCGCTCAGGGCTGGCTCCCAGGATTTGGGTCTCCAGACCGATATCGGTGTAGGAGCGTACGGAATGGGATCCGGTTGGGCGTCGGGCGGCGTAAGTCATCAATACATCTTCTATAAATTACTTGGACTTGCTCATGGCCGCGAATTGCTGGGTCAGGTAGTTGGCGGTAACAGTCTGCTGCGAAACGAACTTGTCGAGCGCGACGAACTGGGCACGCATGGCTGCCATGGATGCTACGCTCGACGCCTTTGCGCGGACCAGTTGCTCCTTCACGTCCTTGATCGATTCGTTCAGGCCATCCTGGCTGATCTTGATGGAGCCATTGCTGCCGAGGATGCCCTTGGCGGCGGCGTCAAACTTCGCGGCGAGTCCATCGGACGAAGTCATGATGCGCTTGACGTCGGCCGGGTTGGTCGTCAAAGCCTTATCGAGTGCGGTTTGATCGAGCTTCAGGACGCCGGTTTTGGGATCCATGGAGATGCCAAGGTCGGCAATCGAACGCAGCGAGCCTTCACCTGTTATGACCTGTAGGGCGCTCGACATTGACGACTGTATGCTGCGTGTCGTGCTGTCGCCCGTCAGCGCCTGATTCGTTTGTGCGGTAACGTCAAACGCAGTCAGTTTGGAGATCGTGCTTTGCAGCGAGTTGTACGCGCTGACGAAATCCTGGACTGCCTTGCTGGCGAGACTGGTGTCGCTTTGCAGCTTCAGGGTCACCGTCTTGTCTGCCGGCGTCGTGGCCGTGAGGTTTAGCGTGACGCCGTCGATTGCGTCGGAAATATTATTGCTGCCGCTCTTGACCACGATGCCGTTGATTTCGACTTCAGCATCAGCTGCCTGGGTTTGCTGTGTCAGCTGAGCGCCGGTGCCTGAGTTGTAGCTCAGGATGTCCTGCAGTTTCTGGTCGCCCGTCACCGTGATGGAGCTTACCGATGCTTGCACGCCCGTGTCTTTGGCGCTGAGCATCAGATAGCTGCCGCTCTCGTTGGTGATGATGGTCGCCCGAACGCCGGCTTTGTCATCACTGTTGATAGCTTTGGCGATACCGTTCAGGGAGGTGTCGTCCGTCAGATTGACGGTGTGCTTATCGCCATTGGTCAGCTGAATTTCGAATGAGCCAGTGGCGCCGTTGGAGGCGGTGCGGTCGGCGACCTTGCCAGATTGCAGGGTTTGAGCTGCCGCCAAAGTCTTTACCTTGATGGTGTACTCACCCATCGTGGCACCATTTTCGCCGATGGTCGCCGTCAGGCCGTCGCCGATCACATTGGGTTTTACGGCGTCCAGCGTGGACGACTTACCCAATGCCGCTGCTGCTTTCTGCAGGGCTTCAACCGCGCTTTGAATCTGGCCAAAGGCGCTTACACGGGCCTCGTAACTGGCTTGGCGATTCGTGTACAGGCTGAGCTTCTTGTCCTCGGCCGCCTGGAGATCGGTCAGGATCTTTTCGAGGGGCAAGCCGGTGGTCGAGCCGAGGTTGGTGATAGAGGCCATGTGAAATTCCTTCCTAGCGATGCGATTCTGTCAAAAATACGGTGGCGGCGATTGGCCGGGTAAGGGCATTAGGCGGGCCTAATTCGACGCTTCCATGGCTGGCCCGCTTGATGGCGGTGGCCGGCGCTTGAAATCGGGGTCGAATCAGGCTGTGGTTTTGATGCCGTTTCCTTGCATGTTCACGATCATTTTGGCGATTTTCAGCAGGGTTTCGCTGGGGATCGTACGTATGACGTCGCCCGATTCCGCGTCTATCACCGATACCACTACCTGGTGCACGTTGGGGTCGATCTCGAACTGGAGCTGCGTCGACCAAGCCTTCATCTGGTCGTTGATTTCGTCCAGAGCCTTGTCCAGGGGAAGCTTTTGCGAATCGGATTGATCCGATGTCGCGCTGTCTGAAGCTCCGCTGTTCGTTGCGGCAGCTGCGGGCGCCACACTCACGGAGGGGTCCGGCGCAACCGGCGCGGCCGCGACCGGCGCTGGTGCAAACGATGCGGGGGCTAGGGGGGTTACGGCCATGATCACTCCAACGGCGATGTGGGCGTCTCGGAGGAACGCGCTGTTTTCAGGGAATTCTCAGCTACCATTACGGCAGGCCCGCAGGGAACTTTAGCCGCCGGCGAGCCAGATGTTTCACGTGCTAAACAGTTCGGACCAGGTAATGAGTGTCAAGACGGCGCTGCGAGTTATCGAAATCATCGAAACCTATGCCCGCGAAAAGCGCGCGCTGCCGCTATCGGAACTGGCCCGGCTGCTGGATGTGCCGGTGTCCAGCTGCCTGGCCCTGATCCGCACCCTGACCGGCCTGGGTTACCTGTATGAAACCGGCCGTCGCCAGGGCTACTACCCGACCGGCAGGCTATTGGCCATGGCGCAGCGCATCGCCCGCGCCGATCCGGTGCTGGATCGGGTCTATCCCAGCCTTACCGAATTAAGGGACGCCACCCGCGAAACGATTGTTTTCGCCAAGCTGAGCCAGGACGGCCGGGTGGTCTACCTGGATGTGCTGGATTCCCCACATACGATCAGATACGCGCCGGTTGCGGGTGAGTTCAAGGACGTTCACGCAAATTCGCTCGGAAAGGCGCTGCTGTCCCTGTTGGACACACCGGCCCGCGACGCCATGCTCGCGGATATGACCATGACCCGCCACAACGAGCGCACCCTGGTCACGCGCGAGGCGCTGCTGGCGGACCTGGAGCTGTCGCGCCAGCGCGGCTGGTTCATGAACAGCGGCGAGTCCATTGCGGACGTGGGCGCCATCGCCTGGCCCGTTACGCTGTCCGGCGAACACTACGCGATTTCGGTGGGCGGGCCGATCTACCGGATCGAGCCACAGCAGGAGGCCTACGCGCGCATCCTGCGCTCGGCCTGCACCGCGCTGGAGCAGCAGGCCTGACGGGCAGGCCTGGGCGCCTATCGAACGCCGTCGCTCAGTAGGACTTGGGCAGTCCCAGCACTTTCTCCGCGATGAAGCACATGATCAGCTGCGGACTGACCGGCGCGATGCGCGGAATGAAGCTTTCGCGCAGCAGGCGCTCCACATGGTATTCCTTGGCGTACCCCATGCCGCCCAGGGTCATGACCGCGGTCTGGCAGGCGTTATAGCCGGCCTCGGCCGCCAAGTATTTGGCCGAGTTGGCGTAGGGGCCGCAGGGCTTGCCCGCGTCATACAGGCTGGCGGCCTTGAATACCATAAGGTCGGCGGCTTCGAGCTGCATCCAGGCCTGGGCCAGGGGGTGCTGGATGCCTTGGTTCTGGCCGATGGGACGTCCGAATACGGTGCGTTCTCCGGCGTATTTCACCGCCCGGTCCAGGGCGGCTCGGCCGATGCCCACCGCCTCGGCCGCGATCAGGATGCGCTCGGGGTTCAGGCCGTGCAGGATGTACTCGAACCCCCGGCCTTCCTCGCCGATGCGGTCGGCCACGGGGATGCGCAGGCCGTCGATGAACAGCATGTTCGAGTCCACCGCCTTGCGGCCCATTTTCTCGATTTCGCGCACTTCTATCTTGCTGCGGTCCAGGTCTGTATAGAAGAGCGACAGGCCCTGCGTGGGCTTTTCGACGTCTGACAGCGGGGTGGTGCGGGCCAGCAGCAGCATCTTGTGGGCGACCTGGGCGGTCGAGATCCAGATCTTGCGGCCATGCACCACGTACTCGTCGCCCTGGCGCACCGCGCGGGTGCTGAGCTTGGTGGTGTCCAGTCCGGCATCGGGTTCGGTGACGGCGAAGCAGGCCTTTTCGCGGCCCGCGATCAGGGGGGCAAGCCAGCGCTGGCGCTGCTCGTCGCTGCCGAATACCACTACCGGGTTCAGACCGAAGATATTCATGTGGACCGCCGAGGCGCCGGTGAAGCCCGCGCCGGAAGCCGCGATGGTCTGCATCATCAGCGCCGCTTCGGTCATGCCCAGACCCGCGCCGCCATATTCCTGCGGCATGGCGATGCCCAGCCAGCCGTCGCGCGCCAGATCGGCATGCAGGGGTTCCGGAAAGCCGCCTTCGCGGTCGCGTTCCAGCCAATATTCGTCCGGATAGCGTTCGCAGATGCGGGACACGGCGTCCCGCAGGGCCAACTGGTCGGGGGTGAATTCAAAGTCCATCAGTCGTTTCCATCCAGGGTGATGCCGCGGGCCGTCATGGCGTCGATCCGGGCAGGGTCATAGCCGGCTTCGGCCAGCACCTCGCGGCTATGCTGGCCCAGCCTGGGGGCGGGGCGGCGTATCGAGGTGGGGGTGTTTTCGTATCTGCCCAACGGCGCGGTCGTGCGGATCCGGCCTTCGCTGGGGTGGTCCATGGGCCGGATGAAGCCGGTCGCGGCCAGGTGCTCGTCCTGCAGCAGATCGTCCACGGAATAGAGCGGCGAGGCGGGAATGTCTGCCCGCGCCAAGCCTTCCAGCCAGTCCTGGCTGCTCCGGGTGGCGATGACGTCGGCGACAAAGGCGTAGACCTCGCCGATATGGGCGGCGCGCGCGCCGTGGGTGCAGAAACGCGGATCCCGCGACAATTCCGGGCGGCCGATCAGGTCGAAGAAGTTGCGCCAGTGCTTGTCGTTATAGATCAGCAGGCTGATATAGCCGTCGGCCGTGGCGTAAGGGCGGCGATGCGGCGCCAACAGGCGCGCGTAACCCGTGGGGCCGAGCGGAGGATCGAAGGTGGCGCCGCCGAGATGGTCCCCCAGCACGAGGTGGGCCATGCCCTCGAACATGGGGATTTCCACCTGCTGGCCTTGTCCCGTGCTGCGGGCGTGCAGCACCGCGGAGACGAGCGCGATGCCGACGTGCAGTCCGACCGCGCGGTCGGCCAGGGTCAGCGGCGCGTAGCGCGGCACATCTCCACTCTGCTGGGCGGAGAGGGCGGCGATGCCGGTCTGGCCCTGGATCAGGTCGTCATAGGCGGGACGGCCGGCGTACGGGCCGGCCTCGCCATAGCCGTAGGCGCCCAGGTAGACGATGCGCGGATTGCGCGCCGCGACCGTTTCGTAGGACAAGCCCAGTCGGGCCATCGCCTGCGGGCGGATGTTGTAGAGCAGGGCGTCGCAGCTTTCGGCCAGTTTCAAACAGGCCTCAAGCCCCTCCGGCGTCTTCAGGTCCAGCACCACCGATCGCTTGTTGCGGTTCAGGTGCAGATAGATATGGCCCATGCCGGGGTTGCGCATGGGGCCGACGGCCCGCATGTTGTCGCCTGCCGGCGGCTCGACCTTGATGACGTCCGCCCCCAGGTCGGCCAGGACCTGGGTGGCATAGGGCCCCATCACGACGGTGCTCAGGTCCAGGATGCGCACGCCCGCCAGCGGGCCGCCGGGAGTTTCGGATTGCGGCCGGTCGCTCATTGCTGCTCGATTCCCGCGTCGCGGATCAGTTTTCCCCACAGGTCCAGCTGCGAGCCGACGAACTGGGAAAAGGCCTCGGGCGTGCTGGAAAAGGCGTCGAAACCCAGGCCGGCCAAGCGCTTTTGCACGTCAGGCTTGGCGACGACCTGATTGATCGCGGCATTCAGCTTGGCCACGATCTCTGGGGGCATGCCCGCCGGGCCGAAGTAGCCGTTCCAGGAGTTCAGGTCGAAGTCCTGCACGCCGGATTCGGCCATGGACGGCAGGTCCGGGACGATGGCGCTGCGTTCGGCGGTCGACACGGCCAGCGCGCGCAACTGGCCCGATTGCACGAAGGGCAGGCCGGAAGCCAGGTCGGTGAACATGAAATCGACCTGCCCGCCGACCACATCGGTCAGCCCTTGCGGCGTGCCTTTATAAGGTACGTGCAGGATGTCGATCTTGGCGCGGTTGGCCAGCGTGGCGCCGGCGACGATGCCCGTGCTGTTGCCGCTGGCGTAGGTGATGCGGCCGGGACGCTGGCGCGCGTCGGCCACCAGTTCGCCCACGGTCTTCCACGGGCGTTTCGGGTTCACGACCAGGATGAAGGGCAGGTTGCCGCCGCGGGCGATGGGGGTGAAGTCCTTGACCGGATCGTAGGGCACGTTCTTCATCAGCCAGGGTGCGGCCGAATGCGAGGTGTTGGTGGTGACGAAGAGCGTGTAGCCGTCGGGCTTGGCGCGCGCCACGTAGTTGGCGGCGATGGTGGCGTTGGCTCCGGGCTTGTTCTCCACCACGACCTGTTGGCCGAGGATGTTGCCCAGCTCGGCGCCGAAGATGCGGCCCACGGCGTCGGTGCCGGATCCGGCGGGAAAGGGGACGATCAGGGTGATGGGTTTCGCGGGATAGTCGGCGGCGTGGGCGGCGGGGCCGGCGAACAGCGCTGCGCCGCCGATGAGGGCGGCGCCCAGCAGGCTTAGGGGTCTCATGGTTTGTCTCCTGTGTGCTTCGGGTCCAGGCGCGGCTTCTGCGTCCGCTGCCCGGGGCTGCGCCGCGTCAAGCGGCTGGGGATGGCGCCGGAAAGCCGCGTATCACGCGGTCTGGGGATTCTTCATAAGGGGGCGTATAGATCACCAGCAGGCGGGCGGGCTCGTCGCTGGTGACGGTGAAGACGTGCGGAATGTCCGGGGGGAAATAGCAGCAGTCGCCGGGTCCCATGTCGGCCCATTCGTCCTGCACCTGCGCGCGCGCCGTTCCGGACAGCAGATAGCAGACCTGCTCGATGCCGGGGTGGGCGTGCGGCAGGGCGCCCTTGCCCTTGTCGATCACGCCCAGCAGCACTTCCACGCCCCGGGAGCCGACGGTGTCCGGGCCGATCAGGCGCCGGTTCAGGGTGCCGGTGTGATTGGCGGGGTGGTAGCCGGGCACGTCGGCCTCGCGCACCAGCCAGGCGGGAGTCTTGCTTTGCGTCATGGTTGATCCGTTTAAATTTTCATACGTGAAATTATTTTTATGTATGAGAAAAATAGTGGCAAGCAGTTTTTCGCTGCGGATACCTTGCCGCTCCCTGGGGGATTAGGGAAAACACCGGGCGCGGACTGCTAAAATCGAAGGCTGATCTCACTACCGGCTTTGTCATGTCTTCTGCCCGCACGCCCGACGTTTCCGCCACCCTGTCCGATTGGCTGCAGTACCTGGAATCGATCCACGCCACCGCCATCGACATGGGTCTGGACCGGGTGCGCGAGGTGGCGGGGCGCCTGGGGCTGGAGCTGTCCGGCGTGAAGTTCGTCGTCGGCGGCACCAACGGCAAGGGTTCCACCTGTGCCATGCTGGAGGCAATCCTGCTTGCGGCCGGCTACAAGGTCGGGCTGTACACGTCCCCGCACCTGATCAATTTCAACGAACGCGCCCGCATCAATGGCCAGATCGCCACGGACGAGGCCTTGATTGCCCAGTTCCAGGCGGTCGAAGCCGCGCGCGGCGACGTGTCGCTGACGTACTTCGAGTTCACCACGCTGGCAATCCTGCGACTGTTCTCGCAGTCGAAACTGGACGCCGTGGTGCTGGAAGTCGGCCTGGGCGGACGGCTGGACGCCGTCAATATCGTCGATGCGGATTGCTCCGTCGTCACCAGCGTGGACCTGGACCACACCGACTGGCTGGGCGATACGCGCGAGAAGATCGGCTTCGAGAAAGCCCACATCTACCGCAGCGGCCGGCCGGCGATCTGCAGCGATCCCATGCCGCCGCAATCGCTGCTGGACCACGTCCAGGAAATCGGCGCGGACCTGTGGCTGTTCGGACGCGACTTCAACTATTCCGGCGACCGCCAGCAATGGGCCTATGGCGGCCGCGAACAGCGGCGCAACTCGCTGGCCTATCCGGCGCTGCGCGGCGCCAACCAGCTGCTGAACGCGTCGGCCGCGCTGGCCGCGCTGGAATCGGTGCGCGACCGCCTGCCGGTGCCGCAACAGGCCGTGCGCCTGGGCTTGCTGCAGGCGTCCCTGCCGGGCCGTTTCCAGATCCTGCCGGGCCAGCCCGCGGTCATCCTGGACGTGGCGCACAATCCGCATGCCGCGGCGGTGCTGGCGCAGAACCTGGACAACATGGGCTTTCATCCCTACACCCACGCGGTGTTCGGCATGCTCAACGACAAGGATCTGGCCGGCGTCATCGCCAAGCTCGGCACGCGCATAGACAACTGGTACTGCGCCGGCTTGCCGGGGCCGCGCGGCACCTCTGGAGACGCGCTGGCGGAGCAGGTCGCCGCCGCGCTGCCGCCTGCGCCGGCGGATGGCGAAAAACCAGGTATCTCCGCTTACCCGGATCCCGCCCAGGCCTTTGCAGCAGCGCGCGAACGGGCAGGGGAGAATGATAGAATCGTGGTGTTCGGCTCGTTTCTCACCGTAGCCTCGGTTTTGCAGGCTCTGGGTCGCAAGGCATAGGCAGCAGCGGGTCAGTCGCGTCCGGCGGCCCGCCGCCATATCGCCGCAAGGAATTCTCCTCCATGGGTTTTTTCAAACGCAAAGATCCTGCCGACCAGGCGCAGTCCTCCAAGCGGGCGGCTGTGCCCAGCGAGGTGCAGGCTGCGGAGCTGCGCGGTCGCGCGCGGCGCAGGCTGGCAGGCGCTGTCGCGCTGGTGCTGGCAGCCGTCATCATCCTTCCCATGGTGCTCGATTCGCAGCCCACGCCTGTGGACGACAACATTCCCATCAGGGTGCCGGAACGCAATACGCCGTTCCAGCCGCAAGTGACCGAACCGCAAGTCGCCGCGCCGCAGACGCCCGCGCCGGGCAGTGCTGCGCCGACGGATCCTTCGGCCATCCCGACGCCGCCTCCCGTGACGTCCGTGCAGCCGCCGGCGACGACGACGCCTCCGGCCGCGCAACCTGCGACGCCGCCCGCGACGGCGGCCGTCACGCCGCCCAAGCCCGAGCCCAAGCCGGCTACGCCGCCCAAGCCGGACCCCAAGCCCGCGACGCCGGCCAAGCCCGATAACCGATCGGATGACGGCGCGCGCGCGCTGGCCTTGCTGGAAGGGCGTTCGGCGCCAGCGGCTTCGGCGCCCGCGCCCAAGCCCGCCGCCAAGGGCAATTTCGTGTTGCAGATCGCCGCCTATACGACCGCCGAGGACGCCCAGTCGCGGCGCGGCAAGCTGCACCAGGCCGGCGTCACCAACGCATTCGTGGAACAAGCCACCATCAATGGCAAACAGCAGTACCGTCTGCGGGTGGGGCCGTTCCCCTCGCGCGAGGCGGCGCAGGCGGCCCAGGCGCGGTTGCGCACCCTGGGCTATGACAATGGTTTCATCGCCGCCCAATAGTGACCGGCTTCGACTTCGTCGTGCTGGCCATCCTGGTGGTTTCGGGTGTGCTGGGCCTGGTGCGCGGCCTGCTCAAAGAGGTGCTGTCGCTGGTCGCCTATCTGCTGGCCTTCGTGGCGGCGATATGGTGGGGGCCCACGGTCTATGCCTGGCTGGAGCCCTATATTGAAACGACGCTGCTGCGCATGGGAGTCTCGTACGCCGCGGTGTTCATCATCGTGCTGCTCGGCGTGGGCTTGGTCAACATGACGCTTGCCGCCCTGATCCGCAGCACCGGACTGAGTCCCGCCGACCACGGCCTGGGCGGGATGTTCGGGCTGGCCCGTGGCCTGTTGATCGTGCTGGCGCTGGTCGCCGCCGCAGGCTACACGCCGCTGCCGCAGGAGCCGTGGTGGAAGGACGCCATGTTTTCGCATTCGGCCATCGAGGCCATCAAACATATCAAGACGTGGCTGCCGCCGTCCCTGGCGACGTGGCTGCCGTATTGATTAGCTTTAAATCAACCAGGAAATCTCACCATGTGTGGAATCGTAGGGGTCATCGGGCGCGGGCCGGTCAACCAGCTGCTCTATGACAGCTTGCTGCTGTTGCAGCATCGCGGGCAGGACGCCGCGGGCATCGCGACATCGCAAGGTAACCAATTCAATATGTACAAGGCTCACGGCCTGGTGCGCGACGTCTTCCGCACGCGCAACATGCGCGCGCTGCCGGGTACGTCGGGCGTCGGCCAGGTCCGCTATCCCACCGCGGGCTCCAGCGCCAGCGAGGAAGAGGCCCAGCCGTTCTACGTCAACGCGCCGTTCGGCATCATGTTGTCCCACAATGGCAACCTGACCAACTGGCGCGAACTGCGCGAATCGCTCTACCGCGTCGACCGCCGCCACATCAACACCAACTCCGATTCCGAAGTCCTGCTGAACGTGCTGGCGCACGAGCTGCAATCGGCGGCCAGCGGCGTGTCGCTGGACGACGACGCCATCTTCCGCGCCGTATCGGCCCTGCACAAGCGCGTGCGCGGCGCCTATGCCGTGGTGGCGCAGATTTCTGGTTACGGCCTGCTGGCCTTCCGTGATCCCAACGGCATCCGTCCGCTGTGCATCGGTCGCCAGGAAACCGAAGAGGGCGTGGAGTGGATGGTCGCGTCGGAATCGGTGGCGCTGGAAGGCAGCGGCTTTGCCTTCGTGCGCGACGTCGAGCCCGGCGAAGCCGTGTTCATCGACCTGGACGGCCGCTTCGTCAGCCGCCAGTGCGCCGACAATCCGCAACTGGTGCCCTGCATTTTCGAGTACGTGTACTTCGCGCGTCCGGACTCCCTGATCGACGGCGTGTCGGTGTATGACGCCCGTCTGCGCATGGGCGAGTACCTGGCCGACAAGGTCGCGCGCAACATGCGCCTGGGCGATATCGACGTGGTCATGCCGATTCCGGACTCCTCGCGTCCCGCAGCCATGCAGTTGGCCGCCCGCCTGAACCTGGACTACCGCGAAGGCCTGATCAAGAACCGCTACGTGGGCCGCACCTTCATCATGCCGGGCCAGGCCGTGCGCCGTAAGTCCGTGCGCCAGAAGCTCAATGCCATCGGCATGGAATTCAAGGGCAAGAACGTGCTGCTGGTGGACGACTCCATCGTGCGCGGCACGACCAGCCGCGAGATCGTGGACATGGCTCGCGCCGCAGGCGCCAACAAGGTCTACTTCGCCTCGGCTGCTCCCCCGGTGCGTTTCCCGAACGTCTACGGCATCGACATGCCTACGCAGAGCGAACTCATCGCCACCGGCCGCAGCGACGAGGAAATTGCCCGCGCCATCGGCGCCGACTCGCTGGTCTACCAGGACCTGCACGACATGCAGCAGGCGGTGCGGGACATCAACCCCAAGCTGTCGCGCTTCGAGGCTTCGTGCTTTGACGGCCAGTACGTCACGGGCGACATCACCCCTGAATACTTGGCTCGCCTGGGCCAGTCCCGTGGCGAACCGGGCGAGGAAGGCGGGGCCAGCGGCCTGCAGTTCAACATGGGCTACGCCGCCAGCGACGCCTGACGCGTTTGTCTGATAGCAAGAAAATGCCGTCCTTCGGGACGGCATTTTTTATTGCGGGGTACTGGGCGCCTGCACTGCGATATCAGGCCGCGGCCTTCCACAAGGTTTCGCGTGTCGCCTCCAGGTGAGTCAGATACAGCCGCAAGTCGAACTCATACTGGTGGTACTGCGGTTCCATGCGCAGGCACAGGTTGTAGAAGGCCTTGTTATGGTCCTTTTCCTTCAGGTGGGCCAGTTCATGCACCGTGATCATCTTCAGGAATTCCGCCGGCACGGTCTTGAACAATGTGGCCACCCGGATTTCGTGCTTGGCCTTCAGCTTGCCGCCCTGCACGCGCGAGATATACGTGTGTTGTCCCAGCGCGTGCTGGATCACATGGATCTTGCTGTCGAAGGCGACCTTGTTGATCTGGTCGCCGTTGCGCATGTAGCTGTTCTTCAGGTCCGTTACGTATTGGTAGAGCGCCCGGTCGGTGCGCACGTCGTGGGGACCGGCAGGGTAGCGCGCCTGCAGCGCCGCGCCCAGCTTGCCTTGGTCGAGCAGCTTTTGGGCCTGGGCGAGCAGGGATTCCGGGTATCCGGTCAGGTATTTCAGATTGGACATGATCAAGGCGGGGACGGCGCCGGAGCGAGACCAGGCTTCCCCGCGTTTGGGCGCCGCCCGCGATGCTGCGGGCGGCGTCAGGAAGGGCTGTTACTGCGATCCGCCGCGCCGGAACACGACCGGCAGCGCCATGAAGAAAATGATGACGAAGAGCGCCAGGCTCCACAGTGCATATTCGATGCCCAGCACCGGCACTTTGGCGTCCATGCAAGTGGCATAGATGCCGAACAGCCACGGCACGGCGCTTTCCAGGCCGATGCCGGTCATGAAGCGGTCAGCGAAGGTCTGGTCGCAGGACAGCATGTTGGCCGCTACGCTGTACTGATACCAGGCCGCGGCGATACCGCCCAGGGACAATAGCGCGGTGAGCGCGCCGCACAGGCGCGTCAGGGCGCGTCCGCCGCCGAATCCGCCCACCAACGCGATCACGCCGATCACCAGGTAGATCAGGCGCTGCATGACGCACCAGGCGCAGGGCGGCATGTCGAAGACGTGCTGGGAAACGAGGGCAAGGCCGACGGCGCCGAAGCAGAAGAGGGCGATCAGGCGGAGCAGGCGTTCTGAGCGAGAGGTCATTGTTGCTTTGCAAGGGTTGGAAAAGGGGCCGGACGCGGCCCCGAGCCAGGCTTAGGCCTTGGGAATCGGAATTGGTTGCATCACTTGCTGCAACACGCCCAGCAGCAGTTCGCGCGAGCCTTCCCAGAAGATCTGTACGCCGAGGCACAGCATGATGAAGGCCGAGAGGCGCATGAACACGGCGGTGCCATTGTCGCCCAGGCGGTGCAGCATTTGCGCGGCAAAGCGCAGGCAGATGTAGAGCGTGACCGATACGACGATGATGCCCGGAATGGATCCGCCCAGCCGCACCAGGCTCAGCACGTGATTCTGATCGCGCAGCGACACCCCCACGGTGATGGCCGCGGCGATGGATCCGGGACCGCAACTGATGGGGAAGGTCAGCGGATAGAACGCGCGGGCCTTGGCCATCTCCGGGGTGAAGGACTCGGCCATGCGCGCCACGCGCTCGGTATCGGCGTCGGGCGAATTCACCAGCCGCCAGGCGCTGGCGATCACGAGCATGCCGCCGCCGACCCGCACGATGGACAGCGAAATGCCGAAGAAACTAAGCAGCACGTTGCCCGCGACCATGGCGACGATCAACATGAGGCAGACATTGATGGCCACGCGCTTGGCCAGCACCATGCGGGTGGATGATGACGCGCCCTCGGTCAGCGACAGGAAGATCGGCGCGATCGCGGGCGGGTTCAGAAAGGGCAGCAGGGTGGCCAGCGCGAAAAAGAAGCTGGTGCCGAAAACGCGCAGATAATCGTTTAGCTCCATGGGGAGGGTATCGCCTGGCCGAAAACCGGGATTGTATGCGGTCCCGGCGGCGCTGGCGATGCCAGGCACCCGTGATCAGGCGGCGCGCTGCTGGGCTTCCTCGCCCGCCAGGGCGTCCAGGACGTCGCGTTCGAACTGCATCTGGCTGCGCGGGCGCGTCAGCGCCGAACCGTCGACGATGAAGACGTCCTCGACCCGGTCCCCCAGCGTCATGATCTTGGCCATCAGCAGGTTCACTTCGTGCCCGGCGAAGACGCGCGCCAGCGCGTGCAGCAGGCCGGGGCGGTCGGTCGCTGTTACCGACAGGCGCCAGGAGGTGCTGCGCTCGTCGGGCTGCAGTTCGGCCTGCGGCATGACCGGGAACACCCGTGACACGCGGGACTGCCGGCCGCGGCCGTAGTAGCCGCCGCGCGCGGGCTGTTGCAAGGCGGCGGCGTGCGGGTCCTTGAGGCGTTCGGCCAGCTCGTGTTCGACCAGGGTGGCCTGGGCGCGCAGGTCGCTGGCGCCTTCCGGCAACAGCACGATGAAGCTGTCCAGCGCCCAGCCGTGGCGCGTGGTGTGGATGCGCGCATCCTGAATGGAAAGCGATTTGGCGTCGAAATAGCCGCAGATCGCCACGAACAGGTCGGGCGCATCGCGGGTGTACACCATTATCTGCAGGCCTTCGCCATGTTCGGTGGGGCGGGCCTTGACCACCGCCTGCGCTGGCGCGACCTGATGATAAAGATGGCGCGTGTGCCAGGCGATGTCCGAGGCGTCGTGGCGCAGGAAATACGCCACGTCGAGCTGGTTCCAGAAGGCTTCCCGGGCATCGTCGCGCAGGCCCGCCAGTCGGGTCAGGCGGGCGGCTTCTTCCTTGCGCTCGGTCAGGACGGTGTGGGCGTCGGCGTGGGCGCCGCCCAGGGCGGCCAGCGTCAGCTTGTACAGGTCTTCCAGCAACTTGCCTTTCCAGGCATTCCAGACCTTGGGGCTGGTGCCGCGGATATCGGCGACCGTCAGCAGGTACAGGGCGGTCAGGTGGCGTTCGTCCTTCACGGTGGCGGCGAAGTCCTGCACCACGGCCGGATCGGACAGGTCGCGCTTCTGCGCCACGGCCGACATCAGCAGGTGCTGGCGGACCAGGAATTCGACCAGCTTGGCGTCCTCGGGCTCCATGCCGTGGTCTTGGGCGAACTTGCGCACTTCGCGCGCGCCCAGTTCGGAATGGTCGCCGCCGCGGCCCTTGGCAATGTCGTGGAACAGCGCGGCCACATACAGCAGCCAGTGCCGGTCCAGGCCGGCGATCAGCTGGCTGGCCAGCGGATACTCCTGGGCATGTTCCGGCATCGTGAAGCGGCGCAGGTTGCGCACCACCGCCAGCGTGTGCTGATCCACCGTATAGGCGTGGAACAGGTCATGCTGCATCTGGCCGACGATGCGGCGGAATACCGGCAGATAGCGCGGCAGGATGTTCAGCATGGTCATGCGCCGCAGCTCATGCACGATGCCGCGCGGCTGCTGCAGGATCTGCAGGAACAGCTTGCGGTTGACCGGGTTGCGGCGGAATTGCGCGTCGATGCGGTGGCGCGAATGCCAGATGGCGCGCAGCGTGCGCGCCGACATGCCGGTCAGTTCCGGATGCTGTTGCATCACCAGGAAGGCCCGCAGCAGCAGGGTGGGATTGCGCTCGAAACCGTCGTCGCGAATGATGTCCAGGCGGTCGCGCAGATTGCGGAAGTCGTCGTCGATGTCGCGCGCGTCGCTGTCCGGACGCGGGAACAGCCGTTCCTCGATGTTTTGCACCAGGATGCCGTTCAGCTGGGTCACCAGCCGCGCCGCCCAGTAGTAGCGCTGCATCAGCAGCTCGCTGCCGCGGCGGGTGGCGGTGGCGTGGATGCCATAGACTTCGGCCAGGGCGGGCTGCAGGTCGAACAGCACGCGGTCTTCGCGCCGGTTCGCCAGCAGGTGCAATTCGATGCGCAGGCGCTTGAAGGCTTGTTCTGCTTTGCGCAGGTCGCGCGCCTCGGACGAGGTCAGCAGGCCGGCTTGCGCCACCGAGCGCCAGCTGTTGCCAAAGCCAGCTGCCCGGGCCATCCACAGGATGACCTGCAGGTCGCGCAGTCCGCCCGGCGACTCCTTGCAGTTCGGCTCCAGCGCATAGGGCGTGTCCTGGTAGCGCGCGTGGCGCTGCTGCATTTCGACGCGCTTGGCGCGAAAGAAAGCGCGCGGGTCCAGGCGCGACTTGGTCGCGGCTTCGAAGGCCTTCATCAGCGTGCGGCTGCCCGCCAGCCAGCGGGATTCGAGCAAAGCCGTTTCCACGGTGATATCGGCGTCCGCCTCGCGTTCGCAGTCCTCGATGGTGCGCACGCTATGGCCCGGCTCCAGGCCCAGGTCCCACAGCGAGGCCACCAGCTTTTCGATGGCCGACTCGTCCTCGGGCGTGGGAGCGTGCGGCAGCAGGATCAGCAGGTCCACGTCGGAGTGCGGGTAAAGCTCGCCCCGGCCATAGCCGCCCACGGCCGCCAGCGTGGCGCCGGCGGGCAGGGGGCAATGCTTGATCAGGTCGCGCAGCGCGGCGTCGACGATGCGGCGCAGCTCGGACAGCAGGGTGTCTGGCCGCAGGTGCGTGCGGAATTGCGCCACCGCGGTCCGCCGGGCTTCCTGGATGCGTTCGCGCAGGGCGCTGAGAATGGCGGCGGTCATGGTGGCTAAGGTTGTGTGTCAGACGGCTGGGATGACCAGGGGTTCGGTGACGAAGGCGGGCGGCTTGGGCATCCCCGGCGACAGGGTCAACACTTCGTAGCCGGTCTCGGTGACACAGACAGCATGCTCCCATTGGGCCGACAGGCTGTGGTCGCGGGTGACGACCGTCCAGCCGTCGGACAGCTGGCGGATCTCGCGGCGGCCCGCATTGATCATCGGTTCAATGGTGAACAGCATGCCCGTCGTCAGCTTCACGCCCGTACCCGGCTTGCCATAGTGCAGCACCTGCGGGTCTTCGTGGAAGCGCTGGCCGATGCCGTGGCCGCAGAACTCGCGCACCACTGAAAAGCCGTTGGCCTCGGCGTGCTTCTGGATCGCGTTGCCGATGTCGCCCAACGTGGCCCCGTTTTTCACCTGCTGGATGCCCTTCCACATGCACTCGAAGGTGATCTCGGTCAGGCGGCGCGACAATATGGATTGTTCGCCCACTGCGTACATGCGGCTGGTGTCGCCGAACCAGCCATCCTTGATGATGGTGACGTCGATATTCAGCGAATCGCCGTTTTTCAACACCTTGTCGCCCGGGATGCCATGGCAGACCTGGTGGTTGACCGAGGTACAGATGGCGCCGGGGAAGGGCGGGTAGCCCGGGGGCGCATAGCCCACCGTGGCCGATTTCACGCCCAGCTCATCGGTCAGGTACTCCAGGCAGAGGCGGTCCAGCTCTCCGGTGGTGACCCCAGGCTTGACGTGCGGCGTGATGAAATCGAGGACTTTGGCCGCATCCTGGCAGGCGGCGCGCATCTTGGCCAGGTCGGCTTGATTGGTGATAGTGCCCATGGAATAGCTTGGCGATGTCTCGCTTGAATGTCTGCTTGAAAGAATAGTAGAATTATAGGCTTCCCTAAAATTTTGGGGAGCAATCGGGTTACGGCAAAGGCCGAACCCGGCGGGTGCAGGCAGCGGAACCGATGTCACGCAAACCCGGCAGGTAGTCTGGCAGCAGGTCCTTTCATAGTGATCGGCGGCGCGCCCTGAAGTTTCACCGCAAGCGAAGGTTGTGGAGCGAAATCGGGCAGGTCGTTGGTTCCGTGGGTGGGCACGCAGGCAGGAAACCAGTCGGGCGGGCGGAGCGGCGGCAAATCCGATGCAGGCGCCAGGCTGGGGACGCGGCGTGCTTGTAAGCCCGGTCATGTTTTAGAGCGGCGATGCAGGCTCAGGGTTTGGACTCGGTATGGATGTCGGCTTAAGTTCTTGGAAACGTTCGCGTTTTCTTAAGAAATGCCCCGGTGGTCTGATGCGCGGTCGAACTGAAGCCAGGGTGTGACAACCCCGCGCTTGAACGCGAAGAGCTGGATTTTCCAGAGCTGGATTTCGCCGCCAACAAAACAGGTCCGGGTGCGCTTTCGGGAAACCGCCGGAAACTTCCAGGAAATTCCTGGTGGGTCTGGAAAAGCGCCTGCAAGCATGCGGTGCAAGGCTCTTGGTCGTGGCGGCCGTCTGGGTTTATCGCGGCAGCGTAGTAGAAGGCGCCCCAGGGCGTCGCAGTTATTGCGGCAGTGATCGGTCGGCCCGGTTAAAATTTTGTCATCCCGCATTTGCGGGAAATCGCGCGCAACACCACCCAGGGTGTCAGCCAGAGGCTGATGCAGGTGCGGCGCAAGAAATCAACCCTTGGAGAAAGTTATGTCTTTGATGCGCGAAATGCTGGAAGCGGGTGTCCACTTTGGTCACCAGACCCGCTACTGGAACCCCAAGATGGCCCCCTTCATCTTCGGCCATCGCAACAAGATTCACATCATCAACCTGGAAAAGACGGTTGATAAGTACCAGGAAGCCACCAAGTTCGTGAAGCAGCTGGCTGCTCGCGGCGGCAACATCCTGTTCGTCGGCACCAAGCGCGCTGCTCGCGAGCTGGTCGCCGCTGAAGCCTCCCGTTGCGGCATGCCCTTCGTCGACGCCCGCTGGCTCGGCGGCATGCTGACCAACTTCAAGACGGTCAAGACCTCGGTCAAGCGCCTGAAGGACATGGAAGCCGTGGTCGCCGAAGGCGGCGCTGAGCGCATGATCAAGAAGGAAGGCCTGCTGTTCCAGCGCGAACTGGAAAAGCTGAACAAGTCGATCGGCGGCATCAAGGACATGAACGGTCTGCCTGACGCCATTTTCGTGATCGACGTCGGCTACCACAAGATCGCCATCGCCGAAGCCAAGACCCTGGGTATCCCCGTGGTCGCCGTGGTTGACACCAACCACTCGCCCGAAGGCATCGACTACGTCATCCCCGGCAACGACGACTCGGCCAAGGCCATCGCGCTGTACGCCAAGGGCATCGCCGACGCCGTGCTGGAAGGCCGCGAACAGAACCTGAACGGTCTGGTCGAAGAACTGGGCGAAGGCCAGGAAGAGTTCGTCGAAGTGCAGGACAACCAGGCCTAAGCCTGTTGTCATGTCCGGCGGTTAGCGTCTGGGAGCGGTGCCGAAATCGGTCCGCTCCCGCCTCGCCGGCAATGCGAAGGTGGGCTCCCATCTTCCTGATCCGCTAGTCGCGGATGTCCCATCGAATCAAACCACTGTCCCGGTTTCCCGGGGCATGTTCTAGCAAATTGGAGCAAACATGGCTGAAATTACCGCTGCCCTGGTCAAGGAACTGCGCGAAAAGACCGACGCGCCCATGATGGAGTGCAAGAAGGCCTTGACGGAAGCCGAGGGTGACCTGGCCCGCGCCGAGGAAATCCTGCGCGTCAAGCTGGGCAACAAGGCCAGCAAGGCTGCCGCCCGCGTCACCGCTGAAGGCCTGATCGGTCTGTTCATCTCCGCCGACGCCAAGAAGGGCGCCGTCATCGAAATCAACTGCGAAACCGACTTCGTCGCCAAGAACGACGACTTCGTCGGCTTCGTGAACAAGCTGGCCGAGCTGGTCGCCACGCAAAACCCCGCCACCGTGGAAGCCCTGTCGGCGCTGCCCTACGGCGACGGCACGGTCGAAAGCACCCGTACCGCCCTGATCGGCAAGATCGGCGAAAACATCTCGATCCGCCGCTTCGAGCGCATCGAGACCCCGAACTCGCTGGCCAGCTACGTGCACGGCGGCAAGATCGGCGTGCTGGTCGAATACACCGGCGCGGAAGAAGTGGGCAAGGACCTGGCGATGCACATCGCCGCCACCAAGCCCAAGGCCCTGAACGCCGACGGCGTGAACCCCGCCGACATCGCCGCCGAACGCTCGGTCGCCGAACAGAAGGCTGCCGAATCGGGCAAGCCGGCTGACATCGTCGCCAAGATGGTCGAAGGCTCGGTCGCCAAGTTCCTGAAGGAAGTCACCCTGCTGTCGCAGCCGTTCGTCAAGAGCGACAAGCACAGCGTTGAGCAGATGCTCAAGGAAAAGGGCGCTTCGATCAGCAAGTTCGTGCTGTTCGTTGTCGGCGAAGGTATCGAGAAGAAGACCAGCGATTTCGCCGCTGAGGTCGCCGCTGCCGCCGCCGGCCGCGCCTGACCCAGGGTAGTGCTTAAGGGCCGGCGCTAGATTAAATTCTAGTCCGGCCTATTTCTTGTCTTACACTTTCGTCGGATTGTTCTTCGGGATATCACCTATGAGCAGCAGAGCATACAAACGGGTTCTTCTCAAACTTTCCGGCGAGGCGCTGATGGGCGACGATGCATTTGGCATCAACCGCTCCACCATCGTCCGCATGACCGATGAGGTCGCTGAAGTCGCCGCCACGGGCGTCGAGCTGGCCATCGTCATCGGCGGGGGCAATATTTTCCGTGGCGTCGCCCCGGGCGCGCAGGGCATGGACCGCGCAACCGCCGACTACATGGGCATGATGGCCACCATCATGAACGCGCTTGCGCTGCAAGACGCGCTCAAGCACAAGGGTGTCGACACCCGCGTGCAATCGGCCTTGAACATCGATCAGGTCGTCGAGCCGTACATCCGCCCGAAGGCGCTGCGCTACCTCGAAGAGGGCAAGGTCGTCATCTTCGCGGCAGGTACCGGCAACCCCTTCTTCACCACGGACACGGCCGCTGCGTTGCGCGGCGCCGAGATCGGGGCGGAGATCGTGCTGAAGGCCACCAAGGTCGACGGCATCTACAGCGCGGATCCCAACAAGGATCCCACCGCCACGCGTTACTCGCGCATCAGCTTCGACGAAGCGATCGTCCGCCGGCTGGAAGTCATGGACGCCACCGCCTTTGCGCTGTGCCGTGACCAGAAGCTGCCGATCAAAGTGTTTTCGATCAATAAGTCCGGCGCCCTCAAGCGGGTCGTCAGCGGCGAAGACGAAGGCACCTTGGTACACGTCTAAAGAAAAGGAAATTCCATGAGCGTCGCAGAAATCCGCAAATCCGCCGAAGCCAGGATGGCCAAGTCGCTTGACACGCTCAAGACCAACCTGGCCAAGATCCGCACGGGCCGCGCCCATACCGGCATCCTGGACCACGTGCAGGTCGAGTACTACGGCTCGCCCGTGCCGATCAGCCAGGTTGGCAACGTGAACCTCGTGGACGCCCGCACCATCAGCGTGCAGCCCTACGAGAAGAGCATGGCCTCCGCGATCGAAAAGGCGATCCGCGAATCGGACCTGGGCCTGAACCCCATGTCGATGGGCGACACCATCCGCGTGCCGATGCCCGCGCTGACCGAAGAGCGCCGCCGCGACCTGACCAAGGTTGTCCGCAGCGAAGGCGAGGACGCCAAGGTGGCCGTGCGCAACCTGCGCCGCGAAGCCAACGAAGCGCTGAAGAAGCTGGTCAAGGACAAGGAAATCTCCGAGGACGACGAACGCCGTTCGCAGGACGACGTCCAGAAACTGACCGATCGCAGCGTGGCCGAAATCGACAAGATGGTTACGCAGAAAGAAGCGGAAATCATGACCGTATAATTCCTGGATGCCGTCAGGGTGATAGGCTAGTCCGTATCCCCCTGGCGACCAGGATATCCTGCCTGAGCGCCGTCCTGTCCATTGGTTCGCAGCATTGCTGCTTAGCGGTGGAACGACGGCGCAGGCTTTTCTTCACGTAGTTCCGTTTTCGCCGTTTCACCGCGCGCAACCCCAGACCAATGGCAACCAGTTCGACCCAGGCGGTTCCCGCTACCCGCGACATTCCCGAGCACGTCGCCATCATCATGGATGGCAATGGCCGGTGGGCGACGAGGCGGCTGCTTCCGCGCACTGCGGGCCATGCCAAGGGCGTGCAGGCGGTGCGGCGCGTGGTCGAGGCGTGCGGGCGCGCCGGCGTGCGCTATCTGACGCTGTTCGCCTTCAGTTCCGAGAACTGGCGCCGCCCCGCCGAGGAAGTGTCGCTGCTCATGCGCCTGTTCGTGCAGGCGCTGGAGCGCGAGATCGGCAAGCTGGAAGAGCAGGGCGTGCGTCTGCACGTCATCGGCGACCTGTCGGCCTTCGAGCCCCGTTTGCAAGAGCTGATCTTCGCGGCGCAGGAGCGCACGGCCCACAACGACCGCCTGCACCTGACGGTTGCCGCCAACTATGGCGGACGCTGGGACATCCTGCAGGCCACCCGCGCCATGCTGGCCGCCGAGCCCGCACTGGCCACGCAGCCCCAGTTGGTGGACGAGGAGCGCCTGGCGCGCCATCTGTCCATGGCCTGGGCGCCAGAACCCGACCTGTTCATCCGCACCGGCGGCGAACAGCGCATTTCCAATTTTCTGATCTGGCAGATGGCTTACGCGGAGTTCTACTTCACGGACCGCTACTGGCCGGATTTCGGCGCCGCCGAGCTCGCGGCCGCCTTTGACTGGTACCGCACGCGCGAACGCCGTTTCGGCCGTACCAGCGCGCAACTCAGCGAAAACGGCGCGAAATAAAACGGACGGCGACTAGCGCGTCTTTCCAGGGCTGTACACGAGGAGACCGTCATATGTTGGGCCAGCGTATCGTTACCGCAGTCGTTCTGTTGGCCGTTCTGGCTGCCGCGATGATCAGCGCGAACCCGTGGTGGTTCGTTGCGCTTCTGGCTCTGGCGGCCGCCTGCGCCAATTGGGAGTGGCTCCGCCTGACCTTGCCGCAACCGCCTTCCCCTCTCATTGCCGTCGGCGTTGCCGTCCTGCTGTTCGCGGGCATGCTGACGTTGGCCTCCGCATGGCTCGCGGGACAGAATGCCGGAATCGCAGATCCCGTCTGGGTGCTGCGCTACGTAGTGCCGGCGGTGGCCGCGGTCTGGCTGTTCGGCGGCCTGACGGCGGTGGTGCGCGGGCGTTCCGATGCGCCTCCCGCCAGTGTGGGCTGGTCGATTTTCTCCGTGCCCGCGGCGTTTGCCGCCTGGGCCGTGCTGGCGCAGATGTTCGTGGCGCATGGAGCCGGTTTCGTAGTGTCGCTGCTGGCGCTGGTCTGGGTCGCCGATATCGCCGCTTATTTTGCCGGCAGAGCCTTCGGCAAGCGTAAACTGGCCCCGCGGGTCAGCCCGGGCAAAACGATCGCAGGCGCGGTCGCTGGCGTCCTGGGGGCGGTGGTCTGGATCGGTCTTTCCAGCCTGTGGGAAGGCACGTACGGCCACGCGCTGGTCGAACGCTGGACCTTCTGGCTGGCGCTGCCCATTGCCGCCGTGCTTGGCGTGCTGTCGATCGTGGGCGACCTGTTCGAATCGCTGCTCAAGCGGCGCGCCGGACGCAAGGATTCCAGCACGCTGCTGCCTGGCCACGGCGGGGTCTATGACCGCATCGACGCGATTCTCCCGGTCGCGCCGTTTGCGCTACTTTTGTCTGGAGTGTTGTTTTGACGGCTTTTCAACGCGTCGTCGTGCTGGGATCGACCGGTTCGATCGGTGAAAGCACGCTGGATGTGATCGCCCGCCACCCCGAGCGCCTGGCGGTTTATGCGCTATCGGCGTACAGCCAGATGACGCGCCTGGCGGAGCAGGCACAGGCCAGCCGCGCCGCGGTCGTGGTGGTGCCCGACTCTGCGGCGCGCGAGAAATTCATTGCTGCATGGGCTGGCGGCCAGTCCATGCCGGAAATCCGCGTCGGCGCCCAGGCGCTGGCCGATACCGCCGCCGATCCCCAATGCGACTCCGTCATGGCGGCCATCGTGGGGGCCGCGGGCCTGCCCGCCGCCCTGGCGGCTGCCCGCAGCGGCAAGCGCGTCTTGCTGGCCAACAAGGAAGCGCTGGTTGCGGCCGGCTCGCTTTTCATGCAGGCCATACGCGACAACGGCGCCGAACTGCTGCCTATCGACAGCGAACATAACGCCATTTTCCAGTGTCTGCCTCACGGCGGTCGAGCCGTCGCGCCGGATAGCCCCGCACCCGGCGTGCGCCGGCTGCTGTTGACCGCTTCCGGCGGTCCGTTCCGCGGGCGCGACCTGGAAGACCTGCACGACGTGACGCCGGCCCAGGCTTGCGCCCACCCGAACTGGAGCATGGGCCGCAAGATTTCGGTCGATTCCGCCACCATGCTCAACAAGGGGCTCGAGGTGATCGAGGCGCATTGGCTGTTCGCCATGCCTGCTGATCGCATCGAGGTGGTGGTGCACCCCCAGAGCGTGGTGCACTCCATGGTCGAGTACGACGACGGCTCCGTGCTGGCGCAGCTCGGTCAGCCCGACATGCGCACGCCCATTGCCTATGGCCTTGGCTTTCCCGAACGCCTGGACAGCGGCGTCGGCCCGCTGGATCTGACGCGGCTGGGGCGTCTGGACTTCGAGAAGCCCGATCTGGCGCGTTTTCCGTGCCTGGCCTTGTCGTTTGCGGCGCTGCGAGCCGGGCAGGGGGCCTGCGTGGCATTGAATGCCGCCAACGAGATCGCCGTGGAGGCCTTCCTGAGCGGCCGGCTGCCCTATACCTGGATTCCGCGGGTAATCGAGGCTTCCCTGGAGTGGCAGGCACGGCAAGCATCTGTTACGCTCAACAGTCTTGACGACGTGCTCGCGCTGGATTCTGACGCGCGCGTCTTCGCTGGCAACCTGGGCCTGGCCTGATGCGGGCTCGGTCGCCCGTCCGCCGGCCTCTGATTTCCTAGATTTCTTCGATTCCGATGCTTTTCACCCTGCTGGCCTTTGCGGTTGCGCTTGGCACCCTGATCATCTTCCATGAACTGGGGCACTATTGGGTGGCCCGCCTGTGTGGCGTGAAAGTGCTGCGCTTCTCGGTGGGGTTCGGCAAGGTCATCCTGCGGCGCACCGACCGCCACGGCACGGAATGGGCGGTCTCGGCGCTGCCGCTGGGCGGCTACGTCAAGATGCAGGACGATCCCCCCGCCGGCGCGAGCCCGGCGGAAGTGGCAGGGGCCTTCAATAGCAAGCCCGTCGGCCAGCGTATCGCCATCGTTGCCGCCGGCCCCATTTTCAACCTGATACTCGCGGTCTTCCTCTATGCCGGCCTGAACATGGCCGGCACCGAGGAGCCCGTGGCCGTCATCGCCCAGCCCGCGGCGGACACGCCTGCCGCGCGCGCCGGCCTGCTCTCTGGCGACCGCATCCTGGCCATCGACGGCGAAGAGGTCGCTTCCTGGTCCGACGCGCGCTGGCGCCTGATGGACGTCATGGCTACTGGCGGCAGCGCCAGGATCGAGGTCAAGACCCCTGCGGGCGCCGTCCAGCAGCGTGAACTGGTCCTGCCGTCCAACACCATGGATCCGGCCGGCGGCGACCCGCTGGCCGCGGCCGGCGTGCGCCTGGCTCAGCCCAAGCCCGCAGTGCGTGTCGTCAATGATGGCGGCGAAGGGCAGGCGGCCGGGCTGCGGACGGGCGACCTCATCCTGGCCGTGAACGGCGTTCCCACCCCGGATACCGGCGCGCTGGTGCGGCAGATTCAAGAAAGCGCCGGCAAGACCTTGGCGCTTACGCTGGCGCGCGACGGCGCCAATATCTCCCTGAACGCCACGCCCCGCGCCGAGACCGTCAACGGCCAGGTGATCGGCCGCCTGGGCGTCCAGCTGGGTGGCGACGTTCCCATGGTGACCGTGCGCTATGGCGTATTCGAAAGCCTGTGGAAGGGCGCCGTGCGCACCTGGGATACCGCCTGGTTCTCGCTGCGCATGATGGGGCGCATGATCACGGGCGACGTTTCCTGGCGCAATGTCAGCGGTCCCGTGACCATCGCGGACTACGCCGGCCAGACCGCCAGAATCGGAATTGTTGCGTATATCGCTTATATCGCCTTGATCAGCATCAGCCTGGGCGTACTAAATTTGCTGCCTATTCCCATGCTGGACGGTGGCCATCTGCTGTACTATCTCGTCGAAATTGTGCGGGGTAGCCCGCCGCCAGCAAGGTGGATCGATATCGGACAGCGCGCCGGCATAGGTTTATTGGCAAGCCTGATGGGGCTTGCGCTGTTCAATGATTTCACGCGTTTGTTCACTTGAACGCGATTTAGCATAAAATCCCCCGCCATTTGCACGACCGAGGATACTCAAGGATGTCTTTTCGCCGGATGTTTCATCACAAAAAGGGTGTACTGCCGGGTTTGATCGCCGCACTGCTGGTTCCGGCCATCGCCCACGCCTTCGACCCTTTTGTCGTGCGGGATATCCGCGTAGAGGGTATTCAAAGAACTGACGCCGGCACCGTCTTCGGCTATCTCCCCGTCAAAGTGGGCGAAAAGTTCACCGAAGAAGAAGCCACTGAAGCCATCCGCCGCTTGTACGGCACCGGCTTCTTCACCGACGTACAGATCCAGACGGACAACAACGTCGTCGTGGTGGTCGTGCAGGAACGCCCCACGATCGCGTCGGTGAACTTCAACGGCATGCGCGAGTTCGACTCCAAGGCCATCACCACGTCGCTGGCCCAAGTGGGCTTCGCCGAAGGCCGCATCTTCGACCGCTCCATGCTCGAGCGCGCCGAATACGAACTGAAGCAGCAGTACCTGTCCAAGGGCAAGTACGGCATCGAAGTGACCTCCACCGTGACCCCGCTGCCGCGCAACCGCGTGGGCGTGAGCTTCGACGTGTTCGAAGGCTCGGTCGCGCGCATCCAGGAAATCCGCTTCGTGGGCAACAAGGCTTTCTCGGAGAGCGATCTGCTCGACGAATTCAAGCTGACCACGCCGGGCTGGTTGACCTGGTATACCGATACCGACAAGTACTCGCGCGAAAAGCTCGAGGGCGACCTGGAGCGCCTGCGCTCCTTCTACCTGGACCAGGGCTACCTCGAATTCTCGGTCGAGCCGCCCCAGGTCACGATTTCGCCCGACCGCAAGGACATCCGGATCACGATTACCGTGCACGAAGGCGAGCCCTACAAGGTGCGCAGCGTGAAGCTGGCCGGCAACCTGCTGGGCCTGGACAAGGAAATCAACGCGCTGGTGGAAATCAAGCCGGACGAAACGTTCTCGGCCGCCAAGGCCAACGGTTCGGCCAAGGCCATCACCGACTACCTGGGCGAACTGGGCTACGCGTTTGCCAACGTCAACCCGAACCCGCAGCTGGACCGCGCCAAGCATGAGGCCGACCTGACGTTCTACGTCGATCCCAGCCGCCGAGTGTACGTCCGCCGCATCCAGATCGGCGGCAATACCCGCACGCGCGACGAAGTCGTGCGCCGCGAAATGCGCCAGCAGGAAGCCGCCTGGTACGACGCCAAGGACATCAAGGCCTCGCGCGACCGTGTCGACCGCCTGGGCTATTTCAGCGACGTCAACGTCAAGACCGATCCGGTTCCGGGTTCGCCCGACCAGGTCGACGTCAACGTCGACGTCAAGGAAAAGCCCACCGGCATGATCAACCTGGGCGTGGGTTACGGCTCGTCGGAAAAGGCCATTCTGTCTGCCGGTATCAGCGAAGACAACGTCTTTGGCAGCGGTACCAACCTGACCCTGCAACTGAACACCAGCAAGACCAACCGCGCCATCGTGCTGTCGCATACCGATCCGTACTGGACCAAGGACGGCATCAGCCGCACCACGTCCGCCTACTATCGCGTGACCGAGCCCTGGAATAACAACGACGGCGACTACCGCGTCAAGGCCATGGGCCTGGGCATGAACTTCGGCGTGCCGATCTCGGAATACGACCGGATCATGCTGGGCGCGAACGTCGAACGTAACCAGATCGACCTGTTCACCAACTCGCCGGCGGCCTACGAGAAGTTCGTCAAGGACTATGGCGACGCTACCAACTCGGTGATCTTCACCACCGGCTGGACCAAGGACACCCGCGACAGCGGCCTGGCGCCGACCAAGGGCGGGTACACCCGCCTGAAGGCCGACCTGTCGACCATCGATCTGCAGTACACGATGCTGACGGCCCAGCAGCAGTATTTCGTGCCGCTGGGCGGCTCCTACACCCTGGCCTTGAACGGCATGGTCGACTGGGGGCAGGGCTACGGCAGCAAGGATTACCCGATCATCAAGAACGTCTATGCCGGCGGTATTGGCACGGTACGCGGCTACGAGGGCTCGTCGCTGGGCCCGCGCGATACCAAGACGGGCGACTACCTGGGCGGCACGCGGCGCGTCATCGCGAACGCGCAGCTCTATCTGCCGTTCCCGGGCGCGTCGAAGGACCGCACCCTGCGCTGGTTCATTTTCTCGGACGCGGGCCAGGTTTCGGCCGGCAGCGGCCAGAGCTGCACCGGCGGCAAGCCTGGCAGCGAGGTCGAGGATCCGTGCGGCTGGCGCTTCTCGGCCGGTATCGGTCTGTCGTGGCAGTCGCCGATGGGACCGCTGCAGCTGTCCTATGCCCGTCCGCTCAATTCGAAGTCGGGCGACGACAAGCAGAGCTTCCAGTTCCAGATCGGGACTGGTTTCTAAGCGCGCCGTTACGCTTGAAAACAAGGGAGAAGGGCACACGACCGGCTCCCTTGCTGTTTAGTGGCACAATACACACTTTGGCTTTGCCTTACTGGAAGGTGAGATTTTCATGATGTCTGATTCCGCACTTAAAACCTCGAAATCGCTGCGCACCACGCGCCGCGGCAAACTGGGCGGCTCCATTGCCCTGGTAGGTGCGCTCATTCTCGGTTCGGCTGCTGCGATTCCCGCGCAGGCCCAAGGCACGAAGATCGGTTTCGTCAATACCGAGCGGATCCTGCGCGAGTCGGGTCCGGCCAAGGCAGCGCAAAGCAAGATCGAAGCTGAATTCAAGAAGCGCGACGACGAGCTTCAGCGCCTGAACAACAGCCTGCGTTCGCAAGCCGAGAAGTTCGACAAGGACGCGCCCGTCCTGTCGGAGTCCGATCGCGTCAAGCGCCAGCGTGAACTGTCCAACCTGGATACCGACCTGCAGCGCAAGCGCCGCGAGTTCCAGGAAGACTTCAACCGCCGCCGCAACGAAGAATTCTCGGGCATCGTGACGAAGGCCAACGACGCCATCAAGCGCATCGCCGAGCAGGAAAACTACGACCTGATCATCCAGGACGCAGTGACCGTCAACCCGCGCATCGACATCACCGACAAGGTGATCCAGAGCCTGGGCAAGTAAGCAGCACCCGTCACGTTATGCCGGTTCTACTGGATCTTGCCCGCGCGCCAACGCTGGAAACACTGTTGAGCGCCGCCAACACCCAGGGGATGGACTGGCGCATCAGCGCGGTTCCCGGCGCGGACCCCATGCGGGTCTGCGGCATCGGAACCCTGTCATCGGCGGGTCGGCAGGAAATCGCTTTCCTGGCCAACCCCCGCTACCAGAGCCAGCTAGGCGCCACGCAGGCTGGCGCCGTCATCGTCTCGCCGGACGTGGCGCAGGCTCTGGAGGCCGAGGGCAACGCCCGGCCGCCGTTCGCGCTGGTCGTCTGTCAGCATCCCTATCTGCTTTACGCCCGCGTGGCGCAATGGTTCGATGCCGCGAGACGGCCCGAGCTGCCCGCGTCCACGCATCCTTCCGCGGTGGTCGCCGCTGACGCCATCATCGAAGAAGGCGTGCGCATCGGCCCGAATTGCGTCGTCGAATCCGGCGCCCGCATCGGCCGCGATACCGTGCTCGGACCTGGCTGCGTCATTGGCGCAGGCTCGTCCGTCGGCCCTGGCAGCCGGCTGTACGCCCACGTCACGCTGTACGACGGGGTCAAGGTGGGCGCACGCGCCATCATTCATAGCGGCGCTGTGCTGGGCGCGGACGGTTTCGGTTTCGCGCCGGATCCCACGCTGGGCAAGGGCGCCTGGGGCAAGATTCCCCAGCTCGGCGGCGTGACGGTCGGTGACGACGTCGAAATCGGCGCCAACACTACCGTCGACCGGGGCGCGCTGGAAGACACCGTCCTGGCCGATGGCGTCAAGCTGGACAACCAGATCATGGTGGCCCACAACTGCCGGATCGGCGCGCATACCGCGATTGCGGCCTGCGTGGGCGTGGCTGGCTCGACCACCATCGGCGAGCGCTGCACCATAGGCGGAGCGGCCATGCTGTCCGGACACCTCACGCTGGGCGACGATGTGCATGTCTCCGGCGGCACCGCGGTGACGTCCAGCATCTCGAAGCCTGGCCGCTATACCGGGGTCTTCCCGTACGCGGAACATGGCGAATGGCAGCGCAACGCCGCCGTGATACAACAGTTGGCGCAATTGCGCCGGCGCGTGCGGACGCTGGAAAAAGACTAGGGCGGCGCATCGCCGCCCCTGGCGCGTCCGCGCCGCACAATTACTTTACTTCGCAGGAAAGCATAGAAAAATGGAACTCGACATCAAGGGGATCATGGAGAGGCTGCCGCATCGTTATCCGATGCTGCTGATTGACCGCGTCGTCGAAATGGTGCCTGGCAAGTCCATCGTGGCCATCAAGAACGTCTCGATCAATGAACCGTTTTTCAACGGCCATTTCCCGCACCACCCGGTGATGCCGGGCGTGCTCATCGTGGAAGCCATGGCTCAGGCCTCCGCCCTGTTCTCGTTCACCGACGAGAATGGCGGCCTGAAGTGCGAAGGTTCCAAGACCGCGTATTACCTGGTCGGCATCGACGGCGCGCGTTTCCGCCGCCCCGTGGTGCCGGGCGACCAGTTGCGCATCGAGGTCGAAGCCGAACGCCTGAGCCGCAGCATCTGTAAGTATCAAGCGCGCGCGACGGTGGATGGCCAGGAAGTCGCTTCGGCCAAGCTGATGTGCGCGATTCGCAGCCTGGAAGAGTAAATGGCAGGAAACATTCACCCCACCGCCGTCGTTGATCCGGCGGCAAAGCTCGACCCGACCGTCGTGGTCGGTCCGTTCGCGACCATCGGTCCCAACGTGACCATAGGCGCGGGCACCGAGATCGGCCCGTACTGCATGGTGGACGGGGTGACGACCATCGGGCGCGACAACCGTTTCTACCGGTACTGCTCGATTGGCGGCATGCCGCAGGACAAGAAGTACCAGGGCGAGCCTACCCGCCTGGAAATCGGCGACCGCAATACGTTCCGGGAATTCGTCACGCTCAACACGGGCACCGTGCAGGACGGCGGCGTTACGACGATTGCCGACGACAACTGGGTCATGGCGTACGTGCACGTTGCACACGATTGCCACATCGGCAGCAACACCATCCTGGCCAATTCGGTGCAGCTGGGCGGCCACGTCCACGTTGGCGATTGGGCCATCGTGGGCGGCCTGACCGGCGTGCACCAGTTTTCGCGCATCGGCGCGCACAGCATGACGGGCGGCAACAGCTCCCTGATGCAGGACACGCCGCCGTTCGTGCTGGCTGCGGGCAATCCGTGCCGTCCGGTGGGCGTCAACGTCGAAGGACTGAAGCGCCGCGGCTTTACGGCCGCCGACATTGCGGCGCTGCGCGACGCCTACAAGATCATTTACCGCCGGGGCCTGTCCCTGGACGCGGCGCGGGCCGAACTGCGCGCCCGCCAGCAGGCGGAGCCCGAGGTCGCCCCGCACCTGCAGACCATGCTCGACTTCCTGGACGTCGCGAGCCGCGGCATCATCCGTCCATGAACGCTCGGATCGGCATGGTGGCCGGCGAGCCTTCGGGCGACCTGCTGGCCGGTCGCATCATTGCCGGTCTGCAAGCGCGCGACGCCGGCGTGCGCTGCGAGGGTATCGGCGGGCCGCAAATGCAGGCCCGCGGCTTCGATACCTGGCACCCCATGCATGCCTTGACCGTGTTCGGCTATGTCGACGCGCTCAAGCGCCTGCCCAGCCTGCTTGGCACCTATCGCGACGTCAAGCGGCGCTGGTTGGCGCAGCCGCCCGCCGTGTTCGTCGGTATCGATGCGCCGGACTTCAATCTGCGGCTGGAACACCAGTTGCGCCAGGCGGGCACGCCCACCGTGCATTTCGTCGGACCGTCGATCTGGGCCTGGCGCTATGAGCGGATCCATAAGATCCGCGAGTCGGTGTCGCACATGCTGGTGCTGTTCCCGTTCGAGGAAGAGATCTACCGCAAGGAAGGCATTCCGGTCACCTATGTGGGCCATCCGCTGGCTGGCGCCGTGCCCATGCAGCCCGACCGCGCCGCGGCGCGCGAGCGCCTGGGCATCGACCAGAATGCGCGCGTGCTGGCGATCCTGCCGGGTAGCCGCTCGTCGGAGATCCGTCTGCTGGCGCCGCGCTTCCTGCAAGCCGCGCAGATCCTGCAGAAGAAGGATCCGGCCCTGCAATGCGTCGTCCCCATGGTCAACGACCAGCGGCGCGCGGAGTTCCAGGCCATCCTGGCCCAATACCCCGTGCCTGGACTGCGCTGCGTCACCGCGAACGATCTGCACGGCGAGGGCGGAGAGCGCCAGGCGCCCGTGGCCTGGTCCGTCATGGAAGCGGCCACGGCAGTGCTGGTGGCCAGCGGCACCGCCACCCTGGAAACGGCGCTGTACAAGCGGCCCATGGTGATTTCCTACGTGCTGTCGCCCTGGATGCGCCGCATCATGGCCTGGAAGTCCGGCCAGCAGCGTCCCTACCTGCCCTGGGTGGGGTTGCCGAACGTACTGCTGCGCGATTTTGCCGTGCCGGAGCTGCTGCAGGACGACGCCACGCCCGAGAAACTCGCGGAGGCGACCTGGACGTCCCTGACCGACGACGCGGGCAGGGCGCGCATCGAAGCCCGCTTTACCGCCCTGCATCAGGAGCTGCTGCGCGACACGCCCGCGCTGGCTGCGCAGGCGATCCTGGAGGTGGCCGGTGGAGCAGCCTGACCTGTTCGCGGCTCCTGAACAGCCCGTCATGATCACGGCAGGCGTGGACGAGGCGGGCCGCGGCCCGCTGGCGGGCGCCGTGTACGCGGCGGCGGTCATTCTGGATCCGGGCCGGCCCATCGCGGGCCTGGCGGATTCCAAGGTGCTCAAGGCCGCCACGCGCGAGGCGCTGGCGCTCGAGATCCAGGAATTTGCCGTGGCCTGGTGCATCGCCAGCGCCAGCGTTGCCGAGATCGACAGCATGAACATCCTGCGCGCCACGATGCTGTCGATGCAGCGCGCGGTGCAGGGCTTGTCCACCTTGCCGCAGTTGGCGCTGGTGGATGGCAACCAGGCTCCCAAGCTCGGCTGCACCGTGCAGACCGTCATCAAGGGCGACGCCCTGGTGCCCGCGATTTCCGCGGCTTCCATTCTTGCCAAGACCGCGCGCGATGCAGACCTGCTGCGCCTGCATGCCCTCTATCCCCAATATGCCTTCGATCAGCACAAGGGTTATGGCACCCCGCTGCATCTGGAGATGCTGCGCGAGCACGGCCCCTGCGCCGAACATCGGCGCAGCTTCGCCCCCATCAAGGCCTTCGGCCTGACTTCATGAAGCACATCAGTTCTCGCGACAATCCCGCAGTCAAGGCGCTGGCCAAGCTGGCCGGCACGGCGGGCAAGCGCGGCGCGCCGGTGCTGCTGGATGGCGTCCACCTGTGCCAGGCCTGGCTGCAGCATCACGGCGCGCCCGATCAGGCCATCTTCGATGTGGAGCGCTTGTCCCAGCCCGACATAGCGGCGCTTGCGGCCGCTGTGCCGGACCGCGACTGCCTGGCCCTGGACGCGCGCTTGATGCAGTCCCTGGCAGCCGTGGAAAGCGGGCAGGGCGTGGCCTTTCAGGTGACGCCGCCGGTTCTGGACTTGCCTGACGCTGTGGACGAGAACTGCGTGCTGTTCGACCGCATCCAGGATCCCGGCAATGTCGGCACGTTGCTGCGCACCTGCGCCGCAGCGGGCGTGAAGCGCGTCTTCCTGGCCACGGGCACGGCCGCGGCCTGGTCTCCCAAGGTGCTGCGCAGCGGCCAGGGCGCCCATTTCGCCTTGGCCATCCACGAACACGTGGATCTGGCTGCCTTGCTGCCGCGGCTGAAGGTGCCGCTGGTGGCGACCGCGCTGGACGGCGCGCGCGATCTGTACGAAGGCTTGTTGCCGGAACGTTGCGCCTGGGTGTTCGGCCACGAAGGCCAGGGCGTGGCAGCGGAGCTGATTGCCGCCGCCAGCCTCAAGGTGCGTATTCCGCACGACATGGTGGCGGTGGAATCGCTCAATGTGGGCGCCGCAGCCGCGATCTGCCTTTTCGAGCAGCGGCGCCAGGCTTTGCGCGGCAAGCCGGACTGAACGCCGATCTGCCCTTCGTTTCGCCGCTTTTCCGCGGATTGCGGGCACCGTCCCCTGTTTATACTGCCCCGTTTGCCCGAGCCGGAGCGGTCCTGAGCCGCGTCTGGCGGCCGGGATCCGATCAAGGACGGGACATGAAAAGCTGGATCAAATCGAGTCTTGCCGCGCTGGGCGCGGCGGTGTTGCTTTCTGCGTGCGCCGGTCCCCGGTATGGCGATGTGGCGGACCGCATCCCGGCGCTGGAGGCTGCGGAAGGCCGGATTTACTTCTACCAGCCCGTGACGTCCAACGGCGACAAGGTCGCGCAGCCCGCGATCCTGGTCGACGGCCGCAAGGTCGGTCGCTCCAAATCCGGTCGTTTCTTCTTCGTGGACCGCGCGCCCGGCGAGGTGGAAGTGATCACCGCCACTGACCGCAAGGAGCGCAAGGACGCGCTCAAGGTTCCGCTGGCCGCCGGGCAGACCCAATACGTGCGCGTCGATATTGCGGGCGGCAGGCAGGTCCTGAGGTTGGAGGGCTCCGCTGACGTAGCCGTGCAGGCGATGTCTGACCTGCGCTATTGGGGTGCGGGACGCCGCGAGCGCGAGCCGCTGCGCTATGAGTAAAATTACAATATGTAGTGTTTAAATTCATTCACATACTTTCGCGCCTGGACCAATCATGTTGGGTGGCCAGCGGGATCGGCAAATCGGAGAAGACGGAATGAAGCGCAGGTTCAAGATGGTGGCTGCCGCCGTGCTGGGCGCGGCCTTGTTGGCAGGTTGCGGCGGACCCCGGTACAAGGACGTCGCCAGCACCATCCCCATGATGGTGCCGGAAACGGGGCGGATCTACTTCTACCAGCCGCCGGCGCCGGTTGGCGTGGTGTCGGCCCAGCCATACCTGCGCGTGAACGGCGTCAAGGTCGGCCGTTCCAAGCCGGGCAGCTTCTTTTACGTGAACCGGCCTGCCGGCCAGTACGTGGTCGACACCTTGCGCGACGACGAACAACTGTCGTTCACGCTGGCCCCGGGCCAGACCCGTTACGTGCGCTTGAGCATCGAAGGCGTGAGCGGCAATTCGTCCAATATGGGTCGCCAGGACATGCGCCTGGAAGACTCGGAGGCGACCGCCCAACAGGAAATGGGACCGCTGAAGTACTGGGGCGCGGGCTCGCGCGAACGCGTCAAGCTGCGTCCCTGATCCGGAGCACGTTGCAGGAAAGGGCGCGCCATGGGCGCGCCCTTGTCGTTTTCAGCCCCGGTCCAGGCCGACTTCCTGCAGCACCGTGGTGGCGATCTCCTCGATCGATTTGGTGGTGCTGGACAGCCAGGAAATGCCCTCGCGGCGCATCATGCGTTCGGCCTCGGCCACTTCGTAGCGGCATTGCTCCAGCTGCGCGTAGCGGCTGTTGGGGCGGCGCTCGTTGCGGACTTCGGCCAGGCGCTCGGGCTGGATCGACAGGCCGAACAGCTTGCCGCGGTGCGGGGCGATGGTCGAGGGCAGGGTGCCGCGCTCGAAATCGTCCGGCGTCAGCGGGAAGTTGGCGGCCTTGATGGCGTATTGCATGGCTAGGTACAGGCTGGTGGGCGTCTTGCCGCAGCGCGATACGCCGACCAGGATCACGTCCGCCTGGTCCAGCTGGTTGACGAACTGGCCGTCGTCATGCGCCAGGCTGAAGTTGATGGCGTCGATGCGGTTGCGGTATTTTTCCGAATTGGCCTGCATGTGCGAGCGGCCGATGGAATGGCTGGACTTCAGGCCCAGCGCCTGCTCGATGTGGCTGACGAAAGTGCCAAACAGGTCCAGGAAAACGCCGTTCGCCTGGCGAACGCGTGCCAGGATGTCCGGATTGACCAGGGTGCTGAACACGATCGGGGGAACACCGGCCTCCTGGGCGCTGCGATCGATGCGCATGGCCACTTCCGCGGCCTTTTCCAGCGTGTCGACAAAGGGCAGGCGGACAGGCTTGAAATTGACCTCTTCAAACTGCGAAAGCACTGACTGGCTGAAGGTTTCTGCGGTGATGCCGGTACTGTCGGAAACGATGTATACCGTGCGTACGATCGGGGTAGATGTCATGTGTAAAAAATTCCAACCAGGCAGATGGCCGGACGCACTCCACCGAGTACAATCAGGCCCCTATAAGTCACCCCAAGGGCGGTCCAAGGCCAGTTTGGTCAGCGCGTAAATCGGGGCTGTGATCCAGCTTTCCGACGCATTGACCAAACTCGCTTTCATTCCATTGTAAAAGGTGACTTCAATGTCGTACGTTGTTTTGTTCGAGCAGCTCCGCATGACGGACGTGGACTCGGTAGGAGGCAAGAACGCATCACTAGGGGAAATGATCAGCCAGCTGTCTGGCGCGGGTGTCCGCGTGCCGGGCGGCTTTGCCACGACCGCTGATGCTTTCCGCGACTTCCTCAAGGCCTCCGGCCTGGACAAGCGCATCGCCGAACGCCTGACCACGCTGAACCCCGAAGACGTGCGCGAACTGGCCAACGCCGGCTCGCAGATCCGTCAATGGATCATCGACGCGCCGTTCTCGCCCGAGTTCGAATCGCAGATCCGTACCGCCTTTGCCAAGCTCGACGCTGATGGCAAGGGCTCGTTCGCCGTGCGCTCCTCCGCCACCGCCGAAGACCTGCCCGACGCTTCGTTCGCCGGCCAGCAGGAAACCTTCCTGAACGTCGTCGGCATCGACGACGTGCTGGACAAGATCCGCCACGTGTTCGCGTCGCTGTACAACGACCGCGCCATTTCCTATCGCGTGCACAAGGGCTACGCCCACGCCGACGTCGCGCTGTCGGCCGGCATCCAGCGCATGGTGCGTTCCGACAAGGGCAGCGCCGGCGTCATGTTTACCATCGACACGGAATCGGGCTTCCAGGACGTGGTCTTCATCACCTCGTCCTACGGCCTGGGCGAAACGGTGGTGCAGGGCGCGGTCAACCCCGACGAGTTCTACGTCTTCAAGCCGACGCTGGCCCAGGGCCACTACCCGATCGTGGGTCGTCGCATCGGCTCCAAGCTGATCAAGATGGAGTTCGATCCCGAGCGTCCCGAAGGCCGCGCCGTGCGCACGGTCGACGTGCCGGTGTCCGAGCGCAACCGCTATTCGCTGACCGACGACGAGGTCAACGAGCTGGCTCGCTACGCCGTCATCATTGAAAAGCACTACGGCCGCCCGATGGACATCGAGTGGGGCCGCGACGGCATCGACGGCAAGATCTACATCCTGCAGGCGCGTCCGGAAACGGTGAAGTCGCAGCAGGGCGCCAACGACGTGCAGCAGCGCTACCGCCTGAAGGCCACCGGCCAGGTCCTGATCACCGGCCGCGCGATCGGCCAGAAGATCGGCGCGGGTCCGGTGCGCGTGGTCGGCGACATCTCCGACATGGACAAGGTCCAGCCCGGCGACGTTCTGGTCACCGACATGACGGATCCCAACTGGGAGCCCGTGATGAAGCGCGCCTCGGCCATCGTCACCAACCGCGGCGGCCGCACCTGCCACGCGGCGATCATCGCGCGCGAGCTGGGCATTCCGGCAGTCGTGGGCTGCGGCAACGCGACCGACCTGCTCAAGGAAGGCCAGGCCGTGACCGTGTCTTGCGCCGAGGGCGACGAAGGCCGCATCTATGACGGCCTGATCGAAACCGAAGTGGAAGAAGTGCGTCGCGGCGACATGCCCCCCATCGATCTGAAGATCATGATGAACGTGGGCAACCCGCAGCTGGCTTTCGACTTCGCCCAGATCCCCAACGGCGGCGTGGGCCTGGCCCGCCTGGAATTCATCATCAACAACAACATCGGCATCCACCCCAAGGCGGTGCTGGACTACCCGAACGTTGATGGCGAACTGAAGAAGGCCGTGGAATCGGCCGCTCGCGGCCATGCCAGCCCGCGCGCCTTCTTCGTCGAGAAGATGGCCGAAGGCGTGGCGACCATCGCCGCCGCCTTCTACCCCAAGCCCGTCATCGTGCGCATGTCGGACTTCAAGTCCAATGAGTACCGCAAGCTGGTCGGCGGTTCGCGCTACGAGCCCGAGGAAGAAAACCCCATGCTGGGCTTCCGCGGCGCGTCGCGCTACATCGCCGAGGACTTCGCCGAGTGCTTCCGCATGGAATGCGAAGCGCTCAAGAAGGTGCGCGATGAAATGGGCCTGACCAACGTCGAGATCATGGTGCCCTTCGTCCGCACCCTGGGCCAGGCGGCCAAGGTCGTGGACCTGCTGGCCAAGCACGGCCTGGCGCGCGGCGAAAACGGCCTGAAGCTCATCATGATGTGCGAAGTGCCGTCCAACGCCATCCTGGCCGACGAATTCCTGCAGTACTTCGACGGCTTCTCGATCGGTTCGAACGACATGACCCAGCTGACGCTGGGCCTGGATCGCGATTCGGGCATGGAGCTGCTGGCCGCCGACTTCGACGAACGCGACGAGGCCGTGAAGTTCATGCTGCGCCGCGCGATCAAGGCTTGCCTGGCCGCCAACAAGTACGTGGGCATCTGCGGCCAAGGCCCCAGCGATCACCCGGACTTCGCGCAATGGCTGAAGGAAGAGGGCATCCTGTCGATGTCGCTCAACCCGGACACCGTTGTCGATACCTGGCAGCGCCTGGCCAAGAGCTGATCGGTTTGCCGATGTGAAAACCCCGCGCCTGCAAGGGCGCGGGGTTTTTTTATGCGTGCAGGCGGGAAAGGGCTACGCCGCCAGCGCTTCGCGCGCAATCAATTCGCGCTTGCGGTCTATGCCCCAGCGGTAGCCAGCCAGCGAGCCATCCGTGCGCACCACCCGGTGGCAGGGAATGGCCAGCGCGATGTTGTTGGTGGCGCAGGCGCGGGCCACGGCGCGCACGGCGCGTGGGGAGCCGATGCGTTCGGCGATGTCGGTATAGGTGGCGGTTTCACCCACGGGGATCTCGCGCAGGGCTTGCCATACCTGGCGCTGGAAGGCCGTGCCGCGTACGTCCAGGGGCAGGTCCAGGCCGCGAGAGGGGTCTTCGACGAAGCCCACCACGGCCGCCACCCAGCCTTCGAATTGCGCGTCCGCGCCGATCAGGCGGGCGGCCTTGAAGCGGTCCTGCAGGTTGCGCACCAATTGTTCCGGGTCTTCGTGCAGCGCGATTTCGCAGATGCCGGTATCGCTTGCCGCCACCAGCAGCGCGCCCAGGGAGCATTGCGCCACCGCGAAGCGGATATCCACGCCCTCGCCACTCTTGCGAAAGGCGGTGGGCGTCATGCCCAGGATGGCGGGAGCGGCTTCGTAGAAGCGGCCGCTGGAATTGAAGCCGGCGTCGTACATGGCGTCCGTGACGCTCGCGCTCTGCTTCAGATGCTGGCGGGCGCGGCTGGCGCGCAGGGCGTCGGCGTAGGCCTTGGGGGTGATGCCGGTGGCCGCCTTGAAGACGCGGTGGAAATGGAAGCGGCTCATGCCGGCCTGTTCGGCCAGGGTGGACAGATCCGGCGGCTGCTCGGCTTCCAGGGCGCGGCAGGCGCGCTCGATGGCGGCGGCGTGCTGTTTGCTCAGGGCGGCGGCTTGGTTCATGAAAAAGCTCCTGTTGCGCGTGGATTCGCGCGCTTGGACCCATCGTCTCAAAAGCCTTCCGCCGCCGCACTCCGTATATTGCGCGGTGGCCGCGCGGGGCGCTACGCGGGTGCGTAGGCGTCCAGAAAGCGCCGCAGGAGGCCGCCCGCGACGGGCGTGGCGCGGACATTGGCGGACAGCCCCGGGACGTCGAGATTTTCAGCCGCATAGCGGCGGCCGAAGCGTTCCAGATGGGCGCGGATGAAGTCAGGGCCGAATTCGGGATGGAACTGGGTCGAGAACACGTTGCGGCCGATGCGGATCATCTGGTGTTCGTCCAGGTCCGAGCGCGCCAGCACGGCGGCGCCAGGCGGCGGCTGCAGCACGGTCTGCGCATGCAGCATCTGGGCGGGGAAGGTGGACGGCAGTCCGGCCAGCAGCTTGTCGCCGGCCGCGGGCGGCAGCAGTTCCACGGTCTGGGTGCCGACTTCGCGCCCGGCGGGGTTGTAGCCGACCTTGCCGCCCAGCGCGTAGGCCAGCAACTGATGGCCGTAGCAGACGCCGAACATGGGCAGGCCGGCTGCGGCGGCTTCGCGCAGCCAGGCGGCGGTGTCCTCGCTCCAGGGTTCCTTGTCGGTCACCATGGCGGGCGAACCCGTGATCAGCGCGGCGCGATAACGGGCGGGAGCCTGCGGCCGCTTGCCTTCATGGACGGGCACGATTTCCATGGCCTCGGCGGTCAGGCCGGCGGCCTGCGCGAGTTGTTCGGCATAGCCGCCGAACTGGCTTTTGAGCGTGTCGTCCGGATCGCCGGTGTGCAGGATCAGGACGGGGAGAGCGGTGGGTATTGCAGCGGTCATTGGGGGCTTGTGCGTAAAGGATGCGGGCGCCGGGTTCCAGGGGGAGATCCACCGCCAGCGCACATCATAATCCAGCCCTCCGATCCGTGATGAAAGGCGCTTTTCCGTTCCGTCCCGGAAATACGTACAATTCCGCTCAGAGACTCATCCTTTCGGGCGAACGAAGACTATGTGGATTTGGCTGGGATTGGCTGCGCTGGCCCTGATCGGGGAATTGGCGACCGGCACTTTCTATCTGCTGCTGGTGGCCCTGGGGCTGGCGGCGGGGGGTGTCGCCGCATGGTTCGGCGCAGGCCTGGAATGGCAACTGGTAGGCTGCGGCATCGTGCTGCTGCTGGGTTTGCTGGTGCTGCGCAAGACCCGCGTGCTGAAAAAGCGCGAGGTCGATTCCGCCCGCAATGCCGACGTCAACCTGGACATCGGCCAGACGGTGTCGGTAGAAGCCTGGTCCGACCAGGGCACCGCGCGCGTCTGGTACCGCGGCGCGCACTGGCAGGCAGAGCTGGCCCAGGGCCAGCCGCCCGTGGCCGGAGAACAAACCATCATCGAAATGCGCGGCTCGATCCTGGTGCTGGCCCCCAGGGGCGTGCCGGGTTCGGTCTGACGAAGGCCATCCCGCCGCGGGCGGGACCGGCTGCGGGCGTCCGCAAGGTCCGGACGTTTCCCGCATATGTATTTACCAGAAGGAGAGGCTCCGAATCATGATGATCGATACATCCACCATCGTCCTGCTCGTCATCGTCGCGCTGGCGATACTGATAGTCATCAAGGCGATCGCCATCGTGCCTCAGCAGCACGCCTGGGTGGTCGAGCGCCTGGGCAAGTTCGACCGGGTCCTGTCGCCCGGCGCGGGCTTCGTCATTCCGTTCATCGAGCGCGTGTCGTACAAGCACTCGCTCAAGGAAATCCCGCTGGACGTGCCCAGCCAGGTCTGCATCACGCGCGACAACACGCAGCTGCAGGTCGACGGCGTGCTGTATTTCCAGGTGACCGATCCGATGCGCGCGTCGTATGGCTCGTCGAACTACATCTCGGCCATCACCCAGCTGGCGCAGACGACCCTGCGTTCGGTCATCGGCAAGATGGAACTGGACCGCACCTTCGAAGAGCGCGACTCCATCAACAGCAACATCGTCTCTTCGCTGGACGAGGCGGCGCTGAACTGGGGCGTGAAGGTGCTGCGCTACGAGATCAAGGACTTGACGCCGCCCAACGAGATCCTGCGCGCGATGCAGGCGCAGATCACCGCCGAACGTGAAAAGCGCGCGCTGATCGCGGCCTCGGAAGGCCGCCGCCAGGAACAGATCAATATCGCCACCGGCGAGCGCGAAGCCGCCATCGCCCGTTCCGAAGGCGAGAAGCAGGCCCAGATCAACCAGGCCCAGGGCGAGGCCGCCGCGGTGCTGGCGATCGCCGAGGCCACCGCCAAGGCCATCACCCAGGTGGCGGACTCCGTGCGCCAGCCGGGCGGCATGGAAGCGGTGAACCTGAAGGTGGCCGAGCGCTACGTCGAGGCCTTCGGCAATGTCGCCAAGGAAGGCAACACCTTGATCCTGCCGGCGAACCTGGCGGACGTGGGCGGCATGATCGCCTCCGCCATGACCATCGTGAAGTCCACCCGCAACAGCTGATAACCGCGCCTGGCGGCGCCTAACGATGATCGCTCCCGTTAACTTGCTTTTGATAGCAGCATTGGCGGGAGTGCTTGCGCTGTGCGTGCTGGGGTCGCTGGCCCGCAGCGGCATGGCGGGCATCAAGGAGGCGATACGCGCCAACCTGCTGACGCTGGCGGCTTTCGGGCTTTACGCCTTCCAGGTCACCGAGGCGCCGCTGTGGGTGTCGGTGATGGCGGCGAACACCGCCGTTGCCCTGGCGCTTTGCGCCTACTACACGGGATTGCGCCGGCTGGTCGGCCTGACCGTGCCCAAGCGTCTCATGGCGCTGGCTTCCTGTACGGCGCTGCTGGCGCTGGCGTACTACACCTATATCGATCCCCAGGTCGGGCCGCGCATGGTGGTCATGTCCTGGCTGATGTTCGGGTTCATGGTGGCCATTGCCATGACGGTCAAGCGCGGCATGCCGATGAACCGGTCGCGCTACAGCTACCATTTCGTGCGCGTGGTGGCCCTGATCTCCGCGCTGGTGTGCGCAACGCGGGCCGTCGTCTACATGTTCGACATCGCCATCGCGCAGGCCCTGCTGCTGCCCACGGCATGGAACGTCGCGTTCATGACGCTGGGCGTGCTGACGATGCCATGCCTGACCCTGGGCACCATCATGATCATCCACGACCGCATGCTGGCCGACCGCGAACAGGAGGCCAGCACCGACTTCCTGACGGGCCTGATGTCGCGCAAGGCGTGGTGGCTGCAGGCCGAGCGCTATTGCGCCCAGGCGCTGCGCACGCGGCGGCCGCTGACGCTGTTGTTGCTGGACATCGACTATTTCAAGCGCATCAACGATACCCATGGCCACGCGGCCGGGGATGCGGTGCTGCGCCATTTCGGCCTGCTGGCGACCGCCACGCTGCGCACTGGCGACCACGTCGGGCGCGTCGGCGGCGAGGAGTTCGCGGTGCTGTTTCCGGACATGCGCAGCGATGCAGTGATGGATGTGGCGGAGCGGCTGCTGGATTCGGTGCGGCGCACGCCCTGTGCGCACGGCGGCAGCACCATTTCCTATACGTTCAGCGCCGGAGTCGCGGACTGGATGCCCGGAGAGAGCCTGCAGGCGTTTTTCGAGCGGGCCGACCGCAAGCTGTATGCGTCCAAGTCGGCCGGGCGCAACCGCATCACGGGACCGGGGCAGGAGGCCGAGCGCCAGACGCTGCCCGAGGCCGCCTGATCAGTCGTCCTTGCCCTTGCGAGGGGCGCGGGTGTCGTGCTTCATCATGCGCTCTTTCTCGCGCTGCCAGTCTTTCTCGCGCGCGGTATCGCGCTTGTCGAACAGCTTCTTGCCGCGGCCCAGCGCGAAGTCCAGCTTGATGCGCCCGTTCTTGTAGTGCAGGTTGAGCGGCACCAGCGTGTAGCCGCGTTGCTCGACCTTGCCGATGAGCTTGCTGATTTCCTCGGCCTTGAGCAGCAGCTTGCGCGTGCGCATGGCGTCGGGGTGGATATGGGTGGAGGCCGTGGGCAGGGGGCTGACGTGCATGCCCAGCAGGTAGAGCTCGCCGTCGCGCACGATGACGTAGCTTTCCTTGAGCTGCACGCGGCCATCGCGGATCGCCTTGACTTCCCAGCCTTGCAGCACCAGGCCGGCCTCGTAGCGGTCTTCGATGAAATAGTCGTGCGTGGCCTTGCGATTGTCGATAATGCTCATAAAGCCCTTGTGCCTGGGTGCCGCGGGCCCGCGCTAGGCGTATTTTGGCCCCAGGTCGTGTTGTGCCGGTAAAATCGTGCCATTCTAGCCATTTGCGATAGTCGATGCACAAAGTACAACGATCCGTCCTGGTGCCTTACAGCGCCGCCCAGATGTTCGATCTGGTCGCCGACGTGGAGAAGTACCCCGAGTTCATGCCCTGGTGCGGCGGCGCCGAGGTGCAGACCCGCGACGAGCACGGCATGCAGGCCTCCATCCTGATCAGCTTCGCGGGCATGAAGCAGCGCTTCACCACCCGCAACACCCATGCCTATCCCGACCGGATCGACCTGGAACTGGTCGACGGCCCGTTCTCCAGTCTGGTCGGGCACTGGGAGTTCCAGCCGCTGGCCGAGGACGCCTGCAAGGTCCTGTTCACCATGGAGTACGCGTTTTCCAACCGCGCGCTGGAAATGGTGGTGGGCCCGGTGTTCAACCGCATCGCCACCAGCTTCATCGATTCCTTCACCAAGCGCGCGCAGGCCAAGTATGGCGAATGAGCCGTCCGCGGCGCAGATCGGCGTCAGCGTCTGTTATGCCCTGCCGGGCCATGTCTGGCTGCGTGAATTGCGCCTGCCCGACGGCGCCACGGTGGCCGACGCGCTCGCGGCCAGCGGCTTTGCCCAGGCTTTTCCGGTGGTGCAGCCCTGGAGCCGGGGCGTGGGTATTTTCGGACGCGCCACCGAGCCGCAGGCCAGGCTGGCCGATGGCGACCGGGTGGAAATCTACCGCGGCCTGAGTTTTGATCCCAAGGAATCGCGGCGCCGCCGCGCCGAACACCGCCGCGCCAAGACGGCCAAGAACGGCAGGGTGCGCCCGGCCGGGCTGCTGTAGGGAAGCGCTCCGAGGGGTGGCGCGCCGCCCCGCACAATGTCGCAAATAGGACAAATTCCTTTGCCGCTTCCGGCGTAACATAGGCACCGTCACGCATTTACGTTTACGTCAACGTCATGTCAAAATCGACGAGCTGGCGTTCACGAGACGGCAGCAACGCCAACAGACAATACTCAGTACAACAGGAGACAGGCTGTGGACTTGGAACTGACCGACGAGCAACGCGCTTTTGCGCAGGCGGCGCGCGACTACGCCGAGGGCGAACTGGCGCCCAACGCGGCGCGCTGGGACGCCGAAGGCATCTTCCCGCGCGAGGCCTTCGCCCGTGCGGGCGAAATGGGTTTTTGCGCCATCTATGCCAGCGAGGACATCGGCGGGCTGGGCCTGCCGCGCCTGGATGCCACCCTGGTGTTCGAGGAAATGGCGGCGGTCGACCCGTCGACCACGGCCTTTCTCACGATCCACAACATGGCCACCTGGATGGTCGGCAAGTGGGGCCAGCCCGCGCTGCGCGAAGCCTGGGGGCCGTTGCTGGCCAGCGGCCAGAAGTTGGCGTCCTATTGCCTGACCGAGCCGGGCGCCGGTTCGGACGCCGCATCGCTGTCGACCCGGGCGCAGCGCCAGGGCGATGACTACATCGTCAACGGCGCCAAGGCCTTCATTTCGGGCGGCGGCGACACAGACCTGCTGGTGGTCATGGCGCGCACCGGCGGCGAGGGCGCGGGCGGCATCAGCGCGTTCGCCATTCCGGCCGACAGCGAGGGCATAGGCTATGGCCGCAAGGAAGAGAAGATGGGCTGGAACAGCCAGTCCACGCGCCCCATCACCTTCGAGAACGTGCGCGTGCCGGCGGCCAACATGCTGGGCCAGGAGGGCGAGGGCTTCAAGATCGCCATGAAGGGCCTGGACGGCGGACGCATCAACATCGGCACCTGCTCGGTCGGCGCGGCGCAAGGCGCGCTGGACGCCGCCCGGCGCTACATGGACGAACGGCGGCAGTTCAACCGCCGCCTGGCCGAGTTCCAGGCGCTGCAATTCAAGCTGGCCGACATGGCGACGCACCTGGTGGCGGCGCGCCAGATGGTGCGCCTGGCGGCCTGCAAGCTGGATGCGGGGGCGCCGGACGCGGCGACCTACTGCGCCATGGCCAAGCGCTTCGCCACCGACATGGGTTTCCAGATCTGCCTGGACGCGCAACAGATCCACGGCGGCTACGGATACCTGCGGGACTATCCCTTGGAGCGTCTGGTGCGCGATACTCGCGTTCATCAGATTCTGGAGGGGACCAACGAGATCATGCGCGTGATCATCGCCCGCCAATTGTTGGAAAAAGGAGCCGACATAAGATGAATGCACCGGTGCTGTTCGAAGAAAAAACCGCTGCCAATGGAGTACGGTTCGGGATCGCGACGCTGAATTCGCCGCAGACCCTGAACGGCCTGTCGCTGGAAATGGTGGACCTGCTGGCCGAACGGCTGGACGCCTGGGCCCGCGATCCCGGCGTGGCCCTGGTGGTCCTGCAGGGTGCGGGCGACAAGGCCTTCTGCGCGGGCGGAGACCTGCATGGCCTGTACCGCAGCATGACGGAAAACGCCGGCAAGCCGGGCTGGAACAACGCCTACGCGCGCCGCTTCTTCGAGCACGAGTACCGGCTGGACTACCGCATCCACACCTATCCCAAGCCGGTGCTGTGCTGGGGCCATGGCATCGTCATGGGCGGCGGCATCGGCCTGATGATGGGCGCCAGCCACCGCGTGGTCAGCGAGACCTCGCGCCTGGCGATGCCGGAGGTCACGATCGGCCTGTTCCCGGACGTGGGCGGCAGCTGGCTGCTGAACCGCATGTCAGGCAGGATCGGACTGTTCCTGGCCTTGACCGGCGCGCAGCTGGGCACGTCGGACGCTTTCTTCGCGGGCCTGGCGGACTTCCGCCTGGATCACGCGGATTGGCCCAAGCTGCTGGCTTCGCTGGAAGAGCAGCCCTGGGCCGGCCAGGCGGCCGGCGCGGCGGAGGATGCCATTCCTCCGCGCGCGATCAACGACGGCCTGCTGCGCCGCGCCCTGACGGCGCTGGAGCCCAAGACGCCGCTGGCGCCGGGCAACTTGCGGCAGCACTCGTTCCTGATCAACAGCCTGTGCAGCGGCAATCGCCTGGACGACATCTACGAAGAACTGGCCGCGCTGAAGGACCACGAGGATCCGTGGCTGGCGCGCGCGGCGCAGACGATGCTGGCCGGCTCGCCCGGATCGGTGCGCCTGTCGTTCGCGCTGCAGCAGCGGCTGCGCCTGCGCTCGCTGGACGACGTTTTCCGTGCCGAGTACATCGCGGCGCTGGCCTGCACCGCCCATGGCGATTTCGCCGAGGGCATCCGCGCCTTGCTGATCGACAAGGACAAGAAGCCGCGCTGGAATCCCGCCGTCATCGACATGGCGACCGACGCCTGGGTGCAGAAATTCTTTGACGAACCCTGGCCCGAGGGCGAGCCCCACCCGTTGGCGGACCTGGGCCAGGAAGGCCGCTAGGCGCGACGCGGCGGCGGACCGGCCGCCGCCCGCCGGCGCGGCAACGCTAGTACCACGATGGTTTCACACCTATAGCAATAGCAACAGGAGACAAGACATCATGAGCAGCATCGCGTTTATCGGTTTGGGCAATATGGGCGCGCCCATGGCATTGAATCTGGTCAAGGCCGGACATAGCGTGACGGTTTTCGATCTGGTGCCGGCAGCGGTGAAGACCCTGACGGACGCCGGTGCCCGCGCCGCCGCGTCCGCTTCGGAAGCCGTCAAGGGCGCCGAGGTGGTGGTTTCGATGCTGCCCGCCAGCAAGCACGTCGAAGGGCTGTACCTGGGCGAGGACCTGCTGGGCAAGATCCCGTCCAGCGCGCTGGTCATCGAATGCAGCACCATCGCGCCGGACTCGGCGCGCAAAGTGGCGCAGGCGGCCGAGGTGCGCGGCATCGCCATGATCGACGCGCCGGTGTCCGGCGGCACGGGTGGCGCAGCAGCCGGCACGCTGACCTTCATCGTCGGCGGCCAGGCCGCGGCGCTGGAGCGCGCCCGTCCGGTGCTGGAAAAAATGGGCAAGAACATTTTCCACGCAGGCCCGGCCGGCGCCGGCCAGGTGGCCAAGATCTGCAACAACATGCTGTTGGGCATCCTGATGGCGGGCACCTCCGAAGCCCTGGCCCTGGGCGTGGCCAACGGGCTGGATCCCAAGGTGCTGTCGGACATCATCGCCAAGAGCTCCGGGCGCAACTGGGCCACGGAACTCTACAACCCCTGGCCCGGCGTGATGGAGCACGCGCCGGCCTCCAAGGGTTACGCCGGCGGCTTCGGCGTGGACCTGATGCTCAAGGACCTGGGCCTGGCGGCCGAGGCCGCCCTGTCGGCGCGCGCCTCGATCCCGCTGGGGGAGCTGGCGCGCAACCTGTATTCGCTGCATAGCTCCGGCGGTTCGGGCAAGCTGGACTTCTCCAGCATCGTCAACCTGGTCAAGCGCGAGCAGGACTGACATGGCGTCATCGCAAGCGCCGCTGGACCCGGCCGCTAGGGTCCAGGAGAGCTTCGCCCGGCAAAGCATCATGACATTGCTGGGTGCGCAACTGGACGTGGTCGAGCCGGGCAGGGTGGACATCGTGCTGCCTTACCGAGCCGACCTGTGCCAGCAGAACGGCTTTCTGCACGCCGGCATTTCCACGACCATCGCCGACAGCGCCGGCGGCTATGCCGCCTACACGCTGTTTGGGCCTGGCGAGGACGTGCTGACCTCGGAGTTCAAGATGAACTTCCTGGCGCCCGCCAAGGGTAGCCGCTACGTGGCCAGCGGCCGCGTGGTCAAGCCGGGCAAGCGCCTGTCCGTCTGCCAGGTCGAGGTGCATGCGTACGACGGCGAGCAAGCCACGCTTTGCGTGATAGGCTTGCTTACCGCGGTGCGCGTGACGCCGCGCTGAATCCCGCGCGTGGCGGGTCCTGCGCAAGCCGGACCCGCCACGCGTTCATCGCGCGGCGCATGGGTTTCTGGCAATGCCTTCAAAAGAACATCATCGGATTTTCCGCAGCAACTGGCTGCGCGCGGCCGTCCTGGGCGCCAACGACGGGATCGTGTCCACCGCCAGCCTTATTACCGGCGTGGCGGCGGCCCAGGTCACGCATGACGCCATCCTGACCTCGGGCGTGGCCGGACTGGTGGCGGGGGCGCTGTCGATGGCGGCGGGCGAATACGTGTCGGTGCGGTCGCAGGCCGATACCGAGGCCGCCGACCTGCGCATGGAGCAGCGCTCGCTCAAGCGCAATTCCGGCGAGGAACTGGCCGAACTGATCGACATCTACGTGGCGCGCGGCCTGACCCGCGACCTGGCCGAGCAGGTGGCGCGGCAATTGACCAGCCACGATGCGCTGGACGCGCATGCCCGCGACGAGCTGGGTATCTCCATCCATAACCGCGCCCGTCCGGTGCAGGCCGCGGTGGCGTCCGCGGCCTCGTTTGCGGGCGGCGCAGCCTTGCCGCTGGCCGTGGCGGCGACAGCGCCTTTGCCGCAATTGATTGTGTGGGTCATCGGCGCATCGGTCGCCTGTCTGGCCGGCCTGGGCGCTCTGGCTGCGGGCGCAGGCGGCGCGCCCAAGGGGCCGGCCGCGTTGCGGGTGACGATCCTGGGCGGCCTGGCGATGGCGGTGACGGCGGGGGTGGGCGCGCTGTTCGGCGTGGCGGTGTAAGGGCCGGCTTGGGAGCGTCCGGCCCGGCGCAACCGCGCCGGCTCAGGCGCGGCGGCCTTTGGTTTACGGCGTGATGGAGTAGGGCAGCGCAGCGGCCGCAATGCGCGGACCGTCCGCGGCGCCCAGCCGCAGGTCGCCTTCCGGCAGCGCCGCCAGCGTGGTTTCGAACAGCACCGAAACGGCGCCTTGCGCGGCGGCCGCGTCCACGATCCGTCCGGTGGGTTCGCCGGGCTGGCTGGCGTCATAGACATCCATGCCGGCCAGCGCCTGGCCTTGGATTGCGGCGTCGGCAATGGTGCCGTATGCCATGCGCCGCTTGACCGTGCCGCGGTAGTGGCTGCGCGCCACCACTTCCTGGCCCGGATAACAGCCTTTGGTGAAACTGACGCCCTGGATCAGGTCCAGGTTGACCGTTTGCGGGATGAAGACGTCCTGCGTGGCCGCGGTGATCCACGGAATGCCTGCGGCCAGGTCGGCGGCGTGCCATTGCGCGGCCGGCGCCAGGCCCAGCGCGCCTGCCAGCGCGGCGGACTGTTCCAGTTGTTCGTCGGACGCGATCCACCACCAGCGCAGGCGCGCGTCGGCGGACGGCGCGGCGATCCAGGTGCCGGACGGCAGATCGGCGCGCTGCCAGGGTTCGCGCGGCAGCGCGCCGGCGGCGGCTTCCAGCGCGGCCACGTCCGTGGCCGAAGCCGTCACGCCCGCCACATGCAGCGGCGTGGCGGCGAGCTTGGCCTTGGCGCGCAGCACGAACATCGACAGGCGCTTGAGCAGCGCCTGCGCCAGATCCTGGCGCACCAGGCCATAGAGCTGGGGCGCGTCGTCCGCGCCGGGGGCGGCGCGCCACATCACCAGGGTGGCCAGCAGGCGGCCCTTGGCGGTGCAGTAGCCCGCCAGGCGGGCGGCGTCCCGGGGCAGGCCGGTGACGTCCTGCGTGAGCTGGCCGTGCAGGAAGCCGAGGGCGTCCGCGCCGGATGCGGAAAAGACCAGGAAGTCGTCCAGCGGCGCAATTTGCGCGCAACCTTCCGCGCGGACGGGAATCGAAGAATGGAAAGCGTGCATGGAGGCGGTGTTATCGCGTCATCAAAGTGCTGATGATAGCCGTGTTCCCCTCCGGGCTGGGCCATGGCCCCGCGGCGCGCAGGGCCGCGCGCTACGTTCCGCCCCTCTTTAGCCGCAACAGGTCCGCGCGATCAATTAAACTTCCGACACTTATGAAGAAGCGACTCTTTTTTTTCGTCCTGTGGTTTTTCCTGTTGATCGCACTGGCTGCCGCCGCAGCCGTGGGCGGCGCCTGGTATTGGGCGCACAAGCCCATGCAGCTGAGGGCCGACAGGATAGATTTCGTGGTGGATCCGGGCAGCAGCCCGCGCACGGTGGCGCGGGTGCTCAACGATGCCGGCGTGCCGGTCTGGGAGCCTGGCTTCATCTGGATGGCGCGCTTGTCCGAGCTCGACAAGCAGATGAAGGCGGGCGGCTACCAGGCCATCAACGGCGACTCGCCCTGGAAGTTGCTGGAACGCCTGGCGCGCGGCGACATGACGCAGCGGCAGATCACCTTCCTGGAGGGCTGGACCTACCGCCAGATCCGCCAGGCGCTGCGCGCGAATCCCGACGTCAAGCAGACGCTGGGCGAAACCACCGATGAAGAACTGATGGAACGCCTGGGCTCGGAAATCAAGCAGCCGGAAGGGCTGTTCTTCCCGGACACCTATATCTTCACGCCCGGCAGCACCGATTACGACCTGCTGCGCCGCGCCTACCAGGAAGGCCAGCGCATCCTGCAGGACACCTGGGCCAAGCGCCAGCCGGACCTGCCGGTGACCACGCCCTACGAGGCCCTGGTGCTCGCATCGATCGTTGAAAAGGAAACCGGCCACGGCCCGGACCGCCGCCGCGTGGCCGGCGTATTCACCAACCGGCTCAAGATCGGCATGCTGCTGCAGACCGATCCCACCGTGATCTACGGCATGGGCGACGCCTACCAGGGGCGCATCCGCAAGCGCGACCTGCAGACCGACACGCCCTGGAACACCTATACGCGTCCGGGCCTGCCGCCCACGCCGATCGCGGCGCCTGGCCGCGCGGCGCTGTTGGCCGCGGTGCAGCCGGAGCAGCACAAGTTCCTCTTTTTCGTTTCCCGCGGCAACGGCACCAGCGAGTTCTCGGTCAACCTGAACGAGCACAACCGCAACGTTTCCCGCTATATCCTGGGCCAGGGCCAAAGCCAGAATGCCGCGCCCGGCCCGGCTTCGAGCCGCGGCGCAGCGACTGGCAACCAGGCCAACGGCACGCCCGCAGCCGCGCCCGAGCCGGATCAGGGACAGGCACAAGTACAAGGACAAGACCAATGACCACGCGCGGACGCTTTATCACGCTGGAAGGCGTGGACGGCGCGGGCAAGAGCACGCACACCGTCTGGATCGCCGATTTCCTGCGCGCGCAGGGGCTGGACGTGGTGTCCACCCGCGAACCCGGCGGCACGCCCTTGGGCGAGAAGTTGCGCGCCTTGCTGCTGACCGACCCCATGGGGCTGGACACCGAGACGCTCCTGATGTTCGCCGCACGCTGCGAACATCTGAACCAGGTCATCGAACCCGCGCTGGCGCGCGGCGCCTGGGTGGTCTGCGACCGCTACACCGATGCCACCTATGCCTACCAGGGCGGCGGGCGCGGCCTGGGCGCGGCGCGCGTGGCCGCGCTGGAAGCCTGGATGCAGGCGGGCCAGCCCGACCGCACCTGGCTCTTCGACGTGCCGCTGGAAGTGGCGCGCGCCCGGTTGGCCGACGCGCGCGAGCCGGACCGCTTCGAGCGCGAGGGCGCGGCCTTTTTCGAACGCACCCGCGAGGCCTACCACGCCCGCGCCGAGGCTGATCCGAAGCGCATCCGCATCGTCGATTCCACCCAATCCATTGCCCAGATCCGCACCGGCCTGGAGGCGGGACTGCGTGAATTGCTGGGGCAGGCGGCATGAACGCGACCCGCGCCGCCAAAGATGAGGACGCCACGGCTTCCAACGCGCCGCAGTTCCTGCCCTGGCAGGCCGAGACGGCGCGCAACTGGCTGGGCAACCGCGACCGCTTCGCCCACGCCTGGCTGATCCATGGGCTGGCCGGCATCGGCAAGCTGGACTTTGCGGTCGCCGCGGCGGCCAGCCTGCTGTGCGAAACCCCGGACAACGGCCTGGCCTGCGGCCGTTGCGCCGCCTGTGCCTGGTTCGCCAGCGGCAATCATCCCGACTTGCGCCGCATCCGGCCCGAAGCCGTGGCGGTGGAAGAGGGGGCGGACGCCGCCGAGCCCTCTGAGGACGCCGAACCTGCCACGGGCGCAGCCAAGCGCGCGCCGTCCAAGGAAATACGCATAGACCAGATCCGCTCCCTGGAGCCCTGGTTCAACACCGCCACGCACCGCGGCGGCTGGCGCGTGGCGCTGCTGTACCCGGCCCATGCGCTGAACGTGGTGTCGTCCAACGCCTTGCTCAAGGTGCTGGAAGAACCGCCGCCGCACACGGTGTTCCTGCTGGTCGCGGACGCGCCGGACCGCCTTTTGCCCACGCTGGTGTCGCGCTGTCGCCGCCTGCCGCTGCCGGCGCCCGACCCGGACACCGCGCTGCAATGGCTGCGCGAGCAAAACGTGGAACCGGCCCGCGAATGGCTGGCGGCCGCCGGCGGTGCGCCGCTGGCGGCGTTGAGGCTTGCCCAGTCTAACGAGGCCGCTTGTCCGCCCTGGCTGACCCAGCTGGTCGGGCCGCTGTCCAAGGGCCAGTCGCCCGACGTGGGCACGCTGGCCGAGGCCCTGGAAAAGGTGGCGGCCACTGAGTGGATCGACGCCTTGCAGCGCCTGTACACCGACCTGATGCTGGCCAGCGCGGGGGCGCCGTCGCGCTACTTCCCGGCCCTGGGCAGCGCGGTCGCGCAGGTTGCCGCGCGCATGAATCCGGCCAAGGTCGCCGAGGCCGCGCGCTGGCTGACGCGCCAGCGCGCGCTGGCCACCCATCCTTTGAACGCCAAGCTCTTCGCCCACGCGACCCTGCAGCGCGTGGTGCTATCCTGCCTGGCGTAAGCCTTTGATCCGGCGGCGCTTCGTCCGGCAAAGGGCGCAGCGCCGCGGCACTTGTATCCAGACTCATCATGTACGTCGATTCCCACTGCCATTTGAACTTCCCGGAACTGGCGGCCGACCTGCCGGCCATTCTTGACCGGATGGCCGCCAACCAGGTCACCCACGCGCTGGTCGTCAGCGTCAACATGCCGGAATGGCCGGGCCTGATGTCGCTGGTCGAACCGCAGGCCAATCTGTGGGCCTCGGTCGGCGTGCATCCCGATTACGAAGACACTCCGGACCCCACGCCCGAAGAGCTGGCGCGCCTGTCCGAGCATCCCAAGGTGGTGGCCATCGGCGAGACCGGGCTGGACTACTACCGCCTGTCCGAACCGCTGGACTGGCAGCGCGAGCGTTTTCGCCGCCACATCCGCGCCGCCCGCGACACGGGCCTGCCCCTGATCGTGCACACGCGCTCGTCCGCCGAGGACACCGTGCGCATGCTGCGGGAAGAGCGCGCGGCCGAGGTCGGCGGCGTGATGCATTGCTTTACCGAAAATTGGGAAGTGGCACAGGCTGCGCTGGACCAGAACTTCTATATTTCCCTGTCCGGCATCGTGACCTTCAAGAATGCGCAGATCGTGCATGAAGTGGCCGCCAAGGTGCCGCTGGACCGCTTGCTGATCGAAACCGATTCGCCGTATCTGGCGCCGGTGCCGTACCGCGGCAAGCTGAACGATCCGTCCAAGGTGATCCACGTGGCGGAGAAGATCGCGGATCTCAGGGGCATACCCGTGGCCGAAGTGGCGCGTGCATCAACCGAAAATTTCTTCCGTCTTTTCAATAAGATAAAGAAATAACCTAATCTAATTTATTTAAAGTGATTTATAGGAAATCCATGGCTGCCCGCAACGCTTCCGTCCAGAACGCCTTCTTGTCGTGTTGCCGTGGAGCGCTGCTGGCGCTGGCCGTGGGCATGGCGGTTCCCGCTGCGGCGCAGGCCGCCAATCCCGGCGATTGGTGGGTCTACGTCGCCAATGACTACCCGGACGACATCAAGGAACTGCTGGCGCGCGGCGAAGATCCCAACGTGCGCTACAAGAATGGCCAGCCCGCGCTGATGCGCGCGGTGGTGGACGGCGCCTGGAAGGTGTTCGACGTAATCGCCGCCGACAAGCGCACCGACGTCAACGCCGAGAACCCGGCGGGCGAGACGCCGCTGATGTACCTGGCCATCGCCGGCCAGACCGAACGCGCCAAGAAGCTGATCGCGCGCGGCGCCCAGGTCAACCGCCTGGGCTGGACGCCGCTGCATTACGCGGCCTCGAAGGGCCAGCTGGAAATGGCGCGCCTGCTGCTGGCGCACAAGGCCATGGTCAACGCGCCCGCGCCCAATGGCGAAACGCCGCTGATGATGGCGGCGCTGTCGGGCCGCAAGCCCATGGTGGACCTGCTGCTCAAGGCGGGGGCGGACGTGGGGTCGCGCGATACCAAGGGCCAGACCCCGGCCGATTGGGCCAGGACGGGCAAGTCCACGGCAGTGGCGGCGGAACTGGACAAGCTGATCGCGCAACAAGAAGAAACCCGCCGCAAGCTGCGGGCGGCGCGGCCGGCCGAAGAAGGCGCCGAGGCGGCGGGGACGACGACGGGCGCGGCAGCGGACACGCCGACCAGTGCGGTGCAGGGCGCGGCAGCCGCGCAGGCTCCCGCCGCAGAAAAGAAAGCCCCGGCCGCGTCTTCCGCGGTCCAGGGCGTTTCGGGCGTGAAGCTCAATAACTACGACGAGCCCGCCGCGCCCTGAGGCGCGGGCTTGCCCAAGGCCGGCCCGCAAGGGGCCGGCCCGATTCAGATCACGTAGTTCTTGTAGCGCTCGATGTAGTCGCGGGCGCTGCCGTTCAATTCGCGCACGCAGCGCTCGGCCTCGTCGCCGTCGCCGCGCACCATGGCGTCCAGCAGGGCGCGGTATTGCTTGATCCCCATCTCTGAGCGGCCCGGCAGCAGGGCCACGCGGCGCATCGACACGCGGGTGCGGTCGTAGATGCGCTCGATCATGTCGCTCAGCACCGGATTGCGCGCCAGTTCCTTGATGTGGTTGCGGAACTGCTCGATCGTGGCCACGTGCGCCTCGATGTCGCCGCTTTTCAGGCTTTGTTCGAAGGGCTCGCCCAGCAGGGCCTGCATCGCTTCCCAGTCGGCGGGCGTGGCGTTGGCCATGGCCAGCCGCACCGCCAGTCCGTCCAGGGCTTCGCGCACCTGATACAGGCGATAAGTGGTTTCCATGTCGACCAGGGCCACCACGGCGCCCTTGTTGGGCACCCGTTCCACCAGCGCGCGGTCTTCCAGCGTCGCCAGCACTTCGCGCGCCTTGGCGCGCGGGATGTCATAGGCCTGCGCCAGGTCTTCTTCCGGCACGCGGGTGCCGGGCAGCAAGGCCTGCGACGCAATGCGTTCCCGCATATCCAGTATGACTTCGTGGGTGGAGGCCGCCTTGCGTGTTTCGGGGGCGGCGGCGTCAGCAGAGGCAGTCGCGCGTTTAGTGGGCATGTAGGCACCTGGGTTGAGTGGGGCAAAGCATATCACAATTTGAACGCAAGATTGTGCACAATTTAGAATGCGTAGTTGTAAATCAGCATTGACACAATAAAACGCACAAGAATATAGTGGCTTCACTTCGTCGCCGTACCCACTCATCCAAGGAGCCCTGGGCAATGAAAGACGCCGCGCAGTCCCCTCAACTTCCCGGCCCGCAGTGCCAGGCATATCTGGCCCGGCGCAATGCCGCCGTCGCGCTGGGCGTGGCCAACGGGCCGCCGGTGTTCGCGGCCGCTGCCCGCGGCGCCACGCTGACCGATCTGGACGGACACGCCTACATCGATTTCGCTGGCGGCATCGGCACCCTGAACGTGGGACATGCGCACCCCGAGGTGGTGGCCGCCGTCCAGGCGCAGGCGGCGCGCTACCTGCACACCTGCTTCAACATCGTCATGTATCCGGAGTACATCGAGCTGGCCGAGGCGCTGGTCGACCTGGTGCCCGGATCCTGGCCCAAGAAGGCCATGTTGCAGACCACCGGCGCCGAGGCCGTGGAAAACGCCATCAAGGTGGCGCGCCGCGCCACCGGCCGGCAGGCGGTGGTGGCCTTCGAGAACGCGTTCCATGGCCGCACCTACATGGCGCTGTCCCTGACCGCCAAGGCGCCCGCCTACAAGACCGGCTTCGGTCCCTTCGCATCCGAGGTCTATCGCGCGCCGTTCCCGGTGCGCTACCGCTCGGGGCTGACCGAAGCCGAATGCGCCGAGGCCGCCTTCAACGAATTCCGCCGCCTGGTCGAAACCGAGGTCACGCCGGAGCAGGTCGCCGCGGTGATCATCGAGCCGGTGCAGGGCGAGGGCGGCTTCCATGCCGCGCCGCCCGCCTTCCTGCAGGCGCTGCGCGCCTACTGCACCCAACACGGCATCGTGCTGATCGCCGACGAGATCCAGTCTGGTTTCTGCCGCACCGGTGAATGGTTCGCCACCCAGCATGCCGGCATCGAGGCCGACCTTTACACCCTGGCCAAGTCCATGGGCGGCGGGCTGCCGATAGCGGCGCTGGTGGGGCGCGCCGACCTGATGGACGCGCCCGCCGTGGGAGGCCTGGGCGGCACCTATGGCGGCAACCCGCTGGCGTGCGCCGCGGCGCTCGCCACCATTGCCGTCATGCGGCGCGAAGACTACGCGGCGCGAGCCAGCGACCTGGGCGGCCGGGTGCGCACACGCTTTGCGGACTGGGCCGGCCAGTACGGCATCGTCGGCGACGTGCGTGGCCTGGGCGCCATGGTGGCGTTCGAAGTCGTGCGCGGCGCGGGCGACGACAGTCCCGCTGGCGATCTGGCGGCCCACATCGTGCAGGCCGCCTACCAGGGCGGGCTGGTGCTGGTGAAGGCGGGCTTTTACGGCAACGTGATCCGCTTCCTGGCGCCGCTTTCCATTACCGACGAGGAACTGGCCCGCGGCCTGGACATCCTCGGACGCGCGGTGGCCGACGCCCAGCGCATCGCCGACGCCCGCGCGTCGCAAGCGGCTTGAGGAGCGCGCCATGCATACATTGTTGAAACTGAAGAACGCGCGCAAGGTGGTCAGCCAGCTGGGCGCGGCCAAGCCGGGCATGGAAGTGCTGGTGCTGTATGACCTGCATACCCACCATAACGTGGAGCCCCTGGCCATTGCGGTGGACGAGGCGGGCGCCGGCCTGCATCTGCTGCAGATCGCCGGCTCCGCGCGCCACGGCCGGCAGTTGTCGCCGGTGGTGGCCCAGGCCATGCAGGCGGCCGACCTGGTCATCGCGCTGACCCGCGCCAATGCCGCGCACACCGATGCGCGCCAGCAGGCCACGCGCGCCGGGGTCGGCGTGATCGTGCTGCCCGAATCACACCTGCCCGATTTCTTTCTGGCCGAAGGCTGGGACTGCGATTTCGATGCGTTGCGCCCGCAGATCCAGGGGCTGGCCGACGCGCTGACCCGCGCCGACACCGCCCGCGTCACCAGCGAACTCGGCACCGACGTGACCATGAGCATCGCCGGCCGCCGCGGCCGCGCGCTGCACGGCTTTGCCAACACCACCGACATTTCGGCGGGCTATTGCCTGGAGTCCAGCCTGGCGCCCGTGGAAGGCACGGCCGAAGGCGTGATCGTGGTCAACGCCAGCATCCCCGGCGTCTCGCTGATCCGCGACGAACCCGTGCGCATCCATATGGAAAAGGGCATGGCGGTGGCGATCGAGGGCGGCGCGGTGGCGCGCCAGTTCCGCGATCTGCTGGCCAGCTTCAACGATCCGCTGGTCTACAACCTGGGCGAGCTGGGCGTAGGCATGAACCCGCGCTGCCAGCTGGACGGCACCATGCTGTCCGACGAATCGGTCTACGGCTCGATCCAGCTGGCGCTGGGCACCAGCGCCTACATCGGCGGCACCGTCAAGGCGGCGGCGCACTACGACACCATCGTCACCGACGCCACGCTGGAACTGGACGGCAGGGTGGTGCTCAAGGGCACCGAACTGCGCCTGGAGGGCGCGGCATGAGCATAGACCTGAGCCGCGACGCCGACGGCGTGGCCACCGTGCTGATGAACCGCCCGGAAAAGCGCAACGCGTTCACGCTGGACATGTACCGGGAATTCGGCCGGGTCATGCGCGAACTCGACGCCGACGACGACGTGCGCTGCGTGGTGCTGCGCGGCGCGGGCGGGGCCTTCTGTGCCGGCAGCGACATCGGCGGCTTCGAGGAAGACCGCGACGGCGCCGCGCAAGCGGCCGAATACGCGCTCTTCACCCTGTCCATGACCGACACGCTCAAGCACCTGCGCCATCCGACCGTGGCCTGCATCGAAGGCGTGTGCGTGGGCGGCGGGCTGGAGCTGGCCGCCCTGTGCGACATCCGCATCGGCGGGCGCAACAGCCGCTACGGCATCCCGGTGAATCGCATCGGGCTGACCGTGGACCACCAGGAACTGACCGACCTGATCCGCGTGGTGGGCGCTGCGCGCGTGCTGGAAATCCTGCTGGAAGGAAACATCTTCGGCGCCGAAGAAGCCATGTCCAAGGGGCTGCTGACCCGCGTGGTGGATGACGAACGCGTGGCGGAACAGACCTACGCGACCGCCCGCCGCATCGCCGCGGCGGCGCCGCTGGTCAACCGCTGGCACAAGCGCTTCGTGAGCCAGCTGCGCGAAGGACGCACATTGACTCCGGACGAACGCAGCGAAGCCTACGAATGCTTCGGCACCGAGGACTACCGGCGCGGCCGCGAGGCCTTCGCCGCCAAGCGCATTCCCGAATTCATCGGCCGCTGATCCGGCCACCGACCCAAGACGGACCGCATATGACTCAAGCTGCATCCCCCCTTGCCGGCATCAAGATCCTGGATCTTTCGCAGATCATGGCCGGGCCGTATTGCACCATGGTGCTGGCCGACCTGGGCGCCGAGGTCATCAAGGTCGAGAAGACCGGCGCCGGCGACGACTCCCGTGAAATGGGCCCCTATGTGAACGGCGAATCCACCTGTTTCGCCCAGATCAACCGCAACAAGCAGGGCGTGGCGCTGAACCTGAAGGACCCCGAGGCCCGCGAGGTGCTGTACGAGCTGGCGCGCTGGGCCGACGTGGTGGTGGAGAACTACCGCGTGGGCGTGACCAAGTCGCTGGGCGTGGACTACGAAACGCTGTCGCGCATCAATCCGCGCCTGGTGTATTGCTCCATCTCCGGCTACGGCCATTCCGGACCCTACGCGGGCAAGGGCGGCTTCGACCTGGTGGCCCAGGGCATGAGCGGCATCATGAGCATGACGGGCGAACCCGGCGGGCGGCCCCTGAAGTCGGGCATCGCCATCTATGACGTGGGGGCGGGCCTGACCGCGGTCTACGCCATCCTGGCCGCCTGCATCCACCAGATGAAGACGGGCGAGGGCCAGCACATCGACATCGCGCTGGCCGAGTGCGGACTGCCCTGGTTCGTCTGGGAAGCCGCCGCCTATTTTGCCGACGGCACGGTGCCGGAAGGCACCGGCAGCCGGCACCGCGTGTCGGCGCCATATCAGGCGTTCAACACGCGCCAGGGCTACATCATGATAGGCGCGGCCAACCAGCGCACCTGGGAACGCCTGTGCGCGGATGTGCTGGAACGGCCTGAACTGATCACCGATCCGCGCTTCATCACCAACTCCGACCGGCTGACCCACATTGCCGAGCTGGAACCCATATTGGAAGCGGAGTTTGCGCGCGCCGACGCGGCCGAATGGATCGAGCGCTGCGAACGGGCGTCCGTGCCCTGCGGTCCGATCAACGATTTCGGCCAGGCCATGCAGGACCCGCATTACCTGGCGCGCGGCATGGTGCAGGAACTGGACCATCCCGCGCTGGGCAAGATGAAGACCATCGGCATTCCGACCAAGTTTTCCAAAACGCCAGGAGCCTTGCGCACGGCGGCGCCGCTGATGGGCCAGCACACCGACGAGGTGCTGCGCCGCTTTGGCGTGGCGGAAGACAGAATTGCAGGCATGCGCGCCCGAGGAGTCATCGCGTAGCAGGCAAACCGCAGCAGGCAGTATCGAAGTCGCATCCAAGCTACAAGGGGACGCCGGCGTTGCTGACGCCGGCGGCTATTCGAAGTTGAACAAAGATGTTCACGCCGCAAGGAACCTTCATGACACAGCCCATCCATCTCTCCCGCCGCGGCTTTATCGCGGCCAGCGCCGCGCTGGCCGCCTGCGCCGCCGCGCCCTCCCTGGTCCGGGCGCAGTCGGCCCAGCCGTTCCGCCTGGGGGCGCTCAATTCCATCACCGGCGTCGGCGGCCCCTACGGGCCGGCCATGCTGGAAGCCATCAAGATCGCCATCGACGAGGTCAACGCCGCCGGCGGCGCCGCCGGCCGCAAGATCCAGCTCTACGCCGAAGACGACCAGACCAAGCCCGACGCCGCCGTGCTGGCCGTGAAGAAGCTGATCGAGATCAACAAGGTCGAGGCGGTGGTCGGCATCTGGCCGTCGTCGGTGGGCCTGGCCGCCATGCCCATCACCAATGCCGCGGGCCTCATCACCATGAACACCTGCGGCGCGCCGGAAATGCTGACCGAGAACAAGCAGGGGCTGGCCTGGATGTTCCAGGCGTCCAACGCCGTGTTCGGCCGCGCCTTTGCGGAAGTGGCGCGCCAGCGCGGCTTCAAGCGGCCGGCGGTCATGGCTTTCAATAACTCCACCTTCGTGGGGCAGGCCAACTACTTTCGTGATGCCTGGCAGGAGAAGGGCGGCAAGGTCAGCGCCTTCACCATCTACGAACCCAACCAGACCACCTACCGCACCGAGCTGACCAAGGTGCTGGCGTCCAAGCCCGACGTGATCTCGCTGAGCGCCTACCGGCCCGACGCCACCATCATCCTGAAGGAGTGGTTCCAGACCGGCCAGGACTGCAAGTTCATCATGCCCGGCTGGACCGCCAACGAAGACCTGGTGAAGGCGCTGGGCAAGGAAGCCACCGAGGGCATCATCTCGATCTCCAACGTCGCGGCCCACGAGCACCAGGCGTACAAGACCTTCGCCGCCGAATTCCGCAAGCGCACCAAGCGCGAGCCGGACATCTTTGCTTCGCAGTCCTACGACATGGTGATCACGCTGGCGCTGGCGATCGAGGCGGCAGGGGCCACCGCGGACGTGGCCGCCATCAACGGCAAGATCCGCGCCGTGACCGCGCAGGGCGGCGGTGAAAAGGTCAGCGGCTTTGCGCAAGGCCAGGCGTTGCTGCGCGCAGGCAAGCCGGTGGACTACGACGGCGCGTCCTCGCGCCTGGACTTCGGCAAGCAGGGCGAGACCGTGCCGGACTTTGGCGTCTTCGACATCCGCGACGGCAAGCTGGTGCTCAATGAAGTCATCGCCGGCAAAGTCTGACGATAAAAACACTAGGGGAACACAAGTATGGATGCAATCACCGTCATCAACGCCGGGATCAACGGCGTTGTGATCGGGATGCTGCTGGCCTTGCCGGCACTGGCGATCACGCTGGTGTTCGGCATCGCCCGCTTTCCCAATGCCGCCAGCGGCGACTACATGACGTTGGGCGCCTACGCCGCCGTCTTCACGCAGGCGCTGGCCGGCGGCTCGATGCTGGCGGGCGGCCTGGCCGCCGTCGCCGGCACCACCCTGGTCAGCCTGTTCTTCTATGCCTGGGTGTTCCGGCCGCTGGAGTCGCGCTCCAACGTGTCGCGCCTGATCGCGTCCATCGGCGTGGCGTTCGCGCTGCGCAGCACGATCACTTTCTTCGCCGGGCAGGACCAGTACACCTTCGACCTGCCGCTTACGCGCGCCTGGAATTTCGGCGGCGTGCGCATTTTGCCTACCGATCTCTACATCGTCGGCACGGCGGTGGCGGCGCTGGCGCTGGTGTTCGCGCTGATGCACATGACGCCCACTGGGCGGCGCATGCGGGCGGTGGCCGACAACCCGGAGCTGGCCGCGGCCAGCGGCATACGCGGACGGCGCGTGATGATCACGCTGTGGAGCATCGCGGGCGCCTATTGCGGGCTGGGCGGCGTGCTGCTGGGCATCAAGGCAGTGGTGATCCCCGAACTGGGCTGGGAACTGTTGATGCCCATGTTCGCGGCCGTGATCCTGGGCGGCATCGGCAATCCGGTGGGCGCCATCGTCGGGATCATGGTGTTCAGCATTGCGCAGGAAATCGCCAGCCTCGTGGTGGGACCTGCCTACAAGATCGTGTTCGCCTTCGCGGTGCTGCTGTGCGTGCTGCTGCTGCGTCCCCAGGGCATCTTCGGCCGTCCGATGGCGGCGAGGTGAAATCATGGAAGCCTATCTGATTGCTATCGCCATCGGGATCCTGATCTACATGCTGCTGGCCTTCGGTCTGTCGCTGCATTACGGGTTCACCGGACTGATCAACTTCGGCCACGTCGGCTTCTTCGCCATCGGCGCCTATACCTCGGCCCTGCTGTCGCTCAAGGGCGTGCCCATCCCCATCTCCATGGCGGCGGCCGCGGCCTTCGCGGCGTTGGCCGCGTGGCCGCTGGGCATGATCGCCTTGCGGCTGGGCAGCGACTACCTTGCCATCGTGACGCTGGGCTTCTCCGAGTCGGTGCGCATGATGCTGCAGACCGAGGAATGGCTGACGCGCGGGATGCACGGCCTGCCAGGCATCCCGCGGCTGTTCGCGGGCTGGGCCTCGCCGCAGACGGTGGACCTGTGGATCATGCTGCTGCTTCTGGCGGTCAACGCCGGCGCGTTGTTCCTCATCCATCTGGTGATACGCAGCCCGTTTGGCCGCGTGATCGAGGCGGTGCGGGACAACGAAGTCGCGGTGCGGGCGCTGGGCAAGGACCCGGCCCGCTTCAAGACCCGTTCGCTGATGCTGGGCGCGGGCCTGGCCGGCCTGGCGGGCGCCTTCCAGGCGCACTACCTGACCTTCATCAGCCCCGAGCAGTTCGTGCCGCTGATCACCTTCTACATCTGGATCGCCATCATCCTGGGCGGAGTGGGGCGCTTGAGCGGCGTGGTGGCCGGCACGGTGCTGCTGGTCGGATTCCTGGAAGGTTCGCGCTTCGTGCGGGACTTCGTCGGCGGCATCTCGGAGGTGCAGATGGCCAGCGTGCGCATCGGCGTCATCGGCCTGGCGCTCATCTGCGTGGTGCTTTACCGGCCCCAGGGCATTTTCGGCAATGCTGCCGCTACCCGCAGGAGAAAGGCATGACGCTGCTTTGCATCAAAGGGCTGAGCGCCAGCTTCGGCGGCTTCAAGGCGCTGGACGACGTGTCGCTGGAAGTGCGCAAGGGTGAAATGGTGGGGGTGATAGGCACCAACGGCGCGGGCAAGAGCACGCTGTTCTCGGTGGTCACGGGCTACATTCCGCCCAGTTCCGGGTCCGTGCGCTTCGCGGACGAGGACATCACGGGTGTGGCCGTGCACCAGCGCGTGCGCCGGGGCCTGGCCCGCACCTTCCAGGTGCCGCGCGAGTTCAGCCAGCTGACGGTCTTCGACAACATGATGGCGGCGGCGCCGGACCAGCGCGGCGAAAAGCTGGCGGCGCTGGTGTTCGCCCGCCGTGAGGTGGCCCGCGAAGAGGCGCGCAACGCCGAGCGCGTGCATGAACTGCTGGCCTTCCTGAACCTGTCGCGGGTCGCGGACGAGCCCGCCGGGAAACTGTCGGGCGGCCAGAAGAAGCTGCTGGAGCTGGGACGGCTCTTGATGCTGGAGCCGCGCTGCATCCTGCTGGACGAGCCGTTCGCCGGCGTCAACCCGGTGCTGATCGAGGAGCTGTCGGCGCGCATCGTGGAACTCAACCAGCGCGGCCTGACCGTCGCCATCATCGAACACAACCTGGAAGAGCTGTCGCGCATCGTGCCGCGCATGTACGTCATGGACCGCGGCCGCGTCATCGCCGAAGGCACGCCCGACAGCGTCCTGGCCAATGAACAGGTGCGCGAGGCGTACATGGGGGGAGTGATATGAGCCAGCTCGTCATGCAAGGCCTGTCCGGCGGCTACGGCGAGGTCGATATCGTGTCCGGCATCGACATGCACGTGGCGCCGCGCGAGATCGTTACCATCGCCGGCACCAACGGCGCAGGCAAGTCCACGCTGGTCAAGGCGGTGATGGGCCTGTTGCCGCGCATCGCCGGCACCATGGCCTTTGACGGCCGCGACCTGCTCACGCTGCCGGTCGAGGAGCGCGTGCGCATCGGTATCTCCTATGTGCCGCAGGTGCGCAATGTGTTCGGCGCGCTGACCGTGCTGGAGAACCTGCAGGTGGTGGAACACGTGCAGGCGCGTGAAAAGCGCATTCGCGACATGTTCGAGCTGTTCCCGGCGCTGGCCGGGCGGCGCAAGACCCACGCCGAGAACCTGTCCGGCGGCGAACGCCAGCAACTGGCCTTCGCCCGGGCGCTGATGTCCTCGCCGCGCCTGATGGTGCTGGACGAACCGTCCGCCGCCTTGTCGCCGGCGCTGACCGAGCAGGTGTTCGCCGAAGTGCGGCGGTTGCCGCAGATCGGCGTGGGCGTGCTGATGGTGGAGCAGCGCGCGCGCCAGGCGCTGGCGTTCAGCGATCGCGGCTACATCCTGGATTCCGGCCGCATCGTGCTGACCGACACGGGGCAGGCGCTGCTGGCCAACCAGCATATGAGCGACCTGTACATAGGACGGGGCGGCCACGCGGGCGCGGACCGTCCGCCCGGCGGCAGCATCCCCGCTTGAAACCGCCAGAGCCATCCCGCCGGCAGCCGCCGTCGCGGATGGCAAATCCATATTTCCATATCCCTTTGCAGGAGCCGTATCTTGCCCACTTCCGAAACCATGGTTTCCCCGGCGTCCGTTGCGCGCCGCCCGGCGCCCGACGCCATCGCCGCCTTGACCGCCACCCAGGGCCTGGCCGCGCTGGAGCAGGGCACGCTGACCTGCGAAGCCTGGGCGCGCGCCTGCCTGGACCGCATCGAAGAGCGCAACGGCGGCGTCAAGGCCTGGGTCCGGGTGGACGCCGAGGGCGCGCTGGCCCGCGCCCGTGAATGGGACCGCCACGGCCGGCGGCGCGCGCTGGACGGCGTGCCGCTGGGCATCAAGGACACCATCGACACGGCGGCCATGCCCACCGAATTGGGCGACCCCGAGATCTTCCCCGGCCGCCAGCCCGAGGCCGACGCGCCCGTGGTGACGCAGGCGCATGAGCTGGGGTTCAACGTGCTGGGCAAGAACACCGTGTCGCGCCACGCCATCATGCTGCCGGGGCCTGCGCGTAATCCGCATGACCTGACCCGCACACCGGCCGCGTCCTCGGCCGGTTCGGCGGCGGCCGTTGCCGATTTCATGGCGCCGCTGTCCATCGGCACGCAGACGGCGGGTTCGATTCTGCGGCCCTCGGCGTTCTGCGGCGCGGTGGGCTTCAAGCCCACGCTGGACGCCATTCCCTACGTGGCGATCCGGCGCTATTCGCGGGTGCTGGACGTGATCGGACCGATCTCGCGTTCGGTCGACGACGCGGCCTTGTTCATGCGGGCGTTTACCGGCGATCCCCGGTTCGATCCGGCCTCCACATTGCGCAGCGATTTCCGCCTGGGCGTTTGGCGGCCGAAGGACTGGGCCGACACCGAGCCCTGCATGCGCGAAAGCTTCGAGGCCAATCTGCGCGCCTTGTCGGCCGCAGGCGTCAAGGTCACGGAACTGGCCATGCCCGCAGCCTTCGACACCATGGGCGAGGCGCAGGACGTGATCATGGCCTACGACCTGGCGCGCGAGTACGCCGCCATCAAGCGCGATCATGCGGCGCTGTGCGATCCCGGGCTGATCGCGTACCTGACGATGGGCGAGGGCCTGTCCGCGGCCGAGTACGCGGGGGCGCTGGATGCCGCCGACGCATGCCGCCGGGCGTTCTACGACGTTGCGCGCGAAGTCGACGCAGTGGCCATGCCGTCCACGCTGGGCGAGGCGCCGCCGGCCAGCTCCACCGGCAGCTCCGCCTTCATCCGCATCTGGTCGCTGCTGCACAACCCGTCCATCACCTTGCCGGTGGCGCGCGGCCCCAATGGCCTGCCGCTGGGCTTCCAGATGGTCGGCTTCGTGAAGGAGGACGCGCGGCTGCTGTACTGGGCGCGTTGCGCCGAGCGCATCCTGGGGTCGACCGCGCACCAGCCCTGACCGGCCTCTGGCCGCGGCTTGCGCCGCCGTGCGCCGCCGGGGCGCGGCGGATGCTTTGGCGCCTTCGGGCGCCTTTTTTGCGTCTGGGCTCTGGGGTTTTCCCTATTCATTCTCAGTATTCGGGAATAAAAAGCAGGGTAAGAGCCATAAATTGATAATCTGCGCTCCGTTAGCTTGGAGCCAAATGTTGAAAGCGGATCTATCAGTGGGGGCAGGCGCGGATCGCGTGCTGTATGTGCTGGCCACCCTGGCCAGGCACGACGGCCCCCTCAGCATCGCCGCGCTGGCCGAACAGACCGGCCTGGCGCAAAGCACCCTCTACCGCCAGGTGGCGCTGCTCAAGCGCTGGGGCTTCGTCGCCGAGCACGATGGCGAGTACGGTCCCGGCCCGCTGTGCGTGCAGTTGGCCTGGGGCTTTGACCAATCCTCGTTCCTGATCCATGAAGCGCAGCCCGACATGGCCGCGCTGGCCGCCGCTTCTGGCGAAACCATAGGCTTGCTGGTGGCGGTCAAGGATCAGGCCGTGTGCCTGGACATGATCGAGAGCCAGCATCCGCTGCGCTGTTCCTTCACCAAGGGGCGCGGCCTGCCGCTGGCGCGCGGCGCCTCGGCCAAGTCGCTGCTGGCTTTCATGCCGCTTGCCCGACAGCAGGCCGCGTTGGCGTATCTGGCGGCCGAGGCCGACGTGGACGCCGGCCGGCTGGGCCACGAACTGGAAGCCATCCGCACCCAGGGCTATGCCGTCACCGACAGCGAAGTCGATGCCGGCGTCTGGGGCGTCAGCGTCCCCATTTTTCAACGCGCCAACCAGGCCGTGGCCTCGATCACGCTGATGGCGCCGTCGACCCGGGCCGCCCAGCGGCCCGAGGCATTGACCGAAATGACCGTGGCCGCGGCCCGGCGCATCTCGGCGAAGCTGCAAGCTCATTAAGACCGCATTCTTCCATTCCACGCCGTACCCGTAGACACCCGACTGCCGTATCCATATTCCATAGAGGACCCACCATGACCACTCGCCGCACACTGCTGACCGCCGCCCTGACGCTGGGCCTCGCCTGGAGCGCCGCCCCGGCGTTTGCCCAGGACACCATCCGCGCCGTCACCGACGCGACCTTCCCGCCGATGGAGTTCGTCAAGGACGGCAAGCGCACCGGCTTCGACATCGAACTGGTGGAAGCCCTGGCCGGCGCCATGGGCAAGAAGGTCGAATGGATCGACATCGACTTCAAGGGCCTGATTCCCGCGCTGCAGGCCGGCCGCGCCGACATTGCCGTGTCCGCCATCTACATCACGCCCGAACGCGCCAAGGTGGTGGACTTCACCGATCCGTACTACGCGGGCGGCCTGGTCGTGATGACCAAGAAGGACGGCCCGGTCAAGACCCTGAAGGACTTGGACGGCCGCAAGGTGTCGGTGCAGGTGGGCACCAAGTCGGTCAACTACCTGAAGGAACACTACCCGGCGGTGCAGCGCGTGGAAGTCGAGAAGAACCAGGAGATGTTCAACCTGGTGCAGATCGGACGCGCCGAAGCCGCCGTGACCGGCAAGCCTGCCGCCAAGCTGTTCGCCCAGAGCACGCCGGACCTGACGGTGCTGAACGACCAGATCACCACCGAGGACTACGGCATCGCCGTGCCCAAGAACAAGCCGGAGCTGACCCGTGAGCTGAACGCCGCGCTGCAGAAGCTCAAGGCCGACGGCAGCTACCAGGCCATCGTCAACAAGTGGTTCGAGGCCCCCGCGAAATGAACCTGGATTTTTCTCCCGTCTTTGCCGACTTCGGCGCGCTGATCAATGGCGCCGTGGTCACCGTCGAGGTGACCGCGGGCGCCTTGCTGCTGGCCTGCGTCATCGGCCTGCTGGTGGGCGTGGGACGCCTGAACCCCAAGCGCTACGTCATCTACAACCTGTGCAGCGTTTATTTGCTGCTGTTCCGCGGCACGCCCTTGCTGGTGCAGCTGTTCATCTGGTTCTTCGGCCTGCCGCATTTCGGCATCACCCTGCCGGCGTTCGCCTGCGGCGTGCTGGGCCTGGGCATGTACTCGGGCGCCTACGTGTCCGAAATCGTGCGCGGCGCGATCCAGTCGGTGGACCGCGGCCAGACCGAAGCGGCGCGCTCGCTGGGCATGTCGTCCGGCCAGGCCATGCGCATCATCGTGCTGCCGCAGGCCGTGGTGCGCATGATCCCGCCGCTGGGCAATGAATTCATCGCGCTGATCAAGAACTCGGCCCTGGTGTCGCTCTTGACGATCCATGACCTGATGCATGAAGGCCAGAAGATCATCAGCGTGTCCTATCGCTCGCTGGAAACCTATCTGGTGGTGGCGCTGATTTATCTGATCCTGACCACGGCCACCATGCTGGTGCTGCGCAAGGTTGAACACCGCCTGCGCGCGGGAGGGATGGTGCAATGAACTCCGCAATGAACTCCGCTACGACCCGGGCCGCGGATCCGCAAGAAATGATCCGCATCCGCGGCCTGCGCAAGTCCTACGGCGACCACGAGGTCTTGCGCGGCATCGACTTCGACGTGCTGCCGTCCCAGGTGGTGGTGGTGATCGGGCCCAGCGGCTCGGGCAAGAGCACCTTGCTGCGCTGCTGCAACGGCCTGGAAGTGGCGCAGACCGGCACCATCGACATCTGCGGCCAGACCCTGCTGGACCACGGCGAGCTGTTGCCCGAGGCCGAGCTGAACCAGCTGCGCATGCAGGTGGGCATGGTGTTCCAGGGCTTCAACCTGTTCCCGCACCTGTCGGTGCTGGACAACGTGACGGTCGGTCCGCGCAAGCTGCGCGGCATGGGCCGCGAAGAAGCGCATGCGCTGGCGGCGGACCTGCTGGACAAGGTCGGCCTGGGCCAGAAGATGTCGGCTATGCCGGCCAGCCTGTCCGGCGGGCAGAAGCAGCGCGTGGCCATCGCCCGCGCGCTGGCCATGCAGCCCAAGGTCATGCTGTTCGACGAGCCGACCTCGGCGCTGGATCCGGAGCTGGTGGGCGAAGTGCTGCAGGTCATGAAGCTGCTGGCCAAGGAAGGCATGACCATGATGGTGGTCACGCACGAAATGGGCTTCGCCCGTGACGTGGCCGACGTGGTGGCGGTGATGGACGGCGGCGTGATCCTGGAATCCGGTTCGCCCGACGTGATCTTCACGCAGCCGCGGGAGCCGCGCACCCGCGAGTTCCTGCAGGCGGTGCTGAACGCGGGGCAGGGGGCGGCATGAGCGTGGCGCAATTCGACCCAAGTCTCTGGAAGGCCCGCGACGACAGCGCCGAACAGGGCGACACGCGCCGCCTGGCGCATATCGTCGAAGCGGCCAGTGGCCAAGCCCGCAAGGGCGAGGCGGTGCTGCTGGGCTTTGCCTGCGACGCCGGCGTGGCCCGCAACCAGGGCCGCATCGGCGCGGCCGAAGGCCCGTCGGCCATCCGCAAGTTCCTGGCGGGCCTGCCGGCCCACGGCCTCACGCGCTTGCTGGACGCGGGCGACGTGGCCTGCGAGGGCGACCGGCTGGAGGACGCACAGGAGCAACTCGGCCTGCGCGTGGCGGAACTGATGGAGCAGGGCGCACGCCCGCTGGTGCTGGGCGGCGGCCATGAGATCGCCTGGGGCAGCTTCCAGGGCCTGGCGCGCTGGCTGGACGCCCGCGGCGACACGGAACCCGTGCTGGTGCTGAACCTGGACGCGCACTTCGACCTGCGTACCGGGCGGCCCGGCAGTTCCGGCACGCCCTTCGACCAGATCTCGCGCTATTGCGAGGAACGCGGCCGGGCCCTGCAATACGCCTGCCTGGGCGTATCGCGGCTGGCCAATACGCCGGCGCTGTACGCGCGCGCCGCCGAAGTCGGCGCGGTCTGGGTCGAGGACCGCGACATGCAGGAGCGCCATCTGGCCGCGCGCCTGGCCAACGTCGACGCCTTGCTGGCCCGGGCCCGGCACGTCTACCTGACCATAGACCTGGACGTGCTGCCCGCGGCGGTCATGCCCGGGGTGTCGGCGCCGGCGCCCTATGGGGTGCCGCTGGCGGTGATCGAGGAAATCGTGCTGCGGGTCAAGGCCAGCGGCAAGCTGCGCCTGGCGGACATGGCGGAGTTCAACCCGCGGTTTGACGTGGACGGCCACGGCGCGCGGGCGGCTGCCCGCCTGGCCTGGCAGTTGTTGAACGATTGAGCGGACCGACGTCTCATCCTTCGGATGGGGGCAGGACCATACGGGGCGGTTTCCTGGGAGGAAACCGCCCCGTTTTTCGTCCTCCTTATGGCGGGCGGCAGGGCTTGCAGCTTATGGCTGGCAGGCTGGACGCTGCCGATTTGGCGGCTTAGGATAAGGGCAGCATCAGGCTTGGGTTTGCGGCCCGTTCAACCGCCGCAACAGTTATGTGTCCCCAATTAAAATATTTTCGTTTTAAATGGGGACGCTATAACTTTCGTGGATAAAATGGCGCAACTTTGTCAGGAGAGCCAGCTCATGTCTCAAACTCCCACCCACGCATTGCCGTCTTATCTGAACGCCGAGGACCTCGGCCCCTGGGGCAACTATCTGCAACAAGTCGACCGGGTAACCCCGTATCTTGGTTCGCTGGCGCGTTGGGTCGAGACCCTGAAGCGCCCGAAGCGTTCCCTGATCGTCGATGTGCCGATCGAACTCGACAACGGCAGCATTGCCCACTTCGAGGGCTACCGCGTCCAGCACAACACCTCGCGCGGCCCCGGCAAGGGCGGCGTGCGTTTCCACCAGGACGTCACGCTCTCCGAAGTGATGGCGCTGGCAGCCTGGATGTCGATCAAGAACGCTGCGGTGAACCTGCCTTACGGCGGCGCCAAGGGCGGCGTGCGCGTCGATCCGCGCAAGCTGTCGGCCTCCGAACTCGAGCGCATGACGCGCCGCTACACCTCGGAAATCGGCGTCATCATCGGACCGTCCAAGGACATCCCGGCGCCTGACGTGAACACCAACGCCCAGACCATGGCCTGGATGATGGACACGTACTCCATGAACGAAGGCGCCACCGCCACCGGCGTGGTCACCGGCAAGCCGATCGCGCTGGGCGGCAGCCTGGGCCGCGTGGAAGCCACCGGCCGCGGCGTGTTCGTGGTGGGCTGCGAAGCCGCGCGCGATCTCAATATCGACGTGTCCAAGGCGCGCGTGGTGGTGCAGGGCTTCGGCAACGTGGGCGGCACCGCCGCCCGCCTGTTCCATGAAGCCGGCGCCAAGGTCATCGCCGCGCAGGACCACACCGGTACCGTCCACAATCCCGCGGGCCTGGACGTGCACAAGCTGCTGTCCTACGTGTCGCAACATGGCGGCGTGGGCGGCTTCTCCGGCGGCCAGGCGATGGACAAGAACGAGTTCTGGACGCTGGAAACCGAATTCCTGATCCCGGCCGCCCTGGAAAGCCAGATCACCGTCGACAACGCCGCCAAGGTGCGCGCGAAGATCGTCGTGGAAGGCGCCAACGGCCCGACCACGCCGGAAGCCGACGACATCCTGGCCGAACATGGCGTCTACGTGGTGCCGGACGTGCTGGCCAATGCCGGCGGCGTGACGGTCAGCTACTTCGAATGGGTGCAGGACTTCTCCAGCTTCTTCTGGAGCGAGGACGAGATCAACCAGCGCCTGGAGCGCCTGATGCGCGAAGCCTACGCGTCGGTGTCGCAAGTGGCCAAGGAACACAAGGTCACCCTGCGCACGGCGGCGTTCATCGTCGCTTGCACGCGCATCCTGCAAGCGCGCCAGGTGCGCGGCCTGTACCCCTGATACCCGATACGGCGGGGCGTCCCCGGACGTCACGCCGAGGAGGGCAGGAGACAAAAACGGAAATCGCCCCGCAAGGGGCGATTTCCATTTGCGTGGCTGCAAGCGCATCACGTTGCGCGCATGGATAGCACACCGACATTGCAGGCCTGCGGGCGCCGCGCCCTACGTGGGGGCTGTCGGCAGGACGCCACATCCCCCTCACTTTTTTGCGGCCTAGGGAATTTCCCAGCTTGCGTTACAAGAACTGACACATTGCGTCCCTAGAATTCGTTCCTGCCATGCGCCGAGCGCGCCGCACGCGATGCGTGCCAGCCCGGATGCGCATGTCTGTTCAATCAATGGGAATTTGCAATGAAAAAGACTTTGTTCGTCACCGCCATGCTGGCCGCGTTCGGCGCAACGGCGCAAGCGGAAACCTCGGTGACGCTCTATGGCCTGATCGATACGGGTATCGGCTACCAGCGCATCAAGGGCGATGGTTACCATGAGTCCAAGGTTGGCATGGTCAATGGCGTGTCCAGCGGTTCGCGTTGGGGCCTGCGCGGCGCCGAGGACCTGGGCGACGGCCTGAGCGCCGTGTTCACGCTGGAAAGCGGCTTCAACTCGGCCAACGGCACGTCGGGCCAGAACAGCCGCCTGTTCGGCCGCCAAGCCACCATCGGCCTGAAGAGCACCTCGTGGGGCCTTCTGGAACTGGGTCGTCAGACCAACATCGCCTCGAAGTACTTCGCCGCGATCGATCCGTTCGGCGGCAGCTACGGCCAGGCCAACGTCGGCGTGGCCTTCAGCGCCGCCAACACGGTCCGCTACGACAACATGGTGCAGTACTCGACGCCGTCGTTCAGCGGCCTGCAGTTCGGCATCGGCTACTCGTTCAATGCCTCCGACACGACCACCGCGCAGACCGGCTTCAAGACCGCCGACAACACCCGCGCCATCACGACCGGCCTGCGCTATGTCAGCGGCCCGGTGAACGTGGCGCTGACGTATGACCAGCTGAACCCCGCGAACCAGTTGAACACCGACGCCACGCCCAAGTCGTGGATGATCGGCGGTTCGTACGACTTCGAAGTGCTGAAGCTGGCGCTGGCCTACGGCCAGACGCGTGACGGCTGGTTCACCGGCCAGGGCGCCAATGCCTTCGGCAGCGGCAGCCCCACGGCCAAGGGCTTTGGCACCAACGTTGCGGTGTCGGGCTTCAAGGCCAATTCCTACCTGGTGGGCCTGAGCGTGCCGATCGGCGGCGCCAGCAACATCCTGGCTTCGTGGCAGCGCGCCGACACCGACAGCACCAAGCTGACCGGCGACGACGCCACCATGAACATCTACAGCCTGGGCTACACCTACAACCTGTCCAAGCGCACCAACCTGTACGCCTTGGGTTCGTATGCCACCAACTTCGCGTTCACCGACGGCGTGAAGAGCACCGTGGCCATGGTGGGCGTGCGTCACCGCTTCTAAGACGAGAGGCGCGCATGGGCGGCGCTTGGGCGCCGCCCTGCCGCCGCGGTTGCACTGAGCGGACTGGGCGTCTTACCCGGCCACAGACGCGAAAAAAGCGGCCACCTCCCTAGCTCCATCCTCAGTCCGCTCAACCGAACCCCGGCTTGCTGCCGCAGGGAGCGCCCGCGCAGGCCGCGGGCGTTTCCAGGGGCGGCTTATGAAGCCGGCAGCAGCTCAGGCTTCAGGATCCCGCGCAGTTCCGAATACGGAATGTTCAGCTCGGGTTCGCCATGCGAGTACGGCGCGATGGAATAGGCGTCGTACTTGACCACGATGCCCTCGCGCGTCAGCGCATAGTTATCGCTTTCCTGGAACGGCCACATCTTGTTGTAAGCCGTCGGATCGCGGCGCGCATCCGGATTGCCGGCCAGCCACTTGGCATGCGCCTGGCGCAGCGCCGCCACGTACTGCGGATGGCGGCCCGGTATCAAGGCTTCTTCCAGGCTCATCACGCGGCCGTGGCTGCGCTCCCAGTTCAGGTACTGGGTGGCCGGAATGCCGTGCGCCGCGCCAGTAAGGAATTGCTCGGTGTGCAGTTCGACGGCCACGATGTCGCCTACCGTGTCCTTCACGCTGGCCTTGAAATAGGTGGCGTCGCGCGCGCGAGCCACCGACCAGAAATACTGCGTGTATTCGGACAGCGTGTCATAGGGCCCGCGGCGGTTGGCATCGGTGCCGGTCATGTAGGCCAGCACGTGGTCTACCAGCGCGGTCAGCTTGGGGATGCCGGGAAACGCGACGCTGTCGATTTCGATGCGGGGGCAATCGCCCTCGCAGCCTGGCTTGCTGGACGCCCACTTGATGCGCTCGGTGGACAGGTCGCCGACTTTTTCCGGCGTGGACGCCGAGGCCGGAGCCTGCGTGGCCAGGGTGATGTCCGCGGGCGGCGTACTGCCGCAGCCCGCCAAAGCCAGCAGGGCCGCGCCCAGGATGAGACCGCTTATCGCGCCTTGCGGCGTGAATGTGCGACGCATTGAAACTACCTCCAGAAAATCGGGGCGCGGCCGTTCAGGGCACCACGCCGGTCCACTCGGGCGTGGCGAACTTCTCGGCCGCCTGCGCCTGCGCGCGAGCCAGCGTGTCGCTGCCTATCTGCCCGGGGGTCAGACGGTGCAGGCCGGCAAAAGTTTCCACCATGCGGTCGATGATCACTTCCCGCGCCAGCCCGGTCTGGGTGCGCAGGGGATCGACGCGCTTCTTGGCGCTGGTGGTGCCTTTGTCGGACAGTTTTTCGCGGCCGATGCGCAGGACCTCGACCATTTTATCCGCGTCGATGTCGTAGGACATGGTGACGTGGTGCAGCACTGCGCCGCCGCGGCGGGCCTGCGCCGCGCCGCCGATCTTGCCGATGTCCGAGGCGATGTCGTTGAGCGGCTGGTACCAGGCCTTGATGCCCAGGCCCTGCAGGGCGGTCAGCACCCAGGCGTCCAGGAAGGCGTAGGACTCCTGGAAGCTCATGCCATGCACCAGCGCCTGGGGGGCGCTGAGCGAATAGGTGATGGAGTTGCCGGGTTCCATGAACATCGCGCCGCCGCCGCTCACGCGCCGCACGACCTGGATGCCATGGCGGCGCGCGCCTTCGGGGTCGACTTCGTTCTTCAAGGATTGGAAGCGGCCGATCACGACCGCGGGTGCGGCCCATTCCCAGATGCGCAGCGTGGGCGGACGCAGGCCGGCGCCGACCTCGTCGGTGATGACGGCGTCCAGCGCCATGTGCAGCACCGGGTCCTGCGGCCCTTCATGGATCAGCTGCCAGTCGTAGTCGTTCCAGTCGGTGCGCGTCATGCCAGCGCCCTCCGCAGCACCACGGCAACGGCCTCGGCCGAGAAGCCGAACATTTCGGCATCGGCGGGCAGGGCCGATTGCACGGCCAGCGCCAGTTCCAGTTCGCCGGCGTCGGCCGGCAGGCCGTTCAGGCCGCTATTGATGGCGTCCAGCGCCTCGGGCGGCTCAAGAAAAAAGTCGCCGCTGATGCGCACGTCGGCCAGGCGGCCGTCGCGCACTTCCAGATCCGCGACGACCAGTTTGCCGCCGGGGACTTTGTATTCGCCATGCATGGGCGCTCCTTGCTGTATCAGTACCAAAAACTACAGGCTGAGCTTCATGCCGTCATGGCTGGCTTTGAAGCCCAGGCTTTCATAGAACCTGCGCGCGTCGGGCCGGGCGCGGTCCGTGGTCAGCTGCACCAGGCTGCAGCCCTGGATGCGGCATTGCTCGATCGCCCATTCGAACATCTTGCGTCCGAGGCCCGCGCCGCGCGACGACGAGGCGATGCGCACGCTCTCGATCTGTCCGCGCCATTGGCCCAGCCGCGACAGGCCGGGTATGAACGATAACTGCAAACAGCCGACCAGGTTCGAGTCCTGCTCGACCACGGCCAGGAATTGATTGGGGTCCTGGCCGATTGCGGCAAAGGCGGCAGCATAGCGCGGGTCCAGCGGCAGCGCGGGATTCTCGCGCGTGGCGCCGAGTTCATCGTCGGCCAGCAGGGCGACGATGGCCGGCAGATCCCCCAGGCGCGCGCGGCGGAAAACCAGTTGCGGGTCGGGCATGGCGGCTCCTTCAGCGGGTGGTGTTCTGGGCGGTCTGGCCGAACAGGATGCGGCGCGATTCCTCGTCGCTGATGGACGGCGCCGTGTTGATGGTGTCGGCCAGGGCATAGGCGCGCTGCGTGGCGGGGCGGGCCGCGATGGCGTCGAACCAGCGCTTGAGGTGCGGGAACTCGTTCAGGTCCTGCCCCTGCTTGGCGTGCGGCACGATCCAGGGATAGGCCGCCATGTCGGCGATGGAATAGTCGCCGGCGACGAACTCGCGGTCCGCCAGGCGCTTGTTCAGCACGCCGTAGAGGCGGTTCGTTTCCTTGACGTAGCGGTCGATGGCGTAAGGGATGCGCTCTTGCGCGTAGCCGGAAAAGTGGTGGTTCTGGCCGGCCATGGGACCCAGGCCGCCCATCTGCCAGAAGAGCCACTGCGACACTTCAGCGCGGCCGCGCACGTCGGCGGGCAGGAATCGGCCGGTTTTCTCGGCCAGATACAGCAGGATGGCGCCCGACTCGAACAGCGAGATCGGCGCGCCGCCGCCGGCCGGGGCCTGGTCGACGATGGCGGGAATGCGGTTGTTCGGGGCAATGGCTAGGAACTCGGGCTTGAACTGATCGCCGCGGCTGATGTTCACCGGATGGATCTTGTAGGGCAGGCCGGTTTCTTCGAGGAACAGCGTGATCTTGTGGCCGTTGGGGGTGGTCCAGTAGTAGAGATCGATCATGGGATGTCCTGTGCGTCGCGCCGGCGGCGGCCGGCGCAGGGAAAGGCCATGATAGCGGGGCCGGCTTCGCGCCGGCCCCAATAACCGGGGGGCGGGTACGGGTTTGCCCCGGGGGCTTGCCCTGGCAGCGGCCCGCGTTCAGGCCGTGCCCGCGCGCGGCCGCCCCGGCAGGCGCCAGCTCCAGTTCAGGCTTACGCCCGCCGCCGCCAGGAAGATCATGGCCACGCCCGCGATCTGCGTGGCGTCCATGCGGTGGCCGTAGACCATGAAGTCCAGCAGGATCGCGACGGCAGGATAGATGAAGCTCAATGCGGCGGTGGACGTGGTAGGCAGCTTCTGGATGGCCGAATACATCAGGATGTACATCAGGCAGGTGTGGATCAGCCCCAGGGCCACCAGGTAGCCCCATTGCAGGGGCGCGGCGGGCAGGGCGTTGAAGTCCGCCATGGGCAGCAGCATCACCGCGCCCAGCGTCACCTGCACCAGCGCCAGCACCTGCGGCGGAATGTGCTTGAGCCGCTTGACGATGATGGCGGTGACGCCATAGAGCGCCGCCGCGCCCAGCCCCAGCATCAGCCCCGACAGATAGGCGCGGCCGTCCGCGCCGCCAGCTTCGGACAGGCGCAGCACCAGCATCAGGCCGGCGAAGGCCAGCACCGACCAGGCCAGCTTGCCGCGCGTGGGCCGCTCGCCCAGGAACAGCACGCCCAGGCCGATCAGGAAGAAGGGCTGCACGTTGTAGACCGCGGTGGCCAGCGAAATGGACGCCAGCCGATAGGCGGAAAACAGCAGCACCCAGTTCAGCACCAGCGCAGCGCCCGCGGCCAGGGCCAGCATCAGCGTGCGGGCGGTGAACAGGCCCGGCTTGAGCAGGCCGCGCGCCCAGCAATACACAAACAGGGAGAGGGCGCCGAACACGCAGCGGAAGAAGACCACGTTCCAGGCGCTTTGCCCCGACTCCAGCACAAACACGCCCAGGGTGCCGGACAGGGTCATCGCCGCGGCCATCTGGGCCAGGCCCACGCGTTCTGATGAGGGATTCATGAGGGTTCTCCAGGGCCTTGCGGCCACGATATTCGATGGAGAAATTATCCCAGGCGGATCAAGCTGGTTATATGATGTTGATGTGGTGAATCGATTCCGAAACCTTTGTTTAGGTGGAATTTATGCAAAACGACCTAAAAAGTGAAAACCCGGTCCTGGACGGTATCGACCGCCGCCTGGTGGAGATGCTGACCACCAATGCGCGCACCACCACGGCCGACCTGGCGCGCCAGGTCGGGATGTCCGCGCCCAGCGTCGCGGACCGCCTGCGGCGGCTGGAAGAATCGGGCGTGATCCGGGCCTACACCCTGGACGTGGACCCGGTCGCGTTGGGCTACGCGCTGGAGGCCATCGTCCGCATCCGCCCCTTGCCCGGGCAGCTGCGCCACGTGGAAGGCCTGATCCAGCAGATTCCGGAATTCGTGGAATGCGACAAGGTGACGGGCGACGATTGCTTCATCGCCCGCGTGGTGCTGCGCTCGATCTCGCATCTGGACGGCATCCTGGAGCGCGTGACCGAATTTGCGGAAACCAATACCGCCATCGTCAAGTCCCACACGGTGCGCCGCCGGCTGCCGCCGCTGCGCTGACGCGCGGCTCAGACCGGCGCGGACAGCGCCTTTTCGATGTCGTCCTTGATGCCGGCCGGGGTATCGGTGGGCGCGTAGCGCTTGATGACCTGGCCGTCGCGGCCCACCAGGAACTTGGTGAAGTTCCACTTGATGCCCTCGGTGCCGAAGACGCCGGGCTTCTCGCCCTTGAGCCAGCGGTAGAGCGGGTGGGCGTCCTCGCCGTTGACGTTGATCTTGGCGTAGAGCGGAAAGGTGATGTCGTACTGCGTGCTGCAGAAATTGCGGATTTCGGCTTCGTCGCCGGGTTCCTGGTGGCCGAACTGGTCGCAAGGAAAACCCAGCACCGCGAAACCATCGTCGTGGAACGAGCGGTAGAGTTCTTCCAGGCCGGCGTACTGCGGCGTGAAGCCGCATTTGGAGGCCACGTTCACCACCAGCAGCACGCGGCCGCGGTACGTGTCCAGGGACTGTTCCGTGCCGTCGATGGCGCGGGCGGAAAAATCGTAGAGGGTGCTCATGCGGGCTCCTTAGGCGTCCGAACGCGAGGGCGTCAGCGCGCCGGCTTGTTGTCCAGCGAGTGTAGCCCCGGCATCGCGGCCGTAGTAGCGCGTACCCCACAAGGTCAGCAGCAGGACGGCGGCGGTGATGCCGGCCGACATCCAGGGCAGGTCCGTCAGCGGCAGGCCGTGGCCCAGGGCCACGCTGCCCAGCCAGGCGCCGCCCGCATTGCCCAGGTTGAAGGCGCCCTGATTGAGGGTCGACGCCAGGTTGGGCGCGTCGGCCGCCTGGTCCACGATCAGCGTCTGCAGCAAAGGCACGACGGCAAAGCCCAGCACGCCCCAGATGAAGGTCATGACCAGCATGGGCGCCAGCGCGTGGATGGCCTGGCTGAGCGCCAGGAAGACCAGCAGCAGGCCGATGAAAATGCGGCGCAGCGACACTTCCAGGTTGCGGTCGCCCAGCTTGCCACCCAGGGTGCTGCCCACGGTCAGCGCCACGCCGAAGAGCAGCAGCACGCCGGTGACGCCGCGTTCGGACACGCCGGTCACTTCGCGCAAGAGCGGCGCGATGTACGTCAGCACACAGAACAGCGCCGCGGAGGCCAGCACGCTGGCGGCCAGCGGCCAGACCACGCGCACGTCGCGCAGCACCTTGAATTCGCGCAGGATGTTGCCGGGCTGCATGGGGATGCGGGCCGGCAGCCAGGCGGCCAGCGCGGCCACGGCCAGCAAACCGATGCCGCTGACCACCCAGAAAGTCGAGCGCCATCCGGCCACCTGGCCCAGCGCCGTGCCCAACGGCACGCCCAGCACGTTGGCCAGCGTCAGGCCGGTGAACATCAGCGCAATGGCGCTGGCGCGCTGGTTGCGCGGCACCAGGTCCGCGGCCACCACAGCGCCCAGGCCGAAGAAAGCGCCATGGCAGAAGGCGGTGAACACGCGCGCCGCCATCAGCAGCGCGTAGTTCGGCGCCAGCGCGCACAGCAGGTTGCCCACCACGAAGGTGCTGGCCAGGCCGATCAGCGTGGCCTTGCGCGGCAGCCTGGCGGTGAGGATGGCCATGATGGGCGCGCCGATCACCACGCCCATGGCGTAACCGGTGATCAGCAGGCCTGCGACGTCAATGCTGACTTGCAGGTCGGCGGCGACGTTGGGCAGCAGGCCCATGATGACGAACTCGCTGGTGCCGATGCCGAAAGCGGCGGCGGCCAGCGCGATAAGGTGCAGGGGCATGGGACAGGGCCGGGACGAAAGGAAGGCGCCGGCGCAAAGAGAAGGCAAGGGCGGAATTCTAGGGCAGCGCCGCGCAAGCGTCGGGGGAAAGCCCTATTCTGAATAAGGGTATACCCTTAAATTGACGCGACGCGGGCCTTTGGTCCGGACCGGCCGCGACGTCGCCAAGGGCTTGCGCGGCGCGGGGCCATTGGGCGGGTTTCGCCGCAGCCGTCCTATCATGTCCATCAGATCCAAATGCGCGCGCTGTAGGAGAAATCGGCAATGGAAGGAATGATTGAACGCCTGGAGGCGATGCTGGCCAAGGGCACGGACAACATGCTGCTGCGTTTTTCGCTGGGAAAGGCCTACGCGGAGCAGGATTGCTTCGCCGATGCCGAGCCCCATCTGCGCGCGGCGCTGGCGTTCGATCCCGCCTATTCGGTGGCCTGGAAATGGCTGGGCAAGGCTTGCCTGGGACAGGGCGACAAGAGCGGCGCGCGCGCCGCCTGGGAATCGGGCCTGCAGGCCGCGCAGGCGCGCGGCGATCAGCAGGTGGTGAAGGAGTTGCAGGTGTTCATCAAGCGCTTGGACAAGGAGGCTGCGGCTGGGCACGCGTGAGCCGGAATACCTCGATGGCGTGGCGCAGCTCCTCGGTTTCGGCCCGCTGCGCAACCGTCCCAGGCGCATCCGCGATGCCGGTGTGCACGTCGCGGGCCAGGCCGACCAGATTCCTGCGCGTGGCCTCCAGCGAAAATCTTAATGCGCCGATCTCATCGTCCGGATTGCCCGGCGCCAGCGGCGTGCCCAGATTGCCGGCCGCGATCTGCCGCGTGAAGTCGGTGGCCGTGGCCAACAGGCCGGACAGGGAGCGGCCATAGGCCCAACCCGATGCGAAGATCAGGCAGACGCCAGCGGCCAGCACTGCCGTGGCCAAGGCCAGTTGCTCGATATTCAGATTGGCCGCCATGCCATGCAGCGCGAAGCCGCCGGCGGCCAGGAACAGCGCGGACGAAAGTCCCGCCCAGGCCAGCATGCGCGCGCGTATGCCCGACGCCCGCCAGTCGCGCAGACGCGCCAGCGGGCCTCCCGGCAGGATCCGCCCCGCGCGCAACCGCAAGCCGCCGGTAATGCCGGTGCGCAGGCGCCGGTAGGCGCTGTCCGCGGTGTCGATCTGGGCGCGCGTTGGTTTGACGCGCACGCAGGCATAGCAGACGGTGACGCCTCGCTCCACCACCGGGGTGATGCTGGCCAGCGACCAATAGTGGCCGCCATGCTTGCGCCGGTTCTTGATCACGCCCGTCCATGACTGGCCCCGCTGTATCGTGCGCCACAAGTCGTCGTAGGCGGCCAGCGGCATGTCGGGATGCCGCATGGTGTCATGGCCCTTGCCCATCAGATCCGCCTGCGTGTAGCCGCTGACCTCCAGGAACGCCGGATTGGCGTAGATGATGCGGCCGCGCGCGTCGGTGCGGGTGATGAGGCACTGCTCGTCGTGCAGCGTGTATTCCTGGTCGTGGACCTGCGGATGGTCGCGCATGGCTGTGTCGTCCTGCGATCGGCGTTGGCGGAATGTCGTAGACCGATCATCCGGGACGCGGACGGAAGCGGCGTTGACCTAGGTCAAGCGGGGCCGACGTCGTTCCCGCCCGCGGCCAGCGTCTCAGGCCGGCGGCAGCCCGCTGAACGCCTCCAGCGCGCGCAACCGGCTCTGGGCCAGGTCGACAATGGGCAGCGGATAGCCGGCGGCGGCGCGCTCCATCGGGCTGGGATCATGGATGGCGCGGCCGTCCAGATGCGCCAGTTCCGGCAGCCATTCGCGCAGGAACACGCCGTCCGGATCGAACTTGCGCGACTGCGACAGCGGATTGAAGATGCGGAAGTAGGGCACGGCGTCCGCGCCCGTGGACGCGCTCCATTGCCAGCCGCCGTTGTTGGCGGCGAGATCGCCGTCCACCAGCTGCGCCATGAACCAGGCTTCGCCCAGCCGCCAATCGATCAGCAGGTTCTTGGACAGGAACATGGCCGTCACCATGCGCAGGCGGTTGTGCATCCAGCCCAGCGCCAGCAACTGCCGCATGGCCGCGTCGACGATGGGAATGCCGGTCTGGCCCTGCTGCCAGGCATGCAGGTCCTCAGGCGCGTCGCGCCAGGGCACCGCGGCGGTCTCCGGCTTCATGGGCTGGTGCATGGACAGCGCCGGGTAGGCGGCCAATAGATGCTGATAGAACTCGCGCCACAGCAATTCGTTGATCCAGGTGGCGGCGCCGCGCTTCCCGCCCTCTATTTCCCCGTGGTTTGCGGCCTGCGCCGCGCGCAAGGCCTGGCCCGGCGACAGCACCCCCGCCGCCAGATAGGGCGACAGGCAGCTGGTGGCGGGCAGCGAGGGAAAATCGCGTTCTTCCTGGTAGGCGTCGATGACGCCGTCGGCAAAGGCTTCGAGGCGTTCGCTGGCCGCGTCCTCGCCAGCGGGCCAGAGCGCGCGCACAGGCTCGGCGGGCGCATCGAAACCCTCGAAGGCCGCGGGCAGCGGATCCGCCGGCCAGGGCGGCGGGGTCTGCGCGCGCGGGGCGGGCAGGGCGCGCAGCGGCGCCGTGCGCAGCCGTTCGCGGCAGGCCCGCGCGTATGGGGTATAGACGCGGTAGCACTCGCCCTTGCCGGTCAGCACCGTGCCGGGCCGCAGCAGCGAAGCGCCATGATGCAGGGTCCAGTCCACGCCCAGGGCTCGCAGGCTGGCGGCGACCGCGGCATCGCGGCGGCGTTCGTTGACGGCCCATTCGGCGTTGGCGTGGACCTGGCCGATGGCGTGGTCGCGGCAGAAAGCGGCCAGCGCGTCCGGCGCCTCGCTCCAGTCAGGCACCGTCAGCAGCCGCAACGGAATGCCCAGGCGGCCGAGTTCGCGAGACAGTTCGCGCAGATTGCGCAGCCAGAAATCCACCTTGGCCGGCGCGTCGCCGTGCTGCCGCCATTGGCCGGGCGCGGCCAGGAACAGGGCGGTGACCGTGCCGGCTTCGGCGGCCGCGGCCAGGGCAGGGTTGTCATGCGCGCGCAGGTCGGTGCGCAGCCAAAGCAGCGTGTTCATGGGTGGTCCAGGGCAGGGGCGGCGAGGCTGGCATTCTATATTGCGCCCGCCGCGCGGACGCGCCGGCAGACCGGCCTTGGAAGACGATGTAAAAACTACGAGTAGATGTGTCCTGGCTTGCGCCGGCTGGCGCCGCGGGCCTCGCGGGGGAAAGCGGCCGGCGCGGCCGGATTGCGCCGCTTTGCGGTCAAACCATGAAACACGCTGGCGCGCCGCGGATATTGACGCCGCCTGGTCCCCGCCCTGTAATTCAGATAAACGACTAGAGCAAGATGAACGCTATGGGAAATCTGATGGACCTACGCCCGTCTTTTCTGAGGGGCCGCACACCCGCAGGCAACGCGTCCCGCGACGTCTTGCAAAAGCTCTGGCGCTCGGTGGATCTGCCCGGCGAATCGCTGGACCATGTGGTGTTGACTGGCGCCGATCCGGTACTCCCATCGTCCTTCGCTGTCGGCATGGCGGCGCAGACCAGCATGGCCGCGGCCGCGCTGGCCGCCGCGGAGATCTGGAATCTGCGCGGCGGCGCCAGGCAGCAGGTCGGCGTCGACATGCTGCACGCCGCGCAGGAATGCCGCAGCCACTACACCATCAACGGCATCACGCCCAATCCCTGGGACCCCATCACCGGGCTGTACCGCTGCGGCGACGGCGGCTGGGTCCGCATCCATGCCAATTTCGCTCATCACCGCGATGGCGCGCTGGCGCTGCTGGGCTGTCCGGCCGGCGAAGACACCACCCGCGCGATGGTCGAGCGCGCCTTGAGCCGCTGGAAGGCCCTGGACTTCGAACAGGTGGCCGCCGACGCGGGCCTGCCCGTGGCCGCCATGCGCAGCTTCGACGAATGGGACCGCCACCCCCAAGCCCTGGCGGTGGCCGCGCAGCCCCTGCTGACCATCGAGCGCATCGGCGAAGCCGATCCGCGTCCCTTGCCCAAGTACGGCAATGGCGCCCGGCCGCTCAAGGACATCCGCGTGCTGGACCTGACCCGCATCATCGCCGGCCCGGTCTGCGGACGGGCGCTGGCGGCGTACGGCGCCGATGTGATGCTGCTCAATTCCCCGCATCTGCCCAACATCGACAACATCATCGATACCAGCCGCGGCAAGCTGTCGGTGCTGGCCGATCTGGATACGGCCGACGGCCGCATCGCGCTGGGCAACCTGCTGCGCAGCGCGCACGTGTTCGTGCAGGGCTACCGCCCCGGCGGCCTGGCCGCGCTGGGCTTCGGCCCGCAGGACGCGGCGCGCATCCGTCCGGGCATTGTCTACGTGTCCTTGACCGCCTATGGCGACAAAGGTCCCTGGGCCGGCCGCCGCGGCTTCGATTCCCTGGTGCAGACCGCTACGGGCTTCAACCACGCCGAGGCGCAGGCCGCGGGCCAGGACACGCCCAAGCCCATGCCCATGCAGATCCTGGACCATGCCTCGGGCTACCTGATGGCGTTTGGCGCGCAAGCCGCGCTGGCGCGCCAAATGACCGAAGGCGGCAGCTGGCATGTGCGCGTGTCGCTGGCGCAGACCGCGCATTGGCTGCGCGGCCTGGGCCGTGTCGAGGGCGGCCTGGCCTGTCCGATGCCGGGTTTCGACGGCCTGCTGGAAACCGAGCCCTCCGGCTTTGGCGAACTGGTGGCTCTGCGCCACGCCGCGCAGTTCTCCGATACGCCGGCCCGCTGGACGCGTCCGTCCAGCCCGCCCGGCACGCATCCGCCGGTCTGGCCTTTCAACTAGGAACACCCGCTCAAGCCTGCGCGCCGCCGGCGTCTGGCTGGAAGCAGCGCGTTTCCAAGCAAGGGCCGCGGTTTTATCTGCGGTTCTGTCTGATTTTCATGTAAGCGCCTCAGCACGGCCCCGGAGCCTGCGGCCGGCGCTCTGCCTGCACTTCTTGCGTCCAGCCATGGCTGAGGCGCTTCCATCTCTTCCCACGCAAGTCCGCCCGATACCGCCATGCGCAGCTATCGGGTTTTCTGTTATGGAATCAATAAATTACATATTGATATCAACAGTCATATAAATAGCATGTCGTCATATTTTGTCATTTTTAAGTAACAACCAGAATCCCCGGGTGTAGTCGCTGGGAGTGCGCGCAGGACTTCGTCCTGGATGTGGCTCAGAACGGATCCGCCGACGCCGCAGTTCAGTAGCTTGGCGACTTTGCCTGGCCGGCGCATCTCCCGCCCGCGGGATTCCTTTCAGACAAGGTCATGACGATGCTGAAGCCATCCAAGGCACACGCTTGGTGCATAGCGGCTGCGCGCCAAGTCAGAAAGGCGCTGTGCGTGGCGCTTTCCAGTTTGCTCCTGTTCCAGGGCTGCGCCGCGCCGCTAGCCGGCGAACACCGCAAGCCGCTCCCCGACGCCGAAGGCCGAGCCGCATCCGCCAGCATTGCCGTTCAGGACCGGGCGCGGGCGATGGATCCAAGCGCGGCCGCGGCCAGCGCGCCTATCCCCGGCGGCATGGATCCCGCGCCCGATCTGGAGGGACGCCCCTTGCCCGCCAATCCCAACCAAATGGCGAGCGCGGACGCCAGGTCGACGGCCAGCGGCAAGGCCATCGGTGCAGCCCAGCAAGCGGCGGAAAGCTGGCTGCGCCAGTTCGGCACGGCCAGGCTGGACCTGCTGGGCAGCTTCCATGGCGGCGCTCTGGATATGTTGTTCCCGCTGCGCGATTCCGGGACGAGTCTGATTTTTTCCCAATTCGGCGCGCGCCGGACCAATCTGCTGCAAGAGTCATATCGGACCACGGTCAACCTCGGGCTGGGCTACCGCCATTTCGGCGATGGCTACATGGCTGGCGTCAACGCATTCCTGGACCAGGACGTGTCGCGCGGCCATCGGCGTCTGGGTCTGGGCGGCGAATGGTGGGCGGATTATCTGAAGCTCAGCGTGAACGGCTATTTCCGGCTGAGCGGCTGGAAGCGTTCGCCCGATGCGCGGGACTATCAGGAACGCCCGGCCAGCGGCTGGGACATCCGGACCGAAGGCTATCTGCCGCAGTATCCGCAGTTGGGCGGCAAGCTGATGTTCGAGAAGTACTACGGCGACGAGGTCGGGCTGTTCGGCGCCAGCAACCGGCAAAGAAATCCCAGCGCCTGGACCCTGGGTGTTTCCTATACGCCGGCGCCGCTGGTCACGCTGGGCCTGGACCATCGCATGGGGCAGGGCGGGCAGTCCGACACCAGCTTCAAGCTGGGCCTGAAGTACGCGCTTGGCGTGCCTTTGGCCAAGCAGTTGCAGCCGGGTGAAGTCGCGCGCAGCCGCAAGCTGGCCGGCATGCGCATGGATCTGGTCGAACGCAACAACGAAATCGTCCTGGAATACAAGAAGAACGATCCCATGACGATACAGCTGCCGGCGGCTGCTTCCGGATATCCTCGGACGGCCCTCAGCTTTCCGGTAACGCTGACGGGCGCGGATGCCGCGCCTCGGATCGAATGGTCCGGTTCCGCGGCGCCGTTTGCGATGCCATACAGCGGCGGCGCGTCCGCATCGCTGATGCTGCCCGATTACCGCAGCGGCGGCATCAACAGCTATCAGCTGATGGCGTCCGCTACGGATGTGCACGGCCGCAAGATCAGGTCCAACGTCATGACCGTGAGCGTCAACCCGCTCAGCGTCAGCGTCGCGCGTTCCAAGGCCGCCGCCATGGCGGACGGCGTGGACAACGTCAGATTCACGGCCCAGGTTCGCGGCGTCCAGGCCGAACCCATGGGGGGGCGCACCGTCACATGGGTACTGCAGGGGGCCGGCACGATCCGGGAGTCTTCGGACCGTACCGATGCCGATGGCGTGGCGTACGCCCTGGTCAGCAGCACTGTCTCGGGCACGATCGGGGTCGAGGCAATGGAGGCGCACGGGTTCAAGGGCAGGAGCGAGGCAGAGTTCCTTGACGCGCCGGGCACGGCCAGCGTGGCGCTGCTCGTTGCGCAGCCCGCGTCCATTCTTGCAAACGGCAGGGACAAGACCGTATTGAAGGCGACAGTCAAGGACGGCAAGGGCAACGCAGTGGGCGCGGGCGTTGCGGTGAACTGGACCGCCACCGGCGGGCGGCTTTCCAGCAACAGCAGCAATACCGACGCGAGCGGCATTGCCGTGGCGGAATTGCTGTCCGCCACTGTTCCAGGCCTTGCGGCCATCACCGCCAGGGCCGGAGCCGAGGATCCGGGCAAGACGGGATCCGTTGCATTCCTGCTCGATGCGTCCGATGCCCAGGTGTTGCGGCTCACGCCAAGCAAGACCACCGCCCTGGCCGATGGCCTGGACACGGTGACCTTCACCGCCACCGTCGCGGATGGCCGCGGCAATCCGGTGGGAGCGGGCGTCGCCGTCAACTGGGGCGCCAGCCTGGGCACGCTGGGCGCCGCTTCCAGCAACACGGACGCGAGCAGCCAGGCCACGGTCGTACTGACCGCGCCGACCGCGGCTGGCGCGGCGACCGTCACCGCCAGGGCCGCAAGCGGCGATCCGGGTAAGACCGCCGCGGTCGCGTTCGTCGCGGATGTCGCTAACGCGCGCGTCGTCCAGCTCACGCCCAGCCAGGCCAGGGGCACGGCCAATGGCGCGGATGCCGTGGTTTTCACCGCCATGGTTGAAGACGGCCGCGGCAATCCGGTGGGGGCAGGCGTCACCGTCAACTGGAGCGCCAGTCTTGGGACGCTCGCCGCTACCAGTGTCACCAACGCCAGCGGCCAGGCTTCCGCCTTGCTGACCGCGCCGATCGTTCCCGGCACGGCAACCGTCACGGCCCGGGCGGCGGGTGGCGATGCCGGCAAGACCGCGTCAGCCGTCTTCACGGCAGACGAACTGAGGGCCCGCGTGGCCGCGCTAAGCCCAAGCAAGACCACCGGCCTGGCCAACGGCACTGACACCGTCACACTCACGGCCACGATCGATGATGGCAGAGGCAATCCGTTGGGGGCGGGCATCGTCGTCAACTGGAGCGCCGATCGGGGCTCGATAGGCGCTTCCAGTATCACCAATGCCAGCAGCCAGGCCACCGTCGTCCTGACCGCGCCTACCGCGACCGGAGCGGCGACTGTTACCGCCAAGTGCGCGCCGGCCCGCCAGGCGAAGAGCGCCGGCGGAGATCCCGGCAAGACCGCCGCCGTCGATTTCATCGCTGACGACTCCAGCGCCCACGTCATCGAGCTGGCCGCGAGCAAGACCGACGCGGTGGCTAACGGCGCCGATACCGTGACCCTCCGGGCCGTCGTCGTCGACAAGCAAGGCAATCGGGTGGGCGCAGGTGTTACCGTCAACTGGAGTACAAGTCTGGGCCAGCTCCCGGCGGCCACCACGACCGATAGCAAGAGCGAAACCTCGGCCGTCCTGATCGCGCCGACTTCCACGGGCGTCGCGACGGTTACCGCCAAGGCTGCGGGCGGCGATGCGGGGCAGGTGGTGTCTATCACCTTCATGGCCGACGCGTCGACCGCCCGTGTGGCGACAGTCGCGGCGAGCAAGACGAGCGGCTTGGCCGATGGCACGGATACCGTGACCTTCACGGCCACGGTTGCGGACGCCAAGGGCAATCCGGTGGGCGCGGGCGTCCCGGTCAACTGGGGCGCCAGTCTGGGCACGCTGGCTGCGACGGTCAGCAAGACCGACGCCAACAGCCAGGCCTCGGCTGTATTGACCGCGCCGACTGCGGTGGGCACGTCGACCGTCAACGCCCGGGCCGCGGGCGGCGACGCGGGCCAGACTGCCACGATAGCCTTTACGGCCGACGCTTCCAGCGCCCGAGTGGTTAGTTGGGCGTTCAGTAGCAATAGCTCGCCGGTACGGGCCAATGGCGTAGACGCCATTATCCTCAGGGCCCACGTGAAAGACGCCATGGGCAATCGCGTGGCCGGGGCGACGGTCGACTGGACCACCAGCCTGGGCAGCCTTGCTAGCGCGACAAGCGTTAGCGACGTCACTGGCGAGGCTCTTGTCAAGCTGGTGTCCACCACCGCCGGTGAAGTTGTCGCCACGGCCAAGGCAGGGGCGGCGGATCCGGGCAAGATCTTGCGCGTGGGTCCCTTCGTGGCCGATCCCGCCACCGCCCGCGTGGTCGTGCTTACGCAAAACAAGACCAATGGCGTCGCCGATGGCGCAGATACGGTGAGATTTACGGCCACGGTACAGGACGCACACGGCAATGCGATGATGAGGTGGGACGTCAACGGCACGCCGAGGCCGCTCGACATTCCCGTCAATTGGACCACTTCCGGCGGCAGGCTGGCCGCAACTGCCAGCAGCACCGATGAGACCGGCAAGGCCACAATGGTATTGACCGCGCCGAAGGTTGCCGGCAGCGTGAATGTCACCGCCATGGCCCCTGGGCGGGATGCGGGCCGGACAGCCAGCGTGACCTTTGCGGCCGCCACGCCCCGCACCCGCGTCGGCAGCGCTTCGGCCAGCAAGACCAGCATCGTGGCCAATGCCCGCGATACCGTGATCTTCACGGCGGTAGTGCTGGACGGCAACGGCAATTCAGGAGGCGCAGGCCACGTGGTCAACTGGAGCACCGATCTCGGCACGCTGGAGGCGTCATCCACCAGGACCAACGCCAAGGGCGAGGCCACGGTTGTGCTGACGGCGGGAAAGCTCGCGGGGCAGGCCACGGTGACTGCCAAGACGGGCGCAGACGATTCGGGCCGTGCCTTCCGCGTGGCATTGACCGCTGATCCGATAACCGCCCGCGTCGCTTCCCTGGCCAGCAGCAAGACCTCTGCCCGGGCTGACGGTCAGGAAAAGCTGATCCTTAAGGCGACCGTGAAGGATGCCAACGGCAATCTGGAGGTCGCGGGCGTCACGGTCAACTGGCGGACCAACCTCGGCACGCTGGCCTCGGCAACCAGCAGTACGGATAGCAATGGCGTTGCCACGATGGAACTGCGCGCGCCAGGCGCTCCAGGTATCGCCGTGCTTACCGCGAGGGCAATCGCGGCGGACGGGGGCAAGACCGTGCGCGTGGAGTTCATATCGTCGAGTACGATCCCGCCGCGGCCATGGCAATGAGCAGGCATGTGCGCGGATAAATGCGGGACTGCCGTCATGGACGGACTTGCGGCCGAACAGTAGCGGCGCATGCCCGCCAGCGCCGCCTACTGCTTGGCCTTCCAGTCGCGCAGTGCGCGCATGGTGTTGGCCACGTGGGAGTCCGGATTCATGTCGGTGTATTCATACAGGATCTTGCCTTGCGGCGAGATCACGTAGGAGATGCGCTGCGCGTACTCGGGACGCTTGTCGTGGACCGCGTCGTAGGCCTTCATGATCTTGCCATCGCCGTCGGCCGCTACCGCGAACTTGCCGCGGCATTCGCTGACCGAGAACTTGTTCAAGGTGTCGATATTGTCGGTCGACACACCGATGACGGTAGCGCCCAGGGACTTGTAATCATCGGTGGCTTCGGCGAAGTTGTGCGCCTCTATCGTGCAGCCCTGGGTGAACGCGGCGGGGAAGAAATACAAGACCACCGGACCTTGCTTGAGCGCCTCGCTCAGCGAGAACGTGTAGACCTTGCCGCCCAGCGATGCCTGGGTGCTGAAGTCCGGGGCGGGCGCGCCCACGTCCAGCGCGGCCTGGGCCGAGGGACCGGCCAGCAGGCCGCAGAGGAGTAACCAGGGGGCAATGCGCTTCATCGGAATCTCCAGGAATTTCAGGGGCCGCGCGGCAACGGGTCTACTGTAGCCGTGCAGGAGGCGAGGGTCCAGTAAGCGGCGCGGCGGCGTCGCCCGTTCTAGTCGCGTCCGGAGCCGCCGCGGCCATTCCCGTTGCCATTGCCGTCTCCGCGCGGTTGGTCGCGCTGCTGTTGTTGACGCGCCTGCTGCTGGGCCTGCTGGTCGCGCTGCTGCTGTTGACGCGCCTGCTGCTGGGCCTGCTGGTCGCGCTGCTGTTGTTGACGCGCCTGCTGCTGGGCCTGCTGGTCGCGCTGCTGTTGTTGACGCGCCTGCTGCTGGGCCTGCTGGTCGCGCTGCTGCTGTTGACGCGCCTGCTGCTGGGCCTGCTGGTCGCGCTGCTGTTGTTGACGCGCCTGCTGCTGGGCCTGCTGGTCGCGCTGCTGTTGTTGACGCGCCTGCTGCTGAGCCTGCTGGTCGCGCTGCTGTTGCTGACGCGCCTGTTGCTGGGCCTGCTGGTCGCGTTGCTGCTGCTGGCGTTCCTGCTGCTGGGCCTGTTGGTCACGTTGCTGTTGCTGACGCGCCTGTTGCTGGGCCTGCTGGTCGCGTTGCTGTTGCTGGCGTTCCTGCTGCTGGGCCTGTTGGTCACGTTGCTGTTGCTGACGCGCCTGCTGATCGCGCTGCTGTTGCTCTCGCGCCTGTTGCCCCTGCGGCTGCTGGGGGCGGCCTGTCTGCCCGGCAGACATATCGCGTCCGCGTTGCATGTCGCCGTGGTCCGCGTTGTTCCGGTCAGCGCCGCCGCGGTTATCGCGCCCGTTGTTGTCCTGGCCGCGGTCGCGTCCGTCGCGTCCATTGTCCGGACGCTGGCCTTCATGCGGCCGGCCATTGGATTGATGGTCCACGTAGGCCTGGGGCGGCCGGCCCTTGTTGTGGTCGTAGAACTGAGCCCGGTTATTGCCGGCGTCGCGCGCGTAGCCGCGCTGTATTTCGGTCTGCGGAGAATGGCGGTCCTTGCGCGCGGCAAGTTCGCGCGGGTCCGCGTTGCGCCGGATGCCGGATGGGCCGCCGTGGTAGCTGACGCGGCGGTTGTCCACGTTGTTCACGACCACGGTGTGGTTATAGACATTGGTCACGCGCGTGACGTTCACGTTCGTGACGGAACGGTTGTAGTAGAAGCGGTCGCGCTTCCAGTAACCGCCCACATAACCCAGGCCGTTGTAGCCAAAGCCGTAGTTGATTCCGCCATAGAAGCCCACGTGTGGACCCCAATAGCCGGGGGTCCAGAGGTAGATGCCATTGCTGAAGCCCCAATAACCGGGTGTCCAGAGCGCGCCGGCATAGGGCGCGAGCACCCATGCGCCGGGTACCCAGAAAAACCCGTAGCGGTTCAGGCTCCAGTAGCCCGGCACCCACATATAGCCGTCGGCGGGCGCTGGCGGCTGGACATAGACGGGTAAGGGCGGCGGCGGCTGGGGGCTGCGGTCCACCAGCGCCAGGTTGGCGTTGGCGGGATCGCCGTCGTCATAGACGGGCGCGGCGGGCGCCGGCGGCGGCTCATAGGTCTGCGCCGCCACGCTGGCACAGGCAGCCATCAGGACAGCCGCGGCCAAAGGGCGCGGGCGCAGGATCCGGGAACAGGTATTCATGGTTTTTCCTTGGCGCAACGGGCGCGCGGATCAATAGCCACGATAGTAGTAATGGGGGGCTGGATACGCCGGGTAGTAATAATGCGGCGTGTAGTAGACCGGCGCGGGACGATAGTGCGCGGGCCTGGCGGGTACGACCACGCAACCGGTCAAGGCGCTGGTCATGGCCAGCATCAGCAATAGGCTTTTCTTCATTTTGCGACTCCTGCCGAGCGCCTGGCGTGGTTCACGCCTTTTTTGCGCTCGTCAGGATTAGGCCACAGGCCGGTCTCCACGGTTCTGCACTGTAATCGTTCCGAAACAGCTTTCCGGTGACGGATATTTGCGCCTGCGTGACCGTCGATGTCGTTCGTATCAATGTCCGCGCAAAAGAAAAGGGGCCGCCTCGGCGACCCCCTCATAGCGCGTAGCGCCGTGTTACGGCTGTCAGTTCCAGCGGCCGCCGTTACCGGCGAGGCTGAAGCGGCCCGCGCCCATGAAGGCGATGGCCAGGCCGGTGAACAGAAACATGCCTTGCAGTTCCAGCGCCCAGCCGCCGTTGTTGGTCATGCTGCTGATCTGGCCGGAGTGGGCCAGCAGGATGGCGACGACCATATTGATGGCGATCAGCAAACCGCCCAGGCGGGTGTAGATGCCGACGATGAGCAGCACGGGGGCGAGGATTTCGCCGACGTAGGCGCCATAGGCGAGGAAGCCGGGCAGGCCGTGCGAGGAAAGCATGCCGCTGATGCCGCCGACGCCGCCGCCGGTCAGTTTGAACAGGCCATGCAGCAGAATCAGAATACCGAGGGTCAGGCGCAGGATCAGCTTGCCGGTGTCGTCGGATTTGATCATGGTGAGTTTCTCATCTATTGGTTGAAAGGGGACCGCGGCCGTTGGAACAGGGCGCGAGCCTTTGGTTCCGCGCCCCGGTGATCGCGGGCAGGGCGGCCGCCGGGGCAGGCCGCGCCATTATTGCAAAACCCGAGCAAAACCATCAAGTTTTTGTCGCCCGCCGACACTCAGAACTCTTCCAGATAGCGCATGCGGAAGCGCCGGCCCTTGATATTGCTGTTGGACAGACGCGAGAACGCCTGCTTGGCGATCTGCCGGTCCAGCGCCACATAGGAGTTGAATTCGGTGATGTTGATCTTGCCAACCTGCTCGAACGTCAGGCCGCCGTCGCCGGTCAGCGCGCCCAGCAGGTCGCCCGGGCGCAGCTTGTCCTTCTTGCCGCCCTGGATGCACAGCGTGATCATGGGCGCGCGCAAGGGACGATCCGCCTTGGGCCGCAAGGCCTTGATGTCGCCCCACACCAGCGGCGCGCCCTGATACTGCTCGATCAGGTTGGCCCAGCGCATCTCCTCGGGCGAGCACAAGCTCAGCGCCAGGCCCTTTTGTTCGCCGCGGCCGCTGCGGCCGATGCGGTGCACGTGGACCTCGGTGTCCTTGGTCACGTCGACGTTGATCACGGCGCCCAGGTTCTGGATGTCCAGGCCGCGCGCCGCCACGTCGGTGGCCACCAGCACGGCGCAGCTGCGGTTGGCGAACTGGATCAGGATTTCATCGCGCTCGCGCTGTTCCAGGTCGCCGTTCAGGGCCTGGGCGCTGATGCCCTCGGCCTGCAGCCGTTCCACCAGGTCGTGGCTGCGGATCTTGGTGTTGCAGAAGGCCAGCGTGGATTCGGGGCGGAAGTGCGCCAGCAGGCGCGTCACTGCGTCGAGCCGGTCCTTTTCGTCGATTTCGTAGAAGATCTGCTCGATGCGGCTGGCGTCATGCTGCGCCTCGACCTTGACCTCGGCGGGATTGCGCAGGAAGCGGGCGCTGAGCTTGCGGATGTTGTCGGGATATGTTGCCGAGAACAGCAGCGTCTGGCGCTTGGTCGGGCAATGCGAGGCGATGGCCACGATATCGTCATAAAAGCCCATGTCGACCATGCGGTCGGCCTCGTCCAGCACCAGGGTGTTCAGGCCCGACAGGTCCAGGCTGCCGCGCTCCAGGTGATCCTGGATCCGGCCGGGCGTACCCACCACCAGGTGCGCGCCGCGCGCCAGCGATTCGGCTTGGGGACGGGCGGCGGCGCCGCCGCACAGGGTCAGGATCTTGACGTTGGCGATCTGGCGGGCCAGCCGGCGCAACTCCTGTGCGACCTGGTCCGCCAGTTCGCGCGTGGGGCAGACCAGCAGCGCCTGGGGCGTCAAGCGCGCGGGATCGAGCTTCTGCAGCACGCCCAGGCCGAAGGCCGCGGTCTTGCCGCTGCCGGTCTTGGCTTGCGCAATGAGGTCGCGGCCTTCCAGGATGAGCGGCAGGCTCTGGGCCTGGATGGGTGTCATCTGCTCGAAGCCCAGGCTCTTCAGGTTGTCGAGCAGGGCGGGCAGCAGGGGCAGGGAGGTAAAGGAAGTGTCGGTCACGATAGAAGAGTGTCGCTTTCTGCCCGGCATCGGCCTGGCGGCAAAAGGAAGGGGCGGCTGCGTCATGAGGCAGGCGCGCGTACGCCCAAGAGTGTAATGCCTGCGGCCGATGGCCCTTGCAACAAAGGCGGAACATAGCGTTCCAGACGCGCCCCTGGGCGGGCGGGAGCCGCCGGCCGCTAGGCGTCGGGCCCGTAGGTGCCGGCCAGCGCCCGGGCGGCCTCTTGCATGCGCGGCAACCAGGCGCGCGCGCCTTCGATGGACAGCCGGGCCACCGGTGCGTGCAAGGCGACCGCGGCGATGGCGCGCGTGCCATGCAGAATGGGCACCGCCATGCAGACGATGCCCAGCAGGAATTCCTCGCGGTCGAAGCTCGCGCCTTCCTTCTTGATGGTGCGCAGTTCCTGTTCCAGCGCGGCCACGTCGCACAGCGTGTTGGGCGTGTAGCGCGACAAGGGCGCCGCGGCCAGCAGCCGCTGGCGCGCCTCGCGCCGCATGTGGGCCAGGAACAGTTTGCCGCTGGCCGAGCAATGCAGCGGCACGCGCGAGCCCGATTGCAGGTTCACCCGCAGCGGCCAGGCGGTTTCGACGCGGTCCAGGTAGATGACCTCGTCGCCGTCCAGCATGGTGCAGTTGCAGGTTTCGCCGATTTCGTCGACCAGGCTGTCCAGGATGCGGTGGCGTTCGCCGCGCAAGGGTGAATTCAGCAGGGTTTCACGTGCCAGCGCGCTCAGGCGCGGGCCGCTGACGTAACTTTTGCCGGCGGGCTCGCGCAGCAGCATGCCGGCGTCGACCAGCCGCGACAGGATGCGCAGCACGGAGGGCTTGGGCAGGCCGGTGGCGTCCGTCAGCGCGGCCAGCGATACCGGCTGCCCCGAGCGGGCGACCTGTTCCAGCAGGGTCAGCGCGCGCAGCGCTGCGGAGGATTCGTCTTTCATCTTTCAATAATTGAAGATTCGGCGGCTTGCTGCGCATCGTCGCACGGATTTTGCAGAAAATGAAACGCCATGGGCTGGGAACGGGCAGGTTTCTGCTGCAGTATCGGATCATGCCGGCCCAGATGCAATCCGACACCGCCGGCCTGCCAGGAGAGAGACCATGAGCAGCAAGCAACACATGACCCCCAGCGAAGCGTTTGTGGAAACGCTGGTCGCGCAGGGCGTCAAGGACGTATTCGGCATCGTCGGCTCGGCCTTCATGGACGCGCTGGACCTGTTCCCGGCGGCCGGCATCCGCTTCGTGCCGACGGTGCACGAGCAGGGCGCCGCGCACATGGCCGACGGCTACTCGCGCGTGACGGGGCGCCACGGCGTCTGCATCGCGCAGAACGGCCCCGGCATCACCAATTTCGTGACCGGCGTGGCGGCGGCGTACTGGGCGCATAGCCCGGTCGTGGCCATCACGCCCGAGACCGGCACCGCGGGCATGGGGCTGGGCGGCTTCCAGGAAACCGAGCAGTTGCCGATCTTCTCGCGCATCACCAAGTACCAGGCCCACGTGAACCGGCCCGACCGCATGGCGGAATTCACCGCCAAGGCCTTCGACAATGCGCTGGCCGAGCGCGGTCCGACGCAGTTGAACATCCCGCGCGACTATTTCTACGGCGAGATCGACGTGGCCATTCCGGAACCGCGCCGCATCCGCCGCGGTCCGGGCTCGGAAGAGGACCTGGAGGCGGCTGCGCAAATGCTGGCGCAGGCCAAGTTCCCCGTCATCGTGGCGGGTGGCGGCGTGCTGTTCTCGGAAGGGCAGGCGGAATGCGTGGCTCTGGCCGAACTGCTGGGCGCGCCGGTGGTCACCAGCTACCTGCACAACGACGCATTCCCGGCCAGCCACCCGCTGTGGTGCGGCCCCTTGGGCTACCAGGGCGCCAAGGCCGGCATGAAGCTGCTGTCGCAGGCCGACGTGGTGCTGGCGCTGGGCACGCGCCTGGGACCCTTCGGAACCTTGCCGCAGCACGGGCTGGACTACTGGCCGCAGGGCGCGCGCATCATCCAGGTGGACGCCGACCACCGCATGCTGGGCCTGGTGCGTCCGGTGTCGGTGGGCATCTGCGGCGATGCCAAGCCGGCGGCTGCGGCGCTGGCGGGCAAATTGCGGGGACGCGAGATCGCTTGCGCCGCCACCAAAGGTGGCCGCGCCGAACAGATCGCGGCGCAGAAGGCCGAATGGGAAAAGGAACTGGACAGCTGGTCGCACGAACGAGACGACTGGAGCCTGGACATCATCGAGCACGGCGGCGGCCGCATGCATCCGCGCCGCATGCTGCGCGAGCTGGAACGCGCCATGCCCAAGCATGTCATGGTGTCCACCGACATCGGCAACATCTGCTCGGTGTCCAACAGCTATCTGCGCTTCGACGAGCCGAACTCCATGCTGGCCGCCATGAGCTTCGGCAATTGCGGCTACGCCTTGCCGGCGCTGATCGGCGCGAAGCTCGGCCGGCCCGACCGTCCGGCCGTGGCCTACGTGGGCGACGGCGCCTGGTGCATGAGCTTCCAGGAATTGCTGACCTGCGTGCGCGAGAAGATACCGGTGACGGCCGTGGTGTTCCACAACGGCCAATGGGGCGCGGAAAAGAAGAACCAGGTGGACTTCTACGGCCGCCGCTTCGTCGGCAGCAACCTGAAGAACCCGAACTTTTCGGAGTTGGCGCGGGCCATGGGCGCGGAAGGCATCAGGGTGGAGCATGCCGACCAGGTGGGCGCCGCCCTGCAGGCCGCATGCAAGGCGCAGTCCGAAGGCAAGACCACCGTGCTGGAGATGATGGTCAGCCAGGAACTGGGCGACCCGTTCCGCCGCGACGCGCTCAAGCAGCCGGTACGCTTCCTGGACAAGTACAAGCAGTACGTGAACCAGCCTTTCCATCCGGGCGAGGTGCCGCTGTCGATCGATCCGGCCAAGCGCTGATCGCGCAGCGTGCGTCCGGCGTGGCGGCGGCCGCGCCGGATTTCTTCCGCCAGGTGCCGCGGATCTCCGCGGCAGGAGCAGACAGAAATGGAAAGCGATCGCTTGTTCGAGCCGCTGCGCAATGCCGCGCTGTCGGCCGGCCGCTTGCGCACTGCGGTAGCGTATCCGCTGTGCCCGACCAGCCTGGGCGCGGCCGTGCAGGCGCGCGACGCCGGCTACATCGAACCGGTGCTGGTCGGCCCGGCCGCCAGGCTGCGCGTCCTGATGGCGGAACTGGGGCTGCGCGACAACGAAGTGGAAGTGGTCGACACGCCGGATGACGAGTGCCAGGCCGCGCGCGCGGCGGCGGCGCTGGCCCGGGACGGCGCGGTGCGCATGCTGATGAAGGGCAGCCTGCACACGGACCACTTCATGTCGGCCGTGGTGGCGCGCGACGCCGGCCTGCGCACCGATCGGCGCATCAGCCACGCCTTCGTGATGGCGGTGGCGGCGTACCCCAAGCTTTTCATCCTGACCGACGCGGCCGTCAACATTGCGCCCACATTGCAGGAGAAAGCCGACATCGCGCAGAACGCCATCGACCTGGCGCGCGCGCTGGGCGTGGACCGCCCCAAGCTCGCGGTGCTGTGCGCTACGGAGTCCGTCAATCCTTCCATGCCCGCCACGCTGGACGCGGCGGCCCTGTCGAAGATGGCGGACCGCCAGCAGATCCGCGGCGGCGAGATCGACGGCCCCTTGGCCTTCGACAACGCCATCTCGCGCGAGGCAGCCGATCAGAAGGGCATCGTCTCGCGCGTGGCGGGCGATGCCGACATCCTGCTGGTGCCCGATATCGAGGCCGGCAACATGCTCTACAAAGAGCTGACCTGGCTGGCCGGCGCAGGTACCGCCGGACTGGTGCTGGGTACGCGCGTGCCTGTGCTGCTGACCAGTCGCTCCGATTCCATGCAGGCCCGCGTCAACAGTTGCGCAGTCGCTTCGCTGTACGCGCGGGCGCTGGCAGCCTGAATCCAGACCGTCCGCGGGGCTGGCTCCAAAAAGTCCGGCGGTTTGGTACTAAGCCTGGACCAGCAGGCTGGATACGCTAGCCCCAAGGCCATCCGATGAATGGCTCGTGACACTGGACATCAAGGGGTAGAACATGCGCAGCGCAAAAAAATGCCTGACCACGATACTGACGGCGTTGGCCCTTGCGGGCGGGGCCATGGCTGCGGACGCGCCCAAGTCCGGCGGTACGTTGGTGATAGGGTCGACGCAAGTGCCGCGGCACCTGAACGGCGCGGTGCAGTCGGGCATCGCAACCGCCTTGCCCAGCACGCAGCTGTTCGCCAGCCTGCTGCGCTACGACGCCGAATGGAAGCCGCATCCCTATCTGGCGCAGTCCTGGGAACTGGCGCCGGACGGCAAGTCGCTGACCCTGCATCTGCGCAAAGATGCGGTATTCCATGACGGCAAGCCAGTGACTTCGGCCGACGTGGCGTTCTCGGTCATGGCGGTCAAGAAGAACCATCCGTTCCAGACCATGTTCGCGCCCGTCGAGGCCGTGGACACGCCGGATCCCTACACCGTGGTGCTGCGCATGAGCAAGCCCCATCCGGCCATCCTGCTGGCGCTGTCGCCGGCCCTGATGCCGGTGCTGCCCAAGCACATCTACGACGATGGACAGGACCTCAAGAGCCATCCGCGCAACTCGGCCGACGTGGTCGGATCGGGTCCGTTCAAGTTCAAGGAATTCAAGCCGGGCCAGGAAATCGTGCTGGAGAAGTTCGACAAGTTCTTCCTGCCCGGCAAGCCCTACCTGGACCGGATCGTGGTGAAGATCAATCCCGACGCCACCAATCTGCTGATCGGGTTGGAGCGCGGCGACATCGGCGTGTTGCCCTTCATGACCGAGCCCACCATCCTGCGGCGCGCCAAGGAAAATTCCGCCATCGTCATGACCAGCAAGGGCTATGAGGGCATAGGCGCCCTGAGCTGGCTGGCTTTCAATACGGCGCGCAAGCCCTTGAACGACGTGCGGGTGCGGCAGGCCATCGCCTATGCCACCGACAAGGGCTTCATCACCAAGGCGCTGAACGCGGGCTTCGCCAAGCCCGCCGACGGGCCTATCATCGGCACCAGCCCGTTTGCCACGCAGGACGTGGCGAAGTATCCGCTGGACCTGAAGAAATCCGAGCAACTGCTGGAAGAGGCAGGCTACAAGAAGGACGCCAAGGGCGAACGCCTGTCGCTGACGGTGGACTACATGCCGGGTTCCGACGTGCAGGGCAAGAACGTGGCGGAATACCTGCGCAGCCAGTTGAAGAAGGTCGGCATCGCGGTGCAGGTTCGCGCCTCGCCTGATTTCCCGACCTGGGCCAAGCGCATCGCCGGCAAGGATTTCGACATGACCACGGACATCGTCTTCAACTGGGGCGATCCGGTGATCGGCGTGCACCGCACCTACCTGTCCAGCAATATCCGCGACATCATCTGGACCAACACGCAGTCCTATTCCAACCCCAAGGTGGACGAACTGCTGGAACAGGCCGGCACCGAAACCGACGCGGACAAGCGCCGCGCGCTGTACGCCGAATTCCAGCGCCTGGTCACGGCCGACGTGCCCATCGACTTCCTCACGGTCATTCCGTACCACACCCTGTCGCTGAAGAAGGTGCACGGCCTGCCGGACGGCATCTGGGGCGTCATATCGCCCATGGACGACACCTACCTGCAGTAGGGTGGAGCCGCCATGACGCGCTATCTCTTGCGCCGCCTTGCCTATGCGCTGGTGCTGCTGCTGGCCGTGGTGACGCTGAATTTCCTGCTGATCCACATCTCGCCGGGCGATCCGGTCGAGACCATCGCGGGCTCCATGGGCGGCATCAGCGAAGAACTGCGTGCGCAGCTGCGCGCGCAGTACGGGCTGGATAAGCCCTTCCTGACGCAACTGGGCATCTACCTGATGCAGGTGCTGCGGGGCGACCTGGGCTATTCCTATTTCTTCAACGTGCCGGTGGCGCAGCTGATCTGGGACCGCGTGCCTGCCACGCTGCTGCTGGTGGTGACCTCGGTGCTGAGTGCGTTCCTGGCCGGCACGCTGCTTGGCACGCTGGCCGCGCGCAAGCCCAATGGGCCGCTGTCGCAAGGCATCACGCTGTTGTCGGTGGTGGGCTACTCCGCGCCGGTGTTCTGGACGGGCATCATCCTTATCATCCTGTTCGCCTCGGCGCTGCCGATCTTCCCGGTGTCGGACATGCGTTCCGCCGGCGGGCCGCAGGACGGCTGGGCGGGTGTGCTGGACGTGCTGCATCACCTGGTGCTGCCGGCCTTCACCCTGGCCTTCGTCTACCTCGCGCAGTACAGCCGGCTGGCGCGCGCCAGCGTCATGGAGGCGCTGTCGGCCGACTACATCCGCACCGCGCGCGCCAAGGGCTTGCCGGAACGCTCCGTGCTCTACAAGCACGCGCTGCGCAACGGCGTGCTGCCGGTGGTGACCATGCTGGGCCTGCAGTTCGGCAACGTGCTGGCCGGCGCGATCCTGGTCGAGACGGTCTTCAACTGGCCCGGGCTGGGCCGGCTGGCGTTCGACTCCGTGCTCAGGCGCGACTATCCCACGCTGCTGGGCATCCTGCTGTTCGCCTCGCTGCTGGTGGTCGTGATGAATCAGCTTACCGATCTGGCCTATCGCCTGATCGATCCCAGGATCAAGACCTCATGAGCCAGACTCCTCCCGCCGTATCCATTGCCGCCATGCAAGGCCAGGCGGCGCGGCCGCCGGCCCGTCCGTCGTACGAGGCCTTGCGGGTATTCGCGCGCAATCCCGCGGCGCTGGCAGGCGTGCTGCTGCTGGCCGCCATTCTGGCCGTGACGCTCTTTGGGCCCATGATCATGGAGGCGGATCCCTTCGAGATCGCCGGCGCTCCCATGACGCCGCCGGGCGCGGACGCGCTGCTGGGCACCGACTACCTTGGACGGGACGTATTGACCGGCATGGTCTATGGAGGCCGAGCCACCTTGCTGGTCGGCGTGGTGGCGGCCGTGCTGTCCATGGCCATCGGGCTGACGGTCGGCGCGCTGGCGGGCTATTACGGCGGGTGGATCGACGAAACCCTGATGCGCATCACCGAATTCTTCCAGGTGCTGCCGACCCTGCTGTTCGCCATGGTGCTGGTGACGCTGTTTTCGCCGTCGCTGGCGACCATCGCCATCGCCATCGGCGTGGTCAGCTGGCCGGGCACGGCGCGGCTGGCGCGCGGCGAGTTCCTGCGCCTCAAGCGCCGCGAGTACGTGCTGGCCGAGAGGGTGATAGGCGCGGGCGACGCGCGCATCATCTGGCGGGTGATCCTGCCCAACGCGCTGGCGCCGCTGATCGTGTCGGCGACGCTGGCGATAGGCACGGCGATCCTGTTCGAGGCCGGCCTGTCGTTCCTGGGGCTGGGCGACCCCAACATCATGAGCTGGGGCTTGATGATAGGCAGCAATCGCCCCTACATCCTGACCGCGTGGTGGGCGGTGACCCTGCCGGGCGCCGCCATCTTCCTGACCGTGCTGGCCGTCAGCCTGATCGGCGACGGGTTGAACGACGCGCTCAACCCGAACTCGCGGGGGCGGGCATGAACGCCGCGCTGCAGGCGCCCGTGCTGGAGGTCGACAGCCTGAGCCTAGAGTTCCAGTCGCGCGGCCGTGTCGCCGAGGTGCTGAGCGCGGTGAGCTTCGACTTGAACCCCGGCGAAACCCTGTGCCTGGTGGGCGAGTCCGGCTGCGGCAAGAGCATGACGGCGCTGGCCATCATGCGGCTGATACCAGCGCCGGGGCGCATCGGCGGGGGCTGCGTGCGCCTGCGCGGCGACGACCTGGCCGGCCGCGACGAGGAGGCCATGCGCCAGGTGCGCGGCAACAAGATCTCCATGATCTTCCAGGAGCCCATGACGGCGCTGAATCCTGTGTATACGGTCGGCGACCAGATCGCGGAGCCCCTGCGGCTGCATCAGGGCCTGAGCAAGAGCCAGGCGCGCGAGCGCGCCATCGAAATGCTGAAGTCGGTGGGCATCCCCTTGCCGGAGCGGCGCGTGGACGATTATCCGCACCAGATGTCCGGCGGCATGCGGCAGCGCGTGATGATCGCCATCGCGCTGGCCTGCGATCCGGATGTGCTGATCGCCGACGAGCCGACCACGGCGCTGGACGTGACGGTTCAGGCGCAGATCTTCGACCTGCTGCGCGAACAGCAGGCGCGGCGCGGCACCGCGGTGCTGCTGATCACGCATGACATGGGCGCGGTGTCGGAGATGGCCGACCGGGTCGTGGTCATGTACGGCGGACGGGTGGTGGAGCAGGGCGGCGTGCGCGAGATCCTGGCGCAGCCCCGCCATCCCTACACCCAGGGGCTGATCGCCTGTCTGCCGGAGCTGGACCGCGAGCCCGACGACGTGCGCCCGGACCTGCCGGAGATTCCCGGCGTGGTGCCCTCGATCTGGGAGCGCGGCGCGGGCTGCCCCTTCATGGAACGTTGCGGGCAGGCCATGGCGCGCTGCCGCGACGCGTTTCCGCCCCTGACCCGTGTAGGCGAGGGGCAGGAAGTCGCCTGTTGGCTGTATCCGGAGACCGCGCAATGACGTCACCGCAATCTTCCGCCTTGCTGTCCGTGCGCGATCTTGCCGTGCATTTTCCCATCGGCGGGCGTGGCCGCGACGGCAAGCCGGTGGTCGTGAAGGCCGTGGACGGCGTGTCCTTCGAGCTGCAGCGCGGCCGCACGCTGGCGATCGTGGGCGAGTCCGGTTCGGGCAAGACCACCACGGCCTTGTCCGTGCTGCGGCTGGCGGACCCGACCGCGGGCTCCATCCACTTCGACGGTACGGACATGACGGCGCTGAACGGCTCCGCCCTGCGCCGCATGCGCCGCCGCGTGCAGCTGGTGTTCCAGGATCCGTATTCCTCGCTCAATCCGCGCCAGCGGGCGGGCGACATCGTGCGTGCGCCGCTGGACCTGATGGGCATCGATCCGCCCGGCGGACGCGAGGCGCGCGTGGCCCGCATGTTCGAACTGGTGGGCCTGCGCCCGGAGCAGCGGCAACTGTTTCCGCACCAGTTTTCCGGCGGCCAGCGGCAGCGGCTGAACGTGGCGCGGGCGCTGGCCAGTGCGCCGGACCTGATCGTCTGCGACGAACCGGTGTCCGCGCTGGATATCGCCATCCGCGCGCAGATCCTGAACCTGCTGCGGCGCATTCAACGCGAGCAGGGCCAGTCGTTCCTGTTCATCTCGCACGACATGGCGGTGGTGGAGCACATCTGCGACGACATCGCCGTCATGTACCTGGGCAAGATCATCGAGCAGGCCACCCGCAACGCCTTCTTCACGCGGCCGCTGCATCCCTACAGCGTCGCCCTGATGTCGGCGGTGCCGACCGTGAAGGGCGGGCGCGAGCTGGCCGCGCGCCGCGTGCGGCTGGCGGGCGATCCGCCCAGTCCGGTCGATCCGCCGCCGGGCTGCCGTTTTGCCGGACGCTGTCCGGCCGCGCAGCCGCTCTGTACCACGCGCGAACCCGGCTTGCGCGAAGTCGCGCCGGGCCACCGCGTGGCCTGCCATTTCGTCGAATCCCGCGATGGCGTCCTGGCGTCGCCGCTGCAGGGATGAGCCCACCCTCCGATAGAAGGACAGACAGATGACCGAATCCCGCGCCCGAACCACGATCTATGCCGCGCGCAGCATCCTGACCATGAACCCGATGCAGCCCCGCGCCACGCACGTGGCGGTGCGCGAGGGCCGCGTCCTGGGAGTGGGCAGCCGCGAGGAACTGGCGGGCTGGGGTCCGGCCGACCTCGACGAGCGCTATGCGGACAGAGTGCTCATGCCAGGCCTGGTCGAAGGGCATTGCCATCTGCCGGAAGGCGGAATGTGGAAGTTCGTGTACGTGGGCTTCTACGACCGGCGCGGACCCGATGGCAGGCTGTGGGAAGGCTTGAAGAGTTTCGATGCGGTGGCCGCGCGGCTGCGCGAGGCCGAACGCGTCCTGGCGGCCGGCGAGACGCTGATAGGCTGGGGCTTCGACCCGATCTTCTTCGAAGGCGCGCGCATGCGCGTGCAGGACCTGGACGCGGTGTCCGCCGAGCGGCCCGTGGTGGTCATGCATGCCAGCATGCACCTGATGAACGTGAACACGCCCATGCTGGCGCGCGCCGGCATAGACCGCGATACCGACATCGAGGGCGTGACGCGCATGGAAGACGGACGGCCCAGCGGCGAACTCTGCGAATTCGCCGCGATGTTCCCCGTCATGCGCCTGATCGGCAGTCCATTCCGCACCGTGGGCGTATCGGAAGAGGGCCTGCGCATGTTCGGCAAGGTGGCGCAGTGGGCGGGCGTCACCACGGCCACGGACCTGGTCAATGAACTGGGCGACGAGGGTCTGGCGACGCTGGCTCGCATCACCGCCGAACCGGACTATTCCGTGCGCATCGTGCCGGCCGCGTCCGCGCTGACCTACGCGGGCGATCCGCAGCGCTGCCTGGCCAAGCTGGCCGAGGCCCGGCGCCTGAACAACGACAAGCTGCATCTGGGCATGGTCAAGCTGGTGGTGGACGGTTCGATCCAGGGCTTTACCGCCCGGTTGCGCTGGCCCGGCTACTACAACGGCGCGCCCAACGGCATCTGGGTGATCGCGCCGGCCGAGCTGGACGCAATGGTCCAGACCTACCACGACGCCGGCGTGCAACTGCACATACACACCAATGGCGACGAAGCCACCGAGCTTGCGATCGACGCGGTGGATCGCGCCTTGCGCCGCAGCCCGCGGCGCGATCACCGCCATACCTTGCAGCATTGCCAGATGGCCGACGCGGCCCAGTTCCGGCGCATGGCCAGCCTGGGCATGTGCGCCAATCTCTTTGCCAACCACATCTTCTACTGGGGCGACGCCCATCACGCCCTGACCATGGGGCCGGATCGCGCCAGGCGCATGGACGCCTGCGCCTCGGCGGCGCGCGCCGGCGTGCCGTTCTCCATCCATTCGGATGCGCCCATCACGCCGCTGGGACCGCTATTCACGGCCTGGTGCGCCGTGAACCGCCAGACTTCGTCGGGCAAGGTGCTGGGGGAGTCCGAACGCATCGGTGTGGAGCAGGCCTTGCATGCCGTCACGCTGGGCGCGGCCTACACCTTGCACCTGGACCATCTCGTCGGCTCCATCGAGGTCGGCAAGCATGCGGACTTCTGCGTGCTGCAGGACGATCCGCTGGAGGTGGCGCCCGAGAAGCTGAAGGACGTGCGCGTACTGGGCACCGTGATCGGCGGCAGACCCTTGCCACTGCGGGAAGCCTGAGATGGCGGCCCATGGCGCACCGCGAATTGCGCTGACCGTGGTGGGCGGATTCCTGGGCGCGGGCAAGACCAGCTTGCTCAATCATGTGTTGTCCCGCAGCCAGCGCCGCGCGGCGGTCCTGGTCAATGACTTCGGCCCGGTCGATATCGATGCCGGGCTGATCGCGCAGCGCAGCGACCAGGTGATCAGGCTGGCCAACGGCTGCGTCTGCTGTTCCATGGCGGGCGGCCTGGACGATGCCCTGGCGCGCGTGCTGGCGCTGGACCCCTTGCCGGAATGGATCGTGATCGAGGCCAGCGGCGTGTCGGATCCGGGCCGCATCGCGCAGGTCGGCATGTCGGATCCCATGCTGCAGCTTGAGGGCGTGGTGGTGCTGGCAGATGCCGCGAACGTGCGCACGCTGGCGGCGGATCCCTTGCTGGCCGATACCGTGGAACGCCAGCTCAAGGCTGCGGATCTGCTGGTGTTGAACAAGACCGATCTGGCGTCCGCCGCCGAACTGGCGTCGTTGCGTTCATGGCTGCAAGCGGCGACACGCGGGGCCGCGATGGTCGAGACGCGCGAAGGGCGCGTGGACCTGCGCCATCTGCTGGGCGAAGGCGGGTCTTGCAGCGTTGCGCATGAATGCGCAAGCGGCGCTTGCGGCCATGCGGGACACGTCCACGCCGCGATGCCCGACGACCCCGACCATCCATTCCAGAGCTGGCTGTGGCACGCGCCCGCGCTGCTGGACGCCGACCGGCTCGCCAGCCGGTTGCGCGACGCGCCCAGGCAGCTGCTGCGGGCAAAGGGCTGGGTGCGCACCGATCGCCACGGCCTGGTGCTGGTGCAACTGGCGGGCCGGCGCGTGCGCTACGACACGCAGGCCAGGCCGCCCGAGGATCTGGACGAGCCGTCGCTGGTGCTGATCGGCATGCGCGGCGCCGTTGATCCCGCGGACGTCGACGCCTGGCTGGCGCCGGCGGCGGCGTGAGGGGCGGGCGTAGATAGGTATAGATTTATTGGATTGCTTGTCAATTTTTTCCTTGTTGACCGATTCGAGGCAAACGGGAGAATTCGCCGGTTCGATAGCCGGCCCTTCTCCCGGCTGCTTACTGACCTATCGGCTTACAAGGAGCGAATCATGACAGGCATTTCCGGGGGCTTGCGCAAGGCCGCAATCGTATTCGGCGGCTCGCGCGGCATCGGCGCCGCCATTGTCCGGCGGCTGGCGGCCGACGGCGCGGACGTGGCGTTCACCTATGTTTCCGCGCCCGAGAGCGCGCGCGAGACCGCGGCCGCGATCGAAGCGGGCGGGGCGAGGGCGCTGGCCATTCATGCCGACAGCGCGAACTCGGAGGCGATTCGGCTGGCCGCCGCGCGCGCGGCCGAGCATTTCGGACGGCTCGACATCGTGGTGGTCAACGCCGGCATCCTGAAGTTGGGCGGGGTGGCCGACGTGAGCGTGGCGGATCTCGACCAGATGCTGGCCGTCAATGTGCGCGGCGTGTTCCTGGCGATCCAGGCCGGCGCTGCGCACCTTGCGCGCGGCGGCCGCATCGTTACCATCGGCAGCAATTTGGCCGCGCGCATCGGCGGGCCGACCGTGAGCGTCTATGCGATGACGAAGGCGGCGGTGGCGACGATGGTCAAAGGCATCGCGATCGATCTTGCACCCCGCAGCATCACCATCAACAACGTGCAGCCCGGGCCGATCCAGACCGATATGACGGTCAACCATCTTGATGCGGTCGTTCCGCTGATCCCGTTGCAGCGCGCCGGCAGCGCCGATGAAATCGCGTCGCTGGTGGCATGGCTTGCCGGCCCCGAATCGGGATACATGACGGGGGCCAGCCTGACTGCCGATGGCGGGATGACGCTGTAGCCGGCGCCGTCCGCAACACGGCGGGACGCCCAACCGGGTGGCCGGTTGCGCATTGCGCGGCCTGCCACCCGATGTCGCTTCTGGTGCAAGCGATTTCCCGTTTCTGGTTCTAGACCCTGCCTGGGGGCTCACTTACCTTTGGTCCTGAATGCTGGCGCGTGTTGCGCCCGCGTCTACCGGAGGTATGCAATGCAGAAGACCGTCACCGCGGACATGCTGGCCGAATTCGCGGCGGCCTGGAACCGCCACGATATCGACGCCTTGATGTCCTTCATGAGCGACGACTGCGTGTTCGAGACCGTGGCCGGCCCCGAGCGATGGGGCGCGCGGCACGAAGGCCGCGAGGCGGTGCGGGCGGCCTTCGCGGCGGCCTGGGCGAATTTCCCCGATGCGCAGTGGCGGAACGGCACGCATTGGGTCGCAGGCGACCGCGGCGTGTCCCAATCGACCTTTACCGGCACCGCCGCCGACGGCTCCCGCGTGGAGGCGGACATGGTGGACGTCTTCACCTTCCAGGACGGCAAGATCCGCGTGAAGAACGCCTACCGCAAGCAGCGCCCGGTATTGCCGGCCCGCGGTTGAACACGCACCCGCATCCAGCAACCGGAACGCAGCATGGATACTCAAATGTCCTTCCAACCTGTAGGTCCGGCCCCCGCTGGCCGGACGGCGATCAGCGCCTACAACCCGGCCTACGATCCGCTGGTGTCCCCGCCCGGCCGCGGGCAGGACTACGCGCCCACCTACTGGGTCGCGACCGCCGGCGAACCGCCCGAGGATGACGGCCCCGTCAACGGCGATATCGACGCCGACGTGGTGATCGTGGGCTCGGGCTTTACCGGGCTGTCGGCGGCGTTGACGCTGGCGCGCGACTTCGGCGTGAAGGCCGTGGTGCTCGAGGCCAATCGCGCGGTGTGGGGCTGCACCAGCCGCAACGGCGGACAGGGACAGAATGCGTCCGGACGCCTGTACCGTTCGCAATGGATAGCGCGCTGGGGCCTGGCGACCGCCAAGCGCCTGGACGCCGAGATCCGCGAAGGCTTCGAATATTGGAAGAGCCTGGTGGCCCAGGTGGATTGCGACGCGCAACCTGGCGGCCATCTGTACACGGCGCACCGCCAGAAGAAGATGGCGTTCCTGGAAAACGAAGCCCGCGTGATGCGCGAGGTGTTCGGCTATGACGCCCGGATGTTGAACCGGGAGGAATTGCGCGAACGCTACGTGTACGACCGCGAGGCGGTGGGCGCGATGCACGAGCCGGATGGCGTGGGCGTGCATCCGTTGAAGCTCGCCTATGGCTATATGCGGCAGGCGCGGGCCCTGGGCGTGCGCATCCATCCGGGCAGCCCGGTGCTGGGCTGGCGCGCCGAGAATGGCGGTGTGCGGCTGCAGACTCCCAGCGGCTACGTGCGCGCGCGGCGCGTGGCGTTCGCCACTGGCGGCTATACCGCGCAGGGCGTCAACCGTTTGCTGGACAACCGCATCATGCCGGTGCTGTCGAACTCGCTGGTGACGCGGGTGCTGACGCCGGCGGAACGCGATGCAGCGGGCCTCAAAAGCACGGTGTTCATCACCGACACGCGAACCCTGCGCTTCTATTACCGCCTGCTGCCCGACGGCCGCATGCAGATCGGCAGCCGCAGCGCGCTGCGCGGCGCCGACGCGCAGCATCCGCGCCATCTGGCTCTGCTGCGGGAAGGGCTGGCGCGCAAGTTCCCCACGCTGGCGGGCGTGGACGTGGACTATTCCTGGTGGGGCTGGGTGGACGTGAGCCACGACATGATGCCGCGCGTGACCCAGCCCGACCCGGCGCAGCCGGTCTATTACGCCTTCGGCTACGGGGGCAATGGCGTGGCGTTCTCGGCCCACGCGGGCAAGCGCCTGGCGCAACGCATGATGGGCAAGGACGGCGTGGCCTGGGACCTGCCGATCTACGACTCGCCCTTGCCGGGGCATATGTTCGCGCCGTTCCGCAGGCTGGGCCAGGGCCTGCTGTACCGCTGGTACTACCTAAGAGACGAAGTGCTCTAGCGCGTGCAAGTCCGGGCCCTGCGGGGCCTGCTTGCCGTCCGCGGCGCGGCCGCGGTAGCGGTCGACCACCTTGGCCAGCCGGGCAATCCCCGGCTCGATGTGTTCCGGCCGGATCGATGTGAAGCCGACCCGCAGGAAGTTGCGCGGCGCGTCGGCTCCGTTCATGAAGAAGACGTCGCCGGGTTCCACCACCACGCCCTCGGCCAGCGCGGCCTCGGATAGCTCGCAGGCGTTGAGCCAGGGCGGACCTTGCAGCCAGCAGGACGAGGATCCGGTAATGGGTATGACCTTGAAATCGGGCAGGTGCCGCGCCAGCGCGCGGGCCAGTTCGGTGCCGCGCTCCTGGTAGGCCTGCGATTGCCTGCGCAGCAGCGAATGGTGGTGCCCCAGCGAAATGAACAGCGAAAACGCCCGCTGGATGTAGGCCGAAGGGTGGCGCAGCATGAGCCGGCGCAAGGCGCGCAGTTCCGCGGTGAGTTCGCGCGGCGCCACGATGTAGCCGATGCGCAGGCCGGGCGCGAAGGACTTGGCCAGGCTGCCCACGTAGATCACGCGGCCGTCGCGGTCCAGGCTCTTCAAGGCGGGAATCGCGCCTTCGCCCCAGCGGCTTTCGCTTTCGAAGTCGTCCTCGATGATCAGGCTGTCGGCCTGGCGCGCCAGCGTCAGCAGGTTCTGGCGGCGCTCCGGAGATAGCGTGACCGTGGTGGGGCACTGGTGGCCCGGCGTGACGAAGAGGTAGTCGCAGCCCAGCAGATGGGTGCCGGTGCATAGCCCTTGTTCGTCCACCGGCAGCGGCAGCAGGTTGCGCGTGTGGCTGGCGAAGATGTTGCGGGCGTCGGGATAGCCGGGGTCTTCCATGCCGACCACGGTGTCCTCGTTGACCAGCAGGTCGGCCAACAGGTAGAGCGCATGCTGCGCGCCCACGGTGATGACGATTTCCTCGGCGTCGGCCCAGACGCCGCGCCGGGGCAGCACCTGGGTGCGGATCTGCTCGATCAGCGCGGGGTCGTCGTGGGTGATCAGGTCCGGCGCCCAGCTGCGGATGTCCAGCACCGACAGCGCCTTGATGCAGCATTCGCGCCATTCCGCGGTGGGGAACAGGTCCTGGTCGAACTGGGCGTAGACAAAGGGATAGGGCTGCTTCTGCCAGTCGCGCGGCTTGGTGATGTTGCGTTGCCGGGACGGGCGGAAGCGCAGCCTTTCGTCCCAGCGCACGTCCGGCTCGCCGCCGTCGGCGGGCGGGGCGTCGGAAGCGGGCCCGGAATGGCCGCGCATGACCGTGTCGCTGACGAAGTGGCCGCTGCGTTCGCGCGACACCAGATAACCCTCGCTCACCAGTTGCTGGTAGGCGAACACGACGGTGTTGCGCGCGATGCGCAGCTGGTCGGCCAGATGCCGGCTGGACGGCACCGGCGTGCCGGGCGGCAGGTGGCCGCTGAGGATGGCGGACACCAGCATCTGGCGCACGCAGCCCTGCAGGCTGAGGTTGGGCGCGCTTTCGCGTTCGAACAGGCGCTCCCACAACACAGGCTTGAGCATCGAGGCCTGGCTGGACATGACGGCTCCTTGTCTAGGCCGCGCAGCCGGTAGCCGCTGCGCAGGCGCCGCTCTTGAGGATAGAGGAGCCGGATGGGGGACGAAATGAGGGATTGCCCGGGCGCGTTTCAGACCCGTCCCTTCCACGGAATGGCGAACTTCTCCAGATAACGGACCAGCAGGTCGAAGGCGAAGGCGAACACGCCGATCACGATGATGCCCATGATGACGGTGTCGCTGGCCAGGAACTGGGCGGCGTTCAGCACCATGAAGCCCAGGCCGCGGTCGGCGGCCACCATTTCGGCGGCCACCAGCGTGGTCCAGCCCACGCCGATGCCGATGCGCATGCCCGTGAAGATCTCCGGCATGGCGGCCTTCAGGATCACGTGCCAGACCACCTGCGCAGGCGTGCCGCCCATGGCGTAGGCCGCGTGGATCTGTTCGATCGACACCGAGCGCACGCCGGCGCGCGCCGCGATCGCCATGGGCGCGAAGATCGCCAGGTAGATCAGCAGGACCTTGGGGAATTCGCCGATGCCGAACCAGATGATGATGAGCGGCAGGTAGGCCAGCGGCGGCAGCGGGCGGTAGAACTCGATGGGCGGATCGAAGATGCCGCGCGCGTACCGGTTCACGCCCATCAGGATGCCGACGGGAATGGCGGTCACGCAGGCCAGGAAGAAGGCCCCGAACACCCGCGACAGGCTGGCCAGCGCATGTTCGGTCAGCGTGGAGTTGGCCACGCCGTCGGTCATGGCCGAGACGAACTTGTCGTACACCGCCAGGGGCGAGGGCAGGAACAATGGCCGCACCCAGCCGGCGCTGGTCACCAGGAACCACAGCCCGATGAGCGCCAGGCTGGTGATCAGGCTGATGTGGCCGCTGTAGCCCGCGCCCGGCGCGCCGTAGACCTTGCCCGGCGCGGCGGGCTTGTGTCCCGGGCGGCTGCTAGCCATGGAAGCCTTGGGGGGAGGAGGCTCGCTCGTCGCCATAGATGATGCCGAGGACTTGTTCGCGCATGGCGATGAAGTCGGGACTGGATTTGATGCTGCGGCCATCGCGGGTCTCCAGGTAGCGCCGGTTGAAGTCCGGCGTGAAGGTATGCGTGATGCGGCCCGGGCGGGGCGACATGACGATCAGCCGCGAACCCAGAAACAGCGCTTCTTCGACGCTGTGCGTGATGAAGAAGAACATCTTGTTGGTCTGCCGCCAGATGTCCAGCAGCAGCTCCTGGATGGTCTCGCGCGTCAGCGCGTCCAGCGCCGCCATGGGTTCGTCCATCAGCAGCATGGCGGGGTTGCAGGTCAGCGCGCGCGCGATGCCCACGCGCTGCTGCATGCCGCCGGACAGCTGGTAGATCATGTGGCGGTGGAAGTCCTGCAGGCCCACCAGCTCCAGATTGCGGCGCGCGCGGGCGCGGCGGGTTTCCTTGTCCACGCCTTGCAGCTTCAGGCCGAACTCGGTGTTCTCCAGCACGTTCAGCCAGGGCAGCAGGGCATGCTTCTGGAACACCACGCCGCGGTCGGCGCCGGGACCCACGATAGGCCGGCCGCCCAGCGTGATCTCGCCCTCGGTGGGCGACAGGAAGCCGGCCAGCAGGCTGAGCAAGGTGGTCTTGCCGCAGCCCGAGGCGCCCAGCGCCACGACGAACTCGCCAGGCTGGATGGTCAGGTTGACGTTCTGCAACGCGATGACCGGACCGCTTTCGTGCAGGCCGGGGTAGGTGACGCTTACTTTTTCCGCGCACAGGCTATGCGTGGCGGACGAGGACTGCATGGTCATGCCGGCTCCCCTGGTTGCGACGGGCTGCGCGCAGCCCTGCGTGGCGCTGGGCAGGCGGCGCCGGACGGGCCGCCTTGGCCGCAAGCGCTCCTTACTTCTCGGCCGCCTTGGCGTACTTGTCGGTGACGTGCGGGCTGTAGTCGGCCAGGGCGCGGTCGATCTGCTTCTGGTCCTTCAGGAATTGGGCGCTGGCCGCGAAGGCGCGCGCGGCGCCCGATTCCTTGCCGCCGCCCAGCCAGACATTGGAGGCCTGTTCCTGCACGGTCGGGAAGACCAGCAGCTGGAGCGCTTCGACCATGTCCTCGGGCTTGCCGCCGATCAGCTTGACGATGCTCTTGACCTGCGGGGAATCGGCGGTCCACTTGGCGCTGTTGGCGCGGTAGTCCGCATAGGACTTGGCCAAAACGCTGGTGAAGGCGGCCATGAACTTCGGATTCTTGGCGGCCCAGGCGCGATCGACCACGATGCCGTCGAAGGTTGGCACGCTGGCTTTGCCGATCTGTTCCGAGTCTGCAATGATCTTGCCGCTCTTGGCGATCTCGGTCAGGGCGGGCGGCCAGACGTAGGCCGCGTCGATGTCGCCGCGCTGCCAGGCGGCCACGATCTGCGGCGGCTGCATGTTCAAGATGCGCACGTCGCGCGGATTGATCTTCCAGACCTGTTCCAGCCCGACCAGCAGATGGAAGTGCGAGGTGGACACGAAGGGCGTGGCGACGCGCTTGCCCTTCAGGTCCGCCGTGCTGTTGATGCCGGAACCGTTGCGCGCCACCAGCGCCTCGGATTTGCCGATGTTGTCCAGGATCCAGAACAGTTCCATGTCGACGCCGCGGGTGGCGGCCGCGGTGATGCCGGTGGAGCCCAGCACACCGACCGGCACGTTGCCGGAAGCCAGCGCGGTGGAAATGTCGCCGCCGGAGGTGAACTGGCGCCAGTCCACCTGGTAGCCGGCGTCCTTCAAGGCCTTGTCGAAACTGCCGTCGGCGATGGCCGTCAGGAATGGCCCCACGATCAACTGGTAGCCGACCACCAGCTTGGTCTGGGCATAGGCGGGAGCGGCCAACAGCGCGGCGGCCAGGCCGGCCAGGGTGCAGCGGCGGATGAGGCGGAATATCGCGTTCATGGAGATCTCCGGGAGGGAACGGCCGCGCTCCGGCGCGACCGGCATGCTGGAGCCAGTTTGCCCGGATGGAGCCAGAACGCTAGGGCCAGATGCCCTAATCAGTAGGAGCCAAAAAGGCCCGGGCCCGCCCGCCGCGCCGGCAACGCCAGTCCTGGCGCGGCCGGCGCGGCGGGGTGCGGCCGGCGAGGCGGCCCGCGATATGCGCCAAAAGGGGGAGAGGGGGATCGGCCTAGCGGATGAGGCTCAGGAACTCGGCCCGGGTCGACGGATTGTCGTGGAATTCGCCCAGCATGACCGAGGTGACCATGGACGAGTTCTGCTTTTCCACGCCGCGCATCATCATGCACATGTGCTGGGCCTCGATCACCACGGCCACGCCGGCCGCGCCGGTCACCGACTGCACGGCCTCGGCCACCTGGCGGCTGAGGTTTTCCTGGATCTGCAGGCGGCGCGCGTACATTTCGACGATGCGGGCGACCTTGGACAGACCCAGCACCTTGCCGTTGGGCAGGTAGGCCACGTGCGCCTTGCCGATGAAGGGCAGCATGTGGTGTTCACAGAGCGAGTACAGCTCGATGTTCTTGACCAGCACGATCTCGCGCGTGTCGGAGGTGAACAGCGCGCCATTGACGATTTCGTCCAGGTTCTGGCCGTAGCCGCGGCACAGGTGGCGCATGGCCTTGGCGGCGCGGGCGGGCGTATCGGCCAGCCCTTCGCGGGACGGATCTTCCCCTAGTTCTTGAAGAATGGCGGTGTAGTTCTTTTCCAATGACATCGGGGACTCCTGGGGGCGGCGCTGGTTGCGGCGCTTTACTGTGTAGCGTAGTGCTGCAAGTCTACCGCAGCGCGGGAAAACGATCAGGCCGGGCTCAGGTCCAGGCCCGGGTCAGACCCCGCGGTTCTCGACGGCGTACTTGATCAGTTCCGCCTGGCCGTCTATGCCCAGCTTGCGCTTGATGTTCAGGCGATGGGTCTCCACCGTGCGCACCGACAATCCCAGCGCCTGCGCGATCTGCTTGTTGGCCTCGCCGCTGGCGATGTGGCGCAGCACGTCGCGTTCGCGCTGCGTCAGCATGGTGGCTGGCGCCGTGGCCTGCGACAGGCGCACCGCGACCGCAGCGCTGAAATAGCTGCGGCCTGCCATGACCGCGTCGATGGCGGTGACGATCTCATGCGCCGGTTCGTCCTTCAGCAGATAGCCGCGCGCGCCGGCCTTGACCGCCTGCACCATGTATTCGGGGTTGTCGTGCATGGACAGCACCAGCACCGCGATCTGCGGGTAGCGCTCGTGCAGCAGGGCGGTCAATTCCAGCCCGCCCACGCCGGGCATGTTCAGGTCCATCAGCGCCAGGTGCGGCAAGGTGCCTCCTTGCGGGTCCTCGGCCAGGCAGGCGGCCAGGAAGGCCTGGGCGGCGGCGGCGTTGCCGGCTTCGCCCACGACCCGCAGTTGCGGCACGGTTTCCAGGCGCAGCCGCAGCCCGTCCCGCACCAGCGGGTGGTCGTCGATCAGCAGCAGCCGGATGGCGTCGGGCTTGTGGTTCATGCGTCGGAACTCGCGGGGAGAGGGGCGGCGGGCAGCGGCAGCCAGGCCTGCAGCACCGTGCCGTGGGAAGTGGAGCGGAAAGTCAGCGTGCCGGACAGCGCGTTCATGCGTTCGCGCATATTGCGCAGGCCGATGCCGCGGCGCGGATCCTGCTGCACCTCGGCATAGTCGAAGCCGCGGCCGTCGTCGGCGATGGTCAGGCGCAGGTCGCGTGGCGAATAAGCCAGCGTCATGTCGGCGCGGGTGGCGCCGGCATGGCGGATGACGTTGGTCAGGGCTTCCTGGGTGACCCGGAACAGGGCGGTGGCATAGGCCTCGGGCAGCTTCACCGGCTGCCCGGCGGTGTGCAGGCGCACGGCCAGAGGCGGGGCGCCATCCTGGCTGGGAATGGCGAATTCCCGGCCCAGATGTTCGAGTGCGGCCGGCAGGCCCAGGTCGTCCAGCAGCGTCGGCCGCAGGTTGTGCGAAATGCGGCGGACTTCGCCCACGGCGGTATTCAATCGGTCCAGCGCGCCGCCCAAGGGGGTGTCGATATGAGCGAGGACGCGTGGCTCGTCCGGCAGCGTCTGCCGCAGCCGTTCCCGCGCCGCTTCCAGCGACAGCTTGATCGACACCAGCACCTGGCTGATGCCGTCATGCAGCTCGCGCGAGAGCCGTGCGCGCTCGTCTTCCTGCGAACGCACCAGCTGGCGCGCCATCAGCCGCAGCTTGGCGTCGGACTGGCGGTGGTCGCTGATGTTCAAGGCCAGGCCGCAGGCCGCCACGCCCAGGATGGACACGGCGGCAATCCCGGCCACCCAGGCGAACATGCTGCGGATATTGGCCTGGGCGGCGGCGTCGATGCGCTCCAGCGCCTGCTGCACGTCGTCCAGGTAGATGCCGGTGCCCAGCATCCAGCCCCAGCGCTCCAGCACCACCACGTAGCCCAGCTTTTCCTCGGTCTGGTGGGTGGACGGCTTTTCCCAAAGGTAGTGCACCGCTTCGCCGTCCTGGCCGCCGCGCCGGGCGGCGGTCAGCAGATTCTGGATGACGGGCTGGCCCTTGGTGTCGCGCAGTTCCCAAAGGTCCTGCCCAACCAGCTCCGGCTGGCGGGGGTGCATCAGGTTCCTGCCCTTCAGGTCGTAGACGAAAAAGTAGCCGTCGTGGCCGAATTCCATTTGCGCCAGCAGGTCCAGCGCGCGCTGGCGGGTGGCGTCATCGTCGGCCGCCGCCTGCAGGGGGGCGATGGCGCTGTAGGCCAGGTTGACGTAGTGGCGCAGCTCGCCTTCCTTGCTGGCCAGCCAGGCGTTTTCCACGACCTGCTTTTCGCGCTGCGCCAGCTGCAGGCCCTGCACGTAGACGGCCACCGTGATGGCGGCGACGGCCACCAGCAAGGGCACCGCGGCGAGCAGCAGGATTTTCAGGCGCAGCTTCATGAAGGATTTGTATCAGCGCGAACGCAAATATTGCGGCGCAGCATTTTGCTTGCCGCAGTCAGGATCGGGAAATTTCAGCCGTGATTTTACGGTTTTCGCCAAATCATGCTGCGGCGCATTGCGTAGTAACACGTAGCTGAATTGCGTAGTTTCGCGCTTGTTGCTGCGTAGTCAAAACGAAATACTAGCGTCCGCGTCGACACGGCGCTGCGTGGACGCGCGCGCGTCCGCCACCCCACAACAATGAGTCTGCCTTCCGCGGGACGATAAAAGCGTTTCACGCCAAAAGCATGGCGGGAGGCTAGAGGAGCACTTATGCAAACCAGCAGTAAGGGACTGGGTCAGCACCTGGTCTGGCTGGCGGTTGCGGTACTGGGCGCGTTCGCGCTGGGCACCGTGGCGCTGGCCAGAGGGGAGACCATCAATGCGCTATGGGTGGTGATCGCCGCCGTATGCGTGTATCTGATCGCATACCGTTATTACAGCCGCTTCATCGCCAAGAACGTGTTCCAGCTGGATCCGACGCGCATGACGCCGGCCTGGAAGCACAACGACGGCCTGGACTACGTGCCCACCAACAAGCACGTGCTGTTCGGCCACCACTTCGCCGCCATCGCTGGCGCTGGCCCCCTGGTGGGCCCGGTGCTGGCCGCGCAGATGGGCTATCTGCCGGGCATGCTGTGGATCCTGGCCGGCGTGGTGTTCGCCGGCGCCGTGCAGGACTTCACGATCCTCTTCATCTCGACCCGCCGCGACGGCCGTTCGCTGGGTGACCTGGTCAAGTCCGAGCTGGGCAAGATCCCGGGCGTGATCGCGCTGTTCGGCGCCTTCATGATCATGGTCATCATCCTGGCCGTGCTGGCGCTGATCGTGGTCAAGGCGCTGACGCATTCGCCCTGGGGCACCTTCACGGTGGCCGCGACCATTCCCATTGCGCTGTTCATGGGCGTGTACCTGCGCTACATCCGCCCGGGCAAGATCGGCGAAGTGTCCATCATCGGCTTCGTCGGCCTGATGGCCGCCATCACCTTCGGCCAGGACGTGGCCGCGCACCCGGTGATCGGCCCCATGTTCGACTTCGACGGCAAGGGCCTGACCTGGATCCTCATCATCTACGGCTTCATCGCTTCGGTGCTGCCGGTGTGGCTGCTGCTGGCCCCGCGCGACTACCTGTCGACCTTCCTGAAGATCGGCACCATCGTCGGCCTGGCCATCGGCATCGTCGTGGTCGCGCCCGAGCTGAAGATGCCCGCGCTGACCCAGTTCGTCGACGGCACCGGCCCGGTGTGGTCGGGCAACCTGTTCCCGTTCCTCTTCATCACCATCGCCTGCGGCGCGGTGTCGGGCTTCCACGCCCTGATCTCCTCGGGCACCACGCCCAAGCTGATCGAGAACGAAACCCAGGCCCGCTACATCGGTTACGGCGGCATGCTGATGGAATCCTTCGTGGCCATCATGGCGCTGGTGGCGGCTTGCGTGATCGAGCCGGGCATCTACTACGCCATGAACAGCCCGGCGGCCGTGATCGGCACCACGCCCGACCAGGTGGCCCAGGTGGTCTCCAGCTGGGGCTTCGTGGTGACGCCCGCGGACCTGATCCAGACCGCCAAGGACGTGGGCGAAAGCACCATCATCTCGCGCGCCGGCGGCGCTCCGACGCTGGCCGTGGGCATGGCGCACATCCTGCACCAGGCCATCGGCGGCCCGGGCATGATGGCCTTCTGGTACCACTTCGCCATCCTGTTCGAAGCGCTCTTCATCCTGACCGCTGTCGACGCCGGCACCCGTGCGGGCCGTTTCATGCTGCAAGACCTGCTGGGCACCTTCGCCCCGTCGCTCAAGCGCACTGACTCGCTGCCTGCCAACCTGATTGCCACCGGCCTGTGCGTGGCGGCCTGGGGCTACTTCCTGTATCAGGGCGTGGTCGATCCGCTGGGCGGCATCAACACGCTGTGGCCGCTGTTCGGCATCGCCAACCAGATGCTGGCCGCGATTGCGCTGACGCTGGGCACCGTGGTGCTGTTCAAGATGAAGCGTGACCGCTACGCCTGGGTCACGGTGCTTCCGACCCTGTGGCTGCTGGCATGCACGCTGACCGCCGGCTGGCAGAAGCTGTTCCACGCCGACCCGCGCGTGAGCTTCCTGGCCCATGCCGACAAGTACAACGCGGCCATCGCCGAAGGCAAGGTCCTGGCTCCGGCCAAGTCCCTGGGCGAAATGTCGCGCGTGGTCTTCAACGACTACATCAACGCCGGCCTGTGCGCGATCTTCATCTTCGTGGTGGTGAGCATCGTGGTGTTCGGCCTGCGTTCGGTGCAGCGCGCGCGCAACGAGAACAAGCCCACCGCCCGCGAAATGCCGTACGAAACGCTGCCGGCCGCCGCCGGCGCGGACTGAGCGCAACAGGGAGACGACGCATGCTGTTCACCAACATGAGTTCCGCGGCCGGCGCCGCCGGCCGCTACCTGGGGCAGACGCTCCGGCTGATGGTCGGCGTGCCGGACTACGAGACGTATGTGGCGCACATGCGGCGCACGCACCCTGACCAGGAGCCGATGACTTACGAAGCATTCTTCCGCGAGCGCCAGGACGCGCGTTATGGCGGGAAGAAGCGGATCGGTTGCTGCTGACAGGAAAGGCCTCGCTTGCGAGGCCTTTTTTTCGTTGGGCGCAGGCGGCGACGGGTTATACCGACTTTCTGCGTACCCTTTCGGCGTAGACCACCAAAGGCGCCGCCCCGATCGCGCACAGCGACATCACCAGAAATCCCCCCGGCGCATAGCTGCGGTACAACGCGCCGCCCAGCTGGATGCTGGCGAACATGAAGACCCCTCCCGACAGCAGCGCGTAGAGCGCGATGGCCGACGTCTTGATGGCGGCGGGCACGTGGCGCGTGATGTACCACATGATCGCTGCGTTATTGCCCGCCAGCGTGAAGCACTGCAGCAGTTGCAGGCCCGCGATCAGCGCCGGATCGGTGGTGGCGGACAGACCGGCCCAGCGGATCGCGGTCATGACGGCGGACGCCAGGATCAGCCATTGCGCGCCCGTGCGGGCCAGGATGCGGGGAGCAAGGAAGAAGAACAGGACCTCGCTGGCAACGCCTACCACCCACAGCATGGAAATCAACGCGGTCGACAGGCCGCTGGCGGTCCAGTACAGCGTGGAATAGGAATAGAGGAAGCCGTTGCTGGCCTGGACCAGCGAGGCCGCAGCGATGCACATCAGCAGCGGGCGGTCGCGCAGGACTTCGAGCATGGGCAGGCGGACCGCCGGCGCGGGCGCTTCGCCCGCAGCGGGGCGCGCCGCCCGAGGCAGCAGCCGCACGCAGGCCAGGCAGGCGATGATGAGGACGATGGACAGCCACATCACCCAGTCGGCGTCGAACGTCTTGATCAGGTAGCCGCCCGCCAGGGTGACCACGGCAAAACCCAGCGAGCCGCAGGCGCGCATGACGGTGTAGGAACTCCCCTGGCCCCGACCGCTGGCGATGGCCATGCGGTCCATCAGCGGCAGCACCGCCGGGAACACGGCATTGAGCAGCAGCGTGATGGCCAACAGCAAGCCGGGCGCGCTGCTGAACGGATAGCAGACGAACAGCGCCAGCGACGCCGCCAGCGCCGCCGCAATCAGCGCATGGGCGCGGCCGGTCTGGTCGGCGACGTGGGCGACCACGGGCGTGGACAGGATCTTGGGCAGGAAGGACGTGGCGACGATCAGGCCGATGACGGCGGGATCCAGTCCGCGGCTGGCGAACCACAGGGGCAGAAAGGGGATGCTGACTCCCTGCAGGCCGTAATACAGGAAGTAAAACCCGTGCAGGGCGATGGCGCCTTGCCTGGGGTCGGGGTTGCCGCGCATAGCGATGGAGGGATCCGGCTGAATTGACGCGCCGTAGCATACTCCTAGCCGGACCGGATTTCAGAAGGGAGGGCGCCTTGATCCCGGACATTGGCAAAAGAACGCGTGCGGATTTACGCTAGCGAAGTCGCGGCGCAAGCAAGCCTCGCGCCGCGCGTGTGTTTTCACCATCATTCCTAGGAGTTGCGACCCATGGCCAAGAAACTGGATGAGAAGACCACCAAAGCCCTGAAAGAGCGGCGCAAGCGCCCGCTGGCGACGCCGACCGACCTGGCGTCGGCGGCCACCAGGGATATTTCCGCCGCGCTGAACCAGATACTCGCCGACGTGTTCGCGCTGTATCTCAAGACCAAGAATTTTCATTGGCACGTCAGCGGCCCCCATTTCCGCGACTACCACCTGCTGCTGGACGAGCAGGGCGACCAGCTGTTCGCCATGACGGATCCCATCGCCGAACGCATCCGCAAGATCGGCGGCACGACGCTGCGTTCCATTGGCCACATTGCGCGTTCGCAGCGCATCTCGGATAACGACGCGGACTACGTGCAGCCGCTGGATATGCTGGCCGAGCTGCGCGAGGACAACAAGGTCCTGGCCGCGGCGCTGCGCGAAGCGCACAACATCACCGACGAGCACCGCGACATCGCCAGCTCCAGCCTGATCGAGAACTGGATCGACGAGACCGAACGGCGCACCTGGTTCCTTTTCGAAGCCAGCCGGGAAGGGGATTCGACCGGCCATTGAGCCGGCCGTGATGGCTTGATTGTGGGGCAAAGCTGGCCGCGTTGACGTGGCCAGCTTTGTTTTTCCCGTAGACGCCGCAGCGGGCAGCGGCTCGCCGCCGATGCTCGTCAGCTTGGCGTATCAGCCGTGCTTGCCGAAGCCGCCGCTGGCCCACTCCGAGGCGCGCTGCACGCTCAGCTTGTAGGTCGGCGCGACATGGGTCTGGGCCAGTTGTTCGCCGGATTCATCGTAGGCGCTCAATACGGCATACGGCTCGTCTTCGTCGGGAACGATATCCAGCTTGACGGTCAGGCGGCCGGCGGCGGCGTCGATCTTCACGCTTTTGTGTAGCGTCGCGTGCAATTGCTGCTCGTGGCGGCGCAGGACTTCCCGGGCGGTCTTGACCAGGGTGATGAAGGCCGGGGAGTCGAGCGGCTTGGGGTTTTTCTTGTCGCGGCCCATGGTCCATGGACCGACCAGGGCCGGCTCGGCCTCGCCGTCCATGGTCATTTCCACGGCCCAGCCGTCGTCTTCCTCGTTCTTGATGATCCTGGCGGTCCAGCCATCGTCGCGCCACAGCGTGGGCAGCTGTTCTTTGCGGTCTTCGGGGGTTTCCGTTTCCGGTATGTGGGTATCGTTCACTGCTGTACTTCTCCTGGACTCGTTTGCCGGCAGGCCCGCGATTGGCGGGCATCGCAGCTTCCGGCTGTTGCCGGAAACCGTTGCCGCAGCGCGAACGCCATCGCGATGGCGGCAATTCCGCCTGCCGACAATTGGGTGCCGGCAACGCCGGTCTTGGCCAGCATGATACCGCCCAGCGTCGCGCCGCGGCCGATGGCGCAGGATGCAGCATTGCTTTTCCGTTTTCATCATTCACGCAAAGCGCCGGAACCTGGACACGCCCGCATCGGACAAGCCGATACCCCGATCGGACATTCCTGCTGGCGCCCGGCACTTCGTAGCGCCACCATCGCCTGCTCCAAACACGTATTTCAAGGAAACGAGCATGGACAATGGTCTTGCAGGACAACGGGTGGTGGTGGTCGGCGGTAGCTCGGGCATGGGGTTGGCCGTCAGCGAGCGATTGCTGGGGATGCACTGCGAGGTACTGATCGTGGGCAGGTCCCGCGACAAGCTCGACGCGGCGCGCGAGCAGTTGCGCGCGTTTGGCGCGCCTCGCCTGCACCAGGCGGATGTGACGAGTGAAGCGCAAGTGCAGCGGCTGTTTGAAGAATCAGGCCCGGTGGATCATCTGGTCTGCACGGCTGCCGACATACGCGGCGCCTACGAGCTACTGCCGCAACTCTCGCTGGACGCGCTGGACCGAGCCATCCGCTCCAAGGTCGTCGCGCCCATCCTGCTGGCCAAACATGGCGCCCCGCGCATGCCGGCGCACGGTTCCATCACCCTGACGTCGGGCATTGCCGCCTACCGGCCCCGGCCGAAGGGCATCGCCGTGGCGGCGATCAATGCCGCGTTGGAGGGTGTCGTGCGCGCCATGGCGGTCGAGCTTGCGCCGCTGCGGATCAATGCCGTATCGCCGGGCTGGGTGGATACGCCCATCTGGAATGACGTAGCCGGCGCCGACAGCGGACCGCTTTTGGCATCGATGGCCGAGCGGCTACCGGTGGGCCGGGTCGGCGCCGGCAGCGATATCGCCGATGCCATCGGCTTCCTGATCGGCAATGGCTACACCACCGGCACCGTGCTTCATGTCGATGGCGGCCATCGGCTGGTCTGAGCCAGTCACCGCGAGGCGGATCATCTCGATGAAGGCGGCCACCTGGCGCGTAGGCGTCCGGTGCAAGGTGAGCAGGCAGATGGGAAGACCTGCTCCCGCGGTCGACAACGGCCGCCACCGGACGCAAGCGGTTGTCGCTGCGGGATCCATGGCCATCCGCGGCAGGATCGATACCCCAAGGCCCGCGGACACCATCTGTATCAGGGCCGGTACGCTGTCGGCGACACCGCGGATACGCGGCTGCACCGGGGCTTCCTGCAACACGGCCTCCAGGTATTCCCGGTATCGGCAGCCGTCCATCGTGACGACCAGCGGGAATGCGGCAAGCGCGTCGGCCTTGATGTCTACGGCCTCGGATAGCGGATGCCCAGGGGGCATTACGACCACCGGCATGTCCCGCGCAATGGCTTGCGCCCGGAGCTTGGCGTCGCTTGCCGGCCATCCGTGCACCAGACCGAGGTCGGCCGTCCCATCGAGCACCGCCTGAGCCGTCGCCATGGAGTTTTTTTCTTGAACTGCAACCTGCGTTCCGGGGTGCATGCCGGCAAAGCGCAACAATTGCGGAACCAGCACACTGGTGCACAAGGTCTGCGGCGCGGCGACCCGGATCGTGCCTCCTGAATCGTCGACGTTGTCGCGAACTTCCCGGAAGGCGTCATCGGCCCGGGCAAGCAATTCGCGTGCTCGAATGGCCAGTCTCTCTGCGGCTGGGGTGGGTTGCAGGCGATTGTTCTGGCGGATGAAGAGCGCCTGGCCGACGCTCTCTTCCAGCGCCCGTATCTGTTCCGTAACGCTGGGTTGCGACAGATGCACCTGTTTGGCGGCTTTCGTGAAGCTCAACGTTTCCATCGCCGCGACGAAGATCTTCAGCTGTCGTAGTTGGAACATGTGGGTACGGGGTTGTGCCGGGTGGGCCTGTGTGCAGGTGGCTGTCTGCTGCCGAGTGTACTGCCGGTCCAAGACGGGCGGTTCAGGCATAGCGGGCGCCCTTGGCCAGTTCAGGCCGCGGGCAGGCATGACACCCCGAAGGCATCGAACCGCATGCGCTGGTGCTGGGCTCGGCTGGCGCAGCAAGCAACGCAAATTGATGCCGACCGTCGTGGAACGGTTGATCTGGGGCTATGGCGACGGCTCCACCATGCTCGTGTTCGATCCACCCCGCGGAAAACTGGGTGCCGTGATCTGCTGGGAAAACTACATGCCGCTACTGCGCATGGCGATGTACGGGACAGGCATGAGCCGCCGTGGCCGAACTGATACGGTCGCGGATACGTAGCAGTTTCCGGTGCAGCAAGTTGCATGAAGTTCGACGGTAAACTCCGATTGTTTGCAGGGCGTATGGCGCTCGCTCTGCCCATTTCCAACCTCTTTTTGCGTTGCCATTTTTAAGCAAGCGTCAGAGGAAGGCATGGGGAAAAATCTCCGGTTCCTATTTGCGGTACCTGCTGATAGCGCTCGGCGGCGCTGAGTTCGTTTGTCGTTGCCTGGCCCGCGAGTCGTAAATGAAGCTGCTGAAGCAGCGTTTTGAGGAAATGATGAATTTTTGGGTCCCTGTAGTCTTCGGTACGTTCAAGCTTCTGGTGTTGGGCACGGGCATGTTTCTCGCCATCAAGTCCCATTACGATGGAGAAAAAAAGGAGAAAGCGGAAAAGAAGGAGATAAAGGCTCCGTAAGCGAGCCTTCGTTGCTACGCAAGGGTTTAGAGCGCGGCCGACTTTATTCAGCGCGGCCGGCTCCATTTATCGTCTTCAGTTCACCAGCACAGGCTTGTCCCGATACTGCTGCGGAAACGTCTTGGCCAGGTTTTCGACCTTGGGCACGTCGTTGACCATGATGTACATGCTGTACGGATGGCGCACGAGATAGTCCTGGTGGTAGTCCTCGGCAGGATAGAAGGCTTTCAGCGGTTCTATCGTCGTGGCAAGCGCCTTGGGGTACACACCTGTCTTGTTCAGCTGCGCGATGTAGGCTTCGGCGACCTTGCGCTGGCCGTCGTCCGCAGGAAAGACCGTTGAACGGTATTGGGTACCGCTGTCCGGACCCTGGCGGTTGAGCTGGGTGGGATCGTGGGCCACCGAGAAATAGATCTGCAGCAGCTGGCCGTAGCTGACCTGAGCGGGGTCGTAGGTGATCTCGACCGCTTCGGCGTGGCCGCTGCGTCCGCCGCTGACGGTATCGTAATTGGCGGTGGACGCCTGGCCGCCGGCGTAGCCGGAGACGGCGGAGCTGACCCCCTTGACGTGCTGGAACACGGCTTGCACGCCCCAGAAGCAGCCGCCGGCGATGACGGCTTTTTGCGGTGCGGCGGCCGCGGGCTGGTCCATGGCCGGGGGCGGAATGATGAAGGCGGTTTCCGCGGCGCTGGCCGAGGCGGCGCCCAGCAGGCCGCAGGCGACGGCCAGCGCGGCGCAAAGTTTGCGGGGCAGGTGGATGGCGGACATGGTGTCTCCTGATGGATGGGGCGGCCGGAGTTCAGGCCTGCGGGGTGAACGCCAGGGCCACGCCATTCATGCAGTAGCGTAGCCCGGTCGGACGCGGGCCGTCGTCGAAGACGTGACCCAGATGGCCGCCGCAATTGGCGCAATGCACGGCGACGCGCGTCATGCCGAAGCTGCGGTCCTTGGTTTCGCCCACGGCGCCGTCCAGCGGCTGCCAGAAGCTGGGCCAGCCGGTGCCGCTGTCGAACTTGGTGGAAGAAGAGAACAGCGGATGGGCGCAGCCGGCGCAGGCGTAGGCGCCCTTGCGATACTCCTTGTCCAGCGGGCTGGAGTAGGGACGCTCGGTGCCTTCGCGGCGCAGCACTTCGTATTGTTCGCGCGTGAGCCGTTCGCGCCATTGCGCGTCGCTTAGCGTGTAGGGGAAGGCCTGGGCGGCGGCGGCCGGGCCGCCGCGCGCCGCCAGGACCGGGGCCAGGCCGGCGGCGATGGCCGCCGCGCTGCCCAGGCCCAGGAAATGCCTGCGGTCTAGTTTCATGACATGCTCCGGATCAGGGGCGGGCCGGGTGGGCGCTATTGCTTCATGCCATCCTTGGACATGCCGCCTTTCGACATGCCGTCCTTGGACATCGAATCCTTGGACATGCCATCCTTTGACATGCCATCCTTGGACATCGAGTCCTTCGACATGCTGTTCTTGGACATCGAATCCTTGGACATGCCTTCCTTCGACATGCCGTCCTTGGACATGGAATCCTTGGACATCCCGCTCTTGGCCATTCCGTCCTTGGCCATCGAGCCGCCGCCCATGGCGTCCTTGCTCATGCTGTCCGCGGCATGGACCGCCGCGGCGCCGAAAGCCAGGCACAGGGACAGCGCGGCGGTGGTAGCGATTTTCTTCATGATGCGTTCCTTTATGGAGAGTGAAAGCGTGAAAGATTCCACCTAGCTGCCGCCGAACCAGTTGTAGCCCTGGTCCTCCCAGTAACCGCCCGGGTAGGTGTTGGTGACGAAAATTGCCTGTATGTGCTTGGGGTTCTTGTAGCCAAGCTTGGTAGGCATGCGCAGCTTCATGGGGAAGCCGTACTCTGGTGGCAGCGTCTGGCCGTCATAGGTCAGCGCCAGGATGGTCTGGGGGTGCAATGCGGTGGGCATATCGATGCTGGTGTAGTAGTCGTCGGCGCACTTGAAGCCCACGTACCTGGCGCTCAGGTCCGCGCCCACGCGCTTGAGGAAGGCGGAGAACGGCACGCCGCCCCATTTGCCGATGGCGCTCCAGCCTTCGACGCAGATGTGCCGCGTCACCTGGTCGATCTGCGCCATGGCGCGCAGTTCCTCCAGCCGCCAGCGGCGCTTGTCTGCGACCAGTCCGCTGACTTCCAGGCGGAACGATTCCTCGTCCACATGCCGCACCTCGTCAATGCCGTAGTAGGCATTGAAGGGGAAGGGCCGCGTGATCATCGATTCGGGATAGGTCGGCGCCAACTGGTCGGGGTCGAAGATCCAGCCCTGCACCCGGTCGTTGAAGCGCGAAACCGCGGTCAGCGCTTTCTCTACGCTTTCGTCGTCCGACAGCGAGCAGCCCGACAGCATGGCCAGTCCGCCCAGGGTCAGGCTGCTGCGCAGGAAGGCGCGGCGCGAGGGCTGTTCGACCCGCTTTTCCAGGATCCTGCCGGCTTCCTTGAGGATGGCCGGGCCGTCCAGGCCGGGCAGGGAGGGGCGCTTGTGCTTGTTCACGGATGGCTCCTTATTTGCCGCGGATCATGGCGATCAGGCTGCGCGGCACCAATGCAACCATCACCAGGTGGACCGCCACGAACGCCGTCAGCAAGGCCATGGCAATGAAGTGCACGCGGCGCGCGGTCTCGTATCCGCCCATCAGTTCGCGCAGCAGTTCGAACTGCACCGACTTCCACAGCACCAGCCCGGACAGCACCAGCACCGCGATGTCGAGCATCACGAACAGATAAGCCAGCCGCTGCACCTGGTTGTAGCGGCGCGGATCGGCGTGGGCGAGCTTGCCGCGCAGCGCCGCGCCCAGGTCGGCGGCAATGCCGCGGATGCTCAAGGGGAAGAACTTGCGCCAGAGGCGGCCGGTGGCCAGATTCATGGCCAGGTACAGGATGCCGTTGAAGAACAGCAGCCACATGCCGGCGAAATGCCATTGCAGGGCGCCGCCCAGCCAGCCGCCCAGCGTGATCTCCCGTGGAAACACGAAGTCGAACAAGGGCGAGGCGTTGTAGATGCGCCAGCCGCTCATTACCATGACCACCACGGCCAGGGCGTTGAGCCAGTGCATGGCGCGCAGCCAGCCGGGATGGATGGGTACATTGGCCGGCGGGGCCGGAACGTCGTGGCTTGCGGGAGGGGCCAGCATGGCGGGACTCCGGGGGGGCTTGTTGTCGTTGGAGCCATTCTTCCCCGGGGCCGATACCGAAGTCCTCACGCAAACTTAAATTAATTGTGATAACTCGGCGGCGCGGATTGGCGACAATAGGCGCATAGCCCCTTTAGAGTTTGCTGCCCATGGACACGCCCCGACGCGTACTCATCGTCGAAGACGACGCCCACATCGCCGAACTGCTGCGCCTGCATCTGCGGGACGAAGGCTACGCGGTCGAGCATGCCGCCGACGGCAACGAAGGCATGCGCAGGCTGGAGGAAGGCGGCTGGGACGCCCTGGTGCTGGACCTGATGTTGCCCGGCATCGATGGCCTTGAAATCTGCAAGCGCGCCCGCGCCATGGCGCGCTATACGCCCATCATCATCACCAGCGCGCGCTCCAGCGAAGTGCACCGCATCCTGGGCCTGGAACTGGGCGCGGACGACTACCTGGCCAAGCCGTTCTCGATGCTGGAACTGGTGGCGCGGGTGCGGGCGCTCCTGCGCCGCAGCGACGCGCTTGAGCGCAACGCGCGCATCGACGCCGGCAGCCTGGCCCTGCACGGCGTGGCCATCGACCCGGTGGCGCGCACGGCCGAGGTCGACGGCCGCCGGCTGGACCTGACCCCGCGCGAGTTCGATCTGCTGCATTTCTTCGCGCGGCACCCGGACAAGGTTTTTTCGCGCATGGATCTGCTGAACCAGGTATGGGGCTACCAGCACGAAGGCTATGAACACACGGTCAATACCCACATCAACCGGCTGCGGGTGAAGATCGAAGCGGACCCGTCGGATCCGCAGCGCATTCTGACGGTCTGGGGCAAGGGCTATAAATTCGCCGCGGGGCCGGGCGGCGCGGGAGGCGCATCATGAAGCGGTTCACGCTCACCCAACGGCTGTCCGCCGTGTTTGCGTTGCTGTTGCTCGCCAGCTGCGGCGCCTCGGCCTGGCTGCAGATCGCGGCCAATTCCCGCTACGAGCAGGAGGTGGTCCAGCGCCTGTCCAGCGGACTGGCGCAGCATATCGCCGGCGCCAACGAATTGATGGACACCAACGGCTGGAAGCCCGCTGCGGTGCGCTCGCTGTTCGACATGCTGATGGCGGTGAATCCGGCGGTCGAGGTCTACTTGCTGTCCAACGACGGCCACATCGTGGGCGATGCCGCGCCCGCCGGCCAGATCAAGCGCGAGCGTGTCGACCTGGGGCCGGTCAAGCGCCTGTTGGCCGGCGAGATGCTGCCCATCACCGGCGACGACCCGCGCAGCCTGGACGCGCAGAAAGTCTTCAGCGCCGCGCCGGTGCGCGTGGGCGGGCAGGACAAGGGCTACGTCTACGTGGTGTTGCAGGGGCAGGCGCACGACGCGCTGGCGATGGCCGTGTCGCGCAGCTCCGTGCTGCGCACGACCTTGTGGTCGATCGCGCTGGTCGCGCTGCTGGGCCTGGTGGCTGGCCTGGCGGCGTTCGCCTTGATCACGCGGCCGCTGCGCGGGCTGACGCGGGCGGTGCGCGCCTTCGACGGCGACGACGGGCAGGCCCTGGCCGCGCTGGAGCGTCCGGGCGACGCCTCGGAGCGCAATGGCGACGAGATCGCGGTGCTGCGGCGCAGCTTCGTGCAGATGGGCAAGCGCATATCCGACCAATGGCGCGAACTCACCCGGCAGGACCAGCAGCGGCGCGACCTGGTCGCCAACATCTCGCACGATCTGCGCACGCCGCTGACCTCGCTGCACGGCTATCTGGAAACCCTGAGGTTGAAGGACCAGACGCTGGACCCGGACGAGCGCCGCCGCTACCTGGACATTGCGCTGGCCCAGAGCCGCAAGGTCGGCCGCCTGGCGCAGGAACTCTTCGAACTGGCGCGGTTGGAGTCCGGGCTGGTGCGGCTGGAACCCGAGACCTTTTCGTTGCCGGAATTGGTGCAGGACGTGATCCAGAAGTTCGAGCTGGCGGCCGAGGCGCGCCAGCAACGCCTGACCACCGACATCCCGCGCGAACTGCCGCCGGTGCGCGCGGACCTTGGGCTGATCGAACGCGTGCTGACCAACCTGCTGGACAACGCCATCCGCCACAGCCCGCCCGGCGGCCTGATCGAACTGCGGCTGGGCAGCGCGCATGACCTGGTGCAGGTGCAGGTCAGCGACACGGGCGAGGGCATTCCGCAGGCGCTGCGCGCGGGACTTTTCACGCGGGCCAGCGCCTTGAATCGAGGCCCTGGCGACGGCGGCGGGCTGGGGCTGGTGATCGTGCAGCGCATCCTGCAGCTGCACCACAGCGAGATCAGGCTTGTGGACCGCGCCGGATCGGGCGCGGTGTTCCAGTTCGACCTGGCCGCGGCGCGCTAGCGGGCTTCTACGAGTCGGATGCGCCCAGGCTGGAAGCGGCTGCCAGCCGCCGCACCGTGCCGCGCGACGCGTCCACTTCCAGGACGTCGCCGGTGGCGACCTGCCGCATGATGCCTTGCACATTGACGATAGCCGGTATGCCGAACTCGCGCGCCACGATGGCGCCGTGCGACAGGTAGCCACCCGCCTCCATGACCAGGGCCCCGGCCCGCAGGAACAGCGGCGTCCAGGCCGGGTCGGTGGACGCGGCGACCAGGATGCCGCCGGCCGGCATGGCCAGTCCTTCGGAGGGCGAGCGGGCGACGAAAGCGCCGGCCCGCGCATGGCCGCCCGCGGCAGGCGTGCCGCGCCAGGATCCGGCGGCGCCGGCATCGGCAGGCGCAGGGGGCGGCATGTCCGTGGCGGCGCCTGCGGCATCTTCGGCGATGACGTCCTGATCGGGGGTCGCGGCCCAGGACTCCAATTGAGCGCGGCGCAGGGCGGCGCGGCGGCCCGCGGCGGCGGGCGTCAGCCTGGCGTCGGCCAGGGCGAAGAGTTCGGCCGCATTCAGGTGGAAGATGTCGTCCGCGGCGGCCAGGCCGTCGGCGTGGACGTAGCGACGCCCCAGCGCCAAGGCGTTCTGGCGCGCGGCGGCAAGATAGGCCACCAGTACGCTGCGCGCGGCCTCGCGCTGCCTGCCCTCGATGCGGGCAGCGGCCAGCAGACGGGCGATCAGCGGGCGCTGCCAGAAAGGTAGCGCCGCGCGCAGGCGCAACCGGGCCTGGCTTGCGGCGCTGTCCTGCCGGGCGCGCAGCGCCGCAGGGTCGGCGTCGGTCAACTGCAGCACGCTGTCCAGCAGATAGCCGGGGTCCTCGCGCCAGCGCGGGTTGCGCAGATAGGTTTCATAAACGGCGCGATGGCCGTATTGGCGCAGGAAGTCCGCGAAGGCTTGCTTGAAGGGAGCTCCATCCGGCAAGGCGCGCTGCCAGCCGGCGCTGTCGCGCTGGGGATCGCGCAGCCACTCCATCACGCTTGCGTCGCCGGCGGCCAGTTTGGCCAACGCCATGAGGGCATAGCTTTGCGCCGCGGTCACGCTGGGTTCGCCGCCGGCCATCAACGCGGCCGTGAGCGCATGGCCTTCGCCCGGGCAGGCTTTCTCCACCAGTTCCAGCAGCTTGTGCAGCGCGCCGCCGCCCGAGCCCTGCAGGAAGAACAATTGATCCGCCGCCAGCACCGTGTGGAACTGTTCCCGCAGGCGCGCGCCCAGCGCGGCGTTGGACGCGGGCGCGGGCTCGTCCAGCCAGGCCTGGGCGCGGGCGAACAGGCGCGGCAGGTCCTGTTCCGCCTGCTTGCGCAAGGGGGCTGCGCGGCGCAGGTAGCGCAGGATGCGCGCGCCATGCCGCAGGCGTTGCGCCAGCGTCAGGGGCGTCACTGCGATTTCGGGCTGGGGACCGCCCAGCAGCGCGTTCATGGCTTTCGGCGGCACGCCCAGCGCGTCGTAGCCCAGCCATTGGATGACCGAGGCGTCCAGATAGACCCGGCCCTGGAACAGCGCCGCCAGCCGCACGCCCGGCAGGGTGGAATAGCCGCTCAGTTCAAAGCCCGTGGTCAGCATGCGCTGCGCCATGACGCGCCCCGTATCCCATTCCAGCGCCGACATGGCCAGCGGCAGCACTTCGCGGGTGTTGCCGCGCGACCAATAGGCTGGCTGCGCGCGCAGCGCCGGATAGGTGTGGCGCGCCGCCGCGGTGATGGGACGGGCCTGCACGATACAGAAGCGCCGCCCATCCCAGACCCATTCGATGTCGTAGCCGCCGCCGGCATAGTCCAGCGCGCGCGCCGCGTCGCGCACGATATCGCCCAGGGTTTCGGCCTGCGCGTCGCTCAGCACGGCCTGGGCAGCGCGCGCGGCCGGCGTCGGAGCAAGCAAGGTGCCGGCGCCTTCCGCGGCCTGGCTGGCGTGGCGCTTGGCGCCGATGCGCCGGCCGGCCAGCGGCCAAGCCTGGCGCAGATAGTCTTCGCGCAGGCGGTACTCGTCGCCTTGCGCCGCGCCGTCGACCAGCGACTCGCCCAAGCCCCAGTTGGCGTGGATGACCATCTCGTCATGCCGCCCCGACACGGGATCGAGGGTGAAAGCGATGCCCGAGGCGACCGCGTCGATCAGCGGCATGACGACCACGGCCATTCCGGCCGGGTTCAAGCCGAGCTTCTGCCGGTAGGCGCAGGCCTGCGGCGTCCATTGCGAATCCCAGACCTGCCGGACCGCGTCGATCGCCGCATCCGCGCCGCGCACGTTCAGGCAGGAAAGATGGATCCCCGCGAACGAGGCGCCCGCGGAATCTTCCTGTGGCGCGGACGAGCGCAAGGTCAGCGGCCGTTCGAGCCAGCCGCGCGCGGCCAGTTCATCGCGCAGCGCCTGGGCGACAGCGTGCGGCAATGCCTGGCCCGGTTCGCGAGCCAGGCTCAACGCTGCCGGCAGCACGAAGCCGTCGGGCACCGGCACGCCCAGTTGCGACATGCGGCCCAGCTGCCAGCCCTTGCCGCCGGCCGCCTGCGGGCCGGCCAGGGCGGCGGCGGCCCAGTCCAGCGCGGCGGCGCTCATGCCGCCGCCTCGGGCGTCACGCCGCGCACGAAGAGGCTGATGGCGGCATCGAACTCTGCCTTCAGGCTGCTGCGGGGCTGGTCCAGCCAGCGCAGCATCGCGCCCAGGTACAGGAATTGCAGCTGATGGGCCAGTCGTCCGGCGTCCAGATCGGTCCGCGCCTGGCCTGCCGCCTGCGCCTCTTCGATCAGCGCGGTGTACAGCGCCTGCATGCCGCTGCGCGGGTAGCGGCCATCGTCGCGCGCGCCGGGTTGCAGCGTGGATAGCCGGTAGCGCAGGTACGGCCCCAGATAGGTCCGATGCGATTCAGACCAATGTGCCGAAGCATGCAGTATCCGCGTCAGGCGCTGTGCGAGGGTGGGCAGGGCGCGCAGCGCGGGCTGCAGTTCCCGCTGGCTTGCCGCCAGTTCGCCATGGAAGCGGTGCGCAAGCAGGGCTTCCTTGACGGGAAAATGGTTGTACAGCGTGCCCTTGGAAACATCCGCCTGCGCGGCGATCTGTTCCATGGTGACCACGTCATAGCCCAGGGTCTCGAACAGGCGCCAGGCGGTTTGCGCCAGGTGGTCCAGGGTCTGCAAGCGCTTGCGTTCGCGGCGCCCGGCTTCGGGTGCGGCGGATTCGGATGGAGATAGGGCGGAGGTATCCATGGGTGGAAATAATTGAACGACGAATAATATTGTACGTCGTTCAATTAGTTTAGGAAGCCCCCGCGTTTGGGCCGACCTGTCTCAGGCGGAGGCGGGCATCTCGCCGTGCAGCAGATAGTCCATCAATTCACGCACCGAGCGCATGGCGCTGCCGAACGGCAGCTTGGACGCGCCGCGGAAGAACAGGCCGCGGCTGACCTCGCCGCGCATGGCGGCCGCCAGCTTCAGGTCGATGCAGAATTGTCCGAAGCGCGCCAGGCCGTCGCGCAATCCGCATTGCGTCAGGCAGTCCATGCGCTGGCTGCAGCGGCGCGCATCGCAGCGGGTGTTGGCTTGCAGGGTCTTTTCCTGCCGCAGATAGCGCGTCAGCCAGGGCGTTTCCACGGCGCGGGCGGGCAGGCCGGCCACGCTGGTGAATTCGGCCAGCTTGTCCGGATCGGCGTCAATCAGCACCCGCTTGAAGTTCTCATGCGCGTCGCCTTCGCTGGTGACGGCAAAGGCCGTGCCGACCTGCACGCCGTCGGCGCCGTTGGCCAGCCAATGGCGCACCTGCTCGTGGCTGCCCACGCCGCCCGCCACGATCAGGCGGGGCGCATCCGAACCCAGCGCCAGTTCCTGGAACAGCTTGTGGCAATCGGCCAGCACATGCTGGAAGTCGAAGCGCTCGCTGTGCACGTCATCCAGCCGGGCCGCGCCCAGATGGCCGCCGGCGTAGCCAGGGTGTTCGATCACCACGGCATCGGCCATGCGGCCCTTTTTCATCCATTTCTTCAGCACCACCGCCACGCCGCGCGCCTCGGACAGAATGGGCACCAGCGCTACCTTCGGGTAGTCGGCCGTCATCTCGGGCAGGTCCAGCGGCAGGCCCGCGCCCATCACGATGGCGTGGGCGCCGCTTTCGCAGGCCTGGCGCACCAGGGCGGGATGGTCGCGCACCGCCTTCATGACGTTCACGGCCACCAGGCCGCGGCCTTGCGCGGTGTCCAGCGCGGCGCGTACCTCGCGGTCCAGCGCGACCTGGTTGGCGCTGTCGATGACGTCGCGATCATGGCAGCGTTCGGTTTTTTCCAGCAGGTCGGGATGGTGGTGGCGCAAATCCACACTGGCGATGGTGCCCATGGCGTTCTGGCTGGCGACCGCGCCGGCCAGGCGATGGGCGGATACGCCGACGCCCATGCCGCCCTGGACAATGGGCAGCAATTCGCGTCCGGCGAGGGTGAGTGATTTGAACCACGTCATGATGAGTCTTTCCTCTTTTCAAGTGGAAAGAGGCTAGAGCAAGGGAGTTCGCGTCGCCTTGCGCAGGATCAAGCGGCGAACAATGGAGGGCCCGGCTTAGGCGCAGGCCCACCGCCGGGCCGCCCCAAGGTGGGCCAGCCCCCTCGGGGGGCAGCTAGCCCCGCAGGGGCGCGGCGTGGGGGCCATTAGCCTAGCAGCTTGACGATTGCCGGCACCGACAGCACGGCGGTGTAATAGCCCATGAACTGCACGCCCGTATTGAAGCCGAACAGGCGCGACAGCAGGCCGCCGATCAAGCCCATGGTCAGGATCACCAGCAGGCCGAGGAACTGCCCTTCCCAGATGCTGATGACGATGATCAGGCCGACGAAGGTGGCGATGATGGCTTCATGGCTGACCTTGCGCGACACGAAGAGCGCGGCGCGGCGTGCGAAATTCATCGCGAACGGATAGGACACGACCGCGGCCAGCAGCACCGCCAGCATGCCGTAACCCAGGAATTCCCAGTGGTTGAGCAGATTGTGCAGGTTGTGGGTCTGGCCCGAGGCGGCATCCACCGTGAAGCGCGGCGGCGCGTTGAAGAGCGGCGCGGCCGGGCCGGCGGCAACCGGGCTTAGCGGCAGGCCGAAGGCGATCAGCGGGATCAGCGCCTCGGCGATGTAGGTCGCCTCGGTCACGCCGTTGCGCGCGCTCAGCACCGTCGTCAGGCGGTGGTAGGCATGCTTGATGCGCGAGCCGACCAGTTCCCCCAGCACCACGGTCATGGCCACGGGACTGAACACGAAAGTGGCGCTGGAGATCGCGGCCGTGGCCAGGGTCCAGCGCGTCTGCGTGCGGTCCATGACCTTCAGCGGGTTGGGAAAATAGCCCGACCAGCCCTTGACGTCGGGCGCCAGCGAGAACGTGCGCACCTTGTCGCGCATCATGCGCGAGCGGCCCTGGGGCGAGATCACCGTGAACAGATCCGCGATCAACGGGCCGATGGCGATGCCCAGGAAGTAACTGATGCTCAGCTTGACGCCGTACTTGGCCGTGAGGCTTTGCAGCGCGATGATGACCACCACGAAGGGCACCAGCAGCGCCACGGCGGCCCAGCGTCCGGCCGAGAAATAGGCGATCAGCACCGCGGCGGCCAGGAAGATCCAGGGCGCGGACTTGGTGATGGCGGCGCCGAACGGAGCCAGCAGCACCGCGAACAGCACGGCCAGGGGCACGGCCACGAAGGCCGCGACGATGGCGCCGGACACCATCTTGCGCAGAGCGATGTGCGGCACGCCCAGCTTGCGCAGCATGTTCGCGTCCTGCAGCAGCGGCGTGGCCAGCGTGTCGCCCGGGATGCCGAGCAGGGCCGTGGGCACTGCGTGCGTCATGTGTTTGGCGACCGCGCCGGCCAGGAAGAAAGTGAATACGCCAGCGGGCGGCACGCCCAGCAGCACCACCAGCAGGGTCAGCGGCGCCAGCGTGGTGGTTTCGTCGGTGCCGGACACCAGGCCGATGGCCGCGAACACCACCGCGCCCAAAAGCCCCATCGCGGCGGCCACCATGATTTGTTCAAGCAGGATGGGGTCGCTCATGCCAGCGCCTCCTTGCTTGGGCCGGCCTGCGCTGCCGCGGCGGGTTGCGGTTGCGCGGGTTGGGCGGCGGCTTCGGCGAACAGTTCGTACAGACCCAGTTCCTTCAGTTCGCGCTTGGTGGGTTCAGGCAGGTCCGCCAGGGAGCCCAGGCCGCCCGGTTGCTCGGCCAGTTCAGCCAGGACTTCGGCGCGCCAGGCAGGATCATGGGCGGCGCTGTGTTCGATGACTTCGCGCTTGGGCGGAAACAGCCGGGCGCAGATCACGCCCGCCAGCACGCAGCCGGCCAGGCCGGCCAGCATGGCGTAGGCGTGAGCAAGTTCGGGTGATGCCACGATGCCGCGCAGCCAGCGGCTGGCGGCGTAGAAGCCCGCCACGCTGATGACGATGCCGAGGCCGATGGCCCAGGCCAACTGGCGCAGGTCCACCGTGTCGCTCCAGACTTCCGCCAGGCGCCAGGAGGGCGCCGGGGTGCTTGGTTTCATGTCTCTCTCCTCTGTGGTCGGGCGGCATCCGGGGAGTCCGTGCGCCGCCTCTGTCGTTGTCCAGGGCCCGCGAGGGGCGCCTGTCGCTGCATGCAAAGCCGCCTGACCTTGCGGGACAAACTCATCGCGGGTTGCGCAGTTCCTCCAGCAAGGCCAGCGCGCGGTCGGTGCGGACGTCTTTTTCCGCAGCCATGCGCTTGGCGACCGCATCGATCTCCGCGCCCGTCGCGCCGGCCACCAGCGCGATGTTGCGGGCGTGCAAGGCCATATGGCCGCGCTGTATGCCTTCGGTGGCCAGTGCGCGCAGCGCGCCCAGGTTCTGCGCCAGGCCCACAGCCACGGCGATTTCGCCCAATTCCTGGGCGGAGCGCAGGTCCATGATCTTCAGCGCCACCTGCGCCAGCGGATGCGTCTTGGTCGCGCCGCCCACCAGGCCCACGGGCATCGGCATTTCTATCGTGCCGACCAGCGCGCCCGAATTGTCTTTCTCCCATTGCGTCAGCGAGGTGTAGCGTCCCGAGCGGCTGGCATAGGCGTGGGCGCCGGCTTCGACCGCGCGCCAATCGTTGCCGGTGGCAACGATGACGGGGTCGATGCCGTTCATGATGCCCTTGTTGTGCGTGGCGGCGCGGTAGGGATCGACGGCGGCGAAGGTGTAGGCGTCCAGCACGCCCTCGATGATCTCGGCGCCGCTGCGCTCTTTGGTGTCCAGGACTTGCGGCGTGAGACGCACGCGGGCGCGGGCCAGGCGCAGGTCCGCCAGGTTGGACAGGATGCGCAGCCGCACCGAGCCGCCGGTGATTTGTTCGACCAGCGGCGCCACGGCCTCGGCCATGGTATTGACCGTATTGGCGCCCATGGCGTCGCGCACGTCCACGATCAGATGCATCACGATCATGGGACCGCGCGGCGTGTCGGGGAATACATGGACCTCGATGTCCTGGCAGCCGCCGCCCAGCTCGATCAGCACCTTGTCGCGGCTGTTGGCCAGCGTGACGATGCGTTCGCGCTCGCGCAGCAACGCCAGGCGCGCCCCTTGCGGGTCGCCCAGTCCCAGCACCTGAACCTGCGCGCGCATCAGCGGGCGGGTACTGGAGGTTTCGAAGCCGCCGCATTCGCGCGCCAGCTTGGCCATGTAGGATGCGGCCGCCACCACCGAGGGCTCTTCGACCGCCATGGGCACCAGCACGTCGCGGCCATTGACCTGGAAATTGCCGGCTACGCCCAGCGGCAGCTCGAACGAACCGATGACGTTCTCGATCATGCCGTCGGCGCGGTCCAGACCAAGCGCGCCCGGTTGGGCAAGCAGCGCGCGCTCCGCGGGCGTGAGCGCGGCGGCGTCGGCGATGGCTGTCAGGCGTTGCGCGGGGGTCAGGGCGCGGAAGTTGGGCAGGCGTGAATCGGCCACGATGAGGTGTCTCCGTATAAGAATCAAGTGGCCTGATTCTAGGTAAACTGTACCGCTATTGAGAGGTACAGTTTTGGCAAACAGTACCATTGCACTGCACCAATTCTGATAGTCCAGCCAACAGGAAGACGCGCGTGGAAGCAGCACACACCGGCGGCAGGCCCCAGCGCGCCGCGCCCATCGCCGAAAGCCTGGCCAAGTTGATCGGCCAGCAGATTGCCGATGGCCTCTACCGGCCGGGCGACAAGCTGCCGTCCCTGCGCGAACTGGCGCAGTTGCATCGCTATGCGAAGAACACGGTGGTGGTGGCGTTTGAAATGCTGGTGGCGCAAGGCTTGGTGGAACCGCGGCGGGGCTCGGGCTTTTTCGTGCTGGAGACGAAGTTCGCGCGCCAGGCTGCGGAAGAAGAGCCAGGGCAGTTGAGCCGCGCCATGGACATCGTGTGGCTGATGCGCGAACAGCTCAAGACCCAGCCCGACGCCGTGGCCGTGGGGGACGGCTTTCCGCCCGTGGAATGGCTGGCGGACATGCGCATGGACCGCTATCACCAGAAGGTGGTGCGCACCGGGTTGGGCGCCTTGTTCCGATACGGCAGCCGCTTCGGCTATGCGCCGCTACGCGAGAGCCTGGTGCGCAAACTGGGCGACGTGGGCATCAACGCGGCGCCGCCGCAATTGGTGCTGACACAGGGGGCGAACGAAGCCATGGATCTGGTGATCCGCTATTTCGTGCCGCCGGGCGCCGCCGTGCTGGTGGACAACCCCGGCTACTACCCTCTGTTCGGCAAACTGAAGCTGGCCGGCGCGCGCATGCTGGGCGTGCCGCGCCTGGCGGACGGTCCCGACGTGGCTGCACTGGAAGCGCTGTTGCAACGCGAAAAGCCGCGCCTGTTCTTCACCCAGTCGCTGGCGCACAACCCCACTGGCTCGGACATCTCGCTCGCCAAGGCCTACAGGGTCCTGCAACTATCCGAACGCTACAACCTGACGGTGGTAGAGAACGATCCGCTGGCTGATTTCAAGCCCACCTCGGCCGTGCGCCTGTCGGCGCTGGATCAGCTGGAACGCACGATCTACATAGGCAGTTTTTCAAAGTCCTTTTCGGCTGCGCTGCGGGTGGGCTTTATCGCATGCAACGCGGCCCTGGCCAGCGATCTGGCCGACCTGAAGGCGCTGGTGCATGTCAGCAGCTCAGAGTATTGCGAACGCATGGTGGACGTGATGCTGCGCGAAGGGCACTACGAACGGCATCTGGTCAGGCTGCGCCAGCGGCTGGAGGCGGCGACCGGCCATGCCTTGCAGGTGCTGGACGCGCTCGGCGCCGGGGTATACACCCGGCCGACCAGTTCGCTGTACCTGTGGTCGACCTTTCCGGGTGTAGAGGACTCCCTCAAGCTGGCGGCCGATTTGATACCCGAGAAGGTCACCATGGCGCCGGGACGCGTGTTCAGCGTGGATCCCACGGCGGTGTCGCCGTGGTCCCGCTGCAACGTGGGCGCGGTGGGATCGCCTCGTTTTCTGGCCACCATGCGGCAGCACCTGGCTCAGCGATAGGCGAACTCCTCGAACCATTGCATCAGCAGCGCCAGGGCCGGCGAGCTTAGCGCGCGTACCGGCGGCGCATCGGGCGAGCGGCGCGCGCCTTGCACGGCAAAGCGGCGCACGCCGCGACGCGCCAGCTCGCGGGCCAGGGTCAGCAGCCGGGTCTCGTCCAGCCAGTCCGGGTGCCAGGTGATGCGGCACTCGAAGTCGATGTCGGCCGCCAGCAGTTGCGTCAGGCAGGCCAGCGCGGGGCGCTGGGAATCGCGGCGGCCGGTGATGTCGTCATAGCCCTGGGCGTCGGCCTTGATGTCCAGGCCGATCCAGTCCAGATGGCGCAGCACGTCGGCCAGGCGTAGCGGATAGATGCCGGCGGTATGCATGCCGACGCGGTAGCCCATGCGCCTGACGTCGCGGATCATCTGCGGCAGGCGCGGTTCGCTCAAGGGCTCGCCGCCGGAGAAAACAATGGCGTCGAGCAGGCCCTTGCGCGTCTCCAGGAAGGCGCGGACCTCGCGCCAGTCGTAGCGGGCGGTGCGGGTCTGGAGCTCGACGTTATGGCAATAGTGGCAGCGCCAGGGGCAGCCCGAAATGAATACCACCGCCGCCAGTTGCCCGGGCCAGTCCACGGTGGAAAACGGCACCAGCCCGCCGACGGCATGCGAATGCCGGGGCAAGGGCTGGGCCACCGGTTGCGGCGCGGCCGGGTAGGCCGGGCGCGCCGTCAGCCGCCGCGTGCCCGGGCCGCAGCCCGTGGTTGACGCGGCGGCTCGCATCGCGCCCTCAGGCGCGGCGTTCGACGAAGAAGCGGCGTTCATTGAATTCGCCCTGTTTGCCGGTGTTGAAGGAAGTGACGGGGCGGTGGTAGCCCATGACGCGGGTCCAGATCTCGCAGCGCACGCGCTGGCTGTCGTCCAATTGCGCGGCGGGAGCGGTGGTGACTTCGGGAGCGATCAAGGTTTGCATGGCGGTTCCTTATGGAGTGGATGCCGGGCGGTTGCCCGGCGGTCCGGTCCGGGGCCTGTCGTTTACAGGTCCTAGGCCGGGGTGCAGCATGCCGCTTGCTTGGCCAGCAGTTCGGCATCGCATTTCGGGCAGAACTCGTGGTGCCCCGCCAGATAGCCATGGTTGGGGCAGATGGAGAAGGTCGGCGTGACCGTGATGTAGGGCAGCCGGAAGTTCGACAGCGCGCGGCGCACCAGCTGCTTGCACGCGGCGGAAGAAGAAACCGCTTCGTTCATGTACAGATGCAGCACGGTGCCGCCGGTGTACTTGCCCTGCAGCGTTTCCTGCAGTTCCAGCGCATGGAAAGGATCGTCGGTGTGGCCGACCGGCAGCTGGCTGGAATTGGTGTAGTAGGGCTGCGTCTCGCTGCCCGCCTGCAGGATGGCGGGATAGCGCTTCCTGTCTTCGCGGGCGAAGCGGTAGGTGGTGCCTTCGGCGGGCGTGGCTTCCAGGTTGTACAGGTGGCCGGTCTCTTCCTGGAACTCGGTCATGCGGTCGCGCACGCGGTCCAGCAAGCGCACGGCCAGGGCATGGCCCGCGGCGGTGGTGATGTCCTCGGCGTCGGCCGTGAAGTTGCGGACCATCTCGTTGATGCCGTTCACGCCCAGCGTGCTGAAGTGATTGCGCAAGGTGCCCAGGTAGCGGCGGGTATAGGGGTAGAGGCCTTGATCGATGTAGCGCTGCACCACCTTGCGCTTGGTTTCCAGCACATCGCGGCCCAGTTCCAGCAGGTGGTCCAGCCGCTGCATCAGCCGTGCTTCGTCGCCGCGGCAGGTGTAGCCCAGGCGCGCGCAATTGACCGTCACCACGCCGACCGACCCCGTCTGCTCGGCCGATCCGAACAGGCCGTTGCCGCGCTTGAGCAGTTCGCGCAGGTCCAGCTGGAGGCGGCAGCACATCGAGCGCACCATGTGCGGCTCCAGGTCCGAGTTCAGGAAGTTCTGGAAATAGGGCAGGCCGTAGCGCGCTGTCATCTCGAACAGGCGCTCGGTGTTGGGGTGGTCCCAGTCGAAGTCGGGCGTGATGTTGTAGGTCGGGATGGGGAAAGTGAACACGCGGCCCTTGGCGTCGCCAGCCATCATGACTTCGATGTAGGCGCGGTTGATCATGTCCATCTCGGTCTGCAGGTCGCCGTAGGAGAAGGGCATTTCCTCGCCGCCGATATACGGGATCTGGTCCTTCAGGTCCGGCGGGCAGGTCCAGTCGAACGTGAGGTTGGTGAAGGGCGTCTGCGTGCCCCAGCGGCTGGGCACGTTCAGGTTGTAGATGAGTTCCTGCATGGACTGCTTCACGTCCGCGTACGTCATGGCGTCGCGGCGGATGAAGGGCGCCATGTAGGTGTCGAAGGAGCTGAATGCCTGCGCGCCGGCCCATTCGTTTTGCAACGTACCCAGGAAGTTGACGATCTGGCCGATGGCCGCGGACATGTGGCGTGGCGGCGTGGCTTCGACCTTGCCGGGGATGCCGTTGAAGCCTTCGGTCAACAGCTGGCGCAGTGACCAGCCGGCGCAATAGCCGCTCAGCATGTCCAGGTCATGGATGTGGATGTCGCCTTCGCGATGGGCGCGGCCCGCCTCGGGCGCGAACACGTTGGACAGCCAGTAGTTGGCGGTGACCTTGCCGGCCACGTTCAGGATCAGGCCGCCCAGGCTGTAGCCCTGGTTGGCGTTGGCGTTGACGCGCCAGTCGCGCTGGTCCAGGTATTCCTCCATCGCGCTTTCCACGTCCACCAGCGTGTGGCGCAGCGCGCGCAGCCGGGCGTGCTGTTCGCGGTGCACGATGTAGGCGCGCGCGGTGCGCCAATGGCCGGCCTGCACCAGGGCTTCTTCCACGCGGTTCTGGATGGTCTCGACGCCCGGGCAGGGGTTGCCTTCCAGTGCGGCGATGACGGTGTCGGTCAAGGCCTGCGCGCCCGCCAGGTCCAGTTCTTCCGTGCTGTTGCCGGCCGCCGCCATGGCTTGGGCGATCTTGTCGCGGTCGAACTCCGCGACCCGGCCGTCGCGCTTGAGGATGTGCTGGATATGCATGACTGACACCATATGTAGTAGGGTGTGAAAACTCTACCACCACATATGGTGCGGGCGCCGCCCGGCACCGCCTGGATATCAGGCTTGCTTGATGCGCGTCAAACCTGCACTTCAGAAGCCGATGCCGACCCCGGCCAGGGATATCGCCACGGCCAGCGCCGCGGTGCGGGCTGCCGGACGCGGCGCCCACGACAGCATGCCGACCCAGAGCAGCGCGCCGGCCGACAGCCAGCCCAGCCAGGCCACCACGCCTACGGTGTTGCCCCAGAGTCCCACGCAGGGCAGTAGCGCCAGCGCCAGCAGCAGCACGCCGGCGCCGCGCAGCACGCGGGTATGGCCGGCGGAGGGATCGCGTCCCCAGACCTGGTCGTAATGGCGCGGCATGGCCAGGCTCAGGCAGGCCATGCCTGAATAGGTCAGCAGCAGCGCCATGGAAATCGCGTACAGGTCGTTGGTGTTCATGCGGCCGCCTCTGCGTCACTGCGGGGACTGCGCCGGATGGGCGCGGATGCGGGCCGTCGCCACAACAGCAGGGCCGCCCAGCCCGATAGTACGCCGAATGCGGCGGACGTCAGTTCGACGCCCGCGCTCTCCCAATCGCCGCGTGCGATCTGCGCTGCCGGATGGTCGCCCAATGTGACGAACGATAGCGCCGGCAGCAGCAGGCACAGCGCGGACAGCAGGACCAGTTGCGAGATCCAGGCGCGGCGCGGGCTGCACAGCCAGGCATGCGCCAGGGTCAGCGCCCACACCAGGAAGAAGCAGCGCAACTCCCATAGCGCGCGGTTTTCCAGCGCCACGGGCAGCAGGCGGTTGGCCCAGAGGTAGCTGATGCAGGCGATCGCCAGCCCGGCCAGCGCGGCCACGTTCAGGCCTTCTATCAGCCGGTACATGCGCGTCGTCGCGCTGCCGAATTCTCCGCCATGCTTGGCGCGGCGCTTGACCATGAACAGCAGCGCGCCGGTACCCATCATGGCCGCGCCCGCCAGGCCGCAGACGAAGTACAGCCAGCTGACGGCCAGCCCGCCGAACCTGGACATGTGCAGGTCGCTCATCACCTGGAACGCCAGCGCCGGCGCGCCGCCGTGCACGCCGCCCGCGGGGCGCAGGCGCAGCAGTTCGCCGCTGGCGGAGAACTCCGCCATGCCCGTGGTGGCGCTGATGTTGTGGAAGGTGTCGGCGTCTTCGTTCCAGCCGTAGACGCCGATCCGCATGGAGCTGTCTTCGGGATTGTTGATGACGATGGCGCGCGCCGTCTGTCCGATCAACTGTTCGCCTCGGGCCACGATGGGTTCGAGCGCCGGCATGGCCAGCGCCACACCCGTGCGCGAGGGACGCTCCTCGCCGGACAGTTCGGCCAGATAAAGGCGGCTGGCCTGGGGACCCGGGCCGTAGGTGGCCGTGACGGGGGCGGGCATCAGTATCGCGCTCGAAATCACGATGCCCGTGTAGGCGATCATGAATTGGAAAGGCAGGGTCAGCACCGCCACGGCGTTGTGCGCATCCAGCCAGGACCGTTGGCCCTTCTTGGCGCGGAAGGTGAAGAAGTCCTTGAAGATGCGCTTGTGCGTGACCACGCCGGAAATCAGCGCGACCAGCATCGCCATGCTGGCGAAGGCAACGATCCACAGCCCCAGGCCGGCGTCGTGCAGCGTGTAGTGGAAGTTCACGAAATGCGTGCCGCCCATCGTCGCGCGGCCTTCGGCGTCGTGGTGGTCCGCCAGTTCGGCGCCCGTGTCGGGGTCGAGTTCGGCATCCGCGTACTGGCCGTTCTGGTCGAACCAATAGGCCGTCAGGCCGTTGTCGTGAAAGCGGTCCACCGGCCAGATTTCCCACATGCCGGCGCCCGCATGGTTGCGCGCCATATAGTCCACCGCCAGTTCCAGCCGGCGCGCGCGGTCCACCGGAACGCTTTCCTTTTGCGCAGCCTGCGCTTCCGCCTCCTGGTGCTCGGGCGTCATCCAGTGCGTGATGGGTTCGGAGAAGACGGCCAGCGATCCCGTCAGGAAGATGGCGAACAGCAGCCAGGAAAACCACAGGCCGACCCAGGTATGGAGCCAGGCCATGGATAGGCGGAAACCGGATTTCAGGACGAGCCTCTTTCTTGTTGGCGCCGCCGCGAGCCGGGCGGTCTGATTTTATTGAGAATGGTTCCAATTCTAGTCTAAATGGGGACGAGGTTGTCCCTGCCGTCGGCCTTGTATTTTTTGCCGCGCAAGCGGCATCCGCTCCGAGCTGCCGCAGGCAATTGCCATCGCGCGGGCCGGGCACGGCGATTGCTGGGTAGGCGCTCCATCCGCATATCCGCCGCGGGCATGCGCGGATGCCCGCAAAACATGAAAGAGGAGCGCCACATGAAACGCAAAGCTGCAAACGCCTCGCAGATCGAGGAATTGCTGTACCAGGCCCTGGAAACCGAAATAGGCGGCCTGGCCGTGTACGAAACCGCCGTGTCCTGCGCGGTGAACGAGGACCTGAAAAAGGAATGGCTCGGCTACCTGGAAGAAACCCGCACGCATCGCCGGGTGCTATTGACCGTATTCGAGCAACTGCGGCTGGATCCGCAGGCGCAGCCGCCGGGCCGCCAGGTCGTGCGCCATATCGGCGAGGCATTGGTCAAGGCCATGAAGATGGCGATCAGCGCGGGCGATCCGGACGCGGCCCAACTGGTCGCCACCGAATGCGTGGTGCTGGCCGAGACCAAGGACCACGCGAACTGGTCCCTGATCGGCGTGATTGCCGAGCAGCACAGCGGCGACGAGGCCAAGGTATTGAAGCAGGCGTATGACGCCGTGGCCACCGACGAGGACCACCACCTTTATCACACGCAGGGCTGGTCGCGCGAACTGTGGATCCAGTCGCTGGGATTGCCGGCGGTGCTGCCGCCTCCCGAAGAGGTCAAGCAGGTGGAGACCGCCATCGGCGCATCGCGGGCCGAGCAGGCGCGCGGCAAGATGTTGAGCCACTAGGAGATTGCGATGCCAGCCAAGAAAGCAGCAGGCAAGGGCGGCGCAGGCGCGGCCGTGGACACGGCCTACCTGAATACGGACAGCGGCCCCGCGTCCGGACCCGCGGGCAAGCCCAGCCATCCGGCGCTCAAGCGCGCCGCGGCCGTGGGTGATACGGCCGCCGCGATTCCCCACAATGCCGGCAAGGCGGCGGAGTACGGTGAAGCAGGGGCGCGGTGCCCCTATGCCGGCGCGCACGTCGCGGCAGCGGATCCTTCCGCGACGGCCAGTTCGCTGTCCGAAGCCGAGACCTCGGCCAAGACCGGGGGCGCGGCCGCGGCCGGCATCAACGCGGCCGACGGCCGGCTGGAACGCGTGCGCGCGGATTCAAGCGGACAGATGCTGACCACCAACCAGGGCGTGCGCGTCAGCGACAACCAGCACTCGCTGAAGGCGGGTTTGCGCGGGCCGGCGCTGCTCAAGGACTTCATCCTGCGCGAGAAGATCACGCATTTCGACCACGAGCGGATTCCCGAGCGCATCGTGCATGCGCGCGGTTCGGCGGCTCACGGCTACTTCGAATGCTACAAGCCGCTGACCGACCTGACCGCGGCCTCTTTGTTCGCCGAAGCCGGCAAGCGCACGCCGGTGTTCGTGCGTTTTTCGACGGTGGCAGGCGAGCGCGGCTCCAAGGACACGGCGCGGGACGTGCGCGGTTTCGCCGTGAAGTTCTATACCGACGAGGGCAACTGGGATCTGGTCGGCAACAACATGCCGGTCTTCTTCATCCAGGACGCGATGAAGTTCCCGGACCTGGTGCACGCCGTCAAGCCCGAGCCGCATCATGGCATGCCCCAGGCCGCGTCCGCGCACGACACCTTCTGGGACTTCGTGTCGCTGATGCCGGAATCCACCCACATGCTGATGTGGCTGATGTCGGACCGTGCCATCCCGCGCAGCTACCGGATGATGCAGGGCTTTGGCGTGCACACCTTCCGCTTCGTCAACGCCGCGGGCGAGTCGCGGCTGGTGAAATTCCATTGGAATCCGCTACTTGGCACGCATTCGCAGGTCTGGAATGAAGCCGTGAAGGTATCCGGCGCGGATCCTGACTTCCACCGCCGCGATCTTTGGGAGGCGATCGACGCCGGCAATGGCCCGCAGTGGGAGCTGGGCGTGCAGGTATTCACCGAGGAGCAGGCCGAAGGCTTCAGCTTCGACGTGCTGGACGCCACCAAGATCGTGCCGGAGGAACTGGTGCCCGTGGTGCCGGTGGGGCGGATGGTGCTGGACCGCAATCCCGACAACTTCTTCGCCGAGACCGAGCAGGTCGCTTTTTGCGCTGCCCACATCGTGCCGGGCCTGGACTTCACCAATGACCCGCTATTGGCCGGGCGCATCCATTCCTACGTGGACACGCAGATTTCGCGGCTGGGTGGCCCCAACTTCCATGAAATCCCGATCAATGCGCCGCTTGCGCCCGTGCATAACAACCAGCGCGACGGCATGCATCGCCAGGCCATCCATCGCGGCCGCGTGGCCTACGAGCCCAACTCGCTTGCCGGCGGCTGTCCGTTCCAGGCCGGCATGGATGGCTTCGTGTCGTTTCCGGAGCCGGAGACGGGCGACGAACTGCGAGGGCATCCTGAAAAATTCGCCGAGCATTACAACCAGGCGACGCTGTTCTACGACAGTCAGGCAGACTGGGAAAAACGCCACATCGCCGACGCCTATGCCTTTGAATTAAGCAAGGTCACGGTGCCGGCGGTGCGCCAGCGCATGGTCGCGTCGCTGCGCAACGTGTCCGAAGAACTGGCGCAGGGCGTGGCCGACCAGCTGGGCATGGCCTTGCCCGCGCCCTTGCCGCGGGCGATCGAGCGTCCGCCCAAGCCGGAAGTCGAGGTGTCGCCGGCATTGTCATTGGCTGCGCGCCCTGGGGATGGCGGCATCGCCACGCGCAAGGTCGCAATCCTGGTGGCGGAGGGCGCGGATGGCAAGAGCGTGTCCGCCGTAGCCCAGGCGCTGATCGCGGCGGGCGCCATCGTGCGGCTCGTCGGGCAGCGCATCGGGCCCGTCCCGGCCGCCGGGGGCGGCACGCTGGATGCCGATGCTTCCCTGGACAACCATCCTTCGGCGCTGTTCGATGGCGTGGTTGCGGCGGGCGGCGAGGCTGCGGTGGCCCGCCTGGAATCGGACGGACGCGCGCTCGAGTTCCTGCGCGACGCCTATCGCCACGGGAAGACTTTGATGGGCATGGGCGAGGGCGTGCAGCTGCTTGCCGCGGCGGGCCTGGCCGCCGATACGGCGGATGGCGGACTGCTAAGGATGGACGCGGCGGCCGCCGCCAAGAGCGTGACCGCCTTCATCGAAGCCCTGGGCCGGCATCGCCATCCGGAAAGGGAGACCACGCCGCCCAGGGTTTGATGTCGCCGCTGCGGCCAGGTGCATGTGTATCTTGACAAGGCATCGGCGCCTGCCAATACTGATCCGGCAAGTCGGGGCGAGCGCGTCGGGCGCTTGCCGTCCTTTTCCTTTCGAGATCAGGGGGCTGTATGCGTCGCGCGTCCGTTTTGCCTATGAGTATCCGCGGCTGGCTTTGGGCCAGCCTTTTTTTGTGGGTCGCCTGTATCTTCCTGGCGCCGCAGGCCAGGGCGGAGTCCGCGGCCGAGCTCAGCCGTGAAGCGCAGAGTGCGCTGGATCGCCTGTACCAGCAGGAACCCAAGACGCGTGTACTGGGCAACAAGGCAGTGGGCGTGCTGGTGTTTCCCCGCATTCTGAAGGGCGGCCTGCTGGTCGGCGCGGAAACCGGCGACGGCGCGCTCATCCGTCGCGGCAAGGTCCAGGCCTACTACAACATATCGGCCGTATCGTTCGGTCTTCAGGCCGGCGCGCAGGAGTTCAGCTATGCGCTGTTCTTTATGAACGAGCCGGCGATGCGGTACCTGGACCAGAGCGACGGCTGGTCGCTTGGCGCCGGCCCCAGCCTGGTCGTGGTGGATGACAGCTATGCCGCCAGCATTACCACCACCACCCTGAGCCAGGATGTCTATGCCGTGCCATTCGGCGGACAGGGGCTGATGGCGGGCATGGGCCTGGAAGGGTCCAAGATCACCCGCACCCAACCGGACTGAGGCCAGGCGTCAAGCTGCCGCGGTTAGTCCAGCGTGATGCCGGCGCGGGCCGCTACTTCGGAAAAGGTGTGCAGTTCCTTCGTGATCTGCGCCTTGAATGCCGGCCCGGGCAGATAGACCGGATCCAGCGCCAGGTCCGCCACCGATTTGCGGACCTGCGGATCCTCCATGATTTCCGCCACGGCGCGGCTCAGGGTATCCACCACAGGGGCCGGCGTGCGCGCCGGCGCCACCAGCGCGTACCAGCCCACGAAAGAAACGTCCGCCATGCCGGCTTCCGCGAAGGTCGGCACGTCGGGCAGTTGCGGCATGCGGCGTTCGCCCGTCACGGCCAGCGCGCGGATCTTGCCGGCGCGGACCTGCGGCGCGGCGGAAGACACGGTGTCCACGCCCAGGTCGACCTCGCCGCCTATCATGGCCGTGACCAGCTGCGCGCTGCCCTTGTAGGGCACCGGCAACATCTTGGCGCCCGCGGCCTCGGCGTACATCTCGCCCGCCAGGTGTGGCGCGGATCCGGGACCGAAGGTGCCGTACATCAGGCCGCCCTTGGCGCTTTGCTGCCGGGCCAGCGCCGCCGCTTCCTGCGCAGTGCTGGCCGCAAGGCCGTTCTTGGCCAGCAGCACCACGGGCGCCATGGCGACGATGGCGATGTGTTCATAGCTCTTTTGCGGGTCGTAGGGCAGCCCGGGCTTGAGCGCCGGCAGCACGGTATAGGTGGTGCTGCCCGACAGCATCAGGGTGTAGCCGTCAGGCTGCGCGCGCGCCGCCGCTTCCGCGCCGATCACGGTGGATGCGCCGGGGCGGTTCTCCACGATGACCGGCTGGCCGAACTTGCCGGACAGCTTGTTGGCCAGCAGACGCGCCACGGCGTCGGTCGCTCCGCCCGGCGTGAAGGGTACGACGATCTTGATTGCCTGTTCTGGATAGGCGGCTTGGACGCCGCCCGCATGCGCGGCGGCGGCAAGGCTTGCGGCGGCCAGGGCGGCGCGGAGTTTGACGTTCATGTCGGAGATTCCGGTCAGTTGGCGTTGGAAGACGGGCGCGCAGCCGCCTGGCGCAGGGCGCTGCCCTGATCGCCCAGGTCCCAGTACAGGCCAGCCATGATGGCCAGCCCCTCGCGGGCGACGCTGCCCAACAGGTGTTCGTTGGGCGCGTGCTGGGCGCAAGCGGGATAGGAATGCGGCACCCACAATGTGGGCAGTCCCAATTGGTCGGCGAAGATGTCGTTGGGCAGCGAGCCGCCCAGGTTGGGCAGCAGCGCCGGCCGCTTGCCGGTGCTGCGTTCCAGCGAGGCCGCGGCCCAGCGCACCCAGGGATTGTCGGGCGACAGACGGGTGGCGCCGGCCTGCATGCCGATGCGCACCTGCACGTCCTCGAAGCCCGCCGCGCTCAGGTGTTCCCGCACGTGCGTTTCCAGCGCGCGCCAGTCCGTGCCGACCACGAAACGCAGCTGGCACCAGGCCACGGCCTCGGGCGGTATGGCGTTGACCGGCTTGGCCGGATCGCCGGCGCCAAAGGTCAGGACGTCCAGGCTGTTCCAGCCGAACACTTTTTCGGGCGCGCTCAGCCCGGGTTCACCCCACCACGCGTTGATGTCGGGGTCGTCCTCGCCGCCGCCGACTTCCAGGTCGGCCAGCGCCCCGGCCACCGCCTCCGGGATGGGGGGCGGGCGCAGGCCGGGCACCGTGATTCGGCCGCGCGCATCGACCAGCGTGGCGATGGCGTGCGCCAGCACGATGGCGGGGTTGGCCAGCAGGCCGCCCCAGTTGCCCGAGTGGTAGCCGCGTTCGCGCGCGCGCAGTTTCAGTTCGAAGTTCACCGCGCCGCGCGAGCCCATGAACAGGGTGGGACGCTGCGCGCTCAGCCGCGGGCCGTCGCTGGCAATGAAGACATCCGCCGCCAGCGCCTCGCGCTGTGCCTCGCAGAAGGCGGCCAGTCCGGGGGAGCCCGCTTCTTCGCCGGTCTCGATCAGCCAGGTCGTGTTGAAACCGAGCCTGCCGCCGCGCGCGGCGATGACCTGGCGCAAGGCTTCCAGATTGATGCTGTGCTGGCCCTTGTTGTCGGCGGTGCCGCGTCCGTACCAGCGGTCGCCTTCGACCTGCAGGCGCCAGGGATCGCGGCCGGCTTCCCACTTGGCGGCGTTGCCGCGCACCACGTCGCCGTGGCCGTACATCAGCACCGTGGGCAGACCGGCCTGCTCGATGCGGCGCGCCACCAGGATGGGCAGGTCGGCGCCCGAGGGGTTGGGGTGCACCTCACAGGCGAAGCCCAGTTGCTGGAGCAGCGGAACCAGTTCTTCGTTCAGGTAGGCATGCTGGGCCGGCGCCTGGTCGGGCACTTCGCTTTCCGTCGCGTAGGCGACGCGGCGGGCCAGCGCGGCATGCAGGTCGCCGTTGTCGTAGGCTTGAACGGCTTGGAGCAGGGCTTGTTCGCGTGTCACTTCGGTGCCTGGGATGGGATGCAGAGGGAGGCACAAAGTTATTACGCTTCACTACATGCCACAATTAGATAATTAGCATTCTTTCATTGCCATAAAGGCATGGATAAGAGGGGCCGCCATGATTTCGCTGGGCTTGAGGTATTTCCTGGAGGTCGCGCGCTGCGGTTCCATCGCGGGCGCCGCGGCGGCACAGCACGTGGCGGCTTCTGCCGTCAGCCGGCAGATCGCCAAGCTGGAGGACGGGCTGGGTATCGCGCTGTTCGAGCGGCAGGCGCGCGGCATGGAACTGAGCGAAGCCGGCCGCCAATTGGCGGCCTACGCCAATGCCGCCGCCCTGGAAGCCGAGCGCGTCACCACCGAGATCCGGCAGCGCGGCCACCTGGGCGACGTGACCATACGCCTGGCCTGCACCGAGGGTTTCGCCCACCGCTTCCTGCCCATGTGCATGGCCGAGTTCAAGCGGGTCAGGCCCGAGGCCCGTTTCCATTTGCACGTGGAGCGCCCCGAGGAGGTCAGCCGCCAGATCCTGGAGGGCCTGTCGCAGCTGGCGCTGCGCTACACCACCGCGCAGGACGACCGGCTCAAGACCGAACTGCTGGTGCGCGCGCCGGTCTATGCGGTCATGTGCCGCAACCATCCGCTGGCCAGCCGCCGCAGCCTTGGCGTGCGCGACCTGACCAAGGTGCCGCTGTCGCTGGGCGACCATGGCACTACGGTGCGGCAGCTGTTTGACGCGGCCTGCGCCAACGCCGGGCTGCACATCGAGCCGGCCTACGTGTCCAATCATTCCGCGGCCTTCCTGCCCATGCTGCCGGGCAGCGACATCGTGGCGCTGTCGGGCTACCTGACGGTGCTCGGACAGCGCGACGGCGAAGGCCTGGTCGCGGTGCCGTTCAGCAATCCCGAAATGCGGCAGCGGAGCATCCAGGTCCTGACCTTGCAGGGCCGGACCTTGCCGGCGCTGGCGCGCGAGTTCCTGGAGTTCATGGCGCAGCGGCTGACGGCCACGCCCAAGGCGCCGGAAGGGTAGCGGGGCCGCCGCGGGCGGCCCCGGGACTGCGCTTCAGTCCAGCGAGATATTGGCCTCTTTGACCACGGCCGCGAAGCGCGCCGAATCCGCGTCGCGGGCCTGGGCCAGCACGGCGGCATCCTGCGGCCAGGCGTCGAAGCCATAGGTCTCGAAGCGCTTGCGCACCGCGGGCGTGACCACGGCCTGGGCAATGGCGGCGTTGATGCGCTTGACCACGGCATCCGGCGTGCCTTTGGGCGCGAAGGCCGCGACCCAGGTCTTCAACTCGAAGTCCTTGGGGCCGCCGGCCTCGCTGACCGTGGGCACGTCGGCGTAGGAACCGAGGCGGGACGGCGCCGCCAGCGCCAGCAGCTTGACCCGCTTGGCCTGGTACAGGTTCTGCACGGTGGCGGCCGTGCCGAAAGCCCAGTCGACCTCGCCATTGGCCACCGCCGTGTAGAGCTGGGCCAGGTCCTTGAAAGGCACGTGCGTCATGCTGGTCTGCGTGGCGGTCTGGAACATGGAGGTGCCCACATGCGCCACGCTGCCCATGCCCCAGGTGCCGTAGGTCAGCTTGCCGGGCTGGGCCTTGGCTGCGGCGATCAGGTCGGTGACGTTGTTCCAGGGGGACGAGGCCGACACCACCATGAAGAAATGCGTGGTGTAGATCGGCGCCACAGGGACGAAATCCTTGACCGGATCGAAGGGCAGATTGCGGTAGAGCTGCGGCTGCAGCGTCATGTGGGTGTTGTCCACCACGGCCAGCGAGTAGCCGTCGGGCGTGGCGCGCTTGACCTCGCCGATCGCCAGCCAGCCGTTGGCGCCGGGCTTGTTCTCCACGATAAGCGGCTGCTTCCAGGCCGCCGTGAGCTGTTCGCCCAGCATGCGGGCGACGGCGTCGGGGCCGCTGCCCACCGAATACGGCAGCACGATGCGCACCGGCCGTTCGGGGTACTTGTCGGATTGGGCCTGTGCCGAGGCGCAGGCCAGGGCGCCGGTCAGCGCCATGCACCAGAGAGTATTTTTCATGTCTCCTCCACTTTCCATGGATGGTTTTTGCGGCGCTTCCCCGCGCCGCTTATCGTCGGGGCCGCATGCGCGGATGCGCCGCGGCCGGGTACTTACAGCAAAAGGGTGCGTGGCTCAGGACACCGCTGCCGCCTCCGGGTGCAGCGCCTCGTAGGCGGCGGCGAAGCCGGGGTCGCGCTGGCGCAGGTCGTCGTGGCTGACCTGGCCCGTGCGGCGCATGTAGTCGTAGGCGAAGGACACGGGGTCCAGGTGCATCTTGTCGGCCACGTTCTCGTACCAGTCCAGGCTGCGCGCGGCGGCGGTCTGGAAGTTGGCCGATGCCGGACGGCGCTGCGCCTCGAAGTGCGCGAACGCGGCCTGCGTGTCGTCGGGATGTTGCGTGAGCCCATGGTGCAGCGCGATCGCATCCTGCATCGCCATGCGGGTGCCGGAGCCGAGCGAGAAATGCACGGTGCGCAGCGCATCGCCCAGCAGGACGATGTTGCGATGCGACCAGCGTTCGTTGCGCACGATGTTGGCCTCGAACCAGAGGGAACGGTTGCCCAGCAGTTCGTTGGCGCCCAGGTCGGCGCGGAACACCTCGGCGCAATATTGGCGGCTTGCGTCCTCGCTGGCCGTGTCCAGGCCGGCGCGCTGCCAGGTGCCCGGGTCCACTTCCACCAGGAAGGTGCTGAGGTCCTTGCTGTACTGGTAGCTGTGCGCGATGAAGATACCGTGGTCCGTTTCGCGGAAGATCAGCGATACCGGATGAAAGCGCTGGCGTGTGCCGTACCAGGCGAACTTGTTGCGGCGGCGTTCGAAGCTGGGCCGGAAGTGTTCGGCGTACTGCTTGCGCACGGCGCTGTTGCTGCCGTCCGCGGCCACGACCATGTCCACTTCCGCGGCCAGCCGCTCCACGTCGTCGATCTGCTGTTCGTGCAGGATCTGGACGCCGGCCTCCAGGCAGGCTTTTTCCAGGACTTCCAGCATGTCGATGCGGGCCGTGCGCGAGAAATGGTTGCCCTGGACCTGGACGCGGGCGCCTTGGTGGATGATCTCCATGTAGTCGCAGCGTTCGTGGTGCGCGACGAAGGCCTTGAAGAATTCGGGGTCGGCTTCGCGCAGGAAGGCCAGGCCGATGTCCGAGAACACCACGCCCCAGCCGTAGGTGGCGCCGCGCGGGTTCCGTTCGTAAACGGTGATTTCATGCTGCGGCGCATGCTTCTTGGCAAGCAGCGAAAAGTACAGGCCGGCGGGGCCCGCTCCGATGACAGCGATCTTCATTTGGCTTCACTCCTGTTTGCTTCGGCCTGCGCGCAGGCTTGCCGATATGACTGCAGCGCGCCGCGCAGCGCGGCGGGTACTTCGATGGCGCGCCGTTCGCCGCGCGCCACGCAGATCGGGGTCAGCCTGGCGTCGAACGCGGGCTGGCCCCGCACGCTGCCGGCGACGTGCAGGGTGTAGGTGCGGGTGCGGATTTCCTCGACCCTGACGCACATGTCGAATTCCTCGTCCGGCCACAGCGAGGCCTGGAAGTCGAACGACAGCGCGCGCGTCGGCGTGCCGAAGCCGTGCTCATCCTTGATGCGCTGCGGCGTGCCATTGAACAGGTGGCCGTAGAACAGTTCGGCGGCCGACAGCACGTATTCGCCGAACGTGACGGTGTAGACCACGCCCGCGGGATCGCAGTCGCCCCATTTGACGCGGCGGCGCACGATGAAAGGCGTTTCGCTCAGGACGTATTCAGTGCTGGTCATTGCCGTTCTCCCGGGCCTTGGCGGCTTCCTGGTTGAGCATTTCCGCGACGCTATGGCGCAGGGCCGCCTTGTCGAGCTTGCCGACCTTGGTGACGGGGAAGGCTTCGATCTGCTCGATGCGTTCCGGACACTTGTATTTGGCGAGCCCCTGGCCGGTGAGGAAGTCCGCCAGCTCCGTCAGGCCGGGCGCCGTGTGGCCGGGCCGGACGATGATGAAGATGCAGCCTTTTTCGCCATAGAAGGGGTCGGGCATGGCCACCAGGCGCGCTTCGGAAATGGCCGGATGCGCGCCCACCAGCGCCTCGACTTCCTCGCAGCCGATCTTCTCGCCGCCGCGGTTGATGTTGTCGCGCAGGCGGCCTTCGAAGGCGTAGCAGGTTGCACCATCGACCACGCGCGCCGTCATCATGTCTCCGGTGCGGTAATAGCCGTCCGAGGTGTACGCGGAGGCGTTGGCCGCGGGAGCGTCGAAGAACCCGGGCAGCGTGGCGGGGCCGCGGAAGCAGAGTTCGCCCATCTGGCCTTCGGCCACTGGTTCCTCGGTGCCGGGCGCGAGCAGGCGGATGTCGTCCTCGGGACAGCCCGAGCGGCCTTGCGTATGGTGCCGTTCGTACTCGGACGCGTCGGCGGGCGAGCCCAGCAGCAATCCTTCCGTGATGCCGAACAGGTTGGAGCAGGGCACGTTCAGGTGCGCTTCAAGCCGGTCCGCGGCGCTCATGGTGATGAACAGGCGCAGGGACGACAGGTCGTAGTTCGCCAGGTCGGCGAAGGCCATGATCTGCGGCGCTATCGGCCCGATGGACATGGCGCGGGTGACGCGGTGGCGCTCGATCAGTTCCAGCATGCGTGGCACGTCGACCCGCGGCATCAGCACCGCGGAAACGCCCATGGCGATGACGGGAATCAGCACATAGACCTGGGCCGCGTTGTGCAGCAAGGGCAGGGCCCAGATGATGCGGTCGTCGTCCTGCATCTTGTAGCGCCGGGCGCAGGCCAGTGAATGGCCCAGGTACTCGGCATGGAAGCGCGGGATGATCTTGGGCATGCCGGTCGTGCCGCCCGACAGCTGGAAGCTCAGCACGTCTTCGCAGCCGGGGCCTTGCTCGGCGAGGATGAGGCGGGCCTCGGCCAGCGGCATCGCATCCAGCAGCGCGTGCAGGGACACGCCATGCGGCGAGTCGCCGCGCGCCACGACCAGGTGCTCCAGCGTGTCGCTGGCGGCCAGCATGCCGGCGGCGAAGGCGGGCAGATCGAACTTGCCGAAGTCGGCCTGCACGAAATAGCCGCGGGCGCGGGTCTGGCGCGACAACTGGCCGATCTCCAGTTCGCGGTGCTGCGGCAGGGAACAGACGGGGACGATCCCCGCCTTGTAGCAGGCAAGCAGGGCCAGCGCCGTTTCCAGCGTGGTGCCCATCTGGAAGATGGCGCGGTCCGCGGGCGCGAGGCCCAGCTTCAGCAGCGCGGCGGCCAGCCGGTCGGTCTGTTCGTCCAGCTCGCGAAAGCTCAGGCTGCCTTCGTCGATGATCAGCGCGGTGCGCTCGGGGCAGCGCTGGGCGGTGGCGTGCAGCGCCGCGCCGACGGTCGAAGGTTCCCAGGCGCCGCTGGCGAAGTACTGGCGCGCCCGCTCGGGGTGGTGGTAGATCACGCCCTCTATGGGGTGGCGTATATCTCGCATGATGGTCTCCTCCAGGCCCGTGTCTCAGTGCCGCGCGGCCGAGATCCGCACGCGGTCCCGGTCCAGTACGTCGATCGTGCCGCTGACGCCGCCGGTGAACAAGCCATACCAGACGGCGGGCTTGAGTCCCAGGGCCTTGCGCTGGAATTCCACCGGGCCGTCGGAGACGATGCAGTCGAAATGCTCGCCCGGCACCACGGTGCAGTTTTCGCGACCCGAGGCGTCCTCGACCAGGGATGAAAACTCTTCGACGCGCGGCACGAAGATCCGCACGGACGGTTCGACGCGGCCATCCGCCAGCTCCAGCCGGTCTTCCAGCAGCGCCGCCTTGCGCGCCCAGACGTCGTCGATGTGCTGGATGCGCCCGCCGGTTGATTCCGCATCGGCTTCGGCCTGCATGGCCGCCTGCAGCGTCAGGGCGGCGTCGATCGAGTCGACTTCGCCCAGCGGCCGCAGCTTGCGCGTGAATTCGATGAAATAGCCGTTCGGATCGCGTACGTAGATGGATTCGATCACTTCATGGCGGGTTTCGACCGAGACTTCCAGCCCGGCATCCTGCAACTTCTGCTTCCAGGCCTTGAGCTCGTCCTCGCTTTCCACCAGCCAGGCGGTATGCGTGGCGTCGAACACGTGGTCTTCCGGCAGCGGCCGCATGCGGCTGCGTCCGCGCAGCGCCTCGGGTTCGTCGGAACCCAGGTAGTAGAAGAAGGCGATGGTGCTGCCCTGGCCGCTGTCGAAGAAGAAATGCAGGAAGTCCGGGTGCGTGGCGGGACCCCAGCCGCGCGCCGAGATCACATGCACCAGCGGCAGGCCGAGGATGTCGCGATAGAAGGCGACGGTTTCGCGCAGGCGCCAGGTGGGCCGCGCCGTGTGGTCCACGCCGTGCAGGCGCAGGGGGGCGGGGGTCTTGGGAGTTGCAGTCATGACTTGCTCCGTCGGCATTCGGATTACAGGAAACGTAGGCGCAGCCAGGCGGCCAGTTCGCGGCCGGCCGCGTAGCGCCCGGGTTCTTCGCCTTCAACCAGCGCGCGGCCGTGATGGTCGCCGCGGATGCGCAGGTGGGTCTTGTCCGGCGCGGGGATGGCGTCGTGGATGGCGCGCACGTCGGAAGGGAAACAGGCCTGGTCGCCGGTGTATTCGACGATCAGGGTGGGCTGACTGATGCCGCCGGCGGTGCGCGCCATGCTGGCGTTGGAAGACAGGCCGGACCAGGTCGACAGCCAGCTCTCGGGCGTGCAGAAGCGGGCGAAGCCGACGGCGCCGTAGTTCGACGCGTACGGATCCTTGCCCCAGAGCGAGCCCGGGTGGCGGTCCGAAGGATCCAGGCTGAGGTCCAGGCAACGCAGGTCGGCGTCGGTGCGCCAGACCACCAGCACCGGCGTGTGCGCGGCCTGGCGCCGGCGTTCGGCCGAGGCGTCGGCGCCGCTCTTGACGTCGGCGCGGGCCGCGAGGCGGTCGGCGATCATCTGCCGCGCCTGCGCGTCCAGGCGCGCCACGCGGTCGCGCTGCGCCTGGCGGTAGCGGGCGACGAACTCCGGCGCATAGCGCGCCTGGCCCTTGGGCCGATAACCGTTCTCGGGCGCCAGCGGATCCAGGTCCGGCGTTACCGACAGCGCGTCGTTCTCGTCGGCGACGGACGGATCGATGCAGTTCAGCAGCAGCGAGCCCTGGCCCGGGTGCGGGCCCACCAGCACCAGGCCGTGTACTTCGGGCATGTCCAGTTCATCCAGCCCGCTGGACTTGCCGCCCGGGGTGCGGGCGACGCGCTCGCCAGCGGGCAGGCCGGCCTGCTGCGCATAGAACGCGTACAGGCCGGCGCCGCCGGAATTGCCCAGCAGCACGATTTTCTTGAAGCCCTGTTCGCGCAGGAAGCGCAGGCCGGCGGCCACGTCCTGCAGCGCCTGTTCGTGTTCCAGCCTGAGATCGTTGCCGACCGAGCGCGCCCCTTGCGACCACGCCGCAAGACCGGCGCCGACGATGTCGGGGATCAGGTAGTGGCAGGCCATGAACTCGCGTGGATGCATCACGCAGACCACGGTGTCGGGACGGGGGCCGGCCGGCTGGTACAGCGATCCGGAAGTGGCGGCGCCGTCGGCGGTGCGCAGCACGACGTTGCGGGTCGAGGCGCCGGCGGGCAGGTCGCGCGGATTCCAATCGGTGTTGAGAAAGCCTGCGGTGATCTGGCTGGAGGGGGCGGCGGTAGTCACATTCGTCTCCTGTGGCGATGGTCCTGGGACCTCGGTTTGACGTATTAGACGAATATTTGACTTTAGTGTCAATTAAATTTAAAAAACTGACAGTGGCGTCAAAAATTGGGGACTCACTCACGGGAAAACGCCGGCCGGCGCGGCTTGGAGACGTAAACGCGCATGCCATAATTTCGGGACGGGGCCGTCCCGGACGGTCCATTCGAGGAACATCGCAACGTGAACGACGCAAGCACCAAGGGAGCGCTGAAGGGCGAAGCGCTGCGCACCGCCATACTCGACGCCGCGGCGACGCTATTCATCAAGCGCGGCAGCGGCGGCACCAGCATCCAGGACATTGCCGAATCCCTGGGACTGAGCCGCACCGCCGTCTACTACTACTTCAAGAGCAAGGACGAGATCCTGCGTTCGCTGACCGAGGACGTGCTGAGCGCGGCCAAGAAAATGGCCGGCGAGACCGCCACCCGCGAGGACCTGGATCCGGTCGAGGCGCTGCGCGCGCTGGTCACGCGGCATGCCGACCTGATCCTGTCGCGCACTGCGGAATTCCGCGTGGCCGACCGTACCGAGGCCGACATGACGCCCAAGCAGCGCGCCGCCGTGCAGGCGTCGCGCCGCAACGTGCTGGAGAACTTCAGCCGCGTCATCGAAAACGGCATCCGCGACGGCCAGTTCCGCATGGTCGATCCGCACGTCGCCGCCTTCAGTCTCATCGGCATGTGCAACTGGTCTGCGTGGTGGTACAAGCCGGATGGCCGGCTGAGCCGCGCCGAAGTCGCGGCCATCATGGCCGATATGGCGGTGCAATCATTGCTGCGCGACGCGTCGCGGCGCCCCAGGTCGCCGGACGTGAGCGAGTCCTTGCGGCTGGTGCGCGAGGACCTGGACTACCTGGAAAAGCTGGTGCTGCCTGGCGGGCAGCAGCCCTGATTTCCAATGCGCTGGTCGTTCATGGGCAGATACCGTGAGCCGGTGGCCGGACGGAGGGATCCGAAGCGCAGCCCCACCGGGGCGAGCATCGGAATCCCGCAGTCTGGGCGCCGGCGACTCAAGAACCCTGTCTTACAAAACTGAAGCGCTAGGGCTTCGAGCTTGCGGATGCCGGAGTTCTTTAGCCGCCGAGGCTGCCCTGCGCCATTCCGATGCTCGCCCCGGTGGGGCTGCGCTTCGGATGGCTCCGGGGTCCTCGGCTGGCAGTCGCCTGATGCATTGGCTTTGGATCCCGTTCATGGGCAGATGCCGTGAGCCGGTGGCCGGACGGAGGGATCCGAAGCGCAGCCCCACCGGGGCGAGCATCGGAATCCCGCAGTCTGGGCGCCGGCGACTCAAGAACCCTGTCTCACAAAACTGAAACGCTAGGGCTTCGAGCTTGCGGATGCCGGAGTTCTTTAGCCGCCGAGCCTGCCCTGCGCCATTCCGATGCTCGCCCCGGTGGGGCTGCGCTTCGGATGGCTCCGGGGTCCTCGGCTGGCAGTCGCCTGATGCACTGGCTTTGGGTCCCGTTCATGGGCAGATGCCGTGAGCCGGTGTCCGGGCGGAGGGATCCGAAGCGCAGCCCCATCGGGGCGAGCATCGGAATCCCGCAGTCCGGGCGCCGGCGACTCAAGGACCCAGTCTCGGGGGACTCCAGCGGTGGCGGAAGTGCATTGTTTATCCGCTTCGGCCTTGCCCGTCGTACGCAAGCATGGGTTCTCTTGTACCGCCTGGCTGCAGCAATGCCCGCCGTGCCCGGGTCTGCTAACCGACTTTCCCCGTCAGACGTCGCGCCGCCTCCTGTACCGACGCCAGATGGGCGGCGACATAACGGTGGACGGGCGCGGTCAGCGTCACCGCCGCGGCGATCTCGCCATCGAGCAGAAAGACGGGCGCGGATATGCCCGCCACTTCCGCCAGGCGGTCACCGATGGCGGCGAAATAGCCGTCGGTGCGGATGCGGGCGTACAGCTCCTGCTCAGGCCCCGGCGCGTGGCCCAGCACCGGGTCATAGGCCGTCAATACGCGTCCGCCACTGCCGCGATCCAGCGGCAGCAGATCGCCTGCGCGGATGTGGTCGCGCACCGGGTGCGGTGAATCCACGCGGTACAGACACAGGCGCGCGTCGCCCTGGCGCACGTGGTAGGCCGCGCTTTCGCCTGTCGCCGCGACCAGGTCGCGCAGCACGGGCAGGACTACGTGTTCCAGCGAAAACGAAGAGGCGTAGATGCCGTGCAGGCGCGCGATCTCCCCGCCCAAGGCATAACGGCCGTCGTCCAGGCGTTGGATCCACCCGGCATGTTCCAGCGACGCCAACAGCCGCAGGACCGTGCTCTTGTACAGGCGCGTGCGCTCGGCCAGTTCGCCCAGCGACAGGGCCTTGTCCCCCGGCGCATAAACCGACATCAGGCTGAGCGCGCGGTCTACCGCAGCCACGCCGCCTTGGGCGGCATCGGTATCGGCCAGTGATTCCGTGGCGGCTTTACGCGGCATGCGCGGCTCCGTGGGGTTGATTCCGGGGCGGGACCATATTCCATCCTTTAGAACGAATGACGGCATTGTAGGCGCTGCCTAATGCCCCGCTCGTGGTTTTCCTGTACGCCCCGGCGCTTGACAGCTACGGTCGGTGAATTCAATAATTCTATCTAAAGAAACAGCGTTCTATTAGATAGAATTATTGGAGATTTCAAACATGGCCCAGCCCAACGACCGCAAACCCGACGTCCTGATCAGCGAGGTTGGCCCGCGCGATGGCTTGCAGTCCGTCAAGGCGACCATGCCCACCGCCGACAAGCTGCGCTGGATCGACGCGCTGGTCGCGGCTGGCGTGCGCGAAATCGAAGTGGCTTCCTTCGTGCCGGCGCGCCTGCTGCCGCAGATGGCTGATGCTGCCGAGGTGGTGCGGCATGCGGCGCGCCATCCGGCGCTTACCGTCATGGCGCTGGTGCCCAACCTGCGCGGCGCCGAGGCGGCGCTGCGGGCCGGCGTCCACAAGCTGACGATGCCGGTCTCCGCCAGCCGCGAGCATTCGCTGGCCAATGTGCGCAAGACGCCCGAGGAAATGGTGGAGGAGGTCCGGGCGATCGCGCGGCTGCGCGACGAGCTGGCTCCCGCGGTGAAGCTGGAGGCCGGCATTTCAACGGCCTTCGGCTGCACCTTGCAGGGCGTGGTGCCCGAAGACGAGGTCATCCGCCTGGCGGCGCTATGCGTGGCTGCGGGCGCCGACGAATCGGGGCTGTCGGACACCGTCGGCTATGCCAATCCCGCGCAAGTGCGGCGGCTGTTCCACCGTCTGCGCGCGGAAATCGGCGAGAAGGCGGGCGCCGCCCACATGCACAACACGCGTGGCCTGGGCCTGGCCAACTGCCTGGCTGCCTGGGAGGAAGGCGTGCGCACCTTCGACAGTTCGCTGGGCGGCCTGGGCGGATGCCCCTATGCGCCGGGCGCGTCCGGCAACGTCGTCACCGAAGACCTGGTCTTCATGTTCGAGGCCATGGGCGTGCGCACCGGCATCGACCTGGATGGAATCCTTGCCGCACGCGCGCCGCTGGCGGCCGGCCTGCCCGGCGAGCCGTTGTATGGCATGACCCCCGACGCCGGCTTGCCCAAGGGATTCGTCCAGCGGGCCTGATCGGCCATTCCCGCAGGCCTACGACCTAGATACACGCGGCCAGGCCGGCCTTTGCCGTAATGGCCCTTACTTGCAGAAGATCCACACCCATGTCCAGCCACGCCCATCCGCGCCTTCCGTACGAAAACATCCGCGTCGTCGAATTCACTCACATGGTGATGGGCCCGACCTGCGGCATGCTGCTGGCGGACCTTGGCGCCGAAGTCATCAAGGTTGAGCCGATAGGCGGCGACAACACGCGCCGCCTGCTCGGGTCGGGCGCGGGCTTCTTCCCCATGTTCAACCGCAACAAGAAGAGCATCGCCCTGGACCTGAAGCAGCCCGAGGGCATAGAGGCCGCGTTGCGCCTGATTGATTCCGCCGACATCGTGAGCGAGAACTTCAAGGCCGGCGTCATGCAGAAGCTGGGCCTGGACTACGCCACGCTCAAGCAACGCAATCCCCGCCTGATCTACGTGAGCCACAAGGGCTTCCTGCCCGGACCCTACGAACACCGGACGGCGCTGGATGAAGTCGTGCAGATGATGGGCGGTCTGGCCTATATGACGGGGCGTCCCGGCGATCCGCTGCGTGCGGGCGCCAGCGTCAACGACATCATGGGCGGCATGTTCGGCGCCATCGGCGCCATGGCGGCCCTGGCGCAGCGCGAGCAGACGGGAGAGGGCACGGAAGTGCAGGCCTCGCTGTTCGAGAACAACGTCTTCCTGGTGGGGCAGCACATGATGCAGTACGCCGTCACCGGACGCGCTGCCGCGCCCATGCCCGGCCGCATCTCGGCCTGGGCCATCTATGACGTGTTCACCGTCAAGGGCGGCGAACAGATCTTCCTGGCCGTGGTCAGCGACAAGCAATGGGGCACCTTCTGTCGCGCCTTCGGCTTGGCCGAGCTGCTGGCCGATCCGCGCCTGGCCAGCAACAACGACCGCGTGCAGGCGCGCGACTGGCTGATGCCGCAGCTGCGCTCGCACTTGGCGGACCGCAGCGCGGCCGAGTTGGCGGCGGTGTTCGAGCATGAAGGGTTGCCCTTCGCGCCGATCACGCGGCCTGAGCAACTGTTCGACGATCCGCATCTGGCGGCTACCGGCGGCCTCGCGCCCATCACCCTGGAGGACGGGCGCGAGTCCCTGGCGCCGCTCGCGCCTTTCACGCTGGGCGGCGCCCAGCCCGGAATACGCCTGCAGCCGCCTGCGGTGGGCGAACACACCGACGCCCTGCTGCGCGGCGTCGGCTATCGCGACGACGAAATCGCAGCCTTGAAAGCAAGGCAAATCACACAAGGAGACTAACCATGATCACGCTATCCCGCCGCGCTTTCCTGGGCGCGGCGATGTGCGCTGCGGCCTTGCCGCTGCGCGCCCAGACCGCAGCCGCCTATCCGAACGGGCGGCCTGTGCGCCTTATCGTTCCCTATACGCCGGGCGGCGGCACGGATTCAGTGGCGCGCGCCATCGCGGCCAAGGTCACTGCGCTGGCCGGCTGGTCGGTGGTGGTGGAGAACCGTCCCGGGGCGGGCGGCAACATCGGCATGGATTTCGTCGCCAAGGCCAAGCCGGACGGCTACATGCTGGGCCTGGGCCAGACCGCCAACCTGGCCATCAATCCCGCCCTGATGCCGCAGATTCCCTTCGACGCGGAAAAGGACTTCGCGGCGGTCTCCCTGATCGCATCGCTGCCGGTCGTGCTGGTGGTCAAGGCCAACGCACGTTGGCAAACCTTGGCCGACTTGATCAAGGACGCGCGGGCCGAGCCTGGCGCCATCAAGCAGGCGCTGGCGGGTTCCGGCACGGTGGGCCATCTGGCGGGCGAACTGCTCGCCTATCAGGGCAAGTTCCAAGTGCTTAACGTGCCTTATCGCGGCGCGGCGCCTGCGCTCAACGACTTGTTGGGCGGCAATACCGACTACATGTTCGCCACGCCGCAGGCCGCGCAGGAAATGCTCAAGGGCAAGGTGCTGCGGCCGTTGGCCGTCAGCTCGCGCGCGCGGCTGGAGATCCTGCCCGATGTGCCCACCGTGGCCGAGTCCGGCTACGAGGGCTTCGAGGCGCTGGACTGGAAGGCGCTGGTCGCGCCGGCCGGCACCCCGCCCGAGGTGGTCCGGGCCGTCAATGCGGTAGTGGAGAAGGTGCTGGCGGATCCGGCCACAGTTGCCATGTTCACCGCTGAGGGCAGTACGGCCATGGGCGGATCTCCGGAGGCCGCGCAGCGCTACATCCAGGAAGAACAGAAGAAGTGGGCGCGCCTGATACGCGAAGCCGGCATCCAGACCGCCGCCTGACGCGCGCCGCAGACCATACCAGGAGACAAATCCGTGAAGCATCTTTTAGGAATTGCCGCGCTTGCCTGCGCTGTCGTGGCACAGCCCGCGCTGGGCAGTAGCGGGTCGCAATGGCCCGAACGTTCCATCCGTCTGGTCGTACCGTTTCCCGCAGGCGGTCCGACCGATATCGCCGCGCGCGTGGTCGGCAAGGCGCTCTCCGACCGCTTGGGCACGCCTTTCGTCATCGAGAACAAGGCCGGCGCGCATGGCTTCATCGGCGCAGGCGACGTCGCCCGCAGCAAGCCGGACGGATACACGCTGATGATGGCCAGCATCGGCACCATGGCGATCAATCCGGGGCTCTATCCCGGCATTCCCTACGATGCGAACAAGGACTTCACGCCCCTGGCGCTGGTCCTTACGGTGCCCATCGCAGTCGTTATCAACCCGCAACAGATGCCGGCGCAGACCGTGGGCGAGCTCGTGGACTACCTGAAAGCCCACCCAGATCGCGTGAACTACGGCTCGGCGGGGAATGGCGGCTCTTCCCATCTGGTGCCGGAGTATTTCAAGTACAAGACCGGCACCTCCATGACCCACATTCCCTACAAGGGCTCAAGCCCGGCAGTGACCGATCTGGTGGCGGGTCAGGTCCAGGTCATGTTCGATACACTGCTGACCAGCACGCCTTTCGTGAAGGCCGGCAAACTGCGCATGCTGGCTGTCACGACAGCGCAGCGGCTGCCGGACTATCCAGAAGTGCCAACCATGGCCGAGGCCTTGGGCGCGCCGGATTTCGAAGCCTCGTCCTGGTTTGCGATGTATGCGCCGGCAGGCACGCCGCAGGCGGTGCAGCAAAAGTTGTCCCTGGCCATCAACCAGGCCCTGGGCGACGCGGCGGTGAAGCAGCGCCTGGCTGAACTGGGCGCGATTCCGGCAGGCGGCACGCCGGGCGAACTGGCGGACTTCCAGCGGGCTGAGCAGCGCAAATGGGCGCAGGTCATCAAGGCGGCGGGAATACTCCCGGACTGACCCTGCAGGCTGGCCCCTGCTTCAGGCCTCGGGGCCAGGACGCAGCCGGCCAGCCTTCCACTTCAACCGCAGCCTCTCCAGCGCCAGATACACGATCGGCGTGGTGTACAGCGTCAAGAACTGGCTGATCATCAGCCCGCCGACGATGGCGATGCCCAGCGGGCGGCGCAGCTCGGAGCCTTCGCCCATACCCAGCACCAGGGGCAGGGCGCCCAGCAGCCCCGCCAGGTTGGTCATGACGATGGGCCGCAGCCGCAGCATGGCGGCGCGGTGGATGGCCTGTTCCGGCGTGAGCCCTTCGCGCCGTTCCAGGCTGAGCGCGAAGTCGATCATCAGGATGGCGTTCTTCATGACGATGCCCACCAGCAGGAACAGTCCCAAGAGCGCGATCAGCGTGAATTCGATGCCGGCCAGGCGCAGCGCCAGCAGCGCGCCCACGCCGGCGGACGGCAAGGTCGACAGGATGGTGAGCGGATGCAGCGGGCTTTCGTACAGGATGCCCAGCACCAGGTAGATCGCGACCAGCACCGCCAGGATCAGCCAGGGCTGGTCCTGAAGGCTTTGCTGGAAGTTGCGCGCATCGCCGCCCAGGCGGGTCTGGATGTACGAGGGCACCATCAGCTCGGCCATGGTCTTGTCGATGGCGGCCAGGGCCTGTTGCAGCGATACGCCCTCGGCCAGTGAAAAGCCCACGCCCACGGCGGCGAACAGGCCATCATGGAACACGCGGTCGTTCACCAGGCCGTAGTCATAGGTGGCGAAGGCCGTCAGCGGCACGCGCGTGCCGTCGGCGGCGACCACCTGCACCTGCTCCAGCACCTCGGGGTCCTCGGTGTAGCGCGGGTCCAGCTCCAGCACCACGCGGTACTGGTTCATGGCGTCGTACAGCGTGGCGACCTGGCGCTGGCTGAACGAGTTGCTGAGCACGCTGCTGATGGTGCCCATGTCCACGCCCAGGCGCTGCGCGGCGGCGCGGTCTATGTCGATCACGACCTGCTGGGTGGCGCCGTCGCCTTCCGCGTCGACGTCGCGCAGTTCGGGGATCTCCTGCATGGCCTTGGAGATCTTGCGCGACCATTGCCGCAGCGCCGGCACGTCGCTGGCCATGATGGCCAGTTCATGGTCGCCCGAATTACCGAACCCGCCGGGCATGCGCAGGTCCTGGTCCACGTTCAGGAAGAACATGCCGCCCGGCACTGCCGGCGCATTGGTGCGCAGCCAGTTGATGACCTCGGTCGACGATTCCTGGCGTTCGGCGGCGGGCTTCAGGCGGATCAGGAACAGGGAATTGCTGATGCCCAGGCTGCCGCCGTTGTAGCCGATGACGTCCTGCACCGCCGGATGCTTCAGCACCAGTTGGCGGTACTGGTCGATCTTGGGCTGCATGACCTGGAACGAGAAGCCGTCGTCGCCGCGCACGAAGCCCACCAACTGGCCGGTGTCCTGCACCGGCAGGAAGCCCTTTGGCGCCTGCACGTACAGGTAGACATTCAGCCCCACCACGCCGGCCAGCAGCAATAGCGTCAGGCGGGCATGGCCCAGCACTCGCCACAGGGTGTTGCCATACCAGGCATGCAGGCGTTCGAAGATCGCCTGCATGCGCGATGGACGCGCGTTCGCCGTGTGCGCGGCGGGAACGGCGGGCCTGAGCCAGCGGGCGCACAGGCTGGGGATGATGGCGACCGAGACCACCAGCGAGATGACGGTGGCGGCGACCAGGGTGATGGAGAACTCGCGGAACAGCCGCTCGACCAGGCCGCCCATGAACAGGATGGATACGAAAACCACGCTCAGCGCCACGGTCATGGCCACCAGCGTGAAGCCTACTTCGCGCACGCCGCGCAGCGCGGCCTTGCGCGGCGAGAGGCCGCGCTCGATATGGCGCGAGATGTTCTCCAGCACCACGATGGCATCGTCCACCACCAGGCCGGCCGCGACGATCAGCGCCATCAGCGACAGATTGTTCAGCGAAAAACCCCACAGGTACATGACGGCGAAGGTGGCGATCAGGCACACCGGAATCGCCACGCTGGGAATGGCCGCGGCCCGTGCATTGCCCAGGAACGCCCACACCACCAGGATCACCAGAGCGGTGGCCAGCCCCAGCGTGATGTGCGCTTCGCGCAAGGTGGCGTTGATGCCAGGCGAGCGGTCCAGCGCCACGGTCAGGTCCACGTCGGCCGGCATCAGCGCGCGCAGGCCGGGCAGGGCCTGGTTGATGGCGCCTATGGTTTCGATGATGTTCGAACCGGGCTGGCGGCTGATTGTCAGGACCACGGCCGGGTTGCGGTTGTGAAAGCCGCTGCTGTAGCGGTTTTCGACGGAATCGCTGACGCGTGCGATCTGCGACAGCCGGATCACGGCGCCGTCCTGGTGGCGCACGATCAGGCTTTCGTAGTCCCCCGCGGCGCGGGGTTGTTCGGGCGTACCGACTTCCCAGCGCCGGCTGGCGGAATCCAGCTGGCCTTGCGGCCGCATGGGCGCGGCGTCGGCGATGGCCTGGCGCACTTCATCCAGCGCCACGCCATAGTGGGCCAGGGCGTTGGAATTGACCTGTACGCGCACCGCGGGCAGGGAGCTGCCGCCCATGGTCACTTCGCCCACGCCGTTGATCTGCGATATCTTCTGCGCCAGCACGGTCGAGCCCAGGTCGTAGAGTTCGCCCGCGGGACGGGTGGGCGAACTGAGCGCCAGCGCCATGATGGGCGCCTGGGACGGGTTGACCTTGCGATAGCTGGGATTGCCCGGCATGCCGGCGGGCAACTCGGCGCGGGCCGCGTTGATGGCCGCCTGCACGTCGCGCGCGGCCTCGTTGATGTCGCGATCCAGGTCGAACTGCAGCTGTACGCGGGTCGCGCCCTGGTTGCTGGAGGACGTCATGGCGCTGACGCCCGCGATGCTGCCCAGCGCGCGCTCCAGCGGCGCGGCCACGGTGCTGGCCATGCTTTCTGGACTGGCGCCCGGCAGTTCGGCGCGCACCTCGATGGTGGGAAAGTCGACCTGGGGCAGGGGCGCAACCGGCAGCAGCCGCCACGCGACCGCGCCCAGCAGGGTCAGCGCGATCGCCAGGAAGATGCAGGCGGTCGGGCGGTGCAGCAAGGCGCGGATCATGGCGCGGGGCCTTCAACCCCGGGTTTGGCGGCTGCGGCGCCGCGGCGCTGGCCCAGACGGTGGAAGAACAGGTACACGGCGGGCGTGGTGAACAGGGTCAGCACCTGGCTGACCAGCAGCCCGCCCACCATGACCCAGCCCAGCGGTTGGCGCAGTTCCGCGCCCGAGCCCGTGGCCAGCATCAACGGCAGCGCGCCGAACAGCGCGGCCAGCGTCGTCATCAGAATGGGACGCAGGCGCAGCAGCGCGGCTTCGCGGATGGCGGCCTGCGGCGCCAGGCCGCGCGAGCGTTCTGCCTCCAGGGCAAAGTCCACCATCATGATGCCGTTCTTCTTCACCAGCCCGATCAGCAGGATGATGCCGATGACGGCGATCAGGTCCAGCGGACGCCCGGTAAGCAGCAGCGCCAGGAAGGCGCCCACCGCGGCCGAGGGCAGGGTGGACAGGATGGTCACCGGGTGGATGGCGCTTTCATACAGCATGCCCAGCACCAGGTACATGGTGACCACCGCGGCCAGCATCAGCCACAGCGTGTTCGACAGCGAGGCCTGGAACGCCGCGGCAGCCCCCTGCAAGCGCAGCTCCACGCTGACCGGCATGCCGATCTCCTGCCGCGCCGATTCGATCGCTGCGATGGCCTCTCCCAGGGAGCCGCCGGCGGGCAGGTTGAAGGACAGATTGACCGCGGGGAACTGCGACAAGTGGTTCACGGCCAGCGGCGCCGCGCGTTCGCTGACGGTGGCCAGCGCCGACAGCGGGATCGCCTGGCCGTCCTCGGTCTGCAGATGGATGCGTTCCAGCGCGTCCGGGTTCAGCGCCAGCTTGCGGTCCACTTCCAGCACGACCCGGTACTGGTTGGACTGCGTGAACAGGGTGGCCACCTGGCGCTGCCCAAAGGCGTTGTAGAGGGTCTGCGCCACGTCGTCCATCGTCACGCCCAGGCGGGCGGCGGCGTCGCGAGAGACCTGCAGGTAGGCCTGGCGGCCGTCGCCTTGCAGGTCGGTGGAAACGTCGGCCAGCGCGGGCGACTGCGCCAGGCGTTCGGTCAGGGCATGGGTCCAGCGCGCCAACAGCGTGCTGTCGGGGGAGGTCAGCGTGAACTGGTACTGGCCGCGGCTCACGCGGTCCTCGATGTTGAGTTCCTGCACCGGCTGCAGATAGAGCGAGATGCCCTGGACCTCGCGCGCGCGCGCATCCAGCCGCGCCATGATGTCCGCCAGCGGCGCGCTGCGGTCCGACCAGGGTTTCAGGTTGATCAGCAAGCGGCCGGTATTCAAGGTGGTGTTCATGCCGTCGATGCCGATGAAGGACGACAGGCTGGCCACGTCGGGGTCGGCCAGCAGTGTCTCGGCCACCGCCTGCTGGCGCCGCGACATGGCGTCGAACGAGGTGCTCTGGGACGATTGCGTGACCCCTTGCAGCGTGCCGCCGTCCTGGGTCGGGAAGAAGCCCTTGGGTACGGCCAGGTACAGCAGCCCGGTCAGCGCCACCGTCGCCAGCATCACGGCCAGCGTCAGCCGTTGATGGCGCAAGGTCAGGTCCAGCCAACGGGCGTAGCCGGCCTGGATGCGGTCCAGCAGCCCCGGGCGCGTCGCTTCGTGCGCGGGCAGCAGCCGCGCGCACATCATCGGCGTCAGCGTCAGCGACACCGCCAGCGATATCAGGATGGCGACCGCCAGCGTCACCGCGAACTCGCGGAACAGACGGCCCACCACGTCTTCCATGAACAGCAGCGGAATCAGCACGGCGATCAGCGACAGCGTCAGGGACACCAGCGTGAAGCCGATCTGGCCGGCGCCCTTGAGCGCGGCCGACATGGGGCTGTGGCCTTGCTCGCGGTAGCGCGCAATGTTTTCCAGCATCACGATGGCGTCGTCCACCACGAAGCCCGCGCCTATCGTCAGGGCCATCAGCGTCAGGTTGTTGGTGGAGAAGCCCGCCAGATGCATGAAGCCGAAGGTGCCGATCAGGGACAAGGGGACCGCCAGGCTGGGGATCAGCGTGGCGGGCAGGTTGCGCAGGAACAGGAACGTCACCAGCACCACCAGGCCCACGGCGAAGGCCAGTTCCCATTGCACGCCGCGCACCGATGCGCGGATGCTCTCGGTGCGGTCCGTCAGCACGCGGACCTGCGCGGCGGCGGGCAGGCTGGCCGTCAGTTGCGGCAGCAGCGCCTTGACCTGGTCGGCCACGGCGATGACGTTGGCGCCCGGCTGGCGCTGGATATTGACCAGCACGGCCGGCTGCTTGTCGACCCAGGCGGCCAGATAGCGGTCTTCAGCGCCGTCCTCGACCGTGGCGACCTGGCCCAGCCGCACCGGCGCGCCGTTGCGCCAGGCCACGATCAGCTCGCGGTATTCCTCGGCGCTTTGCAGCTGGTCGTTGGCGTCCATGATGACCGAGCGCACCGGCCCGTCGAAGCTGCCCTTGGGCTGGTTCGAATTGGCCTTGCTGATGGCTTCCTGCACGTCGGCCAGCTGCAGGCCGCGCGCGGCCAGCGCCATGGGATTGACCTGCACCCGCACCGCCGGCCGCTGGCCGCCCGCCAGGCTGACCATGCCCACGCCGGACAACTGCGACAGGCGCTGCGTCATGCGGGTGTCGACCAGGTCGTAGACCTGGGGCAAGGGCAGGGAATCCGACGTTACCGCCAGCGTCAGGATAGGCACGTCGGCGGGGTTGACCTTGCGGTACACGGGCGGCGTCGGCAGGTCATTAGGCAGCAGCGCGCCGCTGGCGCTGATGGCCGCCTGGACTTCCTGCTCGGCCACGCCCAGCGACACGTCCAACGCGAATTGCAGCGTGATCACAGAGATGCCGCTGCCGCTGGTGGAGGACATCTGCTTCAGGCCCGGTATCTGCCCGAAGCGCCGTTCCAGCGGCGCGGTGACGGTGCGCGCCGTCACGTTCGGACTGGCGCCGGGGTACTGCGTGGTCACCTGGATGATGGGGTAATCCACCTGCGGCAGCGCCGCCACGGGCAACATGCGCCACGCCAGGATGCCCGACAGCAGCAGGGCGATCATCAGGAAGGACGTGGCGACGGGGCGCAGGATGAAGGGGCGCGACAGGCTCATGATTTCTGCGATTCGACAATTTGCACGTCGCGGCCGTCGTGCAGGCGGTCCACGCCTTCGACCACCACGCGTTCGCCTTCGGCCAGGCCGGCCTGCACCACGATGCGGCCAGCGTTGGCCGGGCCCAGCTCCAGCACGCGGCGCGTGGCGCGCGTGTCCTCGCCGATCACGAACACGAAGGCGCCCTCGGAGCCGTACTGCACCGCGGCCGTGGGAATGGAAATGACGTTGTCCTGCTGTACCACCGCCAGCCGGATGTTCACGAACTGGTTCGGAAACAGCGATTCGTCGGCGTTGGCGAAGCGCGCGCGTAGCCGGACGGTGCCGCTGGCGGCCTGGATGCGGTTGTCCAGCGCCTCCAAAGTGCCTTCGGCCAGCAGACGGCGGTCGTCCGCGTCCCAGGCCTGGACCCGCAGCGCGGCGTCGCGCGCCTGGGCCTGGCGCAGGATGTCCAGGCGCGTTTCGGAAATGCTGAAGAGCGCCGAGATCGGCCGGGTCTGGACCAGCGTGGTCAGGCCGTCGGCGTCGGCCGCGCGCACGTGATTGCCGGCATCGATGCGGCGCAGCCCGATGCGGCCGTCGTGGGGCGCAACGATACGGGTGTGGTCCAGCAGGCGCCGGGCATCGGCCACCTGGGCCTGGTTGCGTAGCTGCTGGGCCGCATAGGCGCGCACCTGGGCTTCGGCGGTATCCAATTGCTGACCCGACACCGCTTCCTGGCGCGCCAGCTTGCGGTAGCGCTGCAGATCGGCCTCGGCGTTCTCCAGCAGCGCCTGGGTGCGCGCCAGTTCGCCTTCGGCCGCGGCCAGTGCCGCAAGATAGGGGCGCGCATCGATCTCCGCCAGCAACTGGCCGCGCGTCACGGCCTGGCCTTCAGTGAAATGCAGCTTCAGCAGTTCGCCATCGACCTGGCTGCGCAGGGTCACCTGCGCCAGGGGCGTGATGGTGCCAAGCGCATGCAGGTCGCGCTGCAGCGGACCGGCGCTGGCAGCCTCGATCGCGACGGCGACAGGGATCTGCCCATACTCGGGCGGACGCGCGGCGGGTGTGCCCTTGGACCCGACGTACCAGAGCGCCAGGGCAGCCAATATGACCAGCGCGGCGGCGATCAGGACCAGGCGTTTGCGTGGGAAATGAGGGCCCGTGGAAAGGGGCAGGGACATCGGGACTGCCAGGCTATGGGGTTACGGACAGTCCGGATTCTATATGAATAAAAACTATTCGCGTTTTTAAGTCAGTGAAATGTCAGCTTCGAGCGGCTTCGCGATCAGGGCCCGCAGCAGTTCCCCGGATAATCGGCTCGCGGCGCGCCGGCATAGGCGGCAAACACAAGCGGGTTCCGTTGCGCTACCGCAGTATGGGACAACACCAGATTCTCCAGCTTGGACCAGGGAAAGTTGATTCCGGGATCCGATCGGCGATTCGGGTCCAGCTTGGCATGCGAAATGACATGCTTCAGGTTCGGATACTTGCTCCAGGCATAGGTGATGATCCGGGCCGTCGCTTCGATTTGCCAAGCCGAATAGGGGTCCTTGTAATTCTGGACATCCTGGGTGTTGACGATCTCGATCCCCAGGCTGCGGTTGTTGACGTTCGGACCCTGGCCCAGATGCGGCGCGTAGTTGACGTCCCCGACATGGAATGCCGCCTTGGCTTCGGCGACCACGGACCAGACGAAGTGGCCATGCTGCGGCTCGTCTTCATCCGGGACGATCCAGTGGGCGCTCGCCTTTCTGACTTTCCAGTTGTCAATGGCGTGCTGCGTGGCATAACCCGCCGTGGCGTGGATCACGATCGTGTCGATGACCGCGAAGACGTCCGCTCCGCGCGACCGAGCGCGATTCGCGGTCAGCCAGGGGAAGTCGGGGTGTACCTCCTCGTTCAGCGGGCTGAATGACGGGCGCTTGTCCGCTGGAAGCAGGAAATGAAAACTCTTGGGGTCCATGGCGACACCTCCTGATTCCTCGTGCTCATAAGTACTTGGGGGAGGGGCCTGCGGCATCATGATCGACGACGCGGTGGCCCGGGAACCGCTGTCAGCGACTTTTGCAGTTCTGGCGTGGCCGGGCAATACTCCAAATCGAGTATCCGCGATCGTCGGATCTGGACTAGGGCATGGGAGCAAAAGACGTGCTTCACGCCTCGTTGGACGGCCTGCACTCGGGCTCAAGAACGGCTGGAGAGTGTCCGCGCAGCCGGTTCGCAGGAATCGCGATAGGCAACCGCATACATCGTTGCCACCACAAACACGAGCGGGACGCAGAGCAGTGCGCTCATCGCTGCCCGCGCCAGTCCAACGTCCGGGTAGCCGTACGCGAGCATGCCCAGGATGTAGCCGGCATGGCCGGCCGCCGCGATCAACATGAGCAGCGCCAGCATCAGCGGCCAGGGCTTGTACGGCATGGCGGCGCGCGCGGCGTGGAAACGGTACTCGCCGGCTACCGCCGCGCGCGGCAGGCTCAGTCCATACATTGCCAGCGTGTACAGCGTGGGCACCCAGATCAGCGCCAGCGCGGCGCACAAGACGCTCCAGAACACGGCGTCATTCGATCCCGCCAGCACCATGTAGATCACATAGGGCAGGTCCCCGGTGGCGCGGGCCATCGCAGTGCCTGCAATAACGAGCGCGCAGAGCAACGCCAGATGACGGGCCTGCGCCGCGCTGCCGCGGGTGGCGCCGACGTCCGTCAAGTCCGCCGGCTGGACGACGCGATGCCAGGCGCAGGTCATGCGCGCCAACGCAATCAGGTTGATCAGCGCCAGCGCCATGAACAGCCCATTCCCGTACGGAAACAGGTTGGTGATCAGCAAGGCGAAAGGCAGCGACAGGATGAATAGCGCCAGCGACCAGGGGGCCGCGGCCAGCATGGCGCGGCCCTGCTGGCGCATGGCGTCAGCCGTCGCCGCGAGGAAATGGCGGGCTCCGAGTTTGTTCGACAAGAGGGGGCGCTGCCTTAATTGCTGCGGTAGTTGTTGGCTTCACGCTCGCCCGCCCACTTGCGCAGCGCGGCGATGAATTCGGGGCAGACATTGCCGTCCACCTGGCTGTCGATGATGACGCTGTTCTGCATGCGCATCACCACGGTGCATTCGTAGACCTTGGTGCGGTTGTTGTAATAGCCGTGGTTGGTGTTCTGGAAGACGGGGGTCGCGGCGCTGGTCGAGGTGGCCGGGATCATGCCCACCACCTGCTGGGAGGTGCCGGTCGAGACCCATTCGGTGTAGGGCGCGGTCTGGTAGTCCGACCAGATGAGCTCCATCGTGTTGCCCACGCCGCGCTTCTTCGACGGTTCGCCCAGCGCCGTGATGGCGTCGCCGACCGGACGGCCCTTCATGTTCTTGGCCACGTTCACGCTGGGCGAGAACGACAGCCCGGACGAAAAGATGTTGGTCAGCGAGGGCAGCGTGGAACTGCCGCCCGTGGGCATCGGCGCGCAGCCGGCCAAGGCGGCAAGGACCAGGGCCGCCGGCAGGGCGCGGCCCAGCAACCAGGTCGAACGGAGTCGCGATTTATTCATGCTGAGCCCTAGCTCCCTCAAAGATCCGGCGTGCCGGAACATAATTCAGCGGCCGCAAGATTTTGTCTTGTTTTAGTTTCGTTTCGTGACTAGTCGTATCGCGGCGCCCGAGCACTGGGCAGTGCGGCGTACACCTGCAGGCGGTCGTCTGACGCTGCGCTGCGAGGGCAGAATGTTAACGAAAAAATAGTGGCGCATCGGCTTTCTCCCGCTGAAAAATTGGTTACGTAATACCTGGAAACGTGAGAAAGCGGGGAGAGGAAGACAAACTGTAACGTGCTACGATCCGCGCGTTTCTGCGCCCCGGGGGCGCCTTGGCGATGGCAGATCGCGAGGCGCACGGCGCCACAACCACTGGATATTGCACACCCATGATGCTCGCGCGATTGCTCGTTCAGTTCCGTTCCACCGTGGCCGCATTGGCCGGCGCAGGCGCGCTGGCGCTGGGCTTGGCTGCCCCAGCGGCGCACGCCGACACGCTGTACGGCGCCGTGGCCACCGACGAAGCGCACGCCAAGCTGTATTGGGTCATGCCCGAAACCTCCACCAAGGAAGCGCAGGACGCCGCGCTGGCCAAGTGCAACAAGGCCGGGCGCAAGGGCTGCAAGAGCGTCACCTCATTCTCCGACAGCTGCGTGGCGTTCTCGCGCAATTCGCGCGGCGACCTGTTCTGGGGCGCCAGCGTGTCGTCGGAGGTCGCCGCGAAGAAGGCCATCCGCACCTGCACCAACGACAGCGCCGACGGCAAGTGCAAGCTTGCCGTCATGCCCCTGTGCGTCGGCCCGGGCTACAGCGAAGCCGACCTGAAGGCGCCCGACACCGCCACGCCCGCCCAGCTCGAAGCCCTGTCGGCCAAGCTGGATTCGCGCGGCTATTGGGGCTCCGTGGCCGAGAAGGACTCGGGCCAGCTGACCTATGCCGATGGCTATCCGAGCGAGAAGGAAGCGGTCGACGCCTTGCTCAAGTGGGAAGACTGCGTGGGCTGCCGCACGGTGCTCACCTATACCGACACCTGCGTCGGCATGGCCTGGGGCAAGGGCAGCAAGGGCCGCGGCACCAGCTTTACCGCGAAGAATCCCGACCCCGTGGCCGCGCGCAACGAAGCGCGCGCCATCTGCGACGCCAAGAGTGGCGGCCTGACCTGCGTGGCCTTCGTGCGCTGCTCGGGGCGGGCTTATATCAGCGGTTACAAGGGCGAGGACGAGAAGGCGAATTAAGCCCCGGGGCCTGGAGGCCGTGGGGCGTCCAGGCATGTCATGCGGCGGCGCGTGGCGTCACTCTGCAAGACCGGCGAGCCGGTTGAACTCGGTGATGTGCGTGGTGCGCTCTTTGTCGGCCCGGTCTGCGGTGTGTTGCTTCAGGGCCTGCCCCAGCGGCATCAGCAATTTGTCGAGCGCATCCAGAGTCAGGCTCTCATCGCGGATCCGCTCCACGCGATCAAGATAGAGTTGATATCCCTCGGACGTGCTTGCGCCGCTGGCCGAGGTTTTCCATTTTCCATCCCTAGTGGCCAGGAGGCTGCGGCATAGTCCGATCTGGCCATGGGTCATGCTGCTGTCGATGGCCCAGAGCGCGCGCAGGGCGTGCTGGTCGTAGATGGGCCGGGATGAATTCGCAAGATGCTTTGCGAACGCGTAGAAAACAACGTCGGTGGTCTTTGGCGCGCTGTTGGCATCGGCGACATATCCGACGAACGATCTATAGACTTCCCACTTGCCCATTTTCCACAGCAGGGCCTCAGCCAGGGATTGCGGAGCGTCCTGCAAATCGGTGGGCCAGGCGTGGTTGGAAGGAAGCGCGGGAAACCGGGCCACGTCGTATTCGTATCCGGCAGCGGCAAGCTTGCCAGTCATCGAACTGACGATGCCGGCGCCGAGTCTGCCGGTGGTCAGCCGTTCGCGTAGCGAATGAATAATCTCTCGTAGATTGTTGCTTGTCACGGTCCGTGGGTGCCTGGAAATGGATGGCCAAAAGGAGCGGCGAAGCTGCGCTTGATCTATTGCTCACACTACTGAAGTGCTTACGTGCAGCAAGGCTGCCTGCTTCAATATTCCAATCCGCTCCAGGTCGCGCCCCGCATTGTTCCAGCTTGCCGGAATGCCAAATCCGTTCATCAATCAAGCGGTTTCAGCGTTAATCAGGCATTTGGCATAGGATTTCGCTGCGCAGTTCCTGGGCTGGCTTCGATGTGCGGCGCTAAACTCGAAGGTGGTGGGTTTCTTGTCTTCAATGGAGTTTTTCATGAAAAAGTCCATACACCCCTGTACCGCGACGCTTCTTTCCTTGTTCTGCCTGTGCGCCACCGCACAGACGGTAACCCCGCTCAAAGGGCAATCGCCCCAAACCACCCAGCAGGACATCAGCGCATGCCAGGCTCTGGCAGGCAGCGGCGCCAGCACCAGCACGAACGATCCTAAATCCGGCGGACGGGTCCGTGGCGCCGCTGCGGGCGCGGCTGCGGGTGCGGCGGCAGCCAGCGTGCGCGGCAATCAGCACGAGGAGGTCTATGACCGGATGAGCGACGATGCCAAGCAGCAGTACCGGCAGAACCAGGCGAAAGACGCGGCGGCGGCGGGGATGGTCGTGGGCGGTTCGCGGCAACGCCAGGACCGCCGCCAGGATCGCGCCGAAGCGTCGCAACAGAATGCGGCAGCGGCCTCTACATATAGCAATTGCATGCAGCAGCGCGGGTATCAAGTGGCGCCGTGAGGCGCGAGGGTTGACCGGTGAACGGGCTGGGGGTGCGCTGCATTGCGACTGAGAATAAATCTCAGTACAATCCGGCCACTTTCAACCGACCCGCGCCGCATGAGCCGCAACCCTTTGCTGGCGTCCGACACGACGCCCGCATCCGCCGACGACCAGAACGGAAATTCCAGCGCGATCGCCAAAGCCTATGCGCGCTGGCGCTTGCCGCTCATGCGCGGCCTGGCCCGCTTCAAGGGCAGCATCGGCAGCGCCGAGGACGCGCTGCACGATGGCGTCGTCAAATGGGTGGCGGCCAATCCCGCGCTGGATTCTTCCGATGAGCAGGGCGCATACCTGCGCAGGACGGTATTGAACGGCGTGGCGGACGAATTCCGCGAGCGCAAGGCGGGGCGGCGCCTGCAGACCGTGTCGCTCGATGAAGCGGAAGAGGGCGTGCGGGCCCTGGCGGCGGGCGATGCTTCATGTCCCATGCGCGCTGCCGCGCATCAGCAACGGTTGGCGCGCCTGGGCGAGGCCTTGCAGGAACTCCCCGAACGCCAGCGCGAAGCCTTTGTGCTGAGCCGTTTCGATGGATTGACACAGGACGAAGTCGCCGCCCGCATGCAGATATCGCGGCGCATGGTGGTCAAGCATCTGGCGCGGGCAATCGCTTACTGCGAGGTCCGCGTGCACTATGCTACGGTTGCCCAGATGCAGCAATTGCATCGGCCCGCTGGCGATGACGCCGGCCTGGACAAGAACAACAATAGCGACTCCGCCTAGTCATGACCGAACCGTCTTCCTCTGCCTCGCCGGACACGCTCGCCTTGCACGAAGCGGCGGCTGAATGGCTGGTGCGTCGCCAGGACGCCAGCTGGTCGGACGCTGATGAGCAGGAATTGCATGCCTGGCTGGCCGCCCAGCCCGCGCATCGGCAGGCCTATTCGCGGGTATCGCGAACCTGGGATGACCTGTCGCAGGCGCCTCGCCCCGTCTTGGCCCGCGACGCGCAGGCGGCCAGCCGTCCATCCCCGCGCTTGCCGCGACGCGCCTCGTGGAAGGCCTCCACCCAGCCGCGTTTCTGGGGCGCGCTGCTGGGGCAACCCGTCTTTTCGAAGACCTTCGCCGCCGCCTGTGCGGCGCTGGTCGTGGGCGGCGGCTACGGTTGGTATCGCTGGGACAACACGCCCGGTTATGTGTTGAACGTGAACACGGCGGCGGGAGAGGTGCGTCAGCTGGACCTGCCCGACGGCTCCCATGTCGCGCTGAATTTCGGCAGCACGCTGGAGGTCCGCTACTACCCGCGGCGCCGCGAGCTGGTGCTGAACCAGGGCGAAGGGTTCTTTGACGTGGCGCCGGATACCAGCCGTCCGTTCACCGTCGATGCACGGCAAAGCCGGATCACCGTGGTGGGCACGGCCTTCAATGTGCGCAACACCCCGGATCAGGTCGTCGTCAAGGTGTCGCACGGCCGTGTGCGTGTGCAGCCCGATCGCGACAAGGCCACGCCGGAATTGTCGCTGAACGCCGAACAAGGCGTGACCGTGGATGCGCGAAACGCCACCTATCAGGCAGTGGCGGCGGTGCCGGACGGCGTGGGCGGGTGGCGCAATGGCCGTCTGGTGTACCGGCGCACGCCGCTGGGCGAAGTGGTCCAGGAAGTCGCGCAGTACCTGGGCAAGCCGGTGGCGCTGGCCAGCCCGGGCCTGAAGTCCCTGCCGGTCTCGGGCTTTGCCGCGACCAATGCGCCCGCCGCATTCCTGGAAGCCTTGCCGGATCTGCTCCCGGTGCAGGTCAAGCGCGCGCCCGACGGCGGCTACCTGATCCTGGATCGCTGAGCGTCCAGGCGCCTGCCTGAAAATTATTTTTATTCGCATGTGGTGTGCGGGTTCCCAATCCCGCCCCGGAATCCGTTTACTCCCGCAAGGCCGGTAGCGGCCAACAACGATGGAGCGGGAATGGGACGGGGATTGTTGAAGGGCGCGCTTGTTGGCGGCGCGTTGACGACGGGCATGCAGCTCAGGGCGATGCCGGCGATGGTGGCGGGCGCGCTGGCTGCGCTGGCATGGCCCGCTGCGGTGCATGCGCAGCCGCAAGCGTCGCAGGTGGATTTCAGCATTCCGGCTCAGCCGCTGGAGCATGCCTTGAGGGTGTTTTCGGAGCAGTCCCGGCATCAGGTACTGTTCGACGAGGCCGTGGTGGCGGGCAAACGCTCGCCAGCGGTCAACGGCCGTTACACGCCGCGGGAAGCGCTGGACCAGTTGCTGTCCGGTAGCAACGTGCGTGTGAACAGCGCCAGGCCGAATGTGTACACCTTGACGGTGGTCGGGCAAGCCTCGGGCGACGCTGTCACGCTGCAGTCGGTGACAGTCACCGGCAGCGGCGTGGGCAATCCCACCACCGAAGGAACCGGCTCATACACGAGCGACGCCATCACGATCAGCAAGATGACACAGTCGGTCAAAGAGACGCCGCAATCGGTCAGCGTGCTCACGCGCCAGCTGCTGGACGACAAGAACCTGACCACGCTGGACGAGGCGCTGGCGCAGACCACCGGCGTGACCAAGACGGCAAGAAACTTCGGCAACCACAAGTTCTCGATCCGCGGCTTCACGGTGGACGACAGCAATTACCTGGTCGACGGCGTGGCCGGCGTGGTCTATGCCCCGGTGGGCTGGCTGCCCATCGACACCGCCGTCTTCGATCGGGTGGAGGTGCTGCGCGGCGCGGCCGGCTTGATGCTGGGCTCGGCGGATCCCAGCGGCGCGATCAACATGGTGCGCAAGCGTCCGCGCGGCGAAGGCCATTTCGAGGGCTCCACCACGGTGGGATCCTGGGACAACTACCGCATGGAACTCGATGGCGGCGGCCCGCTCAACGAGTCCGGCACGGTGCGCGGCCGCCTGGTGACCGCCTATCAGGACCGCCATTACTTCTACGATGGCACGAAGTCGAAATCGCCCCTGGTCTACGGCGTGATCGACGCCGATCTCGGGCGCGACACGACGCTGACGTTCGGGGCGCGCCACCAGGCCACCGATACGGACGGCTATTGGTTGTTCGGCCTGCCGCGCTATACCGACGGCGGCGCGCTGGACGTTTCGCGCTCGACCTCGCTGATCCAGGATTGGAACCGGCAGAAGGGCCAGGTGAACGAAGTGTTCGCCGAAGCCGAGCACCGGCTCGACAAGGACTGGAAAGTGCGCCTGTCGCTCAATCACACCGAGGTCGACCTGGACCAGCGCGTGGCCATTCCGGTCGGCGGCGTGGATCGGGCGACCGGCGTGGGTTCCAGCTTCTATACCATCTATTTCAACAATGCGAGCGTGAAAAGCGATGGCATCGATCTGAACACCACGGGCAGTTTCCAGGCGCTGGGCGGCACGCACCAGATTCTGCTTGGCACCAGCTGGTCGCGCCAGCGCGTCAACCAGAAGTCGGCGAATCTGGACAGCGACTCGCCCATCAACGTGTACGACCCGGACCATTCCTCCATTCCTGAGCCCACGCGTCCAGCGTGGGGCAGCAAGGAAACGTCGCGTTTGGAGCAGACCAGCCTGTACGGCAGCATGCGCCTGCAATTGGCGGACCCGTTGCATTTGCTGCTGGGAGGCAAGTTCAGCTGGCTGAAGTACCGGTCCGACGATGGTCTGACGGGCGCGAGAACCCGGGACTATGAGCAGAAGCATGAATTCACGCCCTATGCCGGACTGGTCTACGACCTGGACCAGCAATGGTCGGTCTACACCAGTTATGCGGACACCTACCAGCCGCAGAGCACCTACGTAACGTCTTCGGGCAAGCCGCTGGACCCGTCCATCGGCGCCAACTACGAGGCGGGGGTGAAGGGCGAACTCTACGACGGACGCTTGAACCTATCCGCAGCGGTATTCACCGTGAAGAAGTCCGGCATCGCAGTGGAGGACTTGTCTGCCCCCGGAAACTGCCCGGGTTCGCTGGCCTCGCCCAATTGCTATCGCAACGGCGGGACGCTGCGCAGCAAGGGCTTTGAACTGGAAGCCAGCGGGGAACTGTCGCCGGGTTGGCAAGTGATGGCCGGCTACACCTACGTCACCAGCCGCGACGACGAAGGCGAGACGATCAGCGCGGAAACCCCGCGCCATCTGTTCCGCCTGTCCACCACGTACCAGCTGCCGGGGCGCTGGAACGCCTTCAGCGTCGGCGGCGGCGTCTCGGCGCAAAGCGGCTACTCGTACAAGGCCTATGACGACATGTCGGTGCGGATGGGCGCGCCCGGCCGCGCGGTGTGGGACCTGCGCGCGGGCTATCGCATCAACAAGCACTGGTCCGCCAGCCTGAACGTGGCGAACGTGTTCGACAAGGACTACTACGGCATGGTCAGCCAGATCCGGCGCGGCAACCACTACGGCGAGCCTCGCAACGTGATGCTGACCTTGCGGGGTACGCTGTGACCGGCCGCGTGTCGGCCGATGATCACGGCGGCCTGCGGACCCGGTTGTGAAAGGGGGATTTCGCCAAAGCATGTCATGGCTGCACACCTGGTGCGGCCTGACCTGCGGCTGGCTACTGTGCGCGATCTTCCTGACCGGCACGCTCAGCGTGTTCCGGGAACCCATCACGCGCTGGATGGAAGCAGGGCCGCCGGCCGATCCCGCCGCCGCGGCCGTGGACGCCCGGCAGTGGCTGCCGCGCGCCACGCAGGAGCTGTCGTCCCGCGCGGCGGCGGCTTCCGCCTGGGACATCTCCCTGCCGGTCCGGCCCGGCTGGCCGGCGCAACTTTCCTGGCGCACCGACGACGGCGCACGCCAAGAGATCTGGCTGGACTCGCGCACGGGCGCGGTGCAGCCGCCGCCCCAGATCCGCGAGACCGAGGGCGGCCGGCATTTCATGTCCTTCCACTACACCTTGCACGGCGGCTTGCCGGGCTACTGGCTGGTGGGCTGGATATCCATGTGCATGCTGGTCGCGCTGGTCTCCGGTGTGGTGGTGCACAAGCGCATCTTCAAGGACTTTTTCACTTTTCGTCCGGGCAAGGGACTGCGCAGCTGGCTGGACGCGCACAACGCCACGGCGGTGCTGACGCTGCCGTTCCTCTTCATGATCGGCTACACGGGCCTGGCGTTCTTCTACACCAGTTACATGCCCTGGCCGCTGCATGCGGCGTATGGCGGAGACGCCGGCGCCTATCGCCGTTACCAGGCCGAGCTTGCGCCAGCGCAGCCTGTGCCGCGCATCGCGGGGCCGGGTTTGGACGGGGTTCCGGATCTATACCCGTTGCTGTCGCGCGCGCGCGAACTGACCGGGCAGGAAGCGGCGCGCCTCACGATAGAGCGTCGCGGCGATGCGCGAGGCATCGTCCTGGTGTCCGGCCGCAAGCCCCTGGCCGGCGCCGCCCCGCGCCTGCTCACAGATGCCAGCCGCGTCGTGTTCGATGGCGCGAGCGGAGCGGTCTTGCAGGTCGTGCCCGCTCATCACGAGGGGTTTGAAGCAAAGCAGGTCCATGAGACGATCGAAACCCTGCACAAGGCAGACTTTGGCGGATGGACCATCAAGTGGCTGTATTTCTTCAGCGGCCTGATGGGAACCGCCATGATCGCCATCGGCACGCTGCTGTACTCCATCAAGCGGCGCAAGAAGAGCGAGCATGAATTCGGGAGGGGCACGGCGCGGGTCTACCGTTGCGTGGAGGCATTGAACGTGGCGGCGCTGGCGGGCGTCGCCGTGGCAAGCATCGCCTACTTTTACGGGAACCGCCTGATCCCCGCCGCCTGGCCGGAACGCAGCGCCTGGGAGATCCGCATTTTCTTCGCCGTGTGGGCCGCGACCCTGGTCCATGCGCTGTTGCGCGCGCCGCGCAGCGCATGGATCGAGCAACTGGCTGCGGCTGCCGTGCTCTGCCTGGGGCTGCCGCTATTGAACTGGGTGACGACGGGCCGGCATGCATGGACCTATGCAGCCCGGGGAGAATGGCCGCAGGCGGCAGTGGAGATCACTGCGCTCGGGTTTGGCCTGCTGCTTGCCTGCATGGCTCATGCGCTGGGGCGGCGCTGGAAGGCCGTGCCAGCGGTCGCCGCGCCGCCGTCGCGCAAAGCGCCTCCTGCCAGCCACGATGATGCAGTTTATCGCTGGGGAATCGCGAGCCGCGTGATGGCTGCGGCAGCGGGCGGCTACCTGTTATCCGCCCTGGCGATGTCGGTCCTGGCGCTGGCGTGGCCTGCCAGGGCCGGCGTCTCGCCGGCTGCCGGCGTGCTCGGCGGAACGCTTTTGAGCTTTGTCGTATACACGGCGATCGGCGTAGGCGTGTTCGGCGCCCGCAGCGCGCAACGTGCTTGGGCGCTGATCGCGGTGGCCAGCCTGGCGTCTGGCGCGTTGGTACTCGGTCTGCGCCCATAAGGGCGGGTTGCGCTATCCGTTGGCTACCGATGGGAAACGTCAGGAACGGCGGCCCATCGCACCCAGCCGCGCCTGCATCAATTCCAGCAGCGCCCGAACCCGCGCCGTGATCATCGGCGCCGATGGCCGCATGGATTCGGTGGCGCGCCGATTCGTCGCGGGAGACAACGCGCCGGTTTATCAGGGCTTCGTGAATTGGATAGGCGTGGCGCAGGCGGACGGTGTGCTGGTCGACGAAATCGCCATCCAGGACTATTGGGGCGCGGGCGAGCGCTTTGGCGCCGTGGCGGTGCGGCCGGGCCTGGTCTACTGGGCGGGCGCGCAGGCGCGGCCCTTGTCCGCGGCCGGGCCTGCGGCGGACCTGCGCCAGGAGGTCGAGGCGTTGTTCGGGAAATGGCCCGACCCTGTCGCGCGCATCATCCGCGCGACGCCGGCGCACGCCATCCGCCTGATCGCCGTGCACGACCTCGATCCCCTGACAAGCTGGAGCCGGGGCAACGTGCTGTTGGTGGGCGACGCCGCGCACGCGCCCCTGCCGACCTCGGGGCAGGGCGCGTGCCAGGCGCTGGAGGATGCCTGGCACCTGGCCCGATGCCTGAACGGCCCGGACGCGGGCCTGGCGGCGGCTCTGAGTGAATTTGCGCAGATACGCATTCCCAAGACCACGCAGTTGATCGAACAGGCGCGGGTATCTGCGCGCGGCCTGTTCGCCATGGACCCGCAGACCTGCCGCATCCGCAACGAGCACGCCAAGACGGCAGATCCCGTGCATGTTGCGCAAGCCCTGGCGGCGGGTTGGGCCCAAGAATTGCCTATGCCCGGACTCGGGAGCGGCGCGCCTGTTCACGGCGCCGGATTCGGCCGCCTGGCCCGCATCTGAACGCCTGAGCCGGGTCAGAACGCTACAAGCCCAGTCCCAGCAGCATGAGGAAGGTGCCAAACAGGATGAAATGGGTCATGCCCTCGATCGCGTTGGTCTGGCCGTCATTGAGGTTGATTGCCGCCACCAGCAGGGTGACGAGCATCATCAATGTCTGCGCCGGCGTCATGGCCATGACGATGCGCTGACCTGTGATCAAGGCCAGGGCCTCCATCGCCGGCACGGTCAGTATCACCGTGGACAACGAAGCGCCAAGCGCGATATTGACCACCGATTGCATCCGGTTCGCGAGCGCCGCGCGCAATGCGGTCAGCATTTCCGGCGCGGCGGAAATGCCGGCCACGATCAGTGCCACCAAGCCAGGAGGCACTTCGATGCCTTCCAGGCTGCGATCGAGGGAATGGGACATCAGTTCGGCAAGCGCGCCCACGGCAATGATGCCGATCGCCATGACCGCCGCCGATTGGCCTCGGGTTGGGTAGCCTGAGGTTGGCAGGGGCCTGCGGGTTTTCTTGTCCGGATAGCTGTAGCTGAAGAAGTAGCTGTGCGGGCCAGTCTGCATGCGCAGGAACACGCCATACAGGAGCAGCATGGCCGCAATCGTGAAACTGCTATACGCGCGCCAGCGCGACTGAGGAATGAACTCCGGAATGATCATCGAGACCGTAACCGCGGTCAGAATCATCACGCTGTAAGTTCGGGCGGAATCGTCGTTGTATGCCTGCTCGCCGTGCTTGAAACCGCCGATCAGGGCGGCTACGCCCAGGATGCCGTTGATGTCCAGCATGACGGCCGAATAGATACTGTCGCGCACCAGGGTGGGTGAGTGGGCCTTGGTGGACACGATTGCCAGCACGATGACTTCGACCAGCACGGCGGATAGCGTCAGGATCATGCTGCCGTAAGGGTCGCCAAGCTTCTGCGCGACACGCTCGGCGTGGCGGGCGACGCTCAGCGAAGCGGCCAGGATGGCGGTGATCAAAACGGCAGTCTCGACCAGGCTGGCAAGGCGGCCGTAACCGCTTGCGCCGGAATCGGCCAGGTAGCCGGCGGCGGCCAGCGCGCAGGCCAGCAACAGGAGCTTTTCGGACTGCAGAATGGATTTCATCTGGGCTCCGCCGGCCGCAATCCTGTCAGCCTAGCACGCCGCATGTCTTCTTTCCCTGGCCGGGGGCGGGCACGGAACTTGCTGAACAGGATGTCCCGTGGAGCAAGGGGGCCAGCATGCTCAACACTCGCGTACCCAGGCGGCGTCCGGCGCCGAAGCGTTCGGCTGCACCCGACGCGGGCGGTGCTGACCATCCGGTAGCGCGCTTCTTTGATCATTTTGCCGCGCATGTGACCAAGTGGGTGGGGTCGCCCATCGCCTTCGGATTGGCGGTCATCACTGTTGTGCTGTGGGGGGCCTCCGGTCCTGCGTTCGGCTATTCCGAAGTGTGGCAATTGGTGATCAATACCGGCACCACCATAGTCACGTTCCTGATGGTGTTCCTGATTCAACAAAGCCAGAACAAGGACAGCGAGGCGTTGCACCTCAAACTTGATGAATTGCTTATTGCGCTGGAGGGCGCGGACGAAGGGCTGGTCGACGCGGAGCGCCTGGACGAAGACAAGCTGCTCGCCCTGGCCGCGGCCTGTACCGCTCGCGCCAGGCAGGAACGCCGCCGCCGGGCCCGCAAAAGGAGGCAGCCATGATCGGAATCAAGCCCACGGTCCGCAAGGGCCAGTACGACGGCCCGCTAGCGCGGGAAGAATTCCGCCTGCGCTTCATGCGGCGCTTTTACGATCCAGCGTTCGAGGCCGAGCGCGACGCGCTGGAGCGCCTGGAAGCGATTGCCTGGGAAGGCTACGAAGCAGGGCGCAAGGCGCCTGTCACGGTGAAAGCCGGCCAGGGCTACGCCGATCCCGATTACGATCTTTCCCAGGAGTGGAAGGAAACGCGCGACCGCCTGGAGCGCGCGGAGGCAGTTCAGCGCGATCCGGACACCCCGTCTCGCGTCCTGGTGATCGTCGGCGCCGCGCGCAATGACGGCACCTGTCCCGGGGAGGTCTCCAAGAGCTGGCGGCTGGCGCGCCTCGTCCTGGATGAGCTGCAGACGGCCGGCGTGCAGACGGACCTGTTGGATCTCAGCCGCCTGGTTTCCGAATATGAGTACCGCATCCATCCCTGCAAGGGCTGCGTGTCGACCGCGATGCCCCTGTGCCATTGGCCATGCAGCTGCTATCCGAACCACTCGCTGGGGCAGTCCAACGACGCCATGGCCGGGATCTACGAGCAATGGGTCGCGGCACATGGCGTGATCCTGGTGGCGCCCACGTACTGGTACCAATCGCCCAGCCCCTTGAAGCTGATGATAGACAGGCTGGTGTGCGCCGACGGCGGCAATCCCGATCCCACGCTGACTGGCGGCAAGGATCCGCTCAAAGCCAAACAGGTCGAGCTTGCCGGTTGGCCATACCCCAAGCATCTGGCCGGCCGCGCCTACGGCCTGGTGGTGCATGGAGACGTGGCCGGCGTCGAGGCGCAGCGGCGCGGGTTGGCCGATTGGCTGGACTGGATGGGGCTGATGGACGCGGGCGCGGCGTCGCGGCTGGACCGCTACATCAGCTATTACCGCCCGTATGCCACCAGCCACGACGACCTGGACCAGGACCAGGCGGTGCAGCAGGAAGTGCGCAACGTGGCGCAGGCCATGGCCAATTTCCTGCCGCGCCTGCGGCGCGGCGAATTCGAGGGACTGGATCAGGGCATCCGCGATCCCAGGCCGAAGTAAACCGCAGTAGCATGAAGGCAGGATTCGACAGGAGGCCCCTATGGAACACGCCAGTTGGGATTTCGAGCTCGAGCGTCCGGTTGAGCATCAGGGCAGCTGGAGCATCGCTTATGTGCTGGTGCCGCCGGCGGCGGGAGCGCCGCAGGAGCGGATAGCCGTCGAGGAGCGCTTCGCCTCGGCCCAGGTTGCGATAGACGAGGCGACGCGGCTGGCCCAGATCCACGTCGCGGACTTGAACGGGGATACCGCGTCGTTCGAGAAGCCGACAGACACGGAAGTGCCGTTCGGCAAGAATCCACGGTTCTGACGCCTCTTGCGCGGGCGTTGTGGCATGGCGCTTGCTGATACCGGGCTGCGGCGGATTTCGCCGCACTTCCTGATAGGTGCTGCGATGCCCCAGATCCAATTCGAGTTGGCTTTGCATCCGATAACGATGGCGTCCGTGCCGCCGCCCGGGACCCCAGCCCATCGGCCGCCGGCGCAGAATCCGGATGACGCCAACGACAGCGCTCAAGGCGATGAGGTGCCCGACGAGGACATCGAGCCCGCCGACACGACGTCCAAGGACAACGCCGCCGAGGGTTCGGCGGACAGGTAACCTAAAATGGCGCTCCGATCATTTCAAGGCGCCTATGGCGCCGCCTGCCCAGGTTCCCTCCATGCAAGAAAACACGTCCGCCGCGCAGCCGGCATCCGGAACGCCGCAACGTCAGAGATTCGAGTCGCTCGTGCGCACGCTCGAAGCGCAGCGCGCCCGCCTGCGCGGCTGGCAGGCCGTGCTGCCGGAATACCAGAAGAAATACGAAGACGTGCTGGCGCCGCTGGAGACGGTCGAGGTCGAACTGAAGGCCAAGCTGGTGGCCTGCTTCGACCATGCCTGCAAGCAGAAGGAACTGACCAAGGCGGAACGCGCGCTGGCGTCCGAGATCGCTGCGCAGCTGGCACAGGAAACGCTGGACGCCATCGTGCTGGATGGCACGCCGGCCGAGTGCGACACGGACAGGCTGAAGGCCTTGTATCTCAAGCATGCCGGCTCGGACTACGACGCCGGCGCGGAAGACGGACAGGACGAGGACGATGCCGCAGGGCTGCTGACCCAGGCGGCGGGCGATAGTCCCGCACCTGCGCCCGAAACGCTGGCGGAAATCGAAGCCTTGGCCGCTGCCGGTCCTGATCGTCTGGCTGGCGTCGATGAGGAACGCTACGCGCAGTACATCCAGGCGCTGGACGCGCAGCTCGCCAAGCTGGCCGGCGAAATCGCAGCCGCGGAAGACGGCTTCAAGGCCAAATACCATTTCGATCCCGCGCAATCCATAGACCCTTCCGAACTGATGGAAGACCTGGACGCGGAGATCGCCGATGCCGAGGAATACATAGGCGAACTCGAATTCGAGCTGTCGCAGTTCGTCGACATGCAGCAGGTCAAGGCCTGGCTCAAGGCCATGAAGCAGCAGCTGGCGGCCACCCGCCGGCGCGAGGGGCGCGGCTGAGGCTCAGGCGGCCGGACGCCGAGCGACCGGCACCACCTTCATCACTGGCGCGGCCGTCTTGCCCGCATCGGCCCGCGGCCGGATCATCATGGGGAAGAAGCGCCAAAGGTATAGCGCGAAGGCCAGCGCCCAGGCGGTCGCCGAGGCATGCAGGAAGCCGATGGTGGCGGCGGTCGGGAGCAGGGCGGCCAGGCGCAGCAGGGCCGCCAGAATCATCAGCGCATAGCTCAACACCATGCTGCGGTCGGTCTGCAGCGGCCGGCCCTGGTGGCCGAGCGCGGTGCGCGTGACCATGCCCAGGATCAGCACCGAGAATCCGGCCACGCCGATCACGTGGGCGGGCCAGGCGGGCCGCAGCACATAGCCGGCCAATTGCGCCGCGCCTGCCAGCAGGCCGATGCCCAGGCCGCAATACCCCGCATACAGGATCCACAACAGCGGCACCTTGCGCACCGCCCAGGGCTTCCAGGATATCCATTGCGCCAGGGCGATCAAGCCGGTCGCGGCCAGCGCCAGCGCCGCAGCTTGCGGCTGGCCGGCAAGCAGGCAGGCGATGGCGACGATGCCCGTACCCAGCTGCCAGTGGCCGCTGCGGGTGTGCGGCGGGATGTCCAGTCCCGCCACGGCGCGCTTGGCGAAGAAGGGGATGACCCGGCGCGCGATCAGCAGCGTCAGCACCGCCATGCACAGCAATCCGGCATTGAAGTAGCGCATCAGCGCAAAGTAGTCGCCCTGGACCGAGGCCCAGAGGTAGAGCGCGTTGGTGGCGGCCAGGCCCAGCAGCAGGAAGGGTATGCCGTAGTTGCGCTGGTTGCGCGTGACGGCGACGGCGCGGCCCAGCGCGCCCGCGGCCCACAGGAAGAACAGCAGGTCCGCCGCCGCAGCCACCACGAAGGCCGGACGTCCGGGTACGAGATAGCCCGCGCGCGCCACGATCCACACCGCGCACAAAATGGCCAGGGGCGTGCCGCGCAAGGGGTTCTTGCCGGTCCAAGTGGCGCCCGCCGTCAGCAGGAAGCCCACCGCGATGGTGGCGACGAAGCCCCACAGCATCTCGTGCGCGTGCCAGAACATGCCGTTCAACACGCCCGTGAGGCGTGCCGGCGCATGCACCCATAGCAGCACGGACGCCAGCGCCCAGAAGCAGCCGGCCAGGTAGAGCGGCCGGAAGCCCATTTCCGTGAAGGCGCGCCATTGGGGCCGCGGACGGGGAGGGGCAGCGGCGGGTTCTTCGATGCTAAGCAGCGTGCTCATGAGGGCAGTCGCGGCGCCGTTTCGGCTTCGCGTTTAAAGGTGTATTTGAAATGCATATTAATGCCTCCCGCGCGTTGCCGCCAGCGCGGCCGCTTGATCCAGCGCAAGCCGGGCCGTCAGGAAAGGGGTGACTAGTCACATCGGCAAGGGGCTTCTGGTCGGCTGGCGAATGGTCCGCAAGGCCCGCCATGCCTAGGCTAGCCACATGTCTTCGTGAGTAAAGCGAGAGTAACCATGGCAGCAAGTCAACCTTCCGCCGGCGCGCCGATGCGGGTCCTGATTTCAAGCACATTCGCCTTCACCATCTGTTTCGCGGTGTGGATGATCTTTGCGGTGCTGGGCATTCCCATCAAGCAGCAACTGGGCCTGTCCGAAACCGAGTTCGGCCTGCTGGCCGCCATGCCGGTGCTGACCGGTTCGCTGGTGCGGGTGCCGCTGGGCATCTGGACGGACCGCTACGGCGGCCGGCCGGTGTTCTTCATCCTGATGCTGCTGGCGGTGGTGCCGATCTGGCTGCTGTCCTACGCCACCGAGTACTGGCAGTTCCTGGTGCTGGCGCTGTTCGTCGGCCTGACTGGCGGCTCGTTCTCGGTCGGCACGCCCTACGTGGCGCGCTGGTTCCCGCGCAACAAGCAGGGCCTGGCGATGGGCGTGTTCGGCGCCGGCAACTCGGGCTCGGCCATCACCAAGTTCGTGGCCCCCGCCCTGATCGCGGCGGCGGGCGGCGCCTGGGTCATCGTGCCCCAGGTCTATGCCGTGGCGCTCCTGGTGACGGCCATCCTGTTCTGGCTGTTCTCTTCTTCCGACCCCGCGCACCGCGTCAAGAGCGGCGCCAGCCTGTCGGCCCAGATGGCCATGCTGAAGGACCCGCGCGTCTGGCGCTATTGCCAGTACTACTCGGTGGTGTTCGGCGGCTACGTGGCGCTGGCGCTGTGGATGACCAAGTACTACATCGGCGAATACGGCTTCGACATGAAGCTGGCGGCGCTGCTGGCAGCCTGCTTCTCCCTGCCCGGGGGCGTGCTGCGCGCCGTCGGCGGCTGGATCTCGGACCGCTACGGCGCCTACAAGACCACCTGGTGGGTGATGTGGGTGTGCTGGGTGGCGTTCTTCCTGCTGAGCTACCCGCAGACGGAATTCACCATCGTGACGGCCAATGGTCCGCGCAGCTTCGGCATCGCGCTCGGGCCGGTCACCTTCACCGTGCTGCTGTTCGTGGTCGGCATCGCCATGGCCATCGGCAAGGCCTCGGTCTTCAAGTTCATCTCGGACGAGTTTGGCGAAAACATCGGCGCCGTTTCCGGCATCGTCGGCCTGGCCGGCGGGCTGGGCGGCTTTGTGCTGCCGATCATGTTCGGGATCCTGCTCGACCTGACGGGCGTCCGCTCCAGCGCCTTCATGCTGCTGTACGGCACCGTCTGCGTCTCCCTCATCTTCATGCACTTCAGTTTCCGGCCGGAAAGCGCGGCCATTGCCCGGCAACACGCCGCCTCTCCCTCCACCACCTCCTGAGAGTATCCCTATGTCTTCCACTCAAGTCCTCGCGCGCTGGGAGCCGGATAATCCCGGTTTCTGGAAGCAGACCGGCGCCCGCGTCGCCAACCGCAATCTCTGGATCTCCATTCCGGCGCTGATGCTGGCGTTCAGCATCTGGATGCTGTGGAGCGTGGTGGTGGTCAATCTGGACCGCGCCGGCTTCATGCTGTCCAAGAACCAGATGTTCTGGCTGACGGCGCTGCCCGCGCTGTCGGGCGCGACCCTGCGCATCTTCTATTCCTTCCTGGTGCCTGTCTTCGGCGGGCGCAAGTGGACGGCCATTTCCACGGCTTCGCTGCTGATTCCCGCGCTGGGCATGGGCTTCGCCCTGCGCGACCCGACGACTTCGTTCCCGACGCTGCTGATCCTGGCGCTGCTGTGCGGCCTGGGCGGCGGCAACTTCAGTTCCAGCATGGCCAACATCAGCTTCTTCTTTCCGAAGGAGAAGAAGGGCCTCGCCACCGGGCTGAATGCCGGTATCGGCAACCTGGGCGTGTCCCTGGTGCAGTTCGTGGTGCCGGTGGTGATCTCCATCGGCGTGTTCGGCGTGGCGGGCGGCGAGCCCCAGGTCATCAACGCCAATGGCGCGCAGCAGAATCTGTGGCTGCAGAACGCCGGCTTCATCTGGGTGATCCCCATTGCGCTGGCCTCGATCGCCGCATGGTTCGGCATGAACGACATCGCGGATGCCCGCGCCTCGTTCGCGGACCAGGCCGTCATCTTCAAGCGCAAGCACAACTGGCTGATGTGCTGGCTGTACGTGGGCACCTTCGGTTCCTTCATCGGCTTTTCGGCCGGCTTCGCCATGCTGACCAAGACGCTGTTCCCGCAGGTCGACCCCATGGCCTATGCCTTCCTCGGCCCGCTGGTGGGTTCGCTGACGCGGCCGTTCGGCGGCTGGGTGTCGGACAAGCTGGGCGGCGCGCGGGTCACGCTGTTCACCTTCGCGGCGATGATCGTCGCGGTGCTGGGCGTGGTGATGTTCCTGCCGGTCGCCGGACAGCCCGGCAACTTCAACGGCTTCCTGGCCATGTTCATCGTGCTGTTCGCGCTGACCGGCGTGGGCAACGGTTCGACCTTCCGCATGATTCCCGTGATCTTCCTGCGTGAACGCACGCAGGCGGCCGAAGGCAAGGGCGCCGCGGCGCAGAAGCAGGCCCAGGCGGACGCCGCCAAGGAGTCGGCCGCGGTGCTGGGCTTCTCGGGCGCGATCGGCGCATACGGCGGCTTCTTCATCCCGCGCAGCTTCGGCACCTCGCTCGAGATGACCGGCAGCGTGCAGGCGGCCCTGTATTGCTTCATCGGCTTCTACGCCACCTGCATGGTCATCACCTGGTGGTACTACGCCCGCCGCAATGCGCCGGTGCCTTGCTAGAGCGAAACGGACGCGGCCGGAGTGACTAGTCATTCTGCCGCGCCCGGCCTGTGCCACCGGCGAATGGTCCGGCAGGCGGGCCGCGCCCACAATGGATTCAACAGCATTGATCGCAGTACGCGCCGGCCGGACCGGCGCTCTTGGAGAATAGAGAATGAGCCATTTTCTGGACCGCTTGAAGTTCATGTCGCGGGTGAAGTCCACCTTCGCGGACGGTCACGGCGAAACGGTCAACGAGGACCGCAAGTGGGAAAACGCCTACCGCGCGCGCTGGCAGCATGACAAGGTGGTGCGTTCGACGCACGGCGTGAACTGCACGGGCTCCTGCTCCTGGAAGGTCTACGTCAAGAACGGCCTGATCACCTGGGAAACCCAGCAGACCGACTACCCGCGCACGCGGCCGGACCTGCCCAACCATGAACCCCGCGGCTGTCCGCGAGGCGCTTCGTACAGCTGGTACGTGTATTCGGCGCAGCGCGTGAAGTACCCGATGATCCGCGGTCGCCTCATGGAAATGTGGCGCGAGGCCCGCAAGACCATGGACCCCATCGCGGCCTGGGAATGGATCAGCCAGGATCCCAAGCGCGCCAAGCGCTACAAGGCCGTGCGCGGACTGGGCGGCTTTGTGCGCGCCGACTGGGATACGGCGATGGAAATCGTGGCCGCCGCCAACGCGCTGACGATCAAGAAGTTCGGCCCTGACCGCGTGATCGGCTTTTCGCCGATCCCGGCCATGTCCATGGTCAGCTACGCCGCCGGCGCGCGCTACCTCAGCCTGCTGGGCGGCGCCTGCCTGAGCTTTTACGACTGGTACTGCGACCTGCCGCCCGCCAGCCCGCAGATCTGGGGCGAACAGACCGACGTGCCGGAATCGGCCGATTGGTACAACTCGACCTACCTGATGGTGTGGGGTTCCAACGTGCCCCAGACCCGCACGCCGGACGCGCACTTCTACACCGAAGTCCGCTACAAGGGCACCAAGACGGTGGCCGTGTCCAGCGACTTCGGTGAAATGGTCAAATTCGGCGATATCTGGCTGGCGCCCAAGCAGGGCACCGACGCCGCGCTGGCGATGGCCATGGGCCATGTGATCCTGAAGGAATTCCACCTCTCCGGCGCGTCGGACTACTTCCGCGACTACGTGCGCCGCTACACCGACATGCCCATGCTGGTGCAGCTGAAGGAGCGCGACGGCTTCTACGCGCCGGACCACTTCCTGCGCGCCTCGCACCTGGACGGCGCGCTGGGCGAACAGAACAACCCCGATTGGAAGACGCTGGTGCTGGACGCCAAGAGCGGCGACCTGGTCGCGCCCAACGGCAGCATCGGCTTTCGCTGGGGCGAGGGCGCGGTCAACGGCGGCGAAAAGGTCGGCCGCTGGAACCTGGAGTCCAAGGACGGCGGCAGCGGCCGCGAGATCGAACCCACGCTGAGCCTGCTGGACCAATCCGACGCCGTGGTCGGCGTGGGCTTCCCGTATTTCGGCAGCGAGCATGGCGAGCTGCAGGTGCGCAATGTGCCGGCGCGCCGCATCCGCCTGGCCGACGGCAGCGAAGCCCTGGTGGCCACGGTGTACGACCTGCAGATGGCCAACTACGGCCTGGACCGCGGCCTGGGCGGCGGCAACGTCGCCAGTTCCTATGACGATGACGTGCCTTACACGCCCGCCTGGCAGGAAAAGCATACCGGCGTGCCGCGCGCGCAGGTCATCCAGGTGGCGCGCGAATTCGCGCAGAATGCCCACGACACCGAAGGCAAGTCCATGGTGATCGTCGGCGCCGGCCTGAACCACTGGTACCACATGGACATGATCTACCGCGGCATCATCAACATGCTGATGATGTGCGGCTGCGTGGGCAAGAGTGGCGGCGGCTGGGCGCACTACGTGGGCCAGGAAAAGCTGCGTCCGCAGTTCGGCTGGGCCCCGCTGGCCTTCGCCGCGGACTGGGTCCGTCCGCCGCGCCAGATGAACGGCACCTCGTTCTTCTATGCGCATACCAGCCAGTGGCGCCATGAAAAGCTGAACGTCCAGGAGATCCTGGGTCCGACGGCAGACCGGGGCCGCTACGGCGACCTCAGCATGATCGACCTGAACGCCCGCGCCGAGCGCATGGGCTGGCTGCCGTCGGCGCCGCAATTGCGCACCAATCCGCTGGACGTGGTGGCGCAGGCCGAAAGCCAGGGCAAGGATCCGGTGGCATTCGTCGCAGAGCAGCTCAAGTCGGGCGAATTGCGCATGTCGTGCGAGAACCCGGACGATCCGGCCAACTTCCCGCGCAACATGTTCGTGTGGCGCTCCAACATCCTGGGCTCCAGCGGCAAGGGCCATGAGTATTTCCTGAAGTACCTGCTGGGCACGCAGAACGCGGTGTTCGGCGACGAAGCCGAGGCGATCAAGCCCACCGAGGTGACCTACCAGGAAGACGCGGCCGAAGGCAAGCTGGACCTGCTGACGGTGCTGGACTTTCGCATGAGCACCACCTGCCTGTACGGCGACATCGTGCTGCCCACGGCCACCTGGTACGAAAAGGACGACCTCAATACCTCGGACATGCACCCGTTCATCCATCCGCTGAGCGAAGCCGTGCAGCCCTTGTGGGAAAGCAAGACCGACTGGGAGATCTACAAGCTGCTGGCCAAGAAGTTCAGCGAAATCGGCGGCCCCTACCTGGGCAAGCGCCGCGACGTAGTGCTGACTCCTCTGATGCACGACACCCCGGGAGAACTGGGCCAGGCCTTCGAACCCAAGGACTGGAAGCTGGGCGAATGCGACCTGGTTCCCGGCAAGACCGCGCCCAACATGACCGTGGTCGAGCGCGACTACAACGACATCTACCGCAAGTTCACGTCGGTGGGGCCGTTGCTGGACAAGCTGGGCAACGGCGGCAAGGGCATCAACTGGAACACCGAGCACGAGGTGCATGAGCTGGCCGGCATCAACGAGGCCGTGACCGAGCCGGGCGTGAGCCAGGGCCGGCCCAAGCTCGACACCGCCATCGATGCGGCCGAGATGATCCTGACCTTCGCGCCCGAGACCAACGGCCACGTGTCGGTCAAGGCCTGGGAAGCCCTGGGCAAGATCACCGGGCGTGACCACGCACACCTGGCCATCGGCCGCGAGCACGACAAGATCCGCTTCCGCGACATCCAGGCGCAACCGCGCAAGATCATCTCCGCACCCACCTGGTCGGGCCTGGAAAGCGAAGAGGTCAGCTACAACGCCGGCTATACCAACGTGCACGAGCTGATCCCATGGCGCACGCTGACCGGCCGCCAGCAGTTCTACCAGGACCATCGCTGGATGCTGGACTTTGGCGAAGGCTCCTGCGTGTACAAGCCGGCCATCGACACCAAGACGGTCGCGCCCATGCTGGGCCGCTACCCGAACGGCGAGAAGGAATTGGTCCTGAACTGGCTGACGCCGCACCAGAAGTGGGGCATCCACAGCACGTACTCGGACAACCTGCGCATGCTGACGCTGAGCCGCGGCGGTCCTCACGTGTGGATTTCGGAAGCCGAGGCCAAGCAGGCCGGGCTGGTCGACAACGACTGGGTCGAAGTCTTCAACGTGAACGGCACGCTGACGGCGCGGGTGGTGGTCAGCCAGCGCGTGCCGGTGGGCATGTGCCTGATGTACCACGCACAGGAAAAGATCGTGAACGTGCCGGGCGCCGAAACCAGCGGCAAGCGCGGCGGCATCCATAACTCGGTCACGCGCACGGTGCTCAAGCCCACGCACATGATCGGCGGCTATGCCCAGCAGGCCTACGGCTTCAACTACTACGGCACGGTGGGCGCCAACCGCGACGAATTCGTGGTGCTGCGCAAGATGAAGAAGGTGGACTGGCTGGAAGGTCCGCTGGTTGAAACGCAACAAGAAGAGAAGCAATCATGAGGATACGCGCCCAAATCGGCATGGTGCTGAACCTGGACAAGTGCATCGGCTGCCACACTTGCTCGGTCACCTGCAAGAACGTCTGGACCAGCCGCGACGGCGTCGAGTACGCCTGGTTCAACAACGTGGAAACCAAGCCCGGCATCGGCTATCCCAAGGAATGGGAGAACCAGGAAAAGTGGAAGGGCGGCTGGAAGCGCACCGCCGCCGGCAAGCTGGAACCGCGCCAGGGCGGCAAGCTGCGCATCCTGGCCAATCTCTTCGCCAACCCGAACCTGCCGCAGATCGACGACTACTACGAGCCGTTCACCTTCGACTACGAGCACCTGCAGAAGGCGCCGCTGTCGCAGACGCCGCCCACCGCGCGTCCGGTGTCGGTGCTGACCGGCAAGAAGATGGACAAGATCCATTGGGGCCCGAACTGGGAAGACGACCTGGGCGGCGAATTCAGCGCGCGCAGCCGCGACGCGCTGTTCGAGGGCGTGCAGAAGGAGATGTACTCGACCTTCGAGAACACCTTCATGATGTACCTGCCGCGCCTGTGCGAACACTGCCTGAACCCGGCCTGTGTCGCCAGCTGCCCGTCCGGTTCCATCTACAAGCGTGAAGACGACGGCATCGTGCTGGTCGACCAGGACAAGTGCCGCGGCTGGCGCATGTGCATCTCCGGCTGCCCGTACAAGAAAATCTATTACAACTGGAGCAGCGGCAAGGCCGAGAAGTGCACCTTCTGCTATCCGCGCATCGAGGCCGGCCAGCCCACGGTGTGCTCGGAAACCTGCGTGGGCCGCATCCGCTACCTGGGCGTGATGCTGTACGACGCCGACCAGATCGAGCACGCCGCGTCCACCGCCAGCGAGCAAGACCTGTACCAGTCGCAACTGGACCTGTTCCTGGACCCGCATTCGCCCGAGGTGATTGCCGCCGCGCGCGAACAGGGCATCCCGGAATCGTGGCTCGAAGCCGCCCGCAAGTCGCCGGTCTACAAGATGGCGGTGGAGTGGCGCGTCGCCTTCCCGCTGCATCCGGAATACCGCACCTTGCCCATGGTCTGGTACATCCCGCCGCTGTCGCCCATCCAGACGGCTGCCGAGTCCGGCCAGATGCCGCGCCGCACGGTGGGCAAGAGCGGCATGATCCCCGACGTCTCCAGCCTGCGCATCCCGGTGCGCTACCTGGCCAATCTGCTGACCGCGGGCAAGGAAGCGCCGGTGGTGCAGGCGCTGGAACGCATGCTGGCCATGCGCGCCTACAAGCGCTCCGAGACCGTGCACGGCGAACGCGACACGGCCTTGCTGGACCAGGTCGGGTTGACGGAGGCCACCGTGCAGGACATGTACAAGATCATGGCCATCGCCGACTACGAAGACCGCTTCGTGGTGCCCAGCAGCCACAAGGAAGTGGTCGAGGACAGCTTCAACGAGAAGGGCAGCTGCGGCTTCACCTTTGGCAACGGCTGCTCGGGCGGGGTGTCGGAAGGCACCTTGTTCGGACGCAAGCCCCAGGGCAGCGAGATCTTCATCGAGATGCCGAAATCCCGCAAGAAGGCCGCCTCGGTCTAGGAAAGGAGAAAAACATGAGTCTGTACCGTCTGCTTTCCGCCTTGCTGTGCTACCCGGAACCCGAGCTGCTGGACGCGCTGGGCGAAGTCGAGACCGCCTTGGCCGACTATCCCGACGCGGAGGAAACCCTGCAGCCGCTGGTCGGCTACCTGGCCACCAACGACCTGATCGCGCTGCAGGAGAACTACGTCGCCACGTTCGACCGCAACCGCTCGCATTCGCTGCATCTGTTCGAGCATGTGCACGGCGAAAGCCGCGACCGCGGCCAGGCCATGGTGGACCTGCTGGATACCTACCGCGAGCACGGTTTCGAGCCGGTGGTGTCCGAATTGCCGGACCATGTGCCGCTGTTCCTGGAGTTCCTGGGCGTCATCGACCCGGCCCAGGCTCAGGATCTGCTGGACGACGCCATCCACGTGCTGGCCGCCATCGGCGCGCGCCTGGCCAAGGGCGAAAGCCCCTACGCCTGCATTTTCGCGGTGTTGCGCGCGCAATCCCGCGTGGTTCCGCGCGAGCAGACCGAGGCGCCCGTGCGCGACATGGACGAGGCGATGGAAACGTTCGGCATAGGCGCGGACGGCGTGGAACCGCTACTGCGGCCGTTCTCGGGCGATGGCGCGCAGACCGTGCGCTTCTATCCCCGCGCGCCCGCGGCTCATTAAATCTTCAGGACGACGCATCATGAACTCCCTGAATCAGTTCTTCTTCGGCATCTATCCCTACATCGCGCTGACGATCTTCCTCTTGGGCAGCCTCGTGCGCTTCGAGCGCGAGCAATACACCTGGAAGACGGACAGTTCGCAGTTGCTGCATCGTGGGCAATTGCGGTTGGGCAACATCCTGTTCCACATCGGTATCCTGGGTCTGTTCTTCGGCCACTTGGCTGGCTTGCTGACGCCGGTGGTGGTGTGGGACACGCTGGGCGTATCGCACACGCTCAAGCAGACCGTGGCCATGGTGGCCGGCGGCGTCATGGGCGGCCTGTGCCTGATCGGCCTTCTGATCCTGATCCATCGCCGCCTGAGCGACCCGCGCATCCGCGCCACCACGCGCCCCGGCGACAAGCTGTTGCTGCTGTGGATCCTGGTCACGCTGTTGCTGGGCCTGTCCACCATCGCGCTGTCTGCAGGCCACATGGACGGCGAAATGATGGTGCGCCTGATGACCTGGGCGCAGCACATCGTCACCTTCCAGGGCGACGCGGCCAGCCATGTTGCCGACGTGCCGCTGCTGTTCAAGGCGCACCTCTTCATGGGCCTCACGCTGTTCGTGATCTTTCCGTTCACGCGCCTGGTCCACGTCTGGAGCGGCTTCGCGTCGGTGGGCTACCTAGGCCGCGCCTGGCAGCTGGTCCGCCCGCGCTGATTCCCTGTCCCAGGAGCCGAACATGCCTGTCATCGTCAATGGCGTCGAACTGAACGACGCGGATCTGGAACGCGAACTGCCGCTGCATGCAGAGGCCGGCAACCCCATGCGCGAGGCGATCACTGCCCTGGTGCTGCGCCGCGTGCTGCTGGACGAGGCTGGCCGCCTGGGCCTGGACGCCGCGGACGAGGAGGGCGCCATCGGCGCCTTGCTGGCCCGCGAGGCGCCCGCGCCCGTAGCCGACGAGGCCGCCTGCCGCCGCTTCTATCAGATGCATCCGCAGCGCTTCATGGTGGGCGAGCTGATCGAGGCGGATCACATCCTGTTCCAGGTCACGCCGGGCGTGAATCTGGACATGCTGCGGGCCCACGCCAACGTGGTGTTGGCCGAGCTGCTGGAAGATCCCTCGCGCTTTGCGGAGGTAGCGCGCGAGCAATCGAACTGTCCGTCCGCCGCGCTGGGCGGCAGCCTGGGACAACTGGGCCGGGGCGACACGGTGCCGGAGTTCGAGCGGGCGGTATTCGCGCTGCCCGCCGGCGGCCTGCTGCCGCAGCTGCTGGAAACCCGCCACGGCCTGCATATCGTGCGGGTGACGCGCCGTATCGAGGGCCGCATGCAACCCTACGAGCATGTGGACAAGCAGATCGCTGCCGCGCTGTCGTCCATGAGCCGCGATACTGCCTGGCGCCAGTATGCCAAGCTGCTGGTGGAGCGCGCCGATATCCAGGGCATAGATTTGCAGGGCGAGGAGCCCGAGCGCGTCTACGGCGGGAGCGCCGCATGATGGACGAGCCGGCTGCGGGACCTCTAACGGATGGCTACGGACGCCGCATCGACTATCTGCGCGTCTCCGTCACGGACCGCTGCGACCTGCGTTGCAGCTACTGCCTGCCCAAGGATTTCAAAGGTTTTGAAACTCCAGCAAACTGGCTGCGCCACGAGGAAATGGCGCGGCTGGTGGGGCTGTTTGTCGGGCTGGGCGTGCAGAAGGTCCGGCTGACCGGCGGCGAGCCCCTGCTGCGCCGGGGCGTGGCCGGACTGGCCGGCGTCATCGCCGCCATGCCGGGATTGCAGGACTTGTCCGTGTCCACCAACGGCACCCAATTGGTCCGCCATGCCCAGGAACTGCGCGCCGCCGGCGTGGACCGGCTGAACATCAGCCTGGACACGCTGGATGCTGCCGCCTTCAGCCAGATCACGGGCCGGGATTGCCTGGAATCGGTGCTGGCGGGGCTCGCTGCAGCCAAGGACGCGGGCTTTGCGCCGATCAAGCTCAACAGCGTGGTGCACGCGGCCACGCCGGAGGCCGAAGTGCGCAGGCTGCTGGACTACGCGATGGCACAGGGCTTCGTGCTGCGCCTGATCGAGCCCATGCCCATGGGCAGCTGCGGCCAGGGCTACGCCCACACCGACCTGAACGCCATGGGCGCGCGGCTGGCCGCCGAAACCGGCCTGGTTCCCGCGCTGAACGGGGCGGGCGCGGGACCGGCGCGCTACTGGACCACGGGCCATGGCACGCCGGTGCTGGGCGTGATCACTCCCATGTCGCGCCACTTCTGCGCAAGCTGCAACCGCGTCCGGCTGGGCGTGGACGGCACCCTGTACCTCTGCCTGGGCCAGGAAGACCAGGTGCCGCTGGGTCGCCTGCTGCGCGCGGGCGCCAGCGACGCCGAACTGGTAGCGGCGATCCGGGCCGGTATCGCCGCCAAGCCGGAGCGCCATGATTTCGTGGCCCGTCCGGAACGCATCGTGCGCTTCATGGCGCAGACAGGAGGCTGACATGCGCGATATCGAACGGCTGGTCGACGGCTTCCAGCGCTTTCAGCAGCAGTACTACGAGGACGCGCCATCGCTTTACCGCAATCTGCGCGAAGGCCAGCACCCCAGCACCTTGCTGGTTGGCTGCTGCGATTCGCGGGTGGATCCGGCCATGCTGCTGGGCTGCGACCCCGGCGACATCTTCACCGTGCGCAACGTCGCCAATCTGGTGCCCCCGGCCAGCACCGACCGCGGCCTGCAAGGCGTGCTGGCCGCGATACAGTTCGCGGTGGAGCAGTTGCAGGTCAGCCGCATCATCGTGCTGGGCCACGCCCACTGCGGCGGCATACGGGCGCTGATGGACCGACGCACCCGGGGCGACGGCGAGACCGACTACCTGGAACGCTGGATGGACATCGCCGAACCGGCCCGCAGGCAGGTGCTGCAACAGATGCCGCAGGCAACCGCGGCCGAGCGCCGGCGCGCCTGCGAACAGGCCTCCATCCTGATTTCGCTGCGCAACCTGGAGGACCTGCCCTTTGTGCGGCGTGCGGTGGAGGCGGGCAGCCTGACGCTGCACGGCTGGTATTTCGACCTGGTGGCAGGCGCTTTGCTGGCATACTCGGCGCGGGCGGACGCATTCCTGCCCATCGTATGCCCATTGTTCACGGAGCTTGCATGACCCCAGTTTTCGGCGTCGCCGGCCGTTCCGGCAGCGGCAAGACCACCCTGATCGAGGCGATGCTGCCGCTGCTGGCCGCGCGCGGCCTGCGGGTCAGCGTCATCAAGCACAGCCACCACGATTTCCAGATGGAGCCGCCCGGCAAGGACAGCGCGCGCTTCCGCCAGGCGGGGGCCCTGGAGGTGATGGTGGCCTCGCCGTTCCGCTACGCCATCGTCCACGAGCTGCGCGACGCGCCCGAACCCACGCTGGACGAGCAGCTGGCGCGCCTGTCGCCGGCCGACCTGGTGCTGGTCGAAGGCTTCAAGCAGGCCGCGATCCCGCGCATCGAGGTGTACCGGCCCGCCGTGGGCAAGCCGCCGCTGCATGCGGAAGACAGCAGTTTCGTGGCGGTGGCCACCGACGCGCCGCTGGATACCGGTTTGCCCTGCCTGCCGCTCAACGAGCCGGCGCAAGTCGCGGATTTCATTTGCCGTACCCTGGGGCTGGCTTGAGGGCCTGGCTCGGGAGCAGGAGGCGCAGCGGCTACACTGGAAGCCGCAGCATTCCTACAGCAAGACCGCGTTGAAAGCCATGAAGCCCACCGATACCGCCGCCCCAGCCGACGGCCTGCCTTCGCCCTGGCATCGCCTGTCCACGCGCATCGTCATCAGCTCCCTGGTGGCGCTCGTGGTGGTGCTGTCCATGGTCAGCTGGACGCTGTGGCTGTCCTGGCAGCTGGAAGGCGCGGGCGCGGCCATCAACGATACGGGCAGCCTGCGCATGCGGGCCAACCGGGTGGCGGTGGAGCTGATGCGGCCGCAGGCCGGGCGCGAGTTCCGCACCAACGAGCAGGTGCAGCTCATGGATGACACCATCGCCCGCCTGGCGCGCGGCAATCCTGCGCGCCCGCTGTTCATTCCCAACGACGAAGCCATCCGCAAGCAATGGCATGACGTGGCCGCCTACTGGTACGACGTCATGAAGCCGGCCGCCACGCGCGCCCTGGCGCAGCCGGATGCCGCCACCTATCTGGAGACCCTGCCGGAATTCGTGGCCCGGGCCGACACGCTGGTGCGCATGATCGAACAGGACAACGCCGGCAAGACCACCTCGCTGCGCCTGTCGCAGGGCGTGCTGGCGGCCATTGCCAGCGCCGGCACGCTGGCGATGATCTATCTGCTGTATCTCTGGATCATCTCGCCGGTGCTGCGCCTGCGCGACGGCCTGCAGCGCATGGCGGCCAGGGAATTCAGCACCCGGCTGCCGGTGGAAAGCCAGGACGAGTTCGGCGTGCTGGCGCGCGGCTACAACCGCATGGCCGATGAATTGCAGGACCTGTACACCGGCCTGGAGCGGCGCGTCGAAGAAAAGACCGCGCAACTGGCCGCGCAGAACCGCGACATCGGCGCGCTTTACGACATGGCTGCCTTCCTGAATCAGCCCAACGAGATCGAAGCGCTGTGCGACGGCTTCCTGCGGCGCGTGATGCTGCAGTTCGACGCCGAGGGCGGCAGCATCCGGGCGCTGGATCCCAACAACGAAAAGCTCAACCTGATGGTGTCGGTGGGCTTGTCCGACGAACTGGTCGAGTCCGAGCATTGCATGCGCGTTAACGACTGCTATTGCGGCGTCGCCACGCGCCAGGCCGGGGTCATCGTCATCCAGGATTTCCGCGAGTCGCCGCCAGCCATGGAACTGAACTGCCAGCGCGACGGCTTTGCCAGCGTGGCCGTGTTCCGCATCGTCACGCGCGACGAGGTGCTGGGCTCGTATTCCTTGCATTTCCGCCAGCAACGCCGCCTGTCGCCCGCAGAATCGCAGCTGCTGGAAACGCTGGGCCAGCATCTGGGCGTGGCCCTGGACAACCGCCGCCTGAGCGCGCAGGCGCGCCAACTGGCGGTGGTGCGCGAACGCGGGCTGGTGGCGCAGGGGCTGCACGACAGCCTGGCGCAGGGCCTGAACTTCCTGAACCTGCAATTGCAGATGCTGGACGCTGCCGTCAAGCGCGGCGACCAGGCGGAGATCGACGAGATCCTGCCGCTCTTGCGTACTGGCGTCGACGAAAGCTACCAGGATGTGCGCGAACTGCTGACCAACTTCCGCACCAAGCTGTCACAGGGCGACCTGCAGGCCGGCATCGAAGACACGGTGGCGCGCTTCCGCCGCCAGACCGGCATCGAGACCGAACTGCGCTTCGGCCGGGGCGAGGGCGCGCCGCTGCCGCCTGACGAGCAGTTGCAGGTGCTCTTCATCCTGCAGGAAGCGCTGTCCAACGTGCGCAAGCACTCGGAAGCCAGCCACGTGCGCATCGACGTCTCCAATGACCGCGACTTCAGCCTGGTCATCGCCGACGATGGCCAGGGCTATGACCCCGCGGAGGTGGCCGAGCGCGGCGAATCGCATGTGGGCCTGCACATCATGCGCGAACGCGCCGCGCGCATGCGCGCCGTGATAAAACTTGAATCGCAGCCCGGCGCCGGCACGCGCGTCGCGCTGACCTTGCCCGGCAGCGAACGCCAGGCCGCTTGAACTTTCCCACCATGCCCATCCGTATCCTCCTCGTCGACGACCACACCCTGTTCCGCTCGGGCGTGCGCCTGCTGCTGCAACGCCAACCCGACTTCGAGGTCGTGGCCGAGGCCGGCGACGGCGTCGAAGGCCTGAAACGCGCCAAGGAACTCAAGCCCGACGTGGTACTGCTGGACCTCAACCTGCCCGGCTTGTCCGGGCTGGAAACGCTGCAGCTGCTGACGCAGGAGTTGCCGTCTTGTGCGGTCATCATCCTGACGGTGTCGGAAGAGGCAGACGAACTGGGGCAGGCGTTGCGCGACGGCGCGCGCGGCTATCTGGTCAAGAACATCGATGCCGAGGCGCTGACCGCCGCGATCCGCCGCGCGGCGGGCGGCGAGCCGGTCATCGCCGAGAGCATGACCGCCAAGCTGGTCGAACAGTTCCGCGGACAGGCCAGCCTGGCCGCGCAAGCGCCGCAGCCGGGGGGCAGCGCCGAGCGCCATCGCCTCACCGCGCGCGAGACCCAGATCGTGCAATGGCTGGCGCGCGGCGCCAGCAACAAGGTCATTGCGCGCGAACTGGACGTCAGCGAAAGCACGGTCAAGATCCACGTGCAGAACGTGTTGAAGAAACTCAATCTCACCAGCCGGGTGCAGGTCGCGGTGTACGCGGTCGAGCACGGCCTGTACACGGAAGAATAGGGCGGCATGCGGCGTTCGGCATAGGCCGTTTGATCTGCGACAAGGCCAGGGGCGTGACGGCCCCATAGACTGGCCGGCATGGAAACTCGAACCTCTCCCCTGGAGCTCGTGGCCCCCGCCGGCAGTCTGGCCGCGCTGAATGCCGCCATCGATGCCGGCGCCGACACCGTCTACCTCGGGCTCAAGAACGCCACCAATGCCCGCAACTTCGCCGGGCTCAATTTCACCGAAAGCGATATCCGTGCGGGCGTGGAACTGGCCCACAGCCGCGGACGACAGGTGCTGTTCGCCATCAATACCTTTGTGCAGGCCGGACGGGCGCCCGAATGGCGCGCCGCCGTCGACGCCGCCTACGGGCTGGGCGCCGATGCGGTCATCATGGCCGATGCGGGGCTGTTGGCCTATGCCAGTGACCGCTATCCGGACTTGCGCCTGCACCTGTCGGTGCAGGGTTCCGCCACCCATACGGACGCCATCGAACTGATGAAGGAACAGTTCGGCATCCGCCGCGTGGTGCTGCCGCGCGTGCTGACGCTGGCGGAGATCGCGCGCATCTGCACCAACGTCAGCGTCGAGGTCGAGGTGTTCGGCTTTGGCAGCCTGTGCGTCATGGCCGAAGGCCGCTGCCTGTTGTCGTCCTACGCCACCGGCGATTCTCCCAATAACAAGGGCGTCTGTTCGCCCGCGCATGCGGTGCGCTGGTCGGAAGAGAACGGCCGCATGGACGCGCGCCTGAACGGCATCCTGATCGACCGTTACGAGCCGGGCGAACCCGCTGCCTATCCCACCTTGTGCAAGGGCCGCTTCGACGTCGACGGCCAGGCCGACCACGCGCTGGAGGAACCCACCAGCCTGAACGCCATCGGCCTGTTGCCGCGCCTGGCGGAAATGGGCGTGTCCGCCATCAAGATAGAAGGGCGGCAGCGCAGCCCGGCCTATGTCACCCAGGTGGTGTCGACCTTGCGCGCCGCGCTGGACAGCGCGCATGCGGACGCTTCCCGCTTTTCGCCCCGTCCCGAATGGAACGCCATGCTGGCGCGCCATTCCGAAGGTTCCCAAGTCACGCAAGGCGCATTCGAACGTCCATGGAAATGAAACCTAGCGCGTACCGGATATCGGTCGCACCGTTGCAGTATTACTGGCCGCGCCAGCACACGCTGGATTTCTACGCGTCGCTGGCCGACAGCCCCGCCGACATCATTTACGTGGGCGAAACCGTCTGTAGCCGCAGGCACGAGCTGCGCGCAGAGGACTGGATGGAGCTGGCGCGCGACCTGCGCGCCGCGGGCAAGGCGGTGGTGCTGTCGGGCCGCACGCTGATCGAGACCGGGGCCGAGGCCAGCGCGCTGAAGAAGCTCTGCGGGCAGGACGACTTCATGGTCGAAGCCGGCGAGCTGGGCGCGGTGCGTCACCTGAACGGCCGCGCCTTCGTGGCGGGGCCCCATGTCAACGCCTATCACGGCGGCACCCTGGAATGGCTGGCCGCACGCGGCGCCGCGCGTTTTGTCGCACCGCTGGAAATGGACAGCAAGACGCTGGCTCTTCTGATGGCGGAAAAGCCCGCCGGTCTGGAGACGGAAGTCATGGTCTGGGGCCGCATGGCGCTGGCGTTCTCCGCACGCTGTTTCACGGCGCGTCATTTCCGTTTGAAGAAGGACGACTGCGGCTTTCGCTGCATCGAACATCCGGACGGACTGGACATGCGTACACGGGAGTCGAGCGATTTCCTGGCGATCAACGGCATCCAGGTGCAGTCCGGAGCCTGCCTGGACCTGCTGTCGCAGGCGCCGGCGCTGGCCGCCCTGGGCGTGGAGGTGCTGCGGGTGAGCCCTCAATCGGCCGGCACGCTGGAAGCGATCGCCGCGCTGGATGCGATGCGGCGCGGCTTGGCGCCGATGGAGGCGCGGCCGCCTGCCGGCATGGCCCGCTGCAACGGCTACTTCCATGGCAGGCCGGGCATCGACCTGCTGGAGGCCGTGGCATGAGCGCGGCGATTCAAGTACCGGGCGTGCTCGCCAGGCTGGGGCGGCGTCTGCCTGCGCCGTTTGTCTCGCTGCACTTCACCGCCGGACTGGAACTGGCGCGGCGGCTGAAATGGCTCACACCGCCGGCCGAACTGGAGGGCCGCAGCTTCGGCATCACGGTCGAGGACCTGGGCCTGCGCAGCAGTTTCGCCGTGCGACAAGGCGCTTTTCGCCCGGTATGGAACGGCGCTGCCGCCGAACTGGAACTGGGCGCGAAGCTGGCCGATCTGCTGGCCCTGATGCGTTCGGAAACGGACGCCGATACCTTGTTCTTCCAACGCCGGCTGCGGATCTCCGGCGATACGGAGCTGGGGCTGATCGTCAAGAACTGGCTGGACGCGGCGCCACGGCCGGCGTGGCTGCAGGGCGCGGCGCGTTGACGGCGCAATGCCCGCCGTCGCTTGCGGGCATTGCTTGAATCCGCAAGGGATCGTGCTATACCGGGCGTCGTTGCCGCGGGGGAGCTTGGCGCTTTCCCGGGCGTGATCGGATGGAGACAGCAATGCGGATCATGGTGGTGGGCGCCAGCAAGGGGCTGGGCAGGGCGTTCGTGGAAGGACTGGGCCAGGATGCCACGCTGATCGTGGGCGTGGCCCGCCGCGCGCCGCCAGACATCACTGTCCCGCCCGGCTGCGAACTGCGCTGGATCGAGGCCGATCTGTCGCAGCCAGTGGCCGCCGTCGAGCAGATCGCGGCGCAGGCCCCGGACGGTCTCGATGCCATCCTCTACAACCTGGGCGTGTGGGAAGAGCACGCATTCAGCGAACACTACGACTTCCTGGCGGACTCGCCCGCGGAGATCGCGCGCATGGTGGACATCAACGTCACCGCGACCATCCTGTTGCTCCAGCGCTTGATCCCGCGCGTCCTCGGTGCGCGCAAACCGCAAGTCATTCTCACTGGTTCGACCTCCGCGTTGGCCGGCAGCGGCCGTCCCGAGGTGACGTTCGGCGCGTCCAAGCACGCGCTGCGGGGTATCGCGGACGCCCTGCGCGAAAGCTTCAGAGCGCGGCGGCTGGCGGTGACCTGCCTGCAATTGGGCTATCTGAACACGCAAGACGGCTTGGACGTGCCGCGCGACGCGGCCAGCCTGCGGGGAGAGGGCGGCCTGATACCCGTGCACGACGTGGTGACGATGACACGCGCGCTGCTGAATCTGTCCGATGCGTCATTTGTGCGGGAAATCGTCATGCCGGCGCTGATGGACGAGCGCTTCTGAAGCGGGTCCACCGCGCCAACGGCGTCATGCCGGCCTCAACTGCGGCCGGGCTTGCCTTCCATGGCGCGGGCCACGCGCGATAGGGCCAGGCTGGCGGCGAAGTACAAGGCGGCCACGGCCAGGTAGACTTCGACGTGGTAGGGCCGCCAATCGGTGCCGGCCACCACCGCCTTTGCTGCGCCCAGCACGTCGAACACGCCGATGATGCTGACCAGCGAAGTGTCCTTGACCGCGCCCACGAATACGCCCAGGGCTGCAGGCGCGGCAATGCGGCGGGCCTGCGGCCAGATCACCGAACCGTAGGCCATGGCCGCAGGCATGCCCAGGGCGCGCGCCGCCATCATCTGGCCGGGCGGTATGGCTTGCAGCGCGCCGCGCAGCACCTCGGCCAGCAGGCAGGCGGTGTGCAGCGTCAGGGCGGCCAGCGCCATGGCGAACTTGGACAGGCCGCCGCCCAGCAGCATGGGTAGCACGAAGGACGCGAACAACAGCTGTGTCACCAGCGGCACGCCGCGGACGGCCTCGATCAGGCCGGCGGCAGCCAGCGAGGCGGCGCGGTTGTGGCTACGGCGCAATAACGCAAGCGCGAAAGCCAGCGGCACGGCCGCCAGCAGGGCGGAGATGGCCAGAACCAATGTGACGAGCAACCCGCCCCAGCGTTGCGGACCGATGGCGGCGCCGCCCCAGGGCCAGCCGGACAGCGCGCTGATGGCCGCGCCCAGCAGGACGGCGAGCAGGGCCGCACGCGTCGCGGGACGGACACGCGGAGCAGTCAACGCCAGCGCAACTCCGGCGAGCAGGGCTGCGCAGGCGGCCAGCGCGGGCGCCCGGTCGGCCTGGGCCATGGTGCCGAAGAACAGCACTGGCAGGTTCTCGCCCACGGCGGCCCAGCATGCGCCCGCCGCGTTCGCGCATGCTGCGGGATCGCCGCGCCACACCGCGTCGAGCAAGGCCCATTCCAGCAGCCGCCATAGGATCAAGCCCAGGACAGCGGCCAACGCGGTCGATAACAGCCCGCCACGCCAACTGCGGCGTTCGCCCGCAGCGTTCCACGAAGGCCGCTCGCCCAGGCGCGCGCCATGCGTGTCGCCGGGGCCGTGGCGGGTATTGCGCGCGTTCCATGCCGACAATCCGCCGCCCAGCGCCAGCGCCAGGCCCAGATAGACCGTAACGGCCAGCGCGATGCCCTCAAGCGCCAGGCCGGTCTGCGTGATGGCGGTGTTGATCACCGCCATCAATTCCTGATAGCCGATGGCAATGGCCAGGGTGCTGTTCTTCACCAGCGCCAGGCACTGGTTGGCATACGGCGGCAGCGCCACGCGGGCGGCATAGGGTGCTATCACCAGCCGCAGCACGCTGCGGGGCTTCAAGCCTAGCGCCTGCCCGGCCTCCACAAGTCCAACCGGCACGGCGCGCACGGCCGCGCGTGCGATGTCGGCGATGTAGGCCGCATGGAACACCACCAAGCCTATCGTCAGCGCCGCGAATTCTATGCTGGGCTGCCAGCCGCCCTGCAGTCCCAGGCCGCGCCTGACCGGCATATCGATGCGCATGGGCGGCAACAGGACCCACGCGAGCAGCGCGCCGGCCAGCGCGGCATACAGCGCAGGATTGCCCCAGCGACGTCGGACCAGGCCGCCCAGCGCCAGCGCGGTCACCGTTACGGCCGCGTAGGGCAGCCAACCGTGCACGGCTGGCAGAGCCAATCCGCGATTGGACAGCAGCATGTGCGGCAACGGCGACCACGCCTGGCGCAGATCGGGCAGGCGCAGCAGCAGCCCGTACCAGACGAAGAGTTGCAGCAGGACCGGCGTATTGCGCAAGGGCGCGATGATGGCGGCGGCGCAACGCGCGGCCAACGGGTTGCGCGACATGCGCAACAAGCCCAGTCCCAGGCCCAGCGCCGTCGCCAGCGGGATTGCCACGGCGGCGACGGTCAAGGTGTTGACCAGGCCGGCCGCTATCGACATCCAGTAGGGATCCTCCGGCGTGATATCGAGCAGGCTTTCGGAAATGCGGAAGCCTGCGGGCTGGAACAGGAATCCGAAGCCGCCTTGGATGCCGCGTGCAGTCTGCACCGATTCGATGTGCCAGAGCAGGACCGCGGCCATGCCGCCCAGCGCGAGCGTCCACGCCAACGCTGGCAGCCAGCGTCGCCACGGGCCGGTGGAGGGAAAACGGAGAGCGGTCGCTGCCATGGTCGAGAAAGAGTCGGGGCCAGGATCACTGGAACGGCGGCGAGTACAGCAGCCCGCCCTGGTTCCATTGCGCGTTCAGCCCCCGCTCCAGCTTCAGCGGCGTCGCGGCGCCCAGATTGCGGTTCCAGACTTCGCCATAGTTGCCCACGGCCTTGATGGCGTTGCGGGCCCAGCCTTCGTCCAGCCCGAAGCTCTTGCCTATGCCGGGGTCCACGCCCAGCAGCCGGCGTACCTGGGCATCGCTGCTTTGCGCCTGGTTGTCGGCGTTCTGCGCGGTGATGCCGAGTTCCTCGGCCGCCACCAGCGCGTTGATGGTCCACCGGACGATGGCAGCCCAGTTGGCGTCGTCTTGCCGCACGAAGGGACCTAGCGGCGATTTGTTGATGCGTTCAGGCAGGATGACGAAGTCGTCCGGCTGACCGGCTCGCGCCGCGCGGCTGGCGGCCAGGGTGGACGCATCCGACAGGTAGACGTCGCAGCGTCCTGCGTAAAAGGCCTGTTCGAGCTCGACCAGATTCTCGATGACGACCGGACGATAGCTCAGCTTGTGCTTCTTGAAGTAGTCGACCAGGTTCTGCTCGTTGACCGTACCGGGCTGCACGCAGACCTGCGCGCCTTCGAGCTCTGTCGCGCTCTTGACACCCAGCTTGCGCGGCACCAGAAAGCCCTGGCCGTCATAGAACACGATGCCGGCGGACGCGATGCCCAAGCCGGCGTCGCGGCTGGAGGTAATCGTGGTGTTGCGGTTCAGCACATCGATCTCGCCCGACTGGAGCGCAGGAAAACGTTGCTGCGAACTCAACGGCACGAAGCGCGTCTTCTCCGGATCGCCGAGCACGGCGGCGGCCAGCGCGCGGCAGAGGTCCGCATCCAGGCCGGTCCAACGGCCTTGCTTGTCGGCAATGGACAAGCCGGCAGATCCCTGGCTCACGCCGCAGACCAGTTCGCCGCGTTTCTTGATGGTCTCGACCGTGCCCGCATGAGCCGCGCCGGCCAGCGCCAGCATCGCCGCCACGCCCGCGATCTTCAGTTGTTGAGTCAAACGCATGCCATTCCTTTGTTTGATGCAGTCCGGAAAGGCAGGAATTCTATGGGTGCTATGACGTTCGGCGAGCGACTATATGGTCATATGGATATAAAAACTAAGCCTTACTCAAATCTGCGTCATATACCTAGAATCGCTGCATACCAAGTTGAAATGACGGAGCGGTGGCGCATGAGCTGGCAGGACGAATTCAGGCAGTTGTTTCCGATCACGCAAGACCAGGCTTACGCCAACATTGCCTACACCAGCCCGCTGGCGCCCAAGGTGGCCGAGGCGGTCGGCGCATTTTTCCAAGGCATAACGCACGCACGCAGCGACAAGCCCCAGTGGCTGCGGGACGCAGATGCGTTGCGCTTGCGGCTGGCCCGCCTGATCGGCGGCGACGCCAAGCGCCTGGCTTTCACCAAGAACACCACCGAAGGGTTGAACACCGTTGCGCAGGGGCTGGCCTGGCAGGAAGGCGACAACCTGGTGGTGGACGATCAGGAGCATCCCACCAATGCCTTGCCCTGGTTGAACCTGCGGCGCCGTGGCGTCCAGGTGCGCGTGGCGCAGGCGAATTCGCATCGCTACACGGTGGATGACCTTTGGCAGCATGTGGATGCGCGCACGCGGCTGATTGCAGTGTCCTGGGTGCAGTACGGCACTGGCCTGCGCACCGATATCGCCGAACTGGGCAGGCGCTGCGCCGAACGCGGCATCTTTCTGGTCGTCGACGGGATTCAGGGCGCGGGGCTGTTGCGCGTCAACGTGGATGAATGGGGCGTGGATGCCTTTGCTTGCGGCGCGCATAAGGGCATGCTTGGACCGCTGGGCGTGGGCCTGCTGCATGTATCGCCCCGGCTGCTCGAAGCCCTGGATCCGCTGTATATCGGACCTTCCGGCGTCAACACGCTGGATAAATCCGGACTGCAATGGCAGGTGGGCATCGCCGATGCTACTGACGCCCGCAGGCTCGAATCGGGCAACCTGAACTATCCGGGCATCGCGGGCTGGGCCGGCGCGCTGGACCTGATCGAAGGCGCGCGGCCCGAACGTATCGAGCCCTGGGTGCTGGAGCTTTCGGAAGCGCTGAGCACCGGCTTGCGCGGAGTGGGCCTGCAGGTCGCGTCACCGGCCGGTCCGGAATTCCGCAGCACGACGACGGCGCTGCGCGTGCCGGATCCCGCGGCCGCGCTGGCGCATCTGACACAATCCGGGATCGTGGCCAGCATAGTGGAGTATGGTTACGTGCGCTTGTCCGTCGGCGCCTATAACAATCATGCGGACGTGGAACGCATACTGCGCGCAGCGCGGACGCTTCCCGTCTGAGAAGAATCATTGATAAGCAACACTTCAGGAGATACTGATGACCGAAGCGAAGAAGCCCCAGTGGCGGCTTGAAACCGTGGCCGTGCATGGCGGCTACCGCCCCGATCCGACCACGCGCGCCGTGGCCGTGCCCATCTACCAGACCGTGGCCTACGCGTTCGACGACACGCAGCACGGCGCCGACCTGTTCGACCTCAAGGTGCCGGGCAATATCTACACCCGCATCATGAACCCGACCACCGACGTGCTGGAGCAGCGCGTGGCGGCCCTGGAGGGCGGCATCGCCGCGCTGGCGCTGGCCTCGGGCCAGGCCGCGGTGACCTACGCCATCCTGACCATTGCCGAGGCGGGCGACAACATCGTGTCGTCCAGCACGCTGTACGGCGGCACCTACAACTTGTTCGCGCACACGTTGCCGCAATACGGCATCACCACGCGTTTCGCGAATCCTTCCGACCTGGCCGCCTTCGAGGCCCAGATCGACGACCGCACCAAGGCCATCTTCGCGGAATCCGTGGGCAATCCGCTGGGCAACATCACCGACATCGCCGCCTTGGCCGACCTGGCGCACCGCCACGGCCTGCCGCTGATCGTCGACAACACCGTGCCGTCGCCGTACCTGCTGCGTCCCATCGAGCACGGCGCCGACATCGTGGTGCAGTCGCTGACCAAGTACCTGGGCGGCCACGGCACCAGCCTGGGCGGCGCCATCATCGACTCGGGCAAGTTCCCGTGGGCCGAGCATAAAGAGCGCTTCAAGCGCCTGAATACGCCGGACGTCAGCTACCACGGCGTGGTCTACACCGAAGCCTTCGGTCCGGCCGCCTACATCGGCCGCGCCCGCGTGGTGCCGCTGCGCAATACCGGCGCGGCGATCTCGCCCTTCAACTCGTTCCAGATCCTGCAAGGCATCGAGACCCTGGCGCTGCGCGTGGACCGCATCGTCGAGAACACCGTCAAGATCGCCAAGTACCTGCGCGAACATCCGAAGGTCGAGTGGGTCAACTACGCCGGCCTGCCGGACCATCCCGACCACGCGCTGGCGCAGAAGTACCTGGGCGGCAAGGCGCCCGGGCTCTTCACCTTCGGCGTGAAGGGCGGCCGCGAGGCCGGCGCGCGCTTCCAGGACGCACTGCAGCTGTTCACCCGCCTGGTCAATATCGGCGACTCCAAGTCGCTGGCCACGCACCCCGCATCCACCACGCACCGCCAGCTCAATCCCGAAGAGCTGCAGAAAGCCGGCGTGCGCGAGGAAACCGTGCGCCTGTCGATCGGCATCGAGCATATCGACGACCTGCTGGCGGATCTGGATCAGGCGCTGGCGCAGGTGTAAGCCATGACGATGCTTCCCCGCAGAACCTTGTTGAAGCTGGCCGCGGGCTTGCCCGCGCTCGCGGCCGCGGGAGCGGCCGGGGCGGCAGCCCCGGCAGCCCCGGCCGCAAAGGCCCGCAACTATGTCCTGGCCCACGGCTCATGGCATGGCGGCTGGTGCTGGCGTCCGGTGGCGGACCGCCTGCTGGCGGCCGGTCACCGCGTGTACGCGCCCAGCTACACCGGCATGGGCGACCGCGCCCATCTGCTGAGCAAGAACATCACCATCGACACCTTTGTCGAGGACCTGGTCCAGGTCATCGAGACCCAGGAACTGAAGGACGTGATCCTGGTGGGCCACAGCTTCGGCGGCATCCCGATCACGGGCGTGGCCGATCGGATTCCGCAGCGGCTGGCGCATCTGGTGTACTTCGACGCCATCGTGCTGCAAAGCGGCCAGAATGCATTCTCGGTCTATCCGAAGGCGGATGCCGACGCGCGCATCGCCGCGGCCTCGAAGGCCACCGATGGACTGGCCGTGCCGATTCCCGATCCGCTGCCGGCGGCCTGGGGATTCACGCCGGGCAGCGCGGACCATGACTGGGTCAAGCGCCGCCTGACCGCCCATCCGCTGGCCAGCTACACCACGCCGCTGAACCTGAAACACCCCATCGGCAATGGCGTGGCCCGCACCTATGTCCATTGCACCCAGCCCGAGCTGGCCGTGCTGGATGAATCGCGCAAGCTGGTGCAGTCCCAAGCGGGCTGGAACTGGGTCGACATCGCCGCGCCGCACGAAGCCCACATCACGCATCCGGCCTTGCTGGCGGATCTGCTGCTGGGCCTGGCCTGAGCCGGCACGGCCAGGATGGGCGGCTGATACGGTCGCCCGGGCATCGCAGTTTGCGGGCATCATGCGGGATTGCGCCGGGCCGCCAGTGCCCGCGCGTCCGATGCCGACCCGCAGGAGACCTCCATGGCCCGTCCGACCGTCCACGCCGCGCTGCCCGCCGATCTGCAAGCCTGGCTGCGACAGCATGCCGATGCGCTGGACGACGGCAGCATGGATGCGGCGGTAGTGTTGCCGCAACTGGCTGCCGCCGACGTGTTGCGCCATGGCGTGCCCGTGGGGCAGGGCGGCTTGCCAGACACGGATATCGGCGACGCGATCGAAATGATCGCGCAATTGGCGGAGCTTTCCGTTGCCGGGGCCTTCGTGGCCTGGAGCCAGCGAGTCTTCATCGAGTATCTGCTGCGCAGCCCCAACAAGGCTCTTGCGGAAGCCTGGCTGGCGCCGCTGCTGAAGGGTGAGCAGGCCGGTGCGACCGCGCTGTCGAACGCCATGAAGTTCCTGAGCGGCATCGAGTCGCTGCAGATCGCCGCGCGCGAGGCGGACGGCGCGTGGGTGCTGGACGGCCGGATGCCCTGGGTCACCAATCTGCGGCCCCAGGGCTTCCTGGTGGCCGCCGCTGTTGCCGCGCCCGATGGAACGCCGGCGGTGGTCGCGCTGCCGCATGGCATCGCGGGACTTGCCCGCAGCCCGGACCTGCCTTTGTTGGCGCTGCAATCGACCCACACCGCGGCGCTGGATCTGCGCGGCGTGCGCATGGGTCCCGAATGGATCATCCATCCTGATGCGCGGGAGTATCTGCCCCAGGCCCGGCCGGCCTTTGCGGGCATGCAATGCGGCCTGTCCATTGGCCTGGCGCGGGGCGCTTTGCGCGCCGCGCAACAGGCAGGGCAGGGCCTGGCCTCGCGCGGCATCCTGGGCCAGCCGCTGCAAGCGCTGGAGACGCAGTTGCACGCGCTGACGGCGGGTTTGATCGATGGGGTGCGCAGCGGGAGCTTCGTCTCGCAGCCCTGGCGGCTGTTCGAGCTCCGCATCGCCTTGGCCGAAGCTGCCCAGCAGGCGGTGCAGCTGGAACTGCAGGCCAGCGGCGGCGCGGCCTATCTGCGGCCGGCTGGCGCAGGCTTTGCGCGGCGCTGGCGGGAAGCGGCATTCCTGCCCATCGTCACGCCCAGCCTGGCGCAATTGAAGACGGAGCTGGCCAAGCGCCAGGCGCGGCTGGCGGCCGAAGCGGGTGGATAGCGGCGCGGCGGGGCCGCGACGGCCGGGTCTTATCGCCGTATGCCTTTGCCATTGACCGGGCAGACAATCTCGCGCAGCTTGCGCTGCACGGGGTCTTGCGCGATTGGCGCATTGCGGATGCCGGGCGGAGGCAGGGACTCGACGATGGGGCCGGTGGCGTTCTCGCCCGCATGGTGCACGACCTGGCTGACGGTATAGGTGCCGGCGGTGCAGTTCATGGTGACCGGCTGGATCACGGAGCGGTAGGGTTGCCCGTTGGCGGCGGAAATCTTGGGTTGGGCGTAGAACCAGGCTACGTTCACGGCCATCACGGCCGGGCGCTCCGATACCACCTTGATCGACGCGCTGTCGTAGAACACGCCAGGCATGGCTTGGGGGTCCAACGGCAGCCAGGCTGCTGCGGCGGACGGCATGTCGCCGGGCGGCGCGGCCTGCGCGGGGTGGACCCAGGCGGTCACGGCCAGGGCGATCAGGAATGCGTGCCTTGCGGTCATTGGTGTTTTCCGGTGGTGGCGCGGCGCGCCGGCGCCAGGCTTGTGGCCATGGCGTGTACCTGATCATACCGGGCAGGGCGCGTGCGCGCGGAGCGAATACGTCCGAGGGGCGGCGGGGCCTAAGCCGTCAACACATATTCCGGATAGCGCCTGCAGATCTCGGCTACTTGGCTGAGGGTGCCCGAAAGGTGTTCCCGCAGCACCTGCTGGGCGCGCTGCGGGTTCTGCGCGACGATGGCGTCCAGCAGGCGCTGGTGGTCGTCCAGGATGCGCTCGGCCTTGCCGGCCTCGGGCAGGTGCAGGCGGCGCAAGCGGTCCAGGTGGCCGCTGTAGCGTTGCGCCAGTTCCCACAGCCGGGTCACGCCGGCGGCTTCGTGCATGTCGCGGTGGAAGGCCTGGTCGGCGTCGATGAAGCGCTGGTACTGGCTGCTGGCGTGGCTGGCGCGCTGCAGGTCGATGCTGGCCTGCAGGCGCTGGAAGAGCTGCGGATCCGGGCGCTGCGCCAGCATCTGCACGATCTCGAGCTCCAGCGAGCGGCGCAGGAAATGCGCCTCGCGGGCGGCGTCCACATCGATGCGGCTGACCACCGTGGTGTGCTGCGGATAGATCTCGACCAGCGCTTCCTCGGCCAGCCGCATCAGCGCGTCGCGGATCGGGGTCTGGCTCAGGCCGTAGGTTTCCGCCAGCGTGATGCGCGACAGGGGCGTGCCCGGAGCCAGTTCCAGGGACACGATCTGTTCGCGTAGATGTTCGAAGACCTGGGGCGCGGCGTGGCGCGAACGGTCCAGTCTGAGCTTGGTGCTTTGCATCGGGTCGCGTGCGGAGTTGGGCCTGAAGAGTAACGGAGTTTAGCGGGTTTTTACCTAGCTGACGCACTAATGTATTAGTGTTTAAATGACCCGGTCAACATTACGAAAGACCGCCTCACCCCTATGAAACGCTCCTACGAAAGCCTGCGCAGCGCCGCCTGGATGGCCCGGGACGACCTGCGTTCCTTCGGCCACCGCTCCCGCATGATGCAGATGGGCTATGGCCCCGACGACTGGGCGGGCCGCCCGGTCATCGCCATCATCAACACCTGGTCGGACCTTAATCCCTGCCACAGCCACTTCAAGCAGCGCGTCGAGGACGTCAAGCGCGGCGTGTTCCAGGCGGGCGGGTTTCCGGTGGAGCTGCCCGCGATTTCGGTATCGGAATCCTTCGTCAAGCCGACCACCATGCTGTACCGCAACTTCCTGGCCATGGAGACCGAAGAGCTGCTGCGCAGCCATCCGGTCGACGGCGCGGTGCTCATGGGCGGCTGCGACAAGACCACGCCGGGACTCATCATGGGCGCGGTCAGCGCCGGGCTGCCTTGCGTCTACGTGCCCGCCGGCCCCATGCTGCGCGGCAACTGGAAGGGCAAGATCCTCGGGTCCGGGTCGGATGCCTGGAAGCTCTGGGACGAGCGCCGCGCCGGCAAGATCACGCAGGAGCAATGGACCGAGGTCGAGGGTGGCATCGCCCGCAGCTACGGCACCTGCATGACCATGGGCACGGCCAGCACCATGACCGCCATCGCCGAAGCCATAGGCATGACGCTTCCGGGCGCCTCCTCGATCCCGGCGGCGGACGTCAACCATATGCGCATGTCCGCCGAATGCGGCCGGCGCGTGGTGGAGATGGTCTGGGAGGACCTGACGCCGCAGCGCATCCTGAGCCTGGCCTCCTTCAAGAACGCCATCAACGTGGCGATGGCCATGGGCTGCTCCACCAATGCCATCGTGCACCTGGTCGCCATGTCGCGCCGCGCCGGCTGCGCCGTGGGCCTGGACGACTTCGACGCCGCCAGCCGCAAGGTCCCGGTGATCGCCAACATCCGGCCCAGCGGTGACACCTATCTGATGGAAGACTTCTTCTACGCGGGCGGGCTGCCGGCGCTGATGTCGCGGCTGCAGGACCATCTGGATCCGTCCGCCATGACAGTCACCGGCAAGACCCTGGGCGAGAACATCGCCGGCGCCGAGGTCTACAACGACGACGTGATCCGCCCGCTGGACCAGGCCATCTACGACGAAGGCGCGCTGGCCGTGCTGCGCGGCAATATCGCGCCGGACGGCTGCGTCATCAAGCCCAGCGCCTGCGCGCCGCAGTACCTGCGCCACACCGGGCCGGCCCTGGTGTTCGACGACTACCCCAGCATGAAGGCCGCGGTGGACGACGAGAACCTGGACGTCACGGCCGACCACATCATGATCCTGCGCAATGCCGGCCCCCAGGGCGGTCCCGGCATGCCGGAGTGGGGCATGCTGCCCATCCCGACCAAGCTGGTGAAGCAGGGCGTGCGCGACATGCTGCGCCTGTCCGACGCCCGCATGAGCGGCACCAGCTACGGCGCCTGCATCCTGCACGTGGCGCCGGAAAGCTATATCGGGGGCCCGCTGGCCCTGGTGAAGACGGGCGACCTGATCACCGTCGACGTGCCCGCGCGCAGCATCCACCTGAACGTCAGCGACGAAGAACTGGCCGCGCGCCGCGCCGCCTGGACGCCGCCGCCCCGGCGCTACGAGCGCGGCTACGGCTGGATGTACTCGAAGCACATCCTGCAAGCCAACGACGGCTGCGATTTCGATTTCCTGGAAACCGCTTTCGGCGCGCCCGTGCCCGAACCCGAGATCTTTTAAAGCGTCATCCGCGCCCATCCCACCGTCTTCAGAATACGGAGCCATCGTGTCCCAAATGAATCCCGAAACCCGCGCCCGCCTGGCCGGCGTCAGCACCGCCACCCTGTGCACGGCCTTGTTCAAGCGCGGCCTGCGCAACCAGTTCATCCAGGACGTGCGTCCACTGAACGCCACGCTGCCCAATATGGTCGGCCCGGCGTTCACCCTGCGCTACATCCCCGCGCGCGAGGACCTGAACACCATCAAGGTGTTCGAGGACCGCTCCCATCCGCAGCGCGTTGCAGTCGAGACCTGCCCTGAAGGCGCGGTGCTGGTCATGGACAGCCGCAAGGACGCGCGCGCGGCTTCCGCCGGTTCCATCCTGGTGACGCGGCTGATGAAGCGCGGCGTGGCTGGCGTGGTGACGGACGGCGGCTTTCGCGATTCGCCCGAGATTGCCGAACTGGGCTTTGCCGCCTATCACCAGCGGCCTTCGGCGCCCACCAACCTGACCCTGCACCAGGCCTTGGATATCAACGCACCCATCGGCTGCGGCGACGTGGCGGTGTGGCCGGGCGACATCGTCGTGGGCGACCGCGAGGGCGTGGTGGTGATCCCCGCCCACCTGGCCGACGAGATCGCCATCGAAGCCGTGGAGATGACGGCCTTCGAGGACTTCGTGACCAGCGAGGTGCAGCTGGGCGCATCCATCCTGGGGTTGTATCCGCCCACGGATCCCGGCACCAAGGACAAGTTCGCCGCATGGCGCAAGCAACAGGGCCGCTGAGCCTTGCCGCCGGCTCAGCCGGCAACCCCATAAGCCAAACAAGAGGCAGGAGACAACCATGAACACGCAACGACGCGGCGCGCTGGCCGCGCTGCTGGCCGCCGCCATGCTGGGCACGTGGGCGGCGCCCGCGCAGGCCGCCGACTGGCCCGCGCAGAAGCCGATTTCCTATGTGGTGCCGTTCACCGTGGGCGGCTCGACCGACGTGGTGGGCCGGGTGCTGGCCCAGAAGCTGGGCGACCGCCTGCATCAGAACGTCATCGTCGAGAACAAGCCCGGCGCCGCGGGCGGCATCGGCGCGACCTATGTGGCCAAGGCGCCGCCGGATGGCTACACCCTGTTCGGCGGCACCATCAGTACGCACGCCATCAACGCCAGCCTGTACAAAAACCTGAAGTACGACCCGGTCAAGGATTTCGAGCCGGTTTCGCTGATCGCCTACCTGCCCAACGTATTGCTGGTGGATCCGAACCTGGGCGTGAATTCCGTGGCCGACCTGATCGCGCTCCTGAAACGCGATCCTTCCAAGCGCACCTTCGCGTCCTCGGGCGCCGGCACCTCCACGCACCTGGCGGGTGAACTGTTCTCCAGCATGATAGGGGTGCCGCTCACGCACGTGCCGTACAAGGGCACGCCGCCCGCCATGGTCGACGTGTCCTCGGGCGCGGTGACCTTCATGTTCGACCAGATGACGGCGGCGTTGCCCCTGCTGCAGACCGGCAAGCTCAAGCTCCTGGCCGTGACCACCAAGGACCGCATCGCCTTGGCGCCGGAGGTGCCGACCATGCAGGAGGCCGGCGTGCCGGGCTTCCAGATGGCGTCCTGGCAGGCGGTGTACGCGCCCAAGGGCACGCCCAAGCCCATTCTCGACAAGCTGTCGCAGGAAATCGCGGTGATCCTGAAAGAGCCGGACGTGCAGGAGAAGCTGGGCAAGACCATGGGCATGGAAGTGGTCGGCAGCACGCCCGAACAGCTGCGCGACCTGATGGCGACGGAAATCCCGCGCTGGGCGGAAGTGGTGAAGAAGTCGGGCGCGACGGTCGAGTAAGCGGATCGGGCAAAGGGGGGACGGCATATCGGCGCCGTCCCCGCCGCCGCTCAGGATGTCACGATCAGGGCTTCAAGTTCAGCTTCGGCACCAGCGCCTTGAACGCCTCTTCCTGGCGCGCCACGTCGGCCGTGAATTGCGGCTGGTCGGCATAGGAGGGCGTCAGGTTCTGCTTGCGCATCAGCGCCTGGAAGTCCTGCGATTGCGCGACTTGGCGGGCCGCGGCGCGCCATTTTTCAACCGCGTCCGCGGGCGTGGCCTTGGGCAGGCCGATGCCGCGCCAGACGCTGAATTGCAGGTCCGCGCCTTTTTCCTTCATGGTCGGGACGGAGGGCAGGTTGTCCAGGCGCTTGGGCGCCATGACCGCCAGGGTGCGCAGCTTGCCGGTTTCCACGTGCTGCTGCAGTTCGGCGTAGGCAACCGTGGTGGCCTGCACGTCGCCCGCCAGGAGACCCATGATGGCCGGGGCCGAGCCCTGGTAGGGCACGTGCACGAACTTCACGCCAGCCTGTTCGCCCAGCGCCGCCGCCGCCATGTGCGGCACCGTGCCGATTCCGGCGTTGGACACGGCGACGCGTTCGGGATTCTTCTTGGCGTCCGCCAGGAATTCCTCCACCGTCTTCCAGGGCGCATCGGCGCGTACCGTGACCGACGAGGGATCGTCGGTGAAGCGGGCGATGGGCTGGAAGTCGCCGACCGTGGTCTTGCCTATGCCCATCAGGGGCACCACCAGCATTTCAGGCGTCATCAGCACCAGCCGGTAGCCGTCGGGCTGCGCGTTGGCCACGTAGGCCCAGCCGATGGAGCCGCTGGCGCCCGGCTTGTTGATCACCACCGTGGGCTGCGCCAGCATGGGCGGGCGCACCGCCTCGGCGATGGCGCGCGCGGTGTTGTCGCTGCCGCCGCCGGGCTGGTAGGCGACCACCAGTTCCATCGAGCGGGCGGGGTAATCCGCGGCGTGCGCGGCGGACAGGACGGAAACTGCGGACAGGGCGCTGAAGGCCAGCGCGGACAGGCGGTATGGGCGCATGGTGGCGGCTCCGGTATCAGTAGCCCAGGGCGGAAAGATCCGCGAGCGTCTGTTTGGTGATGGCGATAGTGCGTTCGCGTTCGGCCCCGGCCAGGTCCAGGCGCGGCGGCTTGACGGTTTCGGCGCTGCCGGTGATCAGGTGCTCGGCCAGCTTGATGTGCTGCACCAGCTTGACCACCGTGTCCAGGTGGAACAGCGGCGTCAACGCGGCGTAAAGCTTGCGGGCCCGCACGAAATCGCCCTCGACGGCCAGTTTCAGCAGGTCGACCGAGGCGCGGGGCACGGCGTTGGCCATACCCGACACCCAGGCCGTCACGCCCAGCGCGGCGCTTTCCAGGATCAGGTCATCCACGCCGCAGACCACGGCAAGACGGTCGCCGAAGCGCGTGATCAGGTCGGTCACGCGGGTGGTGTCGTAGGACTCTTCCTTGATGGCGACGATGGTCGGCTCTTCCAGCAATTCGGCCACCAGGTCCGGGGTCAGGTCCACGCCGTAGCCGCGCGGATTGTTGTAGAGCAGGATGGGCAGGGCGCTGGCGCGCGCCACCTCGCGATAGAAGGCCACGGTCTCGCGGCCGTCGGACTTGTAGGTCAGGCCGGGGAACACCATCAGGCCATTCACGCCGATGCGCTCGGCTTCCTGCGCGAAGGCCGCGGCGCGGGCGGTGCCGGTTTCCGCCACGCCGGAAATCACCGGCACACGGCCGCGCACGGTGTCGACGGCGGTGCGCAGCACCTGCAGTTTTTCTTCGGGCGAGAGCTGGGCGTTTTCGCCCACCATGCCCATCATCACGACGCCGCCCACGCCGTTCTCGATCAGCCGTTCCAGTCCCTGGCGGATGGCCTCCAGATCCAGCGAGAAATCGGGTTTCAGCTTGGTGGTGACGGCGGGAAATACGCCTTGCCATTGAATGCTCATGCTGCGGCTCCTGATGCGTGATCCATCCGGTGCAATCCGGTTGGATAGTGGTTATTGGATATTGGATCCAAAAATATGGGGCTTAAAAAAACGAGGCTCGGGCCTCGGTCCGTCGCCCTTGGGGGCGCCGGCTTGAACTGGATCATGGATCCAATATACTCACATTAAAAGGGCTGCGGGTAGCGGCTGTCTCTCGGGGTTTTCCTGGGCATGGCGGCCCTGTTTTCCGCCCAGTCCTGCCGTGCCGCCCCCGCCGCACGGTGCAACCAGGCAGGTTTCATGTCCCAGAATTCGCCGCTTTCCGCTTCCAATCCGTCCCGTTCCCAGGCCGCCAGCCCCGGCCGCCTCGTGCGCAAGACCGCCGTCGAACTGGTGGTCGACGAACTGCGCGACCGCATCCTGTCCGGCGCGATTCCCCCCGGTTCCGCGCTGCGCCAGGAACTGTTCGCCGAGGAACTGGGGGTGAGCCGCCTGCCCGTGCGCGAGGCCATCCGCCAGCTCAGCGCCGAAGGACTGATCGACATGATCCCGCATCGCGGCGCCTACGTTTCCATGCTGTCGCGCGCCGAGGTGCAGGAGTTCTTCGACATCCGCCTGCGGCTGGAGCCGTGGCTGTTGCGCCTGGCAGTGCAGCAGCATCAGACGCAGGATCTGGATCTGGCGAGCCAGGTGGTGGCGCAGATGGACACGGCCGAGCCTGAGCAATGGGGCCGCCTGAACTGGCAACTGCATGAACTGCTGTACCGCTCGGCGCAACGTCCCGCCGCGCTGGCCATGGTGCGCGCGCTGCATGAAAAATCCGAACGCTATTTCCGCTTCCAGATCGTCAACGCGCCGATCCGCCAGCAAGCCCACGACGAGCACAGCGAACTGATCGCGCTCGCCCGGCAGGGGCGGGCCGAAGACGCCGAGGCCGCGCTGGAGCGGCACATCGGCGAAGCCGCCGAGCAGATACTCGCCATCGTCGACCATCTGCTGGATGCGTCGGCGCTGCAGGAACCTGCCTAGACGTCCAGCTCCAGCGTGCCGCAGCCGCGCGATACGCAGACCATCATGCTGCGGTTGGCGGCGCGTTCCTCGTCGCTGAGCACGTAGTCGCGGTGGTCGACCTTGCCGGACAGCACGCCGGCTTCGCAGCTGCGGCACAGGCCTTCCCGGCAGGAGTACGGCCAGGCGACGCCGGCCGCTTCCAGCACATCCAGCACCGACTTGTCCGCGGGCACTTCGTGGCAGCCGCCGCTGCGCGCGAGCCGCACGGCAAAGCTTGAACCGGGCTCGGCCGCAGCAGGCGCGCTGGCGGAAAAGCGCTCGAAATGCACGCGCGCCGCGGCGATTCCGCCGCGTTCGCAGGCCGTGGCCACGGCATCCATCAACGGCCCGGGGCCGCAGCAATAGACATGCAAGCCTGGTTCCCCCAGCGCGCCCAGATAGGCGTCGAGGTCGCAGCGCGCGCCGCCTTGTTCGCTGTCGACATGCAGCGTCACTCGTTCGCCGTGCAAGGCCAGTTCAGACAGGTAGGCTGCCGCGTCGCGGTCGCGCACGCAGTACAGCAGCCGCCAGGGCTCGCCGCGCCTGACGCTTGCATGGATCATGCTGAGGATGGGCGTGATGCCTATGCCGCCCGCGATGAAGACATGGCCGGCGGCCTGCGCATGCAGCCCGAACAATTGCCTGGGCTCGCCGATATCCACCAGGTCGCCCTCGCGCAGCTGTTCATGGATGTAGCGCGAACCGCCGCGCGTCGCGGCCGCCAGGCCGATGCCCAGCCGGTACACGCCCAGTTCCGCCGGGTCGCCGCAAAGGGAATACTGCCTGACCAGGCCATTGCCCAACGCCACATCCACATGCGCGCCGGCCTCGAAGGCCGGCAGCATGGCGCCGTCAGGACTGCGCAGCGTCAGGCCGAGCACGCCGCGCGCCTCGCGCACGATGCGGCTGATGACTAGCCGGCGCATTTCAGGCCACCGCCTGCGCCGGGCGCACGCCGGACGCGCCGGCTGCCTGCTGCTCTTCTTCGATGCGGCGCGCCACCACCCAGCGGAACTGGGACAGCGCGGCGTCGATGGACAGCGGCACCATCTTGAAGTCGGGCGCCAGGGACAGCGAGCGCTGCTGCGCGGTGATGATGTCGCGGTCTTCGTCGAAGGCATCCACCACGCTCTGGTGGATGGAGGCAGTGACCTCGGGCCGCTCGATCGAGAAGTTGTGCGGATGCGCGAAGAAGTAGTGCGTCGAGGTTTCGGTTTCGGGCGTCAGGGCCTGGCAGCCGCGGAATTCGATCGCGCCGGCGCGGTTTCCTTCTTGTGCGCCGTCTCCGGCCGGGGCCATGCCCGAGTCCATCAGCAGGATGCCGGGCAGGGTGAAGTTGTAGATGTTCCAGCGGTCCACCAGGCCTGGCCATTCGCGGACCTTCTTGGCAAAGGCCGGCGCTTCGGTATTGAGCGTCCAGCGCGTGATGCGCACGCCGTCGGGCAGCCGGTCGACCTTGGGCGAGACCGAGGCATAGTCCTCGCTGCCGCCCAGCGTGGTCGGGTGTACGAAGGGCAGGTGGGAGAAGTCCAGCAGGTTGTCTGCGATCAGCAGATAGTTGACGTCATAGTGGATATAGCCGTCCAGGCTGCGCCAATCGGGATGATCCAGCCATTGGGTGTCGGGGATGAGGGCCGGATCCGCGCGTTCCGGATCGCCCATCCAGATCCAGATCCAGCGGTGCCGCTCCACCACGGGAAAGGTCCGCACCCGGGCCTGAGGCGGAATGCGCGCCTGCGCCGGGGCCTCGACACAGGCGCCGCTGGGATCGAACTTCAGGCCGTGGTACATGCAGCGCACGCAGTCGCCTTCGCGCCGTCCCACCGACAAGGGCGCGCCGCGATGGCAGCAGCGGTCTTCCAGCGCCACCAGCCGGCCGGCGCCGTCGCGGTACATCAGCACGGGCACGCCGGTGATGGTACGAGAGAACAGGCCGTCGGCGCTGACTTCCTGGTCCCAGGCGGCGACGTACCAGGTGTTTTTGATGAACATGGATGAGCTCCTTGGTTTACTTGACGTAGCGCCAGGCGCCGTCCTTGATCTGCACCATGACAGCGGCGCGTTCGTCATAGCCCACGTGGTCGGAGGGCGACATGGTGGACACGCCTTGCGAAGTCACGGCGTCGCGGGTGGCTTCCAGCGCGTCGCGCAGGCCCGCCCTGAATTCCGGCGTGCCCGGCCTGGCCTTGGGCAAGGTGGTCTTCAGCGCCTGTTGCAGCACGATCCCGGCATCCCAGGCGTTGGCCGCGAACACCGACATGGAATCCTTGCCGTGGGCGGCTTCGTAGCGCTGCGTCAGGTCCATGGCGACCGCGCGTATCGGGTTGGCCTGGTCCAGCTGGCTGGCGACCACGACCGGGCCCACGGCGAACAAGGCGCCCTCGGCGTCCTTGCCGGCGATGCGCAGGAACTCGCGGTTGGCGATGCCGTAGGTCTGGTAGATGCGGCCGGCATAGCCGCGCTCGCGCAGGGACTTCTGCGGCAGCGCCCCGGGCGTGCCGGACGCCGCCACGATGACCGCGTCCGGCCTGGCGGCCAGCAGCTTCAGGGTCTGCGCCGTGACGCTGGTGTCCGTTTTCACGTAGCGCTCGGTGGCAACCAGCTTGATGCCGGCGCGCTGCGCCTGCGCGGAAACTTCGGCCAGCCAGCTGTCGCCGTAGGCGTCCGCAAAGCCGATGTAGCCCAGCGTCTTCACGCCGGCGGCCTGCATGTGCGCGACGGTGCTGGCGACCATCAGGTTTTCGTTCTGCACCACCTTGAACACCCAGTGGCGCTGCGCGTCCATCGGCTCGACCAGCTTGGCCCCGGCCGCCAGGCTCATCAGCGGCACTTTCTTCTCCTGGGCGATAGGCAGCAGGGTCAGGGTGGCGGGGGTGACGGACGTACCCAGCACCACGTCCACGTTATGCTCGTCGACCAGCCTGCGGAAGGCGCGGGCGGCGCCGGTGGCGTCCGAGGCGTCGTCCAGCACGATGTAGCGCACCGCCTCGCCCGCGATCTCGCGCGGCAGCAGGTCTATCGCGTTCTTGGCCGGGCCGCCCAGCGATGCGGCCGGGCCGGTGAGCGACAGGATGACGCCGACGCCGACATCGGCCGAGGCGGCGTTACAGGACAGCAGGGCGCACGAAACCAGCACCGCGCGCACGGGGTGTAGAAGGGGCTTCAAGATGTTGTCTCCTTGTGGAAACGCCGGTCTGTGCGGCGTTTGACAAGACGATAGATAGCGGCGGAATATGCGTCAATGTCATGAGCATGATTCTGGAAATGCACGCTATGCATAACGAGAAACTGGACCTCAACCTGCTCGCCGTCTTCGACAGCCTGCTGCGCGAGCGCAGCGTGACCCGCGCCGGCGAGCAGCTCGGCCTGTCGCAAAGCGCCATGAGCCACGCCGTGAACCGCTTGCGCGCGTTCTTCGACGATCCGCTGTTCGTGAAGACCGGCCAGGGCATGCAGCCCACGCCCAAGTCCGAGAGCCTGGCGCCCACCATCCTGGCGCTGATGGCGACCATACGCGGCCAGGTGCTGTCGCAAGCGCAGTTCGATCCGGCCTCGGCGATGCGCGTGTTCACCCTGTGCATGACGGACATGGGCGAACTGGTGTTCCTGCCGCCGCTGATCAAGCGCTTGCGCGAACTGGCGCCGCATTGCACCCTGCGCACGCGCCAGGTGCCGCTGCAGCAGGTCGAGCCGCTGCTGGCGTCCGGCGAGGTGGATCTGGTGCTGGGATCGCTGCGCGCGGCGCCGCAGGGTCTGTTTCAGCAGCAGCTCTTCATGCACCGCTTCGTGACGCTGGTGAGCGTGAAGAACCAGGAGGTGGGCGACGAGCTGACCCTGGAACAATTCCAGCGCATGCCGCAGATCGTGGTGACCTTGGCCGGACGCTCGTCTGAAGCCTATGACAGCGCACTGGAGGAGCAGGGCGTCAAGCGCAACATTTTCCTGTCCACGCCGCACTTCCTGGTGGTGCCGCTATTGCTGGACCAGCACCCGGATCTCATCGCCACGGTGCCGCAGGAGTTGGGCAATGTGTTCGGCGGCTACGGCGTGGTCAAGGTGCTGGAGCCGCCGCTGCCGCTGCCGTCCTTCGCGCTGCGCCAGCATTGGCATCCGCGCTTTCACCAGGATCCGGCGATCATCTGGCTGCGGGAACTGGTGAAGGATACGTTCGATGGGTATCCGTGGGACGGGGCGAGGCTCAAGCAGGGTGGGCGCGACTAGAGATCCGCATAGCGCGGCAGCAGGTCCTGGTCCACCAGGCGCATCTCGATGCGGTTCGCCAATTCGACGTGGCTGGCGTTGTCCAGCGAAAACACTTCGTTCGCGACGCTGACGATGATGGTGCCGGTTTGTTTCTTTCCAGCAGCGGGAACGGGAATCAGAGCCTGGGCTTCCGGGACTTGCTCGGGAGTGATCACTTGGGGAAGGTAAAGCATCCAGCCGACGCCGGGTTTGTCGTCGAAAACCTGCTTTTCGTCGTAATAGCGTGGCGAGACGGCTATGTACTGCGCGACGAAGAGCTGGGCGATCGCGGCGACGATGTCCTTCACCGAGGCGGCGCCGCCAAAGCGGTCGTCGCGTCGCTTATGGTAAGAGACGGTCAGAGTGCACGGCCTGCCCCTGTCGTTGCCCTGCAGTTCAAGAACTACGCTGTTGCGCTGTTCTTCAGCGCCATTCCAAATAGAGATGGCAGTAAATGACCGGTCAAGCCGATATTCGTTGTTCAACACGGCAAGAAACGCATTCGAGGGTTCGTCGCCCTCGAATGCAGGATACAACCTGGCTTCGTCAATTGACTCACCCTGCGAGAACCACTCCGTCAATCCGTCGGATTTGTCAGCCAGCAGCTTCGTGATCGCGTGCAGTCGACGAAGCATTTCGGGAAAATCGCCGGACTGATGTTTCGGGTCTTCAAATTGGCATGTGATAAGCATGTCTTTCTCGTCAGGGAACAACTACGGATTCTGCACCCAGGCTATTCAGCAACTGCCGCAGCAGCGCCTGCGTTCTAGGCGTTTGAAAATACCATCTCAATCTTGTTGGAGGGTTGATGCGAACCGCGCCTGCCTGGCGGCTGGCTTGTAAGCGCATGGTCTTGAAGCCGCCAAACCAACCTGCTTGCTCGCCGTCCTCATCGATGAAACTGTCGTAGTTTCCTTTGGTCTCCTGCAGCAGGCATTCCGTCGACACAAAGCCGTCGAAATCGATGTCGAACCCGCCGCCGTGAGCGCCTCCCTGCCAGTTCCATTCATCGCTCCACAAACAATACTCCGTGTCGTAGTCGAATCCGGTAATCCTGGCCTGGTATGCGTAGGCGTTCCAATTTGCCCCATGCCTGCGTCTGACTTTCATCCCCAGGTCCGGCGGGCATTTCTTGCACGGTTCTTCGGTCCTGGGCAAGGCGCGGTCGGTGGGTTTGGCTTCACTGTCTTCCCGAGGCGTATCGCCTGGTAAAGTGGTCACGCCTCCCAGCACGGCACCTGCCGCGGCGCTTGCTGCCGCCCGGGCGAGCGCTGCCGCTATGGCTTCCGCTACCCATCCCGCGATTGGTATTGCCAGAGGTCCGGGCATTCTTCCTTACTCCCTTTGCTCTTGTTGAAGCCGTTGGCGCGATTGCCATTTCATCACTTGCATGTAGTCATGGAATCGTTGATCGGCGGGGCGTCCGGGCTTACGGATCCAGGCAAGAAACCCGGGTTGTTCATAGAATCCAGGAACCAGCGCCTCTTGCTCGACCCCGTGCAAAAAGCCCTTGGCGTCGATTGCACATAGACCTGCAACCTGTTGTGGAGTGAATTCAAGCACCATGGACGGAATGGATCCTGATGAGTTTGCCGTTGCGCTCCACAAGCCAGTCCTGGAAGGGGGCAAAGAACGCGGCCCGTTGCTCGGCGGTCAGCAGCGCTGCAATGTCGTCCGCAAGTCTTGCGTCGTAATAGCGCAGCAATGCAGTTGTCCCGTTGGGCATGCGCACGTCCAATCGCGCCCGCAGCGCTTCGGCCAGATCGTCCATTGCGTAGCCGCTGACGATCCAGGTGCATCCAAGCTCGCTTTCCGCCAGGCGTTGCAGCGCAGGGATGTGCGCGCTTCGATCGGCGGAGCAATCCAGCAGCCATGGGCCGGCATGAGCCAGCGCTTCATCAGGCGTGCCGTCGAACAGCGCCACGCAAGATGAGGAGCGGAATAAGGGCTGTGTAGCCGACACTTGTGCGTGCAGCAGCGCGTCAACCAGACCGTAAAGCCGCAAGGGAAAATTTGTTTGCTGCAGACGGGCCGCGAAGTGTTCCTCTGCCTGTATCGCCACCGGGCTACCCTCGCGCCACGGTGGTTGCGGCATTGCGGGCAGCGGCCTCCAGGCACTCCTGGCACAGCGTGTCGCTCTGCGCGGTTTTCATTGGAGCGGGATCGGACAATCCTTGTGCCAGACCGATGCGCGCCACCATCTGTGACGCTATCAATACGGCGCCGCAGGCGGTGCGCATTCCCTCCACGGCGGTGTCCTGGCCCATGAATGTATGATTGCGCCCCGGATCCGCCAGGATGGGAAAGGCGCCCTTGCATTTGGGGCAGGTGACTTTATGCCCCACCAAGGCGATCTCGCGTCCAAGAAGCATCGAGGTGGGGTGGCCCTCGGCTACGGTCCCGCCGTGCGAAGTCCGATCTCCCTTTCTGATGATCGATCGCTCAGACATGCCGCCTCCTTCTTGGTTGAAGGCGAACTTAGCATCGTTCAACCAAGGGGGGCGTTGACGAGAATCATAAGTGGGAAGACGAAGGCCGCGCCGGCCTCAATTGATCTTGATATTGCGTTCCTTCACAAGCGTCTTCCACTGCGCGGTCTCGCGCGCCAGGTGGTCGCGCAGTTCGTCCGGCGTGCCGCCAATGGGCTCGGCGCCGATGGAGTCCAGCGTGGCGCGCACCTTGGCGTCGTTCAATGCGGCACGCATGGCGGCGTTCAGTTTCGCGACTACGTCGGGCGGCGTGCCGGCGGGGGCGAAAGCCGCGAACCAGGGCATCAGTTCATAGCCGGGCAGGCCGCTTTCGGCCACGGTAGGCACGTCGGGCAGGGCGGCCGAACGCTTGCTGGTCGTTACCGCCAGCGCGCGCAGCTTGCCGGCTTCGATGTGCGGCTTGGCGGAGGTGATGCTGTCGAACATGTAATCCACCTGTCCGCCCAGCAGGTCGGCGACGGCAGGGCCGCTGCCCTTGTAGGGCACGTGCAGCATGTCCACCTGGGCCATGGACAGGAACAGCTCGCCCGCCAGATGGATGGACGTGCCCACGCCGGCCGAGGCGTATGTGTAATGGTTGGGTTGCGCCTTGGCCTTGGCGATCACGTCCTGCACGCTGGTGGCGCCGGTGCGTGCGGGATTGGTGACCAGCACGTTGGGCACCACGGCCAGCAGCGAGATCGGGGCGAAGTCCTTGACCGGGTCGTAGTTCAGATCCGTGTACAGCGCCGGGTTGACGGCCATGCCGTTGGCGACGATCAGGATGGTGTAGCCGTCCGGCTTGGCGCGGGCCACGCTGGCCGCGCCGATGTTGCCGCCCGCGCCTGCGCGGTTTTCCACGATGAAGGTGGTGTTGAGCTGCTTGCCCATGGATTCGCCCAGGGTGCGCGCGATGCTGTCCATCGCGCCGCCGGGCGGGAAGGGCACGATCCATTTGACCGGGTGATCCGGGTAGGTTTGCGCCAGGGCGGCGGACGAGCCCACCAGCAGCGCCAGGCCCATACAGGCCCGGGCGAGTCGTTGGAATGCAGAGCGCAAGCGCATGATGGTCTCCGTATTGCTGGAATTATTGTGTCGCTGCGCGCCGGCGGTCCGCAGATCACGGGAAGATGTTCCCGCGATTCATACTTTCCATGATCAGGTTCGTGCGATAGCTCAGTATGGCTTGCGTTTTCCCTGCGAGTCCAAGACTATATGGGTTCCGATTAATACCTTTATGGTATGTATAAGACCACGCGATGCAATTGAGGCAACTGCGTTATTTCCAGGCCGTGGCAGAGGAAGGCAGCTTCACCCGCGCGGCCGCGCGGCTGCACATGGCCCAGCCCCCGCTCAGCCGCCAGATCCGTCTGTTCGAGGAAGAACTCGGCGTGCAGCTGTTCGAGCGCACCACGCGCGCGCTGCGCCTGACGGAAGCGGGCCGCTTCCTGCTGGAACAATCGCGCCTGCTGACTGCGCGCCTGGAAGAAGTGCTGGAAGGCACGCGGCGGCTGGGGCAGACCCAGCGGCGCTGGTTCGGCATAGGCTTCGTGCCGTCCTCTCTTTACGGTTTCGTGCCGGAGCTGATCCGGCAGCTGCGCAACGCGGACCCGCAGGTCGAAGTGGGGCTCACGGAAATGACCACCTTGCCGCAGCTGGAGGCGCTCAAGGCCGGCCGCATCGATCTGGGCATCGGCCGCATCCTGTTCGACGATCCCGCCATCGAGCGACGGGTGCTGATGACCGAAGCGCTGATGGCTGCGGTGCCGCTGGGCCATCCCATTGCGCGGCTGCGGCGGGTATCCGTCGAACGCCTGGCGCGCGAACCCTTCGTGCTGTATCCGGCGCGGCCAAGGCCGAATTTCTCCGACCATGTGCTGGGCCTGTTCCGCGCGGCGGGGCACGCGCCGCAGGTGGTGCAGGAAGCCAACGAACTGCAGACCGCCATTGGCCTGGTGGCGGCGGGGCTGGGCGTGACGGTGGTACCGGCGTCGGTGCAGCGCTTGCAGCGGCAGGACGTGGCGCATGTGGCGATAGACGCCGATACTTTTGTGTCGCCGGTGATCGTCAGCTATCGCAAGGACGACACGTCGGCGTTCCTGGCGCGGGCATTAGGGCTGGCGCAGGCGCTGGCCGGTTAGCATCTGAGGAAACATGACCATGCCGGATCAGGCCGCAAAATCCCTCTCCCTCAGGCAATTGGAACTGCTGCTGGCGCTGGCCTCCGCCGACAGCATCGCGGGCGCCGGCGCCCGGCTGGGGATGACGCCCTCGGCCACCAGCCACGCCCTGCGCACGCTGGAGGCCACGCTGGGAGCGGCCTTGCTCGACCGCAATGCATCGGGGGTGCACCTCACCTATGCGGGACAGCAGATTCTGCCGCATGTCAGGGACGTGTTCGCGTCCCTGCAGATCGTGCGCGCGACGGCGAACGCCAGCGCGGGCCTGCGCTCGGGTCTGTTGAATCTGGGTTCGCTGGGGGCGAGCTCCTCCTTGAACATCCTGCCGCAGCTGCTTGAGATGTTCAAAGCCCGCTATCCGGGCGTCGACGTGTTCGTTACCGAGAAGCCGGACCCGGAATTGGAGCGCGCGCTGGTCGAACGCCGCATCGAGATCGGCGTGGTGGCCTTGCCCAAGCCGGATTTCGACACGCTGCCGCTCGTTACCGATGAGCTGATGGTGGTGCTTCCGGCTGGCCACCCGCTGGCCGAGCGCAAGACCATCGCGGTGAAGGACCTGATCGACTATCCGCTGATCATGACGCGCGCCGGTTCGCAGCCTGTCATTACGCGCATGTTCGAGCGAGCCGGCGCCAAGCCGCACATCGCGCACGACCTCTCGCAGATCATGTCCATCCTGGAGTTCGTCAGGCGCGGGCAGGGCATCTCCGTGCTGGCGTCGCTGGTGCTGCCGCAGGCTTACGACGGGCTGGTCTACCGCAAGATCAGTCCCGCCTCCAAGCGCAGGATCGGCTTGGCCTGCCTCAATGAACGCAAGCTGTCGCCTGCTGCGCACGCCTTCTGGGCCATGGTCAGGGAAGCCGCGCCCAAGCTGAAGTTTCCGGTCAAGTAAAGCCGCGCGTCAGCCGTCCTGCTTGGCGCGAAGGCTGCCCTTCATATTGAAAAAAAACTCAATTGAAGGTGAAGATTGCGAATTTTAGACTGCATCGATCGACTCTGATGGAGAAGGCGTATGCAGTCAGTGGAAGCTTCCGCGCTCAGCGGCGTGCGTGTCGTGGACCTCTCTCGCATCCTGGCGGGCCCGAGCGCGACGCAGCTGCTGGGCGACCTGGGCGCGGACGTGGTCAAGGTGGAAAAGCCGGAGGAAGGCGATGACACCCGGAAATGGGGGCCGCCCTACATCAACGACCAGGACGGCCGCGCGACCGCCGAAAGCGCCTACTACCTGAGCGCCAACCGCAACAAGCGGTCGATCGCGCTGAATATCGCCACCGAGGCCGGCCGGGACGCGCTGCATCAGTTGCTGGACCATGCCGACGTGCTGGTCGAGAACTATAAGGTCGGCGGCCTGGCCAAGCATGGGCTGGATTATGAACAGCTCAAGAGCAGATACCCGCGCCTGGTCTATTGCTCCATCACCGGATTCGGGCAGACGGGTCCGTACGCCAAGCGCGCGGGCTACGACTTTTTGATCCAGGGCATGGGCGGCATCATGAGCCTTACCGGCGAGCCGCAGGGCACGCCCATGAAGGTGGGCGTGGGCATCGCCGACGTCATGACCGGCATGTATGCCGCCGTCGGCATCCTGGCTGCGCTGCGCCACCGCGACCTGACCGGTCAGGGGCAGCACATCGACATCTCGCTGCTGGACAGCCAGATCGCCTGGCTGGTGAACGCTGGAACCAACTACCTGGCACAGCAGGAGTTGCCCGCGCGCCTGGGCAACGGCCACCCGAACATCGTGCCTTACCAGGTATTCGACGCGGCGGACGGTCCCATGATTCTTGCCGTCGGCAACGATGCGCAGTTCCGGCGTTTTTGCGAGGTTGCAGGCCTGGCCGGGCTGGCGGACGACGAGCGCTACGCCTCCAATGCGGCCCGCGTCGCCCACCGCGCCGAACTTTGCCAACGGGTACAGGACGCACTGGCCCTGCGCTCCAGGAAAACCTGGCTGGAACAGCTGGAAGCCGTGGGCGTGCCTTGTGGCCCCGTCAACGATTTACGCGATGTGTTCAGCGACCCGCACGTCCAGGCCCGCGGCGCGCAGTTGCGCATGCCCTGCGCGTGGGCGCAAGGCGGCGAGCTCAACCTGTTGGCGAACCCGCTCAAGCTTTCCGCCACGCCGGTGTCGTATCGCAGGCCGCCGCCGCGCCTGAACGAGCATGCGCAGCAGATCCTGCGCGATTGGACGGCGGGCTGACATCACACACCTTAGACAACACCGCTGCGACGACGGCGGATACAAGAGGAGAGAGGCATGGATAGGAGACAGTTGTTGGCGCTGGCCGCATTGACACCCTTGAGCCGCGCATTCGCGCAGGGCAAGTACCCGTCGCAGAGCATCAGGCTGGTCGCGCCCTATGCTCCGGGCGGAACCGTGGACATCCTGTCGCGGCAGCTGGCCGAGCCGATGCGCGCCAGCCTGGCCCAGTCGGTCATCGTGGAAAACCGCGGCGGCGCCGGCGGCACGCTGGGCGCTGACGCCGTGGCCAAGGCCCGACCCGACGGCTACGCAATCCTGTTCGGGGCGGTGCATCACGCGATCGCCCAGTCCGTGTATCCGAAGCTGGGATACGACATCCGCGAGATGACGGCGGTGGGCTTTCTGGGGCGCGTCAACCATGCGCTGATCGTCAACAAGGATCTGCCCGCGCAGAATGTGCAGGAGCTGGTGGCGCTGCTGAAGGCCAACCCGGACAAGTACAGCTATGCCACGCCGGGCGCGGGCACCATGCAGCACCTGATGGCCGAATATTTCAAGAACGTCACGGGCACCCAGATGATGCACGTGCCATATCGCGGTTCCGCGCCGGCGATCGTGGACATCATTGCCGGGAACGTCCACATGATGTTCGAAACCATGCCTTCGGCCATCCAGCACATCCGGGCGGGCAGCGTGCGCGCCATCGCGGTGACGTCGAAGGTCCGTTCACCCAGCTTGCCCGATGTGCCCACGGCGGCGGAGAGCGGCGCGGCCAATTACGACGCGACCAGCTGGTACGGCATCTATGCGCCGCCGTCCACGCCCGCAGACGTGGTGCGCGTGCTCAATGCGGCGGTCAACGCGGCATTCGCCGACCCGGCTTTCGTGCAGCGGTGGATCGCACTGGGCGCGGATGCGGGCGGCGGCACGCCGCAGGAGCTGGCCGCGCTGACGCGCAGCGAAGTCGAGCGCTGGGCCGAGGTGGCGCGGCGCGCGGATATCAAGGTGGGTTGATGCCGGCGGGCCTGGCGGCCCGGCCGGAGTTTTGCACGTAGCAAGGATGAACCATGACTGAACTTTCCCAAGAGCAATTGGCACTGCAGCAGCGCGCGCGCGAGCTGGCGCAGACCGTATTCAAACCGACAGCCGCAGCCACCGACCAATCCGAGCAGTATCCCTGGGACAACGTCCGCCAACTGCGCGAAAACGGCTTCATGGGCATGACGATCCCGCGCGAGTACGGTGGGCGGGGCCTAAGCTATCTAGATACAGTCCTGGTCGTGGAGGAAATGGCCAAGGCTTGCGCCACCATGGGGCGCATCACCGTCGAAGCCAACATGGGCGCGATCGGCGCCATCATGCAGTACGGCACCCATGAACAGAAGGCGCTGGCCGCCGAGTGTGTATTGGCTGGCGACAAGCCCGCCATCTGCATCTCGGAACCCCAGGCCGGCAGCGCGGCCAGCGAAATGGGCACTCGCGCAGTCCGTCAGGGCGATGACTACCTCATCAACGGCGAGAAATACTGGATCACCGGGGGCGGGGTGTCTCGCCTGCACCTGATCTTTGCGCGCGTGTTCGACGACGGCGCGGATCTGGGCATAGGCGCCTTCATCCACGTGCGCGAACCGGACGCCGAGGACGATGGCCTGGAGATCGCCAAGCGTTCCTACGCCATGGGCGTGCGGGGTATACCCGAGACCTACATCGCGTTCCGGGATCTCAAGGTGCACAAGTCCATGCTGGTGGTTCCGCCGGAGGGCTTGAAGCGCGGCTTTGCCGGGCTGATGCAAGCCTACAACGCCCAGCGCGTGGGCGCGGGCACCGTGGCGTTGGGCATCGCGCAGGGCGCCTTTGAAGAAGCCGTCGACTACGTCAAGCAGCGCCAGCAGTTCGGCCGGCCGATAGCGGAGTTCCAGGGCTTGCAGTGGATGATTGCCGACATGGCCATCCAGTTGAATGCGGCGCGGCACATGCTGCATGCGGCCGCAAGCAGCGGCACGGCGCGGACCTTTGGCTTTCCGGACCTGTCGCTGGCCGCGCAGGCCAAGATCTACGCGGCCGAAACGGCGCAGCGCGTGACCAACGACGCCTTGCAGCTGCATGGATCGTCCGGCTATGGACGCGACCTGCCGATGGAACGCCATGTGCGCGATGCGCGCATGTTCACCATCGCGGGCGGCACCGCGCAGATCCTGCGCACCCAGGTCGCTTCCGCCGTGCTTGGGATGAAGCTGCCGCAGACGCGGGATGGGTATATCCGCGGGAAGTGATGCTTGACGACGAATTCCGCTGCGCGTAGCATCTTTTGAACCGATCGGTATAAAAGGAGCTCGGCGATGGAATTCCAAGGCAAGGTTGCGCTGGTCACCGGGGGCACGCGTGGCATCGGCGCCGCTATCGTTCGCAGGTTCGCGGAACGGGGCGCCGATGTCGCCTTCACCTATGCCAAGTCGGATCAGACCGCGAAAGACTACGCCCAGGAACTTGGCGCAATCGGCGCCAGGGTCCTGGCCATCAGGGCGGACAGCCGCGATCCGGCCGCCGTCCGTGCGGCGGTGGAGCAGACCGCAGGGAAACTGGGCAGGCTGGACATACTGGTCAATAGCGCCGGCGTGTTCCCCTTCGGGCCTGTCGAGGACGCCACGCTCGAGGAAATCGACGACACCCTGGCGATCCACGCCAAGGCGGTATTCGTGGCCTCGCAGGCCGCGCTGGCTCATATGGGGACCGGCGGACGCATCATTTCCATCGGCTCCTGCTTCGCGCAACGCGTGCCTTATGGGGGCGTGACGCTCTACGCGATGAGCAAGTCGGCGCTCATCGGATTCACCAAGGGCCTGGCTCGGGAGGTCGGCGGCCGCGGCATCACGGTCAACATCGTCGATCCGGGATCGACTGACACCGATATGAATCCTGCCGATGGTCCGGCGGTAGCCGCCGAGTTGGAACTCATGGCGGTCAAACGCTACGCCGAACCCGAGGAAATTGCCGCAGCCGTGGCTTATCTTGCGGGGGCCGAGAGCCAATTCATCACCGGCGCGTCGCTCGCCATCGATGGCGGCTTCACCGCCTAGGGCTGCGGGAAGTCCAACAGAAATGGGGATTCAGATGGCATGGGGTTTCCTGGTTCTGGCCGGCATGCTTGAAATCGTCTGGGCATTGGCACTGAAGCAGGCCGACGGATTGACGCGGTTCTGGCCGAGCCTGATCGGCATAAGCGTCGCCATGCTGAGTCTTGTCCTGCTGGCCTTGGCCCTGAAGCATCTGCCGGTGGGCACCGCTTACGCCATCTGGGTGGGCATAGGCGCTTTCGGCGTGGCGGTTTTCGGCACATTGGTGCTCGGCGAGCACATGTCATCGGCCAAGCTGTTGTTCCTGGGCTTGATAGGCATAGGCGTGGCGGGCCTGCGGATAATTGAAACGTGAATTCTGGCAATCAAGCTAAACCGGCCACCGCGCCGAAAATCGGGCGTCCGAAGGCGTTCGACAAGGACCGGGCCTTGCTGGCGGCCATGCGTACCTTCTGGGCGCAAGGTTATGAAGGCACCTCGATCCAGGATCTGGTCAGCGCCACGGGCGTCAACAAGCCCAGCCTCTATGCGACCTTTGGCTGCAAGGAGGAAATCTTCCGGCAGGCCGTCGAACTTTACGACCGCGTCGAAGGGCGAGCGACGGCGCAGAGCCTCAGCGCAGCGCGGACGGCCCGCGAGGCCGTCGAAACCATGCTGCGATCGAACGCGCGCGCCTATGCCGTCAACGAGGGCCCGCGTGGGTGCATGATCGTGTTGTCATCGCTGCTGGGCGCGCCTGAGAACGAGAGCGTGCGTGCGTTTCTTGCCGCAAATCGGGAGGAAGGAGAATCGACGCTGAGGGAACGGCTTGCGCAAGGCATTGCGGAGGGCGACCTTGCGCCGTCCGCCGATGTCCGGCAGCTTGCCGCCTTCTACACGACCGTGCTTGAAGGCCTGTCGATCCAGGCCCGCGATGGCGCGGGCGCGAAAAAGCTCAACATGATCATTGATGCCGCGATGCTTGCGTGGCCGGCCGGTTGACATTGCCGGCGCAGCTCGTCGCAGCGCTTGCGGGCCAGCTTAGGGCGAGACCACCATCCAGGCGACGATCCGCCGCACGACAGGCAGCAGCAGCAAGAGGCTGGGAAAAGCCACTATCCACGAGGCTCCCCAGGCGCTGGGCCAGTTGAGGACAAAGTCGGGACCCACGCCCACGCTCGCGGCGGTCGCCACCGCTGAAACGATGGCCGACATGAACACGGAAAGAACCAGCGGCATCAGAACGGGGGCATAGTGCCGCGGGAGCTTTTTCAGGGTGGGGCTTGATGAATGGTCAGCCATCTCAATACTCCTTGCCGCCGCGCGCCGCTTGTTTCTCGGCCACCAGGTCCTTGACGTACTCGCGCAGTGAACGCGGATCCCGTCCGAGTGCAGCCTTCAGCACAAGACTGTTTCCTCCAAGCCCGCAGGCCCGGTAGTGATCGAAGACTTTGGACAGAAGAAGCAACTGCTGTTCGCCATAAGGCAGGCGCGCGTCTTGCGCCCACGCGTTGAAACCGGGCTCCAATGCAGTGACCGGAGATCCCAGCTCCTCGGCCAGGGCCGTCACGATGTCCATGCGGCTGTACATGCCGGCGCATAGCTCCAAGGTCGCGTAGGCCAGCCTGTCCTCGGTCAGGGCGATCGCGGCAACCTCGGCCACATCGCGATAGTCCACGCGGGCGATTCTCGTGTCTTTGGGAAAGGGCTCGCTGAAGCGGGAATGGTCGCGGATCGACGGCCAGGCCAAACCGATGTTCTGCATGAAGTTCGCGGGATGCAGGATTGTGTATTCCAGTCCCGACGAGTAGAGCGCGTCCTCCACCGGGATCTTGCTGGCGTGATTGGCCAGTCGCACGTTCGTTGGCTGGATGACCGATGAAAAGACGAACCTCCTCACGCCGCTGCGCTTGGCCGCGTCGACCAGGGCAACGCCCATGGGCGCTTCGTCTGCGGTGAACGCGGGGCCGATATGAAAGACGCCGTCCACACCTTGCGTTGCGGCTGCGAGGCTGTTGACGTCGCGGAGGTCACCGATGGCGGTCTCGGTCGCTCCCAGCGAGCGGGCCTGAGCGGCGCGTGTTTCGTCGCGGACGAGCGCCCGGACCGCGACCTTGCGCCGCTGCAATTCAGGAACGACCAGGCCGGCGAATTTGCCGGTGGCTCCTACGACCAAAACCGTGGGCTGAGTGCCGTTCACAGGGTTTCTCCTTCGTATGCATGTGGGTACGAAGGCAGTGTATTTTCTACCGATTAGTGGAACAATACTTGTGAAATATGAATGTGAATCACGTTATACGAGATAAATAATGAGCCGCCTCGAAGACCTGGAAGCGTTCATCCACATCGCTGAAACGGGAAGTCTGACGAAAGCCGCGCGCCATCTCAGCCGCTCGCTACAGGCCGTCAGCCGTTCTCTTGCCGCGCTGGAAGAGGACGTCGGCGTGCAACTGATCCATCGCACTACGCGGCATTGCTCTCTCAGCGAAGCGGGCGAGGCGTTCTTCCGGCGGGTCAAACCGGCGATGGAGGAAATAGGCGAGGCCCGGCTGGAGGTTGCAGACCGCCGAGCCGCGCCGTCGGGCATATTGCGTGTCGGCGCGCCGGTACTGTTCGGGCCGGACTTCCTGGTTCCGATCATCGCGCAGTACATGCGCGCATACCCGCAGATGGAAGTCGATCTGCAATTGACGGATACCTTTGTCGACCTGTCCGCCGCAGGCCTCGATCTGGTCGTGCGCATCGCAGACCTGCCGGATTCCGGCTTGCAGGGAAGACGATTGGGAGCCTTGCGCAGAGTCGTATTCGGATCGCCTTCCTATTTCGAACAGTATGGCCGTCCCGCGCATCCTTCGGACCTGCGGCAGCACGCCTGCATTGTCAGGACTCTCGATCAACGCTCGGGGCAGTGGGCCTTTGAGATAGACGGCAAGCGGCGCAGCGTCGGGGTGCGGGGTCCGTTCCGGACCAACACGATGGCGGCGATCTATTCCGCGGTCAGCGCCGGACTCGGCATCGGCTATTCGCCGCTATGGCAGATCAGGCACCTGCTGGATGCGGGGCAGGTGGAGGTCATACTCGAAGCGTTCGAGTCCAAGCCTGTGCCCATACACGTGCTTTGGCAGGAGCACAGGCTTCCGCCTGCCAAAGTGCGGGCTTTTATTGATTATCTGGCGGCTGGGCTGAAGCTCGATCGGTTCTAGGGGCGCCGCGGGAGTCTGCGGGCGAGGGCGCCGCTACTATCCCAAGCGCGGCACGGTAGACTAAGAATCCCCGTATCCTGATGCGCACTTTCGCTCCAAGGAGGATCATCATGCCGGTATTTCAGATCAAGCACTTGGACCATGTCGTGCTCAGGGTTCAGGACCTGACGCGTAGCGTGGACTTCTATACGAAAGTACTGGGCTGCGAGATCAAGAAGAAGAACGATGAGTACGCAATGATCCATCTGAGCGCCGGCGGTTCCATGGTCGATCTGGTCGATGTGCAGGGGCCTCTGGGCGCCGCGGGCGGGGCAGCGCCAGGGAAAGACCGGCACAACCTGGACCACTTCTGTCTTCGCGTCGAGCCGTTCGATGAAACGGCCATCCTCGAGCATCTGCGAACTTTCGGCATTGCGGCGGACAAGGCCGTGATGCGATATGGCGCGGAAGGCGAGGGACTTTCGATCTATTGCTTTGATCCCGACGGCAATCAGATCGAACTGAAGGGGCCTGCGATCTAGGGCTGGCGCAGGTTGGATCTCTGTATTAGGTCAACGCACCGGCAGCAGATATCTCAAGGCCTGCATAAAGCCACGCGGCGCCACGGTGAGATGGTCCTCGTCATTCAGGACCACGGACTTCAGTTTCAAACCTGGATATTTCCGGCTTTGCAGCGCCGCCTCCAGCGCCCGGTTGTCGGCGACCATGTCCACCGTCTGGTTGTAGCGCCGGTCGCCTTTGCGCAGGGCTTCGTAGGCGCCAACATAAAGAAAGACATTCGCCGTCAGGTCCCGATGCTGCTGGGCATAGCCCGCTTCCAGCTTCAAGGCATGCCTTTTGTCGTACCAGAGGGACGGGCTGCCGAGGACATAGCCGTTGAACATGCCGGGCTCGGTGAACAGGATCTGCGTCCCCAGCAGCGCCCCATAGGAGTGGCCGAGAAAGAGGGCTCTGGCCGGGTCGGTCCGGTAGCGGGCGGTGATGTAAGGCTTTACCTGATCGCGCAGATACGCTTGATAGGCCCGCGCCTGACCATGGACCGCATTGGCCGGCGCGGTGCTTGGGCCGTTCGGTGTAGGCGTGTAGTCGCGCTGGCGGCTGACTCCGCCATCCTCGCCTTTGTCATATGACAGGCCGACAAGAATGAACTCCTCGATCCGCGGTCCTTCCACGTTCAGGCGGCGCGCCAACTGCCGGATGATAGGGAAGGCATAGTCGGCATCGGTAACATAAAGCACGGGGTAGCGCCGTTGCGGCTGCTTCGCATAGGACGGCGGCAAGGCGACGTAGACCTGATAGCCGCGGCCCGACACGGGATCGGGCACGTCCCAGACTTCGCTATCGGCGATTTCGTATGGGCGACCCTCGCCAGATTGCATCTTGGGCGTCGATTGGGCCTGGGCTTGCGTCGGGCCGCCATGTAGGCCGAAGCTGACGAGGAGGGCAATCAACAGGGCATTCAGAAGGCGTCGTTGCATGGGGGAAGGCTCGGCAGCCAGCAAGTTTGAGCACATGAAGTGGGCGGAATTGTAGACTGGCACCATAATCCCGGTCCGTTGCCGCCAGCAGACGTGACGAGTTCCTCAAACTTGCTGCCAGGAAGATCGCCCTGCAAATGCGCCGCGGCGACGGCGTTCGTACCTCAAGGAGCAAAATCATGGCCACAACCCTGCGCGCAATCCGTTCAGACATCACGAAGCTCGAGGTGGACGCCATCGTGAATGCCGCGAACTCCTCATTGCTGGGCGGCGGCGGCGTCGATGGCGCCATCCATCGCGCGGCGGGCCCGGATCTAGTGCACGAATGCAGATTGCTGGGCGGTTGCAAGACGGGGGACGCGAAGGTGACCAAGGCCTATCGCCTGTCCGCTCAATACATCATTCATACGGTGGGGCCGGTGTGGCGGGGCGGGGATGGCGGAGAACCGGCGCTGCTGGCCAGCTGTTATCGCCGATGCATCGAGCTGGCGCAAGAAAGAGCGGTCAAGTCGATTGCGTTCCCCAGCATCAGCACGGGGATATATGGGTATCCTATTGAGCGGGCGACAGAGGTGGCCGTCGCAAGCGTCCGCGAAAGCCTGGCTGAGGACTCATCCATACGGGAGGTGATCTTCTGCTGTTTCTCAGCGGAAGATCTCATTCAATATGAGCGCATCTTGAATGGGCCACATGCATGACTCTGCAAAGGCGCGGTCGCCAAGGCGCAACATGGCCCGCTGACCTAGTTCAGCGTTCGAATGAACCGGTGCAGCCGCCAAAGCGCCAGTCCAACGAAGAGGCTCAGGCAGGCCGAGATGAAGGCTGCCGCGAGCGCGGCCGGATTGACTTTTTCTAGTGTCCAGGCGAGAGCCGCTGCTGCGGACAATGGCAGGGCGGCGGCAGAAATCAGAGTCGCCGCCAGCATGCTGGCCGAAGGATGTAGTCCGAACCATGCTGCGTGATCCGGTTTTTGGTTTGACTTTTGAATACGCCTGAGCAAGTCATGGAGAAGAATCAGGAAGTACGCTTGCACGCAAGCCAAAATGACCATAGCCCCAAAAATCGCACCCTCACGGGGCAGCTTGAGGCCAAATAGATCTACTGCCTGGTCGCTTGCGGAGTGAAGAGCCTTCACGCGCTGAATTGCCTCGTCAATATCAAAATCCTGAAAGCCGTCGGAGACTTCCGCCAACTCATGAAACGCGGCGGCGTATGTGCCGCTGCGCCATGCCGGATACATTTTTTGGAGTGCGTATGGGTCGATGGGCGCCTGCACAAGCTCGAACGGAATGGTGATTTGCACGTCGCGCCTGGGCTCATAACGTGTAGGCCCGAGTTCCAGGATCAGGTCGATTACCTGATTCTTGTCAACCCCGGAAGGTGCATGAGGCTTGCTCAAGCGTGTCGATGCCGGCGGATAGTCATCGTCGGGTGGTTCCGATCGTGCCTTGAAGCACATGCTGTGGATGTAGGAATCGGCTTCAACACCAGAGAACGAGCGGCGAACCCGCACCTTACAGTTCCTTTCCTGGATGTTGCTTGGGAACTTTATGTTGGGGCCCGAGACGACCACGCCGCGTCGTAGTGCATCCCAAAGATCCTCGAAGCTTGCAAGCGAGCGGTTGGACAAAGACAAGTCGGCGTCAAATTGCCAAGCTGCGTATGCCCACAGCTGCTCGGGCTGCAGTTCCGCGTACCCCTGAAACCACAGCTCAATTGGGGGAGGATTGTTCATCTGCATCACTCCGATTGCACTAAGCGATGCAAAGTCGCCTGCCACTGGAATGATCGAGTCCAGGTAAATCTGCTGTCGTAGGGCAGGCCAGCGGCTCATGACCTCCCGGATCTGAAGGGCTTGTGTCAGCGCGGTGTTCAGCTTATGGAATTGGCTATTTACAACGCCGACGAAGATCGCGATCGAGAGCATGATCAAGCCGAATTGCATGCCGCGGAGCTGGCTAAGCAGCTCTGCCGGAAGGCTCGCGGGCACCACAGCGGCGGTTGGCGCCGACTTCTTTTTGCGCTTCATGCGTATTTTTCCGTACTCGTTCGGGTGCGTTGCACCGCTCGCCAACGGTTTTCGGAACAGCAAGTGTGACGCGGATCGCCGGCCTGAACGTCGTGGCGATGACGTTGACTTTAGCGCTGAACGTTCGAGTTCGTCGAGCTTTGGAAGCTGGCAAGGCAGTCGCCTATCTCGGGACGTGCACTAGCCGGTATTCAGTATGGCGATTGTCCACATGGCCGGCACCTTGGTGGCCGGGCCGGCGGGTATTCGCGTATTTCCGGATATGCGCTGCAGGTGCTCATGGAGGACACGTTGACAATGCGCCCATGATCGCGCAGGACGGGCAGGGCTTGCTGGATCAAGAAAGGGGATCTTCAGGTTGACTTGGAGTGCCCAATCGAACGCGTCCACCGGCAGGTGGCCGCGCAGGCCTACGCTTGCATTGTTGATCAGCATGTCCGGGCGCTGGGATAACGCCTCGGCGTTTCTTTGGGGGAAAAACGGGTCGACGCATAACGGCGATACTTCGACAGGCGTCGTACATCCACGGGCACCTATCGGAATATCGGAAGTAGATGAAACCTCATTTCAAGTTCCAGCCAGGCTTCAAATGCCTGTTCAAGGTGGCTGAATTCTCCGTGGATCGTCCTTCGGAGGCCTCGTTCCAGGTACAAGATTGCGTAGCCTGACGCAGTTTCCACTAGCCAATTGCCATCATCGTTTGGCTTCGTAGTGATAAAGCAGCCCAAGCCGCGCCGCCGAGCTTCCGCAGAAATTTCCGAAAACGAAACAGTCCAACTCGGTGGCAGACGGCTCCAGGCGCCACCACAGTAGCGATGGACCAAGTTCCACACGCGGCCCGATAATACGGCGTCGATTTGCTCAAGCTCTGGAATTTCCACCTCATTCCCTTACTCTGACTCCCGGAGAATTGGCGATTTTCAGGGATATCCCTGAGCATGTCTACGACCGTTTTTGGGTCGGTATTTGACTTGGGAATGCTTGGGCTTGCTTCGAGCGGAACATGCGCTGCCGATCAACGATGATGCGGCCAGCCAATCCTACAGCCGCTGCCCGCCCGTCGCATCAATACGCTGCCCCGTGATCCAGCGCCCCTCATGCGACGCCAGAAAGGCGACGATGTCCGCAATGTCCTCAGGCTGCCCCACGCGCCCCAATGCAATCGTCTGGGCAATGACCTTGCTCTGCTCCGGATCGCGTGCGCGGGCATTGAGGTCCGTGGCCGTGGCGCCGGGCAGGACGGCGTTCACGGTAATGCCGCGTGCGCCCAATTCGCTCGCCAGCAGCAGGGTCAGCGCTTCCAGGCCGGCCTTGGCCGGCGCGTAGACGCTCATTTCCGGATAGGCGGCGCGCGTGCCCATGGAGGACACGTTGACGATGCGGCCATGGTCGCGCAGGAAAGGCAGGGTCTGCTGGATCAGGAAGAAGGGGGTCTTCAGGTTGACCTGCAGCACCCGGTCGAACGCGTCAGGAGTGACTTCCGGCAGGCGGGCGCGCAGGCCCACGCCGGCGTTGTTGACCAGGATGTCCAGGCCGTCGTCGGCGTAGCGTTCCTTGAGCGAGGCGCGCAAGTCCCGCGCCAATGCTGCGGCGGCGTCCGCCAGCGCCAGGTCGGCCTGCAAGGCCCAGGCTTGGCCGCCAGCTGCCTGGATCTGGCGCACGACCTCGTCGGCGGCATCGCCAGCGCTGTTGTAGTGCACGGCGACGCGCGCGCCGCGCCGGCCCAGGGCCAGCGCGATGGCGCGGCCGATGCCGCGGCTGGCGCCGGTCACGAGCGCGGTTTTGCCCACGAGGCTGTCGGGGAATTCAGTCTGGCTCATGCCGTTTCCGTTTCGGGTTGGGTCCACGCATGCTGCGCTTCCAGTTCGCGCGCGGCAAGCAGCAGCGCGTTGCGGTCGATCTTGTTGGTGCCGGCCCAGGGCAGTTCATCCACGAAGCGGATGCGCCGCGGATGCTGGTAGGCGGGGCCGTGCTCGAGCGCGTGGCGCTTGAGCGCATCGGCATGCAGTCGGCTGCCGTCGCGGCGCACGACGAAGGCGACGGGGATATGGCCGCGTTCCTCGTCGGCCAAGGGCACCACGCAGCTCTGGCGCACGTCGGGGTGCGATTCCAGCAGTTTCTCGACCTCGACGGGATAGATGTTCTCGCCCGAGCAGACAAACATGTCGTCGGCGCGGCCCACGAAGTAATAGAAGCCGTCGGCGTCGCGCCGCAGCACGTCGCCGCTGTAGTACCAGCCGTCCTTGAGCACCTGTGCGCTCTTTTCCGGGAGGTTGTGATAGCCGGCGAGCACTGCGGGGTTCTTCATCAGCAGCACGCCCTGGTCCGGGCCAGGACCGTCAGCGAGCCGCACCTGGGTGGGATCGAGCGGGTAGCCCAGCGCCAGCGCGGGCGTGGGCAGGCCGTCGGGATGCGGGCCAAACACGGCGGGGCCGGCCTCGGTGGTGCCGTAGCCGTGGGTCACGCGCACGCCGGGCAGGGCGCGCTGGATGCGTTCCAGCAGCGCCACGGTCATGGGGGCCGAGCCCAGCATGACGCGGCTCAGCGCCGACAGGTCGCGTCCTTGCAGCAGCGCCGGGTCCTTGACCAGTCGCGCGAACATGGTGGGCACGGCGGTCAGGACAGAGATGCGGTAACGCTCCAGCGCGTCGGCATAGGCGGCGACATCGAATGAAGGCTGGATCACCAGCAGGCTGTTGCTGGCGAAGGCGCGCTTGGCCATGAACAGGCCGTTCATATGGAATAGCGGCTGGGCCAGCAGGTATCGTTCCTGCACGCCGGCGCGGGCGACGACGGCGGCGGAGGTGGCAGCCAGCGCCCACAATTGGCCGCGATGCGTGAGCGGCACGCCCTTGGGCTTGCCGGTGGAGCCCGAGGTGTACAGCATCTGCGCGATGTCGTCGGCCTGAGGCGTGACGAAGCCGAAGTCCGTGGGCGCGATCTGCGCGGCAAAGCCTTGCGGACCGGCGTCGTCGAAGTCCAGCACCGGCACCTTGGCTTCGAAGGCGGCGCGGCGCGGGCCATCCACCAGTGCGAGCGCGATGCCGGCGTCGCGCAGTACATAGTCGATGTTCTCTTGCGACTGCTTGATGTTGACGGGAACGGCCACGTAGCCCGCCCGCATGATGCCGAAATAGGCGATCAGGTACTCGGCCCGGTTCAGCGCGGCGATGGCGACGCGGCTGCCCGGCGCCAGGCCGCGCGCGGACAGCCAGGCGGCCACGCCGCCCGCCAGCAGGCGGACCTGGGCGTGGGTGTAATGCCGCGGCGTGTCGGACTGGCGCAGGTCGATGATGGCGGGCAGATCGGAAGACAGTTCCGGGTCGGCCAGATGGCCCAGATTGAGCAGGGAATGCGTCATGGAATTTTCCGGAAAGAATGCGGCTCAGCGCTTTTGCAGCTTGGGGTTGAGCGCGTCGTTCAGGCCGTCGCCGACCAGGTTCAACGAGAGCACGGCCAGCATGATGGCCACGCCCGGCACGGCGCAGATGTACCAGGAAGAGCGGATCAGGCTGCGGCCTTCGCCGACCAGCCGGCCCCAGCTGGCGATGTTGGGGTCGCCCAGGCCCAGGAAGGACACCACCGATTCGTAGAGGATGGCGCCGGCCACGACCAGCGAGGACATCACGATGACGGGAGGCAGGGCGTTGGGCAGGATTTCCGCGGCGACGATGCGCAACGGACTCATACCCAGCGCGCGGCAGGCCTGCACGAACTCGCGTTCCTTGAAGGACAGGAACTCGGCCCGGGTCAGGCGCGCGATGGGCGGCCAGGACACCAACCCTACGGCCAGTGTGATGTGTTCGATGCGCGGCCCCAGAATGGACACCACCGTCAGCACGAACACGACGTTGGGAATGATCTGGAACAGCTCGGCCACGCGCATCAGGCCCTCGTCGACCCAGCCGCCGGCCCAGGCCGCGGCCGCGCCCACGCTCACGCCGATCAGCGTGGCGGTGGCCGCGGCCACCAGGCCGATCAGCAGGGTGGCGCGCGCGCCGTGGGCGATCATGGCGGCGATGTCGCGCCCCATGGAGTCGGTGCCCAGCGGATGACGCCAGGATTCGAACGGCCAGACCTCCGGCGCGGCGACGATGCGCAGCGGGTCTGTGGGATATAGCCAGCCTGCGCCCACCGCCAGGAAGGCGACCAGGACGAGCAGCGCGGCGCCCGCGACGGCGCCCCGGTTGCGCGCAAAGCGCGCGGCGAACGAGGCGCGGCCGTGGGGGGATGCCGCAGGCAGGGCAGTAGCGAGGGTAGGGGATGCGGACATGTCAGGCAGCCTTGATGCGCGGGTCCAGCCGCGTGTAGATCAGGTCGACGGCGATGTTGGCGATGATCACCACGAAAGAGCTGAGCACCAGGATGCCCAGGACGACGGGATAGTTGCGGCTCATGACGCTGTCGAACAGCACGGCGCCGATGCCGGGCCAGCTGAACACCGCCTCGACGACGATGCTGCCGCCCAGCACCGCGCCCAGTTGCAGGCCCAGCAGCGTCACGATGGGCAGGAAGGCATTGCGCAGCACGTGGCGCAGGACCACGGCGCTGCGCGTCAGGCCCTTGGCGTACGCGGTGCGCACGAACTCCATGCGGCTGACTTCCAGCATCGAGGCGCGCATCACGCGGGCATAGGCGGCGGAATAGAACAGCCCCAGGGCCAGCGCCGGCAATGCCAGGTGGTGCAGCACATCCAGCGCCTGGCGCCAGGCGCCGCCGGACAGGCCGATGGTCACCATGCCGCCCACCGGAAACCAGCCTAGCTTGACCGAGAACAGCACGATCAGCATGATGCCCAGCCAGAAGCTGGGCGCGGCAAAGCACAGCACGGCGAACACCGACACCGCGCTGTCCCACCAGGTGTTGACCTTGACGGCCGACACGATGCCGGCCGCCATGCCCACCAGCACCGCGATGGCGAGGCTTGCGCCCATCAGCAGCAGCGTGGCTGGCAGGTGCGCCAGGATCACGTCCAGCACGGGCAGGTTGTGGCGGTAGGAATAGCCCAGATCGCCGCGCGCCACGGAGCCTATGTACTTCAGCAACTGCACGGCGGGCGGCTGGTCCATGCCGTAGGTCACGCGCAGGCGCTCGATGAGCGCCGGGTCGGTGACCTGCTGCTCGGCCGTCATCACGTCCAGGAAGGTGCCGGGCACGGATTGGATGAGCGCGAAGTTCAGCACCACCACGCCCAGCAGCAGCGGGACGGCCTGGGCCAGCCGGCGCAAGATCAGTCGGATCGGCATGCGTGCGCCTCAGGCCTGCAGCCAGACGTCGGCCAGGGTTTCGCCCTGGACGTTGGCGCCGGTGGTGAAGTTGCGCACGTTCTTGCCGGCCAGCGTGAACGACTGGATCTCCACCAGCGGCACGTGCGGCACGTCGGTCGAGGCCAGGCGGGCGAACTGGTGCGCAAGCGTTCGGCGCGCGTCCGGGGCGGTCTCCTGGGTCAGCTTGGCGACCAGCGCGTCCATTTCCGGGTTGGAGTAGCCGGTGGCGTTGCGGAAGGCGGCGCCCTTGACGATGCCGTCGGTGGTGTAGAACTGGGTGACAGTGGGCACCAGTTCCAGCGGCGAGGTGAAGTTGGAGACGGCGATGTCGTAGTCGTAGTCGCCATAGATGCGCTTGAGCGCCGTGGCGCGGTCCACGGAATCCAGCTTGACCTCGATGCCCACGTCCTGCAGCGCCTGCTTCAGGTACTGGCCGAGCTTGGCGTTCTCCTCGAACCAGGCGGCGGCGACCAGATTCACGGTGAAGCGCTTGCCGTCCTTCACCGGCAGGCCCGCGGCGTCCAGCAGCGCGGCGGCCTTCTTGGGGTCGAACGGATAGCGCGGCACGTCCTCGGTGTAGAACAGCGGGTTGCTGCTGAAGACCGGCGCGATGGCGGGCTTGCCGCGGCCATAGTAGATGGTGTCGACGATGAACTGGCGGTCGATGGCGTGCAGGATTGCCTGGCGCACCTCGCGGCGGTTGACGATGTCGCGGCGCTGGTTGAATTCGGCGGTCACGGTCCAGGCCGAGTTCTGGTAGCCGCGCGTGTCCACCACCACCTTGCCGGTCTTGAGCAGGCGGTCGATGTCGCGGGCAGGCACCGGGTTGGAATAGGCCAGGCCCAGCTCGCCGGTCTCCAGCGCGGCGCCGCGCGTGGCGGGGTCGCCCCACCAGCGGATGATGAGGCGGTCCAGGTTGGGCTGGCCGGCATTCCAGTAGCTGTCGTTGCGCAGGTATTCGACGTGGCTGCCGCGCACCCACTTGCCGTACTTCCAGGGGCCGGTGCCGACCGGCGTGTTGTTCAGCGGGTTGGTGATGATGTCGCGCCCGTCGTACAGGTGTTTGGGTATCAAGAGCTGGAACTGGCCGGCCAGCGTGGATTTCAGGAAGAACTCCGGCACCGGCGCGTCGAAGTTCAGCACCACGGTCAGCGGATCGGTCGCGGTCGCGCCGGTCAGCGACTTCAGCGCGATGCCGGCGGAAATCGGCTTCCAGTGCTGCAGCACGTTGTAGACCACGTCGGCGGACGTGAACGGCGCGCCGTCGTGCCAGGTGACGCCTTCGCGCAGCTTGATGGTGTAGCTGCGGAAGTCTGCGGCGGGCGTCACGGACAGGGCCAGCGCGGGCTGGAACTTCAGGTCGGCATCCAGCTTGAGCAGGCGTTCCAGGATCTTGGTCGCGGTCTGGAACGGGCTGGACCCGCCGCCGCCGGGCACGAACAGGGCCTGGGGCTCCAGGCCGCCCCAGCTGGCGACCAGGGTGCCGCCTTTGCGGGCGGGGCCGGCGTCGGCGCCGGGCTGGGCAGTCGCGGCCAGCAACGCCTGGGGCGCGATGCCCAGGCCGGCGGCCAGGCCGCCCGCGGCGGTACGGGTAAGGAAGGCGCGCCGTCCGGGGCGCTGCGCGGTGGTCATGATGGTGTCCTTGAAGATGAGAGCCCGCTCAGCCCTGGGCGAGCGTGGCGTAGGTGGCGCGGCCGATGGCCACCAGCGCACCCTGGTCGTTGTAGAGGTCCACGTCGGCCACGCCCACGCTGCGGCCGTTGCGGCGCACGCGGGCCACGGCGGTCAGCGCGGTGTTGACGGCGGGACGCAGGTAGTCGACGCGGAAGTTGATGGTCGGCAGGCCGCGGCCCAGCAGCATGCCGACGGCGAAATCGCCGACGGTGTCGATCACCGCGGCCAGCGGGCCGCCATGCCATTGGCCGCTGGCCGCGCCGCGCTCGAATTCCGGGCGCATGGGGGCCAGCACGGTCAGTTCTCCCTGTTCATGGTTCACGTCGCGCACCGACAGGCCGAGCCAGGCGATGAACGGCGAATCGTCGAACCTGGCCTGGATGGCCGCGGCGTCGAGGGTGGCAGCCGGAGCCAGCGCCTTCGGGTTCGCGCTCATGCCGACACCAGCACTTTGCCGACGATCTTGCGATCTTCCAGCGAGGCCAGCGCCTGGGCGCCTTGTTCCAGAGGCCACTTGCGGTCCACGTGGACGCGCAGCCGGCCGTCGCGCACCAGCGCCAGCAGCTCGTGCAGGTCCTCGCGTTCCCAGCCGTTGGAGCCGCGGATCTGCAGCTCGAAGGTCCAGATATAGCGCAGGTCTTCCTTGGGATCGAAGCCCGCGGTCGCGCCGCAGGTCAGCAGGCGGCCGCCCAGGCGCAGGCAGCGCAACGATTTGACCCAGGTGTCGCCGCCCGTGAAGTTGACCACCACGTCCACGCCGCCCGGCTTGCCGCTGCGGCGGCGCGACGGCTTGCCGAAGCGCTCCTGGACCGCCTTGAGGAAGTCTTCCTCGGTGTACAGAATGATGTGGTCGGCGCCCAGGGCGCGCAGCGTCTCGGCCTTTTCGGGGCTGCCGGCGCAGGCGATGACTTCGGCGCCAGCCAGCTTGGCCAATTGCACGGCGCACACGCCCACGCCGCCGCTGGCGCCCAGGATCAGCACCTTTTCGCCTGACTGCACCTGGCCGATGCGGTTCATCATGCGCAGGGCGGTGCCGTAGGCCACGGGCAGCGCCGCCGCCTGATCGAAGCTGACCTCGTCGGGCAGACGCAGCAGCTGGTGCGCCGGTACGCGGCACAGTTCGGCCAGGCCGCCATGAATCGTCTCGCCCACCAGGCCGCCATCGACCCGGTCTATCGGGTCCACCAGCACGCGGTCGCCCGCCTTCCAGTCGCGCACGTTGGCGCCGGTCTGCACCACTACGCCGGCCACGTCCAGGCCGATGATGACGGGAAAGGGCAATTTGATACCGGGCATGCCGCGGCGAGTGAACACGTCGTGGTAGTTCAGGGATGAGGCCCCGACGCGGATGACCACGTCGTCGGGACCGGCAACGGGATCGGGGAATTCGGTTTCCAGGCGCAGCTTGTCGGTGCCGCCGTGTTCACGCAAAACAATGGCTTTCATGGGTCTCTTGATGGATGGGTAGGGAAAGAATCACCACGCGGCCAGGCCGGCGATGGCCTGGTGCGTGATCTGCAGGCCGTGGGCCACGACATTGCGGCGCCAGACGCTGGACACGGGTACGAAGGCATCGACCAGATCCGCCCGCAACTGCGCATCGCGCGCGGCGTCGGGCGCGGCCGCGGACTTGAAACGCAGCCATTGGTCCAGCCTCAGGGCCGGCCGCATCTGCAGGCCGCGCGTGCCGAATTCGACGACTGCGCCGGCCAGCGGCCGCTGGCCCAACGCTTGCTGTACGCCACGGAACACCAGTCCCTGGTAGTCGGGACGGGCCAGGCCGTGCGGGCGCTGCCCCAGTACGCGATCCGCGCCCCACCAGGCCGCGGCTTGCGCCTGCTCGGCGCTGCCGTCGGGGTTGAAGCACAGGAAGAAGGGCTCGCCGTATTCGCCGATGCCGGTGTGCCAGTCGATGAAGGCCACCCGTTCGCTCGCGCCCAGGTGCTCGTCGACGATGCGGCGCAGCGTGCGGTTGGACCATTCGGGGCCGTTGCCGCCATAGACCAGGCCGTCCGGGTGCGTGTACTGGCCGCTGGCCGTGACGTTGAAGAGCGCGTCCGCGCCGTGCTCCTGGCGGAAGCGGTCCAGCGCCTCGGCGCCGGCGTCCAGCGCGGCCTCGGTCCAGTGCTGCGGGATCAGGTGCGGATGCAGGCTGGCATAGTGCGGGTTGGGCGGTGCGGCCCGGGTGTGGTCGATGAAATTGCGGTTCAGGTCGACATTGTTTTCGGTGGTGCGCGTGTCGTGCGCATAGCCGTAGGGATTCAACGCATGTACCAGCACCACGTTGACGTCGTCCGGCAAGGGCAGGCTGCCGTCCGCCTGCAGCCACGCGAGCTGCACCGCCGAGCCGGCCGCGCCTTCGAGGCCGTGGGTGCCGCTGATGGCCAGATGGGTGCGGGCGGCGCCGGGGCGGCCCAGCACCGCCACGTCTACGGTCAACGGCCGGCCCTGCGGGTCGCGCGCCGTGGGATGTTCGTGGCGCGAGAGCGCGGCGCCCCGCGCCGCGGCGGCGGCCACGAAGGCCTCGCGCGCTGTTGCGTAGTCGGCGGAAAAGCAGGTCCAGTAGTCGGGCAGGGGCTGGCCCATCATGCCTCCTGCACGAAGACTTGCAGTGCGCCGGCAGCATGCTCGGGCGCCACCGCCAGTTCGCCCTGCGCGTTGGTACGGTACGGGACCTCGTTGGCGTCGAGCCACGCGCGCGTCTGCCCGATATCGCGCACGCCGATGACCGATCCCGCGAACCAGCCGCCCTGGCTGCTGGCGGGCAGGCCAGCTGGCACGCGCACATGGGGGAAACGCTGCTCGAAGGCGGCGGGCGCGAGGAAGTCGATGCGCAGGCTGCCGCGCCGCACTTGCAGGCCTTGGTCAGGAAGCTCGCTGATGGCAATGGGGCCCAGCACGCGTTCATACGCGGCGCGCAGGGCGCGCGGCTCGGGATGCACGGCGATCAGCGACTCGATGCGGCGGGCGCCGTTGGCATGGCCCTGCCATTCGGGCCGGTAGACCAGATGGCGCGTGAGATGGCCGCAGGTGAAGAAGTCCGGCACCGCGAAGAGGCCCGCCGGAAACTGGGTGTTGTTCCAGGCCGCGTCCTCGCTGCCGGCGGGCAGGTGCACCGGACGGCCGCCGCGTTGCGGCGCTTCGGCGTCTATGCCCAGGCGGGCAAGCTCGGCGTGCACGGCGCTGCTGTCGGTGGTCTGCAGCGCGACGGAGACCGGGCCTTCATAGGCGTCGTCAAAGCCCGCAAAGCGCGACTGCTCGCGCAGCTCCGGCGGGAATGCCAGCAGCTCCAGGTAATTGGCGTCCAGGATCAGGGTCTGGTTGCGCGTGCCGCGATGGTGGCGGCCTTGCGGCGCCAGGACAAAGCCCAGCTTCTGGTATTGGGCGGTTGCGGCCTGCAGGTCATGCACCCGGATGATGTAGTGGTCCAGTCCGGTGACTGAGGGTATGGACATCGCGTTTCCTGAATTTGCTTGACGGAAGCGGGCAGTCTGGCCGAAGCGCAGGCGGGCCAGAACGATTGAATTCGCATGTGGATATTTGCTTTCTGTTCGCGCCAGGGGACAGGAGGCATCCGCATATTCATATCTGAAAGTCTTCTTTGCTCCTGGGCCAACCCGCAAGCAGCATGGTGGTCCGTTCAAAGCACATCCCTCTACAACGACATGACGACTCGCAAGACTCCGGGCGGCGCCCGCATCGCATTCTCCCTGGCGCTGGCCCTGGCCGCCGGCGCGGCGCAGGCCGACGCCACGCTGGAAAAGATCAAGGAACGCGGCACCATCACCATAGGCGTGCTGGCCAATGGCGGCGTGTTTGGTTCGCTGGACCCCGCGACGCAGCAGCTGGTGGGCTGGAACCCGGAGCTGGCGCGCGAGCTGGCCAAGGGCCTGGGCGTGAAAGCGGAATTGGTGCAGGTGCAGACCGCCACGCGTACGCAGTTCCTGATCTCCGGCAAGGTCGACCTGCTGATCGCGTCCATGGAGCTGAACCCGGAGCGCGCCGAGATCCTGGGCTATGCGCCGACGCCGTTCTTCCGCGTGGGCGGAACGGCTGCCACCCTGAAGACCAGCGGCATCGCCAAGTGGGAGGACCTGCGCGGCAAGCCGGTGTGCGTGTCCCAGGGCAGCAGCTTCGCGCGGCCCTTGTCAGCCGATTACGGCGCGGTGGTCAAGGGCTACAAGAGCTCGTCGGATTCGCTCCTGGCGCTGCGTGGCGGCCAGTGCGTCGCGGCCGTGCACGATTCGACTCTGATCCAGCCGTTGTTGCGCAGCAACCCGGAATGGAAGGACTACCACGCGCCCATCGCCAGCGAGGTGCTGCCGGCCAACTCGGTGGTCTGGACCCGCAAGGGCGAGGCCGACACCATCGCCGCCGTCGACAAGGTGGTGCAGGACTGGCATCGCACGGGCTGGCTGATCGCCACGGAAACTCGCCTGGGCATCGCACCGCCGCAGCCGCTATTGCAGGAACTGCACGCCAAGTACAAGCAGGGAAGCTGAGGCGGGCCGGCGCATGTTCGAATCGGCACTGCATGCCTGGGTCGGCCTTTTCAAGCCCCTAGGCCTGAACTACAGCTTCGTGTTGGACGCGAGTGAACTGTCCGCGTTCGGCCGCGGGCTGCTGGTCACGCTGCAACTATGCGCGTGGACCATACCAGTGAGCCTGGCGTTCGGCGTCCTGATCGCGGCGGGCCTGACCAGCGGCCGCGGCTGGCTGGCAAGGCCATTGCAGGCTTTTGTGGAAGTCACGCGCAACACGCCCACGCTGGTGCAGCTGTATTGCGCCTTCCTGGTGCTGAACATGCTGATCACGCAAAAGCTGGGCGGCGGCAGTCCGATAGCGCCGTTCGCCTGGGTGGTGATCGTGGTGGCGCTGCACAAGGGGGTGTTCCATGCCGAGGCTTTGCGCGCGGGTATCGAAGCGGTGCCCGCCGTAACCATGGAGGCGGCTCGTTCGCTGGCGTTCTCACGGCGCCAGATCCTGACCCAGGTGCAACTGCCGCTGGCGTTGCGCTTTGCCTTGCCGGCACTGGTCAACAACCTGGTGGACTTGGTGAAGATGACAGCGATTGCGTCGGCCATCGCGGTGGGCGACGTGACCTATGAGTCCATCATGATCTGGTCGTACCGCGACAACGTGTTGGAACTCTTGCTGCTCATCCTGCTGTACTTCGGCCTGCTGACCTGGCTGGTCGGTCTGGGCGGGAGATGGCTGGAAGAACGTTTGAGGATGCCTGGCTATGGCCAATGACCTGGTCCTGAACGCACAGGCCGCGGGGCGACGGCTGCCGCCGGCCTTGCGCGATCCCTGGCTTGTCGTATTGCTGGCGTTGGCGGCGCTGAACCTGGCGTGGGCGGCCACCAACTCGGCGCCCGCCGCCGTGCGGACGCTGTGGTATTGGTCGCCAGCCTTGCTACGCGGTTTGGCGATGAACGTCCAGATCAGCGTGCTGGCCATGGCGCTGGGTACGCTGGCCGGGCTGGTGGTGGGTGCGCTGTCGTTGTCGCCGTCGCGGCTGATGCGCCGCCTGACACGCGCCTACGTGCTGTTGTTCCGCAATGCGCCCATCCTGGTGTTGGTGTACTTCACCACCTACGTATTTCCCTTCGAGCTGAGGCTGGGCGGATGGAATCTGCCGTTTCCGGACTGGATCAAGGTGGTCATCGGCCTGGGCCTGCCGGCCAGCGCCAACGTGGCCGAGATCTTCCGCGGCGCGATCCAGTCCATCCCCAGCGCGCAATGGGAGGCCGCGCAATCGCTGGCGTTCCGCCGCGCGCAGATCTTCCGCATGATCGTATTGCCGCAGTGCCTGCGGCGGATGCTGCCGTCGTGGATGAACCTGTACGCCAGCATCACCATGAGCACGTCGCTGGCCTCGCTGGTGGGCGTGCACGATCTGGTGGACGCAGCCACGGTGGCCAGCAATACGGTGTCGCGCACCGACTTCACGATATTGGTCTACTTCACGCTATTGGCGCTTTTCTTCGCCTATTGCTACCCCATCGCGCGCTGGACGCGGTATCTGGAAAAACGCCATGAGCATTATTGAATTCGAGGCGCGCACAGCCGCCTCAAGGGGCGCGGCTACGCCGCCGCTGGTCAGCCTGCAGGACGTGCATCTGGCCTTTGGCCAGACGGAGGTGCTCAAGGGCATGGACGTCGAGGTGCGGCAGGGGCAGGCGGTGTCCATCATCGGACCGTCGGGATCGGGCAAGTCCACCATCCTGCGCTGCATTACCGGACTGCTGCGCCCACAGCGCGGCCGCATCGAGGTTGGCGGCGTGCGCGTGGACGCCTTGAAGACGGAAGCCGAGCTGATCGGCCTGCGCAAGCGCGTGGGCTTCGTGTTCCAGCAATACAACCTGTTCCCGCACCTGAGCGTGCTGGAGAACCTGACGATCTCTCCCATCAAGGTGGGCGGCGTACCGCGCGCGCAGGCCGAGAAGCGCGCGCGCGAGCTACTGGCCCAGGTGCGGATGGAGCACAAGCAGGACGCCTATCCCGGCGAACTGTCCGGCGGCCAGCAGCAACGCGTGGCGATCGCGCGCGCGCTGGCATTGCGGCCCGAGCTGATCCTGTTCGATGAAGTCACTTCCGCGCTGGACCCGGAGATGGTCGGCGAAGTGTTGGCCGTGATTCGCGAACTGGTGGAGGACGGCCTGACTTGCGTGCTGGTGACCCATGAGATGCGCTTTGCCGAAGAGATCAGCGACATTGTGTATTTCACCGAGGCCGGCCGGATCGTCGAGTCCGGGCCGCCGGCGCGCCTGTTCGGGGCGCCTGCCAGCGAGCGCACGCGCGCCTTTCTGCAACGGGCGGTCGGCGCGGCGCCCGTGCGCGAGCGGACTCCCGATCCCATACAGAGCTACCTGCATTTCGATCCGCTGCGCCTGGCGGTGTGAACCCTGATGGAGTTGCGCATGATTTTCATATCCCTGATTCCCATTTGTGGCGAGGTGACCGCATGAGCCTTGCAGACGCTCGCGTCCAGACCCGGCTGGTGCATGCCGGCGCGCCCGACCTGAAGCAGGGCGGCGGCCCGGTGAACGTGCCGGTGGTACGCACCAGCACCGTGCGCTTTGCCGACACGGCCGCGCAGGCGGCCCTGGGCCGGCAACGCGCGGCCGGGGAACGCGTGGCGACCTATGGACGCCATGGTCTGGACACCCATCAGGCGCTGGAAGAGGCTGTGACGTCGCTGGAAGGCGGCTACCGCACGCTGCTGGCACCCTCCGGGCTGTCAGCCATCGTGCTGGTGCTACTGGCGACCCTGGCGCCGGGCGAGCACGCCTTGGTGGCCGACAGTGTCTATTCGCCGGTGCGCAAGGTGGACCGCGCGCTGTTGCAGCGCTATGGGATCGAGGTGGAGTATTTTTCCGCAGCACGCGACGACCTCGCAGCGCTGATTCGTCCGAACACCCGCCTGCTATACCTGGAGTCGCCCAGCTCGCTCCTGTACGAAGTGCAGGACCTGCCTGCGCTGGCCGCGACGGCGCGGCGGCATGGCGTGCTGGTGGCGGCGGACAATACCTGGAGCGGCGGCCTGTATTATCAGCCGCTGGCGTTGGGCGCGCACATTTCGATTCAGGCGGCCACAAAGTACCTGGCGGGACACTCCGACGTGATGATGGGCGTGGTCACGGTCGATAGTCCGGAACTGGCCAGGCAACTGGGCGCGACCTACGACGCCCTGGGCCTGTCGGTGGGCGCGGACGATGCCTATCTGACCTTGCGCGGCCTGCGCACGTTGGATGTGCGGCTGGCGCGGCATCATGAAAACGCGTTGGTCGTGGCCGAATATCTGGCGCGGCACGAGGACGTCGCCAGAGTCTATTACCCAGCGTTGGCGCAGGACCCGGGCCATGCGTTGTGGCGGCGGGATTTCAGCGGCGCCAGCGGCCTGGTGTCGTTCGCGTTCCGCCATTCCGATGCCGCTGCCGGCGCGCGCTTCATCGATGCCTTGCGCTATTTCTCCATCGGCGCATCCTGGGGCGGCTACGAAAGCCTGGCGCTGGAGGCGGCGCCCGAGCGCCTGGCCGAGCACAGCCAGTGGCGGGATGGTCCGCAGACCCAATCCGTGGTGCGCCTGCACATCGGGCTGGAAAGCCCGCTGGACCTGGTGGACGACCTGGAGCGCGCATTCGCGGCAACACGCCAGGCCCTGCGGCGCAGCGCCTGAGGCATATGCAAATGAGCGGTTTTCTTTAGGGTTTCCGGCTATGTAGAAGCAACGTTTACCTCTTTGTCCGTCAGTACCCGCGACCACTAGAATTTGCCCTGTTCCATGATTGGCGGCAGGGCATGTCTACTATTCTTTCCATCGGTTCGGTGCAGCTTCCGTTTCTTGTCCAGCGGCAGGCAGCGGTACGCGAGTTCTATGGTCACATCATCGGCCTGGACGAAATGGCCAGGGCCGGCGGCCAGCGGCTGCTGTTCGCGCTGGGCGAAGCGACCTTGTCGCTGTCTCCCGTGGACGAAATCAGCAGGGAAGTGAAGCCCGATTACCTCGCGCTCAGGACCGGCGACTATGACGTCATCCTGGCGCGCCTGCGCCGGGCTGGACACCATCCGGTCTGCTCCTTGCCAGACGCCGAGCCGCGCGTGATGTACGTGAAAGATCCGTCCGGCAATCAGCTGGCATTCCTGGGCTGAGGCGCGCGATGAACTTCCAGCAATTGCGCTCCGTGCGCGAGGCCGTACGCCAGGACTTCAACCTGACCGACGTGTCCGAAAGCCTGCACACCTCGCAGCCCGGCGTCAGCCGTCAGATCCGCGAACTCGAGGAAGAGGTGGGCGTCGACATCTTCGTGCGCTCGGGCAAGCGGCTGATCGGCCTGACCCCGCCCGGCGAGCTTATCCTGCCCTTGGTCGAGCAGATCCTGCAATGCGCCGATAATATCCGCCATGCCGGCGCGGAGTACGCCGACAGCCGGACGGGCGTGCTGTCCATAGCGGCCACCCATTCGCAGGCGCGCTACGCCTTGCCGCCCGTCATCAAGGAGTTCCGCGAACGCTATCCCGAAGTGGTGCTGCATCTGCATCAAGGTTCGCCCAAGCAGGTGTCGGAGATGCTGCTGGAAGGCGAGGCCGACATCGGCGTGGCGACGGAAGCGGTGGCCGATTATCCTGGGCTCGTCAACCTGCCTTGCTACCGTTGGAGCCACAGCATCATCGTGCCTCGCGGCCATCCTCTGGAACGGCAGCAGGACGGGGTGACGCTGTCGCAGCTGTCGCGCCATCCCCTCATCACCTATGGGCGGGGCTACACGGGCCGGGCGCATATCGACGAGGCCTTCGCGCGAGCCGGCATCACACCCGACATCGTCATGACGGCGATGGACGCGGATGTGATCAAGACCTATGTGGAGCTGGGGCTGGGCTTGGGCATCGTGGCCTCGGTGGCCTGGGACGCCGAGCGCGACACGCGCCTGTGCGCCATCGACGCCCGCCACCTGTTCGAGATCAACCTGACGCGGCTGGCGATACGGCGCGGCGCATGGCTGCGCGGTTACGCTTTTCACTTTATCGAGATGTTCGTGCCGACTTTGACGCGCGAGATCGTCGAACGCGAGCTCAAGGGCGAAGGCTGAGGCAAGCGGCGCAGGGACAGTCGTCCCGCGCATATCCATAGTTGCATCGCTTCGTTCCCGCCGCGGCGCCGCGCACGTAGGCTGACTTTTTCTTCCACACGGAATTCAGGGCCATCCCATGAGTACATCTGCACCGCTGTCCGCAACCGCGAGCATCCACAACGAACGCGCACGGGCCGTGCGCGAGTTCATCGCCCATGCACGGCGGCTGGCGCCCGATGCCGCCAGCGTCACGCGCGAACAACTGGCCGAAGTGGCAACGCTGCTGGAAGCGCTGGGCCGCCGCCGCGAACTGTTCCCGGCCGAAGCGTTCGCCTTGGTCCCGGGCAGGCCGAACGCCATCTACCGGCTGGCGGAGGACCTGGACGGCGGCCATGCCCTTTACCTGTCGCTGGGCGCGCCGGGCAAGGCCCAGCCGCCGCACGACCACACCACCTGGGCCATCATCGCCGGCGTGCAGGGCAATGAGCGCAATGAGGTCTATGCGCGCGAGCGCAGCGCCGATCCGCTGCGCGATGTGCTGACCCACGTCCAGCGCGTGGATGTGCAGCCGGGCAGCTCCATCGTGCTGGGGCCGGCGGACGTACACACCATCGAACTGGTAGGTGACGAGCCTGGCGCGCACCTGCATTTCTATGGCCTGGCGCTGGACCGCCTGCATGGCCGTGTGGTGTTCGAAAGCACGGCGGGCGGCACCTACCGCACATTCTCGCCGCCTGCGGCGATCTATCATGCGCGTATTTCCACGCAGGCGCTGCAGGACGAACTGCGCGGCGCGGGCGAGATCGCCTTGCTGGACGTGCGCGAGGCGGGCCGTCATGCGCGCCGCCATCTGCTGCACGCCGTGCCAGCGCCCTTGTGGCGCCTGGAACTGCTGATCGACAAGCTGGCGCCGCGCCGCGATGCGCGCATCGTGCTGGTGGATGATGACGAGACGCTGGCACACCAGGCCGCGGCCAAGCTGACGCGCCTGGGCTGGAGCGATATTTCGGTGCTGGCGGGCGGGACGGACGCCTGGGAGCGGGAGGGGCGGGAGTTGTTCTCCGGCACCAACGTGCCCAGCAAGGCGTTCGGCGAAGTCATCGAGCATGAGAAGCGCACACCCTGGATCGACGTCGACGAACTCGATGCGCGCGTGGCGCGCGGTGACGACATCGTGGTGGTCGACAGCCGCACGCCGGAGGAATTCCATAACTTCACGCTGCCCTTCGCGCACAGTCTGCCTGGGGCGGAACTGGTCTATCGAATCCGCGAGCTGGCGCCGGACCCGGCTACCTTTGTGGTGGTGAACTGTGCGGGACGCACGCGCAGCATCGTCGGCGCGCAAACGTTGATCGACGCCGGCATACCCAACCGTGTCGCGTCGTTGCGCAACGGCACCATGGAGTGGCTGCTGTCGGGCCGCGAGCTGGCCCATGGCAGGCATGCGGCGCTGCCTGAGCCGGACGGCCAGACCTTGACTGCGGCCCGCCAACAGGCGGCCGGCGTCGCGCGCCTAGCAGGCGTCGCGCACATCGATACCGCCGCCTTGCTGGCATTCGAGGCGGAGCAGGACGTGCGCACGCTTTACAAGTTCGATGTGCGCACCCGCGAGGAGTACGAGACCGGCCATCTGGAGGGCTGGCGCTGGGCGCCCGGCGGCCAACTGGTGCAGGCCACGGACGAGTACCTGGCCACGCGCCGCGCCCGCGTGGTGCTGGCGGATTGGGACGGCGTGCGCGCCTTGACCACCAGCGCCTGGCTGGCCCAGCTGGGCGCGGTGGAGGTCTATCTGTACCGACCGCCGGCATCGGCCGCGTTGCAGAGCGGGCCGGAGCCGCGGCGGGTGCTGCGCCACCGGCCTGACGCCGGCGGTTTGCGGCCGCAAGCCTTGCGGGCCGCGTTGGAAAGCGGCCAGGCCGTGCTGTTCGACGTCGATGCACGGGTTGCGTACGAACGCGGCCACGTGCCGGGCTCCCGATACTCGGCGCCCGACCGCCTGGCCGAGTTCCTCCCCGAAGACCGGGACCGGACCATCGTGCTGACTTCCGCCGACGGCGTGCTGGCAAGCGTCGTGGCGGCCGAGCTGGCGTGGCGCAGCCAGCGGCCGGTGCGCTACCTGCTGGGAGGCACCCGCGCCTGGAAGGAACAGGGCCTTGAACTGGCCCGTGGCGGGCAAGGCGTGCTGACGGGGGACGACGACCAGAGCGTCAGCCCTTATCTGTTGGACGACCTGGCCGCGCGGGATCAGGGCTTCCGCGACTATCTGGACTGGGAGCTGGGACTGGTGGCGCAGCTGGAGCGCGAAGGCAGCCAGGAGTTTCGGTTGATCGCGCGGGAGTGACCGGAGCGGCCAGCGGGCCCCGGCTTCAGCGTGCAGTGCCTTTGATCGCGGCCATCAGGTCATCCGGGTGCGCCATCAGTTCGCGCGCCTGGCATAGCGTCGGGTACTGCTGCAGCACGCCGGTCCATTGCGCCGATTGCAGCAGCTGTTGCCAGACCGGCTCCAAGGTATCGGGGGCTGCGTCCAGGCCCTGCGCCAGCAGACCGGCATATTCCAGGCTGGGCGGCGCGGACAGCAGCTGCATGCGGCTGGCGGCGCTGAGCAGGCGCGGGATCGCGTCTGCCGGGCCATCGCAGACATAGAGCACGGTGGTATCGAGCCGCTGGCCTTCGGCCGGCAACGCCCGCAGCGCCGCGCCGCGCAGGGGGAACCGGCCCTGGCGCGTACTGAAGGCGTAGTCGGTCCGCGGATCGGCTTGCGCCAGCAGGCGCAGCCCGCGCAACAGGCGCGGGAAGTCGGTGGCGGCTGCGTCGGCCGAGGCCTTGGCTTCGAGAAGCAGGCACAGGTCCCAGGCCGGCGGCCCGCCATCGCCTTCCGCCTGGCGCAGCAGCGCGGCATCCCATTCGGTCTTGGCGCGGTCGGCGTTGGCGGGCATCGAAGGCGGTACGCGCATGGACGACACGGCCTGGTAGGCTGGGCTGCCATCGGCGTCGTTGAGGCGGCGTGCCAGGGCCTGGAGCGCTTGCAGCGCTTGCGCCTCGACGGCGTCGCCGCGCAACCGCGAGGCGTTGCCTTCGGCCAGGGCGCTGGCGCTGCCCGGGCGCGGGCCTTGCTGTTCCCACAAGGCGCGGTAGCGGCGCACGTCGCTGTCGGCCGTCAGGACGTCCAGGCGTTGCAGATGATCCAGCGCGGGGCTGGCGAGCAGACGGTCGAGAGCGGCAGAGGCCGGCTGGGCTTCGGCGGACAAACCAAGAAGCCGGCGCGCGGCATCGGGCAGCGCCGTCCAGGAGTCGGATGCCGCCGCAGCCTGCAAGGCGGCCATGGCGTCGCGCGCGGGGCCTGCCGGCATGCGTTCAAGCTTGGCGGGATGGGCGACTGCGTTGGCGGCGGCAATGATCTCGCGGCGGTCCTGGGCTGCGCGCGCGGCCAGGGAGGCATACTCGCGCACGAGCGGCAGGCGGTGCCGCAGCAGCATGGCCTGGAATGCCGGATCGCCGTCGGACTCGCGCATGGCGTCGCGGATCAGGCGCGCCAGGGCGTCGAGAAAGGCTCGCTCGACCGCGGCCGGCGGCGCGGCGCCATCTTCGACCGACTGGCGCGCCTGTTCGATGGCGACGGCCAGAGCGGTCGCGGGCGGGGCGTCTTCCGTGGGGATGCGGGAAATGGCCGGCACGCGATAGCGCCGGGCGGTGCGGCGCAGGATGGCGTCGAGCAGGGATAGGGAGGGCGGCTGGGGCATGGCGCCCCAAGCCTACCGCGATGCCGCCGGCGCGGCAAACGCACCGCGCCCTGGCCGGCAGCGGCTTCTTACTTGAACAGCGCGGCGTTTTCCTGCAAGGCGGTGTCGGCGCATTGCGCGTCCAGGTTGCCGCCGGGTGCGCCCGCCACGCCGATGGCGCCGATCACGGCCGAACCGGCCTTCACGGGCACGCCGCCGCCCAGCACCAGGAAGCCCGGAATGTCGGTCAGGGTGGCTGCGGCGGGATTCTTCTGGACGTTTTCCAGCATCGTCAGCGTCGGGGTCTTGGCGGACGCGGCTGTAAACGCTTTCGCACGGCTGGCTTCGATGGTGTGCGGGCCGGCATTGTCGGCGCGGGCGAAGGCCTTGAGCAGGCCGGCGCGGTCCACGACCGAGGCGCTCACGTTGTAGCCCTTGGCCTGGCAGGCGGCGACGGTGGCCGTCGCCAGCTTCTGCGCGTCGGCCATGGACAGGTTGCTCTCGTTGAGCACGGCGGCGTTGGCGGCGCCGGCGCAGGCGAACAGGGCGGCGAAAGCGATGAATTTGGGCGACATGTCTGTGTCCTTAGTGGGTCGGTGACAGGAACAGACAGATTAAAGATGACAGCCGATCGGCGGTATTCGGTCGGCTACGCTGGGGCCTCCGTAGGGCTACGGAGGGAGGCTGCGCAAGGCTGCCCGCCGCGTCGACAGCCTTCAGGCCAGCAGCCCTGCGTATTCGCGGATCAGTCCGGCCAGGTTGTCCGCTTCCAGCTTGGCGAAGACGTTGGCGCGGTAGGTCTCCACCGTGCGCGGCGACAGGTCGAATTCGCGCGCGATCTCCTTATTGCTCAGGCCTTGCACGACGCGTTCCAGCACATCGCGTTCGCGGCCGGAAAGCTTGTCCAGCCGTTCCTGCGCGGCCTGCGTCACGGCGAGTTTTTCGCGGCTGGCGATGTGGGTGCGCACGGCGGCCTGCACGGCGTCCAGGAAGACGTCGTCGTCCACGGGCTTTTGCAGGAATTCCATGGCGCCACCCTTGAACGCGCGGCGGCACAGGTCCACGTTGGCGTGGCCGGTCAGCATGACCACGGGCAGGTCCGATTGCTCGGCCAGCCGGCTCAGCACGTCCAGGCCGCTGATGCCGGGCATGCGGATGTCCAGGACCACGCAGCCGATGGCCTGCGGGTGCAACCGGGCCAGGAAGGCCTGCGGGTCGCCATGGCCCTCGCTGCGCAGGCCGACGCTGCGCAGCAGCAGCGCCAGGCCGTCGCGCACGGCGTCGTCGTCATCGACCAGATAGACCAGCGGGGATTGTTCGAACATGGGAGATTCCTGCGTCATCATGCGGCGGCGGCGGCGCGCGGCAGGCTGACCGTGAAGCAGGCGCCTGCCGGGCTGAGATTGCGCGCGGCGATGCGGCCGTCCATGGAGCCGGCCAGCGTGTCGCACAGCGCCAGGCCCAGGCCCATGCCTTGTGGCCGCGTGGTGTAGAAGGGAGCGAACAGGCGCGGCAGCGCGTCGGCGGCGATGCCGGGGCCGGTGTCGCTGACGCTGAACAGGTAGGCGTCGCCATCGGCGCGGCCTTCCAGCAAGATCTGGCGCGGTCCGGGAACGTCGGCCAGCGCATCGGCGGCGTTCTGCACCAGATTGTGCAGGATCTGCTCCAGGGCCACGCGGTCGCCGAGCGGCCGCACGCCTGGGCTGGCGTTGTGCCAGCTCAGCCGTATGCCTAGCCGGGCCAGTTCCGTTTCGCGCAGAAAGCGCAGCGACGCCACCAAGGCGTCGGGGTCCAGCGCCTCGCGCCGGGCGGGCGAGCTGGGCTGCACCAGGGCGCGCATGCGGCTGATGATTTCGGCCGCGCGCTTGGCCTGTTCGGCGCTGGCCAATAGCGCGTGGCGCACGGCGGGGCGTTCCTCTTCGTCGTCCAGCAGCCGCTCGGCGGCGCGGGTCTGGGCCAGGATGGCGGTCAGCGGCTGGTTCAGTTCATGGGCGATGCCGGCGGCCATTTCGCCCAGCGTGCTCAGGCGCGCCATGGCGCCCAGGCGCAGTTGTTCCTGGTGGCGGCGGGCCTGGGCGCGCGAGCGCTGCCACGCCGCGGCGCCGGCCACCAGCAGCGCGCTGGCCAGGCCCCAGGCGAGCCAGGTGGCCCAGGGCCAGGCGCCGGGCGTCAGCGTGCGCGTGCTGCGCATCTGGAAGGGTTGGCTGGCCGCGCCCAGCGGCTTTTGCAGGGCCAGCGGCCAGCCGAGGCTGCCGGCGTCGGGCTGCTTGTCCAGCAGCCGCAGCGGGGTCTGGTCCACCGTCAGGGTGAGGTTGGCAAGGCCGGGAGGAAAGTCGGCCGCGGGTATCAGCTGGCTGGCGTCCAGCAGCAGGCTCCAGCCCGAGGGCGCCACCAGCCAGTAGCGGGCGCTGTCCACTGGCAGCGTCACCGGCCGGCCCAGGCCGCGCGCGCGGTCGACGGCGGCGGCAAGGCCCGGAGGTTCCGCCACGCTGCCGCTCCAGGCGCCGCCGGGCAGGTAGCCCAGCCCCAGCAGTTGGGGCATGGCCGGCCGCAGGCTGGGGTAGAGGCGTTCCGGAGCGGGGGGATGGGAAAGGGCGGCCAGCGTCGCCAGCACGGCTTCATGCTGCACCGTTTTTTGGCTCAGCATGCGCTGCGCCACGCTGGTGCTCTGGGTGAAGCGTTCGTACTGGTCCACATAGTCCTGCCGCCCGATCCAGAGGGCGCCGAAGGTGAACAGGACCAGCCAGCAGAAGAAGGCGCGAGCGCGCGATAGGGGATTCACGCCTGAAATTATGCCTTGCGGCCAACGCGGGCAGGAATCCGTAGGGCTACGGAGGGTTGGCGTTCAGGCCGCCAGTCGCTGGGCGTCCGGGTCCGGCGACTGCGAGCTGGCCGCGAGCGCGATCTGGTACAGCGCCGCCACCAGGTCAGATTGCGTCACCAGTCCGACCAGGTTGCGCGCTTCGTCCAGCACCGGCACGCAATGCAGGCTGTCCGACATGGGGCGGGCCAGTTCGATGACGGGCAGGCCCGGGGTGGCGAAGGGCACTTCGCTGCGCATGCAATCGGCCACCAGCAGGTCGGGCGCGGCATCCGCATCGACGGCGACGGCAGCCAGCCGGGTCCGGCGCGCCAGCACGTCGCCCTGGCTGACCATGCCGGCGTAGCGGCCGGCCGAATCCAGCACCGGCAATGCCTGCAGGCGATGCTTGTCGAACAGGCGCACGGTGTAGTCCAGCGGGTCCTGGGCCTGTACCGTGACTACGTCGCGCGACATGATGTCGGCGCAATGCACGTCGCCGAAGCGGCGCACGCTGGCGCGCATTTCCGCGGCCAGGACGATTTCTTCCAGGTCTTCCTTGCTGATGTCCAGCAGCTCGCCGCGCTGCGTGAGCGCGTCGTCCAGGTCGGCCAGGCTGAAGCCCAGGCGAGCGCTGGGTGCGAGGTCGCGGGTGTTGTGGCCGGCGGCCGGGTCGGCGTGGCGGCGCGGATAATTGCGCTTGAGCGCGCCATTGAAGACCACGGCGATGCACAGCAGGATGGCGGAGTTCAGCGCCACGGGCCAGAGCGCAAAGCCGTAGCCCAGGCTGGCGACCGCGGGGCCGCCCAGCACGGCGGTCAGCGCCACTGCGCCGCTGGGCGGATGCAGGCAGCGCAAAGAGAACATGGCGCCAATGGCCAGCGCCACCGCCACGGCGGCAGCCACGCCGGGCACAGGGATGAACTGGGCGCAGAAGACGCCGATCAGGGCCGATACCAGATTGCCGGCCATGATGGACCAGGGTTGGGCGAGCGGACTGGCTGGGGCGGCGAACAGCAGCACGGCGGACGCGCCCATGGGGGCGATGAACCAGGGGCTGGCGTCGCCCAGCGCGTGGCGGCCCACCCATTCCGTGCAGAACAGGCCAAGCAGCGCGCCCAGCACGCCGTAGAGCTTCTCGCGTCCGTTGACGCCCACCGGCGCTGGCGCGAACGAGCCCAGCCAGCGCTTGATTGCTACACCCAAAACGATCTCCTCGCGCATCGATATGTCGCGGGGCGACAATTTATCACGCGAGGCAAAGCTGCGCTGCATAAGCTTATGCAGCAGGGCGTGGATCAGGCGTTGCCGGAGTCGTCGCCGATGCGGGTCAGCAGGCGCGTCAGCAGCGGGCGCATGGCGCGTAGTTCTTCCAGGTGCGAGGCCGAGAGGTCTTCGAGCATGCGCTCGGCCTTCGCGGTCAGCACGACCTCTACGCGGCGGCCGTCCTCGGGGTCCGCCTCGCGGCTGACCAGATCCAGGCGCGCCAGCCGGCCCACCAGTTCGGCGGCGGTGTGGGGCCGGATCAGGAGGCGTTCGGCGATTTCGCCCACGTACAGGCCGCGGCGGCCAGGGACGTTCTTGCGCGTGCCCTTGATGGCGAGCAGGGCCTGGTGCTGCTGCGGCATCAGGTCCAGTCCGGCGGCGGCGTTTTCGCTGAAGGCGGCAAAGCGGCGCAGCGCATAGCGGAAGTCGGCCAGGAGCTCGTAGTCCGTGGCGGTCAGCTGGGGTGGGGGCGAGGGCGGTTTCACCTGGGCGATTCTAATATATGTCGTGATACGATATATATGACATTTCGCAAATCCCTGCGCAATTCTTCCCGTCTTCGAACATGCCTCCCACTTCTTCCTCCGCCCGGGCCGCGCTGCGCCTGGGCGACTTCACCACGGACAAACGCGTGGTCCTGCTCATGGGCCTGGCCATCCCGGTCGGCCTGGCCAGCGTAGCCGCGGCCTGGGCCCTGCTGCGGCTGATCGCGCTGTGCACCAATCTGGCGTACCACCAGCAGTTCTCCTTCAAGGACCAGCCCATCACGACAGGCCACCTGGGCCTGGCTTCAGTCGCCATTCCGGTGGTGGGCTGCCTCATCATCGGCTTCATGGCGCGCTACGGTTCGGAAAAGATCCGCGGCCACGGGATTCCGGAGGCGATGGAAGCCATCCTGATCGGCAAGAGTCGCATCCAGCCCAAGGTGGCGGTGTTGAAGCCCGTGTCTTCCGCCATCTCCATCGGCACGGGCGGCCCGTTCGGGGCCGAAGGCCCGATCATCATGACGGGCGGCGCCATCGGCTCGCTGCTGGCGCAGACCATCCACCTGGACGACGGCGAACGCAAGACCCTGCTGGTGGCCGGCGCGGCCGCGGGCATGACGGCCATCTTTGCCACGCCCTTGGCGGCGGTGCTGTTGGCGGTTGAGCTGCTGCTGTTCGAATGGAAGCCGCGCAGCTTCCTGCCGGTGGCGATGGCGGCGCTGGTGGCGGCGGCCACGCGCGCCTTCGTGCTGGATGGCGGACCGATATTCGCGTATTCGGGTTCGCTGGGGTTCACGCCCGCGCATCTGCTGGCCTGCGCCGCCGTGGGCGTGCTGGCCGGGCTGGGATCGGGCGTGCTGACCTCCATGGTCTATGCGGCCGAGGACCTGTTCGAGAAACTGCCGCTGCACTGGATGTGGTGGCCGGCCTTCGGCGGCCTGGTGATCGGCCTGGGCGGCTTGATCGAGCCGGCGGCGCTGGGCGTCGGCTACGACAACATCCGCCATCTGTTGGCGGGCGACCTGGCGTTCCAGGCCGTGCTGCTGCTTTTGGCGGTCAAGGTCATCATCTGGTCCGTCGCGCTGGGGTCGGGGACCTCGGGCGGGGTGCTGGCGCCGTTGTTGATATTCGGCGGCGCGTTGGGCGCATTGGCCACGCCGTTGCTGCCGCAGGCCGATCCGGGTTTCTGGGCGCTGCTGGGCATGGCCGCGATGATGGGCGGCACCATGCGCGCGCCTCTGACCGCGACCCTGTTCGCGGTGGAGCTGACCGGCGACATGGGCGCGCTGCTGCCGGTGCTGGCGGCCTGCGTGTTCGCGTATGGGATGACGGTGCTGCTGCTCAAGCGTTCCATCCTGACCGAGAAGATCGCGCGGCGTGGCCATCACATCAGCCGCGAGTACCGCGTGGATCCCTTCGACTTGCTGCGGGTCAGCCAGGTGATGACCACGCCGGTTCAGACGCTGCCGGCCGATTGGACAGTGGCGCAGGCCATCGCCCACTTCACGACGGCGCAGCCGGTGCACACCAGCTATCCGGTGCTGGATGCCGCAGGCGCGGTGGTGGGCGAAGTCACGCGCGCCGATACCCTGGCCTGGGCCATCGACGACGAGCAGACCGGGCGCACGCTGGGCGAAGCTTTGCAAGGCCGCGACCTGGTGTACGGCCATCCCGAGGAACTGGCCAGCCAGATCGCCGACCGCATGGCGCTGACCGGCGCCGGCCGCATACCCATCCTGGACCGGGCCAACGGCCGGCTGGTGGGCATCGTGGGGCGCAAGGACCTGTTCCGCTCGCGCGCGCGGCGGCTGCGCGAGGAAAGCCAGCGCACGGCGTATTTCCGCCGCACGCCTTCAGCGGGCGGGTGAGGCGCGCAACTCCCACAGCACGTCCAGCACGTGCCGGGTGGCTTGCTCCACCTGCCCGGCGCGGTGCGCGATGCCCAGCGGACGCCAAAGGGCCGGCCGCAGCGCGCGCATCTCGATGCGCGGATCCGGCTGCGGCGCGGTGGCCTCGTGCGGCAGCAGCGTGGCGCCGTAGCCCGCGGCCACCAGGCTCTTGATGGCGTCGTTGTAATTCAGCTGGATGCGGGCGCGCGGGTTCAGGCCGGCGGCGGCGAACCATTCGCCCGTCAGACGCGACAGTCTTGTGCTGGCGTCGTTCAAGATCAGCGGCCGTTCGGCCAGCCAGGCCGGCGTCAGGCGCGCGGGCGCTTTCCAGCTGGCGGGAAGGAAGGCCATGACCGGGTCGCGCCGCCAGGGGCGCAGCACCAGGCCTTCCAGCGGCGGCTGGGGCAGGGCCACCAGGCCCACGTCCAGCGAACCGTCGGCCAGGCGCAGCAAGGTTTCCTGCGAAGTCAGCACGGCCACCTGCACGTCGATGCCGGGATGGTTGCGCCCCAGCGTTTCCAGGGCCTGCGGCAACAAATGGGCGATGGCGCCGGTGGAGGCGCCCAGCCGCACGCGCCCGGACAAGCCCTGCACCTGCCGCTGCACGTCGTCCAGCGCCTGGTCGGCATCGGCCAGCAGGCGGCGCGCGCGTTCCAGCAGGGTTTCGCCGATGGCGGTGGGGCGGACCTGGCCGCGCTTGCGCGTGAGCAGCGGCGCGCCAATGCGTTCCTCCAGGTCGGCCACATGCAGGCTGACGGTGGGCGGGGCCAGATGCAGCGCGCGCGCCGCGTCGGCGAACGAGCCCAGGTCGGCAATGGCAACCAGGGTGCGCAGGCGGTCCAGGCTGATTTCACGCATGGCGGTGTCGTTCAGGAAAGCTGAATTGGATAGTCATGATATTCGACTTTTGTTATCTGCCAGTCCAGCCGATGATGGAGTCCTGCGCCCGGAACCCCTTCCGGCGCGCCTTTGATCCAGGACGCAAGCGCCATGACCCAACCTCTAGTTTTCATCGACGGCGACCAGGGCACCACCGGCCTGCAGATCCATGAACGCCTGCATGGGCGCACGGACCTGCGGCTGCTGACGCTGCCCGAGGCGGAACGCAAGGACCCGCAACGCCGCGCGCAGGCGATCAACGGCTGCGACATCGCCATTCTCTGCCTGCCGGACGAACCGGCGCGTCAGGCTGCCGCGTCCATCGTCAATCCCGCGGTACGGGTGATAGACGCCAGTTCCGCCCACCGCACGACGCCGGGCTGGGTCTATGGCTTTCCGGAAATGAACGCGGAGCAGGCCGGACTGATCGCCCAGGCGCTGCGGGTCAGCAACCCGGGTTGTTATCCCACGGGCGCGGTCGCGTTGCTGGGTCCGCTGGTGCGGGCCGGGCTGGTGCCGGCCGACTATCCGGTGGTGGTGCACGCGGTATCAGGCTATTCGGGCGGCGGGCGCGCGGCGGTGGACACCTACGAAGCCGCGGACGGCGCGCCGGGACCGGCGTTCCAGCTCTACGGCCTGGGCCTGGCGCACAAGCACACGCCCGAGATCGAGCGGCATGCGGGCCTGACGCAGCGGCCGGTGTTCGTGCCGGCCTACGGCGCGTATCGCCAGGGCATCGTCCTGACCGTGCCGCTGCAGTTGCGCCTGCTGCCGGCGGGCGTCGACATGGAACGCCTGCACGCCTGCCTGCAGCAGCATTACGAGGGCGCGCGCCACGTGCAGGTCGTGGCCCCGCAGGACGCGGCCGCCCATACGCACCTGGATCCGCAGGCGCTCAATGGCACCAACGACCTGCGCCTGGCCGTGTACGGCAATGCGCAGCACGGCCAGGTGTTGCTGACGGCGGTCTTCGACAACCTGGGCAAGGGCGCGTCGGGCGCGGCGGTGCAGAACCTGGACCTGATGCTGGCCGCGCTGAAATAACCACCATGGCCCTGGGCTGCCGCAACGGCCCGCGCTGGCTCAGGCCGTAGCCCGGTCCGCCAGCGTCTCCACCACCAGGCGGCGCAGCCAGACGGTGCCCGGATCGCTTTCGAAGCGCGCGTGCCAATGCACCGTCACGGACAGCGGCGGCAGCGCGATGGGCAGCGGGCGTATCTGGAACGCGTCGTCGTGGTTGAACCAGATCGCGGCCCGCAGCGGCAGGGTCATGGTGAGATCGGTGCGCCGCACGATCTCGGCGGCCGCCGAGAAATGCGGCAAGGTCAGATATGGCCTGCGCGGCAGGCCGGCCTCGCTCAGCACATCGTCCAGCAAGCGGTGGGCGCTGGCTCGCGAGGCCACCAGGATGTGGTCCAGGCGCTTGTATTGGCTACGGGTGAGGCCCGCCGACAACACCGGATGGCCGCGCCTGCCCATGCAGGTGTAGCGTTCGCTGAACAGTTCCGCGTGGCAGGTCTCGCTGCCCAGCCCGGCCAGGTTGCCGATGGCGAGATCGACCTCGCCGTCTTTCAGCGCCTGCGGCAGCCGTTCCAGCGGGATCTCCAATACTTCCACCTGCAGACGCGGCGCCAGGGCGTGCACGCGTTCCATCAATGACGGCAGGAACACCATTTCACCGATATCGGACATGGACAGGCGAAAGCGCCGGGTGCTGCTTGCGGGCTCGAAGCGCTGCCGCAGGTTGACCGCTTCCGCAAAGCTGTTCATGCCGCGCTCTATGGGGTCGGCCAGGGCAAACGCGACCGGCGTGGGCTGCATGCCGGACGCCGTGCGCGCGAACAGGGGGTCGTCGAATTTTTCGCGCAAGCGCGCCAGCGCGTAGCTCACGGCGGGCTGCGTCAGGTTCAGGCGCTGCGCCGCGCGCGTGACGCTGCGTTCCTGCAGCACGGTCAGGAAAACCCGCATGAGGTTCAGATCGAAGTCCACGCATGCCTCTCATATCAGCTTGATTTATAAGATAAATAATATCCATAAATTTGACATATAAATAGTTGATTCCTAGACTAATTTCATAAGGCTGGGGCAACGCTTGCCGATGGCCGCAACACAGGGGAAGCACCGCCATGCATGCGTTGACACTGCCGTCGTTGTTGCTGGAGCAGGGCGCCCGATGGGGCGAGCGCACATGGGTGCAGGCGCCAGGCGGCGCACTGCGCTACGGCGATGCTCCCGGGCATGCAGCGGACTGGGCCGCGCGCCTGGCTTCGGCCGGCGTCGCCCGGGGCGACCGGGTCGGGCTGATGGCCGGCAACCGGCATGAATTCCTGTCCATCGTGCTGGGCTGCGGCTGGCTGGGGGCGGTGGTTGTGCCCATCAACACGGCGTCGCGCGGCATGCAGTTGCAGCACATCCTCGCCAACAGCGGTTGCCGCTTGCTGGTGGCCGACGCCGCGTGCTGTCCCGCGCTGGCTGCACTGGACATGCAGCCCCTGGCCTTGAAGCGCATCTGGCTGCTGGACGGCTACGCCGACGCGCTGCCGGTGCAAGCGTACCCGCCTCCTCCCGCACCGGACACGCCGCTGCCGCCGGCAGCCGACCTCGGGCCGGGAGATACGCTGGCCATCCTGTACACCTCGGGCACGTCAGGCCTGTCCAAAGGCGTGTGCTGTCCGCACGCGCAGTTCTACTGGTGGGGCAGGATCGCCGCGCGCAACCTGGAAATCGCCGAGAGCGACGTGCTCTACACGAGCCTGCCGCTGTTCCATACCAATGCCCTGAACGCCTGCTTCCAGGCGCTGGTCACGGGCGCGACCATCATCTGCGACGAGCGCTTCTCGGCCAGTCGATATTTCGACCGGCTGGAGGCCACGGGCGCCACGGTGACCTATCTGCTGGGCGCCATGGTGCCCATGCTGCTGGCGCAGCCGCCTGCCGCAGCCGAACGGCGTCAGCGCGCGCGGATTGCGCTGGCGCCCGGGGTGCCCGAACGCTTCCATGCGGCATTCGCCGAACGCACGGGCATCGCGCTGCTGGAAGGCTACGGCTCGACGGAAACCAACTTCGCGCTGGGCGGCACGCTGGACGAGCAGCGGCCGGGCACGATGGGGCGCGTCGCGCCCGAATTCGATGCGATGGCGGCTGACGAGCACGACGCGGCGGTGCCAGACGGCACGCCGGGCGAATTGCTGTTGCGCTCGCACATCCCATACGCCATCGCCACCGGCTATTTCGGCATGGACGACAAGACGGTGGAAGCCTGGCGCAATCTCTGGTTCCACACGGGCGACCGGGTGGTGCGCGATGCGGACGGCTATTTCTGCTTCCTGGACCGTACGAAGGACGCCATCCGCCGACGCGGCGAGAACATTTCCTCGTACGAGGTGGAGCAGGTGCTGCTGGCGCATCCGGCGGTTGCCGCCGTGGCGGTCTACGCGGTGCGTTCCGATCTGGCGGAAGACGAGGTCATGGCGGCGCTGGTCTACAAGACCGGGCAGGCTATCGCGCCCGAGACGCTGTTGGACTTCTGCCAGCCCCGTATGCCGTATTTCGCCGTACCGCGCTATCTGCGCGTACTGGACGATTTGCCGCGCACCGAGAACGGCAAGATCCGCAAGTTCCGCTTGCGGGACGAGGGCATTACCGGCGACGCCTGGGACCGCGACGCCGCCGGCTATCGCGTGGCGCGCTGAGCGTCATCAATCCATTCAAACAGACTAGGGGCGGCAATGACGATGGCATACAAGGGGGCGGCCGCGGCCGCCGGCGACGATGCGCGCAGAAAACGCACGCGGCGCGTGGTGATGGCGTCCGTCGCGGGCAACGCGATGGAATGGTATGACTTCTTCATCTACGGCACGGCGGCGGCGCTGGTGTTCGGCGAACTGTTCTTTCCCAAGGGCACCGACCCGCTGCTGGGCACCATGGGGGCGTTTGCCGGCTTTGCGGTCGGCTTCCTGGCGCGGCCGCTGGGCGGCGTGATCTTCGGCCATATCGGCGACCGCTACGGCCGCAAGCTGGCGCTGGAATGGACCCTGGGCTTGATGGGCGCCGCCACCTTCCTGATCGGGCTGTTGCCTACCTATGATCAGGTCGGCTTCTGGGCGCCGGTTGCCATGGTGGTGTTGCGCATCCTGCAAGGCGCGGCCGCGGGCGGCGAGTGGGGCGGGGGCGTGCTGCTGATCAGCGAGGCGGTCGGGGGCAAGCGCCGCGGCTACTTCTCGTCCTTCAGCCAATTGGGAGTGGCGGGCGGCTTCGTGCTGTCGTCGGGCGTCTTCATGCTGGCGCAGCAGCTGCCGCAGGAAGCCTTCATGAGCTGGGGCTGGCGCCTGCCGTTCCTCTTGAACGTGCTGATCTTCGGCGTGGGCCTCTACATCCGCAAGCACATCCCCGAAAGCGATGAATTCGTGCAGGCCGCCAAGACCGCCAAGCGCGGCATGCCGGCAGTCGAAGTGTTCCGCCGCTATCCGCGCCAGGTCTTTACCGCGATGGGATTGCGCGTGGCCGAGAACGGCGGGTCGTACATCTTCCTGGCGTTTGCGCTGGCCTACGGCAAATTCCTTGGCATACCCAACGACGTCATGCTGGGCGGCGTGCTGGTGTCGATGTTCATCGAGCTCGGCACGCTGGTCTGGTTCGGCCACCTGTCCGATCGCATCGGCCGGCGGACGGTGTACCTGATTGGTTCGGCCGGCCTGGTGCTGGTGGCATTCCCGTTCTTCTGGCTGGTGCAGACCAAGGAGCCGGTGTGGATATTCCTGGCCTTCTTCCTGGGCAACACGGTCTGCCATGCCGCGATGATCGGCACCCAGCCGGCGTATTTCGCCGAACTGTTTCCCGCAGAGGTCCGCTACACCGGATTGGCGCTGGGGCATGAACTGGCTTCTGTATTCGCCGGCGGTCTGTCGCCGCTGATCGCCATGGCGCTGCTGCGCAAATATGAATCGGCGACCCCGGTGGCGTGGTTCCTGGTGGGCATGGCCGCGGTCACCGTGATCACCTTGCTGCTGACGCGCGAACCCCCACGGCAGGAGTCGGCGTGAGCGCGGCGCGCGGCCCGGGCATCGTCGGCGTGGGCGAAACGCCTTCGCTGCGCCATCCCGGCCCGGGAACCAGCACGGCCGGCCTGATGGCCGAGGCGATCGCGCAGGCGCTGCGCGGCGCAGGGTTGAAGCCCGGCGATGTGGACGGCCTGGGCCTGGCTTCATTCACGCTGCGCCCAGACCGCGCGATCGATCTGGCGTGGCGCCTGGGACTGCGGCTGAACTGGTGCATGCAGGACGAAATGGGCGGCGCCAGCGCCATCAACCTGTTGCGCCAGGCCTGGCTCGCGTTGCAGGCCGGGCAGGCCGAGACGATCGTGCTGGTCGCGGGAGACCATTTCACGGGCGCCGATTTCGCAGGGCTGGTACGCGGCTACAACCGCAGCGCGCAGGACTATCTCAGTCCCCTGGGCTGCGAGGGGCCGAATCCCCTGTTCGCCATGCTCACGCAAAGGCAGATGGCGCGCGCCGGTCTTGCCCGCGAGGACTATGGCGCGCTATGCGTCGCGCAGCGGCTATGGGCAGCAGGCAACCCCAACGCCGCGTATCGCGATCCATTGAGCCTGGCGCAATACCTGGCCGCGCCCATGGTCGCGCCGCCGCTGGGACGCCTGGATTGCGTGCCGGTGGTCAGCGGGGCATGCGCGCTGGTGCTGAGCGCGCGTCCGGCGGGAATCAGCGTGCGGCTGCTGGCCAGCGATGCGCGCTACAACGATGACCAGCAGGAAGGCGACGGATTGCAGACCGGCATCGCGGCGTTCGCGCCAGCGCTCTGGCAGCGCGCTGGCCTGGGACCGGAAGACATGGATGTGCTCAGCGTGTACGACGACTATCCCGCCATGGCGCTGGCGCAGCTGTGCGATCTGGGCTTCGCCAGCATCGATGACCTGCCTGGCTTCATCGCACGCCGCCTGGCCACCCGGGACTTGCCGGTCAACACCGCAGGCGGCCAACTGTCCGCCGGGCAGGCGGGCACCGCCGGCGGCATGCATGGCCTGGTCGAAGTGGCGCGCCAATTGCTGGGGCAGGCAGGGGAACGGCAGGTGCGCGGCGCGCGTCACGGCGTGGCTACCGGCTACGGCATGGTGCAGCTGCGTTACGGGATGTGCGCCAATGCGGCCGTGCTGGCGCGGGAGGAAGCATGAGCGTCGACGTCAGCCAATGTTGCAGCTGCGGCCATCTGGTCTATCCCATGCGGCTGTGGTGCCCGGCTTGCGGCCATGGACAGGCGCGCGCGGCGGCGGTGGAACAGGCCGAGTTGCAGGCCTGGACCGAATTGCCGTCGCGGAACGGTGCGCCTGCCGCAGTCATCGCCACGGTCCGGGCGCTGCCCGCGGGACCGGTCCTGGTCGTGCGGCTGGAAGAACCGCCCGCCCATGCGGGCCAGCGCCTGTGGCTATTCGAACGCGATACGGACGGGCGGCCTTTGCCTTGGGCCCGCGTCGCGGCCGAACCGCAGATCTGAAGCGCCAACGCGTCAATCGCCGCTGGCCGGCGCCTGGATCGCCTCCAGGCGCTGGGCCAGCGAAGCCGCGGACAACTCGCCCACGCGCAGGTCCACCAGCCGTCCCTGGGCGTCCAGGAACAGCGTGGCGGGCAGGCCGCGGTTGCTCATCTGGCGCGAGGCCGCGCCTGAGGGATCGAGCAGCACGTTGCGCAGCGACGGCGCGTGCTGCGCCAGGAACGCCGTCACGTCCGGCGGCGCTTCGGCCTGGTTCAGGAAGACGAAATTCACATCGGGATGCGCCGCTTGCGCCGCGGTGAATGCGGGCATTTCGCGGCGGCAAGGCGGGCACCAGCTTGCCCATAGATTGATGACGGTAGGTTTGCCCTGGTAGGCCGCGAGCGCCGCGGGCGTGCCGTCCAGCTGACGCAAGGCGAGCGCGGACAGTTCGGGTAGGGCCTGCGGCGCGCGCGCCAGCCACCGCCCGCCGCCTATCCAGACCGCGCTGGCCAGCGCCAGCGCGCCCAGCAGCGCGGGCCGCGACGCCTGGCGGCGCAAGGCCGCGTACAGCGTGTAGAGCCATGCCGCGGCAAGCCCGGCCATACCGGCCCAGCCGCCATCGCGCACGTCCAGGATCCGGAGCGGATTCTCGATGAAGTGGGCCTGGAACTGCCAGACAAAGCCGAGCCGGGCGACGACCAGGCCGATGATGAGCGCGCGCCACAACACCGTACTGGTGTCGGGCCGGGACTCCTGCCCGCGGGTCAGCAGCCTGGCGGCCAGCAGTCCGATAGCGGCGGCAACGATGAGAACCAGCAGGTCCGAGGGAAAGACGAGGGGACCGATACGGATGGCGGGCGTCATGCGTGAATCTGGAACTGGCGCGGCGGGGATCAGGCTGCCTGCTGCAGCTTGGCCGGCGCCTGCGCGATGCGACGGGTGATTTCGGTGGCGGCGCGGCAGGTCAGGCCGGCGAGGTAGTCCTCGCGGAAGGCCGCGAAGGCGTCCTGCATGCCGATGAGCGTGATGCTGCCCAGCACATGGTTCTCTTCATCGAAGATCGGCGCGGCGATGCCGGTCTTGCCGGAATCCAGTTCCCCCGACGAGATGCAATAGCCGGCCTTGCGCACTTGCAGCATGGCCCGGGAAAAGGACTTCCAGTCCTGGCCCAGCCGCTGCATGTCGGGGGCATCGGCGTGTTCGTCGTAGACGCGGCGCAACTGGCGCGGCCCCAGATTGGCCAGGATCACGCGGGCGGTCGCGCTGCGCAAAAGCGGCATGTGCCGGCCGCGGCCGAAGTTCAGGGCCTGGGTATTGCGCCCGGCCTGCTGGTGCACGTTGATGACCTTGTCGTCGTAGCGCGCGCTGAGCAGCACGTCCAGGCCGGTCTGGCTGGATAGTTCCTCGATCAGGTCGCGGCTGACCGTCAGCATGGGGTCGTACTCCCGCATCTGCAGATCCAGCGCGATGATGCGCGGACCCAGCGCGTAGCCGGCTGGCAGGCGCACCAGCAGGCCGCAGGCGCACAGTTCGCGCACGTAGCGGTAGGCGGTGGCGGGCGCGTAGCCGCGCAGCTGGCAGATGGCATCGACGTCCAGGACCGGCCGGTCGGGCTGAAAGAGGTCCAGGACATCGAGCATGCGGCGAAGACTGTTCATGTGCGTGAGGTGTTGTAAGGCTGACGTGCTGCGAGGGTGCACCAAGGGGCGCGTATTGGCAAATCGTCCTGCCGCGCGCGCAGCGTGCACGCGCGTATAGGAGATCCGCGCAGAACTATCAAATAGATAATTCTAATAAATTATCCAGCATCAATCCGCCAAAAAAAATTGCACATTTATCAAATTACGATAAAGTAGCGAAAAAAGGAGGCGGTAATCATGACCGGAGCTAGTGCCTTGCTGGAGGCTCTGCGCAAGCAGGGCGTGGAAGTCTGTTTCGCCAATCCCGGCACGACCGAGCTGGACCTGGTGCGTGCGATGGAGGAGGTGCGCGGCATGCGCTGCGTGGTCGGCCTGCAGGAGAACGTCTGCACCGGCGCGGCCGACGGTTATGGCCGGCTGGCTGGAAAGCCGGCCGCGACCCTGCTGCATCTGGGGCCGGGCTTCGCCAATGGCATCGCCAATCTGCACAATGCGCGGCGCGCCCGCACCCCCATCGTCAACATCATCGGCGACCACGCCAGCTGGCACCTGGAATGCGACGCGCCCCTGACTTCGGACATCGAGTCGCTGGCGCGCCCAGTCTCCGGCTGGGTGGAGCGCATCGCGTCCGCCCAGGACGCCGCTGGCGCCGCCCGCGCCGCCGTGCAGGCCAGCCTGGCCGATGGCGGCCAGGGCGCGACGCTGATCTTTCCCGCCGACTTCCAGGCGGAAAGCGTGACGCCGGATTCCGCGGATGCTGCCGCCGAGGCCGCTGCGCAGCCGTCGACCTTCGACGCCGCCGCCGCATGGCAGCGCCTGAGCCGCGCGCAAAAGCCGCTGTTCCTGCTGGGCGGGGGCGGTCCCGCCAGCGGCCTGGGACGCCGCGCGCAGATTGCGGCCGCGCGCCTGTGCGCCGCCCTGGGCGGCAAGGCTTACGCCGAGACCTTTCCCGCCAGATCGGAACGCGGCCGGGACTTGCCGGACTTCGACCGCCTGCCGTATTTCCCGGAACCCGCTCGCGCTGCCCTGGACGCTGCCGACCTGGTGGTGCTGGTGGGGGCGCTGCCGCCCGTGACCTACTTCGGCTATGCCGGTCACCCCAGCCGGTTGGTGCCGGCGGAACGCCTGCTGGAACTGGCCGCTCCCGGCCAGGACGCGGCCTCGCGCCTGGAAGCGCTGGCCGAATTGGCGGGCGCGCCGGCCTTCGAATCCGCCGCCGCGCCGCTGCCCGAGCCTGCACCAGGCGCCTTGACGCCGCAATCCATTGCCGCAGTGGTGGCGCGGGCCTTGCCCGAAGACGCCATCGTTTCGGTCGAAGGCGGCACCTGCGGCTATCCGCTGTATGCCGCGTCCGCCGGCGCCGCGCCGCACACGGTGCTGACCAATACCGGCGGCGCCATCGGCCAGGGCTTGCCGGTCGCCATGGGCGCCGCCATCGCCTGCCCGCAGCGCCGAGTGGTGGCCGTGCTGTCCGACGGCAGCACCCAATACACGATCCAGGCATTGTGGTCGCTGGCGCATGAAAACCTGCCGGTCACGGTGCTGATCGCCGCCAACCACCAGTACGCCATCCTGCGCAACGAGCTGCGCCGCGGCAACGCCGTGCTGGGCGAACGCGCGGCCGAACTGACCGCGCTGGACCGCCCGCGCATCGACTGGGTGGGGCTGGCCTCCAGCTACGGGGTGCAGGCCAGCCGCGCCGCGACCTCGGAAGAATTGGCCACGCAGCTGGAATCGGCGCTGCGCCAGCCGGGCCCGGTCCTGATCGAGATGGCGCTGTAGGCGCCGCCATATATATAAGGAGCATCAAAGCATGGACTTGCAACTCAAGGGGAAAGTCGCGGTGGTCACGGGCGGCAGCCTGGGCATCGGGCGCGCGGTGACCGAAGCGCTGGCCGCCGAGGGCGTGCGTGTGGCCATCGTGGCGCGCCGCCAGGCGCAGCTGGACGAAGTGGCGGCTGAAATCACCCGGGCCACGGGCGTGGAAGTGCTGGGCGTGGCGGCCGACGTGTCGGACACCGCCCAGGTCAACGCGATGATGCAGCGCGTGGCCGAACACTTTGGCCGCATCGACATCCTGGTCAATGGCGCGGCCCATCCCGGCGGCCTGGTGCGCAGCGAGATCGACGAGGCCGATCCCGAAGGCCTGCTGGAAGACATCAACATCAAGGTGGTGGGCTACATGCGCTGCGCCAAGGCTGCGGCGCCGCACATGCGCCAGGGCGGCTTTGGCCGCATCGTCAACATCGGCGGCCTGACCGGGCGCGGCAGCAAGCAGCTTTCGGGCATGCGCAACGTGGCCATCTGCCACATGACCAAGACCCTGTCGGACCAGCTGGGTCCGCATGGCATCACGGTCAACGTGATCCATCCTGGCGTGGTCGAGACGCCCCACATCCATGAACTGTACGAAAAGGAAGCCGCCAAGCAGGGGCTGACCCCCGCCCAGGTCGAGGCCAACTATGCCAAGGCCACGCCCATACGCCGGGTGCTGCAGCCGGCGGAGATCGCCGACGCGGTGCTGTTCCTGGCATCGCCGCGGGCAGGGGCCATCACCGGCGAATCGCTGGGGGTGGATGGCGGCATCACGCGCGGCATCTTTCTTTGAACCGCTGAACCTCATTCGGGGAGTCTGGATATGCAAGGCACGATACTGGTCGGCACCGCCGGCCAAGGAATACTGCGCAGCGTGGACGATGGCGCCACCTGGCACCGCCTGGGGCTGAAGGAAGCCATCGAGTTCGACGGCACGGTGCGCAGCCTGGCCGTGGACCCGGCCGACCCGCGCCGCGTCTTTGCCGGGGCCGACGCCGGCATGTGTGTCAGCACCGACGGCGGCGCGCATTTCACGCGGGTGGACAGCCCCATGAACGGCATGACCGTCTGGGCCATGGCCATCGATCCCACGGATCCGCGGCGCATGTACGCGGGCACCGGCGCGCCGTCGCGCGCAGCGATGTTCCGTTCGGTGGACGGCGGCGCCAGCTGGCAGCGCCTGTCGCCCGAACTGCCGGAGTTCTGCCGCGGCGTGAACCGCCCGCGCATCCTGTCGGTATGCGTGGATCCGGACGACGGCCGCGAGGTCTGGTTCGGCGTCGAAGAAGGGGGCTTGTGGCGCAGCCGCGACGGCGGCGATACCTGGTCGCGCGAGGACGATGAAGGCAATGCCGATGCCATCGCCAACCCCGACATCCATTGCGTAGCTGTCCTGCCGGCCACGGCCGCCGCGCCCAAGACCGCCATGGTGCTGACGGTGAACTCCGTCTATCTCAGCGAGGACGACGCCCGGCGCTGGAATGGCGTGGCTTCCAAGTCGCGCTTTGACGGCATGTACTACACCCGCACGGTGCAGGCGCTGCCGGACGATCCCGACACGCTGCTGCTGGCCATCGGCGACGGCACGCCAGGCACGCGCAGCAGGATCTACCGTTCGTCCGACCGCGGCCGCAACTGGCAGCCGGCGCTGCTGCACACGCCGCCAAATTCCACCTTCTGGGCCTTCGGCGTGCACGCAGCCGACCCGCGGCTGGCGTTCGCCGGCACCAAGTACGGCCATCTGTTCCGCTCCACCGACGGCGGCCGCAGCTGGTTCAAGGAATGGCGCGATTTCAGCGAAATCACCGCCGTGGCCTGGACGCCGTACGCCGCGCCCGTGACCGCGCACCCCCAGTCCATCAACTGACAACCCGCCCGAGACCGCCATGTCCACCAACACCACGCTTGCGCCGGCAGACCGCCGGCCGCGCATCGCGCGCACCCACCTGGCCCTGTTCGTGCGCGACCCGTTCGCGTCGGCGCCCTGGTACGAATCCGTGCTCGGCATGCAGGAGACCGCGCGCGGCGAGCAATGGGTGTTCCTGTCCTTTGGGCGCAAGCACCACGACATCGCCCTGATCCGCGCGGCCGAAGGCGAGCCCGCCCGCGGCCCCGTCAACATGCAGCACTACGGGCTGGAGATCGAGGGCGACGTGGACGAGCTGCGCCGCCTCTACGGCATGTTGCTGGCCAAGGGCGTGGACGTCGTGAAAATCACCGATCACAAAGTCGGCTACGGGCTGTACTTCACCGACCCCGACGGCCACCGCTTCGAGTTCTTCTGCGAAACCGTGCACGGCGACGAAGAGGGCAAGCAGGTCCTGCACGACCACAACGCGCCCAGCGTCCCCATGACGCTGGACCCGCTTTGACCGCCCGCACGGCGCACTCCTTCCTGATCCCACATTTTCTGGAGCATCCATGAGCAGCACCAACTTCGGTCCCTACCGCATCCGCAAGTGGTATTTGCAGATCGACGACACCCTCACTACTGAAACCGGCGAACCGGCCGACGGCGAGCCGTTGCGCAAGATCGTCATCGCGGCCGCGCTGAACAACCCCTATGCCGGGCGCTTCGAACGCGACCTGTCGGGCTATGTCGAACCCTCGGGCATGCTGGGCGAGGAGTTCGGCCGGCGCATCATCGCCGCGGCCGGCGGCCAGCCGCTGGAAAGCTACGGCAAGGCCTGCGTGGTGGGCACGGACGGCGAGTACGAGCACGGCAACGCGTTGTTGACCACCATCTTCGCCGAACCCGTGCGCGCGGCGCTCGGCGGCGGCAAGGCCTGGGTGCCTTCCACCGGCAAGCGCGGCGGTCCCGGCACCGTCATCGACATTCCGCTTGCCCACAAGGACGCGCTCTATGTCCGTTCGCACTACGACAGCGTGACCGCGCTGTTCGGCGACGCGCCCAACCGCGACGAAGTGCTGATCGCCTTCGCGTTTGCCACGCGCGGGCGCCTGCATGCGCGGCTGGGCGGCATCCCCGCCAGCGAAATCCAGGGCAAAGACGGACTCTGCTGAAAGGAAGCCGATATGCAACGCCGCGACACCGCTATCGCCGTCAACGGCATGACTTTGCACCTGACCGAGTGGGGCCCCCAGGCGGGGCGTCCGCTATTCATGCTGCACGGCATCCGCGGCTATGCCGAGACCTTCGCCGGCATCGCGCAGGCGTTGCAGCCGGATTTCCGCGTCCTGGCCTATGACCAGCGCGGCCGCGGCGCCAGCAGTTGGGATCCGCAGCGCAACTACTACACCGACGCCTACGTGGATGACCTGGCGGGCGTGGCCGACGCGCTGGGCCTGGACCGCTTCGATCTGCTCGGCCATTCGATGGGCGGCATCGCCGCCATCGTCTTTGCCGCCCGCCATCCGCAGCGCGTGCGGCGCCTGATCGTCGAGGATGCCGGACCCGCCGCTTTCGAAGGCAGCGCGGGCGCGGCGCGCATCCAGCGCGAATTGCGCGAAACGCCCGAGTTCTTTCCCGACATCGCCGCGGCCCGCGAGTACCTGCGCGCGCTGCGGCCCAGCGTGACCGAAGCCGCCCGCGAGGAACGGCTGCGCCACATGTTGAAGGAAGACGGAGCAGGCGGCTGGACCTGGCGCCACGACCATGCGGGCATCGCCGCGACCCGGCTGGACCCCGATCCGGCGCGCGTGGTGGACCTGTGGCCGCAGGTCCAGGCGCTGGGCTGTCCGACCCTGGTCGTGCGCGGCGGGCGTTCGGACTACCTGCAGGCCCAGACCGCCCGCGACATGGCGGCGCGCAATCCGAACGTGGAATGGGTCGAGATAGAAGGCGCCGGCCATTACATCCATGACGATCAGCCGGCCGCCTTCGAGCAGGCCGTCGGCGGGTTCCTGCGGCGCGCCTGAGGTGTCTGAGCGCAACCCGTCAGGCAAAAGACAAGAATCCAAGGGAGAGCCGAGATGGCGCATATCGTAGAAGTGCCGGTGCTGGTGGTGGGCGCCGGGCCGGTCGGCGTGACGCTGGCCAATCTGCTGGGCAGTTATGGCGTGGAAACGCTGGTGCTGGAACGCAACCAGGACGTGCTGGACTATCCGCGCGCGGTGGGCCTGGACGACGAAGCCATGCGTACCTTTCAGAGCGCGGGCCTGGCCGATGAAATGCTGCGCGACATGATCCAGAACGTGCCCATGCGCATGTACACGCGGACCAAGCGCTGCTTTGCCGAGATCCTGCCGGCCACGCGCGAGTTCGGCTGGTATCGCCGCAATCTGTTTTCGCAGCCGCTGGGCGAACGCACCCTGCGCGCCGGTCTGCGGCGCTTTCCCCATGTGACGCTGGAACTGGGCAGCGAGCTGCTGTCGCTGGCGCAGGACGAGCGCGGCGTCACGGTGCGGGTGCGCGATGCCGAGGGCGCCGAGCGCGAGATCCGCACGCAATACCTGCTGGCCGCCGACGGCGGGCGCAGCACAGTGCGCGAACGCCTTCTGCAATTGCCCTTCGACGGCAATACGCATCCGCGCAAATGGGTGGTCATCGAATGCGACCAGGACCCGCTGGACGCCCCTTATACCGCGCTGCATTGCGAGCCGCGCCGCCCCTATGTCTGCCTGCGCCTGCCTTACGGCCTGCGGCGCTGGGAGTTCATGCTGTTTCCGGGCGAGGACGGCGAGCAGATGCTGCAGCCGGAAAAGGTGCAGGAACTGCTGCGCCATCACGTGGCCGACCCGGCCAGGTTGAACGTCATCCGCGCCCGCGTCTATACCCACAATTCCCGCGTGGCGCGTACTTTCGTCTCGGGCCGCGTCTGTCTGGCGGGCGACGCCGCGCACCTGACCCCGCCCTGGATCGGCCAGGGCCTGAACGCCGGTCTGCGCGACGCTTTCAACCTGGCCTGGAAGGTGGCCTGGATCGTGCAGGGCCGCCTGGACCCGGCCGCCTTGCAGAGCTACCACGACGAACGCCACAGCCATGCCCGCGCCATGATTTCGCTGGCCGACATGTTCGGCGCCATGCTGTCGCAGACCAACCCGGTACTGGCGGCGCTGCGCGACACGTTCTTCCTGTCGATCCGGAATATTCCGAAGATCCGCGACTATGTGCTGCAAATGAAGTTCAAACCCATGCCGCGCTATAGCCGCGGCGTGGTGGGCGACAGCGCCGACAAGACGCAGCGCGAGTGCATCGGCCGCATGTTCATCCAGCCGCTGGTGGAAGGCGAGAACGGCGCCACGCTACGCCTGGACGAAGCGCTGGGCGCGGGCTTCGCGCTGATAGGCTGGCGCCGCGATCCGCGCGCAGGGCTGCCGCCGGCCCTGCGGGCGCAGCTGGACAAGCTGGGCTGCCGCTACGTGGCGGCGCAGCGCGCGCGCAGCGGCTGCGATCCCGACGAACTGCAAGCCGGCGCCTTGCCCGTGTTGCAGGACACGGAGAACGCGCTGCATTTCTGGTTCCAGCGCACCCGCGCGGACTGGGTGCTGGTGCGGCCGGACCGCTACGTCGCGGCGCTGGGCCGCAGCGCGGACGCGGCCGACGCCCTGGGTCGCTTCGCCGCCCGCTTCGTACCCGGGGCAACCCAGATGGCCGCGCAGCCGGCAGGCAAGCCGTCTCACGCGCCCGGGGCGATCCTGAACGGAGCGCAGCCATGAACGCACCGGTCCAGCCCGCGGGCAACCCGGTCCGCAACGTGCTGTTCATCATGTGCGACCAACTGCGCGCGGATCACCTTTCCTGTTATGGCGGAGCCGGCGCCTTGCGCACGCCCCACATCGACCGGCTGGCAAGCATGGGCGTTCAGTACGACCGCGCCTACGTGACGTCCGCGGTCTGCGGCCCGTCGCGCGCGTCCTACTACACCGGCCGCTATCCGCTGTCGCACCGCGTCACCTGGAACCGGGTGCCGCATCCGGTGGACGAATGGTGCCTGGGCGAATACCTGGCCCAGGCCGGACTGCCGCTGCACCTGCTGGGCAAGACGCACTTCGTGCCCGACCGCGCCGGATTGCGGGGCAAAGGCTATGCGGCCGAGGACGAGCAACGTTTCCTGCAAGGCGGCTTCGTGCCGATCGAGCGTTACGACGGCCATTTCGAACTGGCCAAGGACAGCCCATACCGCCGCTACCTGCGCGAACGCGGCTACGACAGCGAACGCCCCTGGGAAGACTACGTGGTGGGCAGCCAGGCGGCCGACGGCAGCATCGCCAGCGGCTGGCTGATGCGCAACGCGCCGCTGCCCGCCCGCGTGGACGCGGCGGATTCCGAGACGGCCTATCTCACGGACCGCGCACTGGACTTCATGCAGGGGCAGGGCGACAAGCCCTGGGCGCTGCATCTTTCCTACATCAAGCCGCACTGGCCGTACAAGGCGCCGGCGCCATACCACGCCATGTACGGCGCGGAAGACTGCGCGGCGCCCGTGCGCTCGCAGGCGGAGCGGGAACGCCCCCATCCTGTGCATGGCGCCTACCAGCGGCTGGAAGAGTCGCAGTCCTTCGCCCGCGACGAAGTCTGGCGCAGCGTACGGCCGGTCTACATGGGGCTGGTCAAGCAGATCGACGACCAGATCGGTCGGGTGCTGGACTTCCTGGAGCGCAGCGGCCGGCTCAAGGACACGCTGATCCTCTTCACCTCGGACCACGGCGACCACCTGGGCGACCACTGGCTGGGCGAAAAGGAATACTTCTACGACAGCGCGATGCGCGTGCCTTGCCTGGTCTATGACCCGGCGCCGGCCGCCGACGCGACCCGCGGCAGCCGCAGCGACGCATTCGTCGAATGCATAGACGTCGTCCCCACGGTGCTGGAGGCGCTGGCGCTGCCGGGGCAAGAACACCGCATCGAGGGCCGCTCGCTGCTGCCGGGGATCCGCGGCGTGTCGGAGTCTGCGCCGTCCGCGCGCGAGTACGTGGTGGGCAGCCTGGACTACGCCTACCGCGAGGCGCGCCTGTTCCTGGGACGCGGCGAGCGCGAGTGCACCGGCCTGATGGTGCGCGACGAGCGCTACAAGTACCTGCATTGGCAGGGCTATCCCGCGCAATTGTTCGACCTGCGCGACGACCCGGGCGAGCTGCATGACCTGGGCGCCGATCCGGGCATGGCGCCGGTGGCGGCACGGATGCGTTCGGCGCTGCTGGACTGGCATGAAGGCCTCAAGCGCCGCGCCACCGAGACCGACGAGGAAGTACGCGAGCGCACGCATGCGCACGAACGGATGATGGGCATTCTGATCGGCCGCTGGTGAAGCGGACCGGTCCTGATCTGGATTTCCAGCCGCCCGGGTCCGTCCTGGCCCGGAGCGGCAACTCAGTCGCCGGACTATTCCGGGAAACGACATATACAAGGGGAAGTACCATGGGATCGCCGTACCGTTGTTGTTTGCAACCCGTCCTGTGGGCCGCGCTGGCGCTAGTGCCGGCCGGCCAGGCCGCGGCCCAGTCCTGGCCGTCGGACACCGTGAAGATCGTGGTGCCGTATCCGCCCGGCACCGAACCCGACGTGCTGGCGCGCGACCTGGGCAACCGCCTCTTCAAAGAGAGCGGCAAGACCGTGGTGGTGGAAAACCGCCCCGGCGCCAACGCCATCATCGGCAGCGATTACGTCGCCAAGGCGGCGGGTGACGGCAATACCTTGCTGATGGTCGACCGCCTGGCGCTCGAGACCAATCCCTTCCTGTACGCCAAGGTGCCGTACCGGTGGCAGGAGGATTTCAAGCCGGTCACCGACCTGGGCCAGGTGCAGCTGTACGTGGCGGTCAGCAATGCCTTTCCGGCCAAGACCTACAAGGAATTCATCGACTACGCCCGGGCCAATCCGCAACGCATCAACGTCGGCACCGGCGGCCAGGGCCACGTGAACCATCTGGGCATGGCCATGCTGGCCAGCGCCGAAGGCGTGCAGTTCACCTATGTGCCGTTCAAGGGCGTGGCGCCGGCCATGACCGCGACCATGGCTGGCGACGTGGACAGCGTCATGGCTGGCGGCCTGGCGGTGTCGGAACAGTACAAGGCCGGCAAGATCCGCGTGCTGGTCGCCGGCGCTTCGCAGCGGGCGGCGATGATGCCCGACGTGCCGACGCTGCAGGAGGCGGGCGGCAAGGCCGGCAGCATCCCGTCCACGGTCTTTACCCTGTTCGCTCCCGGCAAGACGCCGGACGAGCTGGTGGCGCGGATCAACCAGGCGGTGACGGCGGTCACGGCGGATCCGGCGTTTCGCCAGACCTACGAAGCGCGTGGCCTGCTGGTGCGCGGCTCCACGCCCCAGGCCACGCTGGCTGCCATGAAGGAAGAGGCCGGCCGCTATGAAACCCTGATCAAGTCCGCGGGCATCAAGCCGGATTGAGCACGCGTCCCGGCGCCGCCGCGGGTGGCGTCCGGGGACGTGGAAACGCCGGGGCCGGCGCTATAGCGCCGCCAACAGCCGTTCCAGGAATGCATCGCACTCGGCGAGTTGCGCGCGCGAGATGAATTCGTCGGGCTTGTGGGCTTGCGTGATGGATCCCGGACCGCACACCACCACGGGGACGTCCAGGTGCCGGGTGAACAGCCCGCCCTCGGTGCCGAAAGCCACCTTGGTCTTGCCGGTCCCGGCGGGCAGCAGGGATTCCACGAAACGCACGGCCTCGCTGGCCGGATGCGTGTCCAGCCCCGGATAGGCGTTGATCTGCTCTATCCGGATATCCGCGGCGGGCGCACGCAGGCGCGCCTGATCGCGGATGTCCTCGGCCGCCTGGCGCAAGGGCGCAAGCAGCGCGTCGGGATCGTCCTGGGCCAGATGCCGGATCTCGAAGTCGACCGCGCATTCGTTGGGCACGATGTTCAAGGCGCGTCCGCCGTGGATGCAGCCCGCGTGGACGGTTGCATAGGGCACCTCATAGGCCGGGTCGCGCGCGCCATGGGCTTGCAGCTCGTCCTGCAGGGCGCGCATGGCGCCGACCATGTCGCACGCCAGATGGATGGCGTTCAGCGCCCGCGGCGCCAGCGCGGAATGGCCTTCGAGTCCCTGGCAGACGGCGCGCAAGGCCATCTTGCCCTTATGGCCGGTGGCGATCTGCATGGAGGTCGGTTCGCCCACGATGCACAGCGCGGGCCGGGTGGGCGCCATTTCCATGACGTCCAGCAGCCGGCGCACGCCGACGCAGCCGATCTCCTCGTCGTAGGACAGCGCCAGTTGCAGCGGCCGCCGCAATGGACGCTTGCTGGCCAGCAGCATCGCGTTGACGGCACAGGCCACGAAGCCCTTCATGTCCGCTGCGCCGCGGCCATACAACAGCCCGTCGCGCTCGGTCAGCGCGAAGGGCGGCACGGTCCAGGCCTGTCCGGCGGCGGGCACCACGTCGGTATGTCCCGACAGCAGCACGCCCGGAACAGCGGCGGGGCCGACGGACGCGTGCAGGTTGGCGCGGGTGCCGTCGTCGCTGCGCACCAGCGTGCAGGCAATGCGGTGCGCCGCCAGCAGCTCGCGCACGGCCTCGATCAGCGCCAGGTTGGGCGTGAGGGTCACCGTGTCGAAGGCGATCAGGCGCGCCAGCAGCGCCTCGGAAGCGGTAGGCATGGCGTTGCCGCCTCAGCCCGGAATGACCGCGGTCACGTCGATTTCCACCAGCCATTCGGGCCGGGCCAGGGCCGAGACCACGATACCGGTGGAGACGGGGAACACGCCCTTGAGCCAGCGGCCAACCACGTTGTAGACCTCTTCGCGGTAGCGCACGTCGACCAGATAGACGGTGAGCTTGCATATGTGCGAGAGTTCGCTGCCGCATTCCTGCAGCAGCATGGCGACGTTGGCCATGGCTTTTTCGGCCTGGGCGGCGACGTCGCCGACGCCCACCGATTCCCGGGTGTCCAGGTCCTGGCCGATCTGGCCGCGCAGGAACACGGTGTTGCCGGCGATCACGGCTTGGCACAGGTCGTTGTCCAGGCGTTGTTCGGGATAGGTTTGGCGAGTATTGAATTTGCGGATGCGGGTGTGGGCCATATTGAGTCCTGATGCGGTCGGATGGATCTGGCGGCTATCCGGCCGTCAGTGGGGAAGGATCTTGGAAAGAAAACGGCGCGCCTGGGGGCTGGCCGCGTCGCGGAAGAAGCTGTCCGTGGGGCAGTCCTCGATGATGGCGCCGTCTTCCATGAAGACCACGCGATTGGCCACGCGGCGCGCAAAGCCCATCTCATGGGTGACGACCATCATGGTCATGCCTTCCTCGGCCAGCTCCACCATCACGTCCAGCACTTCATTGACCATCTCGGGGTCCAGCGCGGAGGTCGGTTCGTCAAACAGCATGGCCATCGGATCCATCGAGAGCGCGCGGGCGATGGCTACGCGCTGCTGCTGGCCGCCGGACAGCTGGCCCGGATGCTTGCCGGCATGGGCGGACAGGCCCACGCGTTCCAGCAGCGCGCCGGCCTTGGCGCGGGCCGAGCCGATATCCCGCCCCAGCACGATCTGCTGCGCCAGGGTCAGGTTGCGCATGATGTCCAGGTGCGGAAACAGCTCGAAGTGCTGGAACACCATGCCGACCTTGGTGCGCAGCTTGGGCAGGTCGGTGGCGCCCGTCACCGAGGCGCCGTCGATCAGGATGTCGCCTGCCTGGATCGGTTCGAGCGCGTTGACGGTCTTGATGAGGGTGGATTTGCCGGAGCCGGACGGCCCGCAGACCACCACGATCTCGCCCCGGTTCACGCGCGTCGAGCATTGCTTGAGCACCTGGTGGCTGCCGTAGAACTTGTCCACGCCGCGGATTTCGATGATGGGGGCGGGCGCGTTCATTTGTCGTAATGCCCTGCGCGGATGGACGCGCCGATGAGATTGAGGATCAGCCGGCCTGCCGTGATGCAGGAAATCTGGTTCAGGTCCTTTTCGGGCTGGATTTCGACGATGTCCATGCCCACCACGCGGCCCTTGCGCACCAGGCCGTGGATCAGCTTGCGGGCCTGGACGAAGGTGACGCCGCCCGGGGCCGGGCCGGCGACCGCCGGCATGGTGGCGGGATCCATGCCGTCGGCGTCGATGGTCAGGTAGTAATTGCCGCCGTCCGGAATGCGCTCGAGCACCGCGTCCATGCCGATGTCATGCAGTTCGTAGGCGGTGACCAGTTCGGCGCCATAGGCGCGCGCCGCTTCCAGCTCTTCGGGGCGGCCGCTGCCCTGGGCGCGCAGGCCGATCTGGATGATGCGGTCCACGTGCGCCATTTCGGAGGCGCGCCGGATAGGGCTGGACAACCCGTCGCGCACGCCGTTGACGTCGTCGCGCCAGTCCAGGTGGGCGTCGATGTGCACCAGCGTGATCGGACCCTGCTGGTCCAGGCCGCGCAGGACGGGCGTGGTGATGCCGTGGTCGCCGCCCAGCACGATGGGCACGGCGCCCGCGGCGGCGATGCGCCGCACCGCGGCCTCGGCGCGTTCATAGTGTTCGCCGCGGGGCTTGGACAGGTCGGGGATGATGTCGCCGCAATCCACGAAGCGGATGTCGTCGCGGCCTTGCAGCAGCGGCCCGTCGATGTCGAAATCGTAGTGCCCTGGGCGGCGCACCACGCGGTCGGTCGCCTGGCGGATCGCCGTGGGCGCATTGGTCTGGTCGTTGCTGAAGTCCGCGGCCGAATAGGGCGAGCCGTAGGGCATGCCCAGCACGGCGACATCGGCCTGCAGGTTTTCCAGGTCCAGCGCCAGCGTGGAGTACAGCAGGGTGGGGTGGCCGGTGCGGGGAGGGACCGTATAGGTGCTCATGTTCTCGTTTCCTTGATGGTGGGAGGATCAGGCCTGGCGCGTCTTGCGGCGGACCAGGGTTTCCAGGCGGCGGCCCGTGCCGGCCATCAGCACGCTGCACACCCAGTAGATGAGGGCGGTGGTGCCCAGCACTTCCAGGTAGGCGAAGGTGTTGGCCGTGAGCAGATTGCTCTGGTAAGTCATTTCCGGCAGGCTCATCACCGAGAAGATCGCCGAGTCCTTGAACATCATGATGACCAGGCTGGTGGTGGGCGGGATGAGAAAGCCGAACAGCTGGGGCACGACGATGTGGCGCTGCGTCTGCCAGTAGGTCATGCCCAGCGACAGGGCGGCGCTGGTCTGGCCGCGCGGCACGCTCTTCAACGCGGCGCGCAGCACCTCGCAGAAGTAGCCGCCGGTGTAGAAGGCGGTGCAGCCGATGGCGACCGACATCGCCGAGGCCGGCACCCCCAGCTTGGGCAGGCCGAAGAACGACAGGTACACGAGGATCAGGTACGGGATGTTGCGCACCAGTTCGACGTAGGCCAGGGCCACTGGCCGCAGCAGGCTGCGCGACTGCGCGGCATAGGCCGCGATCGTGCCGATCAGGATGCCCAGCGGAATCCCGATGAGACTGACCAGGGCGGTGATCCGCAGGCCCTTGAGCAGGACCGGGACGGACTGCCCGACGATGGAGAGATCAATGGGCATTGGGCAGCATCCTGGACACGCGGCGCTCGCACAGGCGCGAGGCGGCCGACAGGCAGAAAAGAATGATGAAGTACACCGCGGCCGTCACGGTGAACACCTGCAGCGGCAGGTCGCTTTGCAGCGTGGCGTTGCGCGCCACGGTGGCCAGCTCCGGAACGGCGATGATGGACATCAGCGACGAGGCCTTCAGCAGTATGGTGAGTTCGCTGGTCAGGGGCGGGATGGCGCGGTAGAACACCTGCGGCAGCAGCACGTGGCGCCAGATCTGCCGGCTGCGCATGCCCAGCGCGCGCGCGGCCGCCACCTGGCCGGGCGACAGCGTGCCCAGCGCCCCGCGCAGGATCTCGACGATGTAGGCGCTGGTGTTACAGGCCAGCGCGCCGATCCCGGCCGCCAGCGGCGACACGGAGATGCCCAGCAGGGGCGGCACCACGTAGTAGGCGATCAGCATATGGATGAGCGCGGGCGTGCCGCGTATGGCGCTGACCCAGAACATGACCAGCCCGCGCAAGGGCGCGTAGGGGGACAGGCGCGCCAGCAGCAGCGCGACCCCCAGGCAGATGCCGATGGCGAACGCCGCCACCGATGCCGCCAGGGTGATCGCCGTGCCCGAGACGACGCCGTGCAGGAACGGCGCCAGGGCGCCGTTCTGATTCAACCAATCCAGCATGGGAGGTCCGCCTAGATCGCGCCGTCAGGCAGGTAGTTGGCGCGCGGCGTGTCCATGGGGGCGCCGAACCACTTCTTCTGCAGCTCCAGCAGTTGGTTGCTGGCGCGTAGTTCGTCGAAGGTGTCGTTGATGAACTGGCGGATCTCCAGGTCCTTGGGGTTGGCGACCCATGCCAGCAGCTTGGCCTGGCCGATCTCGCCGGCGATGCGGAACGCTCCCGGCTGCTTGCGCATCTGCACGGCCGCGATGTTCGAGGGCATCAGCGCCACGTCCACGGTCTTGTTGACCAAGGCGTTGGAGACGTCCGGGTAGGCCTGGAACAGCTTGGTGTCGGCATAGCCCTTGCCGTTCTTTTCCTTCAGCCGCTTTTCGAATTCTTCGGCCACCGGCTGGGAAGACGAGCCCATCTGGGTCCCGATGATCTTGCCGGCGATATCCATGTCCTGCTTGATGGACGCATCGTCCACCCGCACCATCAGCACCGAACGCACCACGCCCACGGGCTGGGTGAAGGCGAAGCGGCGGGCGCGTTCGGGGGTGATGCCCACGCTGGTCGCGACAAAATCGAACTTGCGCGACATCAGGCCCGGCAACAGACCCTGGAACGGCAGGTTCATCTGTTCCAGCTGCACGCCGAGCTTGGCCGCCATCAGCTGGAGCACGTCGTGCCCATAGCCCACGACCTTGCCGTTCTCGACGAATTCGAACGGTTCGTAGGCGGCTTCTGTGCCCACGGTCAGCTTGCCGCGCTTCTTGATGTCGGCCAGCGATCCGCCCTCGGCGTAGGACAGCGAGGGCAGGGCCAGCGCGGCCCCGGCTGCGAGCGTAGTCGCGACAAAACGCCTTCTGGACAGGTTCTGCATGATTTTTCCCTTGTATGTCGTCATGGTTCCGGCACTGGGCCGGCGGATATCCCTTGCGGAATGTGCCGGGGTCTGCGCCCCTGGACGCCAGTGCTGGACCCACTGTATCTGCCGGGTTGGGTTGTGAAAAATGATTTTTTTAGTGGTATGGTTTCGAAAACCGATACCTTTTCAGAGCCGCCGCCTTGTCCCGTCCCGAGTTCACCGAACGCGACCTGCGTTCCCTGCGGATCTTCTGCGCCGTGGCCCAGGCCAACGGCTTCGCGGCGGCGGAAAAACAGCTGCATATGTCCAAGGCGTCCATCAGCCGGCACGTGCGCGAGGTCGAGGAAACCCTGGGCGTGCGGCTGTGCGACCGCGGCCCCTCGGGCTTTGAACTCACGCAAGCTGGCAAGGTCGCCCTGGAGCTGGCCCGCGATGCCCTGAAATCGCTGGAGCGGATCCGTCCCGAAATCGACGCGGTGCGCGGCGTGCTGTCGGGCACCCTGTCCATCGGCATGGTCGAGCACGTCATCACCGACGCCGACTGCCATATCCCGGAAGCCCTGGCGGCCATGCGCGTCGAGGCGCCCGACGTCAAGGTCGAACTCACCGTCATGACCTTCAACGAGCTGGACCAGGCGCTGCGCGAGCGGCGGGTGCAGGTCGCCATCCGCGGCATGTACCGGCGGGAAAGCGGCTTCAACTATCAGCGGCTGTTCATCGAGCGCCACCAGATCTTCGTGGCGCGCGGCAGCGTGCGCCAGGCCCGCGACCTGCCGCTGGTCTACCGTTCGCACCCATTCGTGCACGACGCGCTGGGCATTTACGGCTTTGCCCGCGGGCCGGAGGCCACCGGGCTGGAGGCCATCGCCATGCTGGTGTCGTCCGGTCACTGCGTGGGCCTGCTACCCGCCCACTACGCAGATTCGGTCTCGCGCCGCCACGCCCTGACCCGCCTGCCGGGCGGACCCACCTACGAAAACACCCTCTGCGCGATCACCGAGGTGTCGCGCCCGGGCTCGCGCGCCGTGGAGCTGTTCCTGCGCCTACTGGAGCGTTTCCACCCGGCGCAATAGCGCACGCCAGCCCGGGTCCGCGCCCGCGGTCGCGGGGGAGGCTAAAATACCGGCTCGCGGCTTTTTGACTGGCCATTCCGGCATTCTTCATTCTTGCGCCCGGCGCATCCATAACGATGAAAAAACTGACAGCTGTACTCCTCGCTTCCGCAACCGCGCTGCTGACCGCTTGCGGTCCCAGCGACAATGCGCCCGCCGCCAGCGCGCAGGCGCCTGCCGCCGCCAAGAAGGTCGTGGTTGGCCTGGATGACAACTTCCCGCCGATGGGTTTCCGCGATTCGAACAACCAGATCGTCGGTTTTGACATCGACATGGCCAAGGAAGCCAGCAAGCGCCTGGGCCTGGAAGTGGAGTTCAAGCCCATCGACTGGAGCGCCAAGGAAGCCGAACTCAACGGCAAGCGCGTCGACGTGCTGTGGAACGGCCTGACCATCACCGAAGAGCGCAAGAAGAACATCAGCTTCACCGCGCCCTACATGGCCAACCACCAGATCATCATCGTCGGCAACGCCTCGCCCGTGAAGCTCAAGGCTGACCTGGCGGGCAAGGTCGTGGGCGCCCAGGACGGCAGCAGCGCCACCGACGCCATCGCCAAGGACCCAGTCGCCGCCCAGATCAAGGAAGTCAAGAAGTTCGGCGACAACGTCACCGCGCTGATGGACCTGGCCGCCGGCCGCCTGGACGCCATCGTGGTGGACGAAGTGGTGGGCCGCTACCTGATCAGCAAGCGCGCCGGCGAGTACCGCGTCCTGGACGAGAACTTCGGCACCGAAGACTACGGCGTCGGCGTGCGCAAGGACGACACCGAGCTGCTGGGCAAGCTGGACAAGACCCTGGATTCGATGAAGCAGGACGGCACCGCCGGCCGCATCGCCACCCAGTGGTTCGGCGCCAACATCATCAAGTAAGGGGCGGGCGGCGTCCGCGGCCATTGGGCCCGGGCGTCCCGGCCTGTATTTCGCAGCCCGCCGCGGCGCCATGCGCCAGGCGGGCTTACTCATGAAACGATCTTGCCCTGGCGTCCGCGGACGCTGACGGCGTGAACCCAAGCATGGACTACGTACTCTCCCTATTGGGGCCACTGGCGCAAGGCGCGAAAGTCACCTTGACGCTGTTTTTCATCACGCTGGCGCTGGCCGTCCCGCTGGGCCTGGTGCTGGCGCTGGTGCGGATTTCCAAATGGCGGCTGGCCAGCAGCCTGGTCAACGGCTACATCTGGCTCATGCGCGGCACGCCGCTGATGCTGCAGATGCTGTTCATCTACTTCGCGCTGCCGTTCGTGCCTGTGATCGGCATCCGTCTGCCGGACTTTCCCGCCGCCGTGGTGGCCTTCGCGCTGAACTACGCGGCCTATTTCGCCGAGATCTTCCGCGCCGGCATCCAGTCGGTGGACCGCGGCCAGTACGAGGGCAGCAAGGTCCTGGGCATGACTTATCTGCAGACCCTGCGCCGCATCGTGCTGCCGCAGATGGTGCAGCGGGTGCTGCCGCCCATGAGCAACGAGACCATCACGCTGGTCAAGGACACCTCGCTCATCTACGTACTGGCGCTCAACGACATCCTGCGCACCGCGCGCGGCATCGTGCAGCGCGACTTCACGACCACGCCGTTCCTGGTTGCCGCCGCCTTCTATCTCATCATGACGCTGATCCTGACGTGGTTCTTCCAGCACATGGAAAAGCGCTATGCCAAATATGACCAGTAATTCTCCGTCCGCGCGTCCCGTCATGATCGAGGCCCGCGAAATCATCAAGTCGTTCGGCTCCAACCGCGTGCTGGACCGGGTGTCGCTGACCCTGGGCCAGGGCGAAGTGGTGGCGGTGATCGGACCGTCCGGCTCCGGCAAGAGCACCTTCCTGCGCTGCCTGAACCACCTGGAAACCATCGACGAGGGCAGCATCGAGGTCGAAGGCGAGGCCATGGCCCGGGCCGTGCCGGGCGGACGCAGCCAGTACGCCAGCGACGCCGACGTGCGCCGTATCTGCCGCAAGATGGGCATGGTGTTCCAGTCGTTCAACCTGTTCCCGCACATGACCGTGCTGCAGAACATCATCGAGGCGCCCATCACCGTCAAGGGGATGAGCCGCACCCAGATCGTTCCCAAGGCGGAAGAGCTGCTGCGCAAGGTCGGCCTGCTGAACAAGCGCGACAACTATCCGACGCGCCTGTCCGGCGGCCAGAAGCAGCGCGTGGCGATCGCCCGCGCGCTGGCCATGGAGCCGGACATCATGTTGTTCGACGAGCCCACCTCGGCGCTGGACCCGGAACTGACCGGCGAAGTGCTGCGCACCATGAAGCAGCTGGCCGACGAACGCATGACCATGCTGGTCGTCACTCATGAAATGGGCTTTGCGCGCGAAGTCGCGCACCGGGTCATCTTCATGGACGAAGGCCGCATCATCGAGGAAGCGCCTTCGGCGGATTTCTTCCGCGCCCCGCAAGAGGCGCGCAGCCGCGAGTTCCTGGCGCATATGCTCTGAGGCGTCTGCGTTGCAGGACAAGGCCCGCTCAGGCGGGCTTTTTCATTTCTCAGCGGTGCTTGTCATTGCCGGGAGGTGCCCAGGGAAGAGCAGACCGTCTCTGCGATGAGCGCAAAGGGCAGCTTCTGGGCGCTGCGCGGGAGCTGGGCGGAACGGAAGCCGTCGGCCAGCCAGTCCTCCACGGTATGTTCCGGCCGCTCTTGCGGGGAGGCCGCCGCCACCGTCTTGGGTACGGAGATGGCAAGCAACAAGGACTCCTTTTTCGCGTAGTACCTGGCGGTGGAGGAAAAGCCTTCTGGTCCGTAGTCGGTGATGCTGCCGCCGATCCACAACTCGATGTCGATGGTCCGCAGGCCGGCGACCTCCAGGTCGGCCAGCGCGGACTTCAGCCTGGGCCGCAGCAGGACGATTCCCGCGAGCCAGGCCACGCCGGCCTCGGGGCCGCCCATTTTTCCACTCAAGGAAACTTCCATTGACACTCCTGAAAAGCTAGCGCGCGCGCCGGGGTACGACCATGGGGCTGCCAGTCTCGGGGTCTGGCATGACGCGGCAATCCAGATCGTAGACTAGGCGCATCATGTCCTCGGTCACGACCGAAGCGGCATCGCCGTGCGCCGCGATGCGCCCATCGCGCATCATCACGATCCTTTCGGCGTAGCGCAAGGCCAGGTTGAGGTCGTGCAGCACCACCACCAAGGTGCGCCCGGTGCGGTGCAGCCGGCCGCACAGCTCCAGCAGGTCCAGCTGATGGCGGATGTCGAGGAACGTGGTGGGTTCGTCTAGCAGCATGATGTCGGGTTCCTGGGCTAGCACCAACGCCAGCCAGACGCGTTGGCGCTGGCCGCCGGAAAGCGTGTGCACAGGCTCTGCCGCAAGGCCGTCCAGATCGGTCGCCGCCAGGGCGGCGTCGACGGCGCTGGCGTCCGCCGTCGACCATTGCCGCAACAGGGACTGATGCGGATAGCGGCCGCGGGCGACCAGGTCGCGCACGGTGACCATCTCGGGCGCAACCGGGTTCTGCGGCAAGTAGGCCAAGCGGCGCGCCACCGCTTTTCGGCGCAAGCTGGCGAGGTCGGCGCCGTCGAGCAGGGCATGGCCATGGCTGGGACGCAGGGCGCCGCCCAACACGCGCAAGAGCGTGGATTTGCCGCAGCCGTTGGGGCCCAGGATCACGGTGAACGAGGCCGGCGCAATGTCCAGCGTCAAGCCGTCCAGCACGCGGCGGGCGCCGTAGGACAGGCTGACGTCCCGGAGCTGGAGGACGGGCGTGGGCATTGCGGAAGTCACGTCGAGACCTTGTGCCATTCGAGCAGCAGCAGAAATGCGAGATAGAGGCCGCCGATCCCGGCGGTAAGAACGCCTACCGGCAAGCCGTTGGCCCCAGCGGAACGCGACAGCAGATCGGCACCCGCCAACAGCACGGCGCCGGTCAATGCGGCCAACAGCGGTTGCGGGCCGCTAGCCGGGACGCAGCGGCGCGCGATCTGCGGGGCCGCCAGCGCGATGAAGGCGATGGGACCGGCCACGCTGACGGCCGCGGCGGTGGCCAGCACGGCCAGCAGCGTCGCCGCCAGCCGGCTGGGTCCGGGTGCGATGCCCAAGGCGTGCGCCACATCGTCGCCCATTTCCAGCAGCCGAAGGCGCGCGCCCAGGCCGAGCGCCAAGGGCAGCAACACCGCGCAGGCGGCGCCGATCAGAGCGACATCGTTCCAGGTTTTGCCGGCCAGATTGCCGTTGAGCCAGGTTGCGGCCAGATGCGCCTGTTCGCGGCGCAGGTTGGAAAGGCCGTATTGCACGAAGGCGAAGGCGATGGCGGCCACCGCAATGCCGGCGACCACCATGCGATGGGGCGCGGAGAACCCGGCGCCGGATCCGAACCAGACGCCCGCCGTCGCCAGCAGCGCGCCGCCCGCGGCGCCCCAGGCTAGCGGCATCGCCCCCGGCCAGACCATCGTCACCGCCACCGCGCCTGCGGAGGCGCCCGCGGTGAGGCCGATGATGTCGGGGCTGCCCAGCGGGTTGCGGGTAATGCTTTGGAACAGTGCGCCCGACAGGGCCAGCGCGGCGCCGGCGCCAAGCGCGGCCACGGCGCGGGGAAGCCTGACGGTATAGACCAGCCAGTGCTCGACCGCCGTGCCGCCGCCCGCCAGGATGCGCCCCATCCGGGACCAGGCGGGTCCTTGCTCTCCCGCCAACAGGGCGCCGGCAATCGACGCAACGGCCAGCGCCGTCAGCAACAAGGCGTAGGCTAGCGCGCGTGGCGAGTAGGGCAGCGACAGCCAGGTGCCCACGCGCAACGTGCGCCGCTGGCCGCTCATGGGCGGCTCCCGGGCTGGCGGTGCAAGGCCGCCAGCAGGAACGGCGCGCCGAGGAACGCGGCCACCACGCCGGTCAGCAACTCTGCCGGCGCGCGCAGCAGGCGCGCCAGGACGTCGGCCGCGAGCATCAGGATGGGGCCCAGCAGCAGGCAGTAGACGAGTTGCCAGCGCAGGTCGGGACCGCCGATACGGCGGGCGATATGCGGAACGGCCAGGCCGACGAAGGCGATGGGACCCGCGGCAGCGGTGGCGGCGGCGGCCAGGACGGCCACGCCGAGCAGGCCCAGCGCGCGGTACCACCCGGCACGCACGCCGAGCGCCCGGGCAAGCGCCTGCCCCAGCGCCAGGACGTTCAGGGGCCGGGCCAGCGCCAGCGCCAGCAGCAGGCCGGCGCCGATGTAGGGGGCGGCGCGGGCCGCTTCGGCCATGGAGCGTCCCGCCAGCGAGCCCACGGCCCAGAATCGATAGGCGTCGAAAATGTCCTCGCGCAGCAGGGCCACGGCCTGCACGTAGGCGAACAGCACCGCGTTGACCGCCGCGCCGGCCAGGATCAAACGCACCGGCTGCAGGCCCCGGCCGCCCGCGCCGATCAGGTATACGGCCACTGCCGCGGCCAGTGCGCCGGGCAGGGCCGCCCAGAACGGATGCGCCGGCAGGCCGCCGAGCGCGAGGGCGGCAGTCACGATGGAGGCGGCGGCGCCGGCGTTGACGCCCAACAGCCCGGGCTCTGCCAGCGGATTGCGGGTCAGGGCCTGGATCAGCGCGCCGGCCACGGCCAGCGCCGCCCCGGTCAGCACGGCCAGCAAGGTGCGCGGCACGCGCGAGGCGACCACCAGGGCGGCGTAACTGTCATCGGGCCGGAACAGGGCTTGCCAGACCGAGCCGGGCGACAGGTTGCGTGAACCGAGCCAGAGGCTGCCCAGGATGGCGGCGGCGAGCAGCAGACAGGCCGCGCCCAGGCCGGCGGCACGGGACGGCTTATTCATGCTGGGCGCCGGGTCCGGCTTCGGCCCGCTCGGCTGCCGCGGCCAAGGCCGGCGCCAGCCTGCCCAGCATCCAGGCCACGGCCAGCGGCGTGCCCGAGGACGAGGCCATGATCAGCGCCGGGTCGCTCAGCGCCACGTAGGCGCCGCGCCTCACGGCGGGGATGGAGGCGTACAGCGGCAGCGCCGCGGTCCGATCGCGTTCCTGGGGGGTATAGAACCAGGACACGAGCACGTCGACGTCGCCCAGCGCATCGGCATGCTCGAAACCCAGGTAGTGGGCGAAATGGCCGGCGCTGGCGTGCAGGCCCTGCATGGACGGCGCCAGTTTCAGGCCCATGGCGGCAATCGTGTCCACGCGCGGATCCCCCGCCACATAGGCCGCGAAATTGCCCGAACCCAGGTCGGCCCGCACATAGGCGAAGGTCTTGCCGGCCAGCACGGGGTGGTCTTGTGCGGCCTGCGCCAGTGTGCCGCGGATCTGCGCCTTGAGCACCGCAGCCTGTTCGCGCCGGCCCAGCGCGGCGGCGATCAGGTCGATCTGGGTATCCACCGGAGTCAGGAATGGCTGCTCCGGATAGGCCACCACCGGCACCAGCCGCGACAGCTGTGCATACGCTTCGGCGCTGACCCCGGAAAAAGGCGCCAGCACGACGTCCGGCCGCAGCGCGACGATGGCTTCGACGTCCAGCTCCGGAAACATGGCGATGGCCTGCGGCAGCGGTGCGCCGCGGGCCTCGATCGCGGCGCGCACCCAGGGCCAGTAGTGGTCGGCGTCGCCGCCCCAGTCGGCGCGGCCCACGCCCACCGGCACCACACCCAGCGACAGCGCCAGATCGTCGGCGCCCAGGCCCAGCGTGACCACGCGCTTGGGCGGCGCCGCGATGACGGCCCGTCCCAGGGCGCCGTCTATCGTGACCGGAAAACCATCGGCCTGGGCGACCGGCGGCGTTGGCGCGGCCGGCGCGTCGGCCGCGCGGTCGCAGGCCGCCAGGGCGAGCGCGGCCAGGCAGGCTGCCCCGGCCCGCAGAATTGCATGCTTGAAACGAGGAAGACTAAGACGCATCGTGCCGGCAGTTTCTCCGATCAATATTGGGCCCTGAGCGTCAGCATCACGTTGCGGGGCGCGCCCCACCAGCCCTGGCTGAAGAAGCCGATCTGGTCGTAATACTTCTTGTCGAACAGGTTGTTGACGTTGAGAGTGGCCGAGACCTGTTTGCTGAACTCGTAGCGCGCCATCAGGTTCGCCAGCATGTAGCTGCCTTGTTCCACTTCCACGTTGCCGCGCGGGCTGGCGGCGGACTGGTACATGCGGCTTTGCCAGTCCACGCCGCCGCCGACCGTCAGCCGGTTCAGGTCGCCGGGCAGGCGATAGGTGGTGTAGAGCTTGAACAGGCTACGCGGATGGCTGGTGTTGATGGGCTTGCCGTCGGCGGCCTTGGCGGTGAAGTGCGTGTAGCTGGCCGCGATGTTCCAGTTGGGCATGATCTGCCCGGTGGTTTCGAGTTCGAAGCCCTCGACTTTGGCGCCGGATACGGCGCGGTAGGCCTGCGTGCCGGGCATGCCTATGACCGACTCGCCGGGAATGGCCTGGGCCAGGTTGTTCTGGCGAGTCTGGTACAGCGATACGGCCGCGTCGAGCAGGCCGTCCAGGTAGGAAGCCTTCAGGCCGATCTCGTAGCTCTTGCCGTCGATCGGCGGCAGGATGGAACCGCTGGGCGAGCGTGCGTTCTGCGGCTGGAAGATCTCGGTGTAGCTGGCGTAGGCCGTGTAGGTCTTGTTGATGTCGTAGATCAGGCCGGCGTAGGGCGTGAACTGGTCGTTGATCTTGTATTGCCGCTTGCTGCCGAAGTAGGTCTGGTTCGTCTCCCAATTGCTCCAGCGTCCGCCCACGATCAGGTGCAGCGGATCGGCCAGCGAAAACCGGCCCACGGCGTAGGTTCCGGTCTGCTTGACCCGCATGTCGTCCGCTGGCGTCTTGCGGCTGGACCAGGCCGGTTCGGCGATATGGTCCTGGCGCCAGTCGAAGAAGCTGCCGATGGCGGGCTTGGCGCCGACCATGAGGTACTGGCCGATGTCGCTGTGGTCGTTCACGCTCATCCAGCCCAGGGCCAGTTCGTGCTTGCGGCCGAACAGCTGGAACGGGCCCGACAGCGTCAGGTTGATATCGTCGCGCGAGCGGTCGCCATCGTAGTTGTTGAAGCTGCTGCTCATGCCCGTGCCGCTGGTCCGGTCCGGATAGCCGCCGCGGTAAAGCTGCTTCATGCGGTACTCGCCCTCATTGTGGCTATAGGCGGCGCGCGCCTTCCAGTCATTGGCGAAGCGGTGGCTCAGGTCCACGAAGGTGGTGGTCGATTCGGTATCGATGCGCGCCCAGCGCGTATTGTTGGCCACGGACCGGTTGAAGTCGGTGCGCGAGCCGTCCGAATAGAACAGCGGGAAACCGCTGCCGAAGCCGTTGCTCTGGTTGCGCTGATACTCCAGGCCGACGGTGAGCAGCGTGTCGGGCGTGAGGTCGGCGCTGATGACGCCGTACAGCGTGCGCTTGCGCGAATCCAGGAACGTGACGTAGCTGTCGCCCTGGCTGTAGGCGGCGACGAAGCGCGAGCGGACGCGTCCGTTCTCCGTCAGCGGCACCGACAGGTCGGCGTCGCCGCGCACGTAGTCCCAGCTGCCGGCGCTGGCGCTGCCGGACAGCGCGAACTCGCGCAGCGGCTTCTTGCGGATGAAGTTCACCGCGGCGGACGGATTGCCCGAGCCGGTCATCAGGCCGGTGGCGCCGCGCACGATTTCCACGCGGTCGTAGATGGCGGCGTCCATGTCGGTGGAGCCATAGTTCCATTGGCTCAGGATCGGGGCGTTCAGGCCGTCGAACTGGAAGTTGTCTATCGCGAAGCCGCGCGCCGAGAACGACAGGCGATTGCTGTCGCTGCGCGTGACGGAGATGCCTGGCGCGCTGGCCAGGATGGAGCCGGTGTCCTGCAGTCCCTGGTCCTCGATCTGCTGGCGGGTCACCACGCTGACCGATTGCGGGGTCTCCCGCGGCGACAGCGTCAGGCCGGTTGCGGTGCTCATGGCCTCGGTGTTGTAGGCATGGGTTCCTTCGGTGGTGCCGGGTATGCTGGCGCCCCGAACCGTGACGGCCGGGAGTTCGGCCGGCTGGTCGGCGCCGGATGAGGCGCTGGATTGCGCGTTGGCGGCGTGGTAGGGCAAGGCTGAGCACAGCAAGGCCGCGCGGACGGCCAGGGTAAGCAGATTCGCCCGGCGCGTGAGCGCGCGCGGCGGGGACAGTGCGGGGGACATGAACACAAGCTCCGGCTGAAAAATTTGGTAATGAGAATTATTGTTTTTGCTGGAGACTTGAACGTATGCCGGAAGATGCGATGCGTATGCCGAACGCCGCCGCATCAGCCCGATCCGGCGTTCGCCAAAGGCGCGGACTGCCGTTGCAGCCAGGCCCAGCCTGCCGCGCTTGCGGCGACGCAGGCCAGCATCGCAAGCGCCAGGCCGAGGGGCTTGCCATAGACCATGGGCACGCCCCAGCCGCTGGCGACCGAAAAGGCCAGCATCTGGGCGAAGCCGAGCACCGAAGCGGCGGTGCCGGACAGCCCTGGCGCACGGGCCAGGATGTGCAGGGTCATGGCCGGGACGCACATGGCCAGGCCGCAGGTATAGATGGCGGGCAGGATGACCGCCCAGGGCAGGGCGGGTCGCCCGGCGCCAGCGGCATACATGACGCTTGCCAGGCAACTGCCGCCCATCAGCAGGTACGCCAGCCAGGTGATGCGTTGATCCGTCCAGCGTCCGGCCTTGCGCGCCGCGAACAGCGCGCCCGCCATGGCGCCGATCACGAGCGGCACGAACAGATATGCGAAATCCGTTACGGGCAGGCCCAGGACGTTGGCAATGAAGTCTGGTGCGGCGCCGATGAGCAAGCCCTGGGCCGCGAAGATCAGGCTGAAGGCGGCGGCGAGCGCGACGTATCGCCGGTCCGCAAGCAGCGCGCCGTAGCCGCCAGCCAGTGCACGCCCGGACAGCGGCCGGCGCCGGCTGGCGGGCAGGGTTTCGGGCAGCCGCCAGGCGCATAGCGCCCAGGCCGTCGCGGCCAGGGCGGCAAGCATCACAAAGACGGCGCGCCAGCCCAGCTGCGCCGCCAACTGGCCGCCGATGATGGGCGCCAACGCCGGCGACAGGTTGAACACCAGGATGAGATAGGACATGACGCGTTGCGCCGCCGGCCCTTCGTAGCAGTCGCGCACGATGGCCTGGCCCACCACGATGCCGGCGCCTGCGGACAGGCCTTGCAACGCCCGCGCGGCCAACAGCCAGCCGAAGCTCGGCGCGGCGGCGGCCAGCGCGCTGCCGCAGATGTAGAAAACCAGCGTCGCCAGGATGACGCGGCGCCGGCCCAGCGAATCCGACAGCGTTCCATGCAGCAGCAGCATCGCCGCGTAGCAGAACATGTAGACGCCCAGGGTCAGCTGCACGGTTTCTTGCGGCACGCCGAACTCCCGCTCCAGCGCGGCGAAGGCGGGCAGATAGGCGTCGATGGTGGCGGGCGCCACGCAGGCCAGCAGGCCCAGCATCAGCACCATCATGGGAAAGGAAGTCGGTTTGTCGGGGCTGGGCACGGGAGCGTCCGGGGCAGGAGCTTCCCGGGGCGGGAAGCGTGGCCTCATGGTCGCCCGCCAGCCGCGGTCGGATGAATGGGCAATGCCGCAAGAACAATGGATGCTGCCGAAAGCCGCGGGCCGGGGCGCTCACGGCAGCCCCGTTCAGTTCAGTTCGCTGGGCGCGACGCCATAGCGCTCGCGGAACGCCGTGGCGAAATTGGTGGCATGCCGATAGCCCACGCAGTGCGCGGCCTGCTGCACGCTGCAGCCGCGAGCCAATTGCTCGCGGGCGACCTCCAGCCGGCGCTCGCGCAGCCAGCTGAACACGGAGCATTGATAGGCGGCGCGGAACTTGGCGCGCAGGGTGCTGGGGCTCATGCAGGCCAGTTTCGCCAGATCATCCAGGGTGTGCTCTTCGCCAGGCGCGCTGTGCAGCCGTTCCCGCACGCGCTCAAGCAACTGGCGGTCGCGCTGCGACAGCGTGCCGGGTTCGGGCTCCTGCTGGTCCAGCGCAGCCAACGCATGGGCCAGAAGCTGCGCGCCGACGCCTTCGCGCAGCATGGCGCACAGCGGGTCGTCCCAACGGCATTCCAGCAGATGTTCGATGGACTGCATCAGATGCGCCTGCACCTGCCAGCGGCGCAGCCGGAAGGCGGGCGTGCGCAGGACTTTGCGGATCCGATCGCTGATCGGGTCGTCGTCCGCGGCGTCCGGCTCGGACAGCGACAGGTTGACGCTGCGCAGCCGTTGGCCGGCACGGTGGATGCCGGTCATGGCGACCGTATCGCCGTAGGCGGCGCTGATACCGCTTTGGGCGACCAGCGGCAGGTCGTCGTGGTGGCCGACGCGCGCCTGAGCCTGGCCCTGGAGCATGACGATGGCCGAAAAGCGCGGCGTCATGACCGAGGTCGATTCGTAGTGGTGATGAACCAGCACGTCGGACATGACCAGCGTCAGGCCGGGGCGGATGGCATGTTCCTCGACGCGGCCTTCGGCGATGCAGACGGTGTCCGGGTCGGCGCTAGCGGCCTGGAATCCGGGCAACTGGTAGCGGAAACCGTTATGGCCGCCCAGGCGGTTGAAGTCGGCGACGGTGAATCGGACTGCGGGGAAGGAGGGATTCAATGGCGTCACTCGCACGGCGGGTTGAGCCCCCCGGACGTCGGCCAGGGGAAGCGGCGGGGTCTAAATGAGAATAGCATATATTCGCATTGATTCAACGGTCTGGCAGCGGCGCTCAGGGCGCGGCGCAATCGCCCAAATGCTCGCCCATGATGTTGCGATACCACTCGTGGAAGTGCAGCATGCCGTCCTCCATGGGAGACTGGTACGGGCCGCTCTCGCTGACGCCGCGCCGCAGCAGCGCGCGTCTGCCGGCATCCATGCGCTCGCCGATTTCGTCGTCCTCGACCGCCGTTTCCATGTAGGCCGCGCGTTGCGCTTCGACGAATTCGCGTTCGAACAGGGCGATTTCCTCGGGATAGTAGAACTCGGCGATGTTGACCGTCTCCTGCGGGCTTTTGGGGTAGAGCGTGGACAGCACCAGCACGTGCGGGTAGAGCTCGATCATGTGGGTGGGAAAGTAGGTCACCCAGATCGCGCCGAAATCCGGAGGCGCGCCGTCGCGGTAGCGCATCAGGGTGCCGTGCCAGTCGCGGTATACGTCGGAACCGGGCTTCTCCAGGGCGTCGTGCACTCCCACGCGCTGCAGGCTGCGGCGCTTGCCGAACTCCCAGCTCAGATCCTCGCAGGTGACGAAGCGCCCCAGCCCGGGGTGGAACGGCCCGACGTGGTAGTCCTCCAGATAGACCTCGATGAAGGTCTTCCAGTTGTAGTTGCATTGGTGCACTTCGACGTGGTCCAGCACATAGTCCGAGAAGTCGAACTCGGGCCGGGCGAACAGGTCGCCCAGGTCCGCTAGCGGGTCGCCCGGCCCCTCGAATAGCAGGCCGTGGCAGCGCTTCAGGGGAAACCGCGGCAGGTTCAGGCAGGGCGTGCTGGGGAATTGCGGCGCGCCCAGGATCTGGCCGCGATTGTCATAGGTCCAGCGATGCAGCGGGCAGACGATGTTGCCGCCCGTGGCCGACAGATTGCCCGCCGGCTTGCCCGGCCCGGCGACGGCGCCTGTCTCGCCGCCCAGGATCAGCGACTGGCGGTGGCGGCATACGTTGGATATCAGTTCCACGCCGTCGGCGCCGCGCACGAGGACGCGCCCGCCTTCCTCGTGCGGCAGCCTGCGCCAGTCGCCGGATTCGGGCACGGCTTTTTCGTGCCCGACATACAGCGGCGAGCGCTTGAATATCACCTCCTGTTCCCGGGCGTACAGGTCTTCGTCGAAATATGCCCGCACGTGCAGCGGGCTGAGCGCCTGCTCGACGTGTGCAAGGCGGCCTATGTCCGTCATGTCCGACTCCTTGTGCCTTGCGCAAGGCGGCCGCCCGTCAGGCGGGCTCGACGCTCTCGGCGTCGATCCGGGCGATGCGTTCGGCAATATCCAGTTTGGGGCAGGTGCTGCAGTAGTCGCCGTCGCTTCTGCGGAAGTGGTGACAGCAGACCTGCCGGTCCACGGCGATGGCCGGTAGCGACCGCCGCTGATAGTTCAGGTAGCCGCTGCTGCCCGCGATGCCCAGGCGCGCAAGCCAATCGGCCGCGGCTGCGGTGGCCCAGGCATTGTCGGCGGCGCTCACGCCCGTTCGAGCCGCCAACAGGGCGGACAGGACGCAGTCGGCCTGCATGCAGGCGGTGGCCCGCGGATTGAGGCGCAGCGCCGCGCCCAGCTCGCGCTGGAACAGGGCGCCGATCTCGCGCAGCTGCGTGGCGGCCGCGTCCAGCCGCGCCTCCAGGCCGCCGCGCAGGGGTTCATGGCGTTCCATGGTGTAGCCGGCGATGAAGCCGTTGGCGACCGGCTGGCTGAGCCGGGTCAGGTCCGGGACGATGGCGCTGCGATGCGCGGCGATTACGCAGAGGTACACGGGCTGCCAGATCAACAGGCCCCAGCAGCGCAGCGCCAGGTAGTGCTGGCCGGCTTCTGGATGGCGTTCGCGCCACCAGTCGCGCAACCGCGCGATGGCGTCGGCGTTGCTCGCGCCCGGACGGATGCCGGGCGCGGCTGGCGGGCCCACGCGCCCGTCAAGGCCAGGCGCGAGGCGGCCCGCCAGCGCGAGCAGATCGTCCAGTTCGCGGGTCACGCAAGGGCCTGCGCGGCGTCGGCAGTCCGGTCCAGCCATTGCGGCCGGTAAGGCGCCACGGGGTTGGGCAGCCTGGGCGCCATCTGGAAGCTGCCGATGGGATCGGCCAGATTGACCATCTGCAGGTTGTTGGCGAGCTGCAGGCGGTTCAGGCACGAGTGGATCATGTCCGGCGCGTACAGGTCGTAGCGGCGGTATTTTTCGAGCCGCTGCGGATGTGCCTGCTGGTAGGCGGCGATACGGCCCGCGACCAGCTCCCAGAAATCGTCCTCCTGCATGAGGCCGGTGTCGGCCAGGATCTGGGACAGATGGCGGAAGTAGCCCTCGAACACGTCGACGAAGATCGTCAGGAGCTTGTATTCCTCGGGCACGTCCGCCGCCAGCCGCCGCGCGTTCTCGGGCAGGTCGGCCTGCGGGTCGAGGATGGAGGATTCCTCGGCGATGTCCTTCATGAAGGCGCGCACCGGCACATGGTCCCGGATCACCAGGATCACGTTCTCGCCATGCGGCATGAACACCAGGTCATGGGTGTAGAAGCAATGCACCAGCGGCGTCAGGTAGGCATCCACATAGCGTTCCAGCCACGCGGCGGCGCTCAGCCCCGAGGCCCGGATCAGCGCGGGCAGCAGGGCTAGGCCCTGCGGATCCACGTGCAGAAGCGCGGCCATGGTCATCAGCCGTTCGCCGGGACCGATCAGCGCCTGCGGATTCTCGCGCCATAGCGCCGAGAACATCTTCTTGTAGGGCGTGTCGACGGAAATCGCAGCTTCATAGTAGTAGTTGCGGAATCCCAGGCTGGCGGCCTCGCGCAGGATGGTGAAGCCATTGGCGCGCAGCCAGGGGTCGGACTCGATCAGGCCGTGGATGTATTCGTTGATGGCGGGCGTGCCCGACATGTAATAGGGCGACAACCCGCGCATGAAACCCATGTTCAGGATCGACAGCGAGGTCTTCACATAATGCTTGCCCGGCTGGCTGATGTTGAAGAAGGTGCGTATCGACTGCTGTGCCAGGTAGTCGTCTTCGCCGTAACCCAGGCATACGATCTTGCGTTCGGCCACATAGGGTGCGAACGCCAGCGACAGCTTGTTGAACCACTGCCAGGGGTGCGCCGGCATCAAGTAGTAGTCGGCGGGGTCCAGTCCCTGGCCTTGCAGCGTGGCGGCGTGGCGCGCCACGGTGTCCTCGCCGAGTTCGCCGCGCAACAGGCTGGCGTAGTCCATGGTGGACAGGCAGGCGAAATGCGCGTTGTCCTTGTGCACCGCCAGCCACATCACGCGGATCGGGGCAGCGGCCTCCGGCGCATAGGCGTGGTAGTCCTCGGCGTCGAAACCCAGGCGGCCGTTGTTGGCGACGAAGCTGGGGTGTCCTTCGATCATCGAGGTTTCGATGGTCTGATAGTCGGCCAGCGCGAGTTCGGGGGCGGGCAGGCAAGCGCGCGTGTGCTTGTAGGCGGCGCCGTGCAGCGTGCTGGCGATTTCGTCCAGATAGATCGGCAGCCGGTCTTCCGGAATGCGCAGCTTGTCGCGGATCTCGATCACGAACTGCAGGGCGTCCAGGGGCGCGGGCGCGCCGGCCGTGGTCCTGGCGATCGATTCCGCGCGGATGCGCCAGTGGCGCATGGCCATCAGTTGCGCGTCGTAGCGGTACTCGACGCGGCCGTCCGCGAGCGCCAGGCGATAGCGGTCGAACCCCGGCGTGTCCGCCGGGCCCAGGCGTTCGGGTTGCAGCAGGCCTTCATGGGTGTACTCGGAGATGGCCTTGCGCACGAGCAGGCGGTTGACCTTGGCCCAGACTTCCGGCTCCAGATGGCTGGCGACCTGCGCGGGATGAGTGGTGGCATGCGGATTCATGGGGTCGACTCCTGGTATTGGACCTGTTCGAACTGTGTACGTGTGCAGAACGCCAGACTGGCGGTCTTGTCGCGGAATCGGGCCTGGCCTGCATAGGTGAATCCCATGGCCAGATTGAGCGCGTGGATCTTGGCGTTGTTCGCGTCGGGCTCGACCACGATGCGCGCGGCATCCAGCCGGTCGAACATGAAGCGCATCACGAAGGCGAACACCTGCCGGCTGAAGCCGGGAATCCGCAAGCGCGGCGGGCCGATGAAAAGATGCATGCCGAGGTCGCCTGGCCGCACCGCGTAGTGTTCGCCGACTTCGTCGCGGGCGGGGTCGTAGCACTCCACCAGAAAGGCTGGCTGTCCCTCATGGCTGCCGAGCCAGGCGCTGGCGTGTCCGCTGCCGCATAGGGCGTCATAGAAGTCGCGCACCTGGTCCTCGCTGTGCCGCTGCATGGACCAGAAGCGCGCGTAGTCCATGGAAAACCATTGCCGCAGCAGCGCGGCGTCCGCATCCGGAACCAGGGGGCGCAAGGCGAGTCCCCGGCCCTCGTCGTAATGGTCGCGCGACTGGCGCACGACCTCGCCCAGAAAGGTGGCTGTCATCGTGAGCATGCTGGCTCCCCGCAAGATCAGATGGTGGCGGCCCGATGGCCGTCCATCATGGGCATCGGCTCCGGTATGCCGAGGCGGTGCGCCAGTACGCCGTTCGCCGGCGGGCGGAAGTCCTGCAGTGCGGTGCGAGGCTCGATGGCGTAGTGCTCCACGCCGGTCAGGTCGCGCAGTATCTGCGAATTGCGGTAGCAGCAGAATCCCAGGTCGGGATTCGTGACGCCATGGCTGAGCAGCCCGGTGTTCTGCACGAAGATCTCCGTGCCGGCGCGGTCCACGGCGTAGTTGTGGGCGATGCGGTAGCCGCCGTTTTCATCCCAGGCGATCCGGTCGCTGATGGGGTTGACGCAGGCGGGGATGCGCGGGGCGTAACCGGTGGCCAGCACCAGGCCGTCCGTCACGTGCTTGAACGGTTGGCCGGTGTCAACGTGCATGAAGTCCAGATGGTAGCGGCCCGTGGCGCGCTCATGCCGGCTGGCGCGCAGTTCCGCGCTGGTGAGCAGCGTGTAGCGGCGGTCGCCTGCGCGGATCTTCTCGTCCAGGAGGTCGTATATCTGATTGATCAGCGAGGCGTTGATGCCCTTGTACAGGCTGCTTTGCTGGCGCAGCATCTCGCGCCGCCGGGCTTCGGGCAGGTCGTGGAAATAGTCGGTGTAGTCGGGAGAGATCAGCTCCAGCGTGAGCTTGGTGTTCTCCATCTGGAAGAAGCGGGGCGAGCGGGTGATCCAGGTCAGGCTGTAGGCGTGCTTGGCGCTGTCGCGCAGCAGGTCGTGGAACACTTCGGCCGCGCTCTGTCCGCTGCCGACGATGGTGATGCCCTGCCTGCGCTGCAGCTGGGGCTTGTGGCGCAAGTAGTCCGCGCTGTGGATGTAGGGCGCGGTGCGCGGATCGCAGCATTCAGGCAGCTGGGGTTGCGTGCCCAGTCCCAACACCAGCTTGCGGCAGCGGACCATGAAGCGTTCGCCACTGACGGCATGCTGGCCGGTCACCAGGTAGGCGCGGCTGTCTGGATCGTGCAGCACGCTCTGCACGTCGTGATTGAAGCGCAGGTTCGGCAGGCGGGCCGCGACCCATTTGCAGTAGCGGTTGTACTCGGCCCGGTTCAGGTAGTGGTTTTCGCGCATGTAATAGGAATAGATGCGCCCGGTCTGCTTGCAGTAATTCAGATAGCTGTATTCGCTACGCGGGTCCGCCAGGCTCACGAGGTCCGCCAGAAAGGGGTTCTGCAAGGTGGAGTCCTCGATCAGCATTCCGGGGTGCCAATCGAAGCCTGGCTTCTTGTCCAGGAAAACCGCGCGCACGCCGGACAAGGGCGCGGCCAGGCAGGCGAGACTGAGGTTGAACGGGCCAAGACCGATGGCGGCGAAGTCATGGATTTCACGGTTCATATGGGATCTGCCTTTTGCCGGAGCCGGCATTGCGTGAACATGATTCTCTTCTGGGGATGATTATCATTTTCAATATGATCACTCTAGCAAATGCCGATTTATTGCGGTGTCTTGCCTGTGTGTTGCAGGCGGCACCCATATGCAGCGTGGCGTATCGCATAGGGAGCCTCATCGGATTTGGATTTTTCAGATAAGCGCAGCTATTTGCATCCGGACAGCGAGGTTCGCGTGGCGGCATCGTCAAAATTGGTCAATTTCAAGCGCGACCGCATCGACGTGGCGTTGCGGCATGGCCTGGGGCTTTACCCGGGGCTGTCGGCCTTCCGGCTGATGCCGCCGGTGCTGCTGCTCCTGCCCGTGGCCAGCCCCGCCATGCTGGCGCAAGGCCCCCATCGAGCGGCCCGAACACTGCCTGAAGTACCCGCTGCTGCAGGATTCCGACCGCGCGGACTGGCCCTTGTGGCTGCAGGCGCACGGCGTGGACGCCGGGAAGGAAGCGCAGCGCGGCCTGAGCTACGAGGACGATCTGCTGCTGCTGCTGCTGCTGCTGCTGCTGCTGCTGCTGCTGCTGCTGCCGCGGGGCAGGGCATCGCGCTGATGCAAGACACACATGCGCGCGAGGACATCGAATCGGGCCGGCTGGCCATTGCCTTGGACCAGCCTCGCGCATTTACGGTCTAAGATCGATACCCATGCCGACCATTACGTCTGAACCAGGGCCGCTGTTCACGCTGCGCGGCATCTACAGCGAACGCCTCTCTCCCGTCAGCCTGGATCTCGCCGCGGGCGAGTGCGCAGCCATCATGGGTCCTTCGGGCTCAGGCAAATCCCTGTTGCTGCGCCAGGCGGCTGACCTGGATCCCGGTCATGGCGAGGCCTTGCTGGATGGCCGGCCGCGCTCGGGCATGCGGGGCTACGAATGGCGCCGGCAGGTCATGTACTGCCAGGCCGAGGCCGGCTGGTGGGACGACCTGGTCGCGCGGCATTTCACGGACCGCGCCCGGGCCTTGGCCATCATGCAACGCCTGGGGCTGTCCGCGGACAAGCTGGACGCCTTGGTGCATGAACTGTCCACGGGCGAACGCCAGCGCCTGGGCCTGGTGCGCGCATTGGCGCTGGCGCCGCGCGTGCTGCTGCTGGACGAGCCGACCGCGGCGCTGGACCAGGCGGCCACGGATCAGGTCGAAGCGGAGCTGCGGCGCTACCTGGAGGGCGGGGCGGGGATCCTGATGGTGACCCATAGTCCAGCCCAGGCCGAACGGCTTGCGCGGCGTTCCTGGCGCATGGAACAAGGCAGGTTGGAGCCGCTATGGACGTGATCAAACTGCAGGCCTCGGACCTGGCCATTGCCTCGCTGCTGGTGCTGCTCAGCGCCGGCATTTCCTTCGCCTTGCGCCTGAACCTGCAGCGACAGGTACTGTGGGCCGCGCTACGCACCGTGGTGCAGCTGCTGCTGGTCGGCCACATTCTGCGCATCGTGTTCGCGCACGCCGCCCCCTGGCTGACGGCGCTGGTGGTGGCGGTGATGATGGCGCTGGCGGCCAGAGAGGTCGCCGCGCGCCCGAAGGCCAGGCTGACGCAACGCGGAAACGGCTGGGTCGGCGCGATGGCGGTGGCGGGGACCACGGTCATCACGGTGCTGTTCATCCTGAACACGGCGCTGCGTCCGGACCCCTGGTACGACCCGCGCTACACCATCGCGCTGATCGGCATCGTGTTGGGCAGCGTGCTCAACGCCGCCAGCCTGGCGCTGGACGGGGTGCTGTCCGGCGCTCGCCGGGAAAAGCTGGCGATCGAGGCGAGGCTGGCGCTGGGCGCGACCGTGCACGAGGCATTTTCGTACTTGCTGCGCGAATCCGTGCGGCGCGGCATCGTGCCCAGCATCAACCAGATGTCGGCCGCCGGCATCATCACGCTGCCGGGCATCATGACCGGGCAGATCATCGCCGGCATGGATCCGATCGAGGCCGCCAAGTACCAGATCCTGCTGATGTTCCTGCTGTGCGGCGCCAGCGGCATGGCGGCGATCGCCGCAGCCTACGGCGCCATGCGCCGCCTGACCGACGAGCGCGGGCGGCTCAGGCTGGACCGGCTGCATCCGTCCTAGGAAGCGGCGGCTTTTCCGGAAATTTCATGAAAGCTTGACGCGCGCTTGGCGATACTGCGCGAAATCTTGCATTTTCCTGAACCTTTCCCGGATCCCCATGCCTTTTGCTTCCCATTCCGCGGCGCCCCCGCAGCAGCTTGCTTCCGCTCAGCGCCGCCTCTCTGAGCGCGCCTTGCCGGAGCGCCGGGCATGAGCGTTTCCATGACCGCATCGATGGCGCCTGCGGCGCGCCGCGCTGCCTTTCCAGGCTGGCTGGTGCTGGCGTGCCTGGCTCTCTGGCTGGGGGCGCTGGCCTGGGCTCGCTGGCTGACCTTGCCCGACGAAGGCCGTTACGCCGGAGTGGCCTGGGAGATGCTGCGCAGCGGCTCGCCCATGGTGCCGCTGCTTGACGGCATGCCGTACTTCCACAAGCCGCCGCTGTATTACTGGCTGGCCCAGATCAGCTATGTGCTGTTCGGCGTGCACGAATTCAGTGCGCGGCTGCCTTCGCTGCTGGGCGCCTGGAGCGCGGGCGCCGGGCTCTATGCCTTCGTGGCGCGCTACCGCAATGCCGCGCAAGCGCGTTGGGCCGTGGTGATCCTGGGCATGATGCCGCTGTTCTTCGGCGCCGCCCAGTTCGCCAATATGGACATGCTGGTGGCCAGCATGATCACGCTGTGCGTGCTGGCAGCCGCCGACACCGTCTTGCGCCGCGCCGCGGGGCGCCCGTTCCGCGCGATGTCGGTGGCCACGGGCGTGCTGGCTGCGCTGGCGGTGCTGGCCAAGGGACTGATCGGAGTGGCGCTGCCCGGCGCGATCGTGCTGGCCTGGCTGCTGCTGCGCCGCGACTGGCCCGGCGTGCGCGCCTTGCTGTGGGTGCCAGCCTTGCTGGCGTTCGCGGCAGTGGCGGTGCCCTGGTTCTGGCTGATGGAGCTGCGTTATCCCGGCTTCTACCAGTACTTCTTCGTCTACCAGCAGTTCGAGCGTTTTTCGCAGGGAGGCTTCAACAACGCGCAGCCGTTCTGGTTCTACCTGCCCATCGTGGCGGGGTTGGCGCTGCCGTGGTCGATTTGGGGCGCGTCGGTCTTCAGGCCGTCTTACTGGCGCGAGACCGATCCGCAGGGCCTGCGCCGCCTGGCGGCGATCTGGATGGCGGTCGTGATCGTGTTCTTTTCCATCCCGCATTCCAAGCTGATCGGGTATGTGCTGCCGGTGTTTCCGCCGCTGGCGTTCCTGGTCAGCGAGCGTATCGCGCCTGCCTGGGCGGCGGACAAGCGCAGGGGCGTCTGGATCGCCGCCGGGGTGTCGGCCGTGATCTGCCTGGCCGCGGTCATCGTCGGGGCATCGAATCCGCGCGGCAGCGCGGGGCCGCAGGCGCGGGAACTGCGCGGCGAAATGCAGCCGCAAGACATACAGGTCGCGCTGCATGCGTTGCCCTTCGACCTGGGTTTCTATACCCGGGCCCGCGAGCCCGCCTGGATCGTCGACGACTGGCGGAACCCCGATATCCCCAAGCGGGACAACTGGCGCAAGGAGCTGTACGACGCGGCGCAATTCGATCCGGCCACGGGCAAGCGCGTGCTGATCGACGACCAGGACTTGCGTCTGCGCATGTGCGAGGCCGCCGACGGGGCGCGTTTCTGGATCTGGGGCCAGAAGGAGGACGGCGGACGATATCCCGTACTCAACGGCGTGGCCGCGCGGCTTGCAAGCGAGAAGCGGAGTATTTGGCGCATCGACGTGGACGCGGCGTTCCGCCAGCGTGCGTGCGCCGGTCTGCCGTCCGCCAATCCGACCCCAATGCCGCAGCCCAGGCCCTGAACCCGAGCGCATGAAAAAAGGCCGGCTGCCCGAGGGCTGCCGGCCTTTTACTTGCCGCTATGCGCGGCAGGCGCTTAGCCGATCGAGGCCAGGGCCTGGTTCAGCGTGGCGCTGGGGCGCATGGCCTGGCTGGCGAGGGCTTCGTTGGGCTGGTAGTAGCCGCCGATGTCGACGGGCTTGCCCTGGGCAGCCTTCAGTTCGGCCAGGATCTTGTCCTCGCCGTCGGCCAGCGCGCGGGCCGGCGCCGCGAACAGGGCAGCCAGTTCGCGGTCGTCAGTCTGCGCGGCCACGGCCTGGGCCCAGTACATGGCCAGGTAGTAGTGGCTGCCGCGGTTGTCCAGGCCGCCGACCTTGCGCTCGGGCGACTTGTTCTCGTCCAGGAACTTGGCGGTCGCCAGGTCCAGGGTCTTGGCCAGGACCTGTGCGCGGGCGTTGCCGTAGCTGCGGCCCAGGTGGTCCAGCGATTCTGCCAGGGCCATGAACTCGCCCAGCGAATCCCAGCGCAGGAAGCCTTCTTCCAGGAACTGTTGCACGTGCTTGGGGGCGGAACCGCCCGCGCCCGTTTCAAACAGGCCGCCGCCGGCGACCAGCGGCACGATCGACAGCATCTTGGCGCTGGTGCCCAGTTCCATGATGGGGAACAGGTCGGTCAGGTAGTCGCGCAGCACGTTGCCGGTCACCGAGATGGTGTCCAGGCCTTCGCGGATGCGCTTGACCGAGAACTTGGTGGCTTCCACCGGGCTCAGGATGCGCAGATCCAGGCCGCTGGTGTCGTGGTCCTTCAGGTAGTGCTTGACCTTGGCGATGATCTGCGCGTCGTGGGCGCGGTTTTCGTCCAGCCAGAACACGGCGGGCGTCTTGGTGGCGCGGGCGCGCGTGACGGCCAGCTTGACCCAGTCCTGCACGGCGGCGTCCTTGGTCTGGCACATGCGCCAGAGGTCGCCGGCTTCGACGGCCTGTTCCAGCAGCACCTTGCCCGAAGCGTCGGTGACGCGCACGGTGCCGGCAGCCGGGATGACGAAGGTCTTGTTGTGCGAGCCGTATTCCTCGGCGGCCTGGGCCATCAGGCCGACGTTGGGCACGCTGCCCATCGTGACCGGGTTGTAGGCGCCATTGCGCTTGCAGTCTTCGATGACGGCCTGGTAGACGCCGGCGTAGCTGCGGTCGGGGATCACGGCCTTGGCGTCCTGCAGGTTGCCTTCGGCGTTCCACATCTTGCCCGAGTCGCGGATCATGGCGGGCATGGACGCGTCGACGATGACGTCGCTGGGCACGTGCAGGTTGGTGATGCCGCGGTCGGAGTTCACCATGGCCAGCTGCGGCAGGGTCTTGTAGCCGGCGTCGATGTCAGCGGTGATCTCGGCCTGCTTGTCAGCGGGCAGGGACTGGATCTTGGCGTACAGGTCGCCGATGCCGTTGTTGGGATCGAAGCCCGCTTGCTTGAGCGCGTCGGCGTGCTTGGCCAGCACGTCCTTGTAGAACACGGACACGACGTGGCCGAAGATGACCGGGTCGGAGACCTTCATCATCGTGGCTTTCAGGTGCACCGAGAACAGTACGCTGGTGGCGCGGGCATCGTCGATCTGGGCTTGCAGGAAGGACTTCAGCTTGGCCGTGGACAGCACGGCGGCGTCGATAATCTCGCCGGCCTTGACCGGGGTCTTTTCCTTCAGGACGGTCTTCGCGCCGTCGGCGGCGGTCAGTTCGATCTTGACGTCGCCGGCTTCCGAAATCAGCGCCGACTTTTCGGTGCCGTAGAAGTCGCCTTCGCTCATGTGGGCGACGTGCGACTTGGAGTCAGCCGACCAGGCGCCCATCTTGTGCGGGTGCTTGCGGGCGTAGTTCTTGACGGACAGCGGGGCGCGGCGGTCGGAGTTGCCTTCGCGCAGGACCGGGTTCACGGCGCTGCCCTTGACCTTGTCGTAGCGGGCCTTGACGTCGCGCTCGGTGTCGTTGGCGGGGGCGTCCGGGTAGTCGGGCAGCTTGTAGCCCTGGTCCTGGAGTTCCTTGATGGCGGCCTTCAACTGCGGCATGGACGCGCTGATGTTGGGCAGCTTGATGATGTTGGCTTCGGGCTGCACGGCGAGGGCGCCGAGTTCCGACAGGGCATCGCCCAGTTTCTGGCTGTCTTCGAGGTAGTCGGGGAAGACCGAGATGATGCGGCCGGCCAGCGAGATGTCGCGGGTCTCGACCGTGATGCCTGCGGGCTTTGCGAAAGCCTGGACGATGGGCAGCAGCGAACGGGTTGCAAGCGCCGGAGCTTCATCGGTGAGGGTATAGATAATCTTCGGAGTAAGAGACATGATCCTTGAATCTGTTCGGCAGGCGCTAGGCGCAAACCCGAACATGCTATGCGGCCAGAAGCCGGTAGATGTTGTCGGAGAGTGGGTTCGTATGGGCAAGCACGCGGACGCGTCCAGGACCTGGTCGGAAGGCGTATACCCAACATGGCTGGCGCCTGCCCTTTTTTGATTTGGGGAAGTGCGACTGCCACGAACCTTCCATTGTAATACCGCGCTACGCCTGCTGCGCAGCAAAAACCCACGGATTCGGCCGGGATGTGGCCATAATGGCGCCAAATTAAACGGGGACATATTAAATCAGGCGCGCCATGGCCGATTGCCCGTTTGACAAAGCGCCGCACAAGGAGGAAGCTACGTCCCCATGAATTTCCGCGCCGTCCGCATTTCGCTGATTATTACCATCATTCCTGGAATGGTGGGTTAGCGCGCGACCGCAACAGTCACAGCCACCCGCCCCACGAGGCGGGTTTTTTGTGGCCGCCTCTGCCGGGCAAGCACACCGAAGCAGAGAGCCAGATGCACCACACCCCGCAAGCCAGCCAGCAAACCGCCACGCCGACCGCATTCCAGGACGGCCGGGCCACGCCGATGGAATACCTGAGGCAGATCCTGACCGCCCGCATTTACGACATCGCCCGCGAAACCGAGCTGGACCGCGCCCGCGGCCTGTCGGCCCGGCTGGGCAATCCGGTCTACTTCAAACGCGAGGACAATCAGCCGGTCTTCTCCTTCAAGGTGCGCGGCGCCTACAACAAGATGCGCAATACGCCGCAGGCCGCGCTGGATCGCGGCGTGATCACGGCGTCCGCCGGCAACCATGCGCAGGGCGTGGCGATCTCGGCGGCCAGGATGGGTGTGCGCGCCATCATCGTGGTGCCGCAGACCACGCCGCAGGTGAAGGTGGATGCGGTCAAGGCGCATGGCGGCCCCACGGTGACGGTGGTGCAGGCGGGCGATTCGTATAGCGATGCCTACGGCCACGCCCAGAAGCTGGCCAGCGCGCAGGACCTGACCTTCATCCCGGCCTTTGACGATCCCTATGTGATCGCCGGCCAGGGCACGGTGGGCATGGAGATCCTGCGCCAGCACGCGGGCCCCTTGCATGCTGTCTTCGTGCCGATCGGCGGCGGCGGGCTGGCCGCGGGCGTGGCGACCTACATCAAGGCGGTGGATCCGGGCGTCAAGGTCATCGGCGTGCAGACCGAGGATTCCTGCGCCATGTCGCTGTCCATGCAGGTGGGCGAACGGGTCAACCTGCCCGAGGTGGGCCTGTTCTCGGACGGCACGGCGGTCAAGCTGGTGGGCGAGGAGACCTTCCGCCTGTGCCGTGAACACCTGGACGAGATCATCCTGGTGGATACGGACGCGGTCTGCGCGGCGATCAAGGACGTATTCCTGGACACGCGCAGCGTGTTGGAGCCGGCCGGCGCGCTGGCGGTGGCCGGGCTGAAGAAGTACGTGGAACGCGAAGGCGTGCAAGGCCTGCCCATGGTGGCGGTGACCTCGGGTGCGAACATGAACTTCGACCGCCTGCGCTTCGTGGCGGACCGCGCCGAGGTCGGCGAAGCCCGCGAGGCGGTCTTTGCCGTGACGGTGCCGGAAGAGCGCGGCAGCTTCCGCCGCTTCTGCAGCGTGATCGGCCAGCGCAGCGTGACGGAATTCAACTACCGCATCGCCGATGCGCGTACCGCTCACATCTTCGTCAGCATGCAGATCTCGCGGCGCGGCGACGCCGCGGAAATCATGACGGCGCTGCAGGAGCAGGGTTTCTCCGTCGGCGACCTGAGCAACAACGAAGTGTCCAAGCAGCACATCCGCTACATGGTGGGCGGCCGCTCGCCGCTGGCAGCCGGCGAGCGCCTGTTCCGCTTCGAGTTTCCTGAGCGTCCCGGCGCCCTGATGAAGTTCCTGTCCGAGATGGCGCCCAACTGGAACATCAGCCTGTTCCACTACCGCAACCAGGGCACGGAGTTCAGCTCGGCGCTGGTCGGCATCCAGGCTCCCTTGGCGGACAGCGCCGCGCTGGACGCATTCCTGCGGCAGTTGGGCTACGCCCATACCGAAGAAACCGCCAACGAGGCCTATCGCCAGTTCCTGATCTGAGCGGGCGAGATCAACCCGGCGCGCAGCCAGGCTTGCGCGGCAGGGCCACGCCCGGCTGCAGGCGCAGCGCGGTGCGCCCCTGCGCCGCCTGCGTCAGCTGCAGGGTGGCGGCGCGCCAGGCCGGCACGTCGTCGAAGGCCACGTCGGGCGCGGCCGACGTCTTGGATAGCGCGTCCGGCCGGTCGAACTGGATCGCGGGCAGGCGCAGGCAAGGGTCCTTGAAATCCAGGCGGGCCAGTTCGCGCCCGTCGCTCATGCGCACCGCGCGGAACGCCACCGGAGTGTCCACGAACTTGGTGATGGCCGGCACGATCTGCAGATAGCCATCGGCATCCTTGACCCGCTTGGTGGGCTCGATCTCGATCACGTCCCTGCCTGGCGGCACGGCCAGGTAGGCCACGCCGTCGGCCACGTCCAGCAGCTTGCCCGGGCCCAGGTTCAGGGCGGCAAGCGGCGCGTGGCGGATCATCACGGTTTCGTTCCAGGAAGTCTGGACGCGTGTCCAGCCGGGCAGGCGCGCGTCTTCGAAGCGGGTCGTGGAGATGCGGTCGCGCTCGGGCTTGGCGGACAAGGCCAGGCGCTCGACCCGCAGCGCGCCGTTGGCCACGCGCAGTTGCGCCAGCACGGTATTGGCGCTGGAACTGGTGAAGTAGGCCAGCACGGCGTCCGTTTCCAAGGCCTTGGCGGTGGACGCGCAGAAGAAGGCGCGGGCCTCGATGCGCTGGCCATCGGGATAGAGCAGGGCGCCGACGTCCTTGCCGCAAAGCGGCTGGCCCCGGTAGGTGATGGTGGTGGCGCGGGTGGTCTGCCGCTGGCCGGTGTTCCAGTCGCTGCGGCTGCCGGTGGCGGCTTCGACCACCAGTCCATGGTTGTCGTAGACCACGTCTGCGCCCGCGGGCGCGGCAAGCATGCTGAGCAGAAACGCGAGGCTGCGTCGACGCGCCATGGTCGGACTCCCTGGTGTGGCTGGACGGGTCTATATATACCACCGCCAGGGAGCGTCCCTTACTGCGGGCCGAGCTTGCGGATCAAGGCGTCCAGCATCTCCAGTTCTTCAGTCCGCAAGTCCGTCAGAGGCGCGCGTACGGGACCCGCATCGTGACCGACCAATTTGGCGCCGGCCTTGACGATGCTGACGGCATATCCCGGCACGCGGTTGCGGATGTCGAGGTACGGCAGGAAAAAATCGTCCAGCAGGCGGTTGGTGGTGTCATGGTCGCCCGCGGCGATCGCGCGGTAGAAGTCCATGGCCATACGCGGCACGAAATTGAACACGGCCGACGAATAGACCGGCACGCCCAGCGCGCGGTAGGCGGCGGCATAGACCTCGGCCGTGGGCAGGCCGCCCAGGTAGGAAAAGCGGTCGCCCAGCTTGCGGCGGATGCGCACCATGGCTTCGATATCGCCCACGCCGTCCTTGAAACCCACCAGGTTGGGGCAGCGTTCGGCCAGTTGCGCCAGGCTGTCGGCCGAAAGGCGCGACTGTGCGCGGTTGTAGACGATGACGCCGATGTTCACGGATTTGCAGACCTGCTCGACGTGCGCCGCGATGCCCTGTTGCGAAGCCTCGGTCAGGTAGTGGGGCAGTAGCAGTATGCCCTTGGCGCCCAGGCGCTCGGCTTCTTGCGCGTAGGCGATGGCAGTGCGGGTCGGACCGCCCGCGCCGGCCAGGATGGGAACCTTGCCCGCGCAGGTCTGCACCGCGGTGCGGATGACGTCGGCGTATTCCTCTGGCGCCAGCGAAAAGAACTCGCCCGTGCCGCCGGCGGCGAACAGGGCGGTCGCGCCGTAGGGCGCCAGCCATTCCAGGCGCTGCGCATAGTTCCTGGCGTTGAAGTCGCCGTTCTGGTCGAAATCGGTGACGGGGAAAGACAGCAAGCCTTCCGAAACGATGTGCTTGAGTTCCTGCGGGGTGGTCATGTTGCGTTGATCCGTATGGGGCGCCATCGAACGGCAAAGTCTGCCGGCAGCCTGGTTAAGTGGTAAGTCATCGTACAACATGAAATATCGCCATTCAAGGCAAATTCATTGCCGTAGGCGCCGGGATAGGTGCATACCCGATAGGGATATATTTTGCTTTCCAATAATAATTTCATAGTTGTACGATGACTATGGTCTAGCCGGACGAAGCTGGCGCAGGTGCGCGCGGCGGCCGTTCCCAAAAGGCTGCGGCAGTGCGCCGGGGACGGCGTCCGCGCGCAAGATAATTCCAGAGGAGACTGCATGAACCCGAGCAAGAGACAATTCCTGGGCGGCGCTGCGGCGCTATGCCTGTCGCCGTGGTTGCCGGCATGGGCGCAGCCGGGCGACTGGCCGACGCGCGCGGTCCGCATCATCGTGCCTTACCCGCCCGGCGGCTCGTCGGACATCATCGCGCGCATCCTGGCGCCGCGCCTGGCCGACGCCCTGAAGCAGACCGTGGTGGTCGAGAACAAGCCTGGAGCCAATGGCAACCTGGGCGCCGGCCTGGTGGTGCAGGCGGCGCAAGAGGGCCATACCGTGCTCTTGTGCGACGTGGGGGCGCTGGCGATCAGCCCGTCCGTGTACACCAAGCTGTCTTTCGATCCGTCCAAGGACTTGCGCGCGGTCGGCATGCTGGCCTATTCGCCGCACGTGCTGGCCGTGCATCCCGACGTGCCGGCCAAGACGGTGACCGAACTGGTGGCCCTGTCGAAGAAGCAGCGCCTGAACTTCGCGGTCACGGCGATCGGCAGCGCGCCGCATCTGGCCGCGGTCGCCGTGCAGCAGGCGACGGGCGCGCAATGGGAGTATGTGCCCTACAAGGGCGGTTCGCAGGCGGTGACGGACACCATAGGCGGGCAGACCCAGGTCATCATGAATGGGTTGCTGGCCACGTTGCCCCACATCAAGGCCGGCAAGCTGCGGCCGATCGCGATCTCCAAGCGCGAACGCATGCAACTGGTGCCTGACATCCCCACCATTTCCGAACAGGGCGTGGCGGGCTTCGAGTCCGGCACCTGGCAAGGGGTGATGGCGCCCGTGACCACGACCGATCCCGTCGCCATCCGCTTGTCGGAACTGATGGCGCAGATCGTCAACCAGCCGGACGTGAAGGCGCAGTTGAACGAACAGGGCGCTGAAATCGTCACCCGCAATCCCGCCGAACTGGCGCAGTTCTTCAACAGCGAACGCGCGCGCTGGGCGTCGGTGGTGAAAAGCGCGGATATCCGGCTGGATTGACGGCGGGGCTGCCTGGACAGGCATTCAGGCGCGGGAGCACACTGGAATCATCCCGCGTCCGTCCAGGCCCCGGCGCGACGCGGGCCCGGGCTGCGCAGGCAACTTCGCGCGCGGCCGCAGACCAGGGGCAGAGGGGCTGCAGCCATGAAAATTCTTTGCGCCGCCGCGCTGCTGGCGGCGGCCTGCGGGCCAGCCGTCGCGCAAGGCGCCGGACCCGCGGTTCCCCAACCCCCGCCTTCGGCCCGCGTCATACCCGATGCCTGCGTCGGCGCGTCATGTCCCCGGCTGGTCAATCCGGGCGCTACCCAGGAACCCTGCCTGGGCACCGGTTGCGCCACCGCCGGCAGGCCGCCTGGCCCGCCCGCGCCGCCCTCCAGCGGACCGAGCCGGCAACCTGGCTGGATGAGCCCCGCGCCATCCCGCCTGCCGCCGATGCCGGCGCAGCGCGGCGTGCCGACGGGGCCGCTGACGCCTGCGCCGCCGTTGCCGGTGCCGAGGTGATGCGGGGGGATGGAAGGCGGCAAAACCTCATGGCGGTGCCGACCGCGCATCCGCCATCCGCATGTACGACCGATAAGGCTCCGCCTCAACCATGTCCCGCAGCAATTCACGCAGGATGTCCTGCACTATCTTCACCGCCTGCGTCAGCGGCCGGTTCGCTGCGGTAGCCAGCATCAGGCGGGTGGACAGGGCGGGATTGACGATCCTGCGGGCGACGAGCTGGCCGCTGTTCAATTCGCCTACCACCGCAGGCAGGGCCAGCACCGTGTGGGCCAGTCCGTTCAGGACGATTTCCTTCATCAGTTCCAGCGCGTCCATTTCGAACACGACATTCAGGGGCGCATCGGCCTGCGCTGCCGCCTGTTCCAGCGTGCGGCGCAGACCATGGCTGCGCGTGGGCAGCGCCAGGGGCAGATCGCCCAGCTGAGCGAAGTCGATGGAGGGCAAGGCCCGCGCGGCGGGGGACAGGTTCTGTGCGGGCGATACCAGCGCCAAGTCCAGCTCGGCCAGGGGATCGACCACCACGTGCTGGGAACGCCGCGCATCGTGCAGCACCGCGATGTCGACGCGGGCGTTGGCCAGCCATTCGTGCACATAGCCGCTGTAGCCGGTGATGACGTTGAGCTGGATGCGCGGATGGCGCTTCCAGACTGCCGCCACCAGCGGCATGCCGACCATGTGGGACAGCGTGGGCGTCAGGCCCAGCGTGACCTGGCCGGAGGGCGATTTCTGCTCGTCATGGAATTCGGTCACCACCCGCGCCATTTGCGCCAGCAAGGGGCGCAGGCTATCCAGCAGTTTCTCGCCTTCCGGGGTCAAGGACACGCCGCGGCCGTTGCGGTAGAGCAGGGCGCAGCCGCATTCGTCTTCCAGCTTTCTGACCTGGCGGCCCAGCGCCGATTGCGCGATGCCCAGCACCGAGGCGGCCTTGGAGAAGCTGCCCGAGTCGGCCACGTGGATCAGGTTTTCGATCTTGCGCAGGTCCATCGCGATGTCTCGCCGCCAGCGCTTGCGGGCGGCTCCTCCTTGTGTGCGTTTTTTGTATATCTGATAGGCACAGTATGCCTACATGGCCTGCCGCCAGCCACCCTAGAATTCCTGCGTATCAGACCCGCGCCTGCGCGCTTGCCCTTGGTTTCCTGCCCTCCATGACACCTGCTGCCGAACTGAACACGTCTTCCCACGCCTTGCTCGGGGTCTTCGCCCGCAACGGCATCGACCGGGTCTTCCTGGTCCCTGGCGAAAGCTATCTGGGCGTGCTCGACGCCTTGCACGATTTCGCCGGCATCGACGTGGTGACCTGCAGGCACGAAGGGGGCGCGGCATTCATGGCGTGCGCCGATGGCCGGTTGACGGGCCGCCCGGGCGTGGTCATGGTGTCCAGGGGACCGGGCGCGGCGAATGCAGCCATCGGCGTGCATGCCGCGCAGCAGGACGGCGTGCCGCTGATCCTGCTGATCGGGCAAGTGCCGCGCAAGGACCTGCGCAAGGAGGCCTTCCAGGAGATCGATTACCAGAAGATGTTCGGTTCGATCGCCAAATGGGTGCATGAGGTGGCGGCGCCCGAGGACGTGGCCTGGGCCGCTTTCAAGGCTTTGCGCGTGGCCACTTCGGGTACGCCAGGGCCAGTGGTGCTGGTGGTGCCGGAAGACGTCCAGCAGGCCTGCGTGCCGCAACCGGACTGGGTGGCCGAGCCGGCCAGTCCCGCGCAGCCGGCGCCCGCCGCGCTGGCGCGACTGCAAGCCTTGCTGGACGCCGCCCGCAAGCCGCTGATCATTGCCGGGGGCGCCTTCAACGCGCCGGGCGGCCGCGAAGCGCTGCGGCAGCTGGCGGAGCGGCACGGCATACCGGTGGCAGTATCGTTCCGCCAGCATGACTTGTTCCCCAACACGCATCCGCTGTACGCCGGCGACCTGGACCTGGCGACGCAGCCCGCGCAGGTGGAGGCGTTCGATTCCAGCGATCTGATCCTGGCTCTGGGCACGCGCCTGGGCGACATCACCACCCAGGGCTACACGTTTCCGGCCTATCCCAGGCCGTCGCAGACGCTGGTGCATTGCCATGCCGACGCGCATTTCGTGAACCAGCACTTTGCGGCGGACGTGGGCATCATCGCGGATCCGGTGGCTACGGCGCAGGCGCTGGCCGCGCTGCCGGCGGCGGACCGTGGCGGGCGCGAGGACTGGGCGGAATCCTTGCGCGCGATCCGCGAGCGCTCCGCCGCCTGGCCCGATCCAAAGGCCGACGATGGCGTGCCCTTCGTGTCGGTGGTGCGAGCGCTGGCCGAACAGGCGCCGCCGGACCTCATGGTTTGCCTGGACGCGGGCACCTTCGCGGCGCCGGTGTATCGCCACTTTCCCTTCGTCTACCCGCAACGGCTGATGGCCTCGCAATCGGGCGCCATGGGCTACGGCACGCCGGCGGCGATTGCCTCGCAGCTGCGCAATCCGCATGGCAAGGTGGTGTGCCTGGTTGGCGACGGCGGCTTCATGATGACGGGCAACGAGATGATGGCCGCGGCCGAGCGCGGACTGCCGGTGTTCTTCATCGTCTCCAACAACAATTGCTATGGCTCCATCCGCCTGCATCAGGCGCGCACCTATCCCGGGCGCTACGCGGGCACCAATCTGGCAAGTCCCGATTTCGCGATGATGGCGCGCGCCTTCGGCATGCAGACCGAGTATGTCACCCATCCGGACCAGGTGGCCGCGGCCATCGCCCGCGGGCTGGCCTCGGCCGCGCCGTACTTCGTGGAGGTCAAGACCAGCCTCGCCGCGATCCTGCCGGACGGCGCGGACAGCGCGGCCGGCATCGACCTTCTGGGGCGAGACCAGGCAGGGACTCAATCGCGGTAGCCAGGATCCTTCCTGTCCATCAGACGCACCATGGCCGGCCATTCCAGTTCGCCGAAGGGGCGGCGCGTTGTCGGCTGATACAGGTGCCAGGTCTTCTCGACGACCTCTGGCGGCGGCACGCATAGTTCGCGGTTGGCGGCCAGGGCGTCGACCTGCGCCTTGCAGGCCATCTCCAGCCAATACAGTGTGTTGAATGCCTGCGCGATGCTCGGGCCGGCGGCTAGCAGGCCGTGGTTGCGCAGGATCATCGCCTCGGACTGGCCCAGGTCCGCCACCAGGCGCGCGCGCTCGTCCAGGTCGATGGCCACGCTCTCATAGTCGTGGTAGGGAATCTTGGCGAAGCGCATGGCGGTCTGGGTCAGCGGCAGCAGGCCGCATTGCAGCGCCGATACCGCCATGCCGGCCCGCGTGTGGGTATGGATGACGCATTGCACGTCGTGGCGCGCGCCGTGCACGGCGCTGTGGATCACGTAGCCCGCAGCGTTGATGCCGTACTCGCCGGGATTGTCCAGCACGTTCCCGTCCAGGTCTATCCTGATCAGGCTGGAAGCGGTGATTTCGTCGTACATCATGCCGTAGGGATTGATCAGCAGATGGCCCTCGGGCCCGGGTATGCGCGCGGTGATGTGGTTGTAGATGAGATCGCTCATGCCAAAGTGGGACACCAGCCGGTAGCAGGCGGCCAGTTGAATGCGGGTGTCGCGTTCCGCGGGGCTCATGGCTTTTTGCATGGTTCGGGTCTCCGGTTCAGTCGCTGGCCTTGACGTTGAAATCGCGGACCACCTTGCCCCACGATTCGTATTCGGATTTCATCAGCGCGCCGAACTCGGCGGGCGTGGCGGTGGTGCGGACCTGGGCGCCCAGGTCCGCCAGCTTGTCGCGCACGGCGGGGTCTGCCAGCACGGCGTTGACCTCGACGGCCAGCTTCTGCTGGATCTCGGGCGGGATGCCGGCGGGCGCGATCAGGCCCAGCCAGGCGCCCATGTCGAAACCGGGGTAGCCCTGTTCGGCGACGGTGGGCACCTCCGGCAGGCTCGCGACCCGCTCAGGGGTGCTGACGGCGATCGCCTTCAGGCGTCCGGCTTTAACCAGGGCCAGCGAGGACACCATGGTGTCGAAGGTGGCGTAGGTCCGCCCGCCCACGATATCGGTCTGCGCCTGGCTGCTGCCTTTGTAGGGCACGTGGATCATGCTGGCGCCGGCCTTGGCCAGCAGCACCGAGGTCACCAGATGGCTGGTGGTGCCGACGCCGGTGGTGGCGTAGGTGTACTGGTTCGGTTTGGCCTTCACGGCAGCGAGGAAGTCCTGCAGGTTGTTGGCCGGATTGTCGGGGCTGACGACGAACAGGTAGGGCAGCCAGGTCAGCAGGCCGATGGGCGCGAAATCCTTGCGCGCGTCGTAGTTCAGGTTGGGATAGACATGCGGGTTGATGGCTTGCGGCGCGGACGCGCCGATCATGAGCGTATAGCCGTCGGGCTTGGCGCGCGCGCCCAGGCCGGCGGCGATGGAGCCGCCCGCGCCAGGCTTGTTCTCGACGATGAACTGCTGGCCCAGACGCTGCGCCAGGCGGTCGCCGACCATGCGGGCGACGGTGTCGGTGGCCGTGCCGGGCGGGAATCCGACCAGGATCGTGACGGGCTTGGAGGGATAGGGGGCTTGCGCCCAAGCCGGCCCGGCTGCGGCCCAGGCTGTGGCGGCCAGCATGGCGGCCAGCGCGGCTCGCCTTGTCGCATTGCGCATCGTAGTCTCCAGTCATTGTTCTGATGGCGGGAGAGCGCCTGCGCCTGCCCGCAACGGAACCGCGGTGGGCAGCCCGTCGCCGTTCAAGGTCGCACAAGGGCCCACCGCCTTCAATGGCGCTGGCGGCCAAGCAGATAACGCGAAATGGCAAGGATGGCGGACGCCGCGCGGGCGTCCGCCCAGGGGATCAAGCCGTCAGGCTGATCCAGGTCGTCTTCAGGTCGCTGTACTTGTCCAGCGCGTGCAGCGACTTGTCGCGGCCGAAGCCCGACTGTTTGACCCCGCCGAATGGCACGGTGATGTCGCCGTCGGCGTAGCAGTTGACCCACACCAGGCCCGCGCGCAGGCGGCGCGAGAGATGGTGCGCGCGCGACAGGTTGGCAGTCCAGAGCCCAGCGCCCAGGCCGTAGATCGAATCGTTGGCCAGCCGCACCGCGTCGTCCTCGGTGGCGAAGCGCTGCGCGGCCAGCACCGGGCCGAAGATCTCCTCGCGCACCAGGCTGCTGTCCTGGCTGGCGCAATCGAAAATCGTCGGTTCGATGTAGTAGCCCCCGGTGGCGCCCAGGGCCTGGCGCCCACCCATGCGCAACTGCGCGCCTTCGGCCGAGCCCGCTTCGATGCGGGCCAGCACGCCGCGCATCTGGCGTTCGTCGACCATGGCGCCCATGGCGGTGGCGGGATCCAGCGGATCGCCCGGTTGCAGGGGGGCGGCGTAGTCCGCGACCTTGGACATGAAGGCGTCGTAGATGCCGTCCTGCACATACAGGCGCGAGCCCGCGATGCAGACTTCGCCCTGGTTGGAGAAGATGGCCAGGGCCGCAGCCTGAGCGGCGCGGTCCAGGTCGGGGCAGTCCTCGAACACGATGTGCGGCGACTTGCCGCCGCACTCCAGCCACACGCGCTTCAGGTTCGATTGTCCCGAATACTCCATGAAGCGCTTGCCGGTGGCGGTCGACCCGGTGAAGGCGATGCAGTCCACATCGGGATGCAGGCCCAGCGCCTGGCCAGCCTGCGCGCCCAGGCCGGGCACCACGCTGAAGACGCCGGCGGGGATGCCTGCTTCCCCGGCCAGCGCCGCCAGCCGGATGGCAGACAGCGAGGCCTGTTCGGCCGGTTTGAGGATGACGCTGTTGCCGGCGGCCAAGGCTGGCGCGACTTTCCAGGCGGCCATCATCAGCGGGTAGTTCCACGGCACCACCGCCGCGACCACGCCCAGCGCTTCGCGCGTGATGGTGGCCAGCGCGTCCGGGCCGGTGGGGGCGATCTCGTCGTAGATCTTGTCGATCGCCTCGGCGTACCAGGCGTAGCAGCGCGCCGTCTCGGGTACGTCGAAGGCCAGCGCGTCGCGGATGGGCTTGCCCATGTCCAGCGTTTCCAGCAGCGCGAGTTCCTCGCGGTGCTCGTCGATCAGCGCGGCCAGGCGCAGCAGATGCTGCTTGCGCTGGCGCGGCGCCAAGGCGCTCCAGACGCCGGCTTCGAAGGCGCGGCGGGCGGCCTGCACGGCGCGGTCCACGTCGGCCGCGCCGCAAGACGCCACGTCGGCCAGCTTGCGCCCGTCTATCGGGCTGGTGGCGGGGAAGGTGGCGCCATCGGCCGCGTCGCAATAGGCGCCGTCGATGTAGGCCTGGCCATTGAAGGCGAGCGCGGCGGCGCGGGCGCGCCAGTAGGCGGCGTCCTGGGTCATGAGCGGACCTCCTGGGCGTTGGCGCGCGCCACCATGGCGTCGAGCAGCACGTTGCAGCCCGCTCCCAGGTCAGCGGGCTTGGCGTCCTCGATCTCGTTGTGGCTGACGCCGTCCTTGCACGGCACGAAGATCATGGCGGTAGGGGTGACGGCGGCCATGTAGACCGCGTCGTGGCCCGCGCCGGTGACGATGTCCATGGCGGCCAGGCCGCGGCGCGCGGCGCCGTCGCGCACCTTGCCGACCAGGTCCGGGTCGAACGGGGTGGGCGGGAAGTACTGCACGTGCTTCACGTCCACTTCCACGTTGTGGCGCTGGGCGATTTCGGCGCAGATTTCGTGCCAGCGCTGGTCCATGCGGGTGAGCGTGGCCTCGTCCTCGTGGCGCAGGTCCACCGTGAAACGCACCTGGCCCGGGATGACGTTGCGCGAACCGGGGTGCGCGTGGATTTCACCCACGGTGCCGCGGCCATGCGGCTGGTTATCGTTGGCAATGTCGACCACCGCCTGCAGCAGGAAGCTGGAGGCGTACAGCGCGTCGCGCCGGATCGGCATGGGGGTGGGGCCGGCATGCATTTCCATGCCGGTCACGGTCACGTCGTACCAGCGCAGGCCGAGCGACCCGGTCACCACGCCAACCACTTTTTCTTCATGCTCCAGGATCGGGCCTTGTTCGATGTGGGCCTCGAAATAGGCGCCCACCGGGCGGCCGCCCACGGGGTCCGTGCCGGCATAGCCGATGGCTGCCAGCTCGTCGGCCACCGACTTGCCGTCGCGGTCGGTCGCGGTCAGCGCCACTTCCAGCGGGAATTTGCCGGCGAATACGCCCGAACCCATCATCACGGGCACGAAGCGCGAGCCTTCCTCGTTGGTCCAGATGGCGACTTCCAGCGGCGCCTCCGTGACCACGCCGTGGTCGTTCAGGCTGCGCATGACCTCCAGGCCCGCCAGCACGCCATAGCAGCCGTCGAACTTGCCGCCGGTGGGCTGGGTGTCGATATGGCTGCCGGTCATGACCGGCGGCAGGTCATTGTTGCGGCCAGCGCGGCGGGCGAAGATGTTGCCCACCTGGTCCACGCGCAGCGTCATGCCGGCATCGCGCATCCAGCCGGTGACCAGGTCGCGGCCCTGGCCGTCCAGCGCGGTCAGTGCCAGGCGGCAGTTGCCGCCCTTGGCCGTGGCGCCGATCTGCGCCAGGTCCATCAGCGACTGCCACAGCCGCTGTCCGTTGATCGATATCGTCGTCATGTTGGAGTTCCTCTGTGTCAGTGGCTGGCGGCGGCATTGCGGGCCAGTGCGGCTTCGCGGATGCCCATCAGGGTTTCGCCCGGCGAAATGCCATTGGCGTCGTAACGGATTTCCAGAAGGGCCGGCATGTTTTCGCGTTCGGCAAAGGCCAGCGCGCGTTCGAATGCGGGACCGAAGCTGGCGGTGTCTTCCACGGCTTCGCCGTAGCCGCCGTAGCCGCGGATGATCTGCGTGAAATCCGGGTTCTCGAAGGACAGGGCGATGGTGCGCGCCGGGAACTCGCGTTCCTGGTGCGCGCGGATGGTGCCCCAGATGCCGTTGTTGAACACCAGCACCACCACGCCCAGGCGGTATTGCAGCGCCACGCCGAGTTCCTGCATGTTCATCTGGAAGCAGCCGTCGCCGGCATAGCAGACCACCGTGCGCTTGCGGTCTTCCAGCTTCGCCGAGATCGCAGCCGGCAGGCCGTAGCCCATGGAGCCCACGGTGGGCGTGAGGCTGGTGCCGGGGCCGGCATAGCGGCGGTAGCGGTGGGGGTACAGCGCATAGTTGCCCGCGCCCACGGTGATGCAGGCGTCGGCCGGCACGTGCGCGTCGACGTAGGCGGCGGCCTGGTCCAGGCTCATCGGCCCGGGCGATGGCAGCGGCGCAAGGCTGTCAACCAGTTCCTGGTGCGCGGCGCGCACCGCCTCGCCGCGCGCCGTCTTGTGGCCGGGGACCAGGCCCGCCACGCTGGCGGCGAAGCTGGCCACGTCCGCCACGATGGCCTGGGTCGGCGAGAACACGCGGCCCAGTTCGGCGGCGTCCGGATACACGTGGATCAGTTGCTGGCGCGGCAGCGGGCTTTCGATGACGGTATACCCTTCGGTCGTGGCCTCGCCCATGCGCGTGCCCACGGCCAGCACCAGGTCGGCGTCGTGCAGGCGCTGGCGCAGCTCGGGCGTCATGGCCCAGCCGACGTGGCCGGCGGCGTTGGGGTGGCGCTGGTCGAAGCACTCCAGGCGGCGCCAGGCCGTGCCTACCGGCAGCTCGAAGCGTTCGGCGAAGCCGGCGATCTGGTCGATGGCGGTCTGGTGCCAGCCATTGCCGCCCAGCAGCAGGAAGGGACGTTCGGCAGCGTCCAGCAATTGGGTCATGCGGGCCAGGTCGGCGGTGCCGGGGTGGCTGTGCACGCGCGGGTAGCGCGGCAGGTCGGCCACGCGGGCGCGGCCCCACAGCGTGTCCTCGGGCAGCGCCAGCACCACGGGGCCGGGACGGCCGCTGGTGGCAATTGCGAAGGCGCGCGAGATGTACTCGGGGATGCGGTCGGTGCGGTCGATCTGCGCCACCCATTTGGCCATCTGGCCGAACATGCGGCGGTAGTCGATTTCCTGGAAGGCTTCGCGCTCCATGAAGTCGTTGCCCACCTGGCCCACGAACAGGATCATCGGGGTCGAGTCCTGGAAGGCGGTATGCACGCCGATGCTGGCGTTGGTGGCGCCCGGGCCCCGCGTGACGAAGCAGATGCCGGGTTCGCCGGTCAGCTTGCCATAGGCTTCGGCCATGTAGGCCGCGCCGCTTTCCTGGCGGCAGACGATGGCCTCGATGGCATCGGTGTGGTCGTTCAGCGCGTCGATGCAGGGCAGATAGCTTTCGCCGGGGATCATGAACACGCGGCGCGCGCCATGGATGCGCAGCTGCTGCATCAGGATCTGACCGCCATTGCGTTCGGGAATTGCTGCTGACGTCATGCGGAGTCTCCTTGTTGCGGGACGGCCTGCGCGCGGCGCTCGGCGGCCCATCGTTCGAATTGGTGATGGCGCGCCAACAGACGGCGCGCGGTGTTGTAGACAGGCGGATCGATGCGCTCGGCGTCGTGGCGGCCGGCGCGCTGGGCTTCATAGCGGGCGACGCAATCATGGGCCGCCATGACTTCGTCCGGGGCGGGCGTGAACACCGCGTGGATCAGCTTGACCTGGTCGGCCACGGTGGCGCACTTGGACTTCAGGCCCATGCGGCGGGCCCAGCGCACATCGGCTTCCAGCGCCGGCATGTCGCGGTAGTTGAAGGGGCAGTCGATGGGCAGGCAGCCGGCCGCCGTGCAATCCAGCAGGAAGCGGGCGCGCAGGTGATGCAGTTCGATGCCGTCCTTGCCGCGTTCGGCGCCCAGGCTGGCGGTCAGGTCCTCGGCGGCCAGCAGGCAGGCGGACACGCGCGGGCTGGCGGTCAGGATGTCATAGGCGCGGTGCACGCCCAGCGCGGACTCCAGCGTGGGCACGATCTCGGTGCTGCCGGCGGGCAGGCCCAGTTCGGCTTCCAGCGCGGTGATCGCCTGGTCCAGCGCGGCGATCTGCGCCGCGCTTTCGGCGTGGGGCAGGAACACCGCGTCCGGCGCGCCCGGCATCACGCCGCGCAGGTCCGCCAGGCCGTCGTCTTCGAGCTTGTTGATGCGCACCGCGGCCACCACGCCCAGGGCGCGGCAGCGGCCGAACAGTTCGGCGATGATGGGGCGCGCGGCTGGCCGGTCCGCCGGGGCGGTGAACTCTTCCAGGTCCGCGACCAGCGCATCGGCGCCGCTGGCCAGGCCGTCGGCCTGGGCGTTGGGGTCGAATCCGGGCACGAACATCCAGCTGCGGCGCAGGAAGGGGGGACGGCGGGAGGGGGTAATAGGGGTCATTGCACGTGCCTCGGCAGGAACAGCACCAGTTCAGGTACGAAAGTCAGCAGCAGCATGACCGCGGTCATGGCCAGCATCATCCAGGACAGAGGACGCAGGGTCTGCATCATGTTGATGCCGCCGATCTTGCACGCGGCCATCAGGTCGACCCCGACGGGCGGCGTGTTGGCGCCAATGGCCATGTTGATCGACAGCAGGATGCCGAAGTGCACCGGATCGATGTTGTAGTGCGCCAGCACCGGCATCACGACCGGGGCCACGATGATGATGACCGGGATCGCTTCCATGAAAGTGCCCAGGAGCAGCAGCACCACGGTCAGCACCAGCAGCACGGCGGTCTTGCTGTCGGTCCATTCGACCAGCAGCGTGGACAGCGCCTGCGGCACCTGCTCGGCCACCAGCACCCAGGCGAACAGGCCCGACGCGCCGATGATCAGCAGGATGGATGCGCTGCTTTCGCCGGTGGACTTGAGGTTGTCCCACAGCGACTTCAGGCTCAGCGTGCGATACCAGAAGAAGCCGATCAGCAAGGCGTAGATGATGGCGCTGGAGGCCGCCTCGGTGGCCGTGAAGATGCCGAAGCGGATGCCGCCGATGATCAGCACCGGCACCATCAGCGCGGGCAGGGCGTCGACGGCGGCGGCGCGCAGTTCCGGCCAGCTGAACGGCTGGCCGCCGGCCCAGTTGTGCTTGCGCGATTGCCAGATCGCCACGCCGATCAGCGACAGCCCAAGCAGGATGCCCGGAATGATCCCGGCCACGAACAGCTTGCCCACCGAGGTGTCGGTGATGGTGCCGTAGACGATCAGCACGATGCTGGGCGGAATGATGGTGGACGTCGCGCCGGCGCTGCCGACCAGGGCGCAGGAAAAGCCCTTGTCGTAGCCGCTGCGGGCCATGGCGGGCAGCAGCAGGCTGCCGATGGCGACCACGTCGGCCACGCCGGAACCGGACAGCGCGCCGAACATCAGGCAGGCCAGCACGGCCACCACCGCCAGGCCACCCTTGATGTCGCCGACGATGGCGGCGCACAGGCGCACGATGCGCTGGGTCAGGCCGGCGCCGTTCATCAGCTGCGCGGCCAGGATGAACAGCGGAATCGCCAGCAGCGTGAAGCTGTCCAGCCCCACCACATACTGTTGCGCCGCCACCATCATGGGCGCGGAGTCGAAGACCGCCAGATAGGCCAGGCAGGACAGCACCAGGCCGAAAGCGATGGGCATGTCGATCAGCACCGTGATCGTGAACACGCCCATCAGGAAGAGAGCACCCGTAGACATCTTGTTAATCCTTTGCAGCGGCGGGAGCGGAAGAGAACAGCTGCGCCAGGTGCACCACGATGGTGATGGCGCAGGCGAAAGGCAGCGCCAGGTAGACGGTGCCGGCGGACACGTCCAGCGCGGGCAGGGTCTGGTCCATGGTCAGCTCGGCCAGCTGCCAGCCGGCATAACCCAGCGCCGCCAGGCCGACGATGATGAGCGCCTGGTTGATGCGTTCAAAGGCGTTGAGGATCCGGGGATTGCGCACCACGAACGGCAGCAGCCCGGCCATCAGGTGCGAACGCTCATGGCTGCAGACGACGCCGCCGATGAAGGCCGACCACACCAGCACCAGCCGCGGCAGTTCCTCGGCCCAGTGCGGCGTGGTGTGGGTGACGAAGCGGGCGAACACCACGTAGGAGATCAGGATCGCCAGCAAGGCCACCGCCAGGGCGGCGAAGGCCTTGCTGATGCCCGACAGGATCGCGGACAGTCGGTTGAGCATTACTTGGCCTCGCGGTACTTCTGCACCAGCGCCATCAGCTCGGGGCCGTAGGTGACCGAGTAGGTTTTCCACACCGGCTCCACCGCGGCGGCGAAGGCGGCCTTGTCGACTTCGTTGACCTGCATGCCCTTGTCCTTCAGCTGGGCGATGTATTGCTGGTCGCCGTCGGTGATCATCTGGCGCTGGGCGTCGCGCCACTTGTCGGCGGCGGCCTGCACGATCTTCTTGTCCTCGGCCGAGAGGCGGTTCCACACCGGCTTGGAGATGATCAGGTTGGCCGGACCCCAGACGTGGCCGGTCAGCGACAGGTACTTCTGCACCTCGAAGAAGGAAGAGGTGTAGATGATGGACAGCGGGTTCTCCTGGGCGTCGAACACCTTCTGCTGCAGGGCCGAATACAGTTCGCCGAAGGCCAGCGGCGCGGGGTTGGCGCCCAGCGCGGTAAAGGTGTCCAGGCGCATCTTGTCGGGCGTGACGCGGGTCTTCAGGCCGGCCAGGTCGGCGGGTTTGGCCACCGCGCCGCGGTTGTTGGTGACGTGGCGAAAGCCGTTTTCCCACCACGAGATGATGGTCAGGTTCTTCTTGTCGGCCAGCTTGGCCAGCGCCTCGCCCAGTTCGCCGTCGAAGGCCTTGTAGGCCTGTTGCGAGGTCGACCAGGTATAGGGCAGCTCGACCACGCCGAACTTGGGTTCGATGGGCTGCAGCGAGCCCGAGCCGATGATGGCCGCGCCCTGGCTGCCGATCTGCAGGCCTTCGAGCATGGTCTTTTCATTGCCCAGCTGGCCGCTGGGGAACAGCACGAAATTGACGCGGCCGGCGGTCTTTTCCTTGACCTCGGCGGCAAAGCCTTCGGCGGCCTTGTTCCAGCTGTGGCTGGGCGCCAGCACGTGGCCGAGCTTGATATCCAGGGCGTGGGCCGACAACGGCGCGAGGCCGGCGAGGGCGAGCAGGGCGGCGGCCAGCAGGGCCGGTTTCTTTTGAGGAGCGGTGGTCATGGCGGAACTCCGGGAGCAGGGGGGATGGGTAGGGTCAGTAGGATTGGGCGCGCATCGAAGCGGGCCGTCCGGGCAGGGCGATGCGGGTGCCGGTGTCGCTCAGGCCGTGGTCGCCCACGGCCAGAACCTGCATTTCGGCATCGAGGAAATTGCCGACATAGAGGTAGCGGCTGTCGGGGCTGAAGGCCAGGCCCTCGGGCAGCGCGCCGACTTCGATGGCGCCGGCGCGGGTCACGGACTGCCCGTCGATGCGCAGCAATACGATCTGTCCGCGCGGGTGGTGGAACCAGACGCTGGACGGGTTGTTGGAACCTTGCACGATGGCGACCGCGGCATGGCGGCCGTCGGGACTGATGGCGATGCCTTCGGGGCCGTCCTCGACCATGACGCGGTCGATCACGCGCGGCGGATCGGCGCGCAGGTCCACCACGCTGACCGAATCCGCGTGGCCGTCCGACGCGGTCGGGCTGCCCATGTCCACCACCAGCGCCAGCGCGCCGTCGGGCGACACCACCAGGTTGAACGGCACCAGGCCGGTGGTCAGGTCCTCGGCCGGATCGTGGGTCACGATGGGGGCCGCGCCGCTCTCGTCGATGCGCAGCACGCCCAGGCGATGGCTGTCGGTCTTGACCACGAAGGCGCGGCGGCCGTCCGCGGAAAATGAAACGGCCACCACAGGGGTGCCTACGTCCACTTCGCCGCAGACCTCGGCGCGCTTGCCCGCGATGCGCAGCACCGACACCGAGCGGCCGGCCTTGTTGGCCACCAGCGCCAGCGTGCCGGCGCGGTTGATGGACAGGCCGGAGGGCTGCAACCCGACCTCCAGCCGCTGCACAATGGCGGGCGGGCTGGCTTGCAGGTCGATCACGTACAGGCCGCGGCCCGGCTTGGGCTGCCAGCCGGCGCCGTCGGCGCGCGCGGGCCAATCCATCGAATCCGCGATCAGGCCCAGGCGCTGGTCGGGCGTGACGGCCAGGTTGACCGGCGGGCCGAACAGGGAGTTGGGCAGGGACAAGGTGGCGACCAATTCCGGCGCGGCGGGATTCGCGCCGGCGTCGTAGACGCACAGGCTGTCATTGCCCGGGGCCAGGAAACGGATCTGGCCGTCGTCCCAGGTGACTTTCTGGTCGTTGCCGACCAGCAGCAGGTGGCGGGTGGCGGGTGTGGTCATGCCGCGAGCTCCTGCGCCTGCGGTACCGCCAGGGTGGCGCCGATGAGCTGCCGCGTGTACGGGTGGACCGGCTCGAAGTAAACCTGGCTGGCAGGACCGCGTTCGACCACGCGGCCGCCTTGCAGCACCACGATCTCGTCGGCAATGTGCTGCACCACGGCCAGGTTGTGGCTGATGAACAGATAGCCCAGGCCGCGTTCGCGCTGCAGCTCCATCAAAAGGTTCAGGATCTGCGCCTGCACCGATACGTCCAGCGCCGAAGTGGGTTCGTCGCAGATCAGCAACTGCGGCTCCAGCATCAGGGCGCGCGCGATGGCCACGCGCTGGCGCTGGCCGCCGGACAGCTCGCGCGGATAGCGCGCGGCGAAGGCCGGCACCAGGCCCACGGCGTCCATCATGCGGCGCACCGACGCGGCCTGGGAGGCCGCATTGCCGATGCCATGCGTGCGCAGCGGCGCGGTCAGTATCTCGCTGATGGTGCGGCGCGGGTTGAGCGAGGAATACGGATCCTGAAACACCATCTGGATGCGGCGGGCGCGGGCGCGGGCCGGCATCGCGGCCAGCGGCTTGCCGTCCAGCAGCGCCTGGCCCTGGGTCGGCGCCAACAGGCCCAGCATCAGCTTGGCGATGGTGGACTTGCCGCTGCCGGATTCGCCCACCAGGCCGATGGTCTGGCCGGCGGGCACGTGCAAGTCGATGTCATGCAGGATGCGCGGCGCGGGCCGGCGCGAGAACAGGCCGGCGCGGCCATACTGGAAGCACAGCGCGTTCAGGCTGATGCTGGCGGAAGTGGCGGTCGGGCTGCTCATGCCGTGGCTCCTAGGCGCAAGGCGCCGGGTTTGATGCACAGGCAGCGGTGTCCGCCCTGCACGCGCGCGGGGAAGGGCTGGGCACAGCGGGCTTCGGCCGCCGGGCAGCGCTCGCGGAAGGCGCAGCCGCGGATGGCGGTGTCCAGCGAGGGGACGGCGCCGGCGATGGTGGGCAGGTCGGCGCGCGGCGCGGTGCGTCCGGGCTGGGGGATGCAGTTCAGCAGCATCGCGGTATAGGGATGGCTGGGTTGCTCCAGCACTTCGCGCACGCTGCCGCCTTCGACGATGTCGCCCGCGTACATGACGATGACATGGTCGGCGATGCGCGCCACCAGGCCCATGTCATGGGAGATGAACACCATGCCCAGACCGAACTCGGCCTGGATGTCGCGCAGCAGGTCCAGCAGCTCGGCCTGCACGGTGACGTCCAGCGCGGTGGTGGGCTCGTCGGCGATCAGCAGCTCGGGACCGCACATGAGCGCCATTGCGATCATGACGCGCTGGCGCAGTCCGCCCGAAAGTTCAAAGGGGTACTGCCGCATGCGGTCGCGGGGATTGGCGATGCCGACGCGGCGCAGCAGGTATTCGGCGCGCTCCTCGGCCGCGCGCCGGCTGACACGCTTGTGCCGGCGCAGCACGTCGACCAGCTGGGTGCCGATGGGGAACACCGGGTTCAGCGAGGTCATCGGATCCTGGAAGATCATGGCGATGCGCGCGCCGCGCAGCTGCGCCAGTTCGGCCGGCGTGAGCGCCGCCAAGTCCTGGCCGGCGAACTCCAGCTTCGCCACGCGGCGGCGCGCGGCCGCCGGCAGCAGGTCCAGCAGCGCCAGCGCGGTCAACGATTTGCCGCAACCCGATTCGCCCACGATGCACAGTGTCTTGCCGCGCTCCAGGCTGAAGTCCACCGCGCGCACCACGTGCTTGACGTGGGTGGGCGTCTGGATGTCGATGTGCAGATCCTGGACCCGCAGCAGGGGATGGCTGGTATCGGTCATGGGGTCAGCCCTTCTTCATTTGCACGGCACGCAGCGATTCGCCCGCGCGGTTCACGCACAACACCAGCACGAACAGCACCACGCTGGGGATCACCACCAGCGAGGGCTGGAACAGCATGTTCTCCTTGCCTTCGGCGATCATCAGGCCCAGCGACGGCATCGGCGCCGGCACGCCCAGGCCCAGGAACGACAGCGACGCTTCCAGCGTGATCGCCATGGCGGCGTCCACGGTGCCGATGATGAGCAGGTTGCCCACCAGGTTGGGCAGGATGTCGCGCCAGATGATCTGCAGATGGGTGCAGCCCTGCAGGCGCGAGGCCGTGACGAACTCGGCGTTGCGCAGGCCGGCCGCCATGGTGCGGGCCACCAGCGCATAGCGTTCCCACAGCAACAGGCCCAGCACCAGCACCACCACGGTGAGCGAGGCGCCCACCACCGACACCACCGCCAGCGCCACCAGGATGATGGGCAGCGCCAGGCGCGCGGTGATCAGGAAGGACACGGCGCGATCCACCGCGCCGCCGAAGTAGCCGGCGGCCACGCCCAGCGTGGTGCCGATCAGCCCGCCCATCAGCGCGACCGACAGGCCGATCAGCGCCGACACGCGCACGCCGTACAGCGCGCGCGCCAGCACGTCGCGGCCCAGCTGGTCGGTGCCGAGGATATGGTTCCAGCTGCCGTCTTCGCCCCAGACGGGCTCTTGCAGCCGCGCCAGCAGGTCCTGCGTGTACGGGTCGTGCGGGACGAGGTAGGGGCCCAGCAGGCCGGCCAGCACCAGCAGCGCCAGCACGGCCAGGCCCAGGTTGCGGCCCAGGCGGGCCGCGCGTGCGCCGCGCGAGCGGACGGGAAAGGAGGAGGCGATGACGCTGCTCATGAGGAAACTCGCACGCGGGGGTCGAGCCAACCGTTGATCAGGTCGGCGACCAGGGTCAGGACGATGTAGATCAGGGCGAAGATCAGGATCAGCGCCTGCATCGTGGGAAAGTCGCCGCGCAGGATCGAGGTCCAGGCCAGGAGGCCCGCGCCGTTGATGGCGAACACGGTCTCGATGACGACGGAACCGGCCAGCAGCGTGCCCATCTGGGCCGCGGCCAGCGACACCAGCGGCCGCAGGGCGTTGCGCAACGCATACTTGAGCACCACGCTCGGGCCGCCCAGGCCCATGGCCCGCGCAGTCCGGATGTAGTCGGTGGCCAGCACGGTTTCCATCTCGGACTTCATCAGGCGCAGCATTGCCGGCATGGCGAACAGGCCCAGCGCGGTCACCGGCATCACGTAGTGCTTCCAGCTGTCGAAACCCGAGGCCGGCAGCCATTGGTTGCGCACGCTGAAAAGGATGATGAGCAGGAAGGCCAGGCAGAACGGCGGCATGGCTTGGGCGCAGGCCGACAGCAGCATGGTGGCGCGGTCGATCAGCGAGCCGCGGCGCAGTCCGGCGATCACGCCCAGCGGTATCGCCAGCAGCAGCGCGAACAGCATGGCGGCCAGGCCCAGCTTGGCGGTGGCGGGGAAATGCTGGGTCAGCAGTTCGGCCACCGGGCGGCTGAAGTACAGGCTGTCGCCGAAGTCGCCGCGGGCGACGCCGGCCAGCCAGCGGCCGTACTGCACCAGGATGGGGTCGTTGAAGCCGTGCAGCTGCGCCAGGCGGGCCGCGTCGGCGGCGCTGCCTTCACCGGCCAGGCGCGCCGCCGGGTTGCCGGAAGCGAACACCAGCGAGAAGCTGATCAGCGAGACGAACACCACCAGCAGCGCGGACACAATCAGGCGGCGGAACAGGAATGCAATCATGGGGCTACCTATGACGGAATGCGCCGGAGAGGCCGCCGCTCCCGCCCGGCCGGGCGTGGGAACGGGGCCGCGCCGGCGGCGCCGGTCAGTTCCAGCGGGCCTTGTAGAAACGCGGGAACTCGTCGCCGTCGACCGAGAAGTTCAGGTCCTTGGACTGCACCGCGTTGAGCGAGTGGTTCCACAGCGGCACCCAGTAGGCCTGTTCGGCCACGATCTTCTGGGCGGCGGCGTAGTTCTTGGCGCGCAGCTCGCGGTCCACGGAGGTGTCGGCGGTTTCCAGGTACTTGATGACTTCCGGGTTGCGCGCCTGGTCGTCCGGACCGCCGCGGAAGAAGTTGCTGGTCGACAGCGCCGCGTCGGCGATGCCGTAGGAGCCCCAGTTGGACGACAGCATGGCGATCTTGCCTTCGCGCCAGTTGGTCATGGCGGTGCCGTACTGCTGTTCGACCAGGTTCAGCTTGATGCCGGCCTGCGCCATCTGCGCGGCGGCGGCGTCCAGGATGGCGCGCGGCGGGGCAGAGATCACCAGGTCCAGCGTCACGCCGTTGGGGTAGCCGGCCTGGGCCAGCAGCTGCTTGGCGCGGGCGGGGTCGAACTTGTAGGACTGCACGTCGGCGGCGCAGCCGAACTGCGCCGGGTTGCAGGCCGCGTTGATCACCTTGGAGGCGCCGCCTACCAGGGCCTTGCGGATGGCTTCGCGGTCGATGGCGTAGTTGATGGCCTGGCGCACTTCCTGCTTGGCCAGCGGCGACTTGCCGTCGTCAGCGCGCGGGTTCAGCGAGATGTAGCTGATGCGCATGATGCTGCTGCTCTTGACCGTGACGGCCGGCTGCTTTTCCATGCGCTTGGCCACGTCCGGCGGTACGCGCCAGATCCAGTCCAGGCCGCCGGACAACATCTCGGCGTATTGGGTATTGGCGTCCGGCAGCACGCGCACCACCAGCTTCTGCACGGCGGGCTTGGGGCCGAAGTAGTCCTCGAAGCGCTCGTACACGTAGCGGCTGCCGGGCTGGCTTTCCACCAGGCGGTAGGGGCCGGTGCCGATGGGCTTGGCGCCCATGTCGGACTGGTTGGCCTCGTAGTACTTGCGCGGATAGATCGGCAGGTTTTCCGACAGCATTTCCAGCGCCAGCGGGTACGGCGTCTTCATCTTGATGCGGACGGTATCGTCGGAAGCCTTTTCGGCCTTGGCGATCCAGGCCACCTGGTTCTGGAAGCGCGCCTTGTAGCCTTCGGATGACACCAGGTTCAGGGTGTACAGCACGTCGTCGATGGTGAGCAACGAGCCGTCATGGAACTTTACGTCCCTGCGGATGGGCAGTTCGATCGTGGTGTCGTCCACGAACTTGTAGCCGGTGGCGATGGCCGGACCGAATTCGCCCGTGTCCTGGTTCTTCTGCAGCAGTCCCGAGAACACCATGCGCGCCAGCGCCAGGCCGGGACGGTCCGATTCCTTGTAGGCGTCCAGCGTGGCGGGCGCCGCGTCGAACGCGATGTTGAGGGAGTTGTCAGCCTTGTTGGCCTGGGCGGCATGGGCGCCAAGCGCCAATAGCGCCGCGCTCAAAAGCTTCACGGTACGGGTCAGCTGCATGTTTTCACCTTGATGTGTTTTAGGTATGGGACTTACGGGTACTGCGGAACTGCTGTTTGCGTATCGGCGGGCAAGCCGCTCCCCTTGCCGCAGGCGGCGCGTTCTGCGCCGGCGGTGCTTGTTCTGTCGGTAAGGGGAGGGGCCTGGCGTTCAGGCCGGGGTTCAGGCGTTCATCAAATCATCGGATCCCAGCGCTGCCGAAGTCTTCCCGCAGGCGGGCCAGGATGCCGACCAGGTGGTCGTGCATGGCGTGGCGCGCGCGGATGGGATCGCGGTCGGAAATGGCCGCGAGGATGCGTTCGTGTTCCTGCTGGGCTTCGCTCCACACCTTGGTGGTCACGAAGTGCTCTTCAAGACGGTTGAATACGGGACTCAGCGTGCTGAGGTGCCAGATATGGGAAATTGCCGCCGCCAGGGCGGCGTTGCCGCAGGCCGCGCCGATCGCGCTGTGGAAGGCGCGGTCGTGCACGCTGGGCGATTCGGTCAGGGACATGCCTTCGTGCGCGGCGCGGATCGCCGCGATCTGGGCGGGCGATGCCTTCTGCGCCGCCAGGGCCGCGCACTCGGGTTCCAGCAGCAAACGGGTTTCCAGCAGGTCGAAGGGGCCGATGTCGGTGGCTTCGACGCCGTTGGCGGCAACCGGTGCCTGCTGCGGCGACAGGTACTGGCCGTCTTCGCGCGCCGGGTTCACGAACACGCCCGTGCCTACGCGCACTTCCACATAGCCTTCGATTTCCAGCGCGATCAGCGCCTCGCGCACCGAGGCGCGGCTGACCTGCAACTGTTCAGCCAGTTCGCGCTCTGCCGGCAGCCGCCCGCCCGCGGGGAAGTCGCCCGCCTTGATGCGCGCGGCGATCTGGTCGGCAATCATGCGGTAGAGGCGGGTGGAGGCGACGGCCTGGAGAGAGGTCATTGTTGCGTTTGGATGAATGGTCGGGATGTAGAGGGTAATGGGTCTGCCCGGGCTTTGTCTTGCATGCCCCCCGGGCGATCACCGAGGGTGCCTGGATATCTAGTGGCCCAGTGGTCAGGCCACTGGACGAAATGTACCGGAGGCGCCCCGGCTTGTGAACCGGGCTTTTCCATTTCTAGGGAAAACCACTAGCGCGGCTTTTGCGCCACGGCAGCGGACTTGCGGCCGGCGTCCGCGGCGGGACGCCGGCGGCGCGCGGGGTCAGCCCGAAGCCAGTCCGCCGAAGAAGCGCGAGGCGTTCGATTCCAGGCCTTCGATGTAATAGCCGCCCTCTTGCACGATCAGGGTGGGCAGCGCCAGGCCGCCGACTTCCCGGCCCAGGCGTTCGAAGCCGTTTTCGCTGACGGCGACCATGGCCTGCGGGTCCTTCTCGAAGATGTCGAAGCCCAGCGACAGCACCAGGGCGTCGGGTTGGAACAGTTCGATGGCGCGGCGCGCCTCTCCCAGCTTGTCGAAGAACACCGATTCCGGCGAGCCATGGGGCATGGGCAGGTTGATGTTGTAGCCGTAGCCCGGGCCGGCGCCGCGCTCGTCCTCGTAGCCCGCGACGACGGGATAGAAGTTCTCGGGATCGCCGTGGATGGACACGTACAGGACGTCGCTGCGTTCGTAGAAGATCTCCTGGATGCCCTGGCCGTGGTGCATGTCGGTGTCCAGGATCGCCACGCGCGGAAAGCGCGAGGTCAGGCGCTGCGCGGCGATCGCGGCGTTGTTCAGGTAGCAGAAGCCGCCGGCCGCGTCGCGCCGCGCGTGATGTCCGGGCGGACGGCAGATGGCGTAGGCGTGGCGCTCGCCCGCCAACAGCGCATCGGCGCCGGCGATGGCGCATTGCGCCGACCAGTAGGCAGAGTGCCAGGTGTGCTGGCCGACCGGGCAGCTGCCGTCGGCCAGGTAACGCGCGGCCTGGGCCAGCACGCCGCGCAAGGCGTTGGGTTGGCGCACGAAGACGTTGGAGACGACCTCGTCGCCCCAATCGTCGGGCAATTGCTTCCAGGCGGAGTGCGCCCCTTGCAGGAAACGCAGGTAGTCCAGCGTGTGGACCGCCGAGATCGCGCCCGCGCCCTGGTCGGGCGGCGCCTGCACGTCAAAGCCCAGTTTGCGCGCGGCCTCGGCCAACGCGTCCAGGCGCGATGGCACTTCCTGGGGCGTGCGCATCTTGCCGCGCGAGAAATAGGTCTGCGGATGGTGCAGTTTCTGGTCGTCGTGGAAGTATGCCTTCATGCGGGGTGACACCTGGTTGCGGGTTGACGCGACGCCGGCCGGGTCTGTCGTCCCGGGCAGGCGGCCAAGACGACGTTATACGTGGCCGCGCTGCGAAGGACAATTGGCAACACCCAGGATTCAGCGCAAGGCGGCGCGTGCGGCGGTCTCCAGAATTACCAGGCGCTCATGGAGCTTGCCGCGGTCCTGGGCTGCCGCATACTGCCCCATCTGCATGCAGAGGTCGGCCACGGCGGTCTTTCCTATCATGGCGAACGCGCCGCGGATCGAATGGCATTGTTCGCGCACGCCTTGAAAGTCCGCTCGCGCCAGCGCGTCGCGGATGGCCGCCAGCGAGAAGCCCAGGCTGGAGTCCAGCGCCGCCAGGACGGCGGGATCCGGCGGCAACGCCGCCGGTTCGGCAAGCCCCGCGGGTTCTTCGTTCAGCCGCGCCCGCGGAATGTGCTCGCTTATGACGCGCCGTAGCGTACGCAGCGACATGGGCTTGAGCAGCACCGCGTCGAAGTTCGCCTGACTGTTGTGCAGTTCGTCCGGCTCCACGTGCGCCGTGACCGCGACGACCGGCAGCCTGGGGCCGCGTTCGCGCAGGAACTGCGCCAGCGCATAACCGTTGATCTCGGGCATGGAGATGTCCGTCAGCACCATGTCGTAGCGGCGCATCTTCACGCAGCGCATCGCCGCCGCCGCTCCTTCCGCCGCGTCTGCCGCGACGCCCAGGGCGGCCAGCTGGTCCAGGATCAGTTCGCGATTGGCCGGATGGTCGTCGACCACCAGCACGCGGATGTCCCGAGGCAGGGCGTCGGGCGCAGGCGTTGCGGGGTCGTCCGCGGACGGCGCAGCGTTCAGCGTTTGCGCGCAGGGATGCAAGGGCAGCGTCACCGTGAATGTGGCGCCCCCGTCGGCGGGGCAGGCGACGGCGATCGTGCCGTCCATCATTTCCACCAGCTTCTTGCTGATCGGCAGGCCCAGTCCGGAGCCGCCGTAGCGGCGGTTTATCGAGCTGTCGGTCTGCGCGTACAGCGTGAACACGCGATCCGCCTGTTCGGGCGTCATCCCGATGCCTGTGTCGCGCACGCGCATGAGCATGGAATCCGCCAGCGCAGGGTCGCGCGCAGGCTCGACCGTGATTTCCACTGCGCCCGCGTCGGTGAACTTGAGGGCATTGCCGACCAGATTGACCAGAACCTGGCGTATCCGTGTCGGGTCGCCGGCATAGATCTGGGCCACCTCGCTGCCGACAGTGGCGGACAGTTGCACTCCCTTGGCGAGCGCGGCGGGCTTGAACATCGCGACGACCTGGGCGACAAGCTGCGGCAGGTCGAACGGTATGCGCTCGACCGTCATCTGCCCCGACTCCATGCGCGACACGTCCAGAATGTCGTTGATGAGATCGACCAGTGCGCGCGAAGCGTTGCGGACGGTGCGCAGACGCCCGCCCTGGCCGGCGGCGGCCGGATCCCGGTCCAGCAGTTCCAGGTGGCCCAGGACCAGGCTCAGGGGAGTCCGGATCTCGTGGCTCATGCTGGCCAGGAAGACGGACTTTGCCCGCGCTGCATCGATCGCGGCGATGCGCGCGTCCTCGCGCTTCTTTTCGATGTCCTTGCGGGCCGTGGCGTCCGAGAAGCTGCACAGCAGCACGTCATCGCCGTGATAGCGGGTCTTGACGATGTTGACCAGCAGTTCGCATTCGCGGCCATCGTCCAGCGTCAGGGTAAGTTCGCGGTCGCGCTGCAGCCAGGCCTCGCGGTCGCCGCGGGCGTGGCAGTCACGCAGCAAGGCATGCAGCGACACGCCTGGCGCGGCGCGGGCAGCGTAACGCTGCATCATCGCGTTTTGCAGCAGCGCCTCGCCGCTTGCGCAGGACACCAGTCCCACGCCGAACTGCGCCGATGCGATGATGGAGCGGTTCATGTGCTCGCTTTCAAACACATGCTGCGAACGGCGGTACACGGGGGCCAGGGCCTTGCGGCTGAACCACAGCAAGAGCGCCCAGAGCGTCCCGAGCAGCAGCACGGTTACGGTCAGGTATAGCGTGAGGCTGGGCAGAAGCGCAGCCGCGACGGTGCGCCAGGAATAGGCATACACCAGGGTCCAACCGGTATCGAGCAACCGCGCGCCGACGCTGAACACGCCGTCCTGATAGCGCGTCAGGGGTTCTTGCGCCGCCTGCTTCCACGGATGCGACGCCAGCGCGATCCGGCTGGGCGTGTCCAGGCCTGCGGCGGATTGCGCGCGGTCGGACTCGAGCAGGATGCCGCCATTGCCGTCGACCAGCGCCACGGCGGTGCCCGCGGGGATGTCATCCAGGCGGGCTGCCAGTGCGCTGACGGGGTAGTCGCTGACGAAGATCATGAACGGCTGGGGCCCGTCGAACGCGGGTTCGACCAGCTTGATCACGTTTTGGCCCGTCAGCGGATTGATTGCGGGCGGCTGCCAGAGGATGCGCCGGCTGGTCTCCCATTGTTTGGCCACGGCGGGATCGGACAGCATGCCGAGGTCATAGGACAGTTGGCCGATGAGACCGGCGGTGTCCGCCGCGCCCAGGTGCTCGAGCAACTGCGCATAGGGCGTGGAGGGCGCGGGCATCAGGGCCAGGAAACTCAGGTCCGGACTGTAGCCGTAAGCCGTCAGCGGCAGCTTTCTTTCGCGCTCGCTGGCCGTCGCGGTGAACGCCTGCAGTTCCGTCATGCCCAGGTAGCGGGCGTAGCTGGCCGGGGGCGCGGCGGCCGTGACGCTGCCGGCCGCCAGAATGGATGGCAGGCCCGCGCCGACCTGCAGCCGCGCGTGGCCGCCGCCAGCGCGGAAAGCCGCCTCGGTTTCGGGCGTGGGCGCGGGGCGCGCCTGCCAGAGCAGCTCCGCATGGATGACGCCGCGCCGCATGGCCGTCTGCTTGCCTTCGAGGTCCAGCGCCACCTGGGACTGGTGCGCGACGAGTTCCGTGTGCAGCCTGGAGATGGCGGCATGCGCGGAGTGATAAAGCACCAGGCACGCCGCGACCACGATCAGGACGGACAGCACGATGCCGCCTCCGAACAGCATCACGGAGTGATAGCGGGCGAGGAGGCTGAGTTCCCTGGCATGTCGCGCACCAGCGCTGAGCAGGTTTTGAGGATCGCCAAGGCTGGCCGTGGCGGTGGTATTCGGCATATCGGTGTATCGGTTGGGACTGCGCGCGCGGATGTGTGGCGCGCGCGATGCAGAAGCGAAGAATCCCATGAAATTCCCGCTTGCTATCCATTTTCAGGGCTATATTTGCATTTGTTTTCCAGTATTCGGATTCGTCCTATATCAATGGCTTACGAACTAGGACACGGCTGATGAATTCGCCCCTGGACAGGACTGCGGGCAGGGCGCGGACGGCTACGCCGGCTCAGGCTCGGAGCTCGCAACGCAACTCCATCGCACCGCAGCGAACCGCCTGTTCCGCTCAAGCCCGCACCGCCTGTTTGCCCGGCGTCAAGGCCGGCTTCGAGGCGGCCTGCAGGCCACGCTTCGCGCTTCCAGACTTGCCGCCGCGCAAGAGACTGTTGTGCCACGTCCGGGGCGGCGGCTCCGCGCTCTCAATTCCGAGACCTGGCAGTCGTTATCCGGTCATGAATGAAGAATATGCGGCGCCCTTGCCGCATTTGTTGAGGAGTTGACATGAGGCATCCTGCGAGGATTTCTGTTCGTATGGTCATGGCAAGCGTGTTGGCGGCGGGCGTGATGCCCTTGGCGGCGCATGCCGCCGGAGGGACGGTCTCGTTTACCGGCGGCATTTCCGCAGCTTCATATACGCGCACGCTGGCGCCGACGGCGGCAGGCGCCGCCATGCAGTTCCAGGGCGCGCGCGTCGAGCGCAGCAGCGCGACCGTCAGCCTCGTCAATCTGGACGCATCGTCATATGCCCTGGCTTGCGCAGGCATGGGCAAGCAGCAGGCCACGACCTGCCATTTGCCCGCGGGCGGCGGCGCGCTGGCCTTGACCGCAAGCCGGACGCATCCGCCGGCCGGGCCCGCCAAGGCGGTCGTCATGCTGGCCTACGACTAGCCGGCGGCTGGCGGAGCCCGCCGTGGTCGGGCGGGCTCCGCCTTTCAATATTCGCTGACGCCATTAGGGCGAATACAATGCAGCGCCCCGGCAGCGCGCCGGACCAGAGGGTCGGACATGGACGAATTCAAGATCAAGGTGATGCTGGCGGATGACCATCCCGGCATGGTCGCGGGCGTACAGCACGCGCTGGCCGAAGTGCCCACGATTGCGCTGGTGGGCGCGGCCGCCAACTCCACCGAGCTGGTCGCATTGCTGGACCGTACGCCCTGCGACGTGGTGGTATCCGACTACTCCATGCCCGCGGGCGATTTCGGCGATGGAGCATCGCTGTTCGGCTTGTTGCAACGGCGCTATCCGCAACTGAAGCTGGTGGTCCTGACCATGCTGGACAACGCGGCGGTCCTGCACACGCTGGTCACGCTGGGCATAGGCGGCATCGTCAGCAAGTCTGACGCGCTGGCGCACCTGATACCCGCCATCCACGCCGCGCATACCGGCGGCAAGTACTATTCGCCCAGCGCCAACAAGGTAATCCAGGGCATAGACTGGAACCGGCGTGGACGCAATCCGGAAAGCGTGTTGAGCCAGCGCGAATCCGAGGTCGTGCGGCTGTATGCCTCGGGCCTGACGATCAACGAAATCGCCGAGCGCCTGCATCGCAGCAAGAAGACCATCAGCACCCAGAAGGCCAAGGCCATGGAAAAGCTCGGCATCGAACGTGAGGTCGACCTGTTCCGGTATGCGATGGAGAACGGCCTGACAGCCACGCTGGCCGTGGACTCCGCGTCCCCAGTGCAGGAGCCGGCGGAAGGCGCGCAGGGTTGAGGCCGGTCGCTTGCCCCGGCTTATGACGATGCAGGCGCTTGGTCCATTGCGCCTGCCGGGCTTCCCGACGGATTGGCGCTGACCAGTCCCGATTCGATGCCGTAGCGCAGCAGTTCAATGTCGCGCTCCAACCCCAGCTTTAGCATGGCGGTGCCTTTCTGCGTACTGATGGTCTTCTTGCTGCGGTGCAGGCGCTCGGCGATTTCGTTGATTGTCAGGCCGGACACGAACAGGCGCACCACTTCCAGCTCGCGCCGGGTCAGCATGTGGATCCCATAGTCGCCGCGGTCCAGCGCATTGGCCAGATCGGCGATCCGCGGCGAAAGATAGCGGCCGTTGGCATGGGCGCCATGTATCGCGGGCAACAGATGATTCAACGAATCGGACTTGCTGAGGACGGCGGGAATGCCCAGGTTCAATAGCGAATGCACGATGCCGGGGCTTTCCAGCATGGTCAGCACGACGATCTTCAGGCCGGGGTAGCGCTGGCGGATCAGGCCGAACAGGGTGATGCCGTCGCCGAAATGGCCGCCCGGCATGGAATAGTCGGAGATCAGCACCTCGCACGGATGCCGGCTCAGCATCTCCATCAGCTCGGTGGAGTCGCGGGCCGCGCCGATCACGGATACGGTGCTGCTGGATGCGAGCGTGTGTTGCACGCCGGCGCGCACGGCGGGATGGTCGTCGGCGACCACGACGCGTAGATTCAGAGGCTTCATGATGGAACAGGGTGGGACCAGGCTGGCGAGGCGGCCAGGCGCGGCGAGGCGGCGCAGGACAGACTGTAGAGGCGCGTGGTCTGGCGGATAAGCAGCCGAGTCCGATTGCAGGCCCGGTTCGGATAGGACTAAGCCTATTTTTCGGCGTCGCGGGGGTGGCGCCCTGCGAGGGCTGCCAGCGCCATGGGTTCGAACACGTCCAAGGCCTCAGCCAAGGCATCGGTGCGCCGGTTGCGCGCCAGGTCTTCCATCTGTGCGCACCGGTCTGCCAGCGCCGTTTCGTGAATCATGGCGTAGGCCCCGCGCAGCGAGTGCAGATGCGCTCCCGCCTCGGGCTCGGCGGGCGCATTGCCGGTCCGGATCGCCGCGAGTTCCTTGCGGATGGCTGCGAGCGACTGATGCAGCGACCGCGTCAGTGCCTCATGGACTCGCGCAGGCAGCGGGCCTTGTGCGATCTCGTCCCGGGCGCGCGGGCGCGGGGCAGGCGCCGGGGCGCCGCGCAGCAGGCGCCGGATGGCGGCATCCAGCTTGTCCAGCAGCAGGGGTTTGACCAGCACCGTGTCGATGCCGGCGTCGCGGCATTGCTGGTGCTCCTGCGCGCCGACGTGGGCGGTGTAGGCGATGATGGGCACTTGCGCGCCTTGCGCGCGCAGGCAGCGGGCCAAGGCATAGCCGTCCATGCCGGGCATGTTCACGTCGGTGATGACCAGGCCATAGGCCTGTTCCATGAAGCGCGCCAAGGCCGCGCTGCCATCCGCCGCCAGGTCCGCCTGATAGCCCAGGGTCTCCAGCTGTATTTTCATGAGCTCGCGGTTGGCGGGGTTGTCATCGATCACCAGGATGCGGGCGGCAAGCGGCTGCTCCGGTTCCAGCGGCGCCGTGCTCGCCGGAACTGCAGCATCCGGGGCCTCGGCGGGTGCGGGGGGCAAGGGGAGCGTGACGAGGAAGGTGCTGCCTTCCTGCGGCTTGCTGGTGACGGCTATGCTGCCGTGCATGAGCGTGGCCAGCCGGCCGCATAGCGCCAGGCCCAGCCCCGTGCCGCCGTAGCGCCGGGCGATGGAGGAATCCGCCTGGGTGAACGGCCGGAACAGCACGGCTTGCTGCGCCGGGGTCATGCCGATGCCCGTGTCGCTGACGCCGATCACGATAGGGGTGTCGGGCGCATCGTCGTCCTGGCGGTAGACCTCAAGAAGCACATCGCCGTGGGATGTGAATTTGATGGCGTTGCCGACCAGGTTGAACATGATCTGGCGGATGCGCGTGGGGTCGCCCAGATAGCGGGGCGCCAAGCCGTCGTCTATGCTGCAATCCAGCTCCAGGCCCTTGGCTTGAGCGGCCGGCGTGAAAACGGCGACGACTTGCCGGGCGGCTTCCGCGAGGTCGAAAGGAATCGACTCGACGCTCATCTGGCCGGATTCGACCTTGGAGAAATCCAGAATGTCGTTGATGATCTCCAGCAGCGTGGCCGAGGAGGACGTCACCGCCCGCAGGCGCTCGCTCTGGGCAGGCTGCAGGCCAGAGCGCTCGAGCAGTTCGAGATTGCCCAGGATGGCGTTCAGCGGCGTGCGGATTTCGTGGCTCATGGTGGCCAGGAAGGCGGATTTGGCCTGATTCGCCGTGTCGGCGGCGACGCGGGCTTCGTCCAGTTTCTGTTCAAGTTGCTTGCGGGCCGTGATGTCGGTGAAGTTGCACAGCAGCACGTCCACGCCCTGGTACTTGGTCCGCACCGCGTTCACCAGCAGATCGCTGTGGCTGCCGCCGATGCGCGGATGGGCCAGTTCCAGCTCGGCGTGCCAGCCGGCGGCGTCCGAAGCGCCGCCATACAGGGCGAGCAGACGCGCATGCAAGGGCGGGCTGCCGGGCGCTGCGCTGGCGGCATAGTCCTGCATGACCTCGTTCTGCAACAGCACTTCGCCCGTGTTCAGCGACAGCAGCGCAAGGCCCGAGGGCGCGGTGGCGACCATGGTGCGGTTCAGGTTCTCGCTTTCGAATATGCGCTGCGAGCGGGCATAGCCGGGCTTGAAGACCTTGCGGTCGAGCAGCAGCAGTACCGCCCAGACGAACGTCACCATCAGCAGCGTCGCGAGCGCGTAGCCGGCCAGCCTGGGCCATAGGTCGGCGACTATGGTGCGCCAGGAAAAGGCGTAGGTCAGGCGCCAGCCGGATTCGGAAACCTGGTCGCCGAGGATGAACAGGCCGTCGCGGTAACGCACCTCCGACGGCGCGACCGGATCCGATCGCGTTGCGTCCAGCATCCTGGCAGCGATCTTCGCGTCTTGCTCTTCCATGGCCACAGGCAGGAGCTGGCGCCCGTCCTGGTCGACGATCAGGGCTGCCTCTTCGTAGCGCGTTGTCGTCAGATAGGCGTTCAGCGTATCGGCAGGATAGATGGCAACAAAGATGGCGAATATGCGGCCCTGGCTGCTTGCGGCCTGGTACAGCCGCAGGGACAGCTTGCGCGTCAAGGGATCGACGGCGGGCGGCAGCCAGCGCGGTCCGCCTGCCGCCATCAGGCGCTGCTGGATCTCGGGCGATTCCAGGTCGCCCAGGTCGGGGGCGATCGTCCGGATCAGTTCCGCGACGTCTTTCGCGCCCACCAGCGCCAGCGGATCCACGGTGTCGGACATGGGACCCACGCCGAGGAAGCCGCGGTCGGGGCTGTAGAAGAAGCCGCTGACCGAAAGCGCCTTGGCGTAGGCCGCAGCGGAATAGCTGATCTCGTCGGTCAGATGCAGATAGGGCAGGTAGGCGGCGGCGGGCCGGCCGGGTTCGATGTCGGCCAGGGCCACCACCGGAGGAAAGTTGCGGTTGCGCTGGAATTCCATGCGCCCTTGCAGGCGCGCGAAAGTCTGCACCAGGTCGGGGGCCGCGGACGACACGCGTGCGGGCCAGGCGTACTCCTCGTGCGAAAGACCGATGCGGAATGCGCCCTCGCGCACGCCCAGCGCCGTCTGCAACAGCGCTTTGCGCACCACGAAGCCGGCATAGCGTTCCGCGACGTAATCCTTGGCTTGCGCGAACAGCATGACGCCAGCGACTGTCAGCAGGACCAAGGTTGTGACGGCGCCGCCCACATATAGCAGCGCCCGTTGATAGCGGTTCAGGATGCTGATGGCGCTGCGCGACGGCCGGCCGGCGGTCTCGGGCTCAGGGGCGTCTTGGATCTGCGCGGCCATGCTGGGTTTGGCTCCGCCGGAATGGGTGACGCCATGATAGAGCCAAACAGGCCGGAACCGGCAATATAGGACTCGGCTGATTTCCGTTCCCGGCGGCGGGTGGAACAATGAATTCGTCGGCAGTTCGCTGCCTGGCCTTCCGCCCGCAGGCGCCTCGGCGCCGCGCCATGGGCGCTTCGTTCCCCGGGACCATCATGCTCAAATCCGCCCTAGTTGTCGACCAAGACGAATTCCAACGTGCCGCGCTGGCGCGGATGCTGGGCAAGATCGGCGTGCCTGAAGTGGCGACGGCGCACGACGGCGCGTCGGCCGTGGCGGCGATCCAGCAGCAGCAATGGGATCTGGTCATTGTCGATCTGGACATGGCGGACCGCACCGGGCTGCAGATGATCGATGCGCTGGCCGATGCCGGCGGTTGCGGCGGCATCGCGATCGCCAGCAGCCATCCGACCCGGATCCTGCAGGCGGCGGCGACCTACGCCCGGAATCGCGGCCTGCCCATCATCGCCGCGCTGGGCAAGCCGCTGGAGGCGGCCTGCCTGATTTCGATGATCGAATCCCTGGCCCGGACCGCGCTGGCCGATGGCGAGGCGACGTTGCGCGCCGCGGCGCAGAGCAGCGGCGTCGCGCTGGCCGGCCTGGACACCGAACGTCTGCGCCGCGCCCTGGCGCAGCGCGAGATTGCTGCGTACTTCCAGCCACAGCATTGCGTGTCGACGGGCGAACTGCGCGGCGCTGAAATGCTGGCGCGCTGGGTCGCGGATGACGGCGCGATGATTCCTCCGGCCGCTTTCCTGCCGGCTTTCGAGGCGGCGGGCTTGCTGGGATCGCTGACCGACTACATGTTGGCGCGCGCCTTCGAGGCGCAGCGCGAACTGGGCGGCCGGCCCGATTGCGTCATCAGCATCAACGTGCCCGCGGCCGTCGCAAGTTCCATCTGCTGGGCCCAGGACGTGGCCGACCGGGCCGAATTCGCCGGCGTGGATCCGAGCCGCATCGTCATCGAGATCACCGAGGACGGTGGCGCGCGCTCCAACGGGGCGCTGGCGGGCGCCATCACGCAACTGCGCTTGCGCGGCTTCAGCTGCGCGATCGACGACTTCGGCACCGGCGACTCCTCGCTCGACCGGTTGCTGTGCGCGCCTTTCGACGAATTGAAGATCGATCGCGACATGATCGCCCGGGCGCGCCGCCATCGCCATGCCCAGGATGTCCTGGCCTGCACCGTCGAGATGGCGCGGTCGCTGGACATGACGGTGGTGGCCGAAGGCATCGAGAGCCAGGAGGACTACGACATGGTGCGCGCCTTGGGCGCGCAGGTCACGCAAGGGTACTTCCATGGCAGGCCGATGCCGCTAGGGGCATTCAGCCAGTACGCGCTCAGCCAGGGAGTCATCGGGCATGGGATCCTGCGGATGTACGCGAACGCCTGAAGCGGGCCGTGTACCGTATCGCAGGCTGGTCGCAGATAGCGATCAGGCCCCCGCCAGCACCACCAGCACCGCCAGGCACAGCAGCAGTCCGAACGCCGCCAGCGCGTAGGGCAGCAACTGCACATACACGCCGCGCTCTTCGCCGCGGCCATGCGCCAGGCCAGCCGCGATCGACATCCGCACCGGTGAAAAAATTCCCATCGACGTGCCCGACACATGCAGCAGCGCGGCCGCAGCCGGCACGCTCAGGCCCGCATTCAAGGCCAGCGACAGTTGCGCAGGCATGAAGAGGCTGTTGGGCGCGTTGCCGCTGTTGGCCAGGATGCCGAATACGCCGGCCAGCAGCGGCGTGATCAATATGGTCCAGTCCTTCAGGCTGGCGAACAGGCCGTCGGCATACGCTTGCGAGATGCCGGCGCCGGCCAGGACTTCGGCCATCATGGCGAACAGGAACACGGAGTACACCGCGTGCCGTCCCGTGGTCCAGGCCGCGCGCGCCTGCGTCGCGAGCAGGTCGCGCTGGCGGCCAATGGCGGCCATGAGCACGGCGCCCACGATCAGCCAACTGCCGGCATGCAGCAGCGGCATCCAGCCGGGCAGGTCCGGGAACGGCTTGAACGCAGCCAGTCCGGCCAGGCCGCAGTTCAAGCCTGGCAGCAAGCGCGTGGCCACCAGCCAAGCAATCATCAGGATATAGGGCAGCGCCTTGCGCGCCGCCGCCATCATCCGGGGCTGGTCGGGCCGGCGATCCAGCAGGAAGCGCAGCACGATGAGCGGGCCGTAGGCCGACAGCAGCGCGGTTTCCGGTCCCAATAGCGCTGTCGCGGCGCTCAGGGCGGCCAGGCTCGCGATCATCCAGACGGCTTCGCGCACATGCTCCGCGGGTTCAGCGCGCAAGCCTGCGCGCCTGGCGGTGCGCCAGTACAGCAGCATCCACAATACCGTCAGCAAGGCGACCGGCGCCATGCCGTACAGCGCCAGCTCCGTGGCCGGGACGCGCGCATAGGCCGACGCCAGCAGCGTGCCGCTGCCCATGGCGCCCCAAGGGATCAGGGTCTGGCTCAGCAGCGCGAACACCATGGTTTCGCGCGGCTTCAAATTCAAAGGCCGGATCAGCAGCACCGTTCCCAGCATGCCCACGCCGAAGCCGGTGGCCGCTTCGGCGAAAGGGCCGACCAGGAAACAGGCAAAGAACAGCAGCCGGCGGCGCGCCAGCGGATGGGCCAGTGCGGTGTTTGCGCCGTCCGCCGCCGCGTGCGGCGCGCGTCCTTGTGCCGCCATGTTCCAGAACAGCAGCCCGCCCAGGATGTACGGCGTGATGATCCCGCCTATCCAGAGGCCGCGTTCCAGCGCCACCCCGAGCTGGCCGGTGGTGAAGGAGGCGGGCGCCGCATACAGGGCGATGGGCACGGCGGCCAGCAGGCCCAGCAAGGCGGCGGCCGTGGTGTTCAGGCGTCCGCTGGCGATGGCGCCGATGACGGCCAGGGCGGGTAGCGACCACAGTAGGTACATCATGGATTGAGCGTGTGCATGGCGGGGTCCGGGACAGGCTTGGCGCGTAGCAGTGTATGCCGAGAGCCGCGCCGCGGCGGTTCATGCCTGCCCGATCGCGGGGTCTTTTGGAAGGCGCGGCAACCGTACGCTGCGTCCCGCGTCTGGAACGCGGGACGATGATAAAAATGCCGCAACCTGCGGGGGCGGGTTCAGAAGTCCAGCGTGGCGTGGGGCCAGCGCTTCGTCGCCACCAGCTCGCGCGCTACCTGGCGCAGGATCTCGACCGCCGCCTTGGTGGCGCGCGAGGCCGGCCGATCCGAAGGGTGGGCCAGGATGCGGCGCAGGCTGAGGCCGTCGATGGGCTGGGCGGACAGGCGGCCTGCCTCGATGTCTTCCAGCACGGTTGCGGCGAAGTGCACGGTCACGCCGACCTTTTCCTTTATGAGGCGCTTGGCGACTTCCATGGTTTCGACTTCCACCACCGGATTCAGATGCACCCCGGCGTGCGCCGCCTGGGCCTCGAGCTCGAGCCGCACGCCGGACTTGGCCAGGCCGGTCATCACCAGCGGCAGCTCGGCCAGGTCGCGCACGCCGATCCGCGCGGGCCGGGCCTTGCGATGCGAGGGCGGTCCGATGAGGCACATGCCTTCGGTCAGGAAGGGATAGGTGAGCAGGTTGGCGACGGGAACCGGACCGTTGAGCATGGCCAGGTCCACCTGGCCCTTGAGCAGCATTTCGTGCAGCGTGGGAGAGAAGGCTTGAACGAAGCGCAGCCGGACTTCGGGGAGCTGTTCCTGCACGGCGCGAGTCAGGGGCACGGCCAGCGTCATTGCGAGTCCGGGAGAAAGACCGATGACGACGGGGCCGCTGGGATGGCGTTGCAGGGCGGACATGTCCTGCTTGAGCTGTTCGGCGTAGCGCAGCAGGAAGGAAGCGCGTTCCAGCAGGAAGGCGGCTTCTTCGGTGGGCGACGCGCCGCGCGAATGGCGCACGAAGAGCTGGACGCCGAGCTCTTCTTCCAGCAGCTGGATCTGGCGCGTAAGCGCGGGCTGCGCCACATGCAGGACGCTTGCGGCGCGGCCGAAATGCCCCTGGTTGGCCAGAACGACAAAGTAGCGAAGTTGCCGCAGATCCATTTCCGTAGCAGCCCTATGTGGCGGATTGAGTCATAACAAAATTATATGGGAGCGGTAAGAAAATGGTAGTGGACGCTGCGTCGGGGTGAGCTTTAACTTGCATCAGCCGCGAGAAAAGCCGCAGCACCTCTCTTTAAAGCTCATCAGAAAAAGGAATGACATGGATATCAATGCTCAGGAAATGGAAGCCACCCGCATCGCGCGCTGGGGCAAGGTCGAGCCCTACCGGGAGACCTTCATCGAAAGCCGCCTGCCCGGCATGAAGAAGAACATCTACAAGATCATGAACCGCGGCGTGCTGGAGAACAAAGGCGTGGAGCCAGCCATCCCCGGCAACCACCGCTTTGGCGTGACCTTCATCGAAATTCCCGTGGGGCAGGGCGCCAGCCTGCATGCGCACAAGACCGAGGAAGTCTTCTGCCCTCTGAACGGCCAGATGGAAGTGATCTGGGGCGAGAAGGGCGAGCACTCGGTGATGCTGAACCAGTGGGACGTGATTTCCTGCCCCATCGGCGTGATGCGCGGATTCCGCAATCCCAACCCGCATGCCCTGGTCGTCTATTCCGTCGTCGGCGGCACCGACGAGGAATGCGGGCGCATCGCCTGGCATCCCGACGTGGTGCGCGCCGCCGAGAACACGGGCCTGGTCTACGGCACCGACGGCTTCCTGAAAGAGAAAGCGGAAAGCTGATGCCGGACGATGGCCTGCGCCGGCCAGGTGCGGCGCCATCGATAGCAAAGAGAACAATAGAGGAGACATGGGATGAGCGATGACTATGGCGTATCCCGGCTGATTGCAAGAAGACGCGTGTTGCGGGCCGTCGCCTGTACGGGCGCGCTTTGCGCGGCGCCTGCGATGGGCCAGGCCAAGCAGCTCGTTCCGTTCTTCGGCAGGAGTTCGCGCACGCCAATGCGCCTGGTGGTGCCGTTCGCCCCCGGAGGCTCCACGGACATCGTCGCGCGCCTGCTGGCCGCGCAGCTGCCGGCCTATCTGGGGCAGAGCGTGATCGTGGAGAACCGCCCAGGCGCAGGCGGCAATATCGGCGTGGCCTCGGTCGCCCGGGCGCAGGCGGACGGCGGCACGCTGCTGCTGGTGTCGTCCTCGTTCGTCACGAATCCTGCCATCGCCGCAGAACGGCCCGCCTACGATCCGGTGCGCGACTTCGCGCCGGTGAGCCTGGCGGTGAGCTCCCCGGACGTCATCGTGGTCCGCGCCGAAAGCCGCCTGGCCACGCTCAAGGATCTGCTGGACGCTGCCGCCCGGGATCCCGGCACGCTCACGTACGCCACGCCGGGCAACGGCAACAGCGTGCATCTGGCAGCCGAACTGCTGTGGCGGCGCGCGGGTGTCAAGGCTTTGCACGTCCCGTACTCGGGCGCGGCGCCCGCAGTGCTGGCGGCGCTGGGAGGCCAGGTCGACTGCGCCTTTGCCGCGCTGCCTGCGGCGCAGGCGTTTCTCGCCGACGGCCGGCTCAGGGCCTTGGCCGTGGGCGGGGAAGAGCGCTGGCCGGCGCTTTCCGGCGTGCCGACGATCGCGCAAGCCGGCTTCGCCGATTTCCGCTCGGAAACCATGCAGGCGCTGTTCGCCCCGGCGGGCACGCCGGCCGCCACGGTCGAACGCATCAACAAGGCGGTGGCCGAAGCGCTGGGCAAGGAGCCGGTGCGCAGGCAGCTCGACGGGCTCGGATTTCGCGTCATCGCCAGTTCTTCAGCGGCGCTGAAGGCCAGGGTGGCGCAGGAGGTCCCGCAATGGGCTGCCGTGGCGGCCCAGGCGGGAATAAGCGCCGACTGAAGCGCGGCACGCAAATTTCATTAGTCAGACTACAGGGTTGAATGTTTATGAGTCATGCCAATTCCTGCGCGGACACGCGCGCCGCCGGCGAACAGCGCGCCATACCCGCCACGCCGCAAGCATTGCTGCAAGCCGTTCTTGCGGCCAACCAGGCCACGGATCCGCGCACCCGCGAGGTTCTTGATTCCCTGATCCGCCACCTGCACGCGTTTGCGGCGGACGTGAAACTGAGCTACGAGGAACTGCACCAGGGCCTGGACTTCATGGTGCGAGTGGGCCAGGCCACCAATCCGCTGCGGCACGAAGGCATCCTGCTGGCCGACATCCTGGGCGTGGCCACGCTGGTCCTGTTGATGGACGCCGAGGGCGTGCTGGAGGCCGGCGGCACGGAGCCCGCGCTGATCGGGCCGTTCTGGCGCGCCAACCAGCCCGTACTCGAAAACGGTTCCAAGATCGCCACCGAGGATACGACTGGCGATCGGCTGCTGGTGACGGGGCGCATCTGCACGCTGGATGGCCAGCCGCTGGCCGGCGCGCGCCTGGAAACCTGGCAGGCCGCGCCCAGCGGCCTGTACGAAAACCAGGATCCCGAGCAGGAAGACATGAACCTGCGGGCCGTGTTTATGACTGACGCGGACGGCCGCTTCTGGTTCGACAGCGTCAAGCCCGCCGGCTACGGCGTGCCCATCGACGGCCCCTGCGGCGACCTGCTGGCGCTGCAGCAGCGCAACCACATGCGGCCCGCGCACCTGCACTTCATCGCCTCGGCGCCCGGCCACAAAGTGTTGACCACCCAGATCTTCGACGCCAACGACGCCTACGCGTATAGCGATGCGGCATTCGGCGCGGTGGGGTCGCTGCTGCGGAAGTTCGAAGCGACGGGCGACGGCACCTACCGCCTGGACGTGGAGCTCAAGCTCGAGCCGGGCGAAACGCGCATGCCCAAGCCGCCGCTTTCCTGATCCGGCTTTCCCCGCTTTCGACCTCAATCCCGGCGCGGCCTGCCGCGCCTTGGGCAGCCTTTGCCCGCAACAACCAGAACCAGAGACAGACATGAGCAAGAAAACCCAAGCCCTGCGCGTGATCGAACGCGTTTCCACCGTCGCCGAGCTGCGGCCGGCCCTGGTCGACATCTCCGTGCCGCAGGCGCCGGAAGGCCATGCCGTGGTCGAAGTCAGCGCGGCCGGGATCAATCCCAGCGACGTCAAGGCGGCGATGGGCATGATGCCTTACGCGATCTGGCCGCGCACGCCCGGACGCGACTACGCGGGCAAGGTGATAGCCGGCCCCGCGGAATGGATGGGGCAGGAGGTGTGGGGCACGGGCGGCGACCTGGGCATTACGCGCGACGGGACCCACGCGCGCTACCTGGTGCTGCCCGTGGCCGCCTTGGTGCGCAGGCCTGCCCACATCGCCGCGGCCAGCGCCGCCATGGCGGGCGTGCCGTTTGTCACCGCCTATGAAGGGCTGCGCCGCGCCGGCCTGTCTGGCCCGGGCCAGACGGTGGTGGTGTTCGGCTCGAACGGCAAGGTCGGGCAGGCCGCCATCCAGCTGGCCAGCCGCGCCGGCGCCCGGGTGGTCGGGGTGGAGCGCGGCGGCGAAGGCTACGTCGGCCATGCGGTTTCAGGCGTGTCGGTCATCGATGGCAGCCGCGACGGGATCGCCCAGCGTGTCATGGAGCTGACCAGCCAGACGGGCGCAGACATTGCCTACAACACGGTGGGCTCGCCGTACTTCGCCGCGGCGCTGGAATCGTTGAAGGTGGGCGGGCGGCAGATCGTCATTTCCACCCCTGACCGCAACGTGCCCTTCGACATCCAGGCCTTCTACCGCCGCGACCTCCAACTGATCGGCGTGGACAGCCTGAAGCTGGACTCGGCCCGCTGCGCCGCGGTGTTCCGCGAGCTGCTGCCCGGCTTCGAGGACGGCAGCCTGCAGTCCTTTCCGGTCAGTCCGGCCGCCGTGGTGCCGCTGGCGCAAGCCCGCGAGGCCTACATCAAGGTGCTGGAAGGCGCGCAGGACCGGCCCGTCCTCGCCCCCTGATCCGCGACCCGCTTTATCCGGCCGATTGCCTGTCCGTCATGGGCGATCGGCTTTTTTTCGCGCAGCAGAAGCATAAAAGGAGACAAACCATGACACTGCACCGCAGACATTTTCTTCAATACGCGACGGCCCTGGCCGGCGTCGTGGGGCTTAGCGCCACGCTGCAGGCCCAGCCGGACTATCCGGCACGCCCCATCAGGATGGTAGTGCCGTTCACGGCGGGGTCGACCACCGATGTCATCGGCAGGACGGTGGCGGAACAGCTGGAGAAGAAACTCGGCCAGCCGGTGGTGGTGGAGAACCGGCCGGGCGCAGGCGGCGTGCTGGGCGCCACCATGGTGGCGGGCGCCGCGGCCGATGGCTACACGGTGCTGGTGCACTCCGCTGCCCACGTGGCCAACCAGTCGCTCTACGCCAACCTCAAATACGACACCCTCAAGGACTTCACGCCCGTGACCATGCTGGCCTCGATGCCGAACGTGATCGTGGCGTCGAACGCGCGCAACTTCAAGTCGCTGAAGGACCTGGTGGAGCGCGCCCGCGCCGAACCCGACCAATATACCTACGGCTCGTCCGGCAGCGGCAGCGGCGCGCACATCGCGGGCGAAAAGTTCAGGGCCGCGACAGGCATCCAGGCTATCCACGTGCCGTACCGCGGCACGCCGGAGGCGGTCAACGACGTGATCGCCGGCCGGGTCGACTGGTTCTTCCTGCCATTGCCGTTGGCGCTGCCCATGGTCAAGGCTGGCAAGCTGACCGCGCTGGCGATCAGCGCCGACCACCGTTCGCCCGCGTTGCCGGACGTGCCTACGACAGCAGAGGCTGGCTACCGCGACGTGGACCAGCTGTTCTGGGTGGCCATGTTCGTGCCGGCCGCGACGCCGCCGGCGGTCCTGGCCAAGCTGCATGCCGGCACCGAACAGGCGCTGCGCTCGGACGCCACGCGCGAGCGCTTCGACAACCTGGGGGCCGAGCCCGCGCCCATGCCGCAGCAGCAATTCGCCGAGCTGATCGGCCGGGAAATGGAAAGCACCGGCAGCCTGATCCGCGGCGCCGGCATACGCGTCGGCAATTGAGTCGGGGGAACTGGGGGGAATATGTCAATAATCAGAAGAATCGGGCTGTTGGGAGCCTGTGCGCTGGCGGGACCGGCGCTTGCGCAATCGTCGTCGCTGACCCTGTTCGGCCACATCGACCTGAACGTGACCAGCGCCACCGCGGGCAGCACGTCCAAGATCGGCATGGACCAGGGCGGCTACATGCTGCCCAGCCGCATCGGCATGCGCGGCACCGAGAATCTGGGCAACGGCAACTCGGTGGGGTTCTGGCTGGAGGCGCCCATCCTGCCGAATAGTGGCGGGCCGCAAGGCCTGAACTGGACACGGCGTTCGACCATCAGCTTGAGCAACGAGCGCTACGGCGAACTGCGGCTGGGGCGGGACTACACCGCGGCGTTCTGGAACGTGTCCTCGTTCTCGCCCTTCGGCACCGTGGGCGTGGGCGGCAGCAGCAACATCATCAAGGGCTGGCCCTTGGGGATGGAGGGCGCCACCACGCTCTCGCGCGCCAGCAACATGGTGGCGTACTTCCTGCCGAAGAAACTCGGCGGGATATACGGACACCTGAACTATGCGCGCGAAGAAGACCTGCGCGGCGCCGACTATGCCGGCGGGCGGCTGGGCTATCAGTCCGGTCCGCTCAATGTCGCCGCCGCATACGGCAGGACGTCGATGGGCAGCGGCGAGCACTACGAAACCGCGACCCTGGGCGCCAGCTATGACTTCCGCGTGGTGAAGCTGTTTGCCAACTACCTGCAGCAGAAGATCGGGTCGGACAAGCAGCACGTGGCCCTGGCGGGCGCGTCGGTGCCTGTGGGTGGCGGCCACGTGAAGCTGTCGTACTCCCGTTCCACCCAGAGCGGACAGTACGAAGGCGACGACGCCCAGCAGTTTGCGCTGGGCTACACCTACGCGCTCAGCAAGCGCACGGTGCTGTACACGGCGGCGTCCTTCATCAAGAACGAGGGCAATGCCGCCTTCGTGACCGGGGACGTCGCGCCGGAAGGCGTGCCGGGCGCGAACTCGAAGGGCTTCCAGGTCGGGATCAGCCACTCGTTCTGAGCGTGATGCGCTGCGGCCCCGCCCAGTGCGGGGCCGCAATTTTTTATTGGACCGCCTTGGCAGGCGCCGCCGGCAACACCCCGGCATCATGCACCGGCTTGCCGCCCAGCAGCGTGAGCACCGAATTGATGGCGTGGATCTGGTCCGCCGGCATCGTCAGGTAGGGCTGGTCCAGCACCGCCAGGTCGGCCAGCTTGCCGGCGTTCAGTTGCCCGCGGTCGTCTTCGTCGAATGCCAGCCAGGCTGCCTGGCGCGTGTAGAGCGCCAGCGCTTCCTCCCGCGTGAGCAAGGCGCCGGGCTCGCGCAGCACGGTGGCGCCGATGGCGCGTCCCTGCACGTGGTACTCCACGGCCTGCCAGACGCCAGCCACGCCGATGCGGGTCGAATCGGTGCCGCCCGCGACCGGCAGACCCAGGTTCAGCGCCGTGCGCACCGGCGGCGAATCCTGCTCCGCTCCCTTGGGATTGGCCTCGCGTATCGCCTCGCCCTCGAAGTACGGACCCATCTGCACCGTATAGGCCAGCCCCAGGCGCGCCATACGTTCGAGCGTGCGGCGCGAGCCGGTGTTCAGGTGGGCGATGGACCAGCGCAGCGGACGCAGGTCGTGGTCGCGGCCGACTTCCTCGAACACATCGAGGATGGCGCTGGCGGCGTCGTCGGTGTAGGCGTGGATCTCCAGCGGGATGCGGCGTTCGGCCGCGTAGCGGGCGATGCGGGCGAGTTCCTGGCGCGCTTCGGCGGGCGGGTTGAATCCCGGGCCCATGCGCACGCCGTCGTTCATGGCGGACACCAGGTTTTCACCCAACCCCAGGAACGCGAGTTTGCCGTCATCATGGCGCGGCGGGCGGAAGGCCATGATGTCGCGGAACCATTGCGCCTCGCCGCCCGCGCGCATGGCCGAGATCCGGTAGCCCGCGCGCACGGTGAGTTCGCCGCGGTCGCGCAGCGCGTAAAGCGGCTCGTAGGCTTCAGCGCCGCCGGCCGACGGATCGATGAAGCCCGTCAGCCCGCGCGCGTTCATGGCGCGCAGAAAGGCTTGCAGCCCGGCGGGGCGGTCGGCGGTATGGCTCAGGCGGGCGAACAGCGCGTTGAACGGGCCGATGCCGCCCAGCAGCCTGCCGGTGGCGCGGCCCTGCGCGTCGCGCTCGACCGTGATGCCGTGCAGTTCCGGCGGCTGCGGGCCGTCCAGGCCCAGGGCTTCGATGCCGCGGCTGTTGAGCAGGGCGTAGTCGTACAGGTATTGGACATAGGCGGGATGCCCGGGGACCGCCTGGTCCAGGTCGGCGCGGGTGGGCGCGCGGCGCTCGCGAAATTGCCGCGGATGCCAGGATCCGACCACCGCGACCCAATGGTCGCGCGGGCGTTGCGCGGCGTCGCGGGTTAACCGACCCAGCGCGTCTGCCAGGCTGGGCGCGTCGTACCAGTAGGTTTCGAACGCATAGGTCTGGCCGCCGCGGATGGCGTGGATATGCGTGTCGATGAGGCCGGGTATCACCGTGCGGCCCTGCAGGTCCAACTGGCGCGTGGCCGGTCCGACGTGTTGCTCGACATCGCCGTCCCCGCCCACCGCCACGATGCGTTCGCCCTGGATCGCCAGGGCTGTTGCGCGCGGCGCCGCGGGGTCCATGGTGATGATCTGGCCATTGCGCAGCACCAGGTCGGCGTCGCGGCTGTGGGCGGCGCAGGGCAGCGCGGCTGCCAATGCGAGGACAAGCGCCGTGGTTCTTTTCATGTGTCGTCTCCGGTCATCGAGGGGGTTCAGTAGCGCCATAGCGCTTCCAGGCCAAAAAAATGGACGGTTTCGGCGCGGCCGGTGTCGCGGATGAAGCTTCCGGGCCGGAACACCGAGTAGGCGGCTTCGAAACTCAGGTGGCGCGACACTTCCCAGCCCAGCACCACGTCGGCCTGCGTGCCGATGTAGCGGGCGCGGCTGGCGCCGGCCGGGCGCAGCAGTTTGCCGGCCACGCCGTACACGCCGTCCTGCAGGCTTTGACGCCAATAGAAGACCGCCGCGGTTCCCAACGTCCAGCCGGAGCCCAGGTCCAGCGTGAGCGAGGGATGCAAGTTGATCAGGTTGGAAGGGCCGATCAGGCCCGCTTCGCCGAAGTACTTGCCCTTGGGGAAGAAGACGGCAAAGGTCTGGAGCTTGGGATCGTCCGGATTGCGGTCGCCGCTGATGATGTTGGCCTTCAGGCCTACGCGCGGCTGCAATGGCGTGCCGCGGAAGGTGTAGCTCACGTCGCTGGCGAGCGACCAGGCGCGCGCCGGCGCGCCGGCGAAGCTGCCGTATTGGTAGACCGCTTCCAGGTCCCAGCGCCAGGAGGCGTGCTGGCCGAAGTAGCGCGCGCCCAGCGCGTTGCGGGTTTCGGGGCCGCTGCCCTGGTTGTAGGTGGCCGAGTCGCTGGACAGCGACAGCAGGTAGGCATCCAGGCCGGTGTCGCCCAGGCCGCCGGGCGCGGACCAGGTGCCGTAGAGGCCGCCGAGCCGGCGCTGGGAGTCGGCGCGGTCGCTGAAATCGTCCGGATCGTTGCGCACCGGGCGCACCAGGAAACCGTCCACGCGCAGTTCCTGGCTCTGCCAACTGAGCGCGCCGCCGTCGAACGAGCGCAGCACGTTGGGACCGTAGCGCGCCGAGATCAGCCGTTCGCTGCCATAGGCCATGACCTGGCGGCCCGCGCGCGCGGTCCAGGTGCCCGCAGCGCCGGCAAGGGAGACGTCGACGAAAGCCTGCAGCACGTCGCTGCCGGTGTCGTCGGGCGGTCCGATGGAGCCGGTGTCGCGTTCGGCATGGGTCAGGTTCAACTGGCCGAAGGCGCGCACCTGCCGGCCCAGCCGCAGGTCGGCATAGGGCAGGAAACGGTACAGATGGTAACCCTCGTCGGGTACGGCCGCGTCGCCGAATTCGTTGTTGCGGTAGCGCTCATAGCGGGCGCGCAGCTCGGCGCCCAGGGTCAGCGCGGAGGAATCGCCCAGCCGGATCCACTTGCCGGCTTCGCCCCAGGCGCCCGTGCGCTTGGCCGGGTCGTCCAGGTAGCTGTAGTCCTCGGTATAACGCCAGGGATCGATGGGCGGCAGCGCGGACCCGGCGGCCTGCGCGGCGCCGATTGCCAGCGCGGCCAGCGGGAGGATTGCGAGTCTGTGGAAGTTCAAGTTGCCTGGGCTGCAGCCGACGCGTGCAAGCGTCGACAGCGGTAGAAGTGACCAGGCGGCAAGATAGATTAAGGACAATGGCGTCGGTAGTCGCCATTTTTAGCCCTGGCTGTCCTGAAAACGGAACGCTGGGCTAGTCTTCCTGCAACTTCCCGAAGCGCTCCGCCAGATAATCCACCAAGGCCCTGACCGACGACAGCAGGCCGCGCCGCGACGGGAACACCGCGTGTATCAACTCGCGGCGCGGGGCCCAGTCAGGCAGCAGCCGGACCAGCTGTCCCGCCTGCAGCTGTTCGCGCACCATCATGGTGGGCAGTTGCACGACGCCCACGCCGGCCACCGCCGCGTTGCGCAAGGCGATCATGTCGGTGGTGATCATCCTGGGGGCAAGCGAGACGGTGGCCTGCTGGCCGTCCTGCTTGTACAGCTCCAGGCGATAGGCCTGGTTGGGCGAGCCCAGCGCCAGGCTGGGCCAGGCGCCCAGGTCGTCCGGGGTTGCGGGCTGGCCGCATTGGGCCGTCAGGCCCGGGCTGGCGACCAGGCTCTGGCCGCGGTCCGACAGCACGCGCATGACCAGTTCGCTGTCTTCCAGCGGAGGCGGGCGCACGCGGATCGCCACGTCCACGGCTTCACCCAGCACGTCGACCCGGCGGTTGGTGGCCTCCAACTGTATGACCACGCGCGGGTACTTGATCATGAAGTCGGCGAGCATGCCGCCCACATGGGTATGCAGCAGGGCGATCGGGCAGGTCAGCTTGACCACGCCGCGCGGCTCGACCTGGGCCGCGTCGATCACTTCCTGCGCGGCTTCCGCTTCGGCCAGCATGGCCTTGCAGCGCTCGTAGTAGGTCTGGCCTATGTCCGTGACCATGAAATGCCGGGTCGAGCGCTGGATGAGGCGCACGCCGAGGCGCTCTTCCAGCAGGGCCAGCCTGCGGCTGAGGCGGGACTTGGGCATGCCCAGCGCACGTCCCGCGGGGGCAAAGCCCTGGTGCTCGACGGTCTGCACGAAATAGAAAAGGTCGTTGAGATCCTGCATGGGCATCCCTTTGGTTCAAAAAATAGAACGCTGAAAGCAAAAAATCGGTCTTCCGACAATTTTGTTCTATTTTTAATATTTGTGCAGCCATAAGGCTTCTGATTCGGCCACAAGCCGTCGACCTTCCAAATTAGGAGTACACCATGTCCGCACCCGCCAACTTCAACGGCCAACGTCCTGTTATCGACGCCGACGACGCCGTCATGCTGCTGATCGATCATCAGAGCGGCCTGTTCCAGACCGTGGGCGACATGCCCATGCCGGAGCTGCGTGCCCGCGCTGGCGCCTTGGCGTCGATGGCCACGCTGGCCAAGATGCCCGTCATCACCACGGCTTCCGTGCCGCAAGGCCCGAATGGTCCGCTGATTCCCGAGATCCACGCCAACGCCCCGCATGCGCAATACATTGCGCGCAAGGGCGAGATCAACGCCTGGGACAACCCCGAATTCGTTGCCGCCGTGAAGGCCACCGGGCGCAAGACGCTCATCATCGCCGGCACCATCACCAGCGTGTGCATGGCGTTCCCGGCCATCAGCGCCGTCGCCGACGGCTACAAGGTGTTCGCGGTGATCGACGCCTCTGGCACGTACACCAAGATGGCCCAGGAAATCACGCTGGCGCGCGTGGTGCAGGCCGGCGTGGTGCCGATGGACACTGCCGCCGTGGCCTCGGAACTGCAGAAGACCTGGAACCGCGAAGACGCCATGCAGTGGGCCGAGGTCTACACCAAGGTGTTCCCGGCCTACCAGCTGTTGATCGAAAGCTACTCCAAGGCGCAGGAAGTGGTGAAGAACAACGAAGTCCTGGATTCGCAGCGCTGATCCGCTTCGATATAAGCGGAGGCCCGGGCCTCGCGGCCCGGATCAAGCCGCCACGCCATGCCGCTCGGCGATGCGCAGCAGCAAGGCTTCCAGTTCCTGGAGAATGGGCCGGTGGTCGTCCACCCGCCTGACCAGGGCAGAAGGCATGGCGGGCAGGTCGATCTCGACGAATGCGATCTCGGGCGTCGCGTAATAACTGGCGGCGCGCTTGGTCAGCATCAGCAGGCCTTCGCGCGTGTTCACGGCCGCGATGCCCTCGCGGATCGTGCGCACCACCGGGCCGTCGCCGATGGGCTTGCCCTTGGGCGTGTGGCGCGGAAAGTGGTAGTCCTGCCATTCCTGGTTGACCGATCCCGGCACCATGCGCACCAGCCGTTCCTCGGCCAGCAGCTCGGGGTCCAGCAGGGTCGCCGCGGCAAACGGGTGATCAAGCGGGACGCACAGCATGCGCTGGTCCCGCAACACGATGGGCCCATGGCACAGGCCGTCCGCGCCCAGCGGCAAACGGCAGAACGCAATGTCGACCGAGCCGTCGGCCACCGCCGCGTAGTGGGTGACGTAGGTCAGTTCCACGAACTCCAGCTCCACGTTGGGATGCGCGGCCTTGAATTCCGAGACCAGCGGGCGGTATAGCTCGTAGAAACCGCCGCCCAGGAAGCCGATGCGCAGATGGCGCGGCTTGCCCGCGGCCTGGCGCTTGCAGTCGTCCAGCGCGGCTTTCAGCATGACCACAGCCGGTCCCGCGCCCAGCTTCAGGGTTTCGCCCAACGGCGTAAGCGCGACGCGGCGGCTGCTGCGCTCGAACAAGGGGGCGCCCAGCGTCTTTTCCAACGCCTTGACCGCTTCCGATACGGATGACTGGCTCATGTGCAGCGCTTCCGCCGCGCGGCCGAAATGCAGCTTGTCCGCAACGGCCAGAAAACAATCGAATTGGCGTAGATCCATGGCTCCGGGGCACCTTCCGTGCGCGTAGTAGTCGCTCTTATATCAATCGGGATTAACGATTGATGGCTTGAATAATAGCGCTTGTTCGCGCCAGGCCCGATGGGCAGAATTCGACCTGTTCACACAAGCTTAGCTCATTGATGAGCGATAAGGAGACAGGCATGAGTTCATCTATGCCAGAACGATCAGGTCCAAAAGGATCGGCAGAACCGATTGAATTCCTGGTCGAAGGGGATCTGGTGCGCGGTACCTTCTACCGGCCCGAGCAGGCCAGCGGCCCGGTCGGCGCGGTCGCGCTCGCGCACGGCTGGTCCATGGTCGCCGGCGGCGACCTGGAAGAGTACGCGGCCGCTGTGGTGGCCCGGGGCCTGGCCGCGCTGACCTTCGACTTCCGCAATCTCGGCCGCAGCGAGGGCATGCCGCGCCAGGAGATCGATCCGCAGCGGCAGATCCAGGATTTCCGTTCGGCAATTTCCTATCTGCGCCAACGTCCGGAAGTCGACCGCGAGCGCATCGGCATCTGGGGCAGCAGCTACAGCGGCGGCCACGCGCTGACGGTGGCCGCCATCGACCGCCGCGTCAAGTGCGTGGTCAGCCAGGTTCCGACCACCAGCGGTTTCTCCGCGGCCCAACGGCGCGTGCGCTACGACAAGGCGCAGGCGCTGCAGGCCGCGTTCGAAGCCGACCGCGAGGCACGCGACGCGGGCCAGCCGCCTGCGATGCTGCGCATGGTCGATGCCGATCCCGACGCGCCAGTCGCCTATCCGGGCCCGGACTCCTACAACTATATGACGGGCGAAGCGCGCCGCTGCCCAAGCTGGGTCAATGAGGTCACGTTGCGGTCGCTGGAATTGGCCCGCGCCTATGAGCCCGGCATGTACGTGCGCCGCATCGCGCCTACGCCGCTCCTTATGATCGTCGCCACCGGCGACGGCCTGACGCCTGCCGATCTGCAGCAGGACGCTTTCAACGCGGCGCATCAGCCCAAGGAGTTGCTGCTGCTGCCCGGCGGCCATTACTCGGTCTACACGGAACATTTCGAACGCACCAGCAGCGCCGCGGCCAATTGGTTCGCGCGGCACCTCGGCCAAGACCAGCACGGATAAAAAAATGACGACGACAATAATGATGGAGACACAGGACCGCCAACGCCGCCACGCTTCGCTGCGCGCGGCGGCCGTGGGCAATGCCCTGGAATGGTTCGACTGGACCTTGTACGGCACGTTCTCGGCCTATCTGGCCATGAACCTGTTCGACCCGTCCGACCGCGGTTCGGCGCTGCTGGCCACGCTGGCCGTGTTCGCGGGCGGATTCCTGGCGCGGCCGATCGGCGGCTGGCTGTTTGGCCGCATCGGCGACCGCTACGGCCGCAAGTTCACGCTGGTTCTGACCATGTGCCTGCTGGCCCTGACCAGCCTGGCAATCGCGCTGCTGCCCACCTATGAGCAGGCCGGGGTGCTGGCTTCGGTATTGCTCTTCATTTGCCGCCTGATGCAGGGATTGGCGCATGGCGGCGAGTCCGGCGTGGCCTATACCTATGTTGCCGAAATCGCGCCGCCCGCGCGGCGCGGGCTGTGGTCGAGTTCGGTGTTCGTCAGCGTGACCATCGGCGTCATGGCCGCGACCGCGCTGGCGGCGTTGCTGACGTCCTGGCTGGGCAAGCCCGCGATGGAAGCCTGGGGCTGGCGCGTGGGTTTTGGCGTGGGGGCGCTGCTGGGTGTCTACGCGCTGTTCCTGCGCCGCAGCGCAAGCGAAAGCGAGGTCTTCGAACACAGCGCGGAGCAGGGCGGCACGCAGAAGGTGTCGGCGCGGCAGGCCTTGAAGATCGCCCGCAACATCGTGATGATCGCCGCGGCGTCCAACGCCACGTATTACACCTGGGTCACCTTCGCGCCGGCCACGGCCATCGCGACCAAGGGCATGGATCCGGCGGGCGCCTACACGGCCAGCCTGATCGCGCAGTTGGTGTGCCTGTTGTGGCTGCCGGTCTGCGGCTGGCTGGCGGACCGCTACGGCCGCAAGCCGATGGTGATGGCCTTCGGCCTGGGCGTGGCGCTGGCGGTGTTCCCGGTATCGCACATCGTGACCGACCAGCCCTGGACGCTGTTCGTGGGGCAGCTGATAGGCCTCCTGGTCTGGGCGCTGCTGGCGGCGATCTTCCCCGCCGTGGTGGCCGAACAGGTGCCGACCGGCGCGCGCGCCATGGGCGTGGGCTTCATCTCTTCGCTGTCGGTCGCGATCTTTGGCGGCACCGCGCCCTACATCAATGCCTGGCTGGGCGCCCAAGGGCTGGATTGGGTCTACACGGCCTACGTGGGGGCGCTGGGGCTGATGGCGTTTGCCGGCGCCTTCCTCATCAAGGAGACGGCGGGCATGGACCTGAACGACATCCGCCTGCCGGGCGAGGAAGCCGGCAACACCGCAGTCAACAAGGCCGCCAAGCGCGCGGCATTCAACTGAACTCCAATTTTTTCATCATCACATGAGCAAAATGAACTATCCGGATCTGGCAGGGAAAATCGCGGTTGTCACGGGGGCCGGGGGCGGTATTGGACGCGCCATGGCGGCGGCGTTCCGCCAGCAGGGCGCGACCGTGGTCGCCACCGACCTGGACCTTGAGGCGCTGTCCGGCGTGGACGCGGATTGCCGCCAACTGGACGTCACGCAAGCGCAGGCGGTACGCGCACTGGCCGACGCGGTGGCTGCCCAGTACGGCGCGCTGGACGTGTGGGTCAACAACGCCGGCTTCATGGCCCGCATGCCCGCCCTGGACCTGGACGAAGCCGCATGGCAACGCACCATGGACATCAACCTGAAAGGCACGTTCTTCGGCGCGCAGGCGGCTGCGCGCCACATGATCGCGCAAGGCAGCGGCGCCATCATCAACCTGTCCAGCTATGCCGGCGTCAAGCCGCGCCCGAACTGCGCCGACTATGCGGCTGCCAAGGCCGGCGTGGCCCATCTGACCCAATGCCTGGCGCTGGAGTGGAGTCCCAAGGGGCTGCGCGTCAACGCCATTGCGCCCGGCTTCATCGAAACGCCGATGAGCAGCTGGATGCACGCCGACGCCGCCACCTTTGCCGAATACGTGGAGCGCCTGCCGGCGCGCCGCGTGGGCCAGCCGTCCGAGATCGCCGACGCGGCGCTGTATCTGGCTTCGCAGGCATCCGGCTATGTCACTGGTCACGTGCTGATGGTCGACGGCGGAGTGTCCAAGACATGAGCGACGACAAGGACGTGGCATCGTGGTGGAACGGCAAGGCGGCCGTCGTGACGGGCGCGGCCAGAGGGCAGGGCGCGGCCGAGGCGCTGCGCCTGTTGCAGGCCGGCGCAACCGTCTACGCGCTGGACGTCTTGCCCGAAAGCGATGCGACCTGGGCGGAATTGCGCGCGGCGGCGGGCGAGGATGCCGAACGGCTGCGCATCCGGGTCGCGGACGTGGCCCGCGAATCCGATTGGCTGGCGTTGGCCGATGAGATTTCGGCTGCGGGCGTGCCGCTCTACGGCCTGGTCAACAACGCCGGCGTGACCCTGCGCAAGACCGTGACCGAGACCACGCACGCGGAATGGCGGCGCCTGCTGGACATCAATCTGGATGGGCCGTTCCTCGCCATCCGCAACCTGGCCGCACTGATGCCGCAGGGCGCGGCCATCGTCAATACGTCTTCGACGGCGGGGCTTACCGGCTACTTCAGCGCAGCCTACACCGCCAGCAAGTGGGCCCTGCGCGGCCTGACGCGGGCGGCATCGCTGGAACTGGCGGGGCGGGGCATACGCGTCAACACCGTATGCCCCGGCCTGGTGGAAACGCCGATGATCATGCAGCCCAATGCCGTGCATGACGCCGGCCGGGCGCGCCTGTTCTATGAAGGCAACCGCGACGCCACGCCGCTGTCGCGCGGCGCGGATGCCGACGAGATCGCGGCGGCGGTAATGTTCCTGTTGGGGCCCGAGGCTTCGTTCATCACCGGCGCGGACCTGCCGGTCGACGGCGGCATGACGGGAGGAGGCGTGTACTGGCGGATCGGCAAGTCCACCGGCAATCTGTAGCCGCAGTCCCGGGCCGCGGCCCGGGACTGGCCATTGCGCAAGGGCAGAGGCTTAGTGCTTGTCGCCGTAGATATTGCCGGCAATGCCGCCGGCGGCGGCGCCGATGGCGGCCCCAGTCCAGCCGCTGCCGCCCGCGATGGCGGCAATGCCCGCGCCGGCAGCGGCGCCGATGGCCGCGCCCGACAGGGTGCCTTGCTGCTTGGAACTCATGTTGGTGCAGGCTACCAGCGACCCCATCATGAGGCCTATGGCGATCGATCGGATGACTTTCATGGTTGACTCCTAGCGGGCGCGCTTGGCGGGAGCGGCCGGCGTGGCCGGCGCCGCGGGCGCGACGATTTCGAACCAGAGCGTTTCGACCACGGGGCGGTCCATCCGGGTCGGATTGGCGGCGTACCAGCTATCCAGCCGTTCGCGCACCGAATCGAGCGTATGGCTCTGCAAACCCTTGGCGAAACGCGGGATCAGCGTCTGGTTGTCCGCCGGCGCGCGGCGCTGCTGATAGGCCTGCTCCACCTGGATGAGGTTCGCCATGCCCAGCAGGTAGGCCTTCTTCAGATTCGCGTCGGACTCCGACCATTGCTTGCCGGTGATGATGGGCGCCGGGTCGGTAGGCGCCGCTACCACCGGCGCGGCGACCAGCAGTGACAGCGCAAGGGCTGCCGGGCCTAACAGGTGTTTCACTTTCATCATATCGCTCCTTGGTGGAACAAAAGACAGAAAAACAACCAGAACGCCATGCGCGCAGTTCGCTTGCAATGGCCAAGCGCCAGGCGACCAGATCAATTTAGGCTTGAAAGCATGCTTGCGCAAGAGGCGTGCCGCTCTGCCATCGGGCTTCAACACGGACCTGGCGCAGACGTTACCGATTCTGGCAAGCCTGTTCAAATGAAACAGCGTTCGCCGCCTTTGGAATTTCGCTGTACATATGGCTAGCTGTCGCGTCGGGCGGCATGGCCCCCTCGATGCCGGCAGGCACATAGAAGACAAATAAACCCGAGGAGGAGTCAATGCGTACGTTCAATCGCAGGGCCGCGGCATTCCTGGCGAGCGGGCTGATTGCAGTGCTGGCAGGCTGCGCGTCGCCCGGAGGCAAGAAAGAAACCGTCGATATGAAGGGGCTGTCCCAGCCAGTGGAGATCGTGCGCGACCGCCACGGCGTGTCCCACATCTACGCGCAGAACCAGGATGACCTGTTCTTCGCCCAAGGCTTCAACGCGGCGCGCGACCGCCTCTGGCAACTGGACCTCTGGCGCCGCCAGGGCGAGGGCAAGATGGCCGAACAATTCGGTCCGCGCTTTGTCGAGCAGGACCGCGCGGCGCGCCTGTTCCTGTACCGCGGCGACATGCAGGCCGAATTCGCCAGCTACCACCCGCAGGGCAAGGCGATCCTCACGTCCTTCGCGGCGGGCATCAATGCCTACATCGATTGGGTCAAGGCGAATCCCGAGCAAATGCCGCCGGAATTCAAGCTGACCGGCACCGAGCCCGGCTACTGGAGCCCCGAGACCTCGCTCATCCGCATCTATGGCCTGACCCGCAATCTCAACGAAGAGGTGCGGATGGCGCAACGCGTCGCGGCGCTGGGCCTGAACGCCGTGCAGGGACTCAGCACCTTCGAGCCGCCCTTGGCGCTGCAGGTGCCTGCCGGACTGGACGTGCGCGACGTCGACAGCAAGGTCCTGGGCGACTACAACCTGGCGCGCAACGGCCAGAAATTCGTCGCCGCCGACTTCCCGCGCAGCCCGCTCGCGGCCGCCGAGCGCGAAAAACTTGCGCAGGAATTGTCCGCGAATCTGCTGGCGTCGCTGGATCCGGCGTTCGACCCCATGGCGACCCGCTACGAGAGCAACAACTGGACCATAGCCGGCCAGCATACGGCCAGCGGCAAGCCCATCCTCGCGGGCGATCCGCACCGGTCCATCACCATGCCGTCGCTGCGCTACATGGTGCACCTGAACGCGCCGGGCTGGAACGTGATCGGCGCGGGCGAGCCGGCGCTGCCCGGCGTGTCCATGGGCCACAACGACCGCATCGCTTTCGGGCTGACGATCTTCGCCTTTGGCGACGAGGAAGACCTGTACGTCTACGACACCAATCCAGCCAGGCCGGACGAATACCGCTACAACGGCCGCTGGGAAAAGATGCGCCAGGTGGATGAGTCGATCCCCGTGCGCGGACAGGCAGCGGCAACGCGCCAGCTGAAGTTCACCCGCCACGGCCCGGTGATCTACGTGGATCCGGTCAAGCGCAAGGCCTACGCCTTGCGCGCGGCCTATCTGGAATTTCCCGGAACCGCGGCCTATCTGGCCAGCCTGCGGCTGAACCAGGCGCAGAACTGGAACGAGTTCGTCGCCGGCATGGAAAAGCACTACACGCCCAGCGAGAACATGGTGTATGCCGACGTGGACGGCAACATCGGCTGGTTCGGCGGCAGCATCGCGCCGATACGCCCGCGCGCGGATTGGTCCGGCATGCTCCCCGTGCCCGGCAATGGCGAGTTCGAATGGCGCGGCGTCCTGCCGGGCAGCGCGCTGCCCCGCGCCTACAACCCTCCCGAGGGCTATGTCGCCACCGCCAACGAATACAACCTGCCGGCCGACTACCGCTACAAGGACATGTCCGCCCGCACCTGGGCCGAACCCTACCGCGTGCAGCGCATACGCGAGGTGCTGGCCGACAGCAAGGGGCAGACGGTCCAGAGTTCGCAGGCGCTGCAGTACGACAACCTGTCCATTCCGGCGCGCACGCTGACGGGCTACGCGAAGTCGCTGAATTCGGCCGATCCCGCGACGTCGCAGGCCTTGAGCATGCTGAAGGACTGGGACGCCCGAGTGGGAACGGAATCGCGCGCGGCCACGGTGTACGAGTTCTGGCTGCCCGAGGTCGTCAAGCGCGTGACTGAACTCTACGTGCCTGCCAACGGCCGGGCCGCCTTCGGCAATCTGTCCACCGCCAAAACGCTGGAAAAGCTGGCCACGCCGGACAGCGCTTTCGGTGCGCAGCCGCAGCAGGGCCGTGACGCGCTGCTGCTGCAGGCGCTGAACGACGGCTTGCAGAAGCTGCGCGCCAAGCTGGGACCGGATTCCTCGCAATGGCAGTGGGGCAAGCTGCACCACATCCAGTTCGAGCACAGCCTGGCCAGCCTGTTGCCCGAGGCCACCGCCAATGCCTACGGCACGCCGCGCTATCCGGTCAGCGGCGACAACGACACCGTGCACCGCGCCACCTTCCGCGCCAGCGACTTCCGCCAGACCAGCGGCGCGTCATACCGCCAGGTGATCGACGTGGCTGACTGGGACAACTCGCGCATGCAGAACGTGCCGGGACAATCCGCCGACCCGCGCAGCCCGTATTACCAGAACCTGCTCAAGGACTGGGCAACGGGCGAGTATTTCCCCATGGCGTTCAGCCGCGCCAAGGTGGATAGCGAGAAGGCGGGTACCTTGAATCTGCGTCCGGTACAGCGCTGACGGAGAGGGCCAGGAAAGACCACGCCGGCAAGCGCCAATAATTGGCGTCTGCCGGCGCTTTTTTATGCGCCGCGCTGGCCTTATCGAGAATTAATTGACACCCAGATAAATATCTCATAAATTAATTGCCTGGGTGTTAATTAATTGGAGAGGCTCGTGGCTGAGAAAGAGATGGCCGCAGTGACGGCAGGCATGCGGGGGGCATCCTGGGATGCCGAGTTGATGCAGCGGCCCTATAAGGTTGTGCCTTACGCCTTGGGCACGGCCGACGGCCAGCGGACCCTGGGCTTCCTGTTCACGGCGACAGGCAAGGAGCGTACGGTCGTATCCCTGATGCATCCGCGCGAGATGTCCGTTACGCACTATATGGTGCCGACGGTGCTCGATGCGGGCTGCGCCTGCTGGGTGCAGGGGCCGCGCTCGATCGGCAACGACCTCAGGCTGGAGCATGAGATCGCCTTGTTCGATGTGGCGGCGGGCATGCAGCACTTGCGGGATCTTGGCTACGAACGCATCGTCCTCCTGGGCAATTCGGGCGGCGCCGGGTTGTATGCGCTGTACAACCAGCAGTCCCTTTTGGCGCCGGATTCCCGTATCGGCAAAACGCCTGCCGGCCGCCCCACCAAGCTGAACGAACTCGCCATGCCGGTGGTGGACGGACTGGTGTTGCTGTCGCCGCATCCGGGGCAAGGCAGGCTGCTCATGTCTGGTCTGGATCCCTCGGTCGTTGACGAAGCCGATCCGATGCGTACCGATCCGGCGCTGGATCCGTTCAGCGCCGAGAACGGCTATGACGCGCGGACGGGGCAGGCGCGGTACGACCAGGCGTTTCTCGATAAGTATCGTGCCGCGCAGGTCGAGCGTGTGCGGCGCATCGACCAGCAAGCGCGCGCCTTGCTCGCCGCCAAGCAGGATGCCCGCGGCAAGGTCAAGGCGGGTTCGCTGCAGCCGCTGGACCGGCAGCAGGCCGCATTCGCGCCGATCTTTCACGTCTGGCGCACGGATGCGGACCCCAGGGCCTGGGATATCACGCTGGATCCTTCGGACCGCAAGACCGGCTCGCTTTGGGGCAAGGATCCCTTCGTGTCCAACTGGGGCAGCGTGGGCTTTGCCCGGATAGTAACGCCGGAGTCCTGGCTGTCGACCTGGTCGGGACTCTCGTCCAATGCCGCGCTGGAGCAGACCCTGCCGGCCGTGCGGCAGCCGACGCTGCTGATCGAGTACACCGGAGACCAATGCACGTTCCCGGCCGACATCGTCGCCATCCACGGCCAGATCGGTACACAGGCCAAGACCCATGTGCGGGTGCGCGGCAACCACCATGGCATGGCGCTGGCCAAGGACGAGCCCGCCGGCAGGACGGTAGCGGCCCAGCATCTGGAAGCGTGGTTGCGCGCGCATTTCTGACCGGGCAATCCGTAGACACGCCCGCCACGGGCGCAAGAGGAACGATCAATGACGAGTCTGGAAAGGATCTTGCCGGCCGAGCGCCTGCTGGGCGTGCGTTACCCGGATGAAGACAGGGTGCGCGAGTATGTGCGCCAGGGCGTGCTTACTGGGGAAACCCTGGCGGGCGGCCTGCGCGATGCCTTTGCCGTTCACGCCGACAGGCTGGCGCTGGTAGGGCCGGACGGTCACTACACCTACCGTGAGCTGGACCAGCGCAGCGACAGGCTGGGCGCGGCGCTGCTGGATCTGGGCCTGCGGCCGCTGGACCGCGCAATCTTCCAGTGCGGCAATAGCCATGAACTGCTGGTGGCGTTCTGCGCCTGCCTGAAGGCGGGGATCATCCCCATCTGCTCCTTGCAGGCCTTCCGCAAACTGGAGATCGAATATCTGGGAAACCTGGCGCAAGCACGGCTGCACCTTGTCCAGGGCGACGATCCGAAGTTCGACGACGTGGCATTCGCAGAAGAGATGCAGCGGCATGTGCCGACGTTGGCGCATGTCGTACAGGCGCGCGGGTCCGCTCGCGGATGTGCCGTCACGATAGACGGCCTGATCGCGGCCACGCCGCTGGCAGCCGCCCGCGCGCGCCTTGCGCAAGTGCAGGCGCATCCGTTCCAGGTGGCGGTGTTCCAGCTGTCGGGCGGTACGACCGGGGTGCCCAAGATCATCCCGCGCTTTCATTCCGAGTATCTCTACAACATGCGGGCGGTGGCAGCCTGGAACCGCTACACCAGCGACGACGTGCTGTTCTTTCCCACGCCCTACATGCACAACCTGAACATGGGCTGCTTCTTCGGTCCATTCCTGTTGAGCGGCGCTCAGGTCACCGTATGCCGCAGCCTGGACGAAGCCACCTTGCAGGGCTTGGTGCGGACTTACCGGCCCACCTGGTTCGGCGTGGCGGGCCCGATCCTGACCCGCATCCTGCCCGAGCTGGACCGCGCGGACGCCAGCGTAAAGGCGCGCCGCCGTTTCATTACGCCTCGCAACGCCGCGGGCCTGGCCAGAACCACCGGATCGCCCGCATTCCATATCTTCGGCATGACCGAGGGCGTCATCATGTTCGCCAAGGAGGGCGACAGCGCGAACGTGCTCGAAAATTCGGTCGGCCGGCCGGTTTCGGGCCACGACGAGGTCCGGATCGTGACGCCCGGCACCGACACCGAAGTGCCTGTAGGTGAAACCGGCGAAGCGCTGTTCAGGGGGCCTTACACCATACGCGGTTACTACAAGTCGGAGGCGGAGGACGTCGGTCGTTTCACGGCCGACGGCTTCTACCGCTCGGGCGACCTGATGCGCTGCGAAGTGCACGACGGCCGGCGCTACTACTACTTCTGCGGGCGGATCAAGGACGTGGTGGACCGCGGCGGCGAAAAGATCAACGCCGAGGAGGTCGAGAACGTGCTTAACGGGCATCCGGCCATCCTGGCCTCGGCCGTGGTGGCCATGCCGGATCCGGTCTACGGGGAACGCGTCTGTGCCTTCGTGATAGCTCGCCTCCCTGGCGCGGCGCTCACGCTACCCATGGTCTGCGGCTATCTGCAAGAGGTCGGGCTGGCGAAGTTCAAGTGGCCTGAACGCCTGGAAGTCGTGGAAGAATTTCCCCTTTCCGCATCTGGAAAGCTGAGCAAAAAAGCGTTGCGCGGCCAGATCGCCGCCACGCTCGAGGCCGAACGCGGCCAGCAAACGAATGGAGAACACGCCAAATGAGCCCGTCCTTGCCTGAACTTTCTTCCATCCCCAAGGTGCGGCTGCACGGAGTGCACCACACGGCCAGGCCGACCTGGAAGCTCGCGCAAACCGTGCGCTTCTATCGCGACCTGCTGGGCTTGCCGCTGGTGCATGCCATTTCCGCCAAGGGATGGGGCCCGCAGAACCATCCTGATTTCCTGCACTTCTTTTTCGACAGCGGCAATGGCAGCACCATCGCCTTCTTCTACTACATCGGCACGCAGCGTCCCGAGCGCCTGACGCCCACGGATCATTACCAGGACCGCGCTACCCACACCGCCTGGCGGGTCGAAAGCGAGGCCGAGCTGCTGCGATGGCGCGCTCGCGTGGAGGCGGTCGGGATTCCCTTGCGTTACCAGATCCGCCACGAGGTGATCGAATCCATCTACTTCAACGATCCCAACGGCTATCCCATCGAAATCACCTGGCAGGTGCGGCCCTTCAGCGCGGAAGACGCGCAGGACGCCCAGAATACGCTCGAAGCCGCGATGGCATTGGAGGAGGGCGGCTTTGACTCCATCGAGCCGGTGTGGCGGGCCAAGGGCGCCGCGCTGGGCAGGCAGGCGCAGGACAAGGCGGCCATCTATGTACTGGACGTGCCCGAATTCAAGGGTTTGCTGGATGCCGCCCGCGGCAGCGCGGGCTATTCCACGCAGCCCGCCGGAAACGGCTATCTGTGCATCTTGGGCAATCCTGGGCTGCGGTTCGAGCGCAAGGAACTGGGCTTTAAACCGGCCGTCTGGTATGGCGCCTTGACCGGCGGGTTGAGCGGCCGTATCGAACAGTTCGACATGGACGTCCTGTCCATTGCACCTCTGGAGCTCGCATGAAAGCCGCCATCATCGGAGGCGGGCCGGCGGGCCTGTTTCTTGCCATCCTGTTGAAACAGCGCCAACCGGCCGCGGCCGTCACCGTGTATGAACAGAACCCGGCCGATGCCACCTTCGGCTTCGGCGTAGTCATGGCCGACAAGGGGCTGGATCGATTGCGGGATGCCTCCCCCGGGGTATTCGACGCGCTCGCCGGCGCCATGCGCTTCAGCGACCGGCAGGTCATCGTGTCGAACGAGACGCCGGTCACGGTGCAGCGCCCCGGCAGCGGCGGCGCCATTGCGCGCATCGAGCTGCTGCGCATCCTGGGCGTACACGCCAGGCGGTTGGGCGTGGATGTGCGCTACCAGGAACGGATCGATGATTTCCAGGCGCTCGATGCCGATGTGGTGGTTGGCGCGGACGGGATCAATTCCCGGGTGCGTGACAGTGACGAGTGCGGGTTCGACGTGCACCGGTACAGCCTCACAAACCATTTCGCCTGGTATGGCGTCGCAAAGGCCTTCCCATCCCCAAGCCTGGTGTTCCGCAAGCACGGCGCTGGTTACTTTGTGGCGCACTACTACCCCTATTCGGCATCCATGAGCACCTTCGTCGCGGAATGCGATCACCGCAGTTGGCAGGACCTGGGCATGGAGGCGATGAGTGCCGAGGCGCGGCAGCAGCTGTTCGAACAGGTATTCGCGCCCGAACTGGACGGACACGCATTGGTCTCGAACCATTCCAGTTGGCGCCAGTTCCCGGTCATACGCGCGCGCAACTGGTGCGTGGGCAACCGGGTGCTGATAGGCGACGCGCTCAGCAGCGCACATTTTTCCATCGGGTCGGGCACGCGTATCGCCATGGAGGACGCCATCGCGCTGGCCGATGCATTGAATGGTTCGCCCGGCGATATTCCTGGTGCGCTGGCTTCATATTGCGCCACGCGCCAGCCGCAAAAGCAAAAGCTGATAGGCGCGTCGGAAGCTTCCTTCAACTGGTACGAGCGCATGCGGGACTGGATGGATCAGTATGGACCGCGGGAGTTCGTGCTGCGTTTCATGACGCGCACCGGGCGCGTCGACGTCGGCCGGCTGCGTGAGCAATATCCGGCCCTGGTGCGGGAATTCGAAGCGGCCGGGCTGATGCCTGCCGAGTGCGAGGGACAACCATGAAAGCCACCGAGATGGTCCTGAGCCTCGACCCCTTCGTGGTCCGGCGCGAGGTGCGATGGGGGGATTGCGATCCGGCGGGGGTGGTCTATACCGGGCGCTTTACCGACTACCTGTTGGGCGCGGTGGGGCTGTATACAGAGCATCTCGGGGAAGGGAAGCGCTTGGGCGAGGCGCATGAGGTCGGCACGCCGTGCCGGGGCATGTCCTTAGACTTTACCGGTACGCTCTGGCCGGGAGACGTAGTCCATATCGCATGTAGTCTAGGAGCGCTGCGCACGCGTTCATTCGATATCCGGGCGCACGCCACCCGGCCTGACGGAAGCCCGGTATTTGCGGCGGTGTTTTCCCCCATCTGCGTACGGCAGGACGCAAGGGTGGGCACGCCCATTCCCGCCTCCTTGCGTGAGGTGCTGTTGCGGCACGGCGCCACGACGCATGATGGCTGAAGAGGCGGGACGGGCGGGATATTTGCCAGGGAGGCAATAAAACCTTAGGATGCCCCGGTCATCCGGATTTCCCAGAGTGTGCCGATATGCCCACCGCAAAAAAGCCCGCCACCGATGCCGCACCGCGCAAGCGTGGCCGTCCACCCCGGGTCGAGTCGCCGATCAACGGTGAAGCCACGCTCAGCCGGGCTGCCATCATCGAACGCGCGATCGCGCTGGCACGCGAAACCTCGCTGGATCAGATCTCCATGGTGCAACTGGCGCGCGACTTCGGCGTCGCGCCCGGCCTGATCCATTACTACTTGGGCGGGCGCGACAAATTGATATCGGGCGTGCTCAACAACTACTACCGGGAGCGGCTGGCACGGATGCCGGCGCTGACCGGCGACTGGCGCGCCGACATCGAAACCATCGCGCGAGTCAGCCTGGCCTTTGCGGTGGAGAATCCCGGCGTCAGCACCTATGTCGCCTCCCATAACCGCTTCCGCCTGTTCCAGGACGTGGATTCAGGTGAAACCGATTTTGGCGCGGTGTTCTTCAACCACGTGACCACGGCCTTCATGCAAGGTGGCTTTTCGGCTGAGCAGGTGGCCCTGGCCTACCACCTGCTGGCGCAATTCCTGGTCGCAAGCAGCCGTGCCGAAGCGTCCAAGCAGTTGCCTGTCTACCATCGCGATTTCATCCGCGGACGGCTGGATGCCATGCCGGCGGACCGCTATCCCGGAGCCCGCTACGTCGCAGAGGCGTTCTCAGGACTAAGTACCGAATTGGCATTTGAAGCCGGCCTGCGGATCCTGCTCGACGGCATCGCGCAATGGGCCCGGGAGCCTGGCGTGCAGGCCAAGCCCAAACGCAAGACGGCCACCCGATAGTCCTCCCCGATTCCGGCGCGCAAGTGCGCGAGCGCGTGGTGTAAACCCTTATTTAACACTATATCAATTAAATTTATATTTAATTGATATAGTGGCAATTAATAAGCGGCCGTGGACCTTTTCCGGCACGCGCCCATAAGGAGACATCATGAAAGCAGCACGCTGGCTGACGGGGTTGGCTATTGTTCTGGGTTGCGCGACTTACAGCGCTGCAGGCGCGCAGCAGTACCCCGACAAGCCGGTCAGGATCATTGCACCCACGGCCGCGGGCAGCGCGCCGGACATCATCACGCGCCTGATCGCCGACAGGCTGGGCCGCCAATGGGGGCACCAGGTCATCGTCGAGAACCGCCCCGGGGGGAATGGCATCATCGGCATGAACGCGCTGACCCGCGCCGACCCGGACGGCTACACACTGGCCATGTTCCACGCAGCCGCGGCCGTCACCACGCCGTTCCTGTACCAAGCCGCCAAGTTCGACATCGAACGCGATACCGAAGTGGTTGCCACGCTGGCCTATACGCCCATGATGCTGGTCACGACTCCCGGCACGCCTTACCGTTCGGTCGCCGACCTGATCGCGGCCGCCAAAGGGGGAGAGGCTTCGGACCTGGTGATAGGCAGTCCGACCCGCGGTTCGATACCCAACCTGTCGGTCTACCTGATCGGCCAACTTGGCGGCCGCGAGTTCCGGCAGGTCAGCTTCAGCGGCACCTCGCAAGCTTTGCAAGCCCTGATCAAGGGCGACATACCTGTCTACATAGACGGCGTCGCGCCGCTTGTGCCTCTGGTGCGCGCGGGCAAGCTGGTGCCGGTTGCGATGAGCGCGGATCGGACGCTGCCGGGCTTCGAAGGCATTCCCTTGGTCAAGGACACCTTGCCCGGCATGGTGACCTTGGGCTGGTTCGCGGTCTTTGCGCCGAAGGGGACGCCGGCGCTGGTTCTGGACACCCTGAACGCGGCCATCAACAAAGCCCTGCAGGAATCGGAGGTGCAGAGCCGTCTGGCGGACCTGGGAACCTTCGTCATGCCGCTAAGCCGAACCCAGGCCAGCGCGTTCGTGCATGACGAAAAGGGGAAATGGGGCGGCGTCATCGCCACCGCGCAGGTCAAAGCGGAGTAGAGGCAGACGCCTTGAGGGCGCTAGACGCGTGCTCTGCTGCCCTTATACGGTGAGCCTGCGCGCTATCGCGGCCCGGCCAGGCCGCCCGTGGAGCGCCGTTCGATCAGCGTGGCCTCGCTGATCATGCGTTGCGGCGCTTCCTCTTTGTCCTGCAGGCGCCGGCTGAGAAGTTCGCCGGCATGCCGGCCGATTTCGAGTGCGCTGATGGACATCGTGCTGAGCGCGGGGCGCCAGTTTTCCGCCCATTCGATGTTGTCGAAGCCGATCACGCTGACATCCCTGCCGGGCTCCTGACCGCGTTCGTACAGGGCCATCGTCACGCCGAAAGCAACGATGTCATTGAAGCAAACCAGCGCGGTGGGCGGATTCGCGGAAGAGAGCAGGCGATGCGCCGCGGCTGCCGCATCGCCGATCTTGGGCAGGCAACTGGCCACCAGTTCCTGATCCACGGACAGCCCCTTTGCCTGCAACGCGTCGCAATAGCCGAGATAGCGGTCATGGCTTACGGACGTGGCCACGGAACTGCCCAGGAAGGCCAGGCGGGTATGCCCCAGCGATAGCAGGTGCCGCGTTGCGCGGCCCGCGCCGGCGCGGTTGTCCGTACCCGCGTAATCCAGGCGCGCGGAATCGACCGAGCGCAATACCTGCACCACAGGTACGCCGGCGCGGATGCAGGCATCGAAGGTCGAGGGGGCGGAGCCGGTTGCCGCGCTGATGATCAGTCCATCGACGCGCATTTCGAGCATCCGTTGCAGGATGCGGTCCTGCACCTCCAGCGATTCGCTGGTGCTGGCCATGACGACCTGCTTGCCCAGCGGCGCCATGCACTCCTCGATTCCCTGAAGTATCTCCGCGTAGACCGGATTGGCGATTTCGGGGATGACCAGGCCGATGGTGTCGGTGCGCGAAGAGCGCAGGTTGGCGGCACTGCGGTTGTAGACGTAGCCGACTTCGGCCATGGCCTGTTCGACGCGCGCGCGCGTTTTCGCGGCGACCAGGGGGCTGTTGCGGCAGACGAGCGATACGGTGGCGCGGGACACGCCCGCGACGCGGGCTACGTCTTTCAATGTGGTCATGGGGGTGCGGGTACCTTGAGGATCTACCCTGGAGAAAAACCATGAAAACCAGAATTGCTTCCGTGTGCCTGGCGCTGGCAGGGCTGTTGCCCGCGGTTACGCATGCCGCCGAGCTGAAGTTCGGGTTGGGCATTGCCGATGACCACCCCTTGGCCGTAGGCGCCCGGAAATTCGCCGACCTGGTGAAAGAGCGCAGCGCCGGGCGGCTGACCATTGCGACCTACAGCAGCAACCGGCTTGGATCCGATCCGCAGATGCAGCAGGCGCTGCAGGCGGGCGTGCAGCAGATGATGCTCGGCCCGCCATCGAACCTGGTGGGCGTGGTGCGCGATTTCGCCGTCTTCGATCTGCCTTTCACGATCACGAACTACCAGGAGGCCGATGCGCTGCTCGACGGCCGCACCGGCGCGCTGTTGTTCCAGAAGCTCGAAGGTGCGGGATTGGTCGGCCTGGCGTACTGGGAAACCGGCTTTCGCGAAGTCACCAATTCCAAGCGTCCCATCGTCAGGGCCGAAGACCTGGCGGGCCTGAAGATACGTACCATGCAAAGTCCGGTGTTCCTCGAAAGTTTCAAGGCGCTGGGAGCCAATGCGGTTCCGATGCCGTTCACCGAGGTCTACACGGCGCTGGAAACCCGCGCCATCGACGCGCAGGAGAACCCGGTGGGAATCATTCAGAGCGCCAAGATCAACGAGGTGCAAAAGTATCTGTCCCTGACCAACCATGTCTACAACCCGAGCGTGGTCATGGCCAGCAAGAAATGGTGGGATGGGCTTTCCGAAGCCGACCGCGGCATCGTACGCGGCGCGGCGCGCGAGGTTGCCACGTTCCAGCGGCGGCTGGTCCGCGAGGAGGCTGCCAAAGTGCTGGACCAGCTGAAACAGGACGGCATGGTGATCAACGAGATTCCAGCCTCCGAATTGGCATTGATCAGACAGAAGACGCTGCCGGTCGTACGCAAGTATTCCGAGAAGCTGGATCCGGCGGTGCTGGCGGCGGCCAAACACGATCTGGCTGAAGTTCCGGCCGGCGGTAAGGCTCAGTAGCGCCGCGCAGGGGAGAGTCATGCAACTTAAGCTGTCCGTCCGCGTGCGGGCGCGGATGGGGCAGGCACTCCGTCGATGTCCGAATTGACAAGGGTGCTTACCGACGGTTGCGGGTGCGGCGGGCCTTGCGCAGTTAAGGTTTTGGGGTCGCACGGCATTCCCGATCCAGGAGACTGAGGCCCCCATGCATTCCACGCAATCCTACAAGACCGTTATCCCGCGCCAGTCCGCGAGCCGCTCGCCGTTGGGCTGGCTGCAGGAGCGTACGCAGTTCGTCCGGGCGCTGCTGTCCAATCCCGCGGCCATAGGCGCTGTGGCGCCGTCCGGCCCGGCACTGGCAGCGGCCATCACCGCCTGCATACCGCCCGGCGCGGGCAAAGTCCTGGAACTGGGCTGCGGCACGGGCGTGTTCACGCGCGAAATGCTGCGCCGCGGAGTAGATCCGTCCAGTTTGGTGCTGGTCGAGCAGGACCAGGCCATGAGTTCCAGCTTGCGGGCGCAGTTTCCGCAAGCGGCGGTCCTGCAGGTGCCGGCGCAGGAACTCTGCCGCAAGCGCCATCCCGAGATGGATGGCATCGGCGCCGCCATCTGCGGCCTGCCGTTGCGCAACATGAGCCATGCGCATCACCAGCAACTGCTGGCCGCCGTGTTCGACGCGCTGCCGGCAGAGGGCTCGATGGCGCTATTCACCTATGGCGTGCGTTGTCCGATATCCGCCAGTGTGCTGGAGGCTTGCGGCTTGCAGGCCAGCAAGGTCGGGTTCGTGCCGCTGAACCTGCCGCCGGCGTCGGTGTACAGCCTGGCCCGGCGGGCCTAGGCCGCGCTGGCTGGCATGGGCTCGTCCTATCCAAATGGGCTAGGGCAGGGTATTGCAAATAACTAATTGACACGAAAAGATCGCTCAACCAACATCGCAGTCATAACTATTGGCGGCCTGGGACACGTGCGTGCGGGGTAGACAGCCACGTCGTAGCAGGCCGGCAGGGTTCTGGAACACCAACGATTCCGGAACCCAACGAGGAGACTGCAATGCGTTCATCCCTGATCGAGAGCGCGGCGCGGCGGCGCCTGTTGGCTGGCGGCGCCAGCGCGCTGGCCGCAGCGGGCCTGGGACGCGCGGCCTTGGCCGCGGAACAGAAAGCCGCGCCAGCCGCGGCCGCGCCACCGGCCCCGGCATCCGCCGCCAAGCCGCTGCCGGCCTACGCGGCCTGGAAGCAGCCCGATGCGATGATCGTGCACAGCGCCAACACCATAGAAACGCGGCGCGAGGCATTCGGCAGCGGGGTGGTCACGCCGCTGCGTCAACTCTACGTGCGCAACAACCTGCCGCCGCCCGACGAGTCCATCGTGGCCGACCGCGACGCATGGGTCCTTGAAATTGCCGGCGTGGCAAAACCCATGTCGCTGAGCGTGGGGCAGCTGAAGAGCATGGGCCTGCAGACGCTGGCGATGGTCTTGCAGTGCTCGGGCAATGGCCGCGGCTATTTCCCCAACAAACCCAGCGGCACGCCCTGGCAGGTCGGCGCGGCCGGTTGCGTGATCTGGAGCGGCTTGCCGGTCAGCGTCCTGGTCGAGTATTGCGGCGGACTGGAGGCGGCCGCCGTGTACATGACCGGCACCGGCGGCGAAAAACTGCCTGACGGCCTGGATCCGAACATGGTCATGGTCGAGCGTTCGGTGCCCAAGGAAGCGATGCGGGATGCGCTCCTGGCTTGGGAGCTCAACGGCGAACCGATCCCGCTGGCTCATGGCGGCCCCTTGCGCCTGATCGTGCCGGGCTACACAGGCGTGAACAGCGTCAAATACATCAAGCGGCTGGCCTTCACTGAAAAGGAAAGCCCGGCCGCGATCCAGCAGACCGGCTATCGCCTGGCGCCACCTGGGCAGAAAGGGAATCCGAGCCAGCCCTCTGTCTGGGCCATGGGCGTGAAGTCGTGGATCAATACGCCCAATCCGGCTGCGTCCACCCTGAAGGCCGGGCGCGTGGTGGTGCAGGGCGTGGCGTTTGGCGGCACCAACGGCATCAAGCAGGTCGAGGTCTCGATAGACGGCGGCAAGAACTGGCAGAAGGCGGAGCTGGTCGGCCCGGACCTCGGGCGCTATGCCTGGCGCCAGTTCGCGTTGCCGGTGGAATTGGCGGCGGGCGAACACGTGCTGGTCAGCCGGGCCACGGATACCGAGGGCCGCGTGCAGGAAGAAGAGCGTCCGCAGAATTCCGGCGGCTACATCAATAGCAGTTGGCGCGATCACGCCGTGACGGTGGTGGCCAAGGCATGAGGGAAGCTGCACTGGCGTTACCCAGGAAGCGCGCATTAGGCGCCGGATTGCTGATCGCCAGCCTCCATGCCGGCGTGTCGGCAGCCGAACCCGACATGGAGGCTGGCCGCGCCTTGTTCGTTGGCGCAACGCCAGCCTGCGCGATCTGCCATACCCTGAACGACGCGCAGTCCAGCGGCGCCATCGGTCCCAAGCTCGATGAGCTCAAGCCCGATGCGGCGCGCGTGGCGACGGCCATCCGCAATGGCATCGGCCAAATGCCGGCCTATACCAGCCTGTCGGATCAGGAAATCGAGGTATTGGCGGCATATGTGGCCAAGGCGACTGGGGGGCAGCCCTGAGCGGACTCCAGTTGCGGTGACGTTCCTCCGGAAAAAACCGGGCTGCGTCATACTCAATTTGGAGGATGTTGTGGTGGTGTTTGAACGAATCCACGCGTGGTAAAAATTCGAGAGCAACGCTCCCACGATCCATGCTCCCAGTAGCTTTCCGCGCTCTCTGAAGCGCAACGGTGCTGAAGTCTGGCTGCCGGGTATGCCGTCTCTTCAGGTGCCTGCCATGCGACAACTCGTATCCTGGTCACTGCTCGTTGCGCCTGCCACGATGGCGGCAGTGTTGTCCTTTTCCGTGGGCGCACAGTCGATGCCCCCCCCCCAGGCCGAGGCCTCGAATTGGTGCGAAGAAGCCAGGAAAGCGCTGACAGATGCCAATGGCAACGCGGTCGAGTGCGCCGCGGTTGCGAAGCGCTGCATCAAAATGAATAACTACTGGTGCCAGAAACATGGGGCCAGCTATTGGCGGGGAACGACCGACGCGCAGGGCAACGACGGCAACCGCGACGTGGACGGGCATGCGATCTTCGATTCGCCGGCCTGGTCGGCCCGCGCGATTGCGATGGACCTTCGGTCCAAGTACCGGCGGGGCCTGGTGTCTGCCGTGGATATTGCCGCAGCGCATTCGCCATGGTGCGACACGCTGGGCTCAAAAGCTGTCGTCAACGGGCATGGCAGGACCTGCAAGGATGGACGGGCAAAGCCGGCTGCGACCTTCGCGGGCCCGTGGTGCGAAGCGCCAAAGAAAGCGGCGCCCGGGACGGCCGATTGCGCTGCGGGCTGCAATTGCCCGCCTGAAATCGCGAGCGTGTTGGTGCGCGACTTGAACCTCGATATCAATGCGGACTTAAAATTGTTCGATGCCGCCGGTATGCCTCTGCCCAATCTGACAATTGTGCTTCGGAATCTGGCATTGCAGGAGCAGGGCGTCCGAGTGCGTACCAGTGTCATCGAACAAGGCATCGGTCAACTCGGAAAATGAAAAAGGCGTATCAGTGATTCAGTTGTCTCGGCGGTGTCGCGACCATCGAGTTCGACAGAGGAGGGCGCGTGTCATACCCAACATCTCGTTGCATCGTCCGAACAGCCGTCAGATTGGCGTTGGTGAGCTTCGCGGGTGGTATATCCGGATGCGCCTGGACACCGCCAAATGCCTATCCGGTTCTGGACGTCTGGAGCGATCCCAGCAAGACGAACACAGGAGAAAAAACCAATGCGCAAAAGGCATTCGACCTGTCGTCCGAAACCACCGTTGACGACGTCGTTGCGAAGCTGCAAGTTCAGACCGAATACTACCGCTACCGTTCGGAAAGGGCGCGGACCGGGGGGCTTGAGCTGCGTACGGGCGCGATTGGCGGCGCTGTGACGGGAGCCGTAGGCGCGATTATCGGCAATGTTGCTACGACCGCAGTGGGAGCGGGCATCGCGACGGGCTCCGCATTGTTAATGGCGCAGTATTCCCTGACGGCGCAGGACGCCATTTTTTCGGCGGCAGCGGCTCAATTGACTTGTGTCGTGGCTGCGGCAAGTCCGGTTCTGGGTTCCAGCCGACTGGTCCCAGAGCTGAAAAATGCCAGTAATCGCATCTTGGGCAATGTCCAGTCGAGCTTGTCGGCGTTGCAGCCCAAATGGCCCAGCGCAAGTGATCTGGCGCAGGCCTTCGATAGTGCTCGCGGTGCGCTCGCGAAAATAGCGAGTCAGCGTGAAGACGCCGCTGTGGACACGTTGGTAAGGGCCAACCTTGTTTCGTGCATCGAAACCGGCCGCCTGGCATCGGAATCCATTGTGCAGAAGTAAGGTTCAGTTGCGCTACGGGCTTAATACGCATAATGTGTATTATGTAAAGTAATGGATCTAGCGAGATTGGCCTTCCACGTTCAATCGCAAGTAAATGGGCGTACGCTTGTCCTCCAAGCCATTCCCGCCGTCTACACGTCCACATGTCGATCCGCTCAGCATCCCCCGCGCTGGCCGCGGCGCTCCTGTTCGGCGCGAGCACGCCATTCGCCAAAACCTTGGTCGAAGGCGTCGCACCGTTGCTGGTGGCTGGACTTCTCTATCTGGGCAGCGGGCTGGGTCTCGGCATCCTGCTGGCGCTACGTCACATCGGCCGCGGCCACAGCCCGGGGGATGCGCCTGGCTTGCGGATTCCGCGCGCAGACCTGCCCTGGCTGGCGGGTGCGATTGCGACAGGCGGCGTGCTCGGCCCGGCGCTGCTGATGCTCGGGCTGACCCAGACGAGCGGCGCCTCGGCCTCGCTCTTGCTGAATATCGAAGGGGTGCTCACGGCCATCATCGCGTGGTGCGTGTTCAAGGAAAACGCCGACCGCCAGATCGTGCTCGGCATGGTCGCGATCGTGCTCGGCGGCGCACTGCTGTCTTGGGAGCCGGGCGGCATGGCGCCGTCACCCGGGGCGCTGCTCATTGTTGGGGCCTGTCTCTGCTGGGCCATAGACAACAACCTGACGCGTCGGGTCGCCACCAATGACGCCATGCTGATCGCCGGTCTGAAAGGCTTGTCTGCCGGAGCGGTCAGTACGATCCTGGCGCTGCTTGGTGGCGCCGAACTTCCGCCCGTCACCATGGTGGGGGCCAGTCTTGTCGTGGGATTTCTGGGGTACGGCCTGAGCCTGACGCTATTCGTCCTGGCGCTAAGAACGCTGGGAACCGCCAGGACTGGGGCCTATTTTTCAGTGGCGCCGCTAGTCGGGGTGATCATTTCCTTCATCTTGTGGCCCGAGAATCCGGGCCTTCTATTCTGGCCGGCGGCCGCCCTGATGGCGCTGGGCGTGTGGTTGCACCTGCGCGAACGGCATGCGCACGAACATACCCACGAAGCCATGGAACATAGCCACCGTCACGTGCACGACGAGCACCACCAGCACGCGCATCCCTTTGCCTGGGATGGCGCGGAGCCGCATACGCATCCGCACCGTCATGAAGCGCTGACGCACACGCATCCCCACTATCCGGATATTCATCACCGGCATCGTCATGGGCCAGGGCATGGAATCCGAGCGCGGAAGGCATAGGTTTTCGCCACCGCCCTCCTCGCCTGCGTGTCTGGGCGTCCAAGGCGGATCCCGTCTTGGATTCAACGCGGCCCCAACACCTCGGCCAATTGCGCACCCTGGGGCATGCCTCTGAATTTCTTGACCGAGCCGTCGCTCTCCCGCACCACGATGCCGGGCGTGCCTCGGAACCCGCTCGACAGCATCAGCATGTGGTTGTCTTCGAGGGTCTGGAGTACAGCGTCGGGAATGCTGTCGGCAGGCTTGATGCCGCCCTGATCAAACTTGTGTTCGTTTTCGATCAGTGCGGCCGTTGGGTCGGGAGCGCCAAGGATAGCCGCGGCCTTTGCCGGACTGTCTGCCCGGATCACGCCCACGAGCAGATGGCGAAGCTGCACCTTTCCGGCGTCCACCCAGGGGCGCGCTGCTTCCCAGAACTGGTGGCAGTAGGGACAGTTTGCATCGGAGAAAGTGTAGATAATGCGGGGCGCGTCGGGTTTGCCGTCCTGTACCCAGGTCGCGGATTCCAATTGACTCCACGTCTTTTCGCCCAGCGGCTTTTCAACCAGGTCCCGCAGTTTCATTCGGTCGATGGGCTTGCCATTGGCGTCCAGGCGCGTGCCCACGATGGCGTTGCCATCGCTGGTGAGGTAGACGGCGATGGGGCGGTCTTCTGCCGTGCCGGCGAAAGCGCGCAGGCCGCCTTCCACATCGAACTCTCCCACGATGGTGAGGCCTTGCGCTTCCAGTGCCTGGATGGCCGGCGGTCGGGCTCCGGTCTGGGCCTGGCTGTAGCCGGCTGCCAGCACGAGCGGGATGGCTGCGATGGATGAAATACGCATACGCAATGCAAACATGGTCATTCCTTACTTGGGTAAATCTTGGATGCCGTCTCGGGGCATATCGAAACGCCGCGACATCTTGTCCTTGAGGGCTGCCATGGTGATCTCGCCCAGATGCGTGTCCACCAGGCGTCCCTGCGCGTCATAGAACAAGGTCGTGGGCAGGCCGCGTGAATTCACCGCCCGCATGGACGCGGACGCAGGGTCGAGCAAGACGTTGCGCAATGCCAGGCCTTCGCTCTGGATGAAGTCATGCGCCTGTTGCGCGCCCTCCCCCTGATTGACCAGGACGATGCTGACGCCCGGGAACTCGGACTGCGCCTGTTCCAGGGCGGGCATCTCACGGCGGCAAGGCGGGCACCAGCTCGCCCAGAGGTTGACGACTAGCGGTTTGCCCTCGTATGACCTCAGCGCGATGGGGCTCCCATCCAGCGTTTGCAACTGCAAGTCCGGCAGACGCGGCGGCTCGAGCAGCAGCGGCAGCAGCGCGCCGCCTGCGAACCAGGCCACGACCCCGACCAATATGCCCGCGTATATGGGACGGCGCGGCGCCGGCATGGTACGGGTCCGCCACCAGACGAAGGCCAGCGTGGCCGGCACCCCAACCCACCAGTAGTATCCGCCATCGCCGATTGCGATCAGCGCCATGGGAGCTGCGAAGTAGTCTTCCCACCAGAAGGCGATGTATCCCAGGCGCGCCGCGACAATGCCCCAAAACACGCCGTCGAGCAGCACGGCGCCGGCAAGCCGATGAGAAGCGTCCGGCAGGCGTTTGGCCAGCGCGCGCGTCACCAGCCAGGAAAACAGTACAGCCGCGAAGACGCCCATGCTTTGAATGGAGAAGGGACCGATGCCTATCATGGCGTTCCCGCCTTGTTCAGTCGCCCCAGGAAATCAGCGGCGCTGACCTCCCCCACCACGCGGAGGTCTCGGCGCTCCGTGCCGTCGGGTCCCACCAGGATGAGCGTGGGCGGCCCCATGACGCCCCAACGCTTGAGCAGGGCCTGATCCGTTGCGTCGTTGCGTGTCACGTCCGGCCGCAGCACCTGCATGCGCGCCAGCCGCTGCGCCACAGCGGGGTCGCCGAACACATTGCGTTCGATCACGTGGCAACTGATGCACCAGTCGGCGTAGAAGTCGATCAAGGTCCATTGGCCGCGCGCGGCCGCGTCCGCCAGACGCCTGTCCACGTCCTCGACCGACTTGGCCTCGACGTAGGCTGGCTTGTTGGCGATGGCTGGCACGGCGGCCGACGAGGCGGCGCGCAGGTGCGCCAGCGGCTGTGACAGTGAATCACCGCCCGACGCGGCGCCCACCAGCATGAGAATGGACCACAGGCCTGCGATGGCTCCCAGTGTGCGCAAGGCCCACATCAGACGCAGCTTTTGCGCGACCGCTTGCGCCCAGGCCTGCAGGCCGATGGCGATGGACAGTATCCAGGCCCCCCAGAGCGCCAGGCTCAAGGTGGCTGGCAGGAAGCGGTCGAGCATCATCACTGCCATCCCGACCATCACGTAGCCGAACGCGATGCGCACGCGATCCATCCACGCGCCCGGCTTGGGCAGTACGCGGGCGCCGAATATGGCGATCACCAGCAGCGGCAGGCCCATGCCCAGGCCCAGGGCAAACAATGCCAAGCCGCCATACAGCGCGCTGCCGGTCTGGCTGATGTAGAGCAGCGCTCCCGCCAAGGGCGCGGTCATGCATGGCCCGACCAGCAATGCCGACAAGAAGCCCAGCGCCGCAGCGCCGACCACGTTTCCGCCCGCGCGCCCCTGGTTGGCGGATCCGACCCGGTTCAACAAGGCGGACGGCAGGCGCAGTTCGAACATTCCGAACAAGGAACTGGCGAGAATCAGGAACAAGGCTGCGAACGCTCCCAGCAGCCAGGGGGATTGCAGGGTCGCCTGGAGATTCGCGCCTGCCAAGCCGGCTGCCACGCCCACGGCGGCATAGGTGGCGGCCATTGCCAGCACATAGGACAGGGACGTGACGAAAGCGCGCCGCGGACTGGCCTGAGCGCCCACGACCATGCTGGAGATGATGGGGATCATCGGCAAGGTGCAAGGCGTGAAAGCCAGGAGCAGGCCGAAGCCGAAGAACAGCAATGTGCCTGCGATCGGCCCCAGCGTCGCCAGGCGTTGGGCAGCAGCCTGGTCCTCGGCGACGTTGGCTGCGCCGCCGGCGCCCGCCTCCGGCTGACTGGTGGTGGCAGGAGGCTCGGCAGCGCTACCTGCCCCCGCCGCCGTCGCGGGCAAGTTCAATGCCATGGTCTGCGGAGGGTAGCAGATGCCCCCTTCCGCACAGCCTTGCCAATGCAGTGTCAACGGACCTGTGACGGAGGCGGGAAAACGCAGTCGCAGCGCATCTCCAAGATAGATTTCCGTATCGCCAAAGAACTCGTCATTCTTGGGCGTACCAGGGGGAAGATCCAGGCGGACTTCCTCGCCCTTCCCCGAAACCAGCTTCAATGAGTGGCGATAGACATAGTAGTTCTCGGCAATGTGTCCTTGCGCCGCCAGTTCCGTCCCCTGCTGCTGAACCTGCGCCAGTTTGAATACATCGACAGGATCCAGAAACTCAGCCTCCTCCTGCCAGGAAAACAGGCCTGCACTCCCCCATGCACTGCCGATGGCGAAAAAAAACAGAAACACAACGGCCAGTACTCGTCGATATACAAACAACCTCATTCCTCCGGGGCAATAGTCGGCCTTCCCCAACCGCCCTCATGTTGAGGCGCAGGGGAGCTTATCCAGCCATGATGGAGGAGATCGATTAACCGAAACTAAAGAAGGGAAAGCAGGCGTGGAACGAACGGAAATCAAGGCGCCGGCCATTCTTGGCTGAAAAGTTCTGGCCTAACATATGGGCCCTGGGTTGCAACGAATCGGGATTCAAATGCGGGTATTGCTGGTAGAAGACGATGAACTGATCGGCAAAGGAATCGTGGCTGGCTTGCGCGCGCATGGCATCACGGTGCATCACGTTTGCACTGCCGTTGACGCTGAAGCTGCCCAAACGGAAAACTCCTTCAATGCCTTGGTGCTCGACCTGGGACTTCCGGACCGTGACGGAATGGAATTGCTCTCTGCCGTGCGTAGCATTGAACCGTGTTTGCCCGTGCTGATACTGTCCGCCCGGGATGCCATCGACCACAGGATCGCGGGCCTGCAACAAGGCGCCGACGACTACATGACCAAACCGTTTGACTTGCGCGAACTGGCAGCGCGATTGCATGCGCTGGTCAGGCGCACACAGGGGCGCGCAGCCCAGATCATTGTGGCGGGACCTTTGCGTCTGGAGCCCGAAAGCGGCCTGGCTTGGTTGGGAGGCCAAGCCATTTCGCTATCGCGTCGCGAGGTGGATCTGCTGGCGCATCTGGCCGCGGCCAATGCGCGGTGGATCCCTCCTGATCTACTCAATGAACGCCTGTACGGGCTGGGCGAGGAAGTGAGCAGCAACGCGCTCAACGTTCATATCCACAACCTGCGCCGCAAGCTTGGCGCTGACGTGATTGAAACGTCGCGTGGATTGGGATTCCGGCTGGGTTGGAGGCTCGACGCATGAGTTTGCGTCTTCGTGCAGTCCTGATTGCAGGACTTTCTCTCATGGTCTTGTGGGCGGCGGCGGCGGCCTGGATGATGCTGGGCGTGCGCGCCGACCTTGCCCGCACGCTTGATGGTCGCCTGGCCATGTCGGCTCGCATGGTCTCGGGCTTGCTTGCCGGGTCTGTCATAGATCCCAACGCCAAGACTACGGATTTCACGCAAGCCATCCGCGTCAACGGCAGCGAAGGAATCGCTTGCGAGATTCGCGCGCTGCGCGGCGAGGTCCTGGCGCGCACCAGCGGCAGTCCGGCCTCGGATTTCGACAGCCTGCCCGCCGGTTACAGCACGCGCATGGTCGCCGGACACGAGTGGCGGATTTATGTGCTTCGCGATGACAGTTATCAAATAACGACAGCGGATCGCGTCGAGCAAAGGAACACGCTGATCAATGAGCTGCTGTTTGCGGCTGGCGTGCCCTTCCTGATCGCGCTTCTTGGCGGGCTGGCTGCCCTGTGGATCGGTATCGGGCAAGGCCTTGCGCCGCTGCAAGCCCTGCGCATGCAGTTGCGGGCCAAGCAAACGGACGATACCACCCCTATCGCTGTCGCAAAGCCGCCCACCGAGCTTCGTCCTGTGCTGGATGCCATGAACGGATTGTTGGGACGCTTATCCCTGGCACTCTCCAGCCAGCGGGCGTTTACCGACGCCGCGGCACACGAGTTGCGGACACCGCTGACCGTGATCGATACCCACCTGCAAGTGGCCAGGCTGACCGAAGGGGAAGAAGCCGAATCGTCACTCTGCAGTGCCGAGGAAGGCGTGAAGCGCCTGCGGGGTACGCTCGACCAGATGATGATTCTGGCGCGTGCCGAAGCATCGCCCAATTCGGAAAACGGGTGTACGTCCATCCAGGAGGTCATCGCCAGCGTCATCGATGCGACAACTGTCGAAGCGCGGCTGCGCCTGGCGGTATCCGTCGACGGCGCTGATGCTTGCTGCGCCATTCCACGCGAAATGCTGGAGGCTGCCATCCGCAACCTGGTGGACAATGCGATTCGCTACTCCCCCTATGACATGCCTGTCGAAGTCGTTGCCCGCTTCGATTCTCCAACCCGACAATGCCGCATCGTCGTGGCGGACCGGGGGCCGGGGCTCAGTGCGGATCAAGCAGCCAAGATTGGCCAACGCTTCTGGCGCGGGGACCAAGGCCGAAGCCGCAACGACGGCGCGGGTCTTGGCATCTCGATCGTGCATGCCATTGCCAAGCGGTTCGGGGGAGCATTGCATCTCAAGCCCCGGGAGGGTGGCGGTTTGGTCGCGGAACTTGTGTTTCCGTGCTGTCCGTAATTGGAGCGTGTTATGAACTTTGGAGCGACCGTGACCGAACCGACCGCCATTGAAGTTTCAGCCGAAGCCGCATCTCATAAGGGCGAATTTTTCCTGATCGACGCCAGCTTCTTGGGAAACGGCAGGATTCCCGGCATCGAAATCGCCAACGAAGAGAAGCTGATCGATCCGGGGATGAATGTCGTCTCGCGTCCTAATGGAATGCCAGATCAGTATCCGGAGCGTCCCCACCTGATTCATGTACCGGAGAAAGGCGGAATGCCACGCGATCTGGAGGTGCTTGCTGGCATATGGATTGTGTCGGAGCCATTGAAGCAACTGTTTGAGCAGTTGGACGCCGAGGCGTTTGCATTTGTGGCGTGCGACTTCAGCCTGGCTGACGGCAGCCCCGCCCCTCAGTATTACCTAGGCAATGTGCTGCGCAGACTCGACGCCCTGGATGAAGCCTCTTCCCGCGTGAGGATCAAGTTCGACCGCAACTATCAGACCGGCGAGGACGAGAAACTTTATAGCCTCGTCGGCGGAGCCAGCCTGGTGTTCAAACAGGATGTGGTGGGAGATGCCCATATCTTCCGCCAGGATCGCATGGGAGCGCCTCCCATCTGCGACCGCGCGATGTTTGATGCATTGAGTGCGGCCAACTTCTCCGGCGTACGGCTGCGCGATGTAGCCGATATCTAGAGGCACGTTTACTTAGGCCCGCGGCGGGCCTGCATGCATAAATAGTTCAATAATTGTTGTATCATTGATCAATGAATGAAGATCAAGCCGTTACTGCCCTGAATGCCCTGGCCCATGCCCAACGCCTGCGCGTGTTTCGTGCGCTTGTCGTCGCGGGGCCCGACGGCCTTACACCTAGTGTCATGGCGGAGGGGCTTGGCGTTGCCCGCAACGCGTTGTCTTTCCACTTGAAGGAGCTTGCGCACGCAGCCCTGGTCAGCGTCGAGCAGCAAGGCCGGAATCTGATCTACCGCGCGGATTTCTCCCAGATGAATGGCTTGCTCGGATACCTTACCGAGCATTGCTGCGCGGGCGGGGCTGGTGAGGGAGCCGAGACCGGCGCCAGCGCGGCATGCAGCCCGCCATCCCGCCTCCTCCAGCGGCATTGATACATGCTCGACGCTCCCGTACGCGTCGTTGGCTCCCTGGGCACGGCTCAGACGCTCGCCTGGGCGTCCTCCTATTACCTGCCGGCGATGCTGGCGGATCCGATGGCCCGCGACCTGGGGGTGTCGGCGCCGGCGGTGTATGCTGCGTTTTCCGCTGCGATGGTGGCTTCGGCCGTGGTCGGTCCCTGGGCGGGACTAGCGATCGACCGCCATGGCGGGCGCGTCGTATTGGCCGGCACGAGCCTGCTGTTTGCGCTGGGGCTGGGCTTGCTGGGCGCCGCCCAGGGCCTCTGGACGATGGTCGCCGCCTGGCTGGTTATCGGCGTGGCGATGGGGGCCGGACTCTACGAGGCAGCCTTCTCCAGCCTGGTGCGGCTGTATGGCCATCACGCCCGCGGCGCCATTACGGGGATCACGCTGATTGCCGGTTTTGCGAGCACGGTGGGATGGCCGCTTTCGGCCTGGATGGAAACCCAATTCGGTTGGCGCGGCGCGTGCCTGGGGTGGGCAGGATTGCACCTGCTGGTCGGCCTGCCGTTGAACGCATGGTTTCCGAAAGCGCCGGGCGCGGGACGAACGCAAGAGCCTGCGGACAATGCGCAGGATGTCCCCTCCTCAGCCCCCCAGCCGCGGCAGAAGAGGTATGCCACTGCCCTCCTCGCCTTCGTGTTTGCGGCGACCTGGTTCATCAGCACCGCGATGGCCACGCATTTGCCGCGCATGCTGGAAGCCACGGGCGCCACGCTCGCAGCCGCCGTGGCCGTGGGTGCGCTCATCGGTCCGGCGCAGGTGGCGGGCCGCCTGCTGGAATTCGGTTTCTTGCGGCGGGTTCATCCCTTGTTGTCCGCGCGCCTGGCTGCGCTGGCGCATCCGGCGGGCGTTGCCTTGCTGCTGGGCGGCGGTCCGGTAATGGCGCCGGTGTTCGCCGTCCTGCATGGGGCGGGCAACGGCATCCTGACCATTGCCAAGGGGACCTTGCCGCTGGTGCTGTTCGGCCCCCAGGGCTATGGCGCGCGCCAGGGCTGGCTGATGATGCCGGCGCGGGTGGCGCAGGCGCTAGCGCCATTTCTTTTCGGGGTGGCGCTGGACCGCTGGGGGGTCAACGCGCTGTGGCTGTCCGGGGGCATAGGGCTTGGCCCCTTTGCCGCGCTATTGCTGCTGCGTGCGCGGGCGTCGGCCGATTGAAATCTGAGTGTCGTATGTATAGAGGTGTTGCATGAAGTTGATCCAGAAAACCATTGAGACCCGCATCGGCGCGGAGGTGGTCCGTGTCTGAAACCCTGGCCGATTTGCCCAACATTGATTCGTCGTTGTTCCATCGACCCGGCGAGGCCGGGCTGTTTCCTGCCGTGCGGGCCGCGCACGCGCCGCGGTTCCTGCTGCTGTACGGTTCGTTGCGCGAACGCTCCTATAGCCGCCTGGTGGCCGAGGAAGCCGCGCGCTTGTTGCAGGCGCTGGGGGGCGAGACCCGGCTGTTCAATCCTTCGGGACTGCCGCTGGTCGATGACGCCAGCGATGACCATCCCAAGGTGCGCGAGCTGCATGAGTTGGTCCAATGGGCCGAAGGCATGGTCTGGAGTTCGCCCGAGCGTCACGGCGCAATGACGGGATTGATGAAGACGCAGATCGACTGGATTCCGCTGTCGGTGGGCGCGGTGCGCCCGACCCAGGGCAAGACGCTGGCGGTGATGCAGGTGTCGGGCGGATCGCAGTCCTTCAACGCCGTGAACCAGATGCGGGTGCTGGGGCGCTGGATGCGCATGTTGACCATTCCCAATCAATCGTCGGTGGCCAAGGCCTATCAGGAATTCGACGAGGCGGGACGCATGAAGCCATCGCCCTACTACGATCGCGTGGTCGACGTCGTCGAGGAACTGATGAAGTTCACCCTGCTTACGCGGGATGCCTCGCCCTATTTGGTGGATCGCTATAGCGAGCGCAAGGAGGCGGCCGCCGATCTGTCGCGCCGGATGAAGCAGGCGTCCATCTAGATGGACTCATCGCGGCGCGCGGGCCTGGATTTTCAACTGGGCTTTCCATGCGCGCCTGCGCCACCACAGCCAGATGCCGCTGATGCCCAGCACGCCCAGGCCCAGGCCGAGCAAGGCCACGATGGCTTCGCCGGCCACCCCGCCCAACTCTCCCGTGTGCAGCGGATAAAGCACCGAGTTGATCCGGGCGCCCGGATCCAGCTGATTCCAGCGCTGCGCCGCCAGCACTGTGCCGTCGCGCGGGTCGAGCCAGACGGTGGATCTGCCATTGGGATGCGGATCGTCGGGCACGCGCATGCGTATGGCCAAGGGGCGGTCGATGCGCGGCGTGTACAGCAGGTAGCCGATCGCGCCGTCCGGAAATGCCGCTTGTGCGGTTGCGGCCAATTCGTCCAGGGAGCGCGGCGGGATGGCGCCCGCTGGCCGCGCCGGCAGCTTGGGCGCCACGACCGGGGGCTGGCCGCTGGCCAGCGTGATCCAGCCGCCTATCGGACGCCATGCCAGATAGGCGCCGCTGGCCATGCACGCCGCCAGCAGCAGCGCGAGGATGGCGCCGCCGTTGCGGTGCACGTCGAACAAGGCGCGCAGCGCGCCCTTGTTGAACACCATGCGCAAGGACGGCGGCCATTTGCGCGGCCACCATGCGATCAGGCCTGACACCGTCAGGACCAGATAGGCCAGCGCGGTCCAGGCCAGCACGGCCTTGCCGGTGCGATCCAGCATCAGGGCGCTGTGCAGCTTGTAGACGATGGCGACAAGTCCCTCGTCTTCTCCCCTTCTGCCCTGCTCCCGGCCGCTGGCTGGATCGAGATAGACCGTGCCGTCCCAGGCGTCGGGCGCCCTCACCCTGACCTGCATGGTTTCGCCGGATTCGCGCGGCGGGCGGAAGGTGTAGGAGGCTTGCGGGCCGAACTCGGCGGCCAGGTTGCGGCGCATGGATTCGAACGATGCGGGCTGGCCGCCGCCTGCGTTGCCGGCCCGGAAGAGCTCCGGATGCAGCAGCTTGTCCAGCGGCCGCGCGGCCACGAGGAAGGCGCCGGTCAGGCCGGACAGGATCAGGATCCCGCCCAGGCCCAGCGCCACCCAGCGGTGGCAGAGCAGCCAGATACGCCGGGGCATCAGTAGGCCAGGCGCGCCTGCACGTAGACCATGCGCGGCGCGCCGACCATGCGGCCGCCGTTGGTGTCGACGTTGCGGGTGTAGTAGCGGCGGTCGAACAGGTTGTTCACGCCCACGGCCAGTTCGCTGCCCTTCCATTGCGGCAGCTTGTAGCTGAGCTGGGTGTTCCAGACGCTGAAGCCGGGCACGCGGCCGTTGGTGGCGGCGGCGTTCTCTTCTTCAGTGTTGGCCGTGTCCGAGTACTGGCCGCTCTGCGCCGTGGTGTACAGGTTGAAGGTCCAGTTGCTGCGGGTGTAGCGCCCGCCCAGCGTACCGGTCTGGCGCGAATAGAACGGCACATCCTTGCCTTCGAATTCGCCGGATTTCTGGATGGCGCGCACGTAGGTGTAGTTGGCGTAGAGGTTCAGGCCGGCGAGCGGCCCGGACCTGTCGAAGTCGTAGTCGATGGCGAATTCGACGCCGTTGTGGGTAGTGGCGCCCAGGTTGCGGAAGACGGCCGGGTTGGTGCCGGGTATCGACAGGATCTGGTTGTCGAACTTCAGGTTGAAGACCGTGAACTCGGTGTGGGTCTGTTCGCCCGAGTAGCGCAGGCCGGCTTCCAGGGTCTTGGCGACTTCCGGGCTGAGCGGATTGGAGGCCGACATCGAGTTCAGCTGTGTGTACTGCACCGCGCCGAACGACGTGTTGTAGTTGGTATAGAGCGTCAACGCATCGTCGACCAGATAGGCGATGTTCAGCGAAGGCAGGCCGCGGCTGTTGCGCAGGTCGAACGGCGTGTCGTTGGCGGTGCCGCTGGGCTGGCGGTTGGTGCGGATGTGTTCATAGCGCACGCCGGGCGTGACGCGCCATTTGCCGTAGGCGATGCGGTCGTCCAGATAGATGGAGTGCGCTTCGGTCTTGTTGTCGAAGACCTGTGCGGCGCCGATGCGTTGGCCCGTGGCCAGGGATTCCGAATAGCGCCGGTCCTGGCCGGTTTCGTGGATGTAGCGGTAGCCGATGGTCACGTCGTGCGTGGTCGGCCCCCATTCCAGGCGCTGCGTGTAACGCGGCTCTATGCCCAGTACCTGGTTGTTGCGCGGCTGATAATCGTTGCGGCCCGTCGCGGTATTGATGAGCGAACTCTGGCGCGAGCTGTCGTAGTGATAGACCCGGGCCTCGAATTCCTGGGTGTCCGAGATCGAATTGAGGTATCCGATGTCGACCTGATCGCGCTGCCCTTTCCAGTAATCGGTGGGATGGGTGTTCTGGAATGGATCGTCGCGGTACTGCGCCACCGTCAGGCCGCCCGGCGTCATCGATTTGACGTCGTAATGGGCGAACTTGCCGTAGATTTCCGACGTCGGGGTCAGCTCGAAGCGCCATTTCAGCGCCACGTCGTTGTAGCGGTCATGGCTGGCATCGCGCCATTGTTCGCCGTCCATGCCGGAGTACATCAGCGCCACGCCCAGCCCGTTTTCGAACTGCGTGCCCAGGAAGCCGGTGTACTGGGTATTGGTGCCGCCCTGGCTGAAGATGTTGTAGCGGGCGGAGGCCTCGGCGGTGAGTCCGCTGCCAGTCGGAATCGAGCGGGTCTTGAAGTTGATTACGCCGCCCACGTTCTGCGGGCCATAGCGCACCGCCCCGCCGCCCCGCACCACGTCGATGGCTTCGATGTTGCCCAGGCTGGTCGGCGACATCACCAGGTTCGGCTGGCCATAAGGGGCCATGGCCATGGGGATGCCGTCCAGCAGCATGGTGGTGCGAAATGAATTGCGCGGGTTCAGGCCGCGGATGCCGACGTGCAGGCCGACCGAGCTGCCGCTGGCGCTGGTGCTGCCGCTGATCTGCACACCGGGTACGCGCCGCAGCACGTCGGCCACGCTGGTGGCGCCACTGTTCTGGATCTCGTCGCGCTTGACCAGCGTGCGGGCGCCGCCAAAGGTCTGCACGCTGTTTTCCAGGCCGGTGCCCAGCCAGTCGCCGCTGACCTGGATCGATTCCAGCGTGTTGGCGTTGCCGGCAGGCACGGCCTTGGCCGCAGGGGCTGGCGCGCGCACCACGTATCCCTGGCCGCCCTGCTCCTCCGCGGCGAGGCCGGTGCCGGCCAGCAGCCTGGCCAGCCCCGATTCCACGCCATAGCTGCCGTCCAGGCCCTGCGTCCTCAGTCCGCGCGTGTCCTCGGGCCGGAAGGAAACGGTGATGCCGCCCGCCTTGGCGAAGGCGGAAAGCGCCTGGTCCAGGGGACCTGCCGGAATGCGATAGTCGTGCGTCGCGGCCGGGGCCGAGCTTTGGGCCGCGGCGGGCGGCGAGGCGGCGAAGGCGGCGGCCAGGCTCAGTGTCAATCCGGCCAAGCGCAGGACGCGGGGTTGGGTTTTGTCTACGACTGCCACTTGGTCACATCCCTACAGGTCATCAATGCGCGGTATGCCGGATGAGCGCGGCGAAAAGGGACAAGGGCGTAGCGGCAAAGTTGTAAGCAAGTGAAACCAGGCGGCTTTCAGCGCGTCAGGGTGACCCAGTAGGCGGTACGCGTGACGACGCGCAGATCCAGGGTCTTGGCCACGACGGCAAGCAGCGCGTCGGTGTCTTGCAGGCGGAATACGCCAGATACCCGCAGGCCGCCCACCGCCGGGTCGCAGCGCAATACGCCGCGCCGGTAGCGCGAGACCTCGGCCAGCAAGGCGTCCAGGCGCATGTTGTCGGCTTCGAGGACGCCGCGCGTCCATCCGGGCGCGTCTGACCTGGCCTGTGCGTTCGGCAGAAAGGCATTGGCGGTGAAGCGCACCGACTCGCCGGCATTGAAGATCCGCTCCGGACTGCCATTCCCGAGGGTGACGGCGACGCGATGTTCCAGCACGGTCAGCTCGGTCTGGACGTCGCCATCGTCCAGTTGCCGGACGACAAACCGGGTGCCCAAGGCGCGCAAGCGGCCCTGGGGAGTCTCCACGATGAAGGGCCGCGCCCTGCCCGCTGGGTCGGCGGCCGTGCGCACATAGATTTCGCCGCCGCGCAGGTGCAGCAGGCGCATTTCGTCGGAGTAGCCCACCTCCATGGCCGTATCGGTATTCAGATGGACCTGGCTGCCGTCGGCCAGCCGCAGGTCCTGGTTTTCGCCCACCGCCGTGCGATAGGCGCCTGCCGGCTCCGCATACAGGCGGTAGGTCAGCAAGGCGGCGGGCGCGGCAACCCCCAGGACCGCCAGCGTACGCAGCACGGCGCGCCGGCTGACCTGCGACGGGCGCGTCAAGAGCGGCACGCCCACGGAGGCCGGCACCGTGTCGAACTGCTGCATCAGGCGCTGGGCGCGTTGCCAGGCAAGCTCGCGTTCAGGATGACCGTGACGCCAGCGTTCGAAGGCGGCGTGATCCGCCGGTCCGGCCTCGCCGGAATGCAGGCGCACGAGCCAGCGGGCGGCTTCCCGTATGACGGAGGCGTCTAGCGGTTTGGATTCGGCGGCGGCCATGGGTCAGGAATCCAGCATGGTCAGGCAGATTTCGAAGCCCTGGGCCATGTAGCGCTTCACCGTGCGGTCGCTCAAGCCGGTGCGGGCGGCGATTTCGACGTAGGTGAGCCCTTCCAGTTGCGACAGGACGAACACCTCGCGCGCCTGCGGCGCCAGATTGCCGAGCATGCGGTCCAACTGTTGCAGCGCTTGCTGCACGCCCAGCAGCATCTCGGGCGAGGCTTCCAATTCGGGTGGCAGCGCGGCCAAGGCCTCGAGCCAGGCGCGTTCCAGCGAGCGGCGGCGCCAGTGATCGTTGAGCAGCCCCCGCGCGATGGTGGTCAGATAGGCCCTGGGCTGGCGCAGCGTGCGGACTTCCTCGGGATGGCGCAGCACGCGCAGAAAGGTGTCGTGCGCGAAGTCCGCGGCCTCATCGCCATGGCCGAGGCGATGCCGCCACCATTGGCAGAGCCAGTCGTAGTGGTTTTCGCAGAGTAGCTGGAGCGGCTGTAGGGGCTTGGACATGCTCGAACGCCCCCGATAGGCAGCGCGATGACACGGAATGGCGGCCTGGCCGGATTCAGCCCGGCGGCCAGCGGGGCTAAATGATACCAAGAACCGTTCGCAGTATCGAATCGCGCGGAGCCCTGCGGGGCGTTCAGAACGGCACCATCACCTTCAACGTGCCGCGATGGCTTTGTATGTGGGACGAAAAATCCCCGTCGTACTGCAACCGGAAGTCCAGGCCGCCCGCGTTGGATACCTGCAGGCCCGCGCCGATGCGGCCGATGACGTCGTCCATGGGCACCGAGGTCTCGAAGGCGCCCGAGCCTGCCGGCGCGCCCTGCAAGCGCGACTTGACCGTGTACTCGTCCTTGGACAGGAACGACACGCCGCCATACATGTAGGGGCGCATGGTTGCGCCGTTCTTCAGCGCCACCTTGCCGCCCAGTTCCAGCGTCGGCGACAGGGCCATGACGAATTCGTTGCTGCTTTCCACGTCCAGATGCAGGGCGTCGCGGGATTCGCTGTAGCCGGGCATGTGGGTGTAGGACGCGTCCACGTCCACATAGGGTTTCAGGTAAACGTGTTCCCCGGCGTAGGTGCGCGCGATACGCAGGCGCAAGGCCGCGCCGTAGACGTCCAGGTCCGAGTCGGCCGTGCTTTGCATGCCGGGGATGCGGATGCTGCGGTTGATGTCGTACTGGCCGTAGCCGCCGCCCAGGGCCGCGGACAGGGTCCAGGGTCCGGTTTCGCGCTTGACCACCACGCCGGCATAACCGCTGTCGCCCTTGCCGCTGACCCGTCCGTCGTCGCCGCTCAGATGGCTGTTTTGGTAGGCAACGGACCCGCCCAGGAACCAGCCCGGACTGACCTGGCGCTGGCCGCCGAACTGGTAGGTGACGCCATCGAACGAAAATCCGGAGACCCCGCCGTCGCCGTCCTGGTTGGTATTGATGCCGGACACCTGGCCCCACAGGCAATCCTGCTCGCCGGTCAGCGCGTCGCCGCCCTGGAATGCCGGGCACGACATCATGGCGCCGGTAAAGCGCGCCATGCTGGCCTGCATCTGCGCGGCAGGCGCCACGGTGACGCCGGCCGACAGGTCGGACAGCCGGTTCGAATAGGTGTCGGCGCTTTCGCGGGAGGCCATGTCCAGCGCCGCGAACAAGGACGCCATGGCGGCGTTGCCACCCAGGTTCCAGGCGCCCTGCAGATGATTCGCAACCGAGCGCTGATTGGCGGCCAATTGCATGGACGGCGCGGCGAAGTCGGCCTGCGCTGCGCGCACGCGCACGTTCTTGCCGTCCAGCCTGGCGTCGTAGTCGATCACCGGGCTGTCCTTGGCAACGGGGCTGCCTTGCACATCGCCTTGCAGCGTCGCCACGGTGACTTCGTGATCGGGCAGCAAGGTGATGGGCTGGACATTGACCTGGCCGTTCAGGCGGGTATCGCCCTGCACCACCATGCTTGGCGATTTGAGGTTGGCGAAGTCCACGTCCGCCTGCAGCAGGCCGCCGGCCTGCAGGTTGAAATTCCCCGTAACCGTGAGCGTGTCGAAGGCGCCGGACCTGCCTATGGCGACCAGCCCCGCGTTGTCGATGTTGGCCTGATAAAGCGTGGCGTCGCTCAGGGTGCCGCTGGCGGCGTTCCAGACGTTGCAGGCGATGCCGCCCGCGCCGCCGCCGCATTCGATGTTGCCCAGCACGGTCCCCGCATTGTTGACGGACAGGCTGGCGCCGGGGGCGCTGGCCAGGAAGCTCACGGTCTTGGCCTGCTGCAGGGCGGCGCCGTCGTAGCGTACGGCGCTGCCGCCTGCGCCGGCGATGATCATGCCCGCCGAGCCCACGGTCAGCGTGTTCTGCTTGTCGCCCACGATCCAGACGCCATATGCGCCCGCGCCGGTGCCGCCGCTGACCGAACCGTCGACGGTGACCGCGACCTGGCCCGAACCTTGCGGACCGGCGCTTTGCGCAAAGATGCCGGTGGCGCCGGCGCCGGTGGCGGCGATGCTGCCGCTCTGCGTCAGCGTGACGTTCCCGCCGGATCCCGTGCTGCCCGCGCCTGCCGTGCTGCCGGCGAAGCCGCCGGCGGCATTGCCGCCCAGCCCGCCCCCGCCGCCGATGGATTGGGCGATCACGCCGAAGGCGTAGGCCCCCTGGGTCGTGATGTTGCTGGCGACATTGAGGTTAACCGCGCCGCCGTTGCCGTTGCCACCCGTCTGGCCGCTGCCTGGGGTCCAGCCGCCCGAGTCCAGCTGCAAGCCCTTGCTGGTGTCGCCCGCGATGCCTCCGCCGCCGCCGATGGACTGGGCGATCAGGCCATGGGAGCCCGCGCCGCTGGTGCTGATGTGGCTGCCGGCATTCAAGGTCAGGGTCACGGCGCCGCCGTCGCCGGCCGCGCCGCCGCGCCCGCCCAGCGACACGCCAGACAGGTTGCTGGCGTCGCCCGCGCCGCCCAGCCCGCCGCCGCCGCCGATCGATTGGGCCAGCACGCCATAGGCGCGCGCGCCTTGCGTGGTGCCGGCGATGCCGGTGGCGACGTCGATGGCGCCGCCCGAGCCGGACAAGCCGCCGTTGCCGCCCACTGCGACGCTCATGGAATGGCTGTCCTGCTGCAGCTTGGAGCTGCTGTTGCCCGCGCCGGCCGTGCCGCCGCCTCCGCCGATAGATTGCATCGCCAGCGCCGGGGAGTCGTCGCCCGCGGTCTGGACATTCAGCCAGCTTCCGCCGCCAGAGGTCAGGATGTTGCCGCCATTGCCGGCCACGCCGCCTGTGCCGCCAAACGAGGCGCCGACGGTGATGGTGCCTTGGGCCTGGTCCGAGCCATCGCCGCCCTGCCCGCCGCCTCCGCCGATCGATTGCAGCAGCACGCCGTAGGCGTTGTAGCCGTTGGTGGCGATGCTGTTGCCATGGTCGTCGTCGAAGAAGAAGCTCAGGACGCCGCCATTGCCGCCGGCGCCGCCGCTGCCGCCCACGCCGATGATCGCGTTGGCCTTGATCTTGCTGCCCGAGGCGCTGGACGATCCGCCCACGCCGCCGCCCCCGCCTATGGATTGGGCCACCAGGCCGTCGGCCCAGTCGCCGGCGGTGGCGATCTTGCCCGCGTAGTTCACGGTGACGTTGCCGCCATGGCCGCCCGTGCCGCCGGTGCCGCCCACGTCCACGCCGAATTGGTAAGTGCTGTTTTCGTCGTCGAGCCGTTCCTTGTTGTCGCTGTGATTGCCGATGCGGTCCAGGATGGGATAGGACGAGGCGTCGGCGCCCAGCGATCCGCCCAGCCCGCCGCCGCCGCCGATCGATTGCAGCAGCACGCCATCGGCGTCGCCGCCTTCGGTGCGGATGGCGCCTTGCAATGTCGCATTGATGCTGCCGCCAGTGGCGCCGGAACCGCCGGTCGCGCCCAGGCCCACCTGCAGACGGGCTGACGGACGCTCTTCGGCGCTGCCAGCCACATTCAGCGTGCCGCCCTGCGAGGCCCCGCCGCCGCCGCCGATGGACTGCGCCACGATGCCGCGCGAACCCGAGCCCAGCGTGCGGATGGCGAAGTTGGGATTCAGCGTCACGTCCACATTGCCGCCGGTGCCGCCCGAGCCGCCGGTACCGCCCAGGGCCAGGGTCAGCTTGACGTTGGTGGGCCCGCCGTGGGTGTAGGCGTTGCTGCTGCCGACCCCGCCGTTGCCGCCGCCTCCGCCTATGGATTGCGCCAGCACGCCATTGGCGTAGTCGCCATAGGTCACGATGGTGGATGCCGGGGGGACGCGCACGCCAGGCGGGGTCAGCAACGACGGCGGCATGCCGACATAGGCGCCGTTGGCATCGCCTAGGCTCACGGCCACCGCGCCGCCGTTGCCGCCTGCCGAGCCGGAACCGCCCAGCGTCATGCCAGCCGACAGCGAGATCGTGGTCGCATCGCCGAGCACGGTGGACAGCACGGACGAATCGCCGCCATTGCCGCCCCCGCCGCCGATGGACTGCGCCATCACGGCGTGGGAGCCGTCGCCCAAGGTGGCGACCGTGGAACCGTTGCTGAGGTTGACCTGGGTGACGCACGCGCCATCCCCCGGCGGGCAGGCGCTGCCGCCCGCCCCGCCGCTGCCGCCCACCGCGGCTTCGAAATTGAACGCCAGGGACGCGCCCTCGCCGGTGGGTACCGCCACCACCAGGTCGCTGGCGCTGGAGCTGCCGCCATTACCGCCGCCTCCGCCTATGGTCTGCGCCAGGATGCCGAAGGAATCGTTGGGCGCGTAAGTCGAGGGATCGATGTTCGGGCTGGCGTAATCCATGCCGGTGGCGACGTGGGAGCCGCTCAGGTTCACGATGGAGGAATAGCCGGTGCCGCCCGAGCCGCCGCTGCCGCCCAACACCACCGCGGCATTGAAGCCCACCGTGACGTCGTAATAGCTGGCGTCGCCGCCGTTGCCGCCGCCTCCGCCTATGGATTGGGCCAGGATGCCGGCCGAGTGGGCGCCGCCGGTGCTGATGTTGAGGTTGCTGTAGCCCACCTTGACCTCGGCGGCATTGCCGCCGGCGCCGCCGCTACCGCCCAATTGCAGCGCCGCGAAGGATGCCACGCTGGCGTTCTTGACGCTGCCGCCCGTGCCGCCGCCGCCGCCGATGCTTTGCGCGATGATGCCGGGTGCGTAGTTGCCGTGGGTGGTGAGGTTCGCGGTCGAGTACGTCAATGTGCCGTCGCAGCCGCCCTGGTTGCTCATGCAGACCGTGCCGCCGTTGCCGCCGCCGCTGGCGCTGCCGCCGATCGCCACCGATACGCCCACCGATGCGGTGAAGGTATCGCCGCCGTTGCCGCCGCCGCCGCCCACGGACTGGGCTAGCACGCCCGCGCCGAATTGGCCCGCGGTCTGGATCGAGCCCAGGTCCTGGATGATGACGTTGCCGCCCGCACCGCCCCCGGCGCCGCCGCCGCCCACGCCCAGCACGCCGATGCTGTCGCCGCCGCTGCCGCCGCCGCCGCCGATGGACTGGGCCACCATGCCGATGGCGGCGTTGCCGGCCGTCGTGATGGAGCCGGTATTGCCGATCACAACCGTGCTGCCCGACGAGCCGGTGGCCCCGGCCGAGCTGCCGCCTACGCTGAGCAGGCCAGTGGCGCTGCCCGAGGCCCCGCCGCCGCCGCCAATGGATTGGCCTATCATGCCGTGCGAGTTGTAGCCCGAGGTGGCGATGGACCCGCTGTTGCTCAGGGTGACCTGGCCGGCCGCCCCGCCGCCCGCGCCGTCCCCGCCCAAGGAAACCAGTTCGGCCGTGTCCGCGCCGCCCGCCCCGCCGCTGCCGGCAATGGACTGGGCCAGCACGCCGTAGGCATGGTCACCGCCGGTCGTGACCGTGCCGGCGGTCGTGACATTGACCGCGCCAGCGTTGCCGCCATTGCCGCCGTTGCCGCCCTGGCCGCCCAACACCGACACGAAGTCGCTGCCCGTGCCGCCGCCGCCGCCGACCGACTGCGCCACGATGCCGGTGGAAAAATTGCCCGTCGTGCTGATGGCGCTGCCGCTGGCGGTGGAAATGTTGACGGCGCTGGCGTTGCCGCCAAACCCGCCGCCCCCGCCCTGCCCGGCCAGCTTGGTGCTGTCGGTGCCGTCGCCGCCCTGCCCGCCCAGGCTTTGCGCCGCCAGGCCGGGCAGGTTGTCGCCGCGGGTCGCGACGCTGCCGCCCTGATAGAGATTGATCGCCACGGCGCCACCCGCGCCGCCATTGCCGCCGGAATGGTCCTTGTCCGGGCCTTTGCCGCCCTTGCCGCCGATGGCGCGGGCGGCGACGCCGGCGCCCTGCACGGTCGCGCCGGCCGCCGAACCGGCCACGTCCAGCAGCACCGAGCCGTTCACGTCCACCGTCACCTTCTGGGTCCAGGTGTCGGAGTTGCCGCCGCCATTGCCGCCGTTATCGCTGTTGTCGGTCGACGCGGTGCCGTCGCCGCCTATGCTTTGCGCGTAGATGCCAAAGACCGTGGCGCTGTCGAAGACCTGCCAGTAGCTGTTGGCCTGGCCCTGGTGCGTCACTTGCACAGTGCCGCCGGTGCCGGCATTGCCGTTGTTGTAGCCGCCCATGCCGCCCACGGAATTCGCGTAGATGGCAGCTCCGTTGGCATAGGTGCGCAGCCGCGTGGCGCTGCTGCCCAGGTTGATGGCGCCGGTGTTGCTGACCGTGACCGTGCTGGCGTTGCCGCCATTGCCGCCCACCTGGTCGCCGTATTCCAGCGTCGGATCGTTCTGGTCGCCGCCGGCCCCGCCCAGGGCCCGCGCGTTGATGCCGTACAGGCCTTGGCGCGGCGTGGGCAGGGAACCGGACATCGTCAGGTTGCCGGAATTGGTTACGGTCACGTTCTGGCCCAGTCCGCCGTGTCCGCCGTTCGAGTCGTTGTTGTCGTTGGCGGGGTCGCCGATGCCGCCGGACGAGACTGCCATGATCAGGCTGTTGAAATTGCTGAGCGCCGTGCCGTTGAGCGCGATGTCGCCCGTGCTGGATACGGTAATGTGGCCGCCGTCTCCTGCCGTGCCTTCGTCCACGCCGTCGCCGCCGCGCGATATGGCCGTGACCACGCCCACCGGGTTCAGCCGGGTCTGGTTCTCGTCGGCGTTGTAGTTGCCCGAGGACGTGACCGACACGTCCGGTCCGTTCTGGCCGTTCTTTTCGTTGTCATGGTCTACGCCGCTGTCGCCCTCGCAGATGGCCTGGGCGCTTGGGTAGTTGCCGGACGGCACGTTCAGGGTGGGGCCGCCTGCGCATGCATAGCCGGCCTGTGCGCCGCCCGCTACGCTCCAGGCGCAGGCGCCCAGCGCGGACGCGATGGCCAGCCGCAACGTGTTCTGCCGCAGCAGGGGAAAAGGCAGACTGGGGCTGTGCGCCGGGCGTGATGAGGGCTTCATGGATGAGCGGATTCTTGTGACCCGAGCGCGGTTTACCCGGGTCGGCGGGCGCGCGCTCAGTAGTAACTGGCAAAGTTTCGCCACTAGAATCCGCAGGCAGCGCACCTCGCGCAACTTTTTTTCGACGAATCAGTGCTTTTTTTCGACGAAATCCGCAAAGAAAACCACACTGTTACCGCATGCGCGGCCACAAATGTAAGTAAAGATTGAATGCGGCGTAGAGCCTTCGGCCGGCCGTGTCAGGGGCGCGCTGGCGTCCGCCTGGCGCCGTCCGAAGATGCCAGCAGCATCTGCCCTTTGGGTGTTAGGACAACCACCGGTTCGACATCCGCGCGGCGGGGAACGTCCACCAGCCCATTGGCGGTCGCGTCTTCCCAGGCGGACAGGCGCGGACACGAACTGCGCCAGGCGTCCATGGTCTGCGCATAGGTGCGCGGCCGTTCGGCGATCCAGGCCAGGAATTGCAGCAGGTTGCCGAGCTGGGACGTGCCGGCCTGCAACATGGAACTATCGTCATCTGTCTTCATCGCCATGCACTCCCAACCTGGATGTAAAAGGCGTTCTGGTCCTTGCTGTGGGCGATGTCTATCCCCACCGCCAATCCCAGCTTGGCGGCTATCAGATACCGGAAGCCTGTGCCGATGCTGACGACATTGGTGGAATCGGCAAAGGATTTCCAGTTTCCGTAGGCCTTGCCCACGCCGCTGAACCCCAGTATGGACCAGCGCGGGGTGGCGTCCCAGCGCAATTCTGTTTCGAAGGTCAGCGCGTCGCGGTCCTGGTAGCGGCCCCGCGCCACGCCGCGCAGGTCGACGTAAGGCTGGGCGTAGAACGGCACCGTGCCGCGCGTGAACTGGCCGTCGCCCCGCAGGCCCAGGGTCCAGCGCGGGGCCAGCGGCAGCCAGGTGTAGCCGCGCGTGCGGTAGCTTTCGAAGGCCTGGTCGCTGCCCAGCCAGCTGCGCGAAAACTGGGCCTCCAACTCGGCATAGCTGCCCCTGTTGGGATAGAACATATTGTCGCGCGTGTCATAGTCCACCACCACGCCGGCCTTGCCGATGCGGCCCGCCAATTCGGCCTTGGACAGTTCGCCAGCCTGGCTGCCGGTGAACCGGGTGTTCGAGCGGAAATAGGTATAGCGCGGACCGACGTACCAGGGCGTGTCGCCCACCCGGGCCAGGACCTGCTGCATCAGGAAGGTGCCCTTCACCTCGTAGCTGCGTCCGTGGCTGGAGGCGCCGTAGTACTCCAGGTTTGCGCGTCCCTGGGCCAGCGCGCCCAGGTAGCGGTAGCGGTCGGCGTCCCAGCTGCGGAAATGGAACAGCGCGCCGCCGCGCGTGCCGTTTTCGGTGGCCATGGCGCCAATGCCGGTGACATTGGGCGGCGCCTTGCTTTTGCCTTCCGGCTGGCCCTGGGAGGCGGCCTCACCCGCCGGTTCGGAGAAGTACAGCAGCATCACGCCGCCGCCATAGCCCACGGCGGGCTCGGTGATGATCACGGGTACCGGTAGCGCGCCGTTCTGGCGCAACAGGAAGTCGCCCATGTCCAGGCCGCCGCCGTCCGCGTCCACGTCGGCGTCCGCTTGCGCCAACGCCGCGCCCATGAAAGCCGGGCCCGTGCACAGCAGGATCAGGATCTGCCTGGCCAGTCGCGGCCAGGTGACCGGATGGCCCCGGGGTGCCGCGCCGCCCTTGGCGGGCAAGGCCCCGCTGGAGGCGCTGTCTCGGGCGTGTCTGCATTCCTGGCGCACGGAGTCCTTCCCCGTTGTAGTGCCGCAGTCCGGCGATGTCGGGCGGCTCGCAAGAATGAGACTGGAGCCGCGCGTTCAGTCGTGCACCGCCGATGATGACACGGCGCCGGATCTTGCGCACTACTTCCGCCACCGCTGCCTAGACCGCGAGCCTGCGCATCGTCAGCGCGACGACCGCCGTGGCGACTAGCTGCATGCCGGCCACGACGTACAGGCCGGCGGCCACGCCGCCCGTCCATTCCTTGAGCCAGCCCATCATGAACGGCGTGGCGAAGCCGGCCAGGTTGCCGACCGAATTGATGAAGGCGATGCCGCCCGCCGCGGCGGTGCCGGTCAGGAATGCCGCCGGGATGGCCCAGAAGACGGGGAACGCCCCCAGCACGCCGATGGCGGCGATGCTCAAGGCGCCCATCGCCAGCACGGGGCTGCCGATGTAGGCGCCGGTCAAGGACAGGCCGACCGCGCCGACCAGGGTGGCGCCGGCGCAATGCAAGCGGCGTTCGCGGGTGGAGTCGGAATGGGCGCCGTTGATCACCATCGCGGCCGTGCCCAGGATGAACGGGATGGCCGACAACAGGCCTATGTTCAGCGCGCCTTGCACGCCCAGCTCGCGCACGATGGAAGGCATCCAGAACGCCAGCGTCGCATTGCCGCCGACGATGCAGAAGTACGCCGCGGTGCACAGCCACAAGGCAGGCAGGCGCAGGGCCTGGGCGAAGCTGGCGTGTTTGCCGGGGTCCAGGCGTTCACTGTCCAGCTCGGCCGTCAGCGCGGCCTTTTCCGCCGCGCTGAGCCAGCGCGCCTGCTGGGGGCGGTCCGGCAGATAGGCCAGCACCACCAGTCCGGCGATCACCGAAGGAATGCCTTCCAGCACGAACAGCCATTGCCAGTTGCGCAGCGGCGCCACCCCGTCCATGCCGCTCATGATGAGTCCGGCTATCGGCCCGCCGACGATGCCGGCGATGCCGAACGACGTCATGAACCAGCCATTGATGCGCCCTCGCCTGCCTGCCGGTATCCAGTACGTCAAATAAAGCATGACGCCGGGGAAGAAGCCCGCTTCGAAGGCGCCCAGCAGAAAGCGCAGGACATAGAAGGAGGTGGGCGTGGTCACGAACGCCATCGCCATCGAGGTCAGGCCCCACAGGATCGTGATGCGGGCCAGCGTCTTGCGCGCGCCGATGCGTTGCAGCAGCAGGTTGCTGGGCACTTCGAAGATGAAGTAGCCGATGAAGAAGATGCCCGCCCCCAGGCCGTACACCGCTTCGCTGAAGCGCAGGTCCTGCAGCATCTGCAGCTTGGCGAAGCCCACGTTGACGCGGTCGATCCACGCCAGCAGGAACAGGAAGATCAGGAAGGGAATGAGGCGCCAGGCGACCTTGCGGTGCATCTGGCCAGGATCGGCGGCCGGCGCGGCGTCGTGTGCCGGCGCGGACAGGGGTTGCGGTGAAACAGCATCCATAGCGGGTTCCTCGGTGGAGCGGATCAGGGGAGCGCCCTAGCCCGCCGATACCGGGGCAAGGTTACGCGAGCAGATGTTTTTGTCTGCTATAAATATATTTTGCCATTATGAAAAAATACAATAATCAGGATTAACCCGCGGTGGCCGCCGCGGGGCGAGGTCCGCCGCCGCGTCTTCAGGCCAACAGGTTCTTGGGCAGCGCGGCGATGAAGGACGCGAAGCTGGTGGCGCCCTGCCCGGGGCTCATGTGCTGCGTCATGACCGCGGCCGCGCGCGCCGGGTCCTGCGCCTGGATGGCTTCGAGCAGTTGGCCATGCTGTTCCCATGACGAGGCCAGGCGGCCGAAAGCGGAAAAGGCGTGCAGCCGGTAGGCGCCGGTGCGCGACCGCATGCGCAGGATCTCCTGGCGCAGATAGGGATTGCGGGCGCCCAGGTACAGGGCATCGTGGAAGCGCCGGTTGTGTTCCTGCCAGGCGTCGGTGTCCTCGCGCCGCACCACGGCCGCGGCGCGTTCATGGATGGCTGCCAGCTCGTCGCGTTCGGCGGGCGTCATGCGTTCGCAGGCCAGGCGCGCGCCTATGCCTTCCAGCTCCGCCAACAGCTCCCACATCGCCAGCAACTGGGCCACGTCCATCTTCGCCACCACCATGCCGCCACGCGGCAGGCTGGCCACCAGCCCTTGCGCCTGCAACTGCAGCAGCGCCTCGCGCACCGGCGTGCGGGAGACGTCGTAGGTCTGCATCAGCATCTGTTCATCGACCGGATCTCCCGGCAGCAGGCTGCCATCGCGGATGGACTCTTCGACTGACAGGCGGATGCGCTCAGCGGCTTTCATGGCGGACTCCGGTGTAGGGGGTAAGAAAATTCACGCTAGGCATAGTATTTTCTTGACTTCTATAAATATATTTATGAGACTAGACTTTTATTTTAACGAGCAAAACGCGGCAGGAGGTAATGAGCATGGAAGACTCGCCCAAGCAGGAATGGCAGGCCTGGGTCGCCCTGGCCTGCAAGACGCATGGCCTGGCGGTACCAGTGGAGACGCAAGCGGCGGTCGCACGCACGCTTTTGCGCCTTGCCGCCGTGCAGGCCGAGATCGACGGCTGCGGGGACGACGATGCCTGATTCTCTGCTGCATCTTTCCGTGGCCGACATGCGTCGAAACTACGCCCAGGCCGCGCCCGGCGCACGCGTGGCATTGGTCTCGACCCAGGCTGCGGCGTTCCAGCGCCGGGCGGCCGACCTGCTCTGCGCCACGCGCACCTATCAACCCTCTGGGCTGACCGTGCGTCCTGGCGGCCTGCTTGAAGGCGTGGCCTTGGCGCACAAGGATGCCTTCCAGACCGGCATGCACGCCCCGGGGCGCGGGCGGCCGTTGCGCGACGAAGCCCCAGGGCCGATGGCCACGGCGCTGCGCCGCTTGCAGGAACACGGCGCGCTGAATCTGGGCGCGCTGGCGATGGCCGAGCATGCCTGCGGTGCGACGGCCGAGAACCCCCACGGCGCGCCGCTGGCCAATCCGCTGGACGCCGCCGCCGCGGTGGGCGGATCGTCCAGCGGTTGTGCGGTCGCGGTGGCGGCAGGCCTGGTCCCCGCGACGCTGGGCACCGATACGGCCGGCTCTGTGCGCATGCCGGCCGCGACCTGCGGCCTGGTGGGACTCAAGCCGACTCCGGGGGCGATCCCGGCGGACGGCGTGGCGGCCTTGGCGCCTACCTTGGACACGGTGGGCGTGATGGGCCGCAGCGCGCTGGATGCGGCCTGCGTCTACGCCGCGTTGCTGCCAACGCCGCCAACCGCGTCCGCGTTGCCCGCGGACATGGCGCTGATCGAACGGGAACTATCCAGGCCGCGGCGTTGGAGGCTGGCCTCGACGCTGGCGACTGCCGGAGCGCGCGCCGACGTGGCCGAGACGATGGCGCGATTCGAACGCGGCCTGCCCGATCCGCAACGCATCGGCTTGCGCCCCGCGCCCGACCTGGACCGCTTGAACCGTCTGGCGCAGATCGTGCTTCATGCCGAAGCCGCCGCCACGCTCGCGGGCAGCGTGCGCCGTGATTTGGCCTCGCTGGCGCCGGCCACCCAGGCCATCGCGCTGCCGGGCTGGGCCATGCCGGCGGTCTGGTATCGCCATGCCTTGTCGCAGATCGCGCCACTGCGCGCGGCCTTCCTTGCCACCTGTCTGGCCGACGCCGATCTATTACTGACGCCCTGCCTGCCGCAAGGCGTGCCGGACCGCGCCGCGGTCACCACCAGCAGCCCCGATTTCGATCCCCGCGCCCTCGGCGCGCTGCACCGCCATCACGCCTACCTCAACTACCTGGGGCTGCCGGCGCTGGTCCTGCCCGTCGGCATCGATGCGCAAGGCCGCCCTGTCTGCGTGCAAGCGGTCGGCGCGCCCGGCAGCGAAGCCCTGCTGCTGGCCTTCGCGCATCAGTACGCCCTGCCCTTTTCCGCCATTCTGCAACGCTAATCCACGGACTCATCATGGCCAGAATCAATGCCTCCCCCACCCTGGCGCGCTTTCGCGTGCTGGACCTCTCGCGCGTGCGCGCAGGCCCGACCTGCGTGCGCATCCTGGCCGACTTCGGCGCGGACGTGATCCGCATCGAACCGCCGGCCGGGATCGATCCCAATGAAGCCATGTTCGCCGCGGACCGTACTGGCGGCGACTTCCAGAACCTGAACCGCAACAAGCGGTCGATGACGCTGAACCTGAAGAAGCCCGAAGGCCTGGCCGTCTTCAAGCAGTTGGTGGCCACTGCCGACGTGGTGGTGGAAAACTGGCGGCCCGACGTCAAGGCGCGCCTTGGGGTGGACTACGACGCCCTGCGCGCCATCAATCCCCGCATCATCCTGGCCAGCATCTCCGGCTTTGGCCAGGACGGTCCCTATGCGGACCGACCGGGTTTTGACCAGATCATCCAGGGCATGGGCGGGCTCATGTCGGTCACGGGCTTTGCCGGCGGCGGTCCGCTGCGCGCGGGACTCGCGGTCGCAGATTGCGGCACCGGCATCTATGCCGCGGTCGGCGTCCTGCTGGCCCTGCTGGAGCGCGAACACTCCGGCGTGGGCCAATGGGTCCACAGTTCCCTGCTGCACACGCAGATCGCGCTGATGGACTTCCAGGCTGCGCGCTATCTGAACGACGGCGACACGCCGGTGCAGGCAGGCAATGACCATCCGACCAGCAGCCCGATGGGGCTGTTCGAGGCCAGCGACGGCGCGTTCAACCTGGGCGCGTCCGGCGAAGGCAACTGGCGCCGCCTGTGCGAGTGCCTGGATGCGCCGCAATGGCTGGAAGACCCGCGCTACGCGACCGAGAAGTTGCGCGTGGCGAACCGCGGTGCGCTCAATGAATCCCTGGCGCAGCGCTTTAGCCAACAGAGCGTCGCGCACTGGGTTGGCCTGCTGAACCGCGCCGGGGTGCCTGCAGGCCCGGTCTACAGCATTCCGCAGGTGTTCGAGGACGAACAGGTGCGCCACCTGGGCGTGGCGCAGCCGGTTGCCGACGATGCCGGACACCAGTACCGGCTGATCTCGCAGCCCGTGGCCTTGACGCGCACGCCCGCCCAGATCAGACGGCCCGCGCCAGGCTGGGGCGAGCACACCCGCGAAATGCTCGCGGAGATGGGCTATGCCGCGGACGACATCGAGCGCCTGTATGAAGAGGGCGTGGTATGAGCGGCGGCCAGATCCAGGTGGATTTCCAGGACGGCATTGCAACCCTGACGGTCTGCCATCCCGAACGGCGCAACGCAATGACGCTGGACATGTGGCTGCAGTTGGCTGCAGCGCTGCGTGAACTCGACGGCGCCGAGGTCCGGGTGCTGGCGCTGACCGGCGCGGGTACCCGGGCCTTCGTGTCCGGGGCCGACATCAGCGAGTTCGACCAGGCCCGCGACGGCGCGGCCGCGGTCGCCCGGTACAACCAGGCGGTGGCGGATGCGCAGCAATTGCTGGCGGACTTCGCCGCGCCTACCGTTGCGCTGATACAAGGCGCCTGCATGGGCGGCGGCATCGGCTTGGCGCTGGCCTGCGACCTGCGCTATGCCAGCGCCAGCGCCCGCTTCCGCATGCCGGCCGCAAGATTGGGGCTGGGCTACTCCTATGCCGACATGCGCAGGCTGGCGGGCGTGGTGGGCGCGGCGTCCGCCTTCGACCTGTTCTATACCGCCCGCATCCTTGACGCCGAGCAGGCCGAACGCCGCGGCCTGGTCCACGAACGGTACGCCGACGACGATTTCGTCCGCCAGTCGCAGGCCCGGGTGCGCGCCATCGCCGCCAATGCGCCCCTCTCCCTGCGCGCGGCAAAGGCAGCCATACTGGCGACCATGAATCCGCCCGCGCCCGCGCAGCTCGATGCGATCGACGCCCTGGTGGCCCGGTGCTTCGCCAGCGAGGACTACGCCGAAGGCCGGCGGGCATTCGCCGAAAAACGCGACCCGGTCTTCCTTGGCCGCTGAGCCGTCTTTGAACCATGAGCAAGATGCCATGAACAATCCACGCATTCCTTTCATGCTTTCCAGCCAGCGCCCGCCCCTGGCGGCGCTGGACGGCCGGGCCATCCTGGTGCACCTGGTCGTCAATGTGGAGCACTGGCCGTTCGATCAGCCCATGCCCCGCACCCTGCTGACCGCGCCGCACGGGCGCGAGACGGTGCCGGACGTGCCCAACTACAGCTGGGCCGAATATGGCCTGCGCTGCGGGCTGCCGCGCATCATCGACGCCATCCGCGGCCGCGGCCTGCCTGCCTCGGCCAGCCTGAACGCCTCCGTCATCGATGCCTACCCCGAGGCGGCCCAGGCGCTGCTGGAGGCCGGCTGGGAATTCATCGGCCACGGCATCCACCAGCGCGCTGTGTCGCAAGAGGACGGCGACGGCCAGGCCCGCACCATCGCCGCGGCGCTGGACCGGATCGAGCGCTTCAGCGGCCGCCGGCCGCGCGGCTGGCTCTCGCCGGGCCTGCGCGAAACGCTGGACACGCCGGATCTCCTCGCCCAGGCCGGCATCGACTACCTGTTCGACTGGTGCCTGGACGATCTGCCCAACTGGATGCGGACCGCCGGCAGGCCCTTGCTGGCCTTGCCGTACGCGTTGGAACTGAACGACTCGGTCATCCACGCCGTGGAAAAGCATGCCACCGGGGAATTCAGCCGGCGCCTGGAGCGGACGCTGGACCTGTATGCCGACGAGGCCCGGACCGCGGGCCGTCCGCGCGTCCTCACGCTGGGACTGCATCCCCATCTGATGGGCGTGCCGCACCGCTACGCCGACCTGCTCACCATGCTGGACCTGCTGCAAAAGCACCCGATGACCACTTTCGTCACCGGCGCCGCGATGTATGACTGGTACGCCGCCCAGGTTCCCGTCCAGCCCGACGGAGCCGCCGCATGAACGCCATCGATACCCTGGTCGCGCATTTGCTGCGCACCCAATACGAGCACCTGCCCGCAGCGGCGGTGGAAGCGGCCAAGACCTTCATCCTGGATGCGGTTGGCGTCGGGCTATCCGGCTCGCGCCATCCCCGCATGCCCTCGTTGCGCCAGGCGGCCCAGGCCCTGGGCCAAGGCGCGGAAGCGACCGTCTGGGGCAGCGGCGAGCGGCTGCCGCTGGCCAGCGCGGTCATGCTGAACGCATATCAAGTGTTCAACCAGGAGTTCGACGCGATCCACGACCGGGCCGTGGTGCACGCGTTTGCCTGCATCGTGCCGGCGGCGCTGGGCTATGCCGAACGCGAAGGCGGCGTCGATGGTCCCCGATTGATCACCGCGGTCGCCGCCGGATTGGACTTCGCCATCTATGTCGCGCTGGCCCAGCGCGCGCCCATGCGTTTTTTCCGGCCGGCCATGTGCGGCGGCCTGGGCGCCACGGCCACGCTGTGCAAGCTTGGCGGGTTGGATGAGAGCGCCACGCGCGATGCGCTGGGGCTGGCGTACAGCCATCTCTCCGGCACCATGCAGGCGCATATCGAAGGCTCGCCCGCGGTCGGCCTGCAGGTCGGCCTGAACGCCAGGGCGGCGGTTACGGCCTTCGAGCTGGCGCGCGCGGGCTTTCCCGGTCCGCGCGACATCCTGGAAGGCCCTTATGGCTACTTCGCGCTGTATGACGCCGGCCAGGCCGACTGGGACGCGGTTCGCGCGGACGTGGGCCGGGTGTTCCAGATCACCCGCATGAGCCACAAGCCCTACCCGACCGGCCGGGCCACCCATAGCGGCATCGGCGCCGTGCTGGACCTCATGAGGGCCCATTCGTTGCAGCCCGGGGACGTGGACCGGATCACGGTCCGCGCGTCGTCGCTGATCGTGCGCCTGGTGGGACGGCCGGCCCATCCGGGCATGGATTCCGCCACGGCCCGGCTCTGCATGGGCTATGCCATCGCTACTGCCCTGCTGCGCGGCCGGGTCGGCATACCCGACTTCGATCCCGACGCGCTGGCCGAGGCCAGGACTTTCGAACTGGCCGCCCGTGTCCAGGTGCTGGATGACGGCAATCCGGACCCCAACGCCATGAGCCCCCAGCGCGTGGAATTGCGGCTGAAGGACGGCCGCGAATTCGCGGTCGACATGCCGGCCTTTCCCGGCAGTCCGGAACGCCCCTTGGGCGTGGCGGAACAGGACGCCAAGTTCGAAGCCTGCTGCGCGTCCGCGCAGCCGCCGCTGCCCGCCGGCCAGACACGGGAGCTGGCGCGACGGCTGCGCGGACTGGAGGCCGAACAGGACCTGCGCGGCATCATCCGTCTGCTGACAACCGGGCGTTAGTCCTGATCGAGTGTTCCGGACTGGGCGCGTCAGTACTTGAAGCTCACGCGCGCCCAGACCGTGCGGCCCGGCTCATTGACTGCGGTGTTGGCGGCATAGCCGAAACCCGCATTCCCCGCCAGGTTCAAGTGTTCGCTGTAGGTCTTGTTGAACAGATTGTCCACGCCCAGCGACAGGCGGACCTGCTTGTTGACCGCATAGCCGCCGTTGACGGAGAAAACGCCGAAGCCCGCGCTCGGGCCGAAGTCCTTGCCGACTACGTTGCCCTCATTCAAGGCGTAGCGTTTTTGCGCGGCCACGATGCGCCACAGCGCCCCGGCCGACCAGGTGCCGTCATCGTAGGCGGCACTGAGCCTGGCCTCCAGCGGCGGCATTTGCGGCAGCGCCCTGCCGTCGCTGCGGTTCTCGCCCCAGGCATACGCGAGCGTCGCGCCCAGTTTCCACGCGGACGCGGGCTTGTATGAGACGCCGAGTTCGCCGCCTGCAATGCGTGCGTCGACATTGCTGGCCTGCGACGCCAGACCCATCATGCCGCCCGAGGTGTAGCTGAACAGGATGAAGTCATTGACGTAACCGGCGTAGCCTGAGAACCAGGCGTCCAGCGCTTCGGTTTTGTACTGGGCGCCGAAATCCAGCTGGGTGGTTTTCTCGGGCTTCACGCCCTGGAAGGCGTTGACGGACCCGGCAGGCCCCTGGTCCGGAGAGAACAGCTCCCAGTAATCGGGGAAGCGCTCGACGTGGCCCAGGCCCACATAGACCGTGGCCGGCAGCGAGGCCAGATCCTGCTCATAGCGCAGGAAGCCGCTGGGCAGCGTGTCCTTGCGGCGCTCATCCGCTGTGGGATTGGGCATGGGCATCATCATCGAGCCCGTGTCCTGGCGGAAGTCCTTGGCCGAAGCCCAGTCGACCCGTGCGCCGCCGATGACGCGGCTGTCCGGCGCGACGCGCCAGGTCAGTTCGCCGAACAGTCCGGTGTTGGAAAAGTCGGCGTCCTTGACCCAGCTCTGGCTGCTGTACGGCACGGTATCGGTGCCGCTGCGGGAGCGATGGCGGCTCTGCTGGAAATCCAGGCCGGTGACCAGACTGATATCCGGCGTCAGTTCCCAGGTGCCGGCGTAGCGGCCGCCCCAGGTCGCGCGGTCCACGTCGGCCGCCATGGCCATGGGCATGGCGCTCATGGGGTCCGGCGCGCGCAGCGTGTAGTTATCCATCACGTGGTCGGCGTAGTTGTAGTACAGCTGCGCCTCGACCTTGCTCAGCACGGGTCCCAGGTTGCGCTTCTCGAAGCGCAGGCCGAAGCTCTCGCGCTTGAACTGGGAGCCGTCCATGCCGCGGCCGGCATAGCGCGCTTCGCCATCGCCCGTGCCCGCGGTCAGTTCGTACAGCGTGTCGGCGTCGGGCGTGAAACCCAGGGTCAGGTCGGCGTTCCACTTGTCCCAGCGCGAAGGCACGGTGTTGCCGTCGCCGTCCTTGTAGTCCTGGGAGTGGGAATGGTTGGCGGTGATGCGCGTGTAGACCTTGTCGTTGCCCACGGTCAGGTCGGCGGCCTGGTCGTTGCGACCGAACGAGCCGCCCGTCAGGCTGCCGTCGAATCGCACGCCGGCTCCGGTGAAACGGGGCGTGTCGCGGTCGAACTTGACCGTCCCGGCCGACGCGCCGGGTCCCCACAGCACGGTCTGCGGTCCCTTGATGACCGTGAGCTGGTCGAAGTTCTCGGGCGAGATATAGGAACTGGGCGCGTCCATGCGCGCAGGGCACGCGCCCGGCATGGAGGTGCCATTGGTCAGCAGATTCAGGCGCGAGCCGAACATGCCGCGCAGCACGGGATCGCCGTTGGTGCCGCCATTGCGGATGGCCGAGAAGCCGGGAATCGTCTTCAGATAGTCGGTCCCGTCGCTGGCCGGCAGCGGCTGGCGCGGGATTTTGGGATCCGTGGTGAAGGTCAAGGGCGCGCTGGGTTCCACGCCCGTGATGACCACGGGATCGGTGGTGTAGACGTCGGGCGTGTCGGCGGCTTGGGGCCAGGCGGGAGATGAGGCGGCCACTGCGGCGGCCAGGCAACTCGCGCGCAGGAATTCTTGGTTTGTGGTCATGTCTGGTGTCTGTCGATCGGGAACCTGCGGTGGCAGGCGCGGACGGGCGGCGCGGCCGCCTGCCTTCAAGAAAGGCGTGGCAGGAGCGCGCTGTCTGCGCATGGGCGTGACGAAGTGGGGGCCCTCCCCGCGCGGCGCAAAAGGACCTTGGCCCGCTGCGTGCGGACGACGCTGGCGCAACCGCTCAGGCCCGCGGGTTGGCGGGCTGCGCGGATGGCGTGTCGTGGAAGTCTGGGGAGAGGGTCAGGCGGATGGCGGCGGCGCGCGCGACCGTTGCGGCAGCCGGGTCAAGGCGCTTGCAACGTGGGGTTCGGCGGCGGGGGGATGGACCGCGGGAGCTGCGGCTGGCAGGAGCCAGGCCAGCAGCACGATTTCGGGCGGCAGCGCGTCGCTCAGCATGGCGCAGCCTGCGCTGCAGCAGTGCGGCAAGGCGCCGCTGTGCTGCTGCGCGCCCTGCTTTTGCCCATCGGCATCCAGCGTCACCACGCGTGGGCCGCTGGCCGTGCAGACGATGGTGGTGACACCGGGCTTGCCCGTTCCGATGCCCGAGGCCGCCAGCGCCGAAGACGCGATCAGCGCCTGGAAGACGAACAGGGCCATCGCGACCAGCGCGACCCAACGTCTACGGGCATAGGCAGATGCATGCATTCGGCGGTTCCTTATCGGCGCAGATGCTATCACGCAAGGCAGAGCAGATCCCGCGCACGAATGGCAACGCGCAGCCAATTCGGATTGCCGTCTGATGTAGATCAGACAATGCCGCCGCTTCGTGCGCGTCGCCGCCAAGCTTGGCGCAGGCAGGTGATCGGGCTACCCTGTAGCCGGCAGCCCGTAGTGGCGACTTGGCTTTTCAACCATAGAAAGTAGAGGATGCGGATGTCCCGTTGGACTTTTTACACAGCCCCTGGCACCTGTGCGCTGGCGACGCATATCGCGCTTCATGAAGCAGGCGCCGACTTCGACCTGGTCAAGCTGGACATGGGCGCTGCGCAGCAACAGAGCCCCGAGTACCTGCGCGTCAACCCCAAGGGCCGCGTGCCGGCGCTGGCGACCGAGCACGGCGTGCTGACCGAGACGCCCGCCCTGCTCGCCTTCGTGGCGCAAAGCTTTCCGGCCGCGCAGCTGGCGCCGGTCGACGATCCTTTCGCCTTCGCGCGCATGCAGGAGCTGGCCAGCTATCTGGCGTCCACCGCACACGTGGCGCACGCGCACAAGCGCCGCGGCGCGCGCTGGGCCGACGATCCGGCCGCGCATGCCGCCATGCAGGCCAAGGTACCGCAGACCATGACCGCCTGCGCCGCCTACCTGGAATCGCAGATCGCCGGTCCCTGGGCGGCGGGCGAGCGCTACAGCGTGGTCGACGGTTATCTCTACACCATCGGCAGCTGGTTGGAGGGCGACGGCGTCGACCTCGCGCAGTTCCCCAAGCTTGCGGCCTATCTGGCCCGGGTTGCGGCAAGACCTGCCGTGCAGCGCGCACTGGCCGAAGCGCAGGCTTCCTGACGGCGGCGGGCTGGCCGGCGCGCGGCGCCCGGCCAGCAATGCCGCCGATCGTATCGGTTTGATTGGCATCAAAACTGGAACGCTGCAGTCAGTTCCGGCGGACTAGCGCGGTATTGCATCCTTTCCTATCCTTCTTCCGTGCCGTTGCTGTCAGCGCGTTTTAAGCTGACGGGCTGACGGAATGCGCGTCCCGGCTCCTCCGGACGCCGAACATACCGAGAATCGAATGAAGCACACCTACGCAGCATTTCTGGCCGCCTCGCTGCTGGCCTTGGGCAGCCTGCCGGCGCACGCCGCGCCCGTGGATTACCAGATCGACCCGGAACACACGGAAGTCGTGGTGACCTGGGACCACCTGGGTTTCTCCAAGCCCACCGCGCATGCCGGGGCCGTGACGGGCGTGATCCGCTACGACGCCGCGCAGCCCGCAAAGTCGGCCGTCGACCTGCGCGTGCCGGTGGCGCGCCTGACGTCGCACGTACCCAAGCTGGACGAAATGCTGCAAGGCGCCGAGTTCTTCCAGGCGGCCAAGTACCCGGACATCCAGTTCAAGAGCACCTCGGTCACCGACCACGGCAACGGCAATCTCAGCATCAGTGGCGTCCTGCGCATCAAGAACATCGAAAAACCGGTGGTGCTGCAGGCGCGCCAGAACAAGCAAGGCATCCATCCCATGGCGCAGCGTCCGGCCATCGGCTTTGACGCCATGACGGTGGTCAAGCGCAGCGATTTCGGCGTGGACGCGTTTGCGCCCGGCGTGAGCGACGAAGTGCAACTGCGCATCACGGTCGAGGCCGTGGCTGACGCCGCACGTTGATTTTCCGGGCGCTGCGATCGCCGCACGCGCAAGGCCCTGGCTCCTAAGACAGGAACCCGATCCAGCGCCCCGCCACCAGGCAAGCCAGCCATAAAAACAGCGAAGCGCCTGCGCGCACGCGCATGGCGCCCGTCGCACTGCCCTGATCCCGCACCGTCTGCCAGGCCAGGCTGCGCCGTGCAAGCACGGCATTGATCGCACCCGCGGCCAGCAGGCCCATCTTGATCCCGAACGCGGGATTCGCCAGGTACTCCAGCGGCTGGACGCTGAAAAGCATGGCGCCCGTCAACGCCGCCAGCGCCAGGCCCGCTGCCGCAGTCCGCGCCAACACCGGCGCCAGCACAGCCAGCGGTCCGGGCTTGAGCCACCCCAGGAGGCGCAGGTCCAGCGGAACGATGGAGCCTATGAGCAGGCCGATGGCGCCGATATGGGCGGCGTTCACCAGCAGATACAGCGTGCTCCACCGCCGCAGCCAGATCGACGGCGGCAGGGTCTGAAGCTGTTCCAGCGCAAGACGCAGCAGCTCAGGCATGGCCCGGCCGGTCAGGGCTTCTTGATGCGGCTGGGATAGATGTCGTAGGTCTTGCCGCCTACCTTGATCTGGACGGCTTTCATGCGCTTGGCGTCCGACTCGCGGTCGCGGTTGCCGACGGCGACGATGGCATCGCCCGGTTTGGCCGAACCTTCGACGAATCCGGCGTCCTTGGTCTGGGTGGGATTGCCCAGCTCCACGCGCCAGACGCCGTCGTCGGCGCGTACGTCCAGCCAGGGATGCGGGGGCGCGATCTGCACTTGCTGGACCGTGCCTTGCAACGTCATCTGTTCGGATTCGGCCCACGACCAGCCGTGGTGGGCCATCGCGGCGGGCGCCAGGCCCATCAGTCCGGAAAGCGCCAGCGCTGCCGTGGCCACGCGTATGGATAGCTTCATGTCGCTGCTCCTGAATTGCGGTTTGGCTCCCCTTCCTTTGCGGCGGCCGCTCGTGTGGCGCGCGTCCGCCGCAATCAGCATAGCGCGGGAGGCGTTGCATATCGAGCTTGATTCATTGATGAGAAATTACTTTAAATAAAGGACATTAAATATGACATTAAAATCATATTAATCAATTAGTTAGTCAATTATTCTAAGAACTTAGATTATGCTGAATCTATGCTGAATTAGAGAAATCATCGATTCTCACGGGAAAACCCGGAGAAACTTTCCCGCACGGAATGCGGTCGCAAATTGTTCAGGTGATTGTCAGGCACCGTCCCCAAATGGCGCCGTCTGCACGCGCCCGCCGCGCCCAACCGAGAGCATCCGATGACACAGCCCACCCTGCGTTCGCCCGCGAATCCGGCCCTGTTGCTCCAGCCGCGCGCGCCGGCCGGCTTGTCGGTGATGGATGCCACCATGGTGCTGGTGGGCGTGGTGATCGGAATCGGCATATTCGGCTTTCCGCCGCTGGTGGCGCAGCACGCGAGTTCCGAGGCGATGTACATCGCCTTGTGGTGCGCGGGCGGCCTGGTGATGCTGGTCGGCGCGCTTTGCTACGGCGAGCTGGGCTCGGCCTATCCCGGCGCGGGCGGCGAATACCTGTACCTGACACGGGCCTGGGGCCGGCAGGTGGGACTGATGTTCGCCTGGGCGCGTTGCTCTGTCATCCAGACGGGCGCCATCGCCGTGGTCGCCTATATCTATGGCGATTACGCGCAACGGCTCGCGCCCCTTGGTCCGTACGGCCCCGCCCTGCACGCGGCGATATCGGTGGTGGCGCTGACCGCCTTGAACGTGGCGGGCACGCGCTATTCCAAGCGGTTGCAATGGGTGTTCACTGCGCTGACGGTGGCGGCCTTGGCGGCGGTGCTGATCGCCAGCCTGGCCGCCGCGGGAGACAGCCCGCTGCGCAGCGCTGCCGAACCGGGGCCTTTGACCGGCAATACCGCGGGCCTGCTGGGCATGGGCATGGTGTTCGTGCTGCTGACTTATGGCGGCTGGAACGAAGCCGCCTATCTCAGCGGCGAGCTGCGCGACCCGGGCCGCAACATGAGCCGGGTGCTGCTGATCGGCACGCTGCTGGTGACGGGCGCGTACGTGCTGACCAACCTGGCGCTGCTGGAGATCTTCGGCCTGCAGGGGCTGCGCGATACGCCGGCGCTGGGGGCGGACGTGATGCAGCTGGCGGCCGGCCCCTACGCTGCAGCCCTGCTCAGCCTGACGATCTGCGCCACGGCGCTCAGCACCATCAACGGCACCATCATCACCGGCGCGCGGGTGTATTGCGCCCTGGGCCGCGACGTGCCGCGGCTGCGCGCGCTGGCGGCGTGGAACGCGCAAGGCGAGACGCCCGCATCCGCACTGCTGGTCCAGGGCGCGATCACGCTTGCGCTGATCGCGCTGGGCGCCTTCAGCCAGAACAGCGTGCAGACCCTGGTGGCCTATACCGCACCGGTGTTCTGGATCTTCATGCTGCTGGTTGCGGCCTCGGTGTGGCGCCTGCGGCGCATCGATCCGGATCGGCCGCGCCCGTTCCGCGTGCCGCTCTATCCCTTGCCCCCGCTGCTGCTGGCGCTGACCTGCGCCGGCCTGGTGGTTTCCAGCGCCATGTACGCCGGCGCCGGCGCGCTGATCGGGCTGGCGGTGCTGGCGGCGGGCCTGCCGCTGCTGCGCCTGCTGGGGCCCGCGCCGCCGCGGGCCTGACCAAGGTTTCCCCGGGGCGGCGATCCCGTCCGCATGCCTTACCTGCAAGGAGTCCACATCATGCACATCGCGATTCAGTCCTTCAGATCCGTCGCCCGTAGCGCCATGCCGCCCCTGCGCGGCGCCGTGCTCGCGTCGGCGGCCGCGCTGGCCCTGGCATGCGTCCCGCTGCCGTCGCTGGCCGCCGCCGCGCAGCCCTCGGAACAGAAAGAGTACGTGCCGGACGTGGGCCAGGACGGCAAGGACGTCATCTGGGTGCCTACGCCGCAGGCCCTGGTCGATACCATGCTGGACATGGCCAAGGTCACGCCCAAGGACAAATTGATGGACCTGGGCTCGGGCGACGGGCGCACCGTCATCACCGCGGCCCAGCGCGGCCTGACGGCCCAGGGCATCGAGTACAACCCGGACCTGGTCGAACTGTCGCGCCGCAACGCGCAGCGCGCCGGCGTTGCCGACCGCGCCACCTTCGTGACGGCGGACCTGTTCGCCACCGATCTGTCGCAGGCGGACGTGATCACCATGTTCCTGCTGTCTACCATCAACGAAAAACTGCGGCCCAAGCTGCTGGAATTGGCGCCCGGCACCCGCATCGTGTCGAACTCCTTCCGCATGGGCGATTGGGAGCCGGACGCCGAGGAAACCATCCGGCAGGACTGCAACACCTACTGCACGGCGCTCTTGTGGATCGTGCCCGCCAAGGTGGCGGGCAACTGGGAGGTGGACGGCCAGCCCCTGCAGCTGGAGCAGCGCTACCAGCGCCTGTCGGGCAAGCTGGGCGGCGCGCCGATTTCGGAGGCGCGGCTGAATGGCGCCGAGATCTCCTTTGTCGCCAACGGCGTGCGCTACACCGGGACGGTGAATGGCAAGCAGATGAGCGGCAGCGCCGCCGGCCGGGGGAACTGGTCGGCCAAGCGGGTGTAGGGCCGCGACGCGGACGGGTTATGCCGCGTGGCGCCAGGCCGTCAAGGATGCTTCCACATGCCCGATTTCCTGCGCCGTCATCCCGGCCATGGCGTAGTAGCGCTGGCGTTGCTCCACCACCTCGCGCACGTGCTCAAGGATGCCGCGAGCGACGGCTTCAGACCGCAGGCCGAAGCGCCGGTATTCGCTCAGGCAGTTCTGGAATGAGCTTTCCCGGCCGGCTGCGCCGATGTGCAGGTAGTGCCTGGCGGAGCCTTCCTGCGTGACCACGTCGAACAGGGGCGACAGCCGGTAGGTCTGCGCGCCCTCGTCCTTCAGGAAGCCGACGTTCTTCAAGTGGTCGTCGGTGTTGTGGACGGCGACGTTCAGGATCATGCGCGCGTACAGTTCCTTCAAGTCCCGCACCGGGTTGGACGAAATCCGGCGCGTGACGTCCGCCAGCCGCGCGTAGGAATACGTGGCCTTGCCGCGCGCCTCGTCGAGTTCGCGTTTGCCGATCTGCGCCGAGGGGCTGATCAGGGAGGCGCCGCTGAGGAAATGGCGGCGCGCGACGATGGGAGTCGCGCCCTGCCCGGCCGGCAGCAACTCGCGGTCGAAGCGGTGCGTCAGCAGCACTGCGCCCAGATGCGTTTCAGCCAGGCGGATCTCGGGCACCGTCAGGCCGATGGCGCGCGCCATCTGCAGATTGGCGTATTCGACGCGCTGGCGGTCGTAGGAATCCCCCTTGCGCGGAAACTTGGCGATCCACATTTCGCCGCGCTCGTCGCGCACGATGGTCTTGGGACGCGCGCCGCCGATGTCCCAGGAGCTGCCCAGGATGTCGCGGTACAGGCCCTTGGGCTTGACGCCCTGATCGATATCGGTGAGCAGGTCCGCAAGCGATTCCACCTGGCTGAGTTCCGGCAGGCGATAGGTCTTGCGCATGTTCGGCGTAAGCTGGCGGGCGCTGAAGAACAACGCCCCCACGCCCATCCCGCGTCCCTTGAGCAGGACTTCGTCCTCGGTCACGCGGGCGCCGGCGTTGTCCACGCGCATGACGTTGCGGCCCCATGCGTCGGGGGCGGCGTCAAAGACCGCGCCCAGCGTTTCGTAGCGGCTTTCGGTGCGGAAGGTGGTGCGCGCGTCCACCAGCGGCAGGTTCAGCGGATCCAGCGCAAAGGCGCGCTGATCGTTCACATAGGACTGCACATAGGTGAACTCGGCGTAGAAGCGGCTTTCATCCGAATCGTCCAGCGTCAGCAGGCCGGCGAGCACGGCCTCGCCGCGGATGTCGACGTAGACATACAGCTCGCTTTCCACCGATTTGTGCTTTCTTGCTTTCACGATTTGCGTGGCGCTACAGCTGGGTAGGATCGGCGCGGTGCGTGTTGGGCGTCTTGCCGCTGCCCCGGCTGGGCCGGCGCACCGCGTCCAGGCGTTTGCCTACGCCGTCCAGGTCGGGATCGCCCAGGGCGTAGACCTGGTCCGCATAGCCGTACTGCAGCAAGGCTTCAATGGCCAGCGCCAGGGACACGCCGCCGTCGCCGCGTTCCAGGCGCGTGATGGTGGCGCGCGACACGCCCATGCGGGCGGCCAGCGTGGATTCGGTTTCGGCGCGGCGCAGCCGGGCGGTGCGGATGTTGGCGCCAAGGCGCGCAAGCGCACTGGCGGCATCGAAGCTGGGTTCGATCTTCTTTTTCATGAGTCAATAATAGTGCTTTGTTTGTTGGTTTGCACTATTAATGAGGCATATTAGGAATTAAGTATGCTCTATTAATGTGGCATTAGTATAGTTTATGACTCATTAAATGAGCAACACAGGTCAAACTACAACCGCCTGCTCCAGCCGCAATCCGCCACGCGCCGTGTCCAGCGTGACCTGTGCGCCCAGCGGCAAGGTCAGGTTCGGATCGCCATGGCCGCTGGGCCATCCGGCCAGCACCGGAATGCCGCGCGAGCGGAACTGGTCGAGTACCAGCGGATACAGCAGCCCCTGCGCCTGGGCATCGTCGCCCGGCACGCCGAGGATGCGGGTGAAGTTGCCAACCAGCACGCCTTTGAGGTCGTCGAACTTGCCAGCGGCGGCCAGTTGGCTCAACAAGCGGTCGATGCGGGGCAAGGCTTCGTTGACGTCCTCGATGAAAAGAATTCCGCCGCTGGTGTCGATTTCGCTATCGGACCCGATCAGTGCGCCGATCAGCGCCAGATTGCCCCCGATCAGCCGCCCGGTCGCCGTGCCCGGTATCAGTTCCGTGGCGGTGGCATAGGGCGGCGGCGTGATCCACGCCCCCTGCCCCACCTGGCCGCTGACCATGGACAGCAAATGCGATTCGGTGGGTTCACGCTTGCCGGCCAGCAGGTCCTGCGCCAGCATCGGCCCGTGGAACGTGACGAAGCCGGCGCGGCGCTGCATGGCCAGGTGCAGCGCCGTGATGTCGCTGTAGCCGATGAACGGCTTGGGGTGGCGGCGCAGCAGATCGAAGTCCAGCTGATCCAGTAGGCGCCACGAACCGAAGCCGCCCTGCAGGCACCAGACGGCGCCGATATCCGGCGCGGCGAAGGCCGCATGCAGGTCGGCCAAGCGGTCGGCGTCCGAACCCGCCAGATAGTCATAGGGGGCGTCCAGCCGCGAACGCGAGGCCGGCATGACCTGCGGCACGTAGCCACGCGCCAGCAACCATTCGGCTGCGTCATCCGCGGCATCCAGCGCGGCGGACGCGGGCGCCACGATGGCGACGCGCGCACCGGGCTTGAGCGCGGGCACTGGCGTTGCTGCGCCGCTGGCAACCGGGGGCGCCGCGGAACCGGGCTTGGCCGATTGCGGCGCGCGGCGCGGCGGCGGCTTGGGCGCCGCGCAGCCGGCCAAGGCCGCGGACAGGCACAGGGCCCCGGTGTTGATCAGAAAACTCCTGCGTCCGGTATTTCGCTGCGGTCGCTGGCCTTGCGGCGCTTGTTCCATGGTCATCCCTGCTGCCGTCAGAAACGTTCGTAATCCAGGCGGTAGCGCCACTGGCCGAGGGCCAGGCCCGCCATCGGCAGGCGGCCGATGCGGATGCGGCGCAGGGCCTGCAGGCGCAATCCCGCCGCGTCGCACACGTATTCAATGAAGCCGGGCGCAGGCGTCTTCAGGGCGAAGCGCAGATGGGTTTCGTTCTGCCAGCTGACCTTCATGGGCGTGGCGGCGCGGCCGTCATAAGCCATGCCGCGCTGCAGGCGCGCCAGGTCGGCGGCGCTGAGCTGGCCGGACACCTGGGCCACGTACTCCTGCTCCACGTAGCGCCCTTCTTCCACCAGCTTGCGCGCGATCGGGTATTCCTGCGTGTAGACGACCAGGCCGCTGGCTGCGCGTTCCAGCGGCGTGACCAGCTTCAGGCCATTAAGCATGCGCTTCAGGTAGCGCTGCCCGGAACGGTCGCCGGGCATCAGGTTTTCGGGCAGGATCAGGTCGCGCGCAGAGCCGGGCTCGTCATTGGCGTAGAGGCCGGCGGGCTTGTGCAGCAGGATGGTCACGGGACGCGCGTCTTCCAGGCGCGCGCCTGGCAGCAGGCCCACGGACTGGCCGGGCGCCACCCGATAGCCCGGCTCCTCGACCTGCTTGCCATCCACGGCGACCCAGCCGCCTTCTATGTAGCGTTCTGCGTCGCCGCGCGAGCAGGACAGTTCGGTGGCCAAGCGCTTGGCCAGGCGTACGCTTTCGCTCATCGCACCACCGCCTTGTGCTGGGAAGCCGCGGGGCCGGGCGTGGAGTCCGGCCATGAATCGAGCCGCAGTTCGGACCGTGATTCGGACCGCAGTTCGGACCGGAAAGAATAGCCGCCTTGCAGCGGCGCCAGTGGGTGCATCGTCATGAGGTATTGCCGGGGTGTTGCCAGAAAAGCGGGCCTTGCGCCCGCGACGTGAGGCAGATGTTACGCCCTTCCCCGGCAGGCTGCCGGCCGCGGCCTGGCTGGCAGCCGATGCGGGCGGCGTTCAGACCGGCGGGAATTCGGCGTGTCCCGCGGGCGTTGCCGCCGGTTGCGTTTCCGCGTCCAGCGCGGCGGGCGGCGGCACTTCGTCGATCCAGGCCTTGAGCAGCGTATGGGTCACCGCCAGGATCACCGGGCCGATGAACAGGCCCACGATGCCGAAGGCAAACAAGCCGCCCAGCACGCCCACCAGGATCAGCAGCAAGGACAGGTTGACCCCGCGCTTGATGAGCAGCGGCCGCAGCAGGTTGTCCAGCATCGCCACCAGCACCGACCAGACCAGCAGCACCGCGGCCGCCAGCTTCATGTCGTTCTGGAACAGCCAGACCACGCCGGCCAGCATGGGCAGGAAAGGCCCCAGTTGCGCCAGGCACAGCATCACCATCAGCGCGGTAAGGATGCCGGCAGCCGGCACGCCCGCGATCCACAAGCCGATCCCGCCCAGCCCGGACTGCACGACTGCGGTCACGACGATGCCCAGGGCCACGGCGCGTATCGCCTGCCCGGCAAGCTTGACGGCCGCCAGGCCGCGCTGGCCCGCCAGCCGGTTGAAGAAGCGCCGCACGAAATCGACCGCCACTTCGCCCTTGGTGTAGAGGATGCCGGCCACGACCACCGTGATCAGCATGTGCATCATGAAGGCGCCGACGATGGCGGCATGCCCGAGCAGCCAGGCCGCGGCGCTGGTCAGGTACGGTTCCAGTTTGGCCAGCAGGCCGCCGGCGCCGGCGTCCGACAGGGTCTGCCATTCCTGCGCAATCTTGGGGCCGACCAGCGGAATGCCGTGGACCCAGGCGGGCGGCGCCAGCAGCGCGTAGTCGGGCAGGCTCTTGACCGCCGCCATGATCGAGCTGCTGTGCAAGGCCAGCGTCGAGATCACCTCGTAAAGCGGCAGCACGATGACGAACAGCAGGATGACCAGCATCGTCAGGGTGCCCATCCAGCGCCGCCCGCCGCAATAGCGCTGGATCGCCAGCATGACCGGCCAGGTCGCCACGACGATCGTGGTTGCCCAGACCAGGCCGGGCAGGAACGGGCGCAGGATGTAGAGGCTGCCTGCCATCAGGCCGGCCAGGATCACGATGACGAGGATGATGCGGGCGAGATCGACCGTCTGGCGTGGAAGAGGATTCAACCGCTGCTCCTGACAGGGCCGGCAGCCCTGGTTTGTGGCGCATCGATGCCGGTTGGGCATATGCCCGGTTGGTACACCTGAATGCGTCTTTGGCGAATTTATCCGAAAATCCGGCGCGTATATATACCGGCCGCCCGCAAGCGGCGCCGCCTGCGGCTAACGCGGGGCGCCCGCGCCGTCGCCCGCGCCCTGCGCGCGGATCAACGTGTAGGCGATGTAGTACTTGTAGATGTTGCTCACGTACTGCACCGTTTCACGCCCGATGCGCTCGGCTGCCACCCGTTCCACATTGTCGAACCAGACGTTCGGGTCCAGTCCGCGGGCGGCGGCGTCCTTGCGCAATTGGTTGATCCGGCCGGGGCCGGCGTTGTAGGCCGCGAAGGCGAACAGCCCCTTGTCCAGGTCCGTCATGGGCTCTTTCGCGTAGTACTGGTCGATCATGAAACGGATGTATTTGACGCCGCCATGGATGTTGTATTCCTCGCGCCGGATGTCACCTACTTTCAGTTCCTTGCCGGTGGCCGGCATGATCTGCATGACGCCTATCGCCCCGACCGAGCTTTTGGCGCCCTGGTCCAGCCGGGACTCCTGGTAGCCCTGCGCCATCATCAGCAGCCAGTCTATGTTGTATTGGTCGCCGTACTTGCGGAAGAAGTCAGCGAGGCGGTGGAATTTTTCGATTTCCTCCGGATCGGTGGCGGCCTTTACCCACTTCACGGATTTCAGGTACTTGGTCAGCTGCTGGTTGCCGAAAGAGGTGCCGACGCGGTTCTTCTCCATGAAGGGGTTGAGCGCCGCCGCGAGCTTGGGCGAGTTCTTGCGGAAGGCGAAGGCAATATCGCTGCCGCTGTCGACCTCCAGATTTTCGTAGACCCGGATCTGCGGGAAGATCTGTTTCCAGAAATTCGCCAGGTAGCGGTCGGCGACCGTGTACTTGACCAGGTCCGCGCTGGCCATCTCCAGGATGTCGTCGGTCTCGAAAGTGCCCGGCGCGTCACGGATGATGGCGGGCTTCAGGCCCCTGGCCGCCAGATCCGCGTTCAGCTTCTTGACGCTGCCGTAGTAGCTGCTGACGGGGCTGATGAAGAGCTCCTGCCCGGAAAGGTCGTCCAGCGACTTGAGTTCGGGCGCGCCTGGCGCGGCCACGACCAGCTCCCGCACGCCCGACGCCAGCGGGGTGGAAAAGTCCACCAGCTTCTGGCGTTCTTCAGTGACCGTCAGATTGGCGGCGATGATGTCGCCCTTGCCCGCCAGCAGATCGGGAATCAGGCGTTCGCGCGAGGTCGGCAGGAACACCACGTACACGCGGATGTTCTTGGTCTTGAGCTGCCGGTTCAGGTCGTTCTCGAACTCGGTCATCATGTCCGCGATGATGCCGCGCTGCGTGCCGCCTTTGTCCAGGAAGTACAGGGTCTTGTTGTAGGGCACCAGCACCCGGACTTGCCGGCGCTTGACCATGCCGTCGAAGTCCCCGGTCCAGGGCTTCATGTTGTAGGCCAGCGCCAGCGGGTCGCCTTTGGCCTTCGCCGTCTGGGCGTATCCAGGCGATGGAGGCAACCACAGCAACAGCGCGCAAAGCATCGAGGCAATCACGCGAAATGACATAGTTCCTCCGGCCGGCCCGGTTACTGCGGCAAGTCAGGTATGCCGCGCGGCAAGGCGCGTTGCGCGCCGGGCCGTGGCTACAACAATATCGGGCGGCCGGGGTTCATGCAACGGATTCTTTCCGCTGCGGCGTGCAATGCGGACGGCATCCAACGGGCCTCTAGGGCTGCGCGGGTTTCGGCGGCGCATGACCGGCGTCCTGCCGCTGGGCCTGCGCCATCAGATGCCGGGTCAGCTCGCCCAGTTGTTCGTCCTTCCCTTTCAACTGCGCGAGGCAGTCGGATGAGCGTTGCTCGGCAGCCGCCAGCCGGGATTCCAGCGTCCTTTCGCGATCGCGCGCCGCCGTCAAGGCCGTATCGGCCGCGGCCTGATCGGCTTGCTGGCGCACTTGCATAGCCTGGACTTCGGTGCGCAGGGCTTGCGCCTCTTGTTCCGCCTGGCGGCGCTGATGCTGTTCCTGTTCCAGCCCCTTGCGCGCCTGCGCCGCCTGCTGTTGGCTGGCTGCCTGCGCGTCGTCCAGCCGTGCCTGCAAGCGCTTGACCGTGCCGCGTTCGCTGTCCAGCTCATTGAGCCAGCGGCGTTCGTGGGCGGTATGACGGGTTTCCAGCGTATCGAGCGCTTGCGCATGCTGGGCGCGGATCTTCTCGTTCTCCGCCAGCGCCGCCTGCGTGGCGCTGCGGGCGTCTTCCAGCTGCAGCTGGTTGCGCCTGAGCAGTTCGTCGCGTTGGCGCAGTTGCTGTTCGGCCGACTGCAGCCGGTCTTCGGCGGCCGCCAATTGGGAGGTCGCCACCCTGAGGGCTTCCTGCAGATCCTGTTCGCGGTGCGCTAGCTGGGCTTCGCGTTGCTGCAGCTGTTCGGCGTCCGAGGCCAATTGCTCCCCTTCCCGCGCCAGTTCTTCCCAGCGCCCGCGATAGGCCTGTTCCTGTTGGGCGCGGGCCTCGGACAAGGCGGCTTCCCAGAAGTGCGAGGCGGCCTGCGCCACGGGATCCGGGACGGCAGCCGGCGCTGCAAACGCGCCCGGGTCCTTGATGCGCGCGCCCAAGGCCCGGAACCAGGTTTCCAGATAGGGGCTGACGGTATTCGGCGAGCCCCGGCCGATCTTCTGTCGCACCCGTTCGATGGTGGGCCGCGCGCCCTCCAGCAGCAAGGCGTCGGCGGCGGTCCAGACGTCAGTTTCGGTAATTCCGGTGGCCATGCGCTTGCTCCGTGCCGAATTCGGCATTTGCGGGATAATTACCCACGATAATGGAACCTTATCGAGAGTAATTCAATATTTATGTTAGATATCATACAGCATACATAATAATATGTATGAAATGCGATTTCCCACCCTCTTCAACCATGACACAGCTGAAAACGCAGGCACCGCTGCCCGTTCTGGACCCGCTCACCCTGGACGCCCAGGCCGATGCCGCCGCCAGCGCGCTGTTGCGCGAAGGCAGTTCGGCCAATACGGTCGCCAGCTACCGCGCCGCCATCCGCTACTGGAGCGCCTGGTTCGAGCTGCGCTATGCGCGCCCCTTTGCCCTGCCCATGCCGGAAGCCGCCGTGATCCAGTTCGTGGTCGACCATGCTCAGCGCTCCACCGAGCAAGGCCTGAAATGGGAATTGCCGCTGGCGTTGGATCAGGAACTGGTCCGGCTCAAAGCCAAAGGCAGGCTGGGCGCGCCCAGCCTCAACACGCTGCTGCAGCGCATTTCCGTGCTGTCCAAGGCGCACGAACTTCAAGGCCACCCCAACCCCTGCCGCGCGGCCGCGGTGCGCGAGCTGCTTGCCAGGACGCGGCGCGCCTATGCCCGGCGCGGCGTGGCTCCGGCCAAGAAGGTGGCGCTCACGCGCGAACCGCTGGAGGCCATGCTGGCCACCTGTGACGATTCCCTGCGTGGCATGCGTGACCGCGCCCTGCTGCTGTTCGCCTGGGCCAGCGGCGGGCGCAGGCGCTCCGAAGTCGTTCATGCCACGATGGAAAACACGCGGCGCACGGCCGAGGGGTTTCTGTACGCGCTGGCGTATTCCAAGACCAACCAGGCGGGCGCCGTCCGCGCCAATGACCAGAAGCCCATCGTCGGCGTGGCTGCCCAGGCGCTTGACGCCTGGCTGCGCGCCAGCGGCATCACGCAAGGTCCGCTGTTCCGGCGCGTGCGGCGCGGCGACGTGCTGGGCGAGCCGCTGGCCGCGGCCGCGGTACGGGACATCGTGCAGGAACGCTGCAAGCTGGCCGGCCTGGAAGGCGAGTTTTCGGCGCACAGCCTGCGCTCGGGATTCGTGACCGAGGCGGGACGGCGCAACGTGCCGCTGGGCGACACCATGGCCATGACCGGACATGCCAGCGTGGCCACCGTCATGGGCTACTTCCGCGCCGGGGCGGCGGCCGAATCGCCCGCGGCCCGGCTGCTGGACGAGCCGGACGCCCCGCGCGGGTAAAATCCCGCGCACTCGCCGCAACCCGAATCCTGCCCGACACGATCTTCATGCGAATCAACCTACGCGGGCTGGTGCTTGCGCTTACCGTATGCAGCGCCCTCGCCGCCACCGCCAACGCCCTGTACGCCAGTTACCGGGTGCAGCGTGAACAGCTCATCGCCAATACGCTGGAATCCAACCGGGTGTACGCCGCCAAGCTGGCGGAGAGCGCGGGCACCTTCCTGGACTCGGCCCTGCAGCAACTGGAGTACAGCGCCCGCCATGTCGCCTGGCGCTTCGATGCGCCGGAAGTCTTGAACGCGGAAGTCGCGCGCCTGCGGGAGCAGACGGACAGCTTCAACACGGTCGCCATCATCCGCGCCGACGGCGTCATGGTGGCGGCCAGCCAGGCCATCCGCAGCTTCCAGGGAACGCGGGTCGACAACGCCGCCAGCCGCATGGCGCTGCAGACGCGCAAGCCCCTGATCAGCAAGCCCTATGTGTCCGTTGCCGGCAACCTGCTGATCAACGTCTCGTATCCCATTCATTCCGAGGGCGGCATCTACCTGGGCTACGTGTCGGGTACGATCTACCTGCGCAACGAAGGCGCGCTGCACAACCTGCTGGGCAAGCATCCCTATCAGGACGGGTCTTATCTGTACGTGGTGGATAACGAGGGGCGGCTGATCTATCACGCCGAGAACGACCGCGTCGGCGAGGACGTCACCAGCAATCCCGCCGTGGCGGCGGTGATGCGCGGGGAGGATGGCGCGCAGCGCCTGATCAACACGCGCGGGGTGGACATGCTGGCCGGCTATGCCCACGTCTCGCGCAGCGGCTGGGGAGTAATCGCGCAGCGCCCGGCGTTGGCCACGCTGGAACCCTTGCACGATCTCATCTGGGCGCTGATCCGCTACGCGGCGCCCTTCGCCCTGCTGTTCCTGTTGGCGATCTGGTGGTGTGCGCGCAAGATTTCGCAGCCGCTGTCGCAACTGGCCACCAATGTCGAGCACCATGACATGGCGGTGGCCATGCAGCGGGTGCGCTCGGTGAAGGCCTGGTATTTCGAGGCCCAGCGCCTCAAGCGCGCGGTGATCCGCAGCTATTCCAGCCTGCAGGACAAGATCGGCAAGCTCAATCAGGCCAGCATCACCGATCCGCTGACCGGGCTGCGTAACCGCCGCGGCACGCGCCAGGCGGTGGATGCGCTGCAGGCGGCGGATACGCCCTTTGCCGTGATCGCGCTGGACATTGACCATTTCAAGCAGGTCAACGACACCTACGGCCACACGGTGGGCGATGAGGCGATACAGGGAATGGCGCAGTTGATGCGTGATTGTTCGCGCCCGACCGACATACTCTGCCGCAATGGCGGCGAGGAATTCCTGATCCTGCTGCCCGGCGCCGGCCCCAGGGAAGCGACGGGCATGGCTGAGCGCCTGCGCAAGACCACTGAGATGCGCCGTGCGAGCGGCTTACCGGATATCACGGTATCGGCCGGCGTGGCGCACTGGCCGGCGGGCAGCGCGGACGTGGATGAGGTCTTTCGAGCTGCCGATGCCGCGCTGTACGCGGCCAAGCAGCAGGGGCGCAACCGCGTGGTGACGCACGCGGGCTGACGCCCCTGCCCGCCCGGCGGCTATTTCAGGGTTGCGGCAACGCCAGGTCAGGCGTCCTGGTCGTCGGTGGCATCGGCGTCCGCGGCAACGGTCTTGATGTCCGCTTCCTTATTGGTCTCGGGCGCCTTCCAGTCCAGGGGAGGAATCTCGAATTGCCACTTCTTGCCAACGAGTTGATGAGACATGAACGTTCTCCTGTTCAGGACGCATGGCTTTCCCCCGCGCAAAGCGCAATGCATGAGATTCGTGCGTGCCATGGATGCTGTTTCCAATGGATGCCATCGGAGCGCGGGGGGCATGCGCGCAGGCAACGCAAACGAAAATGGCGGCCGCGGCCGCCAGCGACTTACAAATCTTCTGGCACTTGGTTTTGTTGTGATTTTGCCGAAAGATGCTGAATTTTAGCATTAAATTGCCTGAAATAGCAAGCGATTCTGGCGTGGACCACAAAGGCCGGCGCCCTGCCCCTGACGCGTCGACGCCGGCAATGGCCAATGACGCAAATGCCCCCGCAACATGACGCGATCGCCACTCCCGCTGCCGGACGGGCCTCCATACACTGGATGCGCCCATTGTCCGGAGACTGATCGTGACCCACGCTCCCATCGAGGGCGGCTGCGATTGCGGCGCGGTCCGCTACCGCCTCGCCAGCCCGCCCATGTTCGTGCATTGCTGCCATTGCACCGTGTGCCAACGGCACGCCGGCACCGCCTTTGCGATGAACGCGGTGATCGAATCCGACCGCGTGCACCAGTTGCGGGGCGAGCTGCGCCGCCATCCCGCAGACAAGAACGCCAATGATGGCGAGACGGTCGTGGTCGTGCGCTGCGCGGCCTGCCTGGGCCTGTTGTGGAGCCATCACCCGGGGTTCGGCGAAACGGTGGCGCTGATCTATGCGGGCACGCTGGACCGCGCCGCCGACTTCCCGCCAGGCGCGCATTGCTTCGTGCGCTCCAAGCACCCGTGGGTGGGCATACCGGACGACGTGCCGGCGGCCGAAGCGTTCTACGACATGGACGCCTGCTGGCCCCAGGCCGCCAGGCAGCGCCTTGACGCCGCGCTGGCCGGCAGCCCGCGCAAGCCCTGGACGCCCAAGGGCTGAATACCCCGCCGCAACAACGCGCGGCGCAACGCCGCAACACCCGTCTGAGCGCCGCGCATCGACCCTGCCCGCAATCCTCGCGCGCTTAGGGATTTCCCCCGTTTTTGCGGAAGAAAAGCCTGTTTGGCGCATATCCCGTGTCCCTGAAAGGTGAACGGAAGTTTGAATTCCTAGACTTCCGCGTTCATTCAAAAGTCAGCTTTTGTTCAGAACGTAGTCAGGCAAAAGCACAACAACGGGAGGACTACAGATGCAATCCAAACGCAGCGCCGCGCGGCGCGAAGTCTGGGCCGCCGGCACGATGATCGTGCTGGGCCTGGGCGCCATCGCGCAGGCATCCACCTACAACATCGGCAGCCTGGCGCGCATGGGGCCAGGGATGTTCCCGGCGATCCTGGGCGTGCTGCTGGTGCTGTTGGGCCTGATGATCGCGCGCATGGCCGCGGCGCCCGCGGCAGCCGATGACGACGCCGAGGACGAGCCTCCGCCCGACTGGCGCGGCTGGGGCTGCATCATCGGCGGACTCATGGCCTTCATCCTGGTGGGCAAATACGGCGGCCTGGTGCCCGCGACCTTCGCGCTGGTCTTCATTTCCGCGATGGGCGACCGCCAGCACACGCCGCGCAGCGCGGCGCTGCTGGCCGCCGGTGTGACCGTGCTGGGCGTGGCCGTTTTCTCCTGGGCGCTGCAACTGCAGTTTCCGCTGTTCCGCTGGGGCTGATCGATGGAAATCTTCAACAACCTGATGCACGGGTTCTCCGTCGCCTTCGCGCTGGACAACCTCATGTGGGCCGTGTTCGGCGTGTTCATGGGCAACCTTATCGGCGTGCTGCCGGGCATGGGCGTGCTGGCCGCGATCTCCATCCTGCTGCCGCTGACCTACACCATGACGCCCACGGCGGCGCTGGTGATGCTGTCAGGCATCTACTACGGTTCGCAGTACGGCGGCGGCATTACCTCCATCATGCTGAACCTGCCTGGCACCGCATCACACGCGGTGGCCTGCCTGGACGGCAATCCGCTGGCGCGCAACGGCAAGGCTGGCTCGGCGCTGTTCATGCTGATGTTCTCGTCGTTCTGCGGCGCGTCGGTCGGCATCCTGGCGATGATTCTGTTCTCGCCCATGCTGGTTGACGTGGCCTTCAAGTTCGGCCCCGCCGAGTACTTCTCCATGATGATGCTGGGCCTGCTGGCCGGCGCCACCTTGGCCAAGGGGTCGGCGATCAAGGGCGTGGCGATGGTGGTGGTGGGCCTGCTGCTGGGCGTGGTGGGCACCGACGTCAACACCGGCACGATGCGTTTTCACTTCGGCATCCTGGAACTGTCCGACGGCCTGCAGATCGTGGCGCTGGCCATGGGTCTCTTCGGCGTGGCGGACTTCCTGAAGAACATCAACCGCATCGGCGGCGACGCCAAGGTGACCACCGCCAAGATCAGCATGAAGTCGATGCGCCCCGAAGCCGGCGACATCAAGCAGTCGCGCGGCGCGCTGGTGCGCGGCACGGCAATCGGCGCGGCCTTCGGCATCCTGCCCGGCACCGGCCCTACCATCGCCTCGTTCATTTCGTATGCGACGGAAAAGAAGGTGGCGCGCGAGCCGCGCCGCTTCGGCCGCGGCGCCATCGAGGGCATCGCCGGACCGGAAGCGGCCACCAGCGCCTCGACCCAGACCAGCTTCATTCCCACCATGAGCCTGGGCATCCCTGGCGATCCGGTGATGGCGCTGATGCTGGGCGCGCTGATCATCCACGGCATCCAGCCGGGACCGCAGATGATGGTGGAGCACGCCGACATGTTCTGGGGGCTGATCGCCAGCTTCTGGGTCGGCAACGTGCTGTTGCTGCTGTTGAACCTGCCGCTGATCGGCATGTGGGTGCGGCTGCTGACGGTGCCGTTCCGCTACCTGTTCCCGGCGGCGCTGTTCTTTGTTTGCGTGGGTGTCTACAGCACCAACAACAATCTGTTCGACGTGGCCATGGTGACCTTGTTCGGCGCGGCGGGCTACGCGCTGATCCGCATGCGCTTCGAACCCGCGCCGCTGTTGCTGGGCTTCGTGCTTGGCCCCATGGTGGAAGAGAACTTCCGCCGCGCCCTGCTGCTGTCGCGCGGCGACCTGACGATCTTCGTCTCGCGGCCCATCAGCCTGGGCTTCGTGGTGGCGTGCGTGGGGTTGATTGCGCTGCTGGTGGTGTCGGCCATGCGCCAACGCAAGCAGCGTGTGGGCCTGGCGCAAGCGGAGTCTTCCGCCTGACGACTGCCGCTGCGTGGCGACGGGCCGGCTCCTGCGGGGCCGGTCCGTATGCGCTTCAGGCGTCGGGCGCGGCCAGCGGGCCGGCGGTGTGGCCGTCGATATGGCCCAGCGTGCGCCCGGGATCCAGACGATCGCGCACGCGCTGCTTCAGTTCCTTGGCCGAGGGGAAGCCGCCATCGCTCTTGCGGTCCCAGATCAGGTCGCCGTTGTAGGTGACCTGGAAGATCCCGCCGGTGCCGGGCTGCAGCACGACCTCGCCCAGATCGATGGAAAAGGTGGACAAGAGTTCCTGGGCCATCCAGCCGGCGCGCAGCAGCCACTGGCACTGCGTGCAGTAATGGATGACGATGCGGGGGCGCAGGGCGGGTGTGTTCATAGCTGGAAGATTCTACGCCGGTTCATGGATAATATCGGGTTTTCCCGGGTCTGCGATGGACCCCGAGCCTGCCATGAAGTCTGCATTATCACCCCGCGGCCAACGCTGGCTGATCGGCCTCCTGATGGGGCTGGTCACGCTCACGCCCATGGGCATCGACATCTATCTGCCCTCCCTGCCCGTCATGGCGCAGGATTACGGCCAGCCCGTCACCGCGCTGCAAGCCAGCATCACCCTCTTCATCTTCGCCGTCGGCGTGGGCCAGATCCTGATCGGCCCGCTGGCCGACCGCTATGGCCGGCGGCCAGTTGCGCTGGGCGGCGCGCTGGCGTATCTGCTGGGCTCGGCGCTGGGCGCCGCGGCCACGTCGCTGGACGTGTTCTATGCCGCGCGCGTGATCCAGGGGCTGGGCGCGTGCTCGGCCTCGCTGGTGGCCTTTGCCGCGGTGCGCGACTGCTTCAGTCCCGCGGTGGGCGCGCGCGTCTACAGCTATTTGAACGGCGCCTTGTGCACCGTGCCCGCGCTGGCGCCCATGGTGGGCGGCGCGCTGGCCGTGCATGCGGGCTGGCGCAGCACCTTCGTCTTCATGGTGCTGTTCGCCCTGACGCTGGCAGGTTTTCTGGCGATCCGCTTCGAGGAAACGCGCGCCGCGCCTCCCAGACAGCAAGGCCCGCTCTACAGCCTGCGCCGCTATGCGCCGATCGCGGCCAGCGGACGCTTTCTGTACTTCGCGGCGTTCGGCATGGCCGGCATGGCGATGATCCTGGTGTTCGTATCCGCCGCGCCCGTGGTGCTGGTGCAGCAGCTGGGCTATTCCGAACTGGGCTTCTCCGCCTGGTTCGGCGGCAACGCGGCGATCAACATCGGCGCCTTCTTCCTGGCTCCCGCCTTCATCGCGCGCTATGGCCGCCACACCATGGTGCGCGTGGGCATGGCCGCCCTGCTCGCGGCCGCCGCCATGCACCTGGCCGCTTGGCTGTGGCTGCCCTTGTCGGCCTGGATCTTCATGTTGCCGGTGGCGGTGTTGACCGTGGGCTTTTCGCTCGCGCTGGGATCCGGGCTGAGCCTGGCGCTGGAGCCCTTCGCCGAGCGCGCCGGCACCGCGGCCGCGGTGTATGGCTTGTTCCAGATGAGCGGATCGGCCGTCATCGCCACCCTTTTGCTGGACAGCGGCATGGCGCCCCAAGCGGCGATGGCGCTGATCGGCGCGGTCATCGTCGGGCCGCTGCTGTGCCTGTCGCCGGGCATGGCGCGGCGCCTGGCTGCGGGCTGACGCCGAGCCGCGTAACCCTCTACTATCCAGGGATAGCCCACCCTGGAGACGACATGAATAACGAACAAGCGGCGCAAGAGCCGATCCTGGCGCGCCACGCCGAAGGCGGCGTGGTGACGCTGCGCCTGAACCGCCCGGGCCAGTTCAACGCGCTGTCCGAAGGCATGCTGGCCGCGCTGCAGGCGGAGATCGACGCTTTGTCGCGCGATGCCGGCGTGCGCTGCGTGGTGCTTGAATCCAGCGGCCGGGCGTTCTGCGCCGGCCACGACCTGCGCGAAATGCGCAGCCAGCCCTCGCTGGATTATTACCGCGACCTTTTCAGGAAATGCAGCGCCGTGATGCAAGGTTTGCAGGCATTGCCGGTGCCGGTGATCGCCAAGGTGCACGGCATCGCCACCGCGGCGGGCTGCCAACTGGTGGCCAGCTGCGACCTGGCCGTGGCGGCCGACACGGCGAAGTTCGCGGTGTCGGGCATCAACGTCGGCCTGTTCTGCTCCACGCCCGCCGTCGCCCTCAGTCGTAACGTATCGGCCAAGCGCGCCTTCGAAATGCTGGTGACGGCGCGCTTCATCGATGCCGGCCAGGCCAGGGATTGGGGCCTCATCAACGACGCTGTGCCCGAGGCGCAACTGGACCAGCGCGTGCGCGTACTGGTGGATGACATCCTGGCCAAGAGCCCCACGGCCATCCGCTACGGCAAGCGCATGTTCTACAAGCAGCGGCAGATGGCGCTGGCGGATGCCTACGACTATGCGGGCGACGTGATGGCGCGCAACATGATGGAAGCCGACGCCTGCGAAGGCATAGACGCCTTCCTGCAAAAACGTCCGCCGCGCTGGCAGTCCTGATTCGACGCCGCGGGGCCGCGCCGCCCGCGGCTCCGCTAGGCCAAGGCCCAGCCGCCGGCCGCGGCCAGCAGCACCACCCAGACGGGCGACCAGCGCGCATAGACCAGCAGGCCGAACAGCAGCAAGGCCAGGCCGAAATCCACCCGATCGCGGATGGCGCTGGTCCAGACCGGGTCGTACAGGGCCGACAGCAGGATGCCCACGACGCTCGCGTTCACGCCCGCGATCAGGTTGCGCACGCCGGGCCGCCGCCGCAGGCTTTCCCAGAACGGCAGCGCCGCCGCCACCAGCAAGGCGCCCGGCAGGAAGATCGCCGCCAGCAACACCAGTCCGCCGGCCCAGCCCGACAAGGGGCCCGACGACATCGCGCCCAGGAAGGCGGCAAAGGCGAACAGCGGCCCCGGCATGGCCTGCGCCGCGCCATAGCCTGCCAGGAAATCGGCGTTGGAAACCATGCCTCCCGCCACCGAGGCGGATTCCAGCAAGGGCAGCACCACGTGGCCGCCGCCGAACACCAGCGCGCCCGCGCGGTAGAAGCCTGAGAGCTGCTGCGCCAGCGGCATGCCGCTGATCGCCGCCCAGGCCGGCAAGACCGCCAGCAGCAGCACGAACAGCGCCAGGGCCATGTATCCCGCGCGGCGCGACACATTCAACGGCGGCACCGCCAGCGCAGGTCGCGGCGGCACCTGCAGCGCGGCCAGGCCGGCGATGGCGCCCAGCAGGATCGCGCTCAATTGCCCCAGGGTCGTCGGCATGAGGATGGTGATGAGCGCCGCCGCCACCGCCAGTCCCGCCCGTTCGCGGTCAGGACAGAGCGAGCGGCCCATGCCCCAGACCGCTTGCGCAATGATGGCCACCGCCGCGATCTTCAGTCCATGGATGGCGCCCGACGCGGACAGCCAGCCGAACTGCGCCAGCCCCAGCGCGAAGAGGATCAGCGCCACGGCCGTGGGCAGCGTGAACGCCACCCAGGCCGCCAGCATGCCGGCCCATCCGGCGCGTTTCAGGCCTATCGCCATGCCGACCTGGCTGCTGGCCGGCCCCGGCAGGAACTGGCACAGCGCCACCAGGTCGGAATACGCATAGTCGTCCAGCCAGCGCCTGCGCTCCACGAATTCCGTGCGGAAATACGCCAGGTGCGCCACCGGCCCGCCGAAGGACGTCAGCCCGAGGCGCAGGAATACCAGGAAGACTTCCAGACAGGACCCCCGACCGGGCTGCTCGCGCGTGGCAGTGGCGGGCTTGCTGGCGACGTGTTCGTCTTGGTGGGGAGGCAGCGGCGGCATGGGATTAGGCTTCATCGGCAGGCGGGGCATGAGGGTCCTGCCCCCGCCCCATGCTTATAGCCGGGCGCCGCGGCGGATTCAACCGCCTGAACGGGCCGGGCCATATGGCGGGTTTACCTCGCCCGCTTGGCCGCTACAAACAACTTTACAAATACCCTACAAATATCGGCGGACTGCCCGGCGGCATGCGCCTAGCATCGCGAGTCCTCATCCGGCCGTATCCCCCATGTTCAAGTTCGCGATCCGCATCTTCGTCGTCGCCGCCATCGGTTATGTCGCGGGGTCGCAGCTGGTGGAACGCAGCTTGATGTATCTGCTGGATTCGGTCAGCGCGGATCTGTCGTACCAGGCTGTCCGGGGACAGATGCATGTGCTGCGCACGGAACTCGACAGCATTGCGCCGGCCGCTCGCGCCGAGCGCCTGCGCGACGACATCCAGCCGCTTTACGGCCTGGGCCTGGGTCTGCTGGCCGATGCCGACGTCACGCCCAGCACAGAGGAACAGCGGCAATTGGCCACGCTGGGCATCATCATGCGCGACGATTACAACGTCTATCTCGCGCCCTTGGCGGGCCAGCCCCGGCAGTGGCTGGAAGTCCGCCTGCCGCGCGCGCCGGTGCTGGAGCGATGGGTCACCGTTGGCGTCTGGACTGCGTTGAGCCTGATCGTGGGCATCATCCTGCTGCTGCTGTGGGCCCTGCCCCTGTGGCGCGACCTGGACCGGCTGCGCAACGCCACGCTGCGCATGGGCCAGGGAGACCTGGGCGCGCGGGTGCGGCTGTCGCGCCTGGCCGGCATGCGGCACGTGGGCGAAAGCTTCAACCAGATGGCCGAACGCATTTCGGCGCTGGTCGAAAACCAGCGCAGCCTGACCAACGCGGTCTCCCACGAATTGCGCACGCCGCTGGCGCGACTGTCCTTCGAGGTCGCCATGCTGGGCCAGGACCAGCACCTGCCCAAGCGGCACCAGATACTGCGCGACATGCAGGCCGACATCTGCGAACTGGAAACGCTGGTGGCCGAATTGCTGGTCTATGCGCGGCTGGAACGCCCCACCGACGACACCGTCCGGCTGGAAACCGTGGACACCTGCGACTGGCTGGGCGAAGCGCTGGCGCAGGTGGCGCACCAGGCCGAGGCGCGTGCGATCCAGTGCCATGTGCATCGCGACTACCCGCCGCGCGTGCGGCTGCATCCGCGCTACATGAGCCGGGCCTTGCTGAACCTGGTGCAGAACGCGGTGCGCTACGCCAGCCGCCACGTGGAGGTCAAGCTCACCCAGTGCCCGTCGGGCGGCTTCGAGCTGATCGTGGACGACGACGGCGGCGGCATCGCGCCCGCCGACCGGACACGCGTGTTCGAACCCTTCATCCGCCTGGATGAAAGCCGCGACCGCGGCACCGGCGGCGCCGGCCTGGGCCTGGCCATCGTCTGGCGAGTGGCCGCCAGCCACGGCGGCGGTATCGAAATCCACGACAGCCCCCTGGGCGGCGCACGCTTCGTGTTGCGCTGGCCGGCCTGAGCATGGCCCAGGCGAAAACTCCATTTATGGCACTACCTTCCTGGTCCAAGCCGCGGCATCCTGTGGACACGAGATTCCGCTCGGCAACACGCATCGAAAAGGTAGGAACATGACCCAGCGTTTGAATTATTTCCAGGTATCCGAGGAACAGTCCAGGAAGTACCTGGAATTCAGCATGTCGCTGAAGAAGACCCCCATCGTGCAGGAGGTCGGCGAACTGGTGGATATCCGCGCGTCGCAAATCAACGGCTGCGGCTTTTGCCTGGACATGCACGTCAAGCAGGCCCGCATCGCCGGCGAGCGCGAACTGCGCCTGCATCACATCGCCATCTGGCGCGAGTCCACACTGTTCTCGCCGCGCGAGCGCGCCGCGCTGGCCTGGACCGAGGCGGTCACCACCCTGTCGCCGCAGGGCGTATCGGATGCGGTCTATGAGGACGTGCGCGCGCAGCTGTCCGAAAAGGAAATTTCCGACCTGACCCTGCTGGTGGTCGGGATCAACGGCTGGAACCGGCTGAACGTGGCATTGCGCACCGTGCCGGGTTCGGCCGACGCGGCCTACGGCCTGGACAAGGCCGGGCTGAACTAGGACTGCATCAGCTGCAGTATGCGCAGACCCAGTTCACGGGCCTGCGCCTGCGTGGCGATATTGGTGAAGCTGAGCAGCAGCGCCGATTGCCCCTGCGGGGCGGCGTGCCAGCGCGACAATACGCCCGCATACATGCCCTGCTCTTCCATCCGCCCGGCCAACCCCACGTCGCTCTGGCCGTCTTCCAGGCGCGCCACCAGATGCATGCCGCCGGGCTGCGGCTCGATCCGCAGGCGCTGCCCCAGCGCATCATTCAGGCCCGCCACGGTCGCGGCGCGCCGTTCCGCGTACAGCTTGCGCATGCGCTGGATGTGGCGGCCGAAATGGCCTTCGGCCATGAAAGCGCTCAATATGGCCTGGGTCAGGCCAGGCGCAGCGCCCGCCTGCAAGCGCGCGGACTGCGCGAAGCGTCCAGCCTGCGCCTCGGGCACCACCAGATAGGCCAGCCGCAGGCCGGGGAACAACACCTTGCTGAAGGTGCCCGCGTACAGCACCCGCCCCTGCGTATCCAGGCTCTTCAAGGCCGGCAGCGGACGGCCGACGTAGCGGTATTCGCCGTCGTAATCGTCTTCCACGATCCAGGTCCCGCAGCGTTCGGCCCAGTCCAGCAAGGCCTGCCGGCGCGGCAATGACAAGGACATGCTCAAGGGGCTTTGATGGGCAGGCGTCACCACCGCGCCGCGCGCCCGCCCCGCCCGCTCGATGCCGGCGCCGACCATGATGCCGTCCTGGTCCACCGGCACGGGCACGGGCTTCAAGCGCGCCTGCTCCAGCAGCGCGCGGGTTGGCGGATAGCCTGGATCTTCCATCCAGACCTGGTCGCCGGCTTCGAACAGCGTCTGCAGGATCAGCGCCATCGTGCTGTTGTAGCCGGCGGTGATGAACACCTGCGAGGGCTGGCAATGGATGCCGCGCGCCACCTGCAGATAGGCGGCGGTCGCGCTGCGCAGGGCTGGCAGGCCGCCGCTGGGCGGATAGGCCAGGTCCCCGGCCTGCAGGCCGCGCAGTTGCCGCGCGCCCAGGCGGGCCCAGAGCTTGCGGGGAAATTCATCCAGCGCCGGCAAGCCCATCTGGAACGGCCGCAGGCCCGAGGGTTCGCGCCAGCCCGGGCCGTCGCCGGGCGTCTCGGCAGGAATGGCCACGGCGGGCGGTGGCGCGTGCTGGGGCTGCAGGTCGGGCGCCACCACCGTACCGGCCTGGCCGCGCGCCTGGATATAGCCTTCCGATGCCAGCAGTGAATACGCGACCTCCACCGTGCCGCGCGCCACGCCCATCTCCTTGGCCAGCGCCCGCGCCGATGGAATGCGGTCGCCTGGCTTGAGCGTGCCCTGCGCGATGGCGCCGCGAAAGCGCTCGTAGACCTGGCGGTACAGAGGCTCGGCGCCGTCCGGCGGCACGGGCGGGTCCTGGGGCTGCGGGCTGATCATGGCATAGTCCAGAATTCAATTTATGGCCCTTCTAATTATGGCATGCGGCTCCTAAGATGACTGCACTTGAACCCTGACACCGCCAGTGCATCCATGACCGACGCCACTATGCAACACCTCGAAAGCCCGCAGGACCTGAGGGCCTGCCTGCCGCTCATGCGGGAACTCAGGCCCCATCTGAAAAACGAAGCCGATTTCGTCGAACGCGTGAGCCGCATGCGCGCCGACGGCTACCGGCTGCTGGCCGCCATGGACCACGGCCAAGCCGTCGCGCTGGCCGGCTACCGCGTGCAGGAAAACCTGATCTACGGCCGCTTTCTGTACGTGGACGACCTGGTGGTGGCGGACGGCCGCCGCGGCGAACGCTGGGGCGCCCGGCTCCTGCAAGCCCTGGACGCCGCCGCGCGCGGCCACGGCTGCGCCCGCCTGGTGCTCGACACCGGCCTGGGCAACGCCCTGGCCCAACGCTTCTATTTCCGCGCCGGTCTGTTGACCAGCGCCATCCGATTCAGCAAATCCCTGGAAACCTCCGCCTCATGAATATCCTGCGCATCATCTGCAGCCCGCGTGGCCGCGCCTCCGAAAGCTATCGCCTGTCGCAAGCCATCGTCGACCAACTCACCGCCGCCGCGCCCGACGCGGCCGTGGTCGACGTCGACGCGACCGCCCTGTCCCTGGTCGACTCCGACTACGCCGCCACGCTGAGCGCGCGCCAGGATCCCACGGACGGACGCGAGAATCGGGGCGCGCTGGGCCGCTCAACCGAACTGATCCAGTCCCTGCAGGCCGCGACCCACGTCGTCATCGCGACTCCGATGCACAACTTCACCGTGCCGGCATCGTTGAAAACCTGGATCGACCACGTGGTGCGGGTGCGCAGCACCTTCCAGATCACGGCGCGCGGCAAGGAAGGCAGCCTGGAGGACCGTCCGGTATACGTGGCGATCTCGTCCGGCGGCGACTTCGGCTGCGACGGGCAAAGCCAGCCGGACTTTCTCACGCCTTATCTTAGGCACGTGCTGGGCACGATGGGCCTGAAGAACGTGACGTTCTTTTCGGTGCAGGGCACGGCGCGGGGCGCGGAGGCGTTGCAGGCGGCCCGCGCGCAGGCGCAATCGGAGATCGTCGCGCATCCGTTCGCGGCGGGTCTGCATCCGGAGTTCGCGGCAGCTTGATCGCGCCGGGGCTGGTGCCCGCGCATCATGGCGCGCGCACCAAGCCGCCTCATTCTTAGGAATAGCGCCGGCGCCGAGCCCGCTTACGCAAGAAGTATTAGGCAATCGGGCTGCGTTGACACCCCCAAATAGCCGGCACTACGCTCTTGGCCAGAACCCTCTCGCCTGACCAGACTACGCCGTACTTCCTCATTCGGGCATGGGTGCAGGAGGCGTGCAATGACACTGACCAGTCCTGGTATTTTCCTGGCGGCCGCGCTTGCGCTGTGGGTCCTCGCCGCGCCGCGCGCCGAGGCGGCCTGCAGCGACAAGAAGATCGTGGCGATGGCCAACGACGGCCGCACGGTCAACGCCATTGCCAAAGCCTGCAGCATGCCGACGGCCAAGGTCCGGGGCGTGATCGAGCGCGCCGATGCGAACGACGAAGCGCCGCCGCCCGCGCCCAAGGCCAAGGCCGAACGCGCCGCTGTGCCGGAGCTGCCCAAGAAACTGCCGTCCGGCGCCGGCCTTGCCTCATGCGATTGCCAGGGCATGGTGCCCTATGGCGAACGGGCGCCGGACCTGCGCTGCCAGAGCGGCATGTCGATGGCGACGCCCTGCGCGGGCTATTGCTCGCCCCACGGGGTCGCGCCATGGCGGCGCATATGTAGTTAGCCCTACTGCCTGGCGCTGGGCATGAACCAGCGGTAGTAGGCGTTGTCGCCATCATCGCGCGCCAGCTTGTTCATTTCCCTGCCCCAGGTTTCACGATCCCCCACATAGGCCGCCAGCGACGCTCGGTAGAACGTGTCGAGCCGCGCCCGCTCCAGTTCCATGTCGGCGCGCAGCGCGTCGGACGCGCCGGTCAGCGGCGGTTCGCTGCGCAGGGCCAGCAGCGCGGGCAGGACGCGCGCCACTTCGCGCGGGCGGACCCAGGTCGTGTACTCGATGCCCGGGCGGTCGTCGGTCACGGCCGGGGTATCGCCGGCAAAGCGCGCCAGGCCTTCCCGGTCCGTGACCCAGGTGGACAACAAGGCGGCGGCGGATGGCACGCCCACAGCCTGCAACGCGGCAGCGGTATCGGGCTGGCCGTAGCGCGCCTGGATGCGGGCCGCGTCCAGCGTCAGCGGCTGCATGGAACCTAGCAGCAGCATTTCATGCAGTTCGCTGGTCCAGAGCTGGGCATGCGGAAACACCTCGATGAAGCTGGCGATGAGCGCGCGGGTGTCGTCTTCGTTCTGCGTGGGCAGCGGCAGCCATTGCGCCACGATGCCTTGCGGCGCCAGCCGGCTTGCGGCCAGTTGGTAGAAGTCGCGGGAATACAGATTCACCACGCCCGCGGCGGAAGGCGGCGGCGGCTCCAGCGTGATCAGGTCCCAGCGTTCGGCGCTGGCCTGCAGCTCGCGGCGTCCGTCGCGCAGCCGCTTGTCCAGGCCAGGATCGGTGGCGGCCTGGAACGTACCCTGGAAGTGCGGCGCGGCGCGCAGCACGGCTGGCAGCAGCTCGGCGACCGCCCGCTTTTCCAGCCCGCGGTATTGCGACAAGGCGCCCGCCGTGATGCCGGTGCCATAGCCCACGACCAGCGCGGACTTGGGTTCGCCCGCATGCACGATCAAGGGCAGCAGCGCCTGCAGCCGCATGTAGCGCAGCGAAGGCATGGCGTCGCCCGAATTCGATACGCCCTGGATGTAGAGGCGGTGGAAGCGGTTGCCGTTGCCGGCGCGTTCGACCACGGCCACGGTGCCGCCATGGCTTTCCTCGTAGAACACCAGGCCCGCGCCGCTCGCCCCAGGCAGTAGCCGCGCAAACTGGTCTGCCGGCAGCGTGGCGATCAGCGCCAGCGTGGCGAGGCCCGCGATGCCGGTGGCCCACCCGGTGGCGGCGCGGCCGTCCGCACGCCCGCGCCAGGCGGCAACGGCGCCCACCGCCGCGGCGATGGCCGCCAGCACGCTCAGCGTGCGTACCAGCCCCAGGGCGGGCAACAGCAGGAATCCCGTCAACAAGGTGCCCGCGATGCCGCCCAGCGTGTTGCAGGCGAGCACGGCCCCGGCTTCCCGCCCCACCTGCCGGTCGCCCACCGCGATACGCAGCACGGCGGGAAACGCCGCGCCCAGCAGCAGCGTGGGCGCCAACACCAGGCTGGCCGCCGCCACCGCGAAGCGCGCGCACATGCCGGCAAAGCCGCTGCCCGTCCATTGGTAGACCGCCGCTTCCGCCTGCGTCTGGGCCACGATCAGCCATTTGCCCAGCAAGGCCACCTCTAGCACCGCGATCAGGCCTGCGCCAGCGATCAGGAAGCCGAACACCGGCCAGGGATTGCGCACGCGATGGGCCCAGCGCGCATAGAGCGCCGCGCCGATGGCCAGCCCGGCCAGATAGGTGGCCAGCACGATGGCGAAGGCGAAGGCGCGTGTGCTCATGAAGGGCACGATCATCTGCGACCAGATCACTTCGTAGCCCAGCGCCACCGCGCCAGCCACCGCGTACAGCGCCACGGCCAGGCGCGCCTCACCCGACAAGGGCGCCGCAGCGGCCTGCGGATTGTCGGCGGGCGCCGCGCTGTCGCCTGCCCTGCGGTCCAGCATCCAGGCGCCCAGCGCCGCCAGCACGTTGAGCGAGGCCGCGGCCAGCGCCGCACCTTGCACGCCGAAGCGCGGAATCAGGAAGAACGCGGGCAGCAATGCGCCCAGGATCGCGCCGCAGGTATTCGCGGCATACATCGCCCCGCCAGAGCGGCTCACGTCCGCGCCCTGCTGCCGGCTCACGGCGCGCAGCAGCACCGGCAAGGTGCCGCCCATCAAGAATGCGGGGACGGCCAGCAGCAGCCCTACCGCCAGCCAGGCCGCCAGGCTGCTATGGACCTCGACCGCGACAAAGGCGGCGGCGCTGCGCGCCAGCAGCCACGTCACCGCGATGCAGGACAGCGCCACGCCCGCTTCCAGCATGGCGTAGAAGCGTACCGGGCGCCGCAACTGGTCCGCCTTGCGGCCCAACAGCCAGCCGCCCAGCGCCAGGCCCAGGAAGAATGCGCTGACAGCGCCGGCGATGGCGCTGACCTCCACGCCCACCACCAGCGACAACTGCTTGATCCACAGCACCTGGAACACCAGGGCCGCCGTTCCGGACAGGAACAGCAACGCGGCCGGCCGGACCGCCGTCAGGGCGCGCCCTTGCGCCGCCTTGTCGTCCACATCATGTCCCTGCATCGCTGCCTCGCTTGCCCCCATGCCCATCATGCTGCTCCTGCTGCGTTGCCGGGCGGCGCGACAGGCGCCGCCCGGTACTGTCCCGGCTTGCGCCGGGCGCAGTTACTTCGCCTTCTGCTTGTCAAGCTGCTGGAAGTGTTCTTCCATGGCCTTGTTGACCTTCTCCTGCACCTGATCCACGCTGAACGTAGCGGGACGCTGGCTCGGCGGATACTTGAGGAACGTGTCCAGGAACGCGGTGGCCTTCATCGTGGCGATGGCGGTCAGATAGGCATTCTTGGCCAGCCAATCGTTGTACTGGTCCGACGTGATGTCGGCGCGCTCGTACGGGTCCATGCGCAGGTTGAAGATCTTCGGCAAGCGCAGGCAGACGAACGGGTCCTGCCAGATGTTGAGATTGCCGGGAGCCCGCTGCTCGCAGAACACTGCCTTCCAGTCGCCAAACCGCGCTCCGACCAGCACGCCGTCGTCGTTGAAGTAGAAGAACTCGTCGCGGGCGCTCTTGTCCTGCTTGCCGGTCAGGTAGCCCAACTGGTCGTAGCCGTCCAGGTGCACCTTGAACTTGGTGCCGCCAGCTTGCGGCGCCCAGCCATCCAGCAGCCGTTCCTTGATGGTGGTGTCACCCGTGGCCGCCATCAGCGTCGGGAACCAGTCCATGCCGGACACGATGCCGCGCTTGATTTCCCCGGCAGGGATCTTGCCCGGCCAGCGCACCATGGCCGGCACGCGGAACGCGCCTTCCCAGTTGGAGTCCTTTTCGCTGCGGAATGGCGTGGTGGCGGCATCCGGCCAGGTGAAGGCGTTGGGCCCGTTGTCGGTGGTGTAGACGACGATGGTGTTGTCGGCGATGCCCATGTCGTCCAGCTTCTTCAAGAGCTTGCCCACGTCCTGGTCATGCTCCCACATGCCATCGGCGTAGTCATTGCCGGGCATGCCGCTCTTGCCCTTGTGCTCCGGCCGGATGTGCGTATAGATATGCATGCGCGTGGTGTTCATCCACACGAAGAACGGCTTGTCGTCCTTGCCGTGCTTGTCGATGTAGTCGATCGCCGCGCCCACGGTTTCGTCGTCGATGGTCTCCATGCGCTTGGTGGTCAGGGCGCCGGTGTCCTGCACCTTGCCATCGGCCGTGGCCTTGATCACGCCGCGCGGCGAAAAGTTCTTGACGTAGGGATCGTTGGGATCCTTGGGCCAGTACGGGCGTTCGGGTTCCTCTTCGGCATTCAGGTGGTAGAGATTGCCGAAGAACTCGTCGAAGCCGTGGCGGGTGGGCAGGTACTCGTCCCGGTCGCCCAGGTGATTCTTGCCGAATTGGGCCGTGGTGTAGCCCTGCGCCTTCAAGGCCTCGGCGAGGGTGATGTCGCCCTTTTGCAGCCCCACGGTTGCACCGGGCATGCCGACTTTGGACAAGCCCGTGCGCAGCGGCGACTGCCCCGTGATGAAGGACGAGCGGCCCGCCGTGCAGCTGTTCTCGGCGTAGTAGTCCGTGAACAGGATGCCCTCCTTGGCGATCCGGTCGATGTTCGGCGTGGTGTATCCGACCACGCCATGCGTGTAGGCGCTGATATTCGCCTGCCCGATGTCGTCGCCGAAGATCACCAGGATGTTCGGCTTCTTGCCCGATGCCGCCGCCTGGCCCTGATTGGCCGCAGGCGCCTGGGTCTGCGCCTGCGCGCTTGCCAGTGCCATGAGGCCTGTTGCGGCGAAGAGCGCCGCGCTCAACAGTTTTCTTGCGTTCATCGCTTTCTCCTGACCCTCGCGGGCGGTTCCCAGTCACGTAAACGAATCACTGTGTTTCAAATGCGTATACCCTTCTCCACTCCTTTGCCATGTCTACGATTACCCAACCCTTTTGCTGCGCTTCATCCAGCGCGCGGTCCAGCCTGCCGATCTTGGAATCCCGGTCATAGGCCCATTCGCGCCGGGCGTCGGTGTGATGCACCAGGCCCGCGAAGCGCTTGCCGCTGCCGGCCGCCGTCCACTGCAGCATCTGCAGGTCGCCGTCCGAATTGCCGAAGGCGAATATGGGCTGGCGGCCGATGAACTTGTTGATGGCCACGGGCTTGCCCGGGCCGTCGTCGTTGAAGTCGAGCTTGGGCGTGCGCATCAGCACGGGCTTGCCGTCCTGCATCTGGAACTCGGTGACGAACGTGGTGCCTATCACCTGTTCGGGCGGAATGCCGTAGACGTCCTGCGCCCAGGCCCGCATGAATTCCACTTCGCCGCCCGACACGATGTAAGTCTTGAAGCCGTTGCCGCGCAGATAGTCCAGCAACTCCAGCATCGGCGCATAGATCATGCTGGTGTAAGGCTGCTTGAAGCGCGGATGGCGCGCGGTCTTGATCCATTGCCGGACCTCCGCGCCGAAGGCCTGCGTCGTCATGTTGGTATGGGTGGCGCCCACGATCTTCAGCAGTCCTTCGGTGCCCGAGGCGGCAAGCGCCTGGCGGTCGCCTTCGATCGCGGCCTTGTAGGGTTGCTCGGTCGACCATTCGGGATGCTGCGGCGCCATGGCCTTGACCTGGTCCAGCGCGAAGATCAGCTGGAAGTACAGAGGTTGCTCGCTCCATAGCGTGCCGTCGTTGTCGAACACCGCGATGCGGTCGGCCGGCGCCACATAGTCCGGGCTGCCCTCCGTCGTGACGGCTTGCACGAATCCAAGAATGGCCTGGCGCGAAGGCCCCTCATTCCAGGAAGGCAGCGGCGTCTGCGCGCGCGCCAGCCCGGCCAGGAACAACAGGAGCAGCAGCGCGAACCAGCGGCGGGCAAGCAAAGGCGTCGTCATGGGAGATCTCCTGGAATTTCGGCGGGCGGCATGCCCGCAAGTCCGCGCGATGTTGCGGCCGGACGGGGATTCAGCGTAGGCAGGTCTTGCGCGCCGCCCTCTCGTACCGGTGCGCGCAAGGCTCGGCGCCAACGCGGGAACATCCCGCGCAATCCGCGCCAGCCGCGCGCCGCGTCCGGCTCCCGGCCATAGCAGGCTCGCAGCGCATCGTCGGCGGATTGGCGTAGCGCCGGGTCCAGGCCGGCCGTCCCCTGCGCGATCGTGGCTGCGCCGCAAGCTCGGCGCAGCCATGCGTATAGCGCGTCCATGCGCGGCTGGGGCTGCGCCAACAAGCGTCGCAAGGTCATTGCCGCATAGGGTTCGGAGGCATGCCATTGTTCGCGCCGCGCCCGCAGTCCGGCCCGCAGGCGGGCCAATGTCCGCCGCAACCAGGGCGCACCCAGCCACCAGGCCAACGCCGCCAGCGCCGCGCCCGCGGCCAGCGCCAGCCATCCTCCCGGAACGCGCACCTGCACTTGCCGGCCCATGTCGCGCAGGTCCTGTTCGACCGAGAATGGCGCCTGGTAGGCGGCGCCCGCCCGCGCTTCGAAGCGTTGCGCGGGCAGCGTGACGCGCTCTTCCTTGTTGGCCGCGACGTTCCACCAGCGGATTTCCACCGCCGGCAGTTCATGGGCGCCGCCGCTTTCGATCACATAGTCCAGGCGGTCGATGCGCTGTCCGCCGAGGAAACCGCCGCGGCTGTCGGACATCTGCGTCAATTCGGGTTCGGACGGGTACAGCTTGAGGCCCTGCACGGCGGCCGCGGCAGGCGGCGGGATCAGCATGGCCTGGGCGCCCTGGGCCTGCACGGTGATGACGCGGCTGACGTGGTCGCCGACGGCGGGAGGCTCGGCCGAATAGCGGATCTGCTGGGTCGCCTGGACCGAGTTTGCCGCCAGGACATGACCGGCTGCCCCGCCTGGCGGTCCGGCGGCGCGCGCCTCGAACGGGCGCGTCTGCGCAACCAGGGGCGCAGTCGCCTGTCCCACCTGCGCGCTGACCCGGATGGCCGGCACGCGCAGGTCGCCCGCCGCCTCGGGACTGACCAGATAGGCGTAGCGCAATCCGCTGTAGGCCACGCCGCCGATGGTGGCGCGGATGATGGTGGCCTGCCCTGACGGCCCCGACACCAGCGCGCCAGGGATGTCCAGGGCCGGCATCTGCGGGGGCTGGGTGAACCAGGTCGACGTCAACACGTCCACCTGCAGGATGGCGGTGGCGCCAGCCATCAGGTCGTCCGATGCCGCCATGCGCGCCTCGGCGTGCAGCTGCGGCCCGCCATCCGCCTGCTGGGCTCGCGCCACGCCGACGCACAGGCCCAGTTGCAGCAACAGCAGCAGGCCCAGGCAACGCAGCAGCGCGGCATGGCGGTGCATCATGGCTGCCTCCCCTGCGCCGGCGCGGCCTTGCGTGCGTCTTCGATCGCGAATTTCTGCTTCAGGAAGCCGGCCGGCGACAGGCTCAGGTTGCGCAGCCAGACCTCGTCGGACGCGGCTTGCGGCGCCTGCGTGCGGATCATCTTGCCCGCGCCCTTGTTGCTGTCCACGCGGGTCTCGTCCGGTTTCTCCGAGTCGTCGTCCTGTTGCTCGCTTTCGGCGGCGGCGATCAATCTGGCGACCAGTTCGCGGTTTTCGCGCGCCTCGGGAAAATCCGGCCGCAGGCGCAGCGCCTGGTCGTACGCCGCCAGCGCGGCGTCGTAGCTGCGCAGACGGACCTGGGTATTGCCCAGATAGAAGTCGCCCTCGGGCGTGTCCAGTTTGGCGAATGCGGCCAGCGCCGCCTGATAGTCGCCGGCGTCATAGGCGGCGCGACCCTTCCAGTAAGGATCGGCATACAAGGCGGCAGCCTCGGCATAGCGCTTGTGTTCATAGGCCCAGCGGCCCTGCTGGTCGGGCGTGAAAAAGGCGTCGGCCAGCGCGCCTGCTTCCGCGCGCGGGGTATGCAGCGTAGCCGTGGCGGCGAGCAGCAGGCAGGCCGTCCAGTTGATGTTCCAGCCGCGCCGCAGCGCCAGCAATGCCAGCAGCGCCAGCGGCCAGCACAGCCAATAGCCGGCGTCCTTCCAGTGCAGCGGCTTGTCCGCGTCCTGCACCTCCTGGAAGTGCCGTTCGGCATGCAGCGTCACCCAGTCCAGGTCGTCGTCGTTCAGGGTCAGGCTGCCCAGCGGCGCGCGGGCGGCTTGCGCCAGCTGTTTCAGCGCATCCTCGTCGAAACTGCCCAGCAAGGGCCGGCCCTGCGCGTCGAGGCGCGGCTGGCCGCGGGCGTCGCGCACCACGCCGCCATCGCGCGTGCCTGCCGCCCACACCAGGATCTGGAAGGAATTGGCCCGCGCCAGGCGCTCGACTTCGGCCAGCTGGCCGGTGTCCGCACCGTCCGTCACCAGCAGCAGGGTGCCGCCCGCCTCGCCCGATTGCAGCAGGCTCGCGGCCAGCGAGATCGCGCCCGCTGCATCCTTGCCGGGCGCGGCGATGAGCCCGGTGGACAGGGCCTGCACGAACATGTCGGGCAAGGCAGGGTCGTCGGTCGGCGGCAACACCAGATGCGCCGAGCCGGCATAGGCGATCAGGCCCGTCTTGGCGCCTGCGCGCCGTTTCAGCAGATCGCGCAGCTTGCGTTTGGCGGCTTCCAACCGGCTGGGCGGAAGATCCGCCGCATCCATCGAGGGCGACAGGTCGACCGCCGCGATCAGGGGCGCCAGATTGTCCAGGAAGGCTGGGCGGTCCTGCTGCCACGTCGGCCCGGCAGCGGCGATGCCGCCCAGCGCCAGCAAGGCGGCCAGCAGTTGCGCGGGCCGCGGCCCGCGGCTGCCCTGCGTGCGCACCGTCAGGTATGGCAGCAGCGCCGGCGCGATGTTGCTGCGCCAGCCGAGCCGGCCGTCCTCGTCGCGCCGCCGCCAAAGCACAAAGGCCGCGGCCGCGACCGCCAGCAGCCACCAGGGGCGCAGGAAATGGAAGGCGCTCAGGTCGATTTCCATCCGCCCTCCTCCACGCGCGCATCCCCTTGCGGCCGGGCGTCGCGCCGCCGGCCGCGCAGCGCCGCGGCCAAGTGCCAGCCAGCCAGCAGCAACAGCGCCAGGCCCAGCGGCACCCAGAAGAAATCCTGCTTCGGCTGGTGGCGCAATTCGCGCACTTCGTGCGGCGTGATGCGATCCAGTTCGGCGTAGACCTGCCGTAGCGACGTCTGGTCTTGCGCCTGGAAAAAACGGCCCCCGGTCTTGGCTGCGATCGCGCGCAAGGCGTCGAAATCGACCTTCTCCTCGCCCTGCGCCTGCGGATCGCCTATGCCCACGGTATGCACGACGATATGGCGCGCGGCCGCCATGGCCGCGGCGCGGTCCGGCGGCACGGCGCTGCCGGTATCGTTGCCGTCCGTCAGCAGGATCAGGACCTGGTCGTGTTCGCCGGCATGCTCGAACTGCTTGATCGCCACGCCGATGGCATCGCCGATGGCGGTATTGGGCCCGGCCATGCGCGTGCTTACCTGGCCGAGCAGCAGCTTGAGCGTGGCATGGTCCTGGGTCAGCGGCGCCTGGGGATAGGCGGCGGTGCCGAACACGATCAGTCCAAGCCGGTCGTCCTTGCGGCGGTCGATGAAATCGGCCACCACGGCCTTGACGCCGCTCAAGCGGTCCTCGCGGCGGCCGTCCGGCGCCACGAAGTCCTCGGTCTCCATGGATTGCGAGATATCGATGGCCAGCAGCAGGTCGCGCACCGGCTGGCGATGCTCCAGCGGCGGCTCGACCCGTTCGGGCCGCGCCAGCGCCAGGACCAGCAGCAGCCACACCAGCGCGTTCAAGGCCAGTTGCCAGCGGTCGCCGCGCACGCCGGGGCGCTGCGGCGTCTGGCCGGTGCTGCGCGCCACCGATTCGAAGAATGGAATGCGTACGGCGCTGCGCCGCTGCACATACGGCGGCAGATAGCGGTACGCCAGCCAGCCCAGCGGCAGCAGCGCCAGCAGCCAGGGATATTCAAGCCGCCACATGGTGACGCTCCATCCATTGCCGGCTGGCGGCGAACAAGGTCCGCACGCGCGCGGGGTCGATGGCCCGCAAGGTCTCGGGCGGCGCATACGCCAGCGCGCGCAGCAGCACGGCCGCGTCGGGCGGAAACACGGCCACGCCGGCATCCATGAAGGCGACCCACTCCGCGCCTTGCAGCGCGCCGACCCGGTCGCGGTCCGCTGCCGCCACCGACGACAGGCCGACGCGCTTGAGCAGATCCGGCAAGGCGCGTGCGGCCAGGGGATCCGCCTGTGTTTCGCGCCGCAGCGCTTCCAGCATGCGCAGTCCTGCGCGGCGGTAGCCATTGCGTCGGTGGCGGCGCGCCATCCGCCACGCGGCCCATGTGGCCAGCGCCAGCGCCACGGCCAGCACGACCAGCCAGCCCCAGGTCTGCGGCCAGTAGCTGACCGGCTCGGGCAGCGGCAGCTGACGCAGCTGTTCGATGGACGGAGCGGCGTCGGCGTTCATGCCCGGCCCCTGGCTTGAGCAAGACCGGCCTGGCGGCCGAGCTCGCGGCGCAACTGCGCCACGGTGTCGTCCGCCGTATCGATGGACAAGAGCGGCACGCGGCTGCGGCGCAGCAGCTCGGCCACGTCGTGCAGGCGTCCTGAAAAGAAGTCCGACAGCGGCTCGCGCACCTGCTTGCGATCCGCGGCGACCTCCACCTGCAGCTCGCCCTGCGTCACCACCAGCCGGCCGCTCAGGGGAATGCGCAACGCCAGCGGGTCATACACCAGCGTTGCGACCACATCGTTATGCGCGGCCAGCGTGCGCAAGAGGCGCAAGGTAGCGTCATCGGCGCCGGCAAAATCGCTGATCAGGCAGACCAGGCAATCGTGCGGCGCGTGCGCCAGCGCCCCTTGCAGCGCTTCGTTCAGCCGTCCGGACGCGTCCACATCGGGTTGGTCCGCGCCCATGGACTGGCTGCGCCGCGCAATGGCGGCGAACAGGGCCTGGATGCGTTCGCGGCTGCGCAGCGGACGCACGTTGTCGACGCCCGCATCGCTGAACACCAGGCCGCCCACGCGGTCCCCCGCCAGATAGGCCATCCAGGCCGACAGCGCCGCGATGCGCGCGGCCACGACAGACTTGAAGCTGCGCACCGAACCGAAATACATGCCCATGCGCTGATCCACCACCACCAGCGCCGGACGGTCGCGCTCCTCGCTGTAGGTGCGCACATAGGGCTTGCCCAACCGCTGCGAGGCGCGCCAGTCCAGCTGGCGCAGATCGTCTCCGGGCAGATAGCGGCGCAGCTCCTCGAAGTCCAGGCCGCGCCCGCGCAGGCGCGAGCCATGCTGGCCGGCCAGAATGCTGCGCACCGGCTGGCGGCTGAAGAACCCCAGGCCGCGCGCGGCAGGTTCCAGCGCCATCAGGTCCTTGATGTGGACCTGGACTTCCGGGGAAGGAGCGGCGGAAGGCATGGCGGGCTCAGACCGGCACGGCGACCGTGTCCAGCAGCTTGTCTATCACCTGGTCCGCCGAGACGCCGTCGGCGACCGCGTCATACGACAGGTGCAGGCGATGCCGCAGCACCGGCCGGGCCACGCTGCGCACATCATCGGGCGAGACATAGTCCTGCCCCGCCAGCCAGGCGTGGGCGCGCGCCACCTTGTCCAACGCGATCGCGCCGCGCGGGCTGGCGCCGACCTGGATCCAGCGCGCCAGGTCGGCGTCATGCCCGCCCGGGTGGCGGGTGGCGTTGACCAGGTCCACCAGGTACTGGTCCAGCGCTTCGGACACGTGCACCCGGTCGACCTCGGCGCGGCAGGCGAACAGGTCCTCCTGGCTCAGCGGCGCGCCGGCGGGTTCCGCGTCCTGGCGCGACTCGCCGCGCAGCATGGCCAGCATCTGCCTTTCGCTGGCGGGGTCGGGGTAGTCCAGCACGATCTTCATGATGAAGCGGTCCATCTGCGCTTCGGGCAAGGGATAGGTGCCCTCCTGCTCTATCGGGTTCTGGGTGGCCAGCACCATGAACAGCTGCGGCATGCGGTGGGTCGTGCCAGCCACGGTGATCTGGCGTTCCTCCATGGCTTCCAGCAGCGCGGCCTGCACCTTGGCGGGCGCGCGGTTGATCTCGTCGGCCAGGATCAGGTTGCCGAACAGCGGCCCCTGCTGGAACTGGATGCGGCTGGCGCCCTGCGCGTCCTGCTGCAGCACCTCTGCGCCCGTGATGTCCGAAGGCAGCAGGTCGGGCGTGAACTGGATGCGGCTCATTGCCGCGGCCAGATGCTGCGCCAGCGTCTTGACGGTGCGCGTCTTGGCCAGCCCCGGCAGGCTTTCCAGCAGCAGGTGGCCGTCGGCCAACAGGCCCAGCAGCACCTCGCGGATGACGGCGGCCTGCCCCAGCACCGCGCGCGCCATGGCGCGCTCCAGTTCCAGAATGCTGTCGCGCTTGCTCATCGGCATTTCCTCTCCTGCGTGATGCCGGCTAGCGGCTGGCGATGCCGTTCCTGGCGGTCTGGGCCAGTTTCCATTGCGCGGGCGTCATGACGGTGCGGAATCCCAGGTGCGACATGCCGTTCATCGGATCCGTGCCGCGCCGGGCGCTGGTGCGGTAGCTGATGCAATAGGTGTCGCTGCACAGGAACGAGCCGCCGCGCGTCACGCGCTTGGGCGCGGCCGGCGGCACGATGCCGTCGTCGGGGTCGTAGCTGTCGGCCGGCCCCGCCGGATCCGCGGGCGGCTGGCGGTACTGCGCCTGGATCTTGAAGGCGTCGGCGCGGTACCAGTCGGCGGTCCATTGCCAGACGTTGCCGGCCATGTCGTACAGCCCATAGCCATTGGGCGAGAAGCTGCCCACCGGCATGGTGCCGACCTGTACCTTTTCATCCTTCACCACCGGAAACGGCTGCTGTTGCTGCGTGTCCCAGATATTGGCCATGGCCTTGCCCTGCGGCAGCAGCTCCTCGCCCCAGGCATAGGTGGCCTGCTCCAGCCCGCCGCGCGCGGCCATTTCCCATTCGGATTCCGTCGGCAGGCGCTTGCCCGCCCATTTGGCATAGGCCATGGCGTCCTGGTACGACACCTGCACCACCGGGTGGTCGTCCTTGCCGGCGATGGAGCTGCCCGGTCCTTGCGGATGGCGCCAGTTCGCGCCGGGCACATAGCGCCACCAGCGCGAATAGTCGCGCAGCGAGACCTCGCTCTCGGTGCCGACGAACACCATGGCGCCGGGCACCAGCAGGCTGTCGTCCGGGCGCGGCGTGCCAGGCGGCAACTGCACCTTCAAGTCTTCCCACCGCGGCTTCTGCTCGGCCGTCGTGACGTAGCCGGTGGCCTCGACGAAGCGGCGGAACTGCGCGTTGGTCACGTCGTTCACGTCCATCCAGAAGCCGCTGACGGATACCTTGTGCGCCGGCATTTCATTGGGCTGGGCCAGTTTGTGGCTGCTGCCCATCAGGAACTCGCGCCCGGGTACCCAGGCCATGCCCGCCGGGCCGCTCTTGCCGTCGCCCAGCACCACCTTCACCGCTTCGGGCGGCCCGTCCTTGCCCATGACCACATAGGCGGTGCTGGCGCCCGCGCCCAGCACCACGCCGGCCAGCAGCAATGCGCTGGCGTAGCGTGTCTTTCCTGTTGTCTGCTTTGCCATTTCAATCACCCGAAAGCTGATGGTTCAGGCGTGGCGGTGCCGCGCCCGGGGCTGGCAGCCCCTTGAAATCGTGCTGACGTTCAGAACACCAGCGTCGCGGTCGCCATGACCGTATCGTTGCTGTCCAGACGCTTCGTGCTGCTGATCGTGGGTACCCAGCGCAGGCTGAGGGACAAGGAGCGCTTGTCCGCCAGCTTCGTGTCATAGGTCAGGATCGGGCCCAGCGCCCAGTCGCGCCCCTTGAAGCCGTTGAGCCGGTCGGCCGTCGGTCCCGAATCGCTGCCCAGTTGCTGGATGGTGCCCAGGATCAGGCCCGCACTCACCCCGTTGCTGAAGATCTTGCGGCCCATCACGTCCATGCTGAACAGCGGCGCGTTGCGATAGTCCGTGGCGTTGTTGCGGGTGTAGAACTGGACGCCGGCCACGGTGTCCAGTTGAAAACCGGATTCCGGAAATATCTTGGTGTAGGCCACCTGAGGAATGAAGGTCCAGTTGTTCAGGCTGGGGTTGGCCATGTCGTCGGCGTTGTACTTGCCGGTGGGCGCCCAGATGTTCAGGCTGAGCGCCATGTGCGAGGTTTCGGAAAAGTGATAGCCCGCGATGATGGGCGAGAAGTACAGGTCGAACAGGTTCGAGGCGGTATCGCTTTGGTCTATGCTGCGCCCGCCTGGTCCCGTCACGGTGGAATTCACCTTGGTCCAGACGTAGGGCAAGGTGAAGCTGGACGCGAAGTTCCAGCGCCCCGGCCCGGTGTCCCAGGTCTTGAGGACCGTGGCCAGGGTGAACGCGACTTTCGCGTCCAGGCCCAGCGAGGTACGGCCTCCTACCGGCACTTCGCGGCTGCCGCCCACGGTGCCGTCCAGGTAGATCTGCGACAGGTTGACGGCCCAGATAGGCTCGGGAGACACGATGCCGGCGTTGGGCTGCACGTTGGTGCCGGTGATCTGGCGGCCCAGCGCCCCTTCAGTGGCCCAGGCGGCAGACGGCAGGACCAATCCGGCCAGAACCGCCAACAACCCTGCAACTGCCGCAATCGCGCTCCGCATCCCTACACTCCGAAAGACCAGAAAAATGCTGACGGGATCAATTCCCGAAGGTGATGTTCAAGCCGGCGAACAGGGTGAACTGAGGCACGCCCTCCCCCTTGTGCGCAACCGTCCATTGCGGTTCCGCGAACACGTTGAAGATGTTCTTGCCGACGCGCCAGGCCTTGCCCGCGCCCAGCCCCACGGGAATGTAGTAGTCGTTCTTCTGCAGGTCGAAGGTCCAGGTTGCGGTGGACCTCAAGTACCAGCCTTGCGGCAGGTTGCGTATCAGGAACGGCTGGAAGGTGGCGGTGTGGACCGTGTCGCGCGCGGCCTGGCCGGCGAAGGAATGCTGCCACTGCACCAGCGCGCCCAGCAGCCCTTCCTTGCTGGCGTGCACCGCCACGCCGGCCAGCCCGGCGGACCATTTGCCCGCCCCCAGCTCGCTGCCGGTTGCGCTGGGCATGGTCAGCATCGGCCCTACGCCCAGGTCCACCGCGCCCTGCTGCAACAAGAAGATGTCGAACACATTGATGTCGCCCAGGCCCTTCTTGTAGCTGCCGTCGGCCTCGGGGCGCGTACTGACGGGCGCCGTGATGCGGAATATCTGCGGCACGCCGACAAGCTCGCCGGGTGCGACAGGGATGGTCGGCCGGATCAGGAAATCGTTGGTATGGGCGTTGCTGCCGAACAACTTCGGCGTGTAGTAATTCTGGAAATTCAACGACGCCGCCAGGTTCAGCGGGTTGTTGCTTTTGTTGGCGTCATCCGCCGACTGCGACTGGGCCTGCGCAAGCTGCGCAAAGCATAGCGGCGCAGCCACCATCAGCCACGCCGCGATTCCTCTTCCACCGATTTCCTTGAATGCAGACTGCGTACTGCCCATGCGATGTACCCCGGAAAGAGATAACAAAATGCAAAGACGCGCCGTACGGAAATGCTGATTTCGGCAAGCCGTGCCGAGATCCAAAGTCGTGAAATCTGTCGCAATCTTCGCACAGAGTTTTACTTTCACCAATACTGGCCATAGGAGGCGTCCTATTGCTTTCAGGGCGAAGAAAGGTTAGTGCGCGATATGCAGACAAAAAAATGGGGATGCCCTCAGGCATCCCCATCGTGGTGCAGGCGCCGGCCCGGCGATGTCAGCCGGCTTGCGGCGCCTCCGCGCGCATCAGGCTGGCGCGCACCTGGTCGATGCGCAGGCCGTCGCGCCGGGTGACCTCGAAGCGCCAATCGCGCCACTCGATCGCGTCCCCGGTGTCAGGGATCCGCCCGCCGGCGCGCAACAGGCAGCCCGCCAGCGTCGCGTCCGGATACTCCTCGGCCAGGTCCGGCGCGTCCAGCAGGCGCGCGGCTTCCGCGACCGCCAGGCGGCCTTCCAGCAGCCAGGTTCCGTCCGCCAGCTGCAAGGCTTCGGGCTGGTCTTCCTGATGCTCGGGCAGGTCGCCCGCAACGGCGGTCAGCACGTCCATGGGCGTGATCAGGCCCTCGCACACGCCGTGCTCGTCGACCACGATCAGCATGTGCTCGCGCGAACCGCGCAGCTCGTCCAGCACCTTGAGCACCGGCATGGTTTCCATCACATAGCGCGGTTCACGCGCCAACTCGACCAGGTCGATCGGGCCAGGGTTCTGCAGCAGCGGCAGCAGGTCCTTGAAGTGCAGCACGCCCAGCACATTGGACGGATCGCCGGCGCACAGCGGCAGGCGCGAGTGGCCGCTGCCGAACTTGCGCACGATGATCTCCGGCGTATCGGCCACGTCCAGCCAGACCATGTCGCCGCGCGCCACCATAATGGAACGCACGTCCCGCCCGCCGATCGACAGCACGCGCTCGATCATGGTGCTTTCCTCGGGCGCGAAGGCGGGTTCGCCGTCCGCGCCGTCGACCAGCGCGGCCACTTCGTCGGCCTGGCCGGCGGACTGCCCGGCGCGGCCGGCGCGCAGCAGGCGCAACACAGCCTGCGCGGTGCGTTGGCGGCGGCCCAGGGCGTGCGTGCCTTTGACGCGATTGCGGCGCGCCAGCTGATTGCACAGCTCGATCAGGATCGAGAAGCCGATCGCGGCATACAGATAGCCCTTGGGCACGTGGAAGCCCAGGCCTTCGGCCACCAGGCTGAAGCCGATCATCAGCAAGAGGCCCAGGCACAGGATCACCACGGTCGGGTGGCGGCCCACGAAAGCCATCAGCGGGCGGCTGGCCAGCATCATCACGGCCATGGCCACGATCACCGCGATCATCATGATGCTGAGGTCCTGCACCATGCCCACGGCGGTAATCACCGAGTCCAGCGAGAACACCGCATCCAGCACCACGATCTGCAGGATCACCTGCCAGAACACGGCATGCTGCGGCTTCTGGCCTTGCTCGTGGCTGGCGCTGCCTTCCACGCGTTCATGCAGCTCCATGGTGCCCTTGAAGAGCAGGAACAGGCCGCCCAGTATCAGGATCAGGTCGCGTCCGGAGATCTCAGCGCCCAGCAGCGTGAACATGGGTTCGGTCAGCGTGACCACCCATGCGATGCTCGCCAACAGGCCCAGGCGCATCACCATCGCCAGCGTCAGGCCGATCAGCCGCGCGCGGTTGCGCTGTTCGGGCGGCAGCTTGTCGGCCAGGATGGCGATGAACACCAGGTTGTCGATACCCAGCACAATTTCAAGCACGACCAGGGTCGCCAGGCCCAGCCAGGCGGTGGGGTCGGACATCCAATCGAAAATCATCGAGATTCCATGCAAATCGGGACCGTGCGCCGCGCGGCGCCGGACAGGATCAAGGGGAATGCGCCGCGGATGCGGACACGAGACTCAGTGCGGGCGCGAACGGCCCCAGGGACGGCCGGCGGAGCGCGGCCGCCCAGGCGCGGCGTGGCCGCGGCGGCGAACATGGAATCGGCTTGCGGGCTGCGCGCCCGGGCCGTGGCGGGAAGATGGGGCACCGGGCGCCGGCTTGCTTGCGGCGCCCTGCTAGAGGGTGGGTCTTCAGTCATAGATGGCGGACGGCTCAGGCTGCCGGGGCAGCAAACGGATAGAGCGCCCGCCTTGCTCTCTTTCTTACGGGAAACTGAATACTACATGAATCCGGTCTCTCCCGCATCCGAGGATCCCCAGGCAATGCCATGCTGCGGACTCGCTTCTTTGCGGCATTTTTACTGGTGTTTACCCTAGGTCGACGATATACTGCGGGCACCTTCAACTCACCAGAGATCAATGTGGACAACGACGGATGTAGTCGGAACACGACTGCAAGCGCCGCTTGACGCAGGATCCGCGGAAATAGTCCGCGCCGGTCCTGCCTGAAAGCCAGGACCCGGCTCTTCGGTCCCCGACGCGGGACCGCCAGCCCTCTCCCCTACTGCTTGCCGACGCGATGCGTTGCGCCTTGTTGCGCGCGCCTGCGCATCGGCCACGCGGCGCATGCATGTGGACCTTCCACCGTACTCCCCGCTAAGGAGACGATCATGCGTATCAAGCAATTCCTGCCCTTCCCGGACCGGACCGGCGCGGCCGCGCCCATGGCGGCAGCGCCCAAGACGGCCTCTTCCACTTACCAATTCACCATCGTGAGCCTGGGCGACACGCTCAACGCGCTGCGCAAGCAGCTCTATTACGAACTGCGCGACCTGGACCTGCGCGTGCAGGCGGTGCGGATCTCGCGCGCCGAATCGGGTCAGTTGGCGTCCACCGTCGTCACGCTGCAATGCCCGCCGCATCTGCGCAACCTGCTGGGCGCGGTCGCCTTGCGGCTGGGCCAGAGCCCGGACGTGCGCCGGGTGCACTGGGAATGCGAGTCCGGCGCGGCCATCGCCGTGCTGCCCGCCTGACGCCAACGCGGCCGGGAGGCTGTCATGAAAGATCCGTACAAAACCCTGATGATTGCGCGCGTCGTTCTGCTGGCGCTGATCTGGCTGACCGGACTGCTGCTGGTCCTGGCGTCGGTCTGGCGCCTGCCCTGAGCCCGTCCGCGGCCATCCATAACATGCTGTAGAAGAAGAGAGAAGAAAATGAAGAACTTCGAAAACATCCAATTCATCACGCTGGCCAATACCCTGGTCAGCCTGTTGACCGCGTTCGTGCTGGGCTCCGTGGTGGGCTTTGAGCGCCAGTTCCGCCAGCGCACGGCCGGCCTGCGCACCAATGTGCTGGTGGCGGTGGGCGCCGCCATCTTCGTGGACCTGGCGTTTCGCGTGGGCGGCGCCGATGGCGGCTCGCGCGTCATTTCCTACGTGGTCTCGGGCGTGGGGTTCCTGGGCGCCGGCGCCATCATGCGCGAAGGCGGCAGCATCCGCGGCCTGAACACCGCCGCCACGCTGTGGGGCTCCGCCGCCATCGGCGCCTGCGCGGGGGCATCGTTGATCCTGGAAGCGGTCGCCGCTACCGCCTTCGTGCTGGCGGCGAACACCTTGCTGCGCCCGGTCGTCAGCTACGTCAACCGCCAGCCGGTCGACTCGCAGACCACGGAAGTCACGACCGTGATACATGTAATTGCGAACGTGGAACAGCGGCAGGCGGCCATGACAGTGCTGGAGGACGTGCTCGAAACCGAACAGCTGCCCCTGTCCGAACTGAAGATAGACCAGTTCGGCGAGAACGAAGTCGAAATCGAAGCGGCATTGAGCGAAGCCTCGGTCGACGAGCTGGACCTGGACCGCGTGACCGCCAGCATCGCGGCCTCGCCCGCCGTGCGCACCGCCTTCTGGGCCGCCCGCACGGTATAGCGTTGAGCGGCTCAGGCCGCCTGACGCAACGCCGCCGAGGCTGGATCCCAGCGCCGACCCGGCACGGCGGCAAGCAGCGCCTGCGTGTAGGGATGCGCGGGCTGGCCGAAGACCTGGGCGCAGGCCCCCGCTTCCACCACCCGTCCATTCTGCATCACCGCGATATCGTCGCAGACCTGCGCGGCCACGCGCAGATCGTGCGTGATGAAGAGGACGGACAGGCCCAATTGCTCGCGCAGCCGCGCCAGCAGCGCCAGCACCTGCGCCTGCACCGACACGTCCAGCGCCGATACGGGCTCGTCCGCAATCAGCACGCGCGGCCGCATGGCCAGCGCGCGCGCCAGTCCGATGCGCTGACGCTGCCCGCCCGAGAACTCATGCGGATAGCGCCGCACGGCGTCCGGCGACAAGCCCACTAGTTCAAACAGCTCCTGTGCGCGCGCCAGCGCTTCCCGCCTGGGCGTGCCGTGCACAATCGGGCCGCGCGCCACGATTTCGCCGACGCGCTGGCGCGGATTCAATGAACCATAGGGATCCTGGAACACCATCTGCACCCGCCGCGCATGCTCGCGCCGTGCTGCGCCGCCATGGAGCGCCAGGGGCGCGCCGGCCAGCGTGATGCGGCCTGCGTCCGGCGGCGCCAGGCCCAGCAAGGCGCGCGCCAGCGTGGATTTGCCCGACCCGCTTTCGCCCACGATGCCCAGCGTGCCGCCCTCCTTCAGTGCCAGCGTCACGTCGTCCAGCGCCCGCGTTTCGCGCCCCGGGCGGCCGAACCAGCCGCGCTTGCGGTAGGTCTTGGAGACGGCTTGCGCGCTCAGGATGATGGGCGCATCGCCCCGCAGTTCCGGCCGGACCGCGGCCGGCGCCAGCGGCGGCACCGCTGCGATCAAGGCGCGCGTGTAGGGATGCCGCGGATGCTCCAGCACCTGCCGCGCCGCGCCGCTTTCCACCAGCACGCCGCGCTGCATCACCGCGACGCGGTCGGCAATCTCGGCGACCACGCCGAAGTCGTGCGTAATGAACAGCACGGCCGTGCCCTTGCGGCGCTGCAGGTCGTGGATCAGATGCAGGATCTGCGCCTGCGTGGTGACGTCCAGCGCGGTGGTCGGTTCATCGGCGATCAGCAAGGCGGGTTCCAGGGCCAGCGCCATGGCGATCATGGCGCGTTGGCGCTGGCCGCCTGACAATTCATGCGGATACGCGCCCAGCGCCCGTTGCGGGTCCGGCAGCCGCACGGACTCCAGCAGGTCCAGCGTGCGGCGCCGGATCTCGGCGCGTCCCAGGCGGGTATGGGTACGGAACACTTCCGCGATCTGGTCGCCGATGGTCCGCAGCGGATTGAGCGCCGTCATCGGTTCCTGGAAGATCATGCCGATGCGCTGGCCGCGCAGCCGGCGCAAGGCCTCGGGCGCCAGCCGCAGCAGATCCTGCCCTTCCCACAGCACCTGGCCGGCGCTGGCGCGCACGTCCTGGGGCAGCAGCCCCAGGACCGCGCCGGCCGTCAGCGATTTGCCGGAGCCGCTTTCACCCACCACACAGACGATTTCGCCCGCGCTGATGTTCAGCGACAAGTCCTGCAGCGCATGCGGCCGGTCGGCGCCGGGCGGCAGGTCCACGGTCAGGTTCTGGATGCGCAGCAGTTCAGTCATGGGTCGTCCACCAGGAAGAAGCTTCGGATCGTAGGCCTGGCCTGCACGGATGAGAACTGCGCATTTCGCATTTGCTCATTCGGTTTGTGACGCAACAAGCCTTGCGCCACCCCGGCGGTTACGCCTCTTTACGTTTTGGGAACGCGGATTGCTCCGCTGTGCGGATCGACCCATCCGGAGCATCCATGCCCTCCTCCCGCTACATCGATGCCACCACGCTGACCGTGTTGACCGTGAACACGCACAAGGGCTTCACCAGCTTCAACCGCCGCTTCATGCTGCACGAACTGCGCGAGGCGCTGAGGATGGCGAGCCCCGACATCGTTTTCCTGCAGGAAGTGCTGGGAGAACACCAGGGGCACGCGGAAAGGCACCAGGGCTGGCCCGCCTTGTCCCAGTACGAATTCCTGGCTGACTCGCTGTGGACGGATTTTGCCTACGGCCGCAACGCGGTCTACCCGGCGGGACATCATGGCAATGCGCTGCTGTCGAGGTATCCCATTGAACAGCACGAGAACCATGACGTGACGGTGCATGGACACGAAGGCCGCGGACTATTGCACTGTGTGCTGCGGGTGCCCTCGCTGGACATGCCCGTCCATGCCATATGCGTGCACCTGGGCCTGCTGGAAGGCCACCGGGGCAAGCAGCTGCGTCGCCTGTGCGAGCTGGTGGCGCAAGGCGTGCCCGCTGGCGAACCGCTGCTGATCGCGGGCGACTTCAACGACTGGCGCCTGCGCGCCGACGCGCTGATGCGGGATTGCGGCACACGCGAGGTCTTCACGTCGCGCCTGGGCCGCCCCGCCCGCACGTTTCCGGCGCGCTGGCCCCTGTTGCGGCTGGACCGCATCTACGTGCGCAACGTCCGGGATTGGCAACCAGTGCCGCTGGCCTCGCGGGTCTGGTCGCGCCTGTCCGACCATGTGCCGATCTGCGCGGAGATCTCGCTATGAACCTGCGCTGGCGCGAGAACAACCGCTATACCCTGCTGGAGAATGGCACGGGCTACTTTCCGGCCGTGCTCGATGCGATCGCCGCGGCGCGCGGCGAAGTGCTGGTGGAAACCTTCATCCTGTTCGACGACGCCGTGGGGCAGGAATTCCAGCGCGCCCTGATCGCCGCGGCCCGCCGCGGCGTCAGCGTGGACCTGACGGTGGACGGCTATGGCTCGGACGAGCTGGACGGCGCCTTCGTCGGCGCCATGACCGAAAGCGGCATCCGCGTCCACGTATTCGATCCCCGCCCGCGCTTTCTCGGCGTGCGCACCAATGTGTTCAGGCGCATGCACCGCAAGATCGTGGCGGTGGATCGCCAGATGGCCTTTGTCGGCGGCATCAATTTTTCCGCTGACCACCTGCCGGACTACGGGCCGCAAGCCAAGCAGGACTATGCGGTGCTGGTGGAGGGACCGCTGGCCGCGGACATCGCGGACTACGCGCGCGAGGCGCTCGCGGTGGATGCGTGGACCCGCAAGCGGCGGCGGCCGGCGCGTCTGGATCCCATGCCGGAGGGCGACGGCGGCGGCCGTCTGGTGGTGCGCGACAACATCGAGCACCAGACGGACATCGAACGTTATTACCGTGCAGGCGTGCGCGCCGCGCGCGAAGACGTGCTGATCGCCAACGCCTACTTTTTCCCTGGTTATCAGTTGCTGCACGATCTGGCCAACGCCGCTCGCCGCGGCGTGCGCGTACGGTTGCTGCTGCAAGGCGAACCCGACGTGCTGGTCGCGCGGCTGGCGGCGTCCATGCTGTATGACTATCTGATCGATGCAGGCGTCGAGATCTATGAGTACTGCAAGCGTCCGCTGCACGGCAAGGTGGCCTGCGTGGACCGCGACTGGAGCACCATCGGATCCAGCAACCTGGACCCGCTCAGCCTGGCGCTGAACCTGGAGGCCAACGTGGTGGCGCGCGACGCCGGTTTGAACGCCGCGCTGCGCCGCAGCCTGGACCGGCTCATCGAACAGGATTGCCGGCGCATCGAGCTGCCCGAGGGATCCAGGCGGCGCTTGCGGCGGCTGTGGATCGGCGTGGTGGTATTCCATTTCCTGCGGCGCTTTCCCGCCTGGGCCGGCAGCCTGCCCGCGCACAAGCCCCGCCTGAAGTCGCTGCCCATCGCGGCGCAAGAGGAGTCGGCATGAGAGTGTTCCGCTCCACGCTGACGCGCGCCTGGCGCCACCGCTGGCCGCGAGTCAAGCGTGCCTTGCCTGTGATCGTATTGGCGTTGGTGGCGGCGCTGCTGTACTACTTTGGCCGTTCGATCGACTGGGCCCAGGTCTGGGTCGCCATGCGCAGGATACCGCCGGGGACGATAGCCATCGCCGCCGCGCTGGTCGTGGCGGGCTACCTGGCGTATGGCGCCCTGGACCTGCTGGGCAAGCGCTACACCCGCCATACCCTGCCCTGGGCCAAGGCCCTGGGGGTGGCCATGATGAGCTACGCCCTGAACCTGAGCCTGGGCGTCCTGCTCGGAGGCCTGGGCGCGCGCCTCAGGCTGTACGCCCGGCTGGGCTGCCGCAAGTCGGTGGCGACCCGGGTGGCCCTGTTTTCCGCGGTCTCCAACTGGGTAGGTTACGCGTGGGTTGCTGGCGCGCTGTTCGTCGCGGGCGCCGTGCCCGTGCCGCAGGGCTGGGCCATCGGTTCGAATCTGCTACGCGTGCTGGGTGCGGCGCTGTTGTTGCTGGCGGCCGGCTACGTGGCGGTATGTGCGCGGGCCACGCGGCGGTCCTGGACCTTGATGGGACAGCACGCCGTGTTGCCCCGCGCCGGCATGGCGGCGGCGCAGAGCGCGGTTGCGGCATTGTCGTGGGTGATCATGGGCGCCATCATCCACCTGCTGCTGCAGGGCAAGGCCAGTTATCCCGCGGTGCTCGGCATCCTGCTGTGCGCCAGCTTCGCGGCCTTGATCATCCGCGTGCCGGGCGGGCTGGGCACGACAGAAGCCATCTTCGTGGCCACGCTCGCGCCAGGAATCCCGGCCCCCGAGGTGCTGGGCGCGGTATTGGCCTACCGCGCGCTATATGCGTTCGCGCCTTTGTTCCTGGCGCTGGCAGCCTTTGGCGTGATGGAGGTGAAGCTCAGGCGCCGGCGCGCGCACGCGGGGGGCCACGCTCAGCCCGCCGCGGACGGCGGCCGCGGCAACAACACGGGCCAGTCGTTCAAGGTTTAGGCGTGAGCAGGTCCGACAAGGCATTGCCCAATTCCTTCACCGCGCCGGTGACGCCTTCGGCCGCGCCCTCGGCGCCCACCCCGATCGCATGGCTGAAGCCCTGAGCCACCTGGGCGGCAAAGCCGCGCGTGACGGAAAACTTGGGATTGTCCAGGTCGCCCGCCAGGGCAAAGTCGAAGCGCAGCGTGCCGCTTTGGTCCTTCAGCGCCGCCAGCACCGCCTTGCGCGGCAAGGAAAACAGGTCGCCGTTGCCGCCAAAGCGCAAGCCGCGCAGGGCCACGGTACCCGTGGCCTGCAGTTGCCGCTTGGCGATGGCGGTACGCATGTCCAGGTCCATGGCGCCCGCAGCCAAGGACGTGGCGCCGTTGTCCGCAAGGTACGGCGCGGCATGCTGGATGTCCATGTTGCGCACCGCCACCTTGATGTCGGCATCCGTGCTGCCCAGCACCAGCCAACCTTGCGCCCGTACCGTGGCCGCGCCGTTGCGGTTGCCTTCGACATTGCCGGAGAATTCCATCTCGCTGCGCGCGCCGTCGCCGGGGAGGGTCAGCGGACGCAGGCTCGCCTGGACGCCAGAAAACGGGATCCGATGCGCGGGCCGGGAGACCGCCGCGTCCTCGAAATCCAGCCGGCCGTCGCGCAGGATCAGTTGCGCGATGCGGATCGGAGTATTGCGCCGGGATTGGCCGTCATTGCCTGCGCCGGCCCGCAAGGAAGACTGCAAGGCGGGCGCGATGTCCATGTCGCCATTCGCCCTGCGCACCACGGTGAAGTCGAAGCCTTCGATGATGACGGTCTTGAAGACGGTCTCGTGCCGCAGAAAGGCAGACCACTCCGGCTCCAGGATCACGTGCCGCGCGCGGGCGCCGGCCTGCCCCGTGCCGCCCGATATCGTCACGTCCTTCAGGATCACCTGCCGGTAGCCGATGTCCACCTGTCCCACCTCGCCGCGCGGCCCCAGCATGTTGGCGATGCGCTGCTCGGCGATGCGCAGGGCGGCGAACGCCAGCACGACGGCCACGGCCGCGATCAGGGTTACGACCGCGAAGGCTTTCCCCCATAGCGATCTGCGGCGTGGCGCGGCTGGGTCGAGGTTCATCGTGGATTCCGGTGTTGCGGCGCAATCCGAGCATGGTCCTGGAAACGCCCCGCCCCATCAATGGGCAAAAAGGATTAGGCGCTCAGCGGCGTTTATGGTCGGACATGAGGCACACGCCCGCCAGCACGCCGATCAGCGCCGCGCCCGCCAGGCTCTTCCAGGCGTTTTCGTGGACGTACTCGTCGGCGGCATGGGAGGCATGCCTGGCGCGGTCCCAGGCCGCCCGTTCCCAGCCCTTGGCGTGTTCGCGGGCAGCCTCCAGTTGGTGCTTGAGGCTGTCGCGCGCCGATTCGATCTCGGATCCGCCGTAGCTAGCCGTGCTGCGCAAGAGCGCCTCGGTGCCGGAGATCAGCTCGCGCATCGTGCGCGTGGCGTTGTCGGCCGGTTGAAACATGTCCCGCAATCCATGGTGCTTGTTCATACGTGCTCCTCGTGAAAAAAACTGTGCCGCGGAAGGCCGCGGTCCGTCAAAGCCTGTCGATTCCCGGCGTCTGCTGGGGATCCAGTCCCGGCATGGGGTTGGGCAGGCTGTCGGGCGGCCAACGGCCGTGCCGGTCGGTCTCATGCCCGCCAGGGTCGGGGTTGGACTGTTCGGCGGGATGCTGCTGCGGACCCGGTTGCTTGGGGTCCGCGGGCCGGGCGGGCCCGGAAGGTTTGGACTTGGTCATGGCATGCTCCTGAACGACGGAATGCGATCGATGCGGCCGCGGCCTCAACCGGCCCACCATTGCTTGATGGTCGCGCGCAAGGCCGCGCCCGCCGCGCCGCCCTCTTCCTTGCGCAGCGCCTGGAAGTACGCGGCCACCTGCCTGGCCGGGATGTGCGGCGGCAAGGGCGGCACCTCGGGGTCGGTCACCATTTCCAGCACGACCGGACGGGTTGCCGCCAGGGCTTGATCCCAGGCGTCTCCCACGGCGTCCGGGCTGTCCACCCGTATGCCCTCCAGGCCTAACAGGCGGCCGTACTCCGCATAGGAAAGCTGGGGCAGCCATTGCGAATCCGCGAACCTGGGGTCGCCGCCCATGACGCGCTGCTCCCAGGTGACCAGATTCAGGTCGCCGTTGTTCAGGACCATGACGATCAAGGTCGGGTTGGCCCAGTCCTTCCAGCGGTGGGCGATGGTGATCAGCTCGTTCATGCCCAGCATCTGCATGGCGCCATCTCCGACCAGCGCAATGACGGGCCGATCCGGATGCGCCAGCTTGGCGGCAAGCGCATAAGGCACGCCGCAGCCCATGGTGGCCAGGCCGCCCGATACCGAGCCCATCATCCCTTCGCGCAGCGCGATGTCGCGCGCGTACCAGTTCGCCGCCGAGCCCGAGTCGCAGGTCAGAATGCTGCGCGGCGGCAGCCGTTTCGACAGTTCCAGGAAGGGTCGTTGCGGATTCAGCGGCTTGGCCTGCACCATTGCGCGGGCCTCCACGGTTTCGTGCCAGCGCGCGACCTTGGCCTCGATGCGTTCGCGCCAGCGGCGCGCGGTCTTGGGCTGCAATAAGGGAATCAGCGCCTGCAGGGTCAGCCGGCTGTCGCCGACCAGGCCAAGTTCCACGGGATAGCGCAGGCTGAGCTTGCGGCCGTCCAGATCGATCTGCACCGCCCTCGCCTGTCCCGGCGGCGGCAGGAATTCCGAATACGGGAACGACGTGCCCACCATCAGCAAGGTGTCGCACTCGTTCATCATGTCCCAGCTGGGCTGCGTGCCCAGCAATCCGATGCAGCCCGTGACGTACGGCAGGCTGTCGGGCACCGCCGCCTTGCCCAGCAGTGCCTTGGCCACGCCAGCGCCCAGCAGTTCAGCGGTCTGGCGCACTTCCGCGCCAGCCTGCAGCGCGCCCGCCCCGACCAGCATGGCGACCCGTTCGCCGCGGTTGAGGATGTCGGCGGCATTGCGCAACGCAGCCTCGCCGGGTACGCCGGCATGCGAGGTCAAGCCTATGCCCGTCGGCACGGTGCCATGTTCGCGGGCGGGCTTTTCCACCGCCGGCAAATCCTGCACATCGTTTGGAAAAATGACGCAGGTCACGCTGCGCCGCTCCAGGGCGATGCGCATGGCGCGGTCGATCATGTGGCGCGCCTGTTCGGCGGTCGCGGCCATCTGCACGTAATCGTGCGCCACGTCCTTGAACAGGCTGATCAGGTCGACCTCCTGCTGGTAGTCGCCGCCCAGGGCGCTGCGGGCTTGCTGGCCGACCAGGGCCACGACAGGCTGATGGTCCAGCTTGGCGTCGTACAGGCCGTTCAATAAATGAATGGCGCCTGGACCGGAGGTCGCCAGGCAGACCCCGGCCTGGCCGGTGAACTTGGCGTGGGCGCAGGCCATGAACGCGGCGGCTTCTTCGTGGCGGGCCTGGACGAACTCCAACGGCTCCTGCGTGCGGCCGAATGCGCCAATCAGGCCATTGATGCCGTCCCCTGGGTAGCCGTAGATCCTCCTGACCCCCCATTGCGACAGCCGTTCCAGCACAAAGTCCGCCACAGTCTTCATTCGATGCTCCCGCGTTTGCCTGCATTCCGACAGAACGCCTGAATCAGCAATTGCCGTTCCCGGCGTTCTAACGCCTGCGACGGTGCCGGCGCGGGCACGGCGCTTGCGGATGAAATCCCTGCGGCGGACGCGCTCGACGATCCGCCTAAAAGGGAGTTGGCATGACAAAGATTCGAACCCTGGTAGTGGCGGGTGAAGCGTTTCCCCTGGCGAAGACGGGCGGCCTGGGGGACGCCATAACGGGCATGGCGCGCGGGCTGTGCGAAGCCGGCGTGCCCGTGACGGTGCTGCTTCCGGCCTACCGCGGCGTGCGCCAGCGGCTGGAGCGCTTGCGGGTAGTGGCGCCGCTGCACAACCTGCCGGGCGGCGAAGCGCAGCTCCTGGCGGGGCATTGCCCGCAGTCGGGGTTGGACTTCCTGCTGCTGGAAAACGACGCGCTTTATGACCGGCCTGGCATCTATCTGGACGAAGACAACCGCGAGCACGCCGACAATGCGCTGCGCTACGCGGCGCTGGCCCATGCGGCGGTGCGCGTGGCGGGCGGCCTGCCCGGCATCGCGCGGCCGCAACTGCTGCATGCGCACGACTGGCACGCCGGACTCGTGCCGCTGTTGCTGCGGGAATATGGCCCGGGCGACGTCAAAAGCATCATGACCATCCACAACCTGGCGTTCCAGGGACAGTTCCCGATGGAATGCGCCGCCGCCCTGGGCATCCCTGAACGCTACCGCAACGACGAAGCCGCCGGCGCCTGGGGCCGCTTGAATTTTCTCAAGACCGGTATCCGCTACGCCGACCGCGTCACCACCGTCAGCCATACCTACGCCCGGGAAATCCTGACGCCCGCCTTCGGCTGCGGGCTGGAGGGACTGCTGCGGCGGCGCGCCGCCGATCTGGTGGCCATCCCCAACGGCATCGACAACATGGTGTGGAATCCGGTGCGCGATCCGCATCTGGGCTCATTGCGGTTCTCGGCGCGCGACCTGGGCCGCAAGGCTCGCTGCAAGGCGGCCCTGCAGCGCGAGTTCGAGTTGCATGAGGACGCCGAAGCCGTGCTCCTGGCGATGGGCAGCCGGCTGACGGAACAGAAGATGGCGGACGTCGCCGCGCAGGCCTTGCCGCAGGCGCTGGAACGCCACCCGCGCCTGCAGGTCGCGATTCTTGGCCAGGGCGACCGTCGCCTGGAAGAGGCCCTGAAACTGCTGTGCGCGCGCTTTCCCGGGCGCTGCGCCACCCGCATCGGCTATGACGAGGCAGTGGCGCACCGGCTGCACGCGGGCTCCGACATGCTGCTGCACGGCAGCCGCTTCGAGCCGTTCGGCCTGACGCCTCTGTACGCGATGCGCTACGGCTCCATCCCGATAGGCTCGCGGGTGGGCGGCATGGCCGACACGATCGACGATCCCGGGCCGCGCGCGCCGCTCTCGGCAATGGCCGGGTCCAACGGCTTGCTGTTCGACGGCGACGACCCTGCGGCCATGGCCGCGGCCATCGCCCGCGCCCTGAGCTTGCGCGAGGACGCCATGCTCTGGCGCACCATGCAGCGCAACGCCATGAGCGCGGATTTCAGCTGGCGCGCCGCCGTGGCGCCCTACGCCGAGCTCTATCGCGCGCTGGCCGATACCGGCAGGAGGCCTCGCGTGCCAACCGTGGCCGAGGTGGCCGCCCTGCGCGCTGGCCAGCGTTCTGGCGGACCGTTGCCCGCGCCCGCAGTCTAGGCTCGCCCACAGGAGGAACCGCAGGTGCCCACAGCCCCGCCTATCCATCCCCACGCTCCCCTGCGCCTCTACCACGCCCGTGGCGGCGCAACCGGGGACGTCCGCGCCCGTGGCGGCGAGCTGGGGCCGGCCCTTTATTCACGCCTGCGGCAACGCGGATTCAATGCCTTGCTGATGCCGGCGCCCTGGCTGTCGGGGCCGGAAGGCGCTTCGCCCGCCCCGCTGGATGCCGACAGCGCGCTTTTGGCAGGCAAGCGCGTGGCCATGGCCGACTGGATCGCGCACGCAGCCGGGCAGCTTGCCGAACATGGCCTGGCCCTGTACCTCGATATCGTCATGGACCGCTGCGCCATTGGCGCCGTAGCCGACACGGCGGGCCCCGGCTGGTACCAACCGCCCGCCGAAAACCCCGCGCGCGATCCGCGCATGAGCATCGACGTGCGCGAGGCACTGCACTTGCGCCCGGGGCCGCCACCGCCCGGCTTTGTGCAGGCCTGGAGCACGCGGCTGAAGCGCTGGACCGAACGCGGCGCCGCAGGCTACGTCTTTCACGCGCCGCAATGCCTGCCGGCCCAGGATTGGGCGGCATTGGCAGCGGCAGTGGGCGGCCCGGATCGCACCGCGCAATTTTTTGCCTGGGCGCAGGGACTGACGCCCGAGTCGCTGGCGGCCCTGCGCGGCGCGGGTCTGGACGGCCTGTGCTCGTCCTTGCCCTGGTGGGACTACAAGTCCGGCTGGCTGGCGGAGGAAGATGGCAGGCTGCGCGCCATCGCACCCGTCATCGCTTCGCCGCCGCGTGTGGCCCCGGACAAGCGCGGCGCCTGGGCCGCGGCGCTATCCGCGGATGTCCTCATGTTCGACGACGAGGACGATGCCCGGTTGCCCGACGTAGCCGAGGCCAATCGCTGGTTTGAACAAGCCGGATTGCGCGGCCCGCTGCGTCTGGCCGGCGGGCGCGACGGCCACTGCACCCTGCTGCTGCGCGACTGCGCGGCCGGCACGGCCGTACTGGCGCTCAATCCTTCGGATACGGAGGAGGCAAGCGTGGATTGGGACGCGTTGGCGCCGCTGCTGCCACCGGCCGATTTCCTGTCCGAAGGCGTGCCGGACGGCCTGGCGCTGCAAGGCAATGCCATTGCGCCCGCGGGTTGCGCCATGTATCTGCTCGAACCCACGCATCCGGTGCGCGAAGCCTCGCGCCACGTGGCGCGCCGCATGGATGGCGCCATCAGCCAGCGCATCGTGGTCGAGCAGGTCAGTCCGACCGTGGATAGTGGCGCCTTCCCCATCAAGAGCATCCCGCATGAGCGGATTCCCGTCAGCGCCGACATCTACATGGACGGCCATGAACTGCTGGCCGCAGAACTGCGCTGGCGGGCGGCGGATGAAAGTTCGTGGCGCGCCGCGCCCTTCACGCGCGGCTTGAACGACCGCTGGGAAGCCTCGTTCCGTCCGCGCCGCATCGGGCCGCACGAGTTCGTGGTGCACGCCTGGCTCGACGCCTGGCAGACTTTCCGCCATGACCTGGAGGTGAAACACCAGGCCGGCGTGGACCTGCGCCTGGAAGTGGAGGAAGGCCTGCTGATGCTGCGCGCAGCGCTGGCGCGCGCCCGCAACGCGTCGCACCCCGGCGCCATGAGGTTGCGCGAGACCCTGCAAAAGTTCGCCAAGGCCACCGAAGGCGAGTTGGCTGCGCCCACACCGCAACAGATCGATGCACTGCTGGACGAAGACCTGGCCGGCACCATGCGCGAACTGGACGACCGCCCTTTCGAATACGTCAGCCCCGCGCCCTATCCGGTCTGGGTGGATCGCAGCCAGGCCTGCCACGCCAGCTGGTATGAGCTGTTTCCGCGCTCGCAATCCATGCTGCCCGGCCAGCACGGCACCTTCGACGATGTGATCGCACGGCTGCCAGATGTGCGCGAGATGGGATTCGACGTGCTGTATCTCCCGCCCATACACCCCATCGGGCAACGCAACCGCAAGGGGCGCAACAACAGCCTGCGCGCCGAGCCCGGCGACGTGGGCAGTCCCTATGCCATCGGTTCGGCCGACGGCGGGCACGACGCGGTTGAACCGCTGCTGGGCGGACTGGACGGGTTCCTTCGGCTGGTCGATGCCGCCCGCGCCCACGGCATGGAAGTGGCGCTGGACTTCGCAATCCAGTGCTCGCCGGACCACCCGTGGCTGGCGCGGCACACGGACTGGTTCTCCTGGCGTCCGGATGGTTCGCTGCGCTATGCGGAAAATCCGCCGAAGAAGTACCAGGACATCGTCAATGTCGCCTTCTACGGCGCCGCCGCGCGCCGCGCGCGCAAGCTGACCCTGTGGCGCGCGCTGCGCGACGTGGTGCTGTTCTGGGTGCAGCATGGCGTGCGCACCTTCAGGGTCGACAACCCGCATACCAAGCCGCTGCCATTCTGGCAGTGGCTGATCGCCGAGGTCCATGCCCAGCATCCCGACGTGATTTTCCTGTCGGAAGCTTTCACCCGGCCCAAGATGATGTACCGGCTGGCGAAGATCGGCTTTACCCAGTCCTACACCTACTTCACCTGGCGCAATGACAAGGCGGAACTGGAATCCTACCTGGAGGAAGTCTCCACGCCGCCCGCCGCCGATTTCTTCCGCCCGCACTTCTTCGTCAACACGCCGGACATCAATCCCTACTTCCTGCAGTCCTCGGGCCGCCCGGGCTTTCTGATACGCGCCGCGCTGGCGGCGCTGGGATCCGGCCTGTGGGGCATGTACAGCGGCTTCGAGCTGTGCGAGTCGGCGGCCTTGCCGGGCAAGGAGGAATACCTGGACTCCGAAAAGTACGAATTGCGCCAGCGCGACTGGTTTGCGCCGGGCAACATCCGCGCGGAGATCACCCGCCTGAACCAGATCCGGCGGACCAACCCGGCGCTGCAGAGCCATCGGGGCCTGACCTTGGTGCATAGCGGCAACGACCGCGTGCTGGCGTTCTGCAAGTCCACGCCTGGCCGCGGCAATTTCATCCTCGCGGCCATCAGCCTGGATCCTTTCCAGCAGCAGGCGGCGCGCATCGAGGCGCCCTTCTGGCTGTTCGGCGAGGCCGACACGGGCCGGCTGATCGCCGAGGACCTGCTGGCCGAGCGCAGCGAGCCATGGCAGGGGCAGATCCGCGAACTGACCCTGCATCCCGATCAACCCTATCGCGTGTGGCGCTTGTCGCTGCATGGATGACCCCGCACGCCCATTGCCATGATCAGTGAAACCCAACCTCTCCAGGACGATGGCCTTTGGTACAAGGATGCGGTCGTCTATCAGCTGCACGTCAAGTCATTCTTCGACTCGAATGGCGACGGCGTGGGCGATCTGCCAGGCCTGATCTCCAAGCTGGATTACATCTCCAGCCTGGGGGTCAACACGATCTGGCTGCTGCCCTTCTATCCCTCGCCGCGCCGCGACGACGGCTATGACATCGCCGACTACCGCGGGGTGCACGCGGACTACGGCACCGTGGCCGACGTGAGGAAGCTGATCCGCGCGGCCCACGCCCGCGGCCTGCGCGTCATCACCGAGCTGGTGGTCAACCATACCTCGGACCAGCATCCCTGGTTCCGCCGCGCGCGCGCGGCCAAACCCGGATCGGCCGCGCGCAACTTCTACGTCTGGTCGGACAACGACAAGGCCTACGCCGGCACGCGCGTCATCTTCTGCGATACCGAGAAATCCAATTGGACCTGGGACCCCGAGGCCGGCGCCTACTTCTGGCACCGCTTCTATTCGCACCAGCCCGACCTGAACTACGACAATCCGCAGGTGCTCAAGGAAGTGCTGGCCGTGATGCGCTATTGGCTGGACATGGGCGTGGACGGCCTGCGCCTGGACGCGGTGCCGTACCTGGTCGAGCGCGAAGGCACCAACAACGAAAACCTGCCCGAGACGCACGAGGTGCTCAAGCGCATCCGGGCCGTGATCGACGCCGAGTATCCCAACCGCTTGCTGCTGGCCGAGGCCAACCAGTGGCCGGAGGATGCGCAGGAATACTTCGGCGCGGGCGACGAATGCCATATGTCCTTCCATTTCCCGCTGATGCCGCGCATGTACATGGCGATCGCGCAGGAGGACCGTTTCCCGATTATCGACATCATGCGCCAGACGCCGGACATTCCCGCGTCCTGCCAATGGGCGATCTTCCTGCGCAACCATGATGAACTGACGCTGGAAATGGTCACCAGCCGCGAACGCGACTATCTCTGGAACGTGTACGCGGCGGACCCGCGCGCCCGCATCAACCTGGGCATCCGGCGCCGTCTGGCGCCGCTGCTGGAGCGCGACCGGCGCAGGGTCGAGCTGATGAACAGCCTGCTCCTGTCCATGCCGGGCACGCCCGTCCTGTACTACGGCGACGAGCTCGGCATGGGCGACAACGTGCACCTGGGCGACCGCGACGGCGTGCGCACGCCGATGCAGTGGTCGCCCGACCGCAATGGCGGCTTTTCGCGCGCCGACCCCGAACAGCTGCCGCTGCCGGTGCTCATGGGCCCCTTGTACGGCTATGAAGCGGTGAACGTGGAGGCGCAGCAGCGCGATCCGCATTCCCTCCTGAACTGGACCCGACGCCTGTTGGCGCAGCGCCGGCAAAGCCATGCATTCGGGCGCGGCACGCTGCGCTTCATCTTCGCAGGCAACCGGAAGATCCTGGCTTATCTGCGCCAATGGCAGGACACCACCATCCTGTGCGTGGCCAACCTGTCCAACGCCGCCCAGCCCGTGGAACTGCAGCTGCAGGAATTCAATGGCCGCGTGCCAGTCGAAATGCTGGGCGGTACGCCCTTCCCGGCCGTGGGTGAACTGCCGTATCTGCTGACCCTGCCGCCCTACGCGTTTTACTGGCTGGACCTGAGCAACGAAGCCGCGCCGCCAGACTGGCATGCCAGCGCTCCCGCGCAGATGCCGGAACTCACCACGCTGGTGCTGCGCGCCCACGGCGGCGCCGCGCTGACCGACGTCTCCCGCGCTACGCTGGAGCGCGAGGTCCTGCCCCAGTACCTGGCACGCCAGCGCTGGTATCCGGCCAAACAGCCGCCCGCCCGCGCGCGCCTGGCGTACGCCACGCCGTTCACGGCGGCCGATGGCGAGTATTACTGGGCCGAGGTCGAGCCCGAGGACGGCGTCACGGGCCTGCGCGCGCAAGCGCCCTTCGTGCTGGTGTGGGACGAGACGGCAGCGGTGCATTATGCGATCGCGCGGGTGCGGCGCGGGGCCGAGGTCGGCATTCTGGCGGACGCCTTTCTGCAGCCCGGCTTCGTGCGCGGCATCGTCCAGGCCATGCAAGAGGGCCGCGAGCTCGACGGCCGCAGCGGCGGCAAGCCTGGCGACAAGCCGGGCGTGATCCGCTTCCTGCCCGAAGCTGGCCTGGCCGCCCTGGAGGTCGCCGGGGACGGCGAACTGCAGTGGCTGACGGGCGAGCAATCCAACAGCTCGGTCGTCGTCGATGGCAAGCTGATACTGAAGCTGATCCGCGCCGTCCAGCCCGGCGGATCGCCCGAGTTGGAAATGACCCGCTATCTGACGCGCGCCGGCTACGCCAACATGCCGGCGCTGCTGGGCGAGGTCCAACGTGAGGATGCCGACGGCGTGGTCCATACGCTGGCGGTGGCGCACCGCTACGTCGCCAACGAAGGCGACGCCTGGAACTGGACGCTGGATCTGCTCAAGCGCACGCTGGACAACGCGCTGCTGGTGAACCAGAGCCCGGACGAATTCGCCCAGGACCTGCAGGGCTACGCCGCAATGGCCGCCACCATGGGCGAACGTCTGGCGCAGATGCACAACCTGCTTTCGCAGGCCACCGACGACCCCGCGTTCCAGCCGCGCGCCGCCAGCCAGGCGGACGCCGATGCGCGCACGCGCCGCGTCCAGGACCTGCTCGAACGCGCGGAAAAGGACTTGCGCGCGCAGCTCGGTGAACTGGAAGCCCCTTCGCGCGCCTGCGCCGAATGGTATTTCGAGCACCGCGCCCGGCTGGCGGCGCGCGTGGCGGCGATGGCGCAGGCCGAGACCGGCGTCCTTTGCCTGCGCGTGCACGGCGACTTCCATCTTGGGCAGGTGCTGGTGGCGCAGGCGGACGCCTATCTGATCGACTTCGAAGGCGAACCGGTCAGCAGCGTGGACGCGCGCCGCGCCCTCGCCTCGCCCTACAAGGATGTGGCGGGCATGCTGCGTTCGTTCGACTATGCCGCCGCCTCGATCGCCCGCACCGACATCATCGGCGGCGCGCCGACCGACGCCAATGCCGGCGCGGGCGAAACGCCGGGCGCGCCTGTCGCGCCAGCAGAACTGCGCGACCTGCTGTTGGCGCGCTTTCGCCAGACCGCCAGCCAGGCCTTCCTGCAAGGCTACCGCGATGCGCGCGCCTCGGCGCTTATCCCGCCCGCGGATGAAGACGCGCTGCTGGCCCTGGCCCAACTGGAGAAGGCCGCCTATGAAGTGAGCTATGAAGCCGCGCATCGCCCAGACTGGATTTCGATACCGCTGTGCGCCCTGGCGGAACTGGCGCGCAGCCTGCTGCTGTCGGCCGCCGTGGACGAAGAGGATGCACGATCATGAGCCAGGACATGCCCGCAGGCGGCAGCATCAGCCCCATAGCGCCCGTCGAACTGGCCGCCTTGGCCAGCGGCCTGCACAGCGACCCCTATGCCTTCCTGGGGCCGCACGACGGCGAAGTGCGGGTGTATGCCCCGGGCGCGCGGGCCGTGGCGGCGCTGGACGGCGACGGCGCGCGCATCCCCTTGCGCGAACAGGGCCAGGGACTGTTTCTTGGACGCGTTCCTTACGCCCGCCCCGGCGACGGCGCCTCGTACCGTCTGGCGATCCAATGGCCCGACGCCGAACAGATCACCGCCGACCCCTATGCCTTCGGCACCCTGCTGGAAGACGGCACGCTGGAGGAGCTGGCGCAAGGCGCATGGCGCAGCGTGGGAACGGCCCTGGGCGCGCGCCTGATGGAAGTCGACGGCGTGGCCGGCCTGCGCTGCGCGGTATGGGCGCCGAACGCGCAACGCGTGGCGGTGGTGGGCGATTTCAACGCCTGGGACAGCCGCCGGCACGGCATGCGGCTGCGGCACCGCGCCGGCGTCTGGGAGATCTTCATCCCGGACGTGCAGGCCGGCGAACGCTACAAGTTCGCAATCACCGACCGCGCCGGCAACCTACGGCTCAAGGCCGATCCGCTGGCGCGACGCAGCGAAGCGCCGCCTGCCACCGCCTCGGTGGTGGAAGACGGCGCCGACTATCCGTGGCAAGACCAGGCCTGGATGGCGCAGCGGCGCACGCGCCAGTCCACGGACGCGCCGCTGTCCATCTACGAAGTGCACGCCGGGTCCTGGCTGCCTGACGAACCGGAATCGCACGCCTGCATCTGGGACCGGCTGGCCGACAAGCTGCCGGCCTATGCCCGCGCCATGGGGTTCAGCCATGTGGAGCTGCTGCCCGTCATGGAGCATCCTTTCGGCGGGTCCTGGGGTTATCAGCCGCTGGGCATGTTCGCGCCCGCGGCCCGCTATGGTCCGCCCGCCGCATTCGCCCGTTTCGTCGACCGCTGCCACCACGCAGGCATCGGCGTCATCCTGGACTGGGTGCCTGCGCACTTCCCGGACGATGCGCACGGCCTGGCCCGCTTTGACGGCACGGCGCTCTACGAGTACGAGGATCCGCGCGAAGGCTATCACCCGGACTGGCACACCATGGTCTACAACCTGGGCCGCACGGAGGTGCAGGCCTTCATGATCGCCAGCGCGCTGCATTGGCTGCAGCGCTTCCATGTCGACGGCCTGAGGGTGGACGCGGTCGCGTCCATGCTCTATCGCGACTACAGCCGCCAGCCCGGCCAATGGATCCCCAACCGCTACGGCGGCCGGGAAAACCTGGAGGCGGTGCAGTTCCTGCAGGCGCTCAACGGCACCGTGCGCCACGAAGTGCCGGACGCCATCATGGTCGCCGAGGAATCGACGGCCTGGCCCGGCGTCACCGCGCCGATCGCCGACGGCGGGCTGGGCTTTCACTACAAATGGAACATGGGCTGGATGCACGACACCTTGCGCTACCTGTCCGAGGACCCCGTGCACCGCAAGCATCACCACCACGACATCACCTTCAGCATGGTGTATGCGTACAGCGAGCGCTTCATCCTGCCTCTATCGCACGACGAAGTGGTGCACGGCAAAGGATCGCTGCTGGCCAAGATGCCGGGCGACGCGGCCGCCAGGCTCGCCAACCTGCGCGCCTACCTCGGCTTCATGTGGGCTCATCCGGGCAAGAAGCTGCTCTTCATGGGCGGGGAAATGGCCCAGCCCAGGGAATGGAACCACGACGTACCTCTGGATTGGGACCTGCTGGACCGTCCCGGCCATCTGGGCATACAGCGGCTGGTTGCAGACTTGAATGGCCTGTACCGCGGGGTGCCGGCGCTGCATGCGCTGGACGCCGACCCGGCGGGCTTCGCCTGGACGATCCTGGACGACCGCGACAACAGCGTGGTCGCATTCATCCGCAGCGACGGCGTCCATCACGTGCTCGCGGTCGCCAATTTCACGCCGGTGGCGCGGCACGACTACCGCATCGGCGTGCCGCAGGCTGGCCGCTGGGCGGAAAAGCTGAATACCGACGCCACGCACTATGGCGGATCCGGCCAGGGCAACCAGGGCGGCGCCAGCACCGGCGTCAGCGCGTCCCATGGCCAGCCCCAGGCCTTGTCCCTGACTTTGCCGCCGCTGTCCACCCTCTTCCTGCTCTACGAAGGCTGAACCCATATGGATCCCTCCCAATTCACGCGCATCGCCGGGGGCCAGCCCCATCCGCTGGGCGCGGTCAGCGATGGCCTGGGCGTGAACTTCGCCGTGTTCTCGGCCAACGCCACGCGCATCGAGCTGTGCCTGTTCGATCCCAAGGGCCGCAAGGAACTGCGCCGCTTCGACCTGCCCGAATGCACCGACGAGATCTGGCACGGCTACCTGCCGGACGCGCATCCCGGACTGGTGTACGGCTATCGCGCCCACGGCCCGCACGATCCGCGCAATGGGCACCGTTTCAATCCCCATAAGCTGTTGCTCGATCCCTACGCGCGGCAGTTGACCGGACCGCTGCATTGGAGCGACGCGCTGTTCGGCTATCGCATGAAGCATGCGCGCGCCGACCTCAGCATCGACCGGCGCGACAGCGCGCCCGCCATGCCCAAGGCCATCGTGGCCGAAGAAGCGCCTTTCACCTGGGGCAACAGCCGGCCGCCGGCCACGGCGTGGAACGATACGGTGATCTACGAGGTGCACGTGCGCGGCGCCTCCATGCTGCGCGAAGACCTGCGCCAGCCCCTGCGCGGCACCTGCTCCGCGCTGGCCGACCCGCGTTTCATCGAACACCTGCAGCGGCTGGGCGTCACCGCCGTGGAGTTGCTGCCGGTGCATGCGTTCCTGCAGGACCGCTTCCTGACCGAACGCGGCCTGCGCAACTACTGGGGCTACAGCACGTTGTCGTACTTTGCGCCGGAGCCCTCCTACCTGCAGCACAATCCGAACGAAATGCGCCAGGCCATACGCCGGCTGCATGCCGCCGGCATCGAAGTGATTCTGGACGTGGTCTACAACCACACTTGCGAGGGCAGCGAATTGGGACCCACGCTGTCCTGGCGCGGACTGGACAACGCCAGCTACTACCGCCTGGTGCCGGGCGACGAACGCTATTACATCAACGACACCGGCTGCGGCAACACGGTCAATCTGTCACATCCGCGCGTCCTGCAAATGGTCACGGATTCGCTGCGCTATTGGGCGCAATCCTATGGCGTCGACGGCTTCCGCTTCGACCTGGGCGTGACCCTGGGACGCGAAGGCACCGGCTATGACCCGGGTTCGGGCTTTTTCGACGCCGTGCTGCAGGACCCTGCCCTTGCCCGCCTGAAACTGATTTCCGAACCCTGGGACGTGGGGCCGGATGGCTACCAGCTGGGCAACCATCCACCGGGCTTCGCCGAGTGGAACGACAAATTCCGCGACGCGACCCGCCGCTATTGGCGCGGGGATCCCGCCATGCGCGGCGAGATGGCGGCGCGCTTGTGCGGATCGCGCGACCTGTTCGACCGCCGCCACCGTCGGCCCTGGAGCAGCGTCAACTACGTGGCCTCGCACGACGGTTTCACGCTGGCCGACATCGTCAGCTACGACGCCAGCCACAACGAGGCCAACGGCGAAGGCGGCAACGACGGCCACGGCGAGAACTACAGCCACAACTGGGGCGCCGAAGGCCCGACCGAGGACGCCGCCATCCTGGACACCCGGAAACGGGTGCAACGGGCCCAGCTCGCCTGCGTGTTCCTGGCGGATGGCACGCCGATGCTGCTGGCCGGAGACGAATTCGGCAATAGCCAGGAAGGCAATAACAATGCCTATTGCCAGGACAACGCCCTGTCGTGGCTGGACTGGACGCAGGCGCAGTCCGATGACGGCCGTGAGCTATCCCGCTACGCGGCGCGCCTGATCGCACTGCGCCGCGCCCACCCCAGCACGCGCGCCGCGCGCTACGGCGATGCGGGGCAGGAGCTCGCGCCTGGCGTACAAGCCATCTCCTGGTTCGATCCGGCGGGCGCTGAACTGGACGCGGCGGCCTGGGAGTCGGAGGCCAATGCCATGGTCCTGCGCCGCGCCGCCTGCCGCGAAGACGGCAGCGTCGATGTGACGCTGCTGCTATTGAATCCCGGCGCGGAGGACACGGTTTTCCAGATGCCGTCGCCCGCGCTGGCGTGGATTCGCGAGCTGGATTCCGCCACGCAGGCGCCTGCCGCGCCACTGGCGGATGCCGCCGTCACGGTGGCGGCGCGCAGCGTGGCGCTGCTGGCGGCGACCTACGTGCCGGGAGATCCGCCATGACACATGACTATGCTTCAGGCGCAATCCCGCTGGAGAGCGGCGTCACGCGCTTTCGCCTGTGGGCGCCGACCGCGCCGGCGGGCTTCGCCCTCGAGGTCGAAGGCCATCCTCCCATCGCCCTGAGCCCCGGCCCGGACGGCTACGTGCAGGCAGACGTGGACTGCCCCATCGGCGCCCGCTATCACTACCGCCTGGACGCGGACACGGTCGCGCCCGATCCAGCCTCGCGCCTGCAGCACGGAGACGTGCACGACGACAGCGTCGTGGTCGCGCCGGACTCCTACCCCTGGCGCTACGGCACCTGGCGCGGACGGCCTTGGGAAGACGCCGTGCTGTACGAAACCCATGCCGGCCTGGAGGGCGGCTATGCGGGCCTGCTGGCGCGGCTGCCGGAGCTGGCGGCGCTGGGCGTGACCTTGCTGGAGCTGATGCCCATTGCCGACTTCCCCGGGCCACGCAACTGGGGCTATGACGGCGTGCTGCCCTACGCGCCCGACACGGCCTACGGCACGCCCGATGAGCTCAAGCGCCTGATCGACGAGGCCCATGGGCTGGAAATGGGCGTGATGCTGGACGTGGTCTACAACCATTTCGGCCCCGACGGCAATTACCTGCCGCGCTATGCCGCGCCGTTCTTCAGGAAAGACGTCGCCACGCCTTGGGGCGACGCCATCGACTTCCGCCAGCCGGCGGTCAGCCAGTTCTTCAAGGACAACGCGCTGTACTGGCTGACCGAGTACCGCTTCGACGGGCTGCGTCTGGACGCCGTGCACGCGATTGCGGGCCATGAATGGCTGCATGAATTGGCCCAGTACCTGCGGCAGCATATTCCTGCCGAACGCCATGTGCATCTGGTGCTGGAGAACGACGACAACCGCGCCAGCCTGCTGCAAGGTGACTTCGATGCGCAATGGAATGACGACGCGCATCATGCCTTGCATTGCCTTCTGACCGGCGAGAGCCACGGCTACTACGCCGATTACAGCGCTCAGCCGGCCCAGGCGCTGGCGCGCTGCCTGGCCGAAGGCTGGCTGTACCAGGGGCAGCGTTCGCCCTACCGCGGCGGACAACCGCGGGGCGAACCCAGCGCGGAACTGCCGCCAAGCGCCTTCGTGCTGTTCCTGCAGAACCATGACCAGACCGGCAACCGTGCGGGCGGCGAACGCCTGGCCAGCCTGGTGGACAGTCCCGCCCGGCTGCGCGCCGCGGTCGCGTTGCAGCTGCTGGCGCCGCAGATCCCGCTGATCTTCATGGGCGAGGAACGCGGCGCGCGCACGCCGTTCCACTACTTCACCAGCCATGCCGACCCGGCTTTGGCGCAAGCGGTGCGCGACGGCCGGCGGCGCGAGTTCTCGCGCTTTCCCGAATTCCAGGGCGCGGGCGCGTTGTCCGACCCGAACGATCCCGCAACCTACGTGGCCAGCAAACCACGGGCCAGCGCCGCCGACGCGCATGCCTGGATGCGGGACTACGCGGTCCTGCTGCATCTGCGCGCCCGCCTGATCGCGCCCCGGCTGGCCGGCGCGGTCAGCCTGGGTGCGGCCGCGATCGGCGAACGCGGCGTGTTCGCGCGCTGGGAACTGGCAGGCGGCGCGCGCCTGACGGTCTATGCGAACTTCGGCCCCGATCGCGTGGCGCTGCCCGAGGCCTTGCAGGCGGGCGCCGAGGCCTATGCCACGCTGCTCTTTGAATCCGTGGCCGGCGCCCGCGACGCCCTGGTCCACGGCGAGGTGTGCGGCGACAGCACCGTGTGGCTGCTGGAGGAACCGGCATGACCGCAACGTCCGCCGGCGATCCGGCCTTGTCCGCGCTGGCCGCCAAAGCCGGCATCGCCGAACACTGGACCGACGCGCGCCAGCGTCCGCAGCAAGTGTCGCCGGATACTTTACGGCTGCTGCTGGAGGGCATGGGCTTGCCGGCGGGCAACGCCCATGACATCCGCGGCAGCGACCATCGCCTGGGCGTGGAGCTTGGGGCCCGGCTGCCGCCCCTGCTGGTCGCGCGCAGCGGCATGGCCGCGTTTCTGCCCGCTTGCGCGCGCGGCCGCTACCGCATCGTGTGCGAGTCAGGCCAGACCAGCGACGGCGAGGTCGCGGACGACGGCAGCCTGATCGCACCGCAGGAGCCCGGATACCACACGCTGCACCTGGCATGCGGCCAGACCGTGCTTGCGGTGGCGCCCCGCCAAGCGCCTGGCCTTGATGATCTGACCGACGGCGTGCGGCCGCGCGCCTGGGGACTATGCGCGCAGGTCTACAGTCTCAGGCGCGATGCCGACCAACCTGGCGACGGCGGCTACGGCGACTTTGGCGCCGTGCGCGAACTGGCTGTCGCCGCCGCGGCCCAGGGCGCGGACGCGCTCGCCATCAGCCCGGTGCACGCCATGTTCGCCGCGCAACCGCAGCGTTGCAGTCCTTACGCCCCATCCAGCCGCCTGTTCCTGAACACCCTGTACGCAGATCCCGCCGCCATCGTCGGTGACGATGTCTTGCGCCGGGCGCTGGCCGAATTGGCCGCCCAGCCGCGCCCAACGGAATTGATAGATTGGCCATCGGCCGGGATATGGCGGCAGCGCCTGCTGCGCGCGCTGCACCGCCAGTTCCGCACAAGCGGACCGGCGGATGCCCGCCTGCGCTACGAGGCGTACTGCGCCCGGCGCGGCAAGGCGCTGCGCGACCACGCCGTGTTCGAAGCCCTGCATGCCGCCCAGGCAGCGCATGGCGCAGACCACCAGCCCTGGACGCAATGGGCCGCCGGCCTGCGCGATCCGGACTCGCCGGAAGTCGAACGATATGCGCGGCAGCATCCGGTCGAGGTCGACTTCCATCGCTACGCCCAATGGCTGGCCGCCGAAAGCCTGGACCACGCGCAGAGGGCGGCGCGACGCGCCGGCATGCGCGTGGGGCTGATCGCCGACCTGGCCGTGGGCGACAGCCCGGACGGCAGCCACGCCTGGAGCCGCCAGACCGACCTGATGCCCGGCCTGTCCATAGGCGCGCCGCCCGACATCCACAATCCGCAAGGACAGAACTGGAACCTGGCCGCGTTCTCGCCGCGCGCAATGCATGCCCAGGGCTACGCGGCCTACATCGACATGTTGCGCGCCGCGCTGGCTCACGCCGGCGGCCTGCGCATCGATCACATCCTGGGCATGGCGCGGCTGTGGCTGGTGCCCGATGGACTGACGGCCGATGCGGGCGCCTATCTGCGCTATCCACTGCGCGAACTGCTGGCGCTCACGGCGCTGGAAGCCTGGCGCCATCGCGCGCTTGCCATCGGCGAAAACCTGGGCACGGTGCCTGAAGGTTTCAACCGCGAGCTGGCGGATCACGGCATCCTGGGCATGAATGTGCTGTGGTTCATGCGGCAGGAACCTGACGCGCCGCCATCTGCGCCGTCCACGCCGGCGCCCTTTCTTGCAGCCGGCGACTGGCCCGGCCAGGCCGTGGCCATGACCTCGACCCACGACCTGCCGACCTTGCGCGGCTGGTGGGCCGAGCGCGACATCGACCTGCGCGCCGAACTGGACTTGCTGGGCGGCGGCGACGATGAAGCCACGCTGCGGCGCAACCGCCGCATGGACCGCAGCTTGCTCGCGCAAGCCCTGGGCTGCGCCGCCGAGCCCGCGCGCGCGCCCCTGGAGGACATGCTGCGCTTCGTGTCTTCCAGCCCTTGTCCCCTGCTGTTGGTGCCCATGGAAGACCTGGCGGGCGAACTGGAACAGCCCAACCTGCCCGGCACCGTGGACCAGCATCCCAACTGGCGTCAACGCCTGGCCGCAAGCAGCGCGACGTGCTTCGCCGACCCTGCCGTGCAGGCCCGGCTGCAAGCCCTGCGCACCGGACGGGGCCGGCCATGACCATGCCGCGCGCCACGGCCCGCCTGCAATTGCATGCCGGCTACACATTTGAGGACGCCCGAGCCTGCGTGGACTACTACGCGGACCTGGGGGTCAGCCACCTCTACCTGTCGCCCATCACCTGCGCCCGCCCCGGGTCCACGCATGGCTATGACGTCATCGACCATGGCGCGGTCAATCCGGAGCTGGGCGGGGAATCCGCGCTGAGGGATCTGGCCCGGGCGGCCCGTCGGCGCGGGCTGGGTCTCATCGCGGACATCGTGCCCAATCACATGGCGGCCCACCCCGCCAATGCCTGGTGGCGCGATGTGCTCGAACACGGCGCCGCAAGCGCGCATGCGCGCTGCTTCGACATCGACTGGGACGCGCCTGATCCCGCCCTGCGCGGCAAGGTCCTGCTGCCCATCCTGCCCGACTCCTACGGTGTGTCGCTGGCTCAAGGCGCAATGGCGCTGCGCTATGACGCCGATGCCGGACGCATCGAACTGGAGGTCTCCGGGCAGCGTTATCCCCTGGCCCCGGAGTCGCTTGCGCGCGGGCAGGATCCGCAGGCCCTGCTGCGCCGCTGCGACCCGGCGCGCGCAGCCGGCCGCGAGCGCCTGCACCGGCTGCTGGAGAGCCAGCATTACCGGCTGGCCTGGTGGCGTTGCGCTGCCGATCAGATCAACTGGCGGCGCTTCTTCGAGATCAGCGAGCTCGTGGGCGTACGGGTCGAGGACGAAGCCGTTTTCAATGCCGTGCATGCGCTGCCGCTGCGCCTGTATGCGGAAGGCTTGCTCGACGGACTGCGCATCGACCACATCGACGGGCTGGCCGCGCCGGGCGCCTATCTGCGCAGGCTGAATCGACGCCTGGCCGAAGCCGGAGCCCGCCGTCCACCTTCTTGCGCCCAATCGCAAGCCTACCTGGTGGCGGAGAAGATCCTGGCGCCGGACGAAGCGCCCGATGCGCGCTGGCAGCTGCATGGCACCACCGGCTATGACTTCATGGATCAGGTCGGCGCATTGCTGCACGACCCGCGGGCCGAGGCGCCGCTGCGGGCGTTCTGGCAGATGCTCACGGGCGATCTGCGCACGCCGCCGCGGCAGCTGGAAGCGGCGCGCACCCGCATGCTGCAGCGGCACTTTCCCGCGGAACGCCTGGCGCTGGTCCGCTGCCTGGAACGTTTGGCGCGGCAGGACCGCCGGACCCGCGACTGGTCCGCGCCGGCCATGGACCGCGTGTTGTCCGCGTGGCTGGCGGCCTTTCCGGTGTACCGGACCTACGCGGAGGACGGCGGCCGCAGCGATGCGGACCGCCATCACTGCGAGGCGGCAGCGCAACGCGCCGCCGCCCTGCTGCACGCGTTGCCCGGCACAGCGGACGCTGCCTTGTTGGCGCAGATGGACCGGTGGCTGGGCGGCGGCCCCGCCGATCCGGCAACCGCGCCGCTCCCGCAATCTGAGCCAAACGCTGCCCAGGCCCTGCGGCGGTTCCAGCAGCTGACGCCGCCTTTGGCAGCCAAGGCGCTGGAAGATACGCTGTTCTACCGCTACGGCCCGCTGCTGTCGCGCAATGAAGTCGGCGCATCGCCGCAGCGATTTGCGCTGTCGCCCGGGGCATTTCATGCCCTGGTCGAGGCGCGGGCGCGCGACTTTCCGCACGCCATGTTGGCGACGGCCACGCATGACCACAAGCGCGGCGAGGACGCGCGCGCGCGGCTGGCGGTGGTTTCGGAAATGCCGCAAGCCTGGCGCAAGACCGCGTATCGCTGGACCCACGCCCTGCCGGACGCCGGGCTGCTTACCTTGGCGGACCGCTACCTGCTCGTGCAGACGCTGATCGGGGCGTGGCCCGCCGACTGGGATGCCGACATCATCGAACAGCGGCCAGAAAGCGTGGCCGCATGGATCGAGCGCGTGGCGCAATGGCAGCTCAAGGCGTTGCGCGAAGCCAAGCTGCATACCAGTTGGACGGATCCTGACCCCGCTTACGAAGCCGCCGGGCTTGGCGCGCTGGAATTTCTGCGGGACGCGGCGCCCGGGCGCCGCCTGCTGGCCGAAATCGCCGCATACGCCCTGGAACTGGCCCCTGCCGGCATGATCAACAGCCTGGCCCAGACGCTGTTGCGCAACACGCTGCCCGGCGTGCCGGATCTCTACCAAGGCACGGAGCTCTGGGACTACAGCCTGGTCGACCCCGACAACCGGCGCGCGGTGGACTACCCGCCGCGGATCGCCATGCTGGCCCGCACGCGCGCCAGCGCCGCCGTGCGAGCCAGCGCAACGGATTGGCGCAGCGGCGCGGTGAAGCAGGCCCTGACCCAGCGCCTGCTGGCGGCGCGGCAGCGTCACCGGGCATTGTTCGGCCAGGGCGAGTGCGTCCCCCTGGCTGTAACCGGGACGCATGCACAGCACGTCGTAGCCTGGCTGCGGCGTCATGAAGACGAGCACGCCCTGATCGTCGCGCCGCGGCTGTGCGCGCTGCGTCTGTCTGGCTACGCTCGCGGCGAGCCGCGGGCGGCGCGGGAATTCTGGGCCGACACCGCGCTGTGCCTGCCCGATGCCATCAAGGGTCTGTCTTGGCGCGATGCAATGGGCGGCGAAAAGGCGAGATCCGGCTCCGGTGGCGCGCTGCCCTTGTCGGAACTGTTGCATGAACTGCCGGTTGCGCTGTGGCTGCCAGCGGCGGCTTGATGCCGAAATCCGAAGCCATGATGAAGCACAAACGGCCTTGTCCGCCCACAGCGGGACAAGGCCGTTCTTACCGCGATACCCGCCCGACTAGAGGGCCCGGAACACGCGGTCTACGAGTCAGCGCGGCATCTTGCCTTGCTGGCCCTGATTCTGGCCAGGTTGCTGCCGATCCTTATCGGCATGCTGGCCGGATTGGCCGGGCTGCTGCCCGGGCTGATTGCGGTCCCTGGGGTTTTCCTGGGCCTGTTGCTTCTGTTGCTGCTTTTGCTGGTCGGGCTGGTTCTGATTGGGCATTGCAAGTCTCCTGGAAGACGGAAAAAGCTCCGCCATCTTCCATACAGCAACCCGCGTGCCCAAATCGCGCCGCAGTCAGCCCCCGCAGCCCGCGGACACGGGGACGCAAGGACTGCGGGTAAAGTCCGGCCTGCTTGGTAAAAAATACGCTGCGCGACCAGCCTTATTGCGTGGTGGCGTGGCGCTTGCCGCGCGTTGACTGCGGCTCCTGGGCGGACGCGTCGTAGGCATCGAGCCAGGACGACGCGTAGGCGGCAGGCGCGGCCAGCGGTTCGCCCTGGTCGCGTTGCGTGCGCAGGCGCACCGTCAATTCGTCCAGCGGCATGGGGCGGCCCAGCGCGAAGCCCTGGCCGTAGCGGCAGCCGGCCGCGCGCAGGGCAGGAATGTCCGCCACGTTTTCGACGCCCTCGGCCACCACCCGGCGGCCCAGCCGGTTCGCCAGTTCCGCGGCGGTGCGCAACACTTCGAAGGCGACTGCGCTGCGGCGCATGCGCGTCACGAAATATTGGTCGATCTTGACCTCGGACAGCGGCAACGCCGATAGCAGCTTCAACGAAGCATGGCCGGTGCCGAAATCGTCCAGGCTGACCTCGCAGCCGGCATTCTCGAGCTTGAGCAGCGTGGCGCGCAGCACGTCGAGTTCGCGGATGGGCTGGTCTTCCGTCAGTTCCACGCGCACCAGCGACGCGGGCAGCTCCGCCGCGTAGATGCGGTCCAGCAGGAAATCGACCGCGGCCTCGTCCGACAAGGTGGAGGCAGGCGCATTGATGGCCACCGGAATGGCGATGCCGGCGCGCCGCATCGTCAACAGCATGTCTATGACACGCAGGCAGACGCGCTCGAACAGCACCTTGTCCAGGCCCAGGCGGTTGACGGCGGGGATGAAGTCGGAAGGCATGATGATGCCCAGGCGGCGATGCCGCCAGCGAGCCAGCGCTTCGGCCGACACGATCCGGCCTGTCAGCAAATCCACCTGCGGCTGCAACAGCATGCGCAGGCCATCCTTGCCGGTGATCATGGCGGCGATCTCGTCGTCGCTCGCCACCGAGTCTGTGGAAGCCTCGTGATTCGACATCATGTCGATACTCCTTGCGCGCCCCTGGGTCAAAACCTGCGCTGTCCGGGCGCAGAAAGAGGCACATTGGACTGAGTATTCCCAGCTACAGCGCTTTTTGTATGCGATTTCCAGACTTTCTTCCAGGCAATTTTGCGCCGCTGCGGCGGCAAAGTCACATATATGTATCCATACGTATTAAGCTGCTCGGATTCATGAATGAAACCGGCTTTCCGGCCCTGGCCTTCACCCCCGCCGAAATGCCTTGTCGACATGGTAGGGTTTGCGTCTTTCGCCCTGCCGGGCCCACCGCCGCTGCTGTATTCCTAGCGTGAAGAATCTTTATTCCCGTTGGCGCGCCTCCCTGCGCAACGTTCTGTGGCTGGACGCCCTCCAAGCCGCGGCCATCAGCGCCGCGCCTGTCATCCTGGCCGTGCTGGCGCACGAGCCGCGTTTGGGCTGGAGCGCCATCGCGGCTTTCTGGGCCTGCTTCGGCGATCCGGGGGGTCCCCTGCGCCAGCGCGCGGGGGCAATGCTCGCGCTGGGGCTGATAGGCGCGCTGTTCTGCTTTCTGGCCAGCGTCAGCGCGGCTCATCTGTGGCTGCTGCTGCCCCTGACCTTCGTGTGCTGCACATTCGGCGGCCTGTTGCGCGTGTTGGGGCCGGCCGCGGCAATCGTCGGCACCCTGCTGTCCGCAGGCTTCGTGGTGGCAGCGGAACTACCCGCCCCGACCTGGACGGAAAGCCTGTCCTACACCTTGTTTTTCCTGGCCGGCGCGGCCTGGGCCATCCTGATGACGGCGCTGGTATGGCGTCGACGTCCCTGGAAGGACGCCACTCACGCGGTGGCGCACTGCTACCGCGGCCTGGCGGATTTCGCCGACGCGCTGGCCCGCATGTATTCCGGATTGACGCCCGCGGCCAGCCCCCAGGCCTGGAGCGCCGTCACGCGGCCGCAGCGCAGCGCCCAGCGCGCCGCGCTCGAAGCCGCCCGCACGCGCATCCGCGAAGTGCAGGACGCGCGCCCATCGCGCCGCGCCCGCGCGCATCAACTGCTGTACCTGCTGGACAATGCCGAGGACAGCTTCATTGCGCTGGTGGCCGCAGCCGACCTGATGGAATCGAATGCGCCGCGCTGGCTCGGACGCGGCGCCGGCGCCCATCTGTCGCACGCGCTGCACCGCTACGCCAGCCTGTGCAATGCCATCGCCAGCACCTCCGACGTCAACGACGCCAAGCAGGCGCAGTGCCTGCGCGAACGCCTGGCCCATTACAGCGCCGGCCTGCATGAACTGCGCGGCAGCGCCCTGGCCCACGCGCCCGAACTGGCCACCATGGCGCCGGTGCTGGACCGCCTGCTGCACACGGCGCAGGCCGTCACCCAGTCCCTGTTCGACCAGGGACAGACCCCGGCGGCGCCCACGCGCGATCGCCGCGCAGCCAACCCTGCGCAAGACGCGTGGCGCGCGTTGCGGCAGAACCTGAGCTTCGAATCCGACGCGTTCCGCCACGCGCTGCGGGTGGGCGTGGGCGCCACCATCGCGGTGGCGCTGTCCAAGACCTTCGCCGTCAACCATGGCTACTGGATGTCGCTGACGCTGGTCTTCATCCTGCAACCTTACTTCGCGACCACCTGGCAGCGCACGCTGGAACGCGTGGCCGGCAGCGTGGCTGGCGCCATCGGCGCCTCGCTGCTGGGCCTGTTCCTGAGCACCCCCTTGTCCGTGGCCCTGGCGGTGCTGCCCATCGCGCTGGGCACGTTCGCCGCGCGCACGATTCATTACGCGCTGTTCACGTTCTTCCTGACTTCGCAATTCGTGCTGGTCACCCACATCCAGCAGCCTGAGATCCAGGAGCCGATGCTCGCGGCCCTGCGCGCGTTCAATAGCGTGCTGGGCGGCGTCCTGGCGCTGCTGGTCGGCTTTCTGGTCTGGCCCGAAAAGGAGCCGCGGCAATTGGCCGGGGCCCTCAGCCTGGCGCTGGAGCGCCACGCCGCCTATGCGCGCGCCCTGTTGCGGGCCAAGAGCGGCGATGCCGGCGACGGACAGGACCTGGTGGCGTTGCGCCGCATGGCCTGCCTTTCCGCCGACAATGCGCAGGCGTCCTTGCAACGGCTGCAGCAGAATCCGGTGCATCGCGACCGCAATGTCGGTACCGCCGAAAACCTGCTCAACGCCATGCGGCGCGTGACGGCGGCGGGCACTGTGCTGGAGATGCAGCCGGCCCTGCCAGCCGGAACGCCTGCCGCCCAGGCGCTCTCCGAGTACGGTCCGGCGCTGGCGCATGCGCTGCATCCGCAGCAACCCGCGCCAGGCGCCAACGACCGCCAGTTGGCCGTGCCGCCAGCGGTGGCCGCGGGCTATCCGGAACTGGCCGGTCCGCTGGACCGCATCGCGCAACAGGCGCGCCAATTGCGCCAATTGCGCGAACGCGTGGAACGGGCTCCCGCCGCGCCATAGCCTGCGGTTTGCGCGCACACCGGCGAACTGCCGCGGGCTTGACGCGCATCAAGGGCGAAAAGGCCGGAAAGCGTAACCATATGCACATGGCACGCTTAAACAAGGAGGCCTTCATGTACCGCCGCATTTCCGTCCACCTGGACCACGGATTCGACTGCAAACGCCGCATTGAAGCTGCCCTGGCCCTGGCCAAGCGCCACAAGGCCGAGCTGGTCGGCATCTACGCCAACGCCGCGCCGCCGCAGTATTACTACGGCGAGTCCGTGCTCATGTCGCGTTCGCTGGGCATCATCAAGGAATTGCAGGCGCAAAGCCGCGACGCGGTGGAAACCGCGTTTCTGGAAGCCGCGGCCGAAGCCGACGTGCCCGCCTTCATGCGCGCGGGCACATCCTCGCCCAGCGAGACCGTGGCGCTGCTGGGCCGCACCACCGACCTGATCGTGGTCAGCCAGGAAAACCGCGAGGACGTCGAAGCCGCCCACGAGATCGAGTTCGTCGAGCAGACCCTGCTGACGGCGGGCCGGCCGGTGCTGGCGATTCCGTCCAGCGGTGAGTTTCCGGTGATCGGCGACCGCGTGCTGTGCTGCTGGGACGGCAGCCGCGAGGCCGCCCGCGCGTTGGCCGATGCCGCGCCGATATTGCGCCTGGCTTCGCACATGACCGTGCTGAGCATGAACGAAGGCGCCGCCAGCCCCAAGCATGAAGCGCCGTTCGAAGACCTGGCCACCTACTGCGTGGCGCAGGGCATGCCGGCGCCGGAGCACGTGCGCCGCGACATCAAGGGCGTAGGCGTGGGCAGCACCATCCTGAATGCCGCCGCCGACCACAGCGCGGACCTGATCGTCATGGGCGCCTACGGCCACAGCAAGCTGCGCCAGTGGGCGCTGGGCGGGGCGACGGCATCCATCCTGAAGAGCATGACCGTGCCGGTCATGTTCTCGCACTAGCCTTGGCCTGCTAGCCTCGGCGCACCGGGGTCAGCACCGGCTTGCCGCCGAAGTGCGCCGTGGCGTTGTCCAGGAACAGCGCCACGGTGGCATGCACCGCTTCCGGCGAGCGCCCCGCGCTATGCGGGGTCAACACCACGTTGTCGAGCTCAATGAGGGCATTGGGCACGTCGGGTTCGCCATCCACCACGTCCAGGCCAGCGCCCGCAATGCGGCGTTCGGCCAGCGCCGCGATCAGCGCCTGCGTGTCGACCACGCTGCCGCGCGCAATGTTCACCAGATAGCCTTCCGGCCCCAGCGCTTCCAGTACCTGCGCGTCCACCAGGTGGCGCGTGTCCGCTCCGCCCGGCGTCGCCACCACCAGGAAATCCGATGCCGCGGCCAGCGCGCGCGGGCTGTCGAAGTAGGCATAGCCCGATTCCGGGCGGACGCTGCGGCTGTAATACCCCACGCTCATGCCGAAGCCGTTGGCGCCGCGCCGCGCGATTTCCAGTCCGATGGTGCCCAGGCCCAGGATGCCCAGCCGCTTGCCGGTGACCTGCGGTCCCATGAAGCCGCCCCAATGGCCCTGGCGCACCGACGCATCGGCTTGCGGCAGGCGCCGCGCCGCGCCCAGCAGCAGCGCCATGGCGTGGTCCGCCACCGACACCGCGTTCGCACCCGGACCGTGGGTCACGACGATCCCGCGTTCCGCCGCGGCGGCCAGGTCGATGTTTTCGTACCCCACCCCCAGCGAGCAGGCAATTTCCAGCTTGGGCATTGCCGCCATTTCCTGCGCGTACAGGCCGGTGGCGCCGCGCGTGAGCACGATGCGGATCTCGGGCCCGTGGTCGCGGATCGCCTGCGCGCGCGCTTCGGCGGTGGGCGCAAAAATCGCGCGAAAGCCGCGCGCTTCGATTTCGGGCAGGTAGTCCTGCACGCTTTCTATCAAGACAAGCAAGGGGATGGTCATGTCGGGAATGCCGCGGATGGCGGAGGGCTGCACAAAAACCCGGCGATCTTACGCCTGGGCGCAAACCCGCGCCACCCGCCGGTCCGCCAGACGGCCGCCTGGCGGACCGGTGGCGCGCGAGCCGTCCGACACGGCCCGCGCGTCCATGACCGCATGGGACCTGCTAGAGCCGGCCGGTCAACAGCATCACGATCAGCACAATCAGCAATATGCCCAGTATGCCGCTGGGGTAATAGCCCCAGCCGCGGCTGTGGGGCCAGGCGGGCACGGCGCCGATCAGGAGCAGGATGAGAATAATCAGCAGGATGGTCGACATGGCGACTCCTCAGTTCTTGTTGGGATCAGGGAAAAACCACAAGCCCGCGTCAGGGGCTGGGCGGCGTGATTTCCTTGCCGGGCGGCGACAAGGGCGGCAGGTCCACGTCCGGTTCATCGGTATCCGGATCCACAGGCAGGTCGCCGGGCGGCGAACCTGGCGGTATCGGATCTGGCTTGGGCGGAACGTGCAGGTAGTACGAGTACGCGATGTGCATGGCTGTCTCCGGAGAAAGTCCATTCCTGCATCAGCAAGCCGCGTGCCTGGCTACGCACAAGGGGTGGCGGGCACGCCGCATGCTGAGGACAGCGCCCCCGCCCCTGTTAGCCGCAGACGACATGAACCCAAGTCCCCGAACGGCGCCCGCCCGCGGCGGCGCAGCGCTGGTCTACTACGACGACAGCCTGGCAGGCTATACCCGGATCCGCGTCAACGGCAGCGCCTTCCACTACCTGGACGCGCAAGGCAGGCGCATACGCAGCGCGCGCGAAATCGAGCGGATCGACGCCCTGGCGATACCGCCGGCTTACGAAGATGTGTGGATCTGCCCTTCCCCGCTCGGGCATCTGCAAGCCACCGGGCGCGATGCCCGGGGACGCAAACAATACCGTTATCACCCGGACTGGACCGCGGTGCGCGACGCGAGCAAGTACCAGAGCCTTGCAGCCTTCGGCCAGACGCTGCCGCGCATACGGCGGCAGGTCGAGCGCGATCTGCGTACCGCCGGGTTGTCCCAGAACAAGGTGATAGCCGTACTGGTACGTTTGCTGGAGACGACGCTGGTGCGCATCGGCGCTCGCGAGTACGCCAGAACCAACAAGTCCTATGGCCTGACCACGCTCAAGCGGCGGCACGCCAGCGTGACGGGCGACAAGTTCCGTTTCCGCTTCCAGGGCAAGAGCGGCGTGACCCATGACGTCAGCGCTGCGGACCGGCGCGTGGCGCGCATCATCAAGCGCTGCCTGGACATACCCGGCCAGCAACTGTTCCAGTATCTCGACGAGGACGGCGGCAGCCATCCGGTCGATTCGGGCGCGGTCAACGCCTATCTGCGTGTAGCCGGCGCCGGCGATTTCACGGCGAAGCACTACCGGACCTGGGCAGGCTCCGTCATGGCCTATGCCGCGCTGCAGGCATGCCCCAGCGAGAGCGCCAGCCAGGCGCAGAAGACGGTGGTGGAAGTGATCAAGCAGGTCTCGCGGCGGCTGGCCAATACGCCAGCCGTGTGCCGCGCCTGCTATGTGCATCCGGCTATTCTGTCCGCCTATCTGGACGGCACGCTGCCCGCGCGCTCGGCAGCGCCACGGGGTCCCCGCGGACTGAATGCGGACGAACGGCGCCTGCTTGCCTTCCTGGGCGGAGAGGCCGCTGCGGCAGCGAACGCCAGGCAGGCGTCAAAGGATCGATGAGCGCGCGTTCTTGGCCCGAGGTTGCGGCGCGGAACCGTCCGCCCAGTTCGACTCGGTGCGCGTATCGGCCACGATGCGCTTGTCGCGCGCGGCCTCGTTCGGGGTAGAGGCGTCTGGTTTATCCGGTCTGCGCGGAACATCGACGGGAGAGCGCGGCGGCAGTATCTTAGCGTTGTCTTCCGCCCGCTTGCCGGCTTGCGCCGGTTTCGCGGATCCGGGTACGGATGCTGGCTTCATGCGTGGCTCCTGCAGTGACTCCCCGACGGGGATTCGAACTTCCATGCTACGGCTCCAGGCCGCCCGGGTCATCGCCGTGCGGCATCAAATTGCAAGCGGATGTGGCCCGGTCGCCGGGCACGCCGGTTGCCGCGCGTACCCGGCACACACAAGGAGATGCAATGCGAGACCAAAATTTCGAGCAATGTGTGCAAGCCTGCTATGAATGCGCCGTCGCCTGCGATATTTGCGCATCCGCGTGCCTGCGGGAAAATCCGTCCCACATGCAGCGATGCATTGCACTCTGCACCGATTGCGCCGCGGTTTGCCGGCTGTGCGCGGCCATGCTGGCGCGCGACGGCGAGTTCGCCAATGCGCTTTGCACGCTGTGCGCGCTGATCTGCGATGCCTGCGCGCGCGAATGTTCATCGCACGAGGCAGAGCATTGCCAGGTCTGCGCAGGCGCTTGCCTGAGCTGCACCCTGGCCTGCCGCGACATGCTGGAGGCCTGAAGCCTTCGGATCCGCAGCGCGGCCGCCCGGGCCGGTCCGCGCAGGCGTATTTCCCGCCCGACAGCCAGGAGCTACCGATGGCCTCTACCAACACCCCCCTGCCCTCCGACTTTCCGGAAAACGGCCCGGACAACCGCGGCGCGCACAGGCGTGCACGGCACCCGGAGGCCTGGATCGACGATCTGGAAGCCACGCTCAGCGACGCCTCGGCGACCGATCTGGAGGCGCTCAAGGCGCGCCTGTCCGAACAGCTGCACGCCACGCGGCGCAGCCTGCGCGACGCTTCAGACCATGCCGGCGACCTGATGCGGGAGACCATAGACTGCACCGAGGAGTACATCCACGCCCGGCCATGGCAGGCCATCGGCCTGGTGGCCGGCGCGGCTTTCCTTTTCGGCGTGGTGGTGGGACGGCAGTAGCTCCGGCGCGCGCGGCGGGCCGGGCATGGCATTTGCTCGGCAATGGGCGAGGCGCCTGTCGCGCCTGCCCACCAGGAGACCCTCATGAGCAAGCCCGATCAAGCCGACACCGGCGCCCGCCCGCATCCCACACCGCCCATGCCGGCCCAGCACCTGGAAAAGCCGGGGCAGGAAGCCGACATGGTTCTCAAGCCACAGTATCAGGCGCCCCAGTACAAGGGCAGCGGCAAGCTCGAGGGCATGGTTGCGCTGGTGACAGGCGGCGATTCCGGCATAGGCCGCGCGGTCTGCCTGCTGTATGCGCGCGAAGGCGCCGACGTGGCGGTCGTCTATCTCAACGAGCAAGAGGATGCCGAAGACACCCGGCGCGCCGTGGAAAGCGAAGGCCGCCGTTGCCTGCTGATCGCAGGCGACGTACAGGAACCCGCGTTCTGCGAACAGGCGGTGGAACAGACGATCCGGGAATACGGCAAGCTCGATGTGCTGGTGAACAACGCTGCCTATCAGCAGCACACCGACACGCTGCCCGAGATCAGCGACGAGAAATGGGACAAGACGCTGCGCACCAACATCACCGCCTACTTCCAGATGGCGCGCGCGGCGCTGCCGCATCTGCACGCTGGCGCTTCCATTATCAATACCGGGTCGGTCACGGGCCTGCGCGGCAGCGCCAAACTGTTGGACTACTCCACCACCAAGGGCGCGATCCATGCTTTCACACGTTCGCTGGCCGCCAATCTCGCGGGCAAGGGCGTGCGTGTGAACGCAGTGGCGCCGGGACCCGTATGGACGCCGCTGAATCCTGCGGACCAAAGTCCGGAGAAGATCAAGGAATTCGGCAAGCACACGGACTTGGGGCGTCCGGCGCAGCCCGAGGAAATCTCTCCGGCCTACGTCTTCCTGGCCTCGCCCGTGTGCGCCAGCTACATCACCGGCATCGTGCTGCCCATTACCGGCAGCGCCGGCGACTGAGGCCCGCGCGTCCCGCTACTTGGCCGGCGCGATCGAGGCCGGCGCCTCGCGCGACGCTGGCGACACGGCCGGCGCTTCGCCCTTCGTCGCCGGCTGGATCTTGTCCGGGTCGGCGGGCGGCGTGCTTTGCAGCTTGCGGCCCATTGCCAGATGTTCGGCCACCATGGGCATCGCACGCACCGCGAAATCGCGCACCTGCGGATCCTTGGACTCGCGTGCCGCCGTCTCGAACAGGCGGTTTGCGGTGACGTGCGCGTCCACGGCTGCCTTTTCGATGTAGAGCGCGTCGAAGTCCGGGCCGGTCCTGTTGCCCAGCTGTTGCAGGGTGCCCCGGTCGGGTTCGGACGGTTCAGCTGGCAGCTTCACCTGCTTGCGCCCGGCCAGGGTCTTCAATTCGGCGTTCATGGCGCCATGCTGCTCCTGCATCCGTGCGGCGTATGCCTTCACGTCGCGGTCCCCTGCTCGCTTCTTCGCCAGCTCCGCCGCCTCTACCTCGAACATGCCGGAGCCGGCCGCCGCCTGCAGGAAGCGCGCTTCCGGCTCCGCCAGTTCCTGCGCCTGCACGCCGCCCAGCACACCGGGCGCGGCCAGCAGGCATAGCGCGACGACACCGCAGAGCCATAAGGTCTTTTTCATCTCCGTGTCTCCCTCGGCCTAGTTCGCCATCGTCGACGCGTCCACATGCCGCGGCGGCGTCAAGGGGTCGAAGTCTTCCCATTTGCCATTCAACCAGCGGCCTTGCGCGCGCTCGACGTCCGTGCCGCCGGCCTGCGTCAGCACGGTTCTTGCCAGCGCATCGCGGTCCGGCGACACGTGCAGCGCCAGCATCACGCCCGCCTGGCGTACGGCAGGATGCGCGTCACGGGCGACGGTGGCCGCCGGATGCCTGCGGCGTCCGCGCCCGATCACCCATAGCGCCCCGGCCAGCGCGCCCAGATAGGCGCCTACGCCCGCAGCGGCAATGACGATCAAGACCGAAGCCCCCACCCGGGCGGCGATCAGCCCGCCCAGCAGCGCAAACACCAGGCCCAGCGCGGAGGCGCCCGCCACCGCGCCGAAATGGCCGCCCCGGGCATCGGGATCGGCCACGCGGTCGCCGCCTATCGGAAAGCGCGCGTGTTCGCCCGCCGTGTTGATGTAGAAGGTATGGATATCGTCTTCGGTGAATCCTTCGGCGCACAGCTTGCGCGCCGCCTCGGCGGCGTGGTCGAAAGTGTCGAATCGGGCGGCAACGATCAGGGACATTGTGCTCTCCATCGGGAATCATTCCCTTGTGGTCAGCAACTGCCGTGCCCGTTCCAGGCATGGGAATTGCTGTAGCGCTGGCGAGCGGCCTGGACCGGCAGGTTCAGAGGCAGTCCGCCCGCAGTCCCGCCTACCCGCATTCTGCGCAAAGGACTTCCACATGGACATGCCCGGCAACCAAGAAGATCTTTCAGAATTGGAAGAGGATTCTGCTCCTCCCCCGGTCCCTCCCGAGGCCCGCGGCCTTTCCTTGCTTGACTGGTCCGCCTTGATCGCGGTGGTTGCGGGCGGCCTGAACTGCGGCCTGATCGCGGCGGTAGGCCTGGATGTCTTCGCGAAGGTGCTGCCGTCGGCCGCCGCGACGCGCAGCGTCTACGGCCTGATCGGACTGGCCGCGCTATACAGCGTGGTGCTGCTGTTCCGGCTGGGCGAGCAAGAGGCGGACGCAATCCCCGCCGAAAAGACGGAACAAGCGGCGGATTGAACCCGCCGCCAGCGGCTATTTTGAGCCGGGCCGTTTGCCCGGATACTGGCCGCCTTCCTCGTACTCCGCGCCCTTGTCGTTGGGCTTCTTGTCCGACTCGCGTTTGGGCGCCGCGGCCGGCTTGCCGAAGCCCGGCTTGTCGGTTCCGAACTGGCCGCTGCGATGCGCCGCCTCAGTTTGCGTGCGCGGCGCATTGGCCTTGCCTTGCTCGGTGTCCGCCTTTTCATGGTCTGCGCGCTTGGTTTGCATGTTCGTATCCCCGGGCTCGTTCAATGGATGCTTGCAGTGTGCGCATGGGCACCGCCTGCGGCAAGGTGCCGGAGCAAGCGGCGTGCCCGGCCGGCCCGGGAACGCCGCTTGCTTGCACATGCGGCCAGGCCCGGGCGATGCCGGGTCCCCATCCTAGGAGTCAGCCATGAATCTGTCCCGAGTCGTTCTCCCCGCCGTCGCCCTGAGCCTTTCCGCCCTGGCTTTTCAGGCGCAAGCCCAAACCGCGCAGACCAGCGGCGGCGCCGTGCGCAGCAACGCGCAGATCGATGACCAGTACAAGCTGGACAAGAAACGTTGCGACGGCATGAAAGGCAACCAGAAGGACGTCTGCCAGCAGCAGGCCGAAGCCACGCGCGACAAGGCCCGGGCCGACGCCAAGGCAGGCAAGGAAAAGGCCGAGGCCTCGCATGACGCGGCCAAGGTGCGCAACGATGCCGACTACAAGGTCGGCAAGGAAAAATGCGACGCCATGTCCGGCAATGCCAAGGACGCCTGCATGGCGGACCTGAAAACGCGGTACGGCAAATGAGGTCAGGACCGGTCCTGTTTCCGGCCAGGCGCCGCTGCGGCGCCTTCCGCGTCCGCAGCGGCGTATTCCTCAAGCCGGTTGTACAACGTCTTGGGGCTGATGCCGAGCACTGCCGCGGCCTGCTTTTTCACGCCGTTGCAACGCTCCAGCGTCGCCAGGATCAGGCGCCGGTCCGCTTCCGCCAAGGTTTCTCCCACGGGTACGCTGACCTGGCCGCCCGCGCCCTCGCCCGCCGGCGACACCCGGGGCGTCAGCATATCCACTTCCAGCGTATCGCCATCCGCCATGATGAAGGCGCGGCGCACGTAGTTCTTGAGCTCCCGCACATTGCCCGGCCATGCGTATTGCTGCAGCGCGGCCAGCGCGCGCGGCGAGAATTCCTTGTTCTTGCCGGATTCCTGGTTCAAGCCTTGCAGGAAGCGATTCGCAAGGAACAGGATGTCGTCGCCGCGTTCACGCAGCGCCGGCAGCTTGATGGGGAAGACGCTCAGCCGGTAATAGAGGTCCTCGCGCAGCTTGCCATCCTTCACCGCCTGCTCGGGATCGCGGTTGGTCGCGGCGACGATCCGGATATCGCAGGCGATCTCCCGATTGGTGCCCACGCGCATGAACTGCCCGGTCTCCAGGACCCGCAAGAGCTTGACTTGCAGGTCCAGCGGCATTTCGGTGACTTCGTCCAGGAACAGGGTACCGCCGTCAGCGCGCTCGAAATAGCCCTTGTGCTGGCGGTCCGCGCCGGTGAAGCTGCCGCGCTCGTGCCCGAACATTTCGCTTTCGATCAGGTTGGGCGAGATCGCGCCGCAATTCACCGCGATCAGGGGACGCTGGCGGCGCGCGCTGAGTTCATGGATGGCACGCGCGGCCAGTTCCTTGCCGGTGCCGCTTTCGCCGATCAGCAAGGTCGTCACATTGGTGGTGGCCACGCGGCCGATCTGACGGTAGAGTTCCTGCATGCAGGCCGACGCGCCGTACATCTTTCCGTAGCGCCCCGGTTCTTCGAACGGAGCCCCCCGCAGATCGCCGCTCGAATTCGCATTCACGCGCGCGAAGATTCCGTTCAGGCGTTCCATGCAGATCGGCTTGACCAGGTAATCGGTGGCCCCGAGGCGCAGGGCCTGCACGGCGTTATCGACGGTGCCGTGGCCGGTCATTACCACCACCTCTGCGCTGGCGGCGGCGTCGCTCTTGAAAATTTCCATCCCGCTGCCTTCAGGCAAGCGGATGTCGGTCAGCACCAGATCGGGCGCGTGCCGCTCCAGCTGGATCAGCGCATCCTTGACGCTGGCGGCCAGGGCTACTGAAAAGCCGCTTTCGCGCCCGATTTCGGCCAGGGTTTCGCGTATCGCCGGGTCGTCATCAACGATCAACAGATGAGGCATGCTTGCTCCGTGTCGCGGATGTTGAGGGTCAGTGATTCAGCATAGCGATAACCGCCGGCCCGGTGGCAAATGTTCGACACTTTCCATCAACATTTTCGAATGCTTGCAAATCGTCGCATACCGTACTGCGTCGATTCTCTAGCATGGAAACAGACTCACGGCCCGCGCGGGCCCTCAGGAATCAGCATGCCCAATCGCAGCACTACTACTGCCCCGCGTGCAGCGGCGTCCGCGAAGTCCGACGCGCTGCTGGACCCATCAGCCCTGTCCCCCGTGATGCAGAAACTCGGCGCGCAACTCCAATTGGCCGCAGCCACCGATGCCAGCGTCTTCATCGTGGGAGAAAGCGGGACCGGCAAGGAAATCGTCGCGCGCGCCATCCATGACGCCAGCGAACGCCGCGAACAGCCTTTCGTGGCAGTCAATTGCGGCGCCATCAGCGGCAGCCTGGCGCATGCCGAATTGTTCGGGCATGAAAAAGGCAGCTTTACCGGCGCGGTCGCCCAGAACGCCGGCTACTTCGAATACGCCAGCGGCGGCACGCTGTTCCTGGATGAAGTCACCGAAATGCCGCCCGACCTTCAGGTGAATTTCCTGCGCGTGCTCGAGGCCGGTACGTATCAGCGCGTAGGCGGCTCGGACTTGTTGCGCGCCAATGTCCGCATCATCTGCGCCAGCAACCGCGATCCCTTCGCCTCGGTCGCTGAAGGCCGCCTGCGCCAGGACTTCCTGCACCGGCTCCTGGTGATTCCGTTACGCGTGCCGCCGCTGCGTGAGCGGGGCGAAGACGCCCTGGTGCTGGCGCACTGGTTCCTCGACACCTTGAATGCTGCAAACGGCACGCGGAAGTCGTTCTCCCCCCGCATGCTGGAAGCGATCTCCCTGCATGATTGGCCGGGCAATGTCCGTGAACTGCGCAACGCGGTGCAGCGGGCGTTCATTCTGGCAGACGGTGAACTCGAAACCGAGCTATTGCCCCGGTCGCGCGAGGCGCAGCGGCCGATGCTGCGTAACGGAGCGCTGACCCTGCCCATCGGCATGTCGTTGGGCGAGGCGCAGCGCGCATTCATTCTTGCGACGCTGGCGCACCATGCGGGCGACAAGCGCATCGCCGCGGAGATGCTGGGCCTGAGCCTGAAGACGCTCTATAACCGCCTCGAAGACTACGACCAGAACGGGCAGGACGACGCCGGGGCTTGAGCGCCAGGGCCGATCTTGCGGCCACCGCGCGCGAGAGGCGCGAGAGGCATTTCTTACCACTGGCTTGTAATACTGGGGCAGCGCCGCGCGCGCAATCAACCCGCCTCGCCCGCCGAGACGCCTGGCATGGTCTTTGCTTCAGTACAAGGATGGACTGCCGCCGGCAGCCAGTCCCCAGGAGGCTCGATTGGTCTACCCCACGCAAGAACTGCGCCTGCGCCAGCAGATGGCGCTGGCGCCTCGCCTGCAGCAATCCGTCAAGCTGCTGCAGATGACCGCGCTGGAATTCACCACGGCAGTGGAACAGGCCTTGGCCAGCAATCCATTCCTGGAGGATCCCGACGAGCTGGAGGACGACCTGCCGGCCGCCGCGGAGGGCTTTCCTCCTGCTGACCCGCCCCAGCCCGCGCCGCTGGAGCCTGCGCCCCAGGATGATCTGCCCCCGCCTGATGCTCCCGCCTATTCCGGCGACTACCCCACGCGCGCGCAGGGCGACGGCCCGGACCGGGACCAGGGATTGTGGGTCAGCGCACCCATATCGATGAGCCAGCGCTTGTCCCAGGAACTGGGCAACTATCAATTGCAGGCGCGCGACCGCCTGCTTGCCGAGTACATCATCGACGCGCTGGATGACGACGGCTATCTGCGCACGCCGCTGTCCAATCTGTGGGAAGACGCGCCGCGCGGCGCCGAGCCCGTTCCGGATGAATGCGAATGGATGACTGCGCTGCGCCTGGTCCAGCAATTGGATGCACCGGGCCTGGCCGCGCGCGATCTGGCCGAGTGCCTGACGCTGCAGCTGGCGGCGGCAACCGGCATCAGCGACGAGTTGCGGACGCTCGCCCTGCGCATCGTGCACGAGCAACTCGAGCGGCTGGCCCGCAACGACTGCGTCGGCTTGCGCCAGCAGCTGGGCTGCTCCGAGGACGCCTTGCGCGAGGCCTGCGCGCTGATCCGCAGCCTGGACCCGAAGCCCGGCGGCCGCTATAGCGCCGAAGCGCCTGTCTACGTCGTACCCGACGTATTCGTCGACAAATGGCAATCGCGCTGGCGCGTGCTGCCCAACCGCAACGCCATGCCCCAGGCGCGGCTGCACCAGACCTATGCCGAATTGTTCCGGCGCGCTCGCCTGGACGACCGCAGCCCCATGGCCCAGGAGCTGCAGGAAGCCCGCTGGCTGGTGCGCAACGTCGAACAGCGCTACATCACGATCCAGCGCGTGGCCGAAGCCATCGTCAAGCGCCAGCAGACCTTCTTCGAATATGGCGACGTGGCCTTGCGGCCGCTGATGCTGCGCGAGGTCGCGGATGACCTGGACATGCACGAATCCACGGTGTCGCGCGCCACCGTCGGCAAGTACATGGTGACGCCGCGCGGGGTGTTCGAGTTCCGCCACTTCTTTTCGCGCGAACTGGCCACCGACACCGGCGGGTCCTGCTCCGCCACGGCGGTGCGGGCCCTGATCAAGGAGATGGTCGAGGCCGAGGATCCGGCCATGCCGCTCTCGGACGTGGCCTTGACCCAGCAACTGGCGGCCAGCGGCATACTGCTGGCGCGGCGCACGGTATCCAAGTACCGCGGGCAATTGCGCATGCCTCCCGCGGAACTGCGCCGCCGTCACTAGGCCGGCGCCGGCCAGGGCTTGCGCGGACTAGTGGCGGGACTCCTGCCCCGGCCTGCCGGGCGCGCTGTCCAGCATGCCCTGCACGCGCTCGGTCAGCTTGTCCAGCTGGAAGGGTTTGACGATCAGCTCCAGCCCCTGTTCAAGAAAGCCCTGGCCGCGCGCCGCGCTTTCGGCATATCCCGTCATCAGCAGCACGCGCAGGCCGGGACGCGCCACGCGGGCGGCGTCGGCCAGTTGCCGGCCATTGAGCCCCGGCAGCCCCACATCGGTTACCAGCAGGTCGATGCCGCGCGCGGATTGCAGCAGGTCCAGGCCGGCCTCGCCGTCCACCGCCGTCAGCACCTCCAGGCCGAGTTCGGCCAGGCATTCGCGCACCATTTCCCGCACGTTCGCATCGTCTTCCACCACCAGCACGACTTCCTTGCGCGCTGCGCCGGGCGTAGCGGCCGCCGGGCGTTCGCCATCCTGCACGCTTTCGGGCGCGCCGTCGTAGCGCGGCAGGAATAGCCTGACCGTGGTGCCCACGTCCACCGTGCTCTCCAGGCTGGCCGCGCCGCCAGCCTGCCTGGCGAAGCCGTAAATCATGGACAAGCCCAGCCCGGTGCCCTGGCCCAAGGGCTTGGTGGTGAAGAACGGGTCGAAGGCGTGCGCCAGCACGTCTGGCGGCATGCCGCAACCCACGTCCGTCACCGATACTTCCACGTAGCGTCCCGCATGCTCTCCGGCGCAGAGCGACAGGAGCGGATCGTGCGGCTCCACATTACGCGCGGCAACCGTCAGCGCGCCGCCGTTCGGCATGGCGTCGCAGGCGTTGATCACCAGGTTCAGCATGGCATTCTCGAACTGGTTCTTGTCGCAGCAGACCGCCCACAATTCCTGCGGCAGGTCCAGCCGCAGGGCCACGCGTTCGCCGGTGTAGCGGTGGAACAGCGCCACCATGGACTGCAGCGCGGAGGCCACGCAGAACGGCTTGGGGTCAATGGGCTGGCGGCGCGAAAAAGTCAGTAGCCGCTGGGTCAGGTGCGCCGCCCGGTTCGCCGAATCCATGGCGACGTCCACGAAACGCAGCGCCTGTTCCGGCGCGCCGGCCGTGATCTTGCGTTGCACCAGGTAGAGCGCGCCCGAGATCCCCTGCAGCATATTGTTGAAATCGTGGGCGATGCCGCCGGTCAGGCGTCCCACCGCTTCCATCTTCTGAGACTGCCGCAGCGCGTTCTCGGTGTCGCGCAAGGCCTCGGCCTGCTGCTTCAGGTCGGTGTCGTCCCGCCCCGTCATGTACAGGCTGTCCTGGGTCCAGGACATGCTCCATGTAATCCAGCAATAGCCGCCCTCGCGCTTGAGCAGGCGGTTTTCCAGATGCCTTGCGCCGGGACGCGGACCCGCGTCGCCCGAAGACCAGCCCCAGGCCGCCAGCGTCGCCGCCAGATCGTCCGGATGGATCAGGTCGGCCAGCGCCAACGACATGAACTGCTCAGGGGTCCAGCCTAGAATGGGCCGCACCGCAGGGTTGACGCTGACGAAGCGCCCTTGGCGGTCGACCACCGCAAGCAGTTCCGGCGAAAGGCGCCAGATCCGGTCGCGCTCCGCGATCGCGTCTTCCACGCGCTGTTCCAGCATGCGCGAATACTGTGAACGCTCGACCGCGCCGCACATGCGCTCGGCCACTTCCTCGAGGAAGGCGATATCGCTGTTCTTGAGCCTGCTGCCCGATGCGGGACACGCCAACATCGCGCCGGTATGCCGGCCCCAGCGCCGCAGCGGCACGACGATGGCCCACGGTCGGATCTCGCCGCCGGCTTCTCCCAGCAGCGGCGCCAGGTATGTGGTGCGCCCCAGCCGCAAGGCCGCGTGATAGTCATCGCCCAAGGCATCGAGCGTGTGCGGCGGCTGGCCAAGCAGCGTGGACCCCGGGGGCCAGACCGAAGATATGGCGGGAGCCTGGTCTTCGCCCTGCGTATCCAGCACCGCCATCTGGCCAAGCGCCAGATGCAGGCACAGCCCTTCGCACGCGGCCTGCTCTATGTCCTCCTGGCGATGCAGCTCGCGCATGCGGTCGCCCAGCGCGCCGAGGTAATTCTTGCGGTGCTGCCCTTCCCACAGCTCGGCCTCGGCCCTCTTGCGCGCCGTCACGTCCAGGAACAACGCCATCATCCTGTCGGTTCCGTCCTTGCGCGCGCGGGCCTCGTACCAGGCCTCCGTGGGCGCGGGCACCATGAACTCGAACTGGGCCGGCTCGCCGGTCTCGATGACCTGGGCGAACGTATCCATGATCTGGCCGGGCACGCCGGGAATCATCTCGCGCAGTGTATGGCCCAGGGTATCGCCTTCCTTCATGCCTGTCTGGCGCTCGAAGGCGGGGTTCACCTCCAGGAAGCGGAAATCGACGATGCGGCCGGCGTCGTCGCGCAATGCCTCACTGAGAAAAAACGCTTCCTGCATGCCGGCAAACATGGCGCGCCAGCGTTCGCCGCTCTGGCGCAGCGCCAACTCCGTCAGATGGCGTTCTATTGCCAGGGCGGCGCTACGCGTGACCAGCGCGATCGCGTCGATATCGTGGGCGGAGGGCGAACGCACCACGCCGTAGTAATTGGAGAAGACGCCCAGCAGACGGCCGTCAGGCGCCTTGATCGGGGTGGACCAGCAGGCCCGCAGGCCGTGGGACAAGGCCAGGTCGCGCCAGCGCGCCCAACCGGGGTTCAAGGCGATATCTTCGACGTAGACCGGGCTGCCGGTGTATGCGGCCTCGCCCCAGGACGCGCTGTCCGGGCCGATAACGGCCTTGTGCACCGCGCTGTTGTAGGCGGCCGGCAGGCTGGGCGCGGCGCCATGCACCAGAAAGCCGCCGCTTTCATCCACCAGCGCGATGGAAGTGCGCAGTTCCACGCTGGACTGCGCCTCGATGGCATGCAGCACGTGCTCCAGCACCTCGGCCAGCGGCATGCCGGCGGCTATGCGCTGCAACATGATGCGCTCGTCTTCCAGGCGGGCAAGCGTGTCCGTCCAGGGTAGCGCCACTCGGTCCCGCTTGGTCAGCATGTCGGCCCCCTTGCCCCTAGACTGTATTGCGGCAATGGCCGCGCAGCCGAAACGCTAGGTAACGCGACGCTACGGTTAGCGCGCGGGAGACGGACGAATCAAGCGTCCGTCTTCAGCGGTGCACGCTCCAGCCGCAGCGCCTGCAAGGCTTCGGGCTTGTCGACCAGCACGCATTGTTTACCGGTGCGGGTGCAATGGTCCTTCACGCGCCAGTAGGCGCCGTGGCTTACGCAACCGGTCTGGCAGATCACCAGGTCCGCGGCCACCAGGCTGGCTTCCAGCGTGTCGTCATCGGCATCCGCGCCGCCATCATGGCCGAGATAGCGCCCGCCGGCCAGTTCGACCGCCTTGCGCGTCAGCGCCAGGGCCACCGCGTCCTCGCCCACGCACAGCACCGCCTTCTCGCGCAGCACCACGGCTGACGGCGCGGGACGCCAGGCAGGAGGTTCCGCGAGTGTTTCGAGTTCACGTGCGGCAGCGCCGGTCCGCCCTTGCCAGGCCAGGCGTTCACGCATGAGCGTCTGCACGCGCTCCATCAGCTGGGCGACGCTGCGCGCCAGCGCCACGCGCTTGGGCAGGCCTGGAATGGAAGTCTCCAGCGTCTTGCGGTCTTCACGCGCCCAAGCCAGCGCCGTGTCGCGCACGATGACGGCTGCGCGCAGGCACATGGCCTCGCTCTCCAGATACAGGATGCGCGCGGCCTGCGCTGCCAGGAGCCGGCTGCAATGCGCTTGCGCCTGCCCGTAGGCGGCGAGCAGCGCGGCATGTTCGCGTTGCAGGTTCTGGCTGTCGGGAGAGGTAGGATTCATCGCGGCCCTCGGAACTGGATGGGATGGCGCTCACCGAGCGTGCCGCAAATTATAAATGAGAATTACTAGCTTTTAGGCTATCCTAGGATATGCCCCGCCCCACCGCGGCGGATGCCGGCACGCGGCCCGTGCGCTTGTACAGGCCGGCGCTGATCGCCAGCGCCAACGCGAGCAGCCCGCCGGCCATCGCGGCCACGCCGGGCCACTGGCCCGTGGTCCAGAAGTGTCCGCCCAGCGATCCGAGCACGCTCGATCCCACGTAGTACACCAGCAGATATAGCGACGCCGCCAGCGCCTTGTAGCCGCGCGCCATCTGTCCGACCCAGCCGCTGGCGACGGCGTGGGCCGCGAAAAAGCCGAAGGTGAACACCACGATCCCGGCGATCAGCAGAGGCAGCCAGTTGGACAGCGTCAGCAGCAACCCCGCCAGCGCCAAGCCGGTGGCGGCCGACAGCATCGCGCCGCGTCCATGGCGGTCGGCCAGGCGGCCGAACCAGGTCGAGGCGAAGATGCCGACCAGATAGACCACGAAGATGAAGCCAATGAAGGTCTGGCTCAGCGAAAACGGCGGCAGCAGCAGGCGAAAGCCCACGTAGTTGTACACCGTGACGAACGCGCCCATCAGCAGGCCGCCCAGCGCGAACAGCCCGCACAGGGGGCCATTTTTCAGGTGCGAGGCTGCGCCTGCGCGCACATCGCCCCACACGCCAGCCCAGCCCCGGCCTCGCTGGGGCGCGAACCTGCGCGACGCAGGCAGCAGCCAGACGAACAGCACCGCCGCCACGATACCCAGGAGGCCCAGCGTGCCCAGCGCGGCGCGCCAGCCGAAATGATCCGACACCAGGCCGGTGATGACGCGGCCGGACAAGCCGCCGAACGCGCTGCCGCCGATGTACAGGCCCATGGCGAAACCCAGCGTTCCTGGCTCGACCTCTTCGGCCAGGTAGGCCATGGCCAGCGCCGGCACGCCGCCCATGGCCAGCCCTTGCAGCGCGCGCAGCGCCAGCAGGCTGTGCCAGTCGGGCGCGGCGGCGGCGATGGTGCCGAGCACGGCGGACGCGAACAGCGACAGCGCCATGGCGCGTTTGCGCGGCACGGCTTGTGAAAACAAGCCCACGAAGAAGATGGCGACGGCCAGGAAAGCGGTGCACAGGGACAGCACCAGGCTGCTCTGCGCGGGTGACACGCCGAACGCATGGGTGAACAGCGGCATCAGCGGCTGCACGCAATACAGCAGGGAAAAAGTGGAGAAACCGGCCGCGAACAAGGCCCACTGGGCGCGCCGCAAACCGGGCGTGCCGCGGGCGAGATGATCGGTGGAAGCAGAGACAGGCTCCGCCGGCGCGGACGCGGCGGTTGGGGATGAGGGACTGGCTAATGGGGCAGACATCGGGATTCTCGAGAACAGCGGGCATGCAGCCCACGCCACCAAGGTAGACTTTTCCCCTGCATATGTCCAATATATGAAAGTCATCCCGACCATATTTAATAACGATGGAATTGCGCCACCTGCGGTATTTCACCGCCGTCGCCGAAGAGCTGCACTTCACGCGCGCCGCCGCCAGGCTGGGCATAGGCCAGCCGCCGTTGAGCCAGCAGATCCAGCAGCTGGAACGCGAGATCGGCACCCCGCTGTTCCTGCGCCTGCCGCGAGGCATCGCGCTGACCGAGGCCGGCGCCCAGTTCCTGGAAGACGCCCGCGCCATCCTCGCCAGCGCCGACCGCGCCATCGACACGGCCCGCCGGCTGGGCCGCGGGGAACGCGGAGCAATCACCGTGGGATTCACGGCGTCCGCGGTGTTCCACCCCTACCTGCCCCGCGCCATCCGGGCGTACCGGGACCGGTATCCCGACGTGCGCGTCACGCTCACCGAGAGCAATACGGTCACGCTGCTGCGCGGCCTGCGCGCCGGCGACGTCGACGTGGCCTTCGTGCGGCCTCCCTATGTGCTGGACCCGGAGTTCGAGTCCGAGCGCGTGCTGGACGAACCCATGCTGGTGGCCCTGCCGCCAGACCATGCGCTGAGCCGCAAGCGCAGCGTGCCCATCGCCGCGTTGGCGGACGAGGACTTCGTGCTGTATCCGCGCCCCATCGGCGCGGGCCTGTACGACGCCATCATGTCGGCGTGCCAGCGCGCCGGCTTCGTGCCGCGGGTCATCCAGGAAGCGCCGCAGATGGCCTCCATCGTGAGTCTGGTGGCTGCCGGCGTGGGCATTTCGGTCGTGCCTGCGGCGATGCGGCACATGGGCGCGCAAGGCATCGAGTACCGGCCCATCAAGGGCGACGCGCCGCACGCCCTGCTGGACATGGCCTACCGCCGCCACGACCGCTCGACCGCGGCGGGCAACGCCGTGGACATGCTGCGCGCGCTGGCCCACCCCTAGGCCGCGCTACGGTATCGCCCTGTCGCGTTTGTCATTTTCTGTAAGATCAGCGTCCGGGCCGCAATGTAAATTTGGCGCGCGCGGCGGTCCGTCCCTGTCCAAGGACACGGCGTCGCGCGATTCCAACCTGTACAAAGGTGAAATAGTGCGACGTACCCTTCTGGCCTTGGCCATCGCGACGATCCCCGGCCTGGCCGCAGCCGCCGGACTGCCTTCCTCCATCGGTTCCGTGACCGTCTACCAGGACCGCGCCGTCGTGACGCGCGCCGCCAGCAGCGAGCTGGCCGCCGGCGAACACGAGCTGGTGCTGGAGAAGCTGCCGGCCAGCCTGCAGGAAAATTCGCTGCAAGTCTCGGCCAAGAGCACCGGCCAGGCGACATTGCTGGACGTGAAGGTGCGCGACGCCTATCAGGCAGACACCGCCAACGAGCGCGTCAAGCTGCTGGAGGAACAGGTACGCAAGCTGCAAGGCCAGCAGGCGCTGCTGGACGACGAGGCCGCGGTGCTGGACAACCAGCGCGAGCTGGTGCTGATGATGCAGCGGGGCGCCACCGAACCGTCGAAGGACGGCGCGCGCCTGACGCTGGACGAACTGAAGGCGATCCAATCGCTGAGCGCGGACTCCCTGGCCAAGTCGCTGGCCGGACTGCGCCGGGTGGCCGAACAGAAAGAGGTGCTGGAGCGCGAGCTGACCGCCTTGCAGAACCAGCTGGATCAGCTGCAAAGCTCGCTCAACCGCCGCACCAAGACCGTCACCCTGCGCGTCAACCTGGCCCGCGCGGGCAAGCTGGACCTGAACGTTTCCTACGCCGTGGCCGGGGCCCGCTGGACGCCCGCATACGATGCGCGCCTGCGCCCGGCCGATCGCAGCGTGGACCTGGGTTATTTCGGCGTCATCCGCCAGGACACCGGTGAAGACTGGAACAACGTCAAGCTCACGCTGTCCACCGCAAGGCCCTCGCTGGGCGGCGGCGCGCCCGCGCTGCAGCCGTGGATCGTCGACGTGGCCGCCCCGCCGCCTCCGCCCCGCCCGCGCCCCAGCCCCGCGCCGGTCGCGGCAGCCAGGCAAGAAGCCGAAGCCAAGATGTCGCGCCAGCGCGTCCAGTCCTTCGAGGACGCCGGCGCGCCGGTCGCCGAGATGATTCCCGAGCCGCTGGAGCAGGCGACCGCCCAGGTGCAGGCCGAAGCGACCAGCGCATCGTTCCAGATCAAGAGTCCGGCCACCCTGCCGTCCGACAATTCCTCGCAGCGCGTGGCCATCGCCACGGCCAAGCTGCCCGCCACGCTGCAATACCAGTCCACGCCGGCGCTGCGCGAAGCCATGTTCCTGACCGCGCACGCCAGCAACAACACGGAATTCCCCTTCCTGGCCGGTTCGCTGAACACCTTCCTGGACGACGCCTTCGTCGCGGCCAGCTCCATGAAGGCGGTGATGCCCGGCGAGAAGCTCGAATTGGCGCTGGGCGCCGACGAAGGCATCTCGATCAAGCGCCAGCTGGTCAACCGCTATACCGAAAGCACCGGCTTTTCGGGCAGCGGCAAGCGCGTGACCTACGAGTACAAGATCACGGTCAAGAACAACAAGGCCACCAAGGAGCAAGTGTCGTTCAAGGACCGCCTGCCCATCTCGCGCAACGAGAAGATCGTGGTCAAGCTGTTGTCGCCGGCAGACCGCGAGATCAAGCGCGAGGAAGACGGCAAGCTGGTATGGGACTGGGAAATGGAGCCCGGCAAGTCGCGCGAGACGGTGCTGAAGTTCTCGGTCGACTATCCGGGCGACATCGAGGTGTCCGGCATCTGACGCGCTCAGCGCATCTGGAACGCCTCTTGGTGAAACAGCTCGCTCACCGGCATGCCGCGCCGGTGCAGCCCGTCCTTCAAGGCATCGGCGAATCCCGCCGGGCCGCAGAACCACACGCTGGGCCATGCCGCGCCCGGCTTGTGGTCCGCGGCCAGCTCGGCGGCCGTCAGCGGCCGCTGGGTATCGCTGTAGCGCACATGCAGGGTCACGTTCGGCACGCGCGCGCATAGCGCTTTCAGGTGATCCGCGAACGGCGCGTCGTCGGCGTTGCGGGCGCAGTAGTACAGGGTCGCGACCGGTGCGGTATCCGGGTCCGTCTGCAAGGATTCCATCCATGAAATGAACGGCGTGACGCCGATGCCCGCGGCCACCCAGATCTGCGGCCGCCCATCGTCGCGCTGGAAGTCGAAGCAGCCGTAAGGGCCTTCGATGATGACGTCCTGCCCCACTTGCAGGCTGCGCTGCAGACGCCGCGTGTAATCGCCCAGCGCCTTGATCGAGAACTGCACCCGGCCGGTGCCGTCGTCCGCGCCGGACACCGTAAAGGGATGCGCGCCCTCGCGCCGGTCCGCGGTCAGGAAAGCGAACTGCCCGGCGCGATGGTGCCAGTTGCCCTCCACCCTACAGGTCAGCGCCAGGATGTCGTCCGAAAGATGGTCGATGGCCAGCACCTGCCCCCTGTAGCGGCGCCCGCGTCCGATATTGCCGGTCAGCGCCATGACGGCGCAAACCGTCCCCACCGCCGTGCACAGCGCCACCAGCCAGCCGGCGGGCTGCCACCACCAGGCGGCCGGCGTCAGGACCACGCCATGGAAGGCGACCACCAGGAAGATCACCGCGGCGATGCGGTGGACCTGGCGCCAGATGTGATACGGAAAGCGCCGCCACAAGGTGAGCAACACCATCGCGGCCAGGATCCACACGGCCCATTCGCCGATGTCCTTGGCGGATCCGCGGAACACGTCCAGCAAAGCGGCCGCGCGCGGCGTCTTGGGCACGGGGTCGAACAACGCCAGCAGCAGCGGCTTGCCCAGCTTGATCAGGTAATGCGCCGCCGCCAGCGCGGCAGCCAGGATGCCGCTCCATTTGTGCAGCCGGTACATCTTGTCCAGCCCGCCCATCCGCGTTTCCAGCCACATGGGGCGCACCGCCAGCAGCATGATCAGGGCCATGACCGCGTAGGCGCCCAGGCCCGTCAGCAGGATGAGCTGATCGCGCGCGGTCCAGACGTTGAGTTCGGCCGGCGGTTGCGCCCAATAGGCGCCGGCCCAGGCCAGCAGGGAAATCAGCAGAACAGCGGCCAGTATGCGTCGCATCGGTTCATCGCTCCATCTTGGGGACCGCGCCACCGTGCGCAGCCCGCATGAAGCCATGGTAAATCCGCCCGTGGGGGCAATTTTCCATGCGCGGGCGCAGTCTTGATCGGGGTCAAGTCCGCCGACAATCGGGAGGGCCCGCAGGAGCCCGGCCTGCGCCAGGATACCCCATTGCGCCGCGCGGATGACTCAATGGCTGCGGCAGAATTCGAAGAAGGCGTCGGGTTCCAGCGGCACGGAAATGCCGTAGCCTTGCGCCACGTCGCAGCCCAGTTCGCGCAGCAGCTCCACGTCGCGCTCGTGCTCCACCCCTTCGGCGATCACGCGCCGGCCCAGCACGCGGCCCATCTCGATGGCGGCGGCGACCACCGCGCGCGACGCGGGCTCGCGATGCATATGGACGATGAAGTCGCGGTCTATCTTCAGTTCGGTGAAGGGCATGGCCGAGAACAGGCGCATGGAAGCGATGCCCGCGCCGAAGTCATCCATCGCCAATTCAAAGCCGCGCACGCGCAGCAGGTTCAGCGCCGAAGACAAGGCCAGCCAATCGGTCACCGGCTCGTCCTCGGTCAGCTCGACCTTGATCAGCCGGGCCGGCAGGCCGGCCTGCGCCACGCGCTGCTCCAGCAGGCCCGGCAGGTCGCGCGAACACAATGTGGAGGCCGAGGCGTTGATCGCGATGGGCACGGCGATGTCCTCGGCATGCATGCGCTGCTGCAGCTCCAGCACCGTGTCGGTCACCCGGCAGAACAAGGTCCGGTCCAGTCCCAGCCGATGCGCCGCAGGCACGAAGTCCGCCGCCGGAATCGCGCCCAGTTCGGGGTGGTCCCAGCGCGACAGCGCCTCGGCGGCCAGCACGCGCCCTGTCGACAAGCTCATCTGCGGCTGCAGCACCACGCTCATGCCCTGCCCCGTGATCAGCGCATGGCCCAGCGCCGCCTCGATGACGTCGCGCCGAAGCGAGCGCGGCCGGGGCGAGGCGGCATCGTCCTCATCGATGCTGCGCAGCGCCGTCTTGATGGCCTGCTGCATGGCCGTGCGGGACACCGGCTTGGACAGCGCCTGCGCGGACGGACAGCCGGCCTGCAAGGCCAGCCGCACATGCGACTGCAACAGTTCATCGCTGAGGCTGCTGATCCAGATGATGGGCGGCATGCTCTTGAGCCGCCCGGCGTCCACCAGGCGCCGCAGTTCGTTCGGCAGCCGCGTGCCGTCGCCCTCGCCCGTGACGATATCGCTGATGACCACGTCGTAGAACTGGCGCGCCAGCGCGCTGACCGCTTCTATGCTGCTGCCCAGGCCGGCGACCCGGCGGAAACCCAGCGCCAGCAACACGTTCTGCAGATAGGCGCGTTCAACCGGATGGTCTTCGACGAGAAGTATCCGTCGGGTCCCGCCGGGTTCCGTTTTAGGCATGGTCTACCGTCCTACTCATATAGGGCGGGCCCCCGCAGGCGGCCGCTGGAAAACTGTGTACACCATGCTAAGGCATCTGCGCGCGCCCTGTCGTTATCGCTAACGGGTTAATGCAGCCCCATCGCCGATAGTCGTAGTATTCGCGGCATCAGCCAGACGGAGGCAGCCTTCCGTCGCCCCACGGCGCGGCCGGTGCCATAATAGATGTCTTTCTTTCCGCATCTACGGCACGGAGCTACCCTTGACCCGCATTGACGACCCCCTGCACGACCGCGAGGTCGGCGCGGCCGACTCCACCCAGGACAACACGCGCACCGACGACACCCGCATCAGCGCGGTGCGCCCCTTGATCTCGCCCGCCCTGCTGCAGGATGAACTGCCGGTGTCGGCCGAGATCCAGACGCTGGTCGAGCAAAGCCGCGTCCAGATCGCCGACGTGCTGCACGGCCGCGACGACCGCCTGGTGCTGGTGGTGGGCCCCTGTTCCATCCACGACCATGGCCAGGCCATGGAATACGCGCGCCTGCTGCGCACCGCCGCCGAACAGCACCAGAAAGACTTGCTCATCGTCATGCGCGTGTACTTCGAGAAGCCGCGCACCACCGTGGGCTGGAAGGGCTATATCAACGACCCGCGCCTGGACGGCAGCTTCCGCATCAATGAAGGCCTGCGCCGCGCGCGCGAACTGCTGCTGGACATCAGCGGCCTGGGCCTGCCGATCGCCACCGAATTCCTGGACCTGCTCAGCCCGCAATACATTGCCGACCTGATCGCCTGGGGCGCCATTGGCGCGCGCACCACCGAAAGCCCCAGCCACCGACAGCTGAGTTCCGGCCTGAGCTGTCCGCTGGGCTTCAAGAACGGCACCGACGGCGGCGTGCAGATCGCCGCCGACGCCATGGTCGCGGCCAGCGCCAAGCACGCTTTCATGGGCATGACCAAGATGGGCATGGCCGCCATCTTCGAGACCCGCGGCAACCAGGACACCCACGTCATCCTGCGCGGCGGCAAGCAAGGCCCGAACTACGACGCGGCCAGCGTCGACGCCTGCTGCGCCGCCCTGCGCGCCGCCGGCCAGCGCGAACAGGTCATGATCGACTGCTCGCACGCCAACTCCAACAAGTCGCATCTGCGCCAGGTCGACGTGGCCAACGATATCGCCGCCCAGATCGCCCAGGGCGACGGCCGCATCACCGGCGTGATGATCGAAAGCCATCTCGAAGAAGGCCGCCAGGACCTGAAGCCCGGCCTGCCGCTGCGCCGCGGCGTGTCCATCACGGACGCCTGCCTGGGCTGGTCGCAGACCGCGCCGGTGCTGGAAACGCTGGCCCTGGCCGTGCGCCAGCGCCGCGAAAAGGCCGCAAAACCGGCCTGAGAACCGCGGCTCTCGGGTCTCTTGCCGCGTACGGCCTCAGCGGCCGACGCGGTAAGGCGCCGGATCCATGTCCGGCGCCTGGCCGGTGATCATGCTTGCCAGCAGCTTGCCCGTCACCGGACCCAGCGTGAAGCCATGATGCGCATGGCCGAACGCCAGCCACAAGCCGGGATGGCGCGGCGCCGGTCCGATGACCGGCCGCATGTCCGGCATGCAAGGCCGGCAACCCATCCACGGTTCGCGCTCCACGGCCTCGCCCAGCGGCAGCAGTTGCCGCGCCAGCGTCCGCGTGCGCTCGATCTGGATCGGTGAAGGCGGCGCATCGCGCGCCGCGAATTCCGCGCCCGTGGTCAGGCGCACGCCCAGGGTCATGGGCGTCACGACGAAACCGCTTTCGATGTCCGCCACCGGGTGCGACAAGGTCGCCCCCTCTTCCAACGCGTAATGCTGGTGATAGCCGCGCTTGACCGCCATGGGGATGCGATAGCCCAGCGGGCGCAGGACGTCCGGCGACCACGGGCCCAGCGCCACCACCACGTCGCGGGCCTCGATCGGCCCTTGTTCTCCCTGCACCTGCCAACCCTTGCCTGACGGCTTGAGGCTGCGCGCGTCGCCGCGCGCCAGCACGCCGCCGCGCCGCTCGAACAAGGCCGCGTAGCCGCGCGTCACCGCGCCCGGGTCCGACACATTGACCGGATCCAGCCAGTGCACCGCGCCCGCCATGCGCGACAGCGAAGGTTCCAGCGCCGCCAGCGCCTTGCGGTCCAGCACGCGGTGGTTCAGCCCGTAAGGCGCGAGCGCTTGGGCCTCGGCCACGGCCCGGGCCAGGCCGGCCTCGCTGCGCATGCCGTCGATCCAGCCGCTGCGCCGGAACAGGTGGGAGATGCCGGCCTCGTCCTTGAGCGCGTCATGTTCGGCGACGCAGCGCTCGATCAACGGCAGCATGGCCTCGGCCGCGCGCGCCAGCCGCGACGGCGCCGAATGCCACCAGTAGCGCAGCAGCCATGGCGCGATGCGCGGCAAAAAGCGCGGGTGATAGCTCACGTCAGGCGTGTTGTTCCTGGCATAGCGCCACAGGCTGCGCCAGTCGCGCGGGAAGGCATAGGGAATCACGCTGGCCCGTTCGATCAGGCCCGCGTTGCCGTAGCTGGTTTCCTCGCCAGGGCCGCGCCGGTCCAGCAGCACCACTGTACGGCCGCGCGCCGCCAGATGCAGGGCGGTGCTCACCCCGACGATGCCCGCACCCAGGACCAAGGCGTCTGTTTTCATGCGGCGCATTCTGCGCTTGCGTGCGGTGTTCGGCAAGGGCGCGCGCGCGTAGAATCCCCGGCTGCACGCCCTGCCCTTCGCGCCCACGCTCCAATCGAGGAATACGTCATGACCAGCCCCCGCCTGCAACCCGTCACGCTCGCCGGCGAGGTCGTACGCCTGGAACCGCTGACCGCCAGCCATGCCGCGCCGCTTGCGCAGGTGGGCCTGCACCCCGAACTGTGGCGTCTGCAACCCGAGCCCGTGCAGACGCTGGACGATATGCAGCGCTATGTCGACCGTGCGCTGGCTGGCCAACGCGACGGCAACTGCCTGCCATTCGTCATCGTGCGGCAGGACAACGATCAGATCATCGGCGCGACCCGCTACATGGACATCGCGCTGGCGCACAAACGCCTGGAGATCGGCGGCACATGGCTCACGCCAGCAAGCCAGCGTTCCGGCGCCAATACCGAGGCCAAGTTCTTGTTGTTGCAGCACGCCTTTGAAACAATTGGTATCATGCGGGTTGTATTCAAGACTGAACTGAGCAATATGCAATCGCGCCAGGCCATCCTGCGGATCGGCGGCGTGGAGGAAGGCGTGTTCCGCAAGCACCTGATCGCGCAATCGGGGCGCGCGCGCGACATGGTCTACTTCGCGATCCTCGACGAGGACTGGCCGGCCGTCAAAGCGCGCTTGCTGATGCGCATGCGCCGCGCCGGTTAGCGCGCGCCTCCCGCTCATTTCGCAGCTTGTCCGGGCCGCGAGGCCTGCCCCGCACTATTGAAGCCAGTTATGCAACAGACCTACGCCGCGCCCGCGCGCCACACGATATACATCTACACCGAGGAACAGCGCGGCAACCAGCTGGTCGAGTCGCTGGTGCTCGGCATGCTCTCCGACATATCGGGGTCCGACAAACTCGTGGTGGTGCAGGATCCGCACAGCAGCCTGAAGTTCGTCTATCGCATCGATCACGACAGCAGCAATCTGGACGCCGCGGCAATCACCGAACAGGACGCGTCCCTTTTCAATGGCAAGACCTCGGTCCAGATCAACTCGATGACCTATCGCCTCGGCACGGCCGAGAACGCGATGAAATTGCTGCGTGGCAAAAACCAGTGGATACAGGACAAGGGCGCGGTGCTGTCCGTGCTGCTGCAGAACGCCGCTGCCCGCAAGACCCGCTTCGCCCCGCCCCGCATCGAGCGCGACCGCATGCGCAAGGTACCGCCGGGCGTTGCCGTCGAACACCTGCCTACATAAAAAGCACAGTATCCACAGGGCCGGCCTTATCCACAATTTCTGTGGATAAAAAAGCCTCGAACCCACGGCTGATGGCCGTTCGACCGATGCGCAACGGGCTGCTCATTTTTTGACCACTAAAAGAATGGGCGGCGCGCGGCTGCCATCCTTGATTCTTGACGCGGCGCCGCAGGGGCGATGATGATATTCTCCGCAAGCGCGCGATACGAAAAATATCGCGCTCGCGGACTCCCCCTATACAAGAAGACCCACATACAAGGAGCGGATAGCGTGTTTGCATTCGAAGGTCCCTGCGCGCAACCGCTGACGCCGGATTCGCCGTGACCATCATCATCGTCGACGACCACGGAGACTGGCGCGACACCATCGCTGAATACATCGAGGATCTGGGCCTGGGCCGCAGCATCCTCACCGCCGGTTCCCTCGCGGAGCTGGACCAACTGCTGCTCACCGTGACGCCAGGCATCCTGGTGCTGGACGCCATGCTGCCCGACGGCGATGCGCTGACCCGCGTCTCGCACCTGCGGACCTCCTTCCCGTCGATGGGCATCATCATGCTCACCGGCCGCCTCTTGAGCGAAGACAAGGTCTCGGGCCTGAGTCTGGGCGCGGACCACTACCTGACCAAGCCCGTCAATCTGGCCGAGCTTGGCGCCACGCTTGTGTCGCTGTCGCGCCGACTGCGGGTGGTGCCGGCGGGCGAAGCCGACGCCGCGGAATCGGATGCCTGGCGTTTCGATCCGTCGCGGCGCATGCTGGTATCGCCCAAGCAGGTCTGCGTGGACATCACCGATACCGAAAGCCGGCTGATCGGCGCGCTGATCCAGGCCGCGCCGCTACCCCTGTCGCGCGCACGCCTGATCGAGGCGCTGGGCGCCAGCGTGGAGGCCTACGACACGCACAGGCTGGACGCCCACATGCACCGCCTGCGCCGCAAGCTGCGCGCGCAGGCCGGCGGCGACATGGGCATACGCACGGTGTACGGCGTGGGCTATGTGTGCACCACGCCTGTGCAGATCGTCGGCAATACCAAGAACTGAAACCGCCTCATGACGCTACCTATCCGCCCTCGCCGTTCCGTACTCTATATGCCTGGCGCCAACCCGCGCGCACTGGACAAGGCGCGCAGCCTGGACGCCGACGTCCTGATCCTCGACCTGGAGGATGCCGTCGCGCCGGACGCCAAGGCACAAGCCCGCGAGCAAGTCGCCGCGGCCTTGCGCGCCGGCGGCTATGGGCGCCGCGAATGCGTGGTACGTATCAATGCGCTGGACACGGCCTGGGGCCTGGACGACGTCAGGGCCATCGCCCAGGCGGGCGCGGACGCCGTGCTGCTGCCCAAGGTGCAGTCCGCCGCCGAGCTCGACGCGCTCGCGCGGGCGCTGGACGCGGCGGGCGCGCCAGCCAGCCTGCCCTTGTGGGCCATGGCCGAAACGCCTTTGGGATTTCTGCGTCTGGACGCCATCGCTTCCGGCCACGCGCGGCTGGCGGCCATCGTCGTGGGCACCTCGGACCTGGTAAAGGATCTGCATGCGCGCCACACGCCGTCACGCGAAGAAACCTTGCTGGCGCGCTCGATGGCGGTGATGGCGGCGCGGGCCCACGGCCTGGCGGCGCTGGACGGCGTGCACCTGGACCTGCACGACGACACGGGCCTGGAGGCCGCCTGCAAACAGGGACGCGACCAGGGCTTCGATGGCAAGACGCTCATCCATCCCAGGCAGATAGCGGCAGCCAACGCCGCCTTCGCGCCCTCGGCGGAAGAACTTGCCGCCGCGCGCAAGCGCCTGGACGCCTGGCGCGCCGCGCAGGCCGCCGGCCTGGGCGTGGCCGTGGTCGACGGCGCGCTGGTGGAAAACCTGCATGCGCGCGAAGCGGAACGCGTGCTGGCGCTGGCCGAGGCCATCGCACAAGCCTGGTGACAACAGCGGCGACAGCAGTAATATCGGCTTTCAAATGCATATTGTCGGTAACGCCGGGCCAGGCGCGTGATCGGCGTATCGGGGAGCGGTCGTGACGTTGATCTTGCGCCAAATGTCGATCTCATTCTGCGTGGCGGCGTTGTGGGCCGCCACGGCGGCGGGCTTGCCGGCGCCGGCGCGGGCCCAGGCCGCCAATTTCCATCCCTGCAATTCCCAGCCTTCCCTGCCGATGTGCCTGCATGGCTATGGCAAGCGCATAGCAGTGCAGCGCTGGGGCGCGCAGCCCGACCCGCTGGACCCGGACGCGGCCGTCAACGCCTCGCTGGTCACGCGCGACCCGGCCAAGGAAATCGGCAAGCTCAAATCCAGCACGATCCTGGTGCAGGACATGGACACCTCCGAAGTCCTGTTCGCGCGCAACGAGGACGCCGTGCGGCCCATCGCCTCCATCACCAAGCTCATGGCGGCGCTGACGCTGGTCAAGGCCGGCCTGCCCATGGACGAACTCATCACCATCGACGCCAGCGACACCCGCTCCACCAGCGAGCTGCCTTCGCGCCTGACCGCCGGCACCAAGCTGAGCCGCGCCGATCTGCTGCGCCTGGCGCTGGTCCCGTCCGAGAACAGCGCCGCGCAGGCCCTGGGCCGCACCTATACCGGCGGCACCGCCGCCTTCGTCGCGGCAATGAACGCCGAAGCCCGCGCGCTGGGCATGACCGACTCCAGCTTCGCCGAACCCAGCGGCCTGTCCAACGAAAACCAGTCTTCGGCCAAGGATCTGGTCAAGTTGCTGCAGGCGATTTCCGCGCAGCCGCTCTTGCGGCAATACACCGGCGAGACCAGCTACCAGGCCGCCGGCCAGACCTTCCGCAACACCAACATCCTGGTGGGCCGCCCGCAATGGGACATCCTCGTGTCCAAGACCGGCACCACCCGCGAAGCCGGCGATTGCCTGGTGATGGCGGTCAAGGTCGGCAAGCGCAACCTGGCCATGGTGCTGCTCAACGCGCAGGGCATCAACGGCTCGCGCTTCGGCGACGCGGTTCGCCTGCGCCGGGTGCTCGACAGCCGGTACGCCTCACGCTGATTGACGGCATCGCGCGCCAAGCCCGGTACAATACCGGCCTTTGACGCGGAACGAACGCCCGTTCCGTCCGCCCGCCGCGCCGCCTGAGCGCCCTACTTCCCCGATTATTTTTCATTGCGCCTGGCCGGCGGGAATCCTGCCGCGTCCCCTGTTGCACCATCCATGATCCGCTTCCAACAAGTTTCACTCATGCGCGGCGTCAAGCCCTTGCTCGACAAGGTCGACCTGCTGCTCAACCCCGGCGACAAGATCGGCCTGATCGGCGCCAACGGCGCCGGCAAGTCCAGCCTGTTCGGTCTCTTGCGCGGCACGCTGCACGCGGACCAGGGCGACCTGGACTATCCGGCCAGCTGGCGCATGGCCTATGTGGCGCAGGAAACACCCGCGCTCGACCGCCCGGCCATCGAATACGCCATCGACGGCGACGTGACGCTGCGCAAGCTGGAGGCGGAACTGGCGCAGCTGGAAGCCGAACCGGAAAGCACGGAGAACGGCCTGCGCATGGCCGACATCTACGCCGCGCTGGCCGATGCCGACGCGTACACCGTGCATTCGCGCGCCGAACAGCTGCTGACTGGCCTGGGCTTCACGCAGGCGCAGATGCACCTGCCGTTGACGAGCTTTTCCGGCGGCTGGCGCATGCGCCTGAACCTGGCGCAGGCGCTGATGTGCCCGTCCGACCTGCTGCTGCTGGACGAGCCCACCAACCACCTGGATCTGGACGCCATCATCTGGCTGGAAGACTGGCTCAAGCGCTATCCGGGCACGCTCATCGTCATCTCGCATGACCGCGACTTCCTGGACGGCGTGGTCAACGTCATCGTCCATATCGACGAGCGCAAGCTCAAGCGCTATTCGGGCAACTATTCGTCCTTCGAGCGCCAGCGCGCCGCGCAGCTGGAGCTGGCGCAAGGCATGCTGGAAAAGCAGATGCGCCAACGCTCGCACCTGCAATCCTTCATCGACCGCTTCAAGGCCCAGGCCAGCAAGGCGCGCCAGGCGCAGAGCCGTATCAAGGCGCTGGCCCGCATGGAGGAAGTGGCGCCGCTGCGCGCGGCCGCCGAGTTCTCGTTCGAATTCCGCGAGCCCTTGCGCGCGCCCAACCCGCTCCTGACCATGGACGCGGTCAGCGCCGGGTATCGCGTCGCGGACGAGGAAACGGAAGTCGAGTCCGACAAGATCATCGTGTCGGGCATCAATTTTTCACTGCAGGCGGGACAGCGCATCGGCCTGTTGGGCATCAACGGCGCGGGCAAGTCCACCTTCATCAAGACCATCGCGGGCGAACTTGCAACGCTGGCCGGCGAAGCGCAGTTCAACAAGGGGCTGTCCATCGGCTACTTCGCCCAGCACCAGGTGGAGATGCTGCGCCATGACGAATCGCCGCTATGGCACATGACGAAGATCGCGCCGACCGTGCGCGAGCAGGAGCTGCGCAACTTCCTGGGCAGCTTCAACTTCAACGGCAACATGGCCACCAGCTCCATCGCGCCGTTCTCCGGCGGCGAAAAGGCGCGGCTGGCGCTGGCCCTGATCGTGTGGCAGCGTCCCAATCTGCTGCTGCTGGACGAGCCCACCAACCACCTGGACCTGGAAACCCGCGAAGCGCTGACCACCGCGCTGGCGCAGTTCGAAGGCACGCTGATGCTGGTGTCGCACGACCGCCATCTGCTGCGCGCCACCACCGATGAATTCATCATCGTGGCCGACGGCGAAGTCAGCCCGTTTGACGGCGACCTGGACGACTACAAGGACTGGCTCTACAAGACCAAGCTGGCTGCCAAGGCCGCTTGAAGCCGGGCGCGGGCGGCCTGCCCGCGCCACCTCACGCCAGCGCGCTGGGATAGGGGCTGGTGTCGATGTGTTCCAGCATGCCGTAGGCCAGCCGTTCCAGCAGCCGCGCGCGGTCGGCGGCATGCGCGGGGTCTTCCCACAGGTTGCGCAGCTCGTGCGGGTCCTGATTCAGGTCATAGAGCTCGCCCCAGCGCGCGCCGTCGTAGACCGTGACGCGAAATCCGTCAGCCAGCAGCGTGCGGCAGCGGATGCGGCTGTTGAAGCCCAGTATCACGCGCTGCCCTTCTTCCTCGATCATCAGCGCGTCGCGCACGGCAGCCTCGCTTCCTCCGATGAGGCCTGCCATGTCGCGCCCCTGGATGCCGTTATAGGGCTGCACGCCAGCGCGCGCCAGCACCGTGGGCGCGACGTCGATGGTGCTGAGCAAGGCGTCGCTGGCCGCGCCCGCCGTTCGCGCCGCGGCGGGGTCGCGCCAGATGAACGGCACGCGGGTCAGGCCGCGGTAATGGATGGGCCCCTTCAGCATCAACTGATGGTCGCCCAGGTAATCCCCATGGTCGCTGGTGAAGATCACCACCGTATTGTCGGCCAGCCCCAGCGCGTCGAGTTCGGCCAGCACGCGGCCGATCTGGTTGTCGATGTTGGCGATCGACCCATAGTTCAGCGCCAGCGCTTCGCGAGCCTCGCGCTCGTTGCAGGAAAAGATCGCGGGCGTGTGCTTGACGGCCGTGCCCGCGTCGCGCTGCGCGCGCAGCCAGGCCACGTGCGGCGGCGGCGTACCCTGGCCGTGGAACGACGCGGGCAGCTCCATGTCCTCTGGCTTGTGCAGGTCCCAGAACCGCCCCGGCGGCGTGAAAGGATGGTGCGGATCCGGAAACGAGCATTGCAGGAAGAATGGCTGCCCGGAAGCCGCATAGCCGCGCAACGCCTCGATGCCGCGGTCGGCGATGTAGGCAGTGGGATAGAGTTCTTCCGGCACGCGCGTGCGCCAGGCCTGGCGGATGCGCGTCAGCTCGTATTCCGGCGCGGGAATGGCGTGAGCCGGGCCGATCAGCGCCTCGACCTCGGGATGCTCGCGCCGCAGCCAATGTCGGTAGTGACCGTGCACGTCGTCGCTATGATCGTCGACCAGGTCCACCTGCTCGAAGCCGTAGTACGGATAGCTCAGATCGTGGTCGGGGCGTTCGAGCCACAGCTTGCGCTGCTCCTGGTCGTAGCGGCCGGGGTCGGGCTCGACCGCCTCGCGCGGCAATCTGTCTTCGGCGCGCACCGGCCACGATGGAGGTATGTCCGTCATGTTCTGCAGGTGCACCTTGCCGACCAGCGACGTGCCGTAGCCGGCTTCGCGCATGGCCTCGACGAAGGTGCGGCTGCGGAGCGACAGCGCGATGCCGTTGTGGCGCGCGCCATGCGCGGACGGATAGCGGCCGGTCATCAAACTGGCGCGGTTCGGCATGCAGATGGGCGTGGCCACGTGCATGTTGTCGGCGCGCCACCCCGACTCGGCCAGACGGTCCAGGTTGGGCGTGTGGACCACGCGGTTGCCGTAGGACCCCAAATGGTCGGCGCGGTGCTGGTCGGTAATGAACAGCAGGAAGTTGACGGGCTTCGCAGCGGACGTCATTGCTTCGCTCCCGACATCTCCACGGCGGAACGCCAGGCCGGCATGTCGCGCTTGACCATGTCGCCGAAGGCATCGGGCGTCATGTAGATCGGCACCATGCCCAGCGGCTGCAAGGCCTGCGCGAATGCGCTGTCGGTCAGTACCGCCTCCAGGTCCGCGTTCAGTTTCTTCACCACTGCGGGCGGCGTGCCGGCGGGCGCGAACAGGCCGATCCACGACCGCACGGCGACTCCGGCGGCCACGTCCGAGAACAGCGGCACATCGGGCAGCGCTGCATACTTTTCAGTATTGGCCACGCCCAGCACCTTGACCTTGCCGGATGCGAGGAACGGAATGGCCGGCGCGATGCCGCCTATCATCAGCGGCACGTGGCCCGCGACCAGATCGGCCATCGCTGGCGCGGCGCCCTTATAAGGCGCGTGCACCACGTCCAGGCCGGCGGCGTGCTTCAACTGCTCCATTGCCAGCTGGTGCACCGTGCCCAGGCCGGGCGAGCCATAGGTGTACTTGCCGGGATTGGCCTTGATCAGTTTGACGGCATCCGCCAGCGTCGACGCTGGAAACTCGGCATTGGCCAGCAGCACCACCACGTTGTCCGCCACCAGGCCGACCGGCGCGAAATCGCGCACCGGGTCGTACGGCAGGCTGGAATACAGCGCGCTGTTAATGCCGTGCGTGTTGGTGGTGCCCATCAGCAGCGTATAGCCGTCGGGCGCGGCGCGCGCCACCATGGACGCGGCGATGTTGCCGCCCGCGCCCGGCTTGTTCTCCACTACCAGCGTGTAGCCGCGCGGCTCCAGGCGCTGCGCCAGTTGGCGCGCCAGCACGTCCACCGCACCGCCGGGCGAGAACGGCACCACGATCTGCACCGGCCGCGCCGGGTAGGTATCCGCAGCCGCCGCCGCACTCGCAATGCCACAGGCCCAGCTCGCGGCCAGGGCCATCCAGAACTTCTTCATGAATCGTCTCCATCCCGGCGTCCTTCCCGGCCCAGCCTGGGCAACGCCTGTCTTTCGTAGAGCGGCAAGTATGCCTAGCGCCCGGTGTCGGCGTGAAATGAAATAAACTGAACGATTCATAACCATTTGAATATGTATCGCCCATGCCTGACCGCGCCGGCACCCACCTCAAGCGGCGTCATGCCGAACTGCTGGTCGCACTGGACGACGAACGCCACCTGGGCCGCGCGGCCGAACGCCTGCATATGTCCCAGCCCGCCGCCTCCAAGGCGCTGGCGCAGCTGGAGGAACAGGTGGGCTACGCGCTATTCGAGCGCGGGACCCGGGGCACCCTGCCGACAAATGCCGGAATGGTTATGATCCGCCACGCCCGGCACAGCCTGGGCGCAGCCCAGCGCGTGGCGGCCGAACTGCGGGCCGCCGAAGAACGCGGCGCCAGCCTGCTGCGCCTGGGCACCCTGCCCTCGGCCGCGCCCCATCTGGCGCCGCAACTGATCGCCCATCTGCTGGGCCTGGCGCCGCGGCTGGAAGTGAAACTGGTGGAAGGCGCGCTCGGCGAACTCATGGACAAGCTGGCGCGCGACGAGCTGGACATCGTGCTGGGCCGCCTGGGCAGCCGCCTGCTGCCCGCGGACTGCGAGGTGATCCGCCTGCACGAAGAACCTATCCTGGTGGTGGCGCGCCCCGGCCATCCGCTGGCGGCAAGCGAGGCGCTCGCGGCCGCCGAACTGGCGCGCTGGCCCTGGGTGCTGCCGCTGGAAGCCACCATGATGCGCGAGCGTCTGGACGAGGCTTTCGTGCATGCCGGCGCGCACGCACCAGTTTCCAGTATCCAGTCCAATTCGCTGCTGGCCACCCTGGCCCTGCTGGCCCAGGACGATCGCCTGGCTGCCTTGCCCCAGGCGATTGCGCGCTACTGCGAACGCCAAGGCAGCGTGATCGTGCTGCCGCTGCGGCTGGACGCCAACTTCGGCGCCATCGGCGCCGTGGTCAACCGCAACACGGCCGGCATGCCCGTGGTACAGGCGGCGATGGCGTGGCTGCGCGGCTTGTCGGCAGGCGCGATTCAGACCGCGCCGACCCCAGGCGCCTGATATCCCAGCAGCACGCTGGCGGCTTCGGCCTCGCGCCGTACCGCCTGCGCGATCGGGCCGTCCGCCGAGGCGTCGAATCCGCCCGTCGCGCCCAGCGCAGTCAGCGCGGCGCAGGGGCGGCCGTTGTGGTCCAGGAGCGGCGCCGACACCGCGCTGATGCCCTTTAGATTGGTGTCGCGCACCGTGGCGCAGCCCTCGGCCAGCACCTGGCGGCGCAGGCGGCCGATGGGGTCGGGGGCGTCCAGCAACGCCCGCATGTCGGCGGGCGCACGAGCCAGTTCGGCCTCGGCCAGTGCCCGCACCCGCGCATCGTCCTGCAAGGCCAGGAACACCCGCCCGGTGGCGGACCACAGCATGGACAGCACCGAGCCCATGCGCACGTTGACCGTCACCGGCAGGCCCGGTTCTTCGAAGCGCACGATGGTCGGCCCCTTGTTGCCCATGACCGCGATGAAGCAGGTCACTTCCAGGCCTTCGCGCAGGCGCACCAGGCTGGGCTCGGCCAGGCGGATGGGATCGGCCTGGCGCAGCGCGGCCAGGCCCAGCAGCATCGCTTCCAGTCCCAGGTAGTACTGTTGAGTGGCGGCATCCTGCGCCACCAGGCCCTCTTCCATCAGGCTGACCAGGTAGCGGTGCACTTTGGCGGGGCTTTCGTCCACCTGCGCGGCCAGCAGCGTGAGGCTGGCACGGCCGCCCAGCCGGCCCAACCCCTTCAGCACCGCCATGCCGGTTTCAGCGGCCTGCACGCGCTGGCGCCGTTCGCGCGGCCGGGGCGCGTCGGTAGTCTGGGCGGGGACGGACGAAGGTGCGGGAGTCTGGGTCATGGACGCGGGTTGGGAGCTGCCAGGCGGCTGCGGATGCAGCCCGGAGATTACCCCAATTGAATAATTACGCAATGCGTATATGATTTACGCAATTGTAATCCGGAGCGACGACATGGGCCACCCAACCACCCCTGCAACCCCCGCGCCCGCCAGTACTGGCGGCTGTCCCATCGACCATGCCGCGCTGGCGCGTGCCCAAGGCTGTCCGGTCAGCCCGCGCGCCGCGGAATTCGATCCGTTCGGCGACGGCTACCAGCAGGACCCGCCCGAGTACGTGCGCTGGGCGCGCGAACAGGAACCCGTGTTCTACAGCCCCAAGCTGGGCTATTGGGTGGTCACGCGCTACGACGACATCAAGGCCGTGTTCCGCGACAACCACACCTACAGCCCCTCCATCGCGCTGGAAAAGATCACGCCGACCGGCCCCGAGGCCAACGCAGTGCTGGCCAGCTACGGCTACGCGATGAACCGCACCCTGGTCAACGAGGACGAACCGGCCCACATGCCGCGCCGCCGCGTGCTGATGGATCCGTTCACGCCGGACGAACTCAAGCACCACGAACCCATGGTGCGGCGCCTGACGCGCGAGTATGTGGACCGTTTCATCAACGACGGCCGCGCCGACCTGGTCGACCAGATGCTGTGGGAAGTGCCCTTGACCGTCGCCCTGCACTTCCTGGGCGTGCCCGAGGAGGACATGGATCTGCTGCGCCAGTACTCCATCGCCCACACCGTCAATACCTGGGGCCGGCCCAAGCCGGAAGAACAGGTGGCGGTGGCGCATGCGGTAGGTAATTTCTGGCAACTGGCGGGCAAGATTCTGGACAAGATGCGCCAGGATCCCGATGCCCCGGGCTGGATGCAGTACGGCATCCGCAAGCAGAAGGACCATCCCGAAGTCGTCACCGACTCGTACCTGCATTCGATGATGATGGCCGGCATCGTCGCGGCGCATGAGACCACCGCCAACGCCTCGGCCAACGCCATCAAGCTGCTGCTGCAGCATCCCGACGCCTGGCGCGAACTGTGCGAGGACCCCGGCCTGCTGCCCAACGCGGTCGAGGAATGCCTGCGCCACAACGGCTCGGTCGCGGCCTGGCGCCGCCTGGCCACGCGCGACACCGAGATCGCCGGCGTGGCGATTCCCGCGGGCGCCAAGCTGCTGATCGTGTCCTCGTCGGCCAACCACGACGAACGCCATTTCGCCGACGCCGACTTCTTCGACATCCGCCGCGACAACGCCAGCGACCAGCTGACCTTCGGCTATGGCGCGCACCAGTGCATGGGCAAGAACCTGGCGCGCATGGAAATGCAGATCTTCCTGGAAGAGCTGACCCGCCGCCTGCCGCATATGCGCCTGGCCGAACAGCAGTTCACCTACGTGCCGAACACCTCGTTCCGCGGCCCCGAGCATCTGTGGGTGGAATGGAACCCGGCCGACAACCCCGAGCGCCGCGACGCCGCCCTGCTGGATCAGGTGCAGCCGGTGCGCATCGGCGAGCCCTCGACCCACGCGATCAGCCGCAAGCTGGTGGTGACGCAGGTCACGGCCGCGGCCGACGGCATTGCGCGCATCAGGCTCGAATCGCCTGACGGCAAGCCGCTGCCGCGCTGGACGCCCGGCTCGCACATCGACGTCGAATGCGGCGACACTGGCCTGTCGCGCCAGTACTCGCTCTGCGGCGATCCGGCCGCCGCGAATGCATTGGAGATCGCCGTGCTCAAGGAAACGGCAGGCCGCGGCGGTTCCGCCTGGATCCACCAGCACCTGCGCGCGGGCAGCATCGTGCGCGCACGCGGCCCGCGCAACCATTTCCGCATGGACGAAAGCGCCAAACGTCTGATCCTCATCGCCGGCGGCATCGGCATCACGCCCATCAGCGCCATGGCGCGCCGCGCGCGCGAGCTGGGCCTGGATTACGAACTGCACTACAGCGGACGCTCGCGCGCCTGCATGGCCATGCTGGACGAACTGCTGCAGCTGCATGGCGCGCGCCTGCATCTGCATGTCAGCGAGGAAGGCAGCCGCAACGACTTCGCCGCCCTGCTGTCCCGTCCCGAGGCCGGCGTCCAGATCTACGCCTGCGGCCCCGAGCGCATGCTGGATGCCCTGCAAGCCGCCTGCGCCGCCTGGCCCGAGGACAGCCTGCGCGTGGAGCACTTCCATTCCACGCTCGCCACGCTGGACCCGTCCAAGGAACACGCCTTCGAGGCCGAGCTGAAGGACTCCGGCATCGTCGTGCAAGTGCCTGCCGACCAGACGCTGCTGAGCGCGCTGCGCAGCGCCAACATCGACGTGCAGAGCGATTGCGAGGAAGGTCTCTGCGGCTCCTGCGAGGTGCGCGTGCTGGGCGGCGCGGTCGATCACCGCGACGTGGTGCTGACCCGCGCCGAACGCGAGGCCGGCACCCGCATGATGGCTTGCTGCTCCCGCGCCCAGGGCAAGCGCATCGTGCTGGAGCTGTAGCGGCTGGCGTGCCTGCAATGTCGCGCCCTTGCGCCCGGCGGCGCATGCGCGCATTCATATGCCTGAAGTGCGCCTGAAAGCGGTAGAATTCACCCCTCTGCTCATCACCACATCGTCCCGCTGCAACGCGGGACGACGTTTTTTGACGCGGCCAGTCCCGGGCCTGAAGGCGGGCCCCTTGCGGGCCGGCCCGTGCCGCGGCCGGCCGCGGGGTAATTTCTCAGCGCTCCTAGATGCCGATCAAAGACCAACTATTCCTCGCCAGCCAGTATCTTGCCCCTCACCACCTGGTGTCGCGGCTCTTCGGGTACGCATCCGACTGCCGGGAACCCGCGGTCAAGAACTGGATGATTTCGCGCTTCGTCCGCCGCTATGGCGTGGACATGCGCGAGGCGCTGCAGGAAGACCCGCTGGCCTATGACTGCTTCAACGACTTCTTCACGCGGGCATTGAAAGAAGACGCGCGGCCCCTGGACGACGAGCCGGGCTCGGTGGTGTGTCCGGCCGACGGCGCCATCAGCCAGATGGGCGCTATCGAACATGGCCGCATCTTCCAGGCCAAGGGCCATAGCTACGGCCTGGCCGACCTGCTGGGCGGCGACGCCGAACGCGCGGCCCCGTTCCAGGGCGGCGAATTCGCCACCGTCTATCTGTCGCCCAAGGATTACCACCGCGTGCACATGCCGGTCGCCGGTACCCTGCGCGAAATGATCCACGTACCCGGCCGCCTGTTCTCGGTCAACCCGCTGACCGCCCGCAACGTGCCGCGCCTGTTCGCGCGGAACGAACGCGTGGTCTGCATCTTCGACACCGAGCACGGACCGATGGCCCTGGTGCTGGTGGGCGCCATGATCGTCGCGTCCATCGAGACGGTGTGGGCCGGCCTGGTCACGCCGCACAAGCGCCGCGTGAAAGCCACCCGCTACGACGACGCGGCGCGCGCCCCGATCCACCTGGCCAAGGGCGCGGAAATGGGCCGCTTCAAGCTGGGCTCCACCGCCATCGTGCTGTTCGGTCCCAACCAGATCCGCTGGGCCGACACGCCTGCCGTGCTGGGTCCGGTGCGCATGGGCGAACTGATGGCGCTGCCTGCGTAGTTTTCTCCGCAAATATTCGATTTATTCGAAATTGGATGTCTGGTTTTATTCGCTTTATGCGATGAATCGGCGTTGCTAGATTACGGGCTTTTGCCGGCCCGCCATGACATCCCTGCTCTCGTCCTCCGCCAGTCCCCGCGCCGCCTCGGCCGACCGCCCCTTGCCGCGCGCGCTGGCGCGCATGCTGTCGCTGGACGACTTCGAGGCGGCGGCGAAACGCCGCCTGCCGCGGCCGATCTTCGGCTACGTCGCAGGCGCGGCCGAAGACAACCAGTCCCTGCGCGGCAACCGCAGCGCCTTTGCGCAGTACGCGTTTTCGCCGCGCGTGCTGGTGGACGTGTCGCGCCGCACGCAGCAAACCGAACTCTTCGGCCGCCGCTATGCCTCGCCCTTCGGCATTGCTCCGATGGGCATCAGCGCGCTGTCGGCCTACCGCGGCGACATCGTGCTGGCCCGCGCCGCGCGTGAGCAAGGCATACCCGCCATCCTCAGCGGCACCTCGCTGATCCCGCTGGAAGACGTCATCCGCGCAGCGCCCGGCACCTGGTTCCAGGCCTATCTGCCTGGCGATCCGCAGCGCATCGACGCACTGGTCGAACGCGCCCGCCGCGCCGGCTACGAAACCCTGGTGCTGACGGTGGACATTCCCGTGTCGGCCAACCGCGAGAACAACGTGCGCACCGGCTTCTCCACCCCGCTCAAGCCCAGCCTGCGCCTGGCCTGGGATGGCTTGACGCGGCCGCGCTGGCTGGCCGGCACGTTCATGCGCACGCTGTTGGCCCATGGCATGCCGCATTTCGAGAACTCCTTTGCCACGCGCGGCGCGCCGATCGTGTCGTCGTCGGTGCTGCGCGACTTCAGCGCGCGCGATCACCTCAGCTGGGAACATGTGGCGCGCATCCGCCGCCAATGGCCAGGCACGCTGATCATCAAGGGCATCCTGCATCCGCAGGACGCGGCGCTGGCGCGCCAGCACGGCGCCGACGGCATCATCGTGTCCAACCATGGGGGCCGGCAATTGGACGGCGCGGTCTCGCCGCTGCGCGCCCTGCCCGCCGTCGCCGAGGCCGCCGGCAACATGACCGTGATGATGGACAGCGGCGTGCGCCGCGGCAGCGACGTGCTCAAAGCCCTGGCGCTGGGCGCGAGCTTCGTCTTCGTCGGCCGGCCCTTCAACTATGCGGCCGCAGTCGGCGGCGAGGCCGGCGTATCGCACGCCATCGGCCTGCTGCGCGCCGAGGTCGACCGCAACATGGCGATGCTGGGCATCAACCATGTACAGGAGATGGGACCGGATTTGCTCGTGCGGGAGTATCCGCACCCGGCATAGAATGGCGGTTCCCTTGCCCCGCGCGCCGCTGCTCCCGGCCTGGCGCGCCCCAGAGCCGCCGTGTCCCTACGCCAATCCTCATTCTTCCTGCGCTTCCTGACCCTGGGCGCCCTGGCTCACGTCTACGTGGGCGCCCGCCTGATCCCCGACGCCCAATTGGGCGGAGCGGGTTCCGCCGCCGCCATTCTTGCCTTGCTGCTGTCCTGCATCCTGATCCCGCTGGGGATGCTGGGGCGTTCGTCCGTGCACCCGCCCTGGGGCGACCGCATCGCCTGGGTCGGGCTGTTCGCCATGGGCCTGTTTTCGTCGCTGTTCGTGCTGACGGTGCTGCGCGACGCCCTGCTGCTGGCCGCGTGGCTGGCGGATCTGCTCATCGGCGCCGATCTGCCCTGGATCACGTTGCGCCGGGTCAGCGCCTGGGCTGTGCCCATATTGGCCCTCGCCGGAACATTGGTCGGCCTGTACAACGCCCGCAGGCGGGCGCGCGTGGTCGATGTGGACGTGCCCATCGCCGGCCTCGCGCCCGACCTGGACGGCTTCACCATCGTGCAGATCAGCGACATCCACGTTGGCCCGACCATCAAGAAGCGCTACGTGCAGGCCATCGTCGACGCCGTCAATGAACAGCTGCCGGACATGATTGCGATCACCGGCGACGTGGTCGACGGCAGCGTCGAGCAGCTTTCCGCACAGGCCAGCCCGCTGGGCCAGCTGCGCGCGCCCCATGGGGTCTATCTGGTGACCGGCAACCATGAATACTATTCGGGCGCCACGCCCTGGATCGCCGAGTTCCGCCGCATGGGGCTGCGCGTGCTGATGAACGAGCACGTGGTCATCCACCCCGCCGGCCTGCCCGTGGTGGTGGCGGGCATCACCGACTACAGCGCCGGCTCGTTCGATCCGCAGCATCGCAGCAATCCAAAAGCGGCGCTGGCGGGCGCGCCCGCCGACGCCATGCCCCGGATACTGCTGGCGCACCAGCCGCGCAGCGCGGCGGCGGCCGAGCCACTCGGCTATACCCTGCAACTGTCCGGCCATACGCATGGCGGACAGTTCTTCCCATGGGGTTTCTTCGTGCGCTTCCAGCAGCCCTATACGGCCGGCCTGCATCGCCTGGGCAAGATGTGGATCTACATCAGCCGCGGCACGGGCTACTGGGGACCGCCCAAGCGCCTGGGCGCACCCTCCGAGATCACGCGCCTGCGGCTGCGCGCGGCCTGAACGGCGCGGCTCAGCCGTTGTCCGGCAAGGGCCCGCGTTCCAGATAGCTGGTCAGGGCGATGTCGCTGGTGGTGTTGGTGATGCCGTCGATCTGATGGATGCGGGCCAGCAGCGCCTCCAGCGCCTGCGTATCACGCACGCGCACTTTCAGCAGCATGGCGCTCTTGCCGGTGATGGTGTGGATCTCTTCCACCTCGGTCAGCTCGGCCAGCCCCAGCACCTGCTGCGTAATGGTCCAGTTGTTGGTGTCCACGTGCACGAAGGCCAGCAGCGGCCGGCCGATGCGCGCGCCGTCCAGCTTGGCGGCAATGCCCTTGATCAGACCATCGCGCTTGAGGCGCTTGACCCGTTCATGCACGGCCGGGGCGGAGAGGTTCAGCATTTTGCCCAATTCGGCGTAGCTGGGGGAGGCATCGTCGGCCAGCAGCGTTAACAGCTTTCGGTCGCGGTCATCAAGATCAGGCATTGGAATCAGGTTCTGCCGAACGGCATTCGAACTTTTACGGAATAAGGAAATATAAGCGTTAACCCTTATTTTATTCCAATAAAATTTCGCGATGCAGAACCGTAGCACCCGCAGCGCCCGCCCCGCCTCTTCCGTCCCCGCCCTGATGTTCGCCGTCAGCGTCGTAGGCTCCAACGGCCTGGCGCTCAGTCCCATCCTGAGCGACGTGGCGCGCTCCTTTTCCACCTCGCCGCTGACCATCAGCACCGCCATTTCCGCCTATGGCGCGGCCACGGCCGCCAGCGCTTTCTTCCTGGCCGCGCGCATCGACCGCATCGGCGTACGCCGCTCGCTGCTGGGCGCGATGGCGGTCCTGATCGCCGCGTTGATCCTGTCCGCCTGCGCGCCGCACTGGCTTGTGCTGACGCTGGCGCAAGCCTTGGCGGGCGCCGCGGCGGGCGTCATCCTGCCCGCCGCCTATGGATCTGCCGCGCTGATCGCACCGCCTGGCCAGGAGGCGCGCACCCTGGGACGCGTCATCGCGGGCTGGTCGGTGTCGCTGGTGGCGGGCGTACCGCTGTCCGCGCTCATCTCCGACGCGGTGGGCTGGCGCGCCACCTACGCCACGCTGGCGCTCTGCGCCGCCATTGCCGTGCTCGGGCTACGCAAGCTGCCGGAACGCCGCGCCGGGAATCCCGCGCCGCTGCGCCTGTCGCGCCTGCTGGCGCCGCTGTCCTACCGCGACGTGCCCGCCCTGCTGTTGGGCTGCCTGGCGTTCTCGTCGGCCTTCTATGGCGTCTACGCCTTCCTGGCGGACCACGTGCGCGGCCTGCTCGCGCTGTCTGCAGGACAGGTGGGCTTCATCGCTTTCGCCTACGGAGCGGGGTTCCTGCTGGCGGGGGTGGCTGGCGCGCCGCTGATCGAGCGGCTGGGGCCGCGCCGCGCCCTGCCGTTGGCGCTGGGCGTGATCGCGCTGGTGTATCTGGGGCTGCTGCCGGCCGCGCATGCATTGAGCGCGGTGCTGGCCATCGCCACGCTATGGGGCGCGGCCTCGCAGCTGAGCCTAAACCTGCTGGTGCTGCTGCTGTCGCGCGCCCGGCCCGAAGAGCGCGGCGCGGTGCTGGGGCTGAACACCTGCACCACCTACCTGGGCGCAAGCGTCGGTACCGCGATCGCCGGCACCATCTACACCCACGCGGGATTCGAAGCGCTGGGCCTGGCCGCGGCCTGCGCCCTGGCTGCCGCGGCGGTGGGCCTGCATTGGCGGCTCAATGGCCGGCGCTCGGCGCGCGGCCGGGCGGCTGCCTGAATGCCATAGGCTGGCGGCAGCAACGTCGATCAGTTCCGATACTCCACCGCGCAATCCCTGCCCGACCGCTTGGCTTGATAAAGCGCGAAATCCGCACGGCGCAGCACGTCCGAGGCGGTGGCATCGCCGGGCAGAAAGCCCGCAATGCCGCCGCTGACCGACAGCGTCACCACCGCCCCATCGATATCCGCCGGATGCTGCCGCAGGCTGGTGCGCAGGCGCTCGCAGATCGCGCGCGCCACCGCCGCATCGGCGTCCGCCAGCAGCACCAGGAACTCCTCGCCGCCCAGCCGACCCACGGAATCGCCCTCGCGCAGACAGGCGCGCAGTTGATCGCAGAAATGCCGCAAAGCGATGTCGCCCCCCAGATGTCCATAGCGGTCGTTGACCTGCTTGAAGTAGTCCAGGTCCAGCATCAGCGCGGTGGTCGGACCGCCCGCGCCACGGCGGACGTCGGCCAGGCGCTCTTCCATCCGCTTGAGGATTTCGGCGCGATTCCAGCAGTCGGTCAGGCTATCCACCCGGGCCATGCGCTCCAGGGCGGCTTCCGCACGCCGGCTTTCGGTGACGTCCATGCCCAGGTTCACAACCTTGCCGTCGGGCAGCTTGACGTTGGACCAAAGCACCGACAATTGCTCGCCGTCGCGCGTGCGCGGCTGCCATTCGCGGAACGAGCGGTCGGGCCGCGCGACGACGCTGTCCATCGCACGATCCCGTACGGCCGGATCGGGGTAGAACAGCGCAAAAGGGTTCAGGCTCAGCTTGATCTCGGCTTCGGACCAGCCGAAGCGCCGCGCACAGGCGTCGTTCCACAAGGTGCAGCGGCCGTCCTGGTCGAAGGCGTTGATCAGCACCGGCGCCGACCGGAACAGCGCCCCGAACTGCGCGATGACTTCGTTGAGCCGCGCCAGCTCGCGCTCGCGGGCGGCGGCGTCCAGCACAGCGTGCTGCGCGAAGCTGGCGAGTATCGCTTGCGCGCTGACGTAGGCTGACGCATCGGCCAGTTCGCGCCTGAAGAGGAAAGCGATGTGACCGCAGGCGACCCCGTTCGCGTCGAAAAGCGTACGCGCCACCCAGGCCCGCACGCGGGCTTCGGCCAGCCAGGGATTGTCTTGCGGCGTGTCATGCAGGCAGACATGCGAGGTCTGATCCGCCAGCCGTGCGTGCAAGGCGTCACCCGCGCCCGCGGGACCAGCCGCCAGGCCAGCGCCGCAACTGGCGCTGGCGATCAGGTCCGTCCCGCCGCTGGCGTCCTGCAGCCGCACCCAGGCGTAGTCCACGCCCATGTCCGCGGCCGCGCGGCTGACCAGCGTTTCGAAAAAGCCGGCCTGCGGCCCCGCCGCCAGAATCGCGCTGGCCGCGGCCAGGATGCGGCCGTCATCGACGGGCAGGACCTGGGCATGGGCGGCATCGTCGGGCGATGGAATACGCATGGCGTGGGGCTCGAGAGTAGAGGGCGCGCCCTGCGGCGCAGCCAAGACGGCGCCTCATCTCCGGGCGGGAGGAAAATTGGGGCCAGTATACGAGCTATCCCTGAGCCGAACTGCCAAGAATCGTCAATGCCCAGGCCCCCGCGCCCCGTTACCAGGGAAAGTCGATCAGATCGCCATAAAAGCTGCGCAGCTTGGCCTTCACTTCGGCCGAGTTCTGGTAGATCGAGATGAACTTCAACAGGCGCGGGTCCTGCGCGCCGGCCGGCGTGGCCACCCAGCGGATGGCATAGCGCCGCACATTGGCCGGATCGGTGTTGTCAAAGGCCAGGCCGTCCTTCTCGTTCAAGCCGGCCTGCTTGGCGAAGGTGGTGTACGTGACGGACGCGGTCACGTCGTCGAACGTGCGCGCCGACTGCGAGCCTTCGATCTGCACGAACTTCAGTTTCCTGGGATTGGACACCACGTCTTCCAGCGCGGCCTGGTGCGCCACGCCGGGCTTGAGTTTGATCAGGCCGATGGATTCCAGCAGCAACAGCGCCCGGCCCGTGTTGACCGGGTCGTTCGGCACCGCGATGGTCGCGCCGTCAGGCACGGCGTCGCCCTTCTTCAGCTTTTTGGAAAACAGGCCGATGGTGGTGGAATAGCCGTAGGCGATGGGCTTCAAGTCCGCGCCGCGGCGCTGGTTGAAGAGTTCCAGGAAGGGTTCATGCTGGAAGAAGTTCGCGTCCACCGAGCCATCGGCGACCGCGATGTTGGGCAGCACCCAATCGTTGAACTCCACCAGCTTGACCTCCAGGCCCTCTTTCCTGGCCTGGGCGATGGCGATCTCGGTGGCGGCATTGGCCACGCTGGGGATCACGCCGATGCGCAGCGGCTTGTCCTGCGCCATGGCGGCGGAGGCGCAGGCCAGCGCCAACCCGGCCGCGGCCGCGCAGCGGGTGAATTTCAGTAGCAGTTTGTGCAACAACATGAGAACCATCCAGGTAGGAAAACAGGGCATCGCCCCGCGCAGCCTCTATTGTGCAGCAGCCCGCGGCGTCGCCCGGCAATGGCCTTTGTCACGCAATGGCAATGCCGCGGACCGGATTGCGGCGCTAAGATGGCTGCAATACCTCCTCGGGAGACGCTCATGAGCGCGGTATTGAACAATCAGCCCGGCGCACCTTCCGCCGCCAGCCACCGCGACCGCGTCGAAGACCAGCTCGGCGCGCACAACTACCACCCACTGGATGTGGTCATCGCGCGCGGCAGCGGCGTCTGGCTTTACGACGTGGACGGCCGCAAGTACCTGGATTGCCTGTCGGCCTATTCCGCCGTCAACCAGGGGCACTGCCATCCCGCCATCCTGGCCGCGATGGCCGAGCAGGCGCAGAAGCTCACGCTGACCTCGCGCGCCTTCCGCCACGACCAGATGGCGCCGTTCTATGAAGACCTGGCGCGCCTGACCGGAGCGCACAAGATCCTGCCCATGAACAGCGGCGCGGAAGCCGTGGAAACCGCCATCAAGGCCGTGCGCAAATGGGGCTACGAAGTGCGCGGCGTGCCGGAAAACCAGGCCGAGATCATCGTCTGCGCCAACAACTTCCATGGCCGCACGCTGGGCATCGTGGGCTTCTCTACCGATCCCGACGCCTACGGCCACTATGGGCCGTTCGCGCCGGGGTTCAAGATCGTTCCCTTCGGCGATTACGACGCCTTCGACGCCGCCATCACGCCCAACACCGTGGCATTCCTGGTGGAACCGATACAGGGCGAAGCCGGCGTGGTCCTGCCGCCTGCGGGCTATTTCGCTCGGGTCCGCCAGCGCTGCACCGAACGCGGCATCACGCTGATCCTGGACGAGATCCAGACCGGCCTGGGCCGCACCGGCAAGCTGCTGGCCGAAGAGCACGAAGGCATCGAAGCCGACGTCACCCTGATCGGCAAGGCGCTGTCGGGCGGCTTCTACCCCGTGTCGGCGGTGCTGTCCAACGCCGACGTGCTGGGCGTGTTCCAGCCCGGCCAGCACGGCAGCACCTTCGGCGGCAACCCGTTGGCCTGCGCCATCGCGCGCGCCGCGCTGCGCGTGCTGACCGAGGAAGGCATGATCGAAAACGCGGCCGCCATGGGCGCCTACTTCCTGGACCGCCTGCGCACCCTGCCCGGCCCCGTGCGCGAAGTGCGCGGTCGCGGCCTGATGCTGGCCGTGGAGCTGGAGGCCGATGCCGGCGGCGCGCGCCTGTGGTGCGAACGCCTGCAGGCACGCGGGATGCTGGTCAAGGACACGCACGGCCACACGCTGCGCCTGTCGCCGCCCCTGATCGTGACGCGCGAGCAGATCGACTGGGCCTGCGATCAATTGAGCGCGGTACTATCCGCCACTTGATGCACCCTACCGGAGTCCGCGACTTGCAGAACACCGCCAACCTGCCCCACCACATCACCCTGATCGGCGCGCCCACCGACATCGGCGCCGGCGCGCGCGGCGCGTCCATGGGGCCAGAAGCCCTGCGCGTGGCGGACCTGGGCCCGGTCATCGAGGCCCAGGGCTTCCAGGTGACCGACCGCGGCAACCTCTACGGCCCCGCCAATCCCTGGCTGCCGCCTACGGACGGCTACCGCCACCTGGACGAAGTCGCGGCATGGAACCGTGCGGTGCACGATGCCGTCTACGAGGAATTGAGCCAGGGCCGCTTGCCCATCCTGCTGGGCGGCGACCACTGCCTGGGCATAGGCTCGATCAGCGCGGTCGCGCGCCACTGCCGCGCAGCGGGCAAGAAGCTGCGCGTGCTGTGGCTGGACGCCCATGCCGACTTCAATACCAACGCGCTCACCCCCACGGGCAACATCCACGGCATGCCGGTGGCCTGCCTGTGCGGTTACGGCCCGGCGCAGATCACGGGCCTGTCCGGCCAGACTCCCGACATCGAGCCGGGCTGGGTGCGGCAGATCGGCATCCGTAGCGTGGACCAGGGCGAAAAACGCCTGGTGCATGAGGCCGGCCTGGAAGTCTTCGACATGCGCTACCTCGACGAAATGGGCATGCGCGCCACCATGGAAGCGGCCTTGGCCGGGCTGGACGCCGACACGCACCTGCACGTGAGCTTCGACGTGGACTTCCTGGACCCGGAGATCGCGCCCGGCGTGGGCACCACCGTCCCCGGCGGCCCCACCTACCGCGAGGCCCAGCTATGCATGGAAATGATCGCCGATACCGGCCTCATGCGCTCGCTGGACGTGGTGGAACTGAACCCGGCCTTCGATGTGCGCAACAAGACCGCGGAACTGGCGGTGGACCTCATTGAAAGCCTGTTCGGCAAGTCGACCCTGATGCGCCGCGGTTCCTGAGCCGCTTGCGCGGCCCCTAAGCTTCCCGGCCGAGACGGATCGCTTCCGCCGTCTCGCTCAACAAGCGCAGGTTCTCTGCGCGCCTCTCGGCAACGCGCGACGTGGGTCCCGCCATGCACAGCGCGTACCATTCGCCGCCCAGATCCAGCGCCACCGCCAGCCCGGTCAGGTCCGCCACGCTTTCGCCGGCGTTCTCGGCCCAGCCCCTGGCCGCCGTCCGCTCGATTTCATCCAGCAGCGCCTGGCGCGTGAGCAGCGTGCGATCCGTATAGCGTTCGTACCCGACATCCTCCAGGATGCTCTCGCGCTCGGCCGACCCCAGCCGCGCAAGAATCGCCTTGGCCACGGCGCTGGTATGCAAAGGCCGCCGCACCCCGGGTCGGGTCGCGTAGTGCACCGGGTGCGTGGATTCCGCCATGTCCAGAAATAGCACCGCGCCGTCCTGGATCTTGCCCAGCATCACCGTTTCATTGGCCGCATCGCGCAGCGCGGCAAGCTGCGGACGCACCCGTTCCATCCAGGGGTCGCCCGATTGGATCAGCCCGCACAAGGCGTGCAGCTTGGGCGTGGGGTAGTAACCGGCGCGCCGCCGGACCTCGTACAGATAGCCCCGCGCCACCAGCGTACGCACCAGCGCCAGGCAGCTGGACATGGGCGCGCCCAGGCCTTGCGCCAGTTCGGTCAGCGGCATCGGCCGCCGCTCCTGGGCGAACAGTTCGATCAGTTCCAGCGTTCTTGCGACGAGCTTCACTTCCATGCGTCTACCCCTCGCGCGGCATTCCTCCAGCCGGCGCAAGCGCGCTTCGACTTGGGAAATCCACCATGTTGACTTTTCATATGTGCGAACCTAAATTCTTGCACAAGAATTTTCTTTCACCAATGTGAAATAATTTTCGGCCAGATGGAGAACTGGCGCCCCGCAAGCAGATACACAGCATCCCAACGAGACACCAATAATTCGGCCCTCATCGGGCCGGGAGGCAAGCAGATGCGTATCAAACCCCTGTTGGCGGCGCTGGCCGCCTCGCTGGCCGCCTGCGCGGCCCAAGCCCAAACCGACGTGGTTCGCCTGGGCGTATCCAACGACCGCTCCGGCATCTATTCCGACCTGGGCGGGCTGGGCTCCGAGATGGCCGTGCGCATGGCGGTCGAGGACTTCGGCGGCAAGGTCGCCGGCAAGACCGTCGAAGTCATAGGCGCGGACAACCAGAACAAGGCGGACGTGGCCTCGGCCCTGGTCCGCCGCTGGTTCGACACGCAAGGCCTGGTGGCCGTGGTGGACGGCGGCGCCAGCTCCGCGGGCCTGGCCGCCCAGGGCGTGGCGCGCGAAAAAGGCGGAACCGCCCTCATCAGCGGCGGCTTCGCCGGCGACTTCAGCGGCAAGCAGTGCAGCAATCTCAGCACGCAATGGGCGCCCGACACCTATGCCCTGGCCAATGCCGTGGTCAAGAGCGTGGTCGAAAGCGGCGGCAAGTCCTGGTACTTCATCACCACCGATTATGTCTTCGGCAAATCGCTGGAAGCCAACGCCTCGCGCTTCGTGGACAAGGCCGGCGGCAAGGTGCTGGGCAGCACGCGCCATCCCCTGGGCGCGCTGGATTTCGCTTCGTTCCTGGTGCAGGCGCAATCGTCCAAGGCCGACGTGGTGGGCCTGGCCAGCGCCGGCGGCGACCTGGTCAACCTGATCAAGCAGGCCCAGGAGTTCGGGTTGACCGGGGGCAAGCAGCGCATGCTGACCTTCCTGACCTTCATCAACGACGTGCAGGCGATGGGCCTGCCCGTGGCCCAAGGGCTGACCTTCCCCACCGGTTTCTATTGGGACGCGGACGAAGACACCCGGGCCTGGACCCAGCGCTGGCAGAAAAAGATGGGCGTGACGCGCGCGCCTTCCATCGTGCAGGCCCTGAGCTACGTCGCCACCACCCATTACCTGCAAGCCGCCCAGGCCGCCGGCACCTTCGACGGCGCGACAGTCAACCAGAAGATGCGCGAGTTGCCCATCACCACCAAACTGATCAAGAATGCCCGGGTGCGCCCCGAAGACGGCCGCGTCATCATGGATCTGTATCTGGTCGAAGTGAAGAAGCCCGCCGAATCCAAGTACCCCGGCGACTTCTACCGCATCCTGTCCACGGTGCCGGGCGAAAAGGTCTTCGTGTCCCTGGCGGACAGTGAATGCCCGACCGTGAAGAAATAGCCTTGCCACGCCGCGCCCGCCTCGCGGGCCGGCCGTAAAACCACCCAGGAGGAGACATCCCATGAAGTGCTATTGCGTCGTGAACTTCCGCGAGCCCTTGCAGGAAATGAACCAGCCCACGCCCACGCCGCAAGGGTCGCAGGTGCTGCTGAAGGTGCGCGCGGCTGGCGTTTGCCACAGCGATATCCACTTGTGGGAAGGCGGCTACGACCTGGGCCAGGGCCGCACGCTGTCGTTGAAGGACCGTGGCGTCTCGCTACCGCTCACCATGGGCCATGAAACCGTGGGCGCCGTCGTCTCCGCCGGTCCCGATGCCCAGGGACTGTCGGCCGACCGCAACTACCTGGTGTACCCCTGGATCGGCTGCGGCAACTGCCCGCCTTGCCTGGCCGGCATGGAAAACCATTGCTCCGCGCCCGCCTGCCTGGGCGTGCACCGCGCTGGCGGTTACGCCGACCACATCCTGGTGCCGCACCCGCGCTACCTGATCGACATCGGCGACCTCGATCCCGCGCAGATCGCGCCCTATGCCTGCTCGGGGCTCACCACCTACTCCGCGCTGAAGAAAATTGGCCCGGACATCTACCGTTCGCACCCCGTTGTCATCTTCGGCGCGGGCGGCCTGGGCCTCATGAGCCTGACGCTGATCAAGGCCCTGGGCGGCGCCGGCGCCATCGTCGTCGACATCGACCCCGCCAAGCGCCAGGCCGCGCTGGAAGCCGGCGCGCTCGCCGCCATCGACGGCGCCGCGCCGGACGCCGCGCAGCAGATCATCAAGGCGGCCGGCGGCAAACCCGCGCAGGCCGCCATCGACCTGGTCGGCGCGCCCGCGACTACCTCGCTCGCCTTTGACTTCCTGACCAAGGGCGGCAAGCTGATCATCGTGGGCCTGTTCGGCGGCGCATCGTCGTGGCCCATCGCGCTGATTCCCATGAAAGCCCTGTCCATCATCGGCAGCTACGTCGGCAACCTGACCGAACTGCAGGAACTGATGGAGCTGGTGCGGGCCGGCAAGGTGCCGCCCATGCCCGTGCACCGCCATGCGTTGGCCGAGGCCGACAGCGTGCTGGCATCGCTGCGGGCCGGCAAGGTCGTGGGCCGCGCGGTACTGACGGACTGAACTAGACGGGGCGCAGGCGCGGATCGTAGATGAAGCGTTCGCGCCGCACCACTACGATGTGCTCGGCGTCGGGGTGCGCCGGATTGATCAGGAAATTGCAGTCCGGCACGCCCCGGTAAGGCACGATGGCGCTGGGCAGTTCAAGCAGCGCCGACACGCCGGACTGCACCCAGTTGTCGCCCACCGCCTGCGACGCTTCCGCGAAGGGCACGGCATCCCAGAACGGGTAGTCCTCGTGCAACTGCGTCAGGCTCAGCGCCTGGCGGGCTTCGTGTACGGCGCGCGGCACCGCCAGTTCGATCAGATAGCGGTTGGCCTGTTCGGACGCGCGGGCCGCAAAATGCACCACCGTTTCCAGCGCCGCCAGCGCCACGCTGGCCGAGGCATAGACCACCGCCGTGCCCGGGCTGTTGTAGCGCCCGCCCACGGCCGCGGCGCCCGCCCCGCTCAGGTCGTCGGCGCGGTATTTGCCTGCGGTAGTCCCGATGCGCCAGATCGAAACGCTGTCGTCCGTCATGCGTAGACGCCCGCCGCGGCGCGCGCCAGCGTGTCCTCGACAATGCGGCTGCTGGCGTCGGAGGTCAGCAGCGACAGCGGCTTGACGTTGCCCAGGGCGGGCACTGGCGTGTTCAGCCAGGCGACGGCTTCTTCGTCGCTGCCCAGAACCTGGCGCGCCACCCGCGCCACCCGCGCGACGCGGGCCAGGCGGTCGGATTCGCCCAGCGGCAGCATCAGGCCTTCGCGGCTCCAGCGCGACAGCGAGGCCGCCTTGACCTCGGTGATGGCCATGATTTCCGACTTGGGCACTTGCAGGTAGTCGGCCGCGTCGTCGACCATCTGCGCAGGCAGGCCGCGGCGCACGTCGCGCGCCATGTCGACCAGGGGGCTGTCGACCAGGCTGCGGAACAACTGCTTGGCGCGCGCCGCCGCATGGCGGGACGGACGCTTGGCGGGACTTTTTTCGAGGGCGGCTACGCTCATGGCCTGACTCCTGCAAGTCTGGGCGCCACGACTGCGGACGCACCAGAAATTCCAAATTGAATTCATGATATCCCATTTGGAAAGACCATCACAAGATCCGTCCCCAACAATGCCATGCCTCCGGATAGGCGCGGGATTTGGGCATATCATAGGCGGCTGTAACACGATTGATCAGACACTTATAAGGACTGGCGATGACGGACCGGCAGCTGACGATACTTGCGGCGTTGAATCTCATGGTGGCGGTGGGCGCGGGGGCCTTTGGCGCCCACGGCCTCAAGCGCATGCTGACGCCGGAACTGCTGTCCGTCTGGCAGACCGGCGTGCTGTACCACCTGATCCACGCGCTGGGCCTGTTCGTCGTCGCGCTGCTGGGCGCCCGCTACGGTTCGTCCCTGCTTTCCGCGGCCGGCGTCGTGATGTTCGTCGGCATCGTGCTGTTCAGCGGCAGCCTGTATGTGCTGTCCCTGACGGGCACGCATTGGCTGGGCGCCGTTACCCCCTTCGGCGGCGTCGCCTTCCTGGCGTCTTGGGGCATGGTCGCCCTGGCGGCCTATCGCGCCCAAGGCTGAATCCTCCCCCCTTCCTTTCCTTTCGGGCGGCCCGAACCGCCGCCCTCCCAGGCTGTAGATGTCCACCTCTTCCGTACTTCCCGCCGCCCAGGCCCAATCCGCCGCAGCAGGCATCGCCTGCGTGGTGGGCGGCATTTTCTTCCTGACCTTGAGCGACGCCAACGCCAAATGGCTTGGCGCCAACTACAACCCGCTGCAGATCCTGTTCCTGCGGGCGCTCATCGCCCTGCCTTTCGTCGCCACGCTGGCGCTGTGGCTGGGCGGACGGCGAGTATTGCGCACCGCGCACCCTGGCCTGCACCTGACGCGCGGCGCCATCAACGTCGTGTCGGCCTATTGCTTTTATCTGGGCCTGCGCACGCTGCCGCTGGCCGAAGCCACCGCCATCGCCTTCGCCGCGCCGCTGTTCGTGACGGCGCTATCGGTGCTGGTCCTGAAAGAACGCGTGGACGGCAAGCGCTGGCTGGCCGTGCTGGCCGGGTTCGCCGGCGTGCTGATCGTGGTGCGGCCCGGGGCCGCAACGTTCCAGGCGGCCACCCTGCTTCCGCTGGTCACCGCCTTGCTTTATGGGGTGATGATGATCACGGCGCGCGGCATCAACCGCAACGAAGGCATGCTGACGACCACGCTCTACATCGTGCTGGGCCAGCTGGTCTGTAGCGCGGTCGCCCTGCCTTTGGTCTGGGAGCAGCCCGCGATGGAGGATCTGCCGTACTTCGGCGCCGTCGCCCTGTTCAGCACCCTGGGCCTGGCGTTGATCACCCAGGGATTCCGCATCGGTCCCGCCTCGGTGGTTGCGCCCTTCGACTATACCGGGCTGATCTGGGCCACCATCCTGGGCTGGGTCTTCTGGCATGAGACCCCGGACGCCTATGCCTATCTGGGCGCGCTCTTCATCGCCGGCAGCGGCGTCTACATCGCCCTGCGTGAAGCACGGGCCAAGTCCAGGACCCGCAAACCAACCAAGGCTTGACGCCCGGCTACTCCGTAGGCGGCGGAAAATGCCGTTGCAGCACGCGCGCCACATTGGGCTCCTGCGCCGCCTCGCGCGCCACAGCGGTCAGCGCCGGGCACTCGGACGCGAACCACGCCGGCCCGGGACGCCAATGCGTCATCACCGTGACGTACAGATCCAGCGCAGAAAAGCGCCGGCCCAGCATGTGCGGAGCGCCAGCCTGGCGTTCCAGCTCCTGCCAGATATCCGTCCGCCGCGTATGCACGCGCTGCCTCAGCAGCTCGGCCGCGGGGCCTGCGGTGGTCCATTGCGGCGGGTCGTCGCCATAGGTGAACGTGGGATAGATAGCCGCCACCAGCCGGATCAGCAGATTCAGAAACCGGGCCCGCTCAGGCTTGTCGGGCGCGGGCGCCAGGCCGGCCTGGGGCGCCACATCATTCAGATGCAGGATCATGGCCGCGCTCTCGGTCATGATCTCGCCGTCCGGCAGGACCAGGGTAGGCACCTGCCCCAACGGGTTCAGTTGCAGCAGCCTGTCGCGCTCAGCGCCGGGCTTGAGGTACGGCAGGTCCGTCAAGGTGTGCGGCACGTTGGCCAGTACCAGCGCCATCTCGACGATGGCGGACCCGCAGCCGGCGGACCCGATCAGCTCATACGGTTTCATGGCATTCACTCTCCCTGTTCGGCCGGCGCCAGGCGCAGCAACTCGCCTGGCGAGGCGTCCGTCAACACGTACACATAACCGTCCGGCCCTTGCCGCACGTCGCGTATCCGCTGCTTGCGGTCCGTCAGCAGCCACTCCTGCGCCACCACGCGGTCGCCGTCCAAGGTCAGGCGGATGAGATTCTGGTTGGCCAGTGCGCCGATGAACACGGAATTGCGCCAGGCGGGGAACCGGTCCGCGTTGTAGAAAGCCATGCCGCTGATGGCCGGCGACTTCGGCCACCAGTAGAGCGGCGGCTCCATGCCGGGCAGCTCCGCTGCCTTGGCTTCGGGGATGGGCTGGCCCGAGTAGTTGATGCCGTGGGTGGCCAGCGGCCAGCCGTAGTTCTTGCCGCGCTCGACCAGGTTGATTTCGTCGCCGCCGCGCGGTCCGTGCTCGTTTTCCCAGAGCTGGCCGCTCCAGGGGTTGAGCGCCATGCCCTGGGGATTGCGATGCCCGTAGGACCAGATCTCGGGCCGCGCGCCGGCCTGGCCCACGAAGGGATTGTCGGTCGGCACCGACCCGTCGGCCTTCAGCCGCACCACCTTGCCCTGCAGCTTGTCCAGATCCTGCGCGGTGGGCCGCTGGTTGTTCTCGCCCAGCGAGATGTACAGATAGCCCTTGCCGTCGAACACCAGGCGCGATCCGTAGTGCAGGCCCGACGACAGCTTCGGTTGCTGCCGGAACAGCACGCGGAAATCCTCCAGCGCCGAACCATCGGCGGACAGCTTGCCGCGGCCCACGGCGGTGCCGCTCTTCGAACCATCTGCCTCGGCATAGGACAGATAGACATACCGGTCCTGCGCGAAGTCGGGCGAGAGCGCCACGTCCAGCAGGCCGCCCTGGCCCTGCGCCGCGACCTTGGGCACGCCGGCCAGCGGCTTGGACAAGCCGCCCGGGATGCGCAGCAGCCTGAGGTTGCCGGGACGCTCGGTAATGAGCACGCCGCCCTCGGGCAGAAAGGCCATTGCCCAGGGATGATTGAGTCCGCCCACCACGGCCGTGACGCGGGCCGGGACCGATGCGGGTTCGGGCCCCGGCTGCGCGGACGCGGGCAGCGCCAGCCACAAAGAGAACGACAGGAACAGCGCGCGCGTGATCGCGGCGGGACGTGACGGCATGGGCATCTCCGGCAACGGGTGGCGTACCATATCGGCCAGGAACGGAGATCCCCGTCCTTGCTCTCAGGAGACCCCATCTGATGAAACTGTACTACATGCCCGGCGCGTGCTCGCTCGCTTCCCATATCGTTCTGGAATGGATCGGCAAACCCTACGAAACGCACAAGCTGAGCCGCGACGAACTCAAGGGCCCGGAGTTCCTGAAGGTCAACCCGCTGGGCGCCGTGCCCGCCCTGGCGCACGACGGCTGGACCGTCACGCAGAACGCGGCGATCCTCGAGTACCTGGCTGAACACGCGCCTGAACTGCAGTTGCTGGGCGACGGTTCGCCGCGCTCGCGCGCCGAAGTGCGCCGCTGGCTCGGCTTCATCAACTCGGACATCCACAAGACTTTCTCGATGATCTTCGGTGCGTCGCGTTTCGTCGGCGACGAAGGCGCACAGAAGGAGCTGGCCGGCTCGGCTTCCGCGCTGCTGACCAAGCTCTTCGCGCAGCTGAACGCACAGCTCGCCGGCAAGTCCTACCTGACGGGCGACAAGCCCTCCATCGCCGACGCCTACCTGTACGTGGTGCTGCGCTGGGCGCACGCCAAGGAAGTGAACCTGTCGGGCCTGGACAATCTGGCCGCGTTCTTCAAGCGCATGGAAGCCGACAAGGGCGTGCAGGCCGCGCTCAAGGCCGAAGGCCTGTAAGGTCCGGCCGGGCTTGCCCCTCCGGCGCAAGCCCTCAGCTGGAAGCGCCGGGCGCCAGTTCGCACGGCTCCCCCTCTTCCAGCGTTTTCTTCACCGCCGCCAGAAAGCGCCGCGCCAGCAAGGGCGGCGCGCTCAGATTCGAATGCGTGGCCCAGATATCCACGCTGGCCGCCGGCGATATCGGGCGCAAGACCATGTGCGCGGCCTGGTCCGGCGTCACGCACCAGGCATCGACCAGCGCCGGCCCCAATCCCTGCTGCACGAAAGAACAGGCGGTCACGGGCGAATGCACTTCCACCGCCGCCGCGCAAGCGGGCCCTTCGCCGAAGAAGGGCTTGAGCGCGCGCGCCAGCGGCGTATCGCGCGGATAGCCGATCCAGGCCGCGGTGGAGAAATCCTCCGGCCGCACCACCTCGCGCGCCGCCAGCGGATGCCCGGCAGGCAGCGCGCAGACGATGGGCACCCGCGCCAGGCGCACGGACCGCAGATTGGGATGATCGGGCGGCTGCATGGAGACGCCTATGTCCGCCTGGCCCGATAGAAAATACGCAGCCAGCTCATCGAAGGTCACGCTGCGGTAATCGACGCGCGCGTCCGCATTGCGGCCGCGGAAGCGATCCAGCGCCATCGGAATGAGGCGCTGCCCGAAACTGGCGCTGGCGACGATCTTCAGCATGCCCGCGCCCGACTGGCCCAGGCTGGCAGCCAGGTCGTTCACGCGCTGGATGCCGCCATAGACCTGCTCCACTTCCGCGTACAGCCGCCGCGCCTCGGCCGTCGGCGAGAGCCGGCTCTTCACGCGCTCGAACAGCTTGTAGCCCAACCGGCTCTCGGTCAGCGCCAGCACGCGGCTGACCGCGGGTTGCGATACGTGCAGCATGCGGCCCGCGCCGCTGATCGATCCGGCCATCATGATGGCGCGGAACACCTCGATCTGGCGCAGGTTCAAAGGCCGTCCGGCAGTGGGTCCGACCTCGTCCGCATAGGCATGCTCATCCATTTTTTCCCCTGGCAAATCAGCGCCAAACCGATAACGCCCGATTATAGGTTTTCGACATTTTTCGATGAGGGCGCGCAGAGACGCGGGGTGTAACCTGCCCGCCTCAACACCACAAAACCGAGGGGAATCCACCATGCGTAGCAAACTCTTCCGCGGCCTTTCCGCGTTGGCGCTCGGCGCCGCCATGTCGGCCGCCGCCACCGCCGGCGCGTATCCCGACAAGCCCATCACCTTCGTGGTGCCCTCGGCCGCCGGCGGTTCGCCCGACGTGCTGTCGCGCCTGATCACGACCCAGCTGGCGCGCGACACCGGCGCCACGGTGGTGGTCGAGAACCGCCCCGGCGCCGCCGGCAACATCGGCATCGCCCTGGTCAAGCGCGCCGCGCCCGACGGCTACACGGTCGGCTACGGCAACATCAACACGCTGGCCGTGAACCGTTCGTTGTTCAAGCGCCTGCCCTACGACGTGGACGCGGACCTGACGCCCGTAGCCCATCTGTTCGACCTGTACAACGCGCTGATCGTACCGGCCGACTCCCCCGTCAAGAGCGTGCAGGACCTGATCGACCGCGCCCGCAAGGAACCCGGCCGCCTGTCCTATGGCGCCTCGGGCGTGGGCACGACCGGCCACATGGGCGGCGAACTCTTCAAGAGCATGGCCAAGATCAACGTCATGTTCATTCCCTACAACGGCGGTCCCGCCGCCATCCAGGACCTGCTGGGCGGCCGCCTGGACTACCTGTTCGTCAACACCTCGGAAGCGACCCCGCTGGTCAAGAGCGGCAAGGTCCGCGCCATCGGCGTAAGCAGCCTGAAACGCCTGGCGCTGATGCCCGACGTGCCCACGCTGGACGAAGCCGGCCTGAAGGGCTACGAAACCGTGGCCTGGGGCGGCGTGGTCGCGCCCAAGGGCACTCCGCCGGAAGTGGTCGCCACGCTGAACGCCGCCATCCAGAAGGCGCTGCAGGCGCCTGAAGTCCGCACCGGCCTGGCCACGCTGGGCGCCGAACCGGCCAGCGGCTCGCCCGCCGACTTCAAGCAGCTGATCGACCGCGAAACCGCCAAATGGCAACAGATCATCGACGGCGCCGGCATCGAGAAACTCGACTGATGAGCGCGCGCATGCTGCAAGCAGACTTCATCGTGGCGGGCGCCACGCTCGTCGACGGCACCGGCGGCCCTGCCCGCCAGGGCGACCTGGCCGTGCATGACGGCCGCATCGCCGCGGTGGGCGAATTCGCCCGCCCGGCCGGCGTGCCCGTCATCGACGCCAGCGGCCTGACACTGGCGCCCGGCTTCATCGACTCCCATACCCACGACGACGGCTACCTGCTGGCGCACCCGGACATGCTGCCCAAGGTCTCGCAGGGCATCACCACCGTGGTCACCGGCAATTGCGGCATCAGCCTGGCCCCGTTGGATGGCACTGCCATCCCGCAGCCGCTGGACCTGCTGGGTCCGGCCGAACTGTTCCGTTTCAGCACCTTCCGCGCCTGGATGGACGCACTGCGCGCCACGCCCGCCGCCGTCAACGTGGCGCCGCTGGTCGGCCACACCACGCTGCGCGTGGCGGTCATGGACGACACCTCGCGCGCCGCCGACGCGGACGAACGCGCCGCCATGCGCGCGCTGCTGCAAGAGGCACTGGACGCGGGCGCCTTCGGCGTTTCCACCGGCACCTTCTATCCGCCGGCCAGCGCGGCGCCCACCGACGAGATCATCGAGGTCTGCGCGCCGTTGCGCGGCCGTCCCGGCGTCTACGCCACGCATCTGCGCGACGAGGCCGACCAGATCGTTGCGGCCATGGAAGAAGCGCTGCTGATCGGCCGCGAACTCGACTGCCGCGTGGTGTTCTCGCACCACAAGCTGGCCGGCGAGCGCAACCACGGCCGCAGCCGCGAAACCCTGGACCTGATCAACCGCGCCGCCGCCACCCAGGCGGTGTGCCTGGATTGCCATCCCTACCCCGCCACCTCCACCATGTTGCGGCTGGACCGCGCGCGCCTGGCCAGCCGCACCATGATCACCTGGTCCAAGGGCTACCCCGAAGCCACCGGCCGCGACTTCAGCGAAGTCATGGCCGAACTGGGCCTGGACGACGAAGCGGCCATCGCACGGCTCGCGCCCGCCGGCGCCATCTATTTCCTGATGGATCCGGCCGATGTCGGCCGCATCTTCTCGCATCCACTGACCATGGTGGGCTCGGACGGCCTGCCCTTCGATCCGCATCCGCACCCCCGCCAATGGGGCACCTTCACCAACGTGCTGCGCGCCATGGTGCGTGAACAGCGCCTGCTGACGCTGGAAACCGCCATCCACAAAATGACCGGCCTCGCCGCGGACCAATACGGCATCGCCGAGCGCGGCCTGTTGCGGGAGGGGTATCATGCTGATCTGGTGCTGTTCGATCCCGCCACCGTGACAGATGTGGCCACTTTTTCAGCTCCCATTCAGGCAAGCCAGGGCATCCAAGCGGTTTGGGTCAACGGCAGGCAGGTCTGGGACGGGGAACGGACCAGCGCCGAACGCCCGGGCCAGGTCTTGACGCCCGGGACGGCATTAGCTCGGAGTAAATAACGTGAACAGCTATTCCCAGGGTTGTTACCTGGGTGTATTGGGCGGCATGGGCCCCATGGCGGGCGCCGCCTTTGCCCTGCGCCTGGCGGCATTGACGCCCGCCGCGATCGACCAGCAGCACATCCCTACGCTGCTGCGCAACGACCCCCGCATTCCCGACCGGTCCAGCGCCTACATGGCGGGCGGCGAAAATCCTCTGCCCTACATGCAGGAAGGCGTGCGCTTTCTGCAGAACGCCGGCGCGCAGCTCATCGCCATCCCGTGCAACACGGCCCACCTCTGGTACGACCAGATCGCTGCGTCCACCGACCTGCCCGTGCTGCACATCATCCAGGCCGTCATCGACGACCTGCGCCGCCTGGGCCTGCCCGCCGGCCGCATCGGCCTGATGGGCACCGCCGCCACGCTCAAGCTGGGCCTCTATCAGCAGCATCTGGAAGCGCAAGGCTATGAGTGCATCGTGCCCGACGACGACGAAGTCGAACGCTATTGCATGGGCTCGATCCGCGCGGTCAAGGCCAATCGCCTGGAAGACGCCTACGCGCCAGCCGCCGAATGCATCGCCCGCCTCAAGGCGCGCGGCGCGGACGCCGTGGTGCTGGGCTGCACCGAACTGCCCCTCGCAGTGCCGCACGCGCTGCGCCCAAGCCTGGGCGTGACGCTGACCGACTCCATCGACGCGCTGGCGCGAGCCGCGATCGCGCATTACCAGGCCGAACAGCTGCTGGCGGCCTGAGCCCGCGGCCCCTTCCCCGCGCCAAACAGGCGAAAAAAAAGGCGCATTTTCCAATGCGCCCCAATTTCCCTTCGCGGGGAACAGCAATCAACCGCCCAGATACGCCTTGCGCACCTGGTCGTTGACCAGCAGGTTGGCGCCGGTGTCCTGCAACACCACGCGCCCGTTTTCCAGCACATAGCCGCGGTCGGCCACGCCCAGCGCCTTGTTGGCGTTCTGTTCGACCAGGAACACCGTCACGCCCTGTTCGCGGATCTCGCGGATGATGTCGAAAATCTGGGCGATCACCAGCGGGGCCAGGCCCAGCGTCGGTTCGTCCAGCAGCAACAGGCGCGGACGCGTCATCAGCGCGCGGCCGATGGCCAGCATCTGCTGCTCGCCGCCCGACATCAGGCCAGCGCGTTGGCTGGCGCGTTCTTTCAAGCGCGGAAACAGCCCGTACACGTGGTCGATGCCCGCCTGGATCTCATCGCGCTTGGCGAAGAAGCCGCCCATCATCAGGTTCTCGGCAACGGTCAGGTCCTTGAAGACCCGCCGCCCTTCCGGCGAAATGGCGATGCCATTGCGCATGATGTGGTGCGTGTCCTTGTGGGTGATGTCCTCGCCCTCGAACGTGATCGTGCCTTCGCGTGCCCGCGGGTTGCCGCAGACGGTCATCAGCAGCGTCGTCTTGCCCGCGCCGTTGGCGCCGATCAGCGTGACGATCTCGCCCTTGTTGACCTCCACCGACACCCCGTTCAACGCCTGGATGGCGCCGTAGTAGGTATGAATGTTATCCAGCTTAAGCATTACTCTTCCCCCAGGTACGCCTTGATGACGCGCTCGTCGTTGCGCACCTGCTCGGGGGTGCCGGTAGTGATGGGCTTGCCGTGCTCCATGACCAGGATGCGGTCGGAAATGCCCATGATCAGGCTCATGTCGTGCTCGATCAGCAGCACCGCGACGCCGAATTCGCGCCGCAACTGGTCGATCAGCGACTGCAGATCGCGCTTTTCCTGAGGGTTCAGGCCCGCCGCCGGTTCGTCCAGCATCAGCAGACGCGGCTTGGTGATCATGCAGCGCGCGATCTCCAGGCGGCGCTGGTGGCCGTAGGCCAGGTTGCCCGCCTCGCGGTTGGCGAACTCGCGCAAGCCCATGAAATCCAGCCATTGCGCGGCGCGCGCCAGCGCGTCGGTCTCGGACTGGCGATAGGACTTGAGCTTGAGCAGGCCCGGCAAAAGCCGCGACTCCACCTGGGTGTGCTGCGCCACCAGCAGGTTCTCCAGCACGGTCAGCTGCTTGAACAGGCGCACGTTCTGGAACGTGCGCACCAGCCCATGGCGCGCCACCTTGTGGCTGGGCAGACCGGTGATGGCCTTGCCGTCCATGGTGATGTCGCCCGCCGTCGGCGCATAGAAGCCGCCCACGCAGTTGAACACCGTGGTCTTGCCTGCCCCGTTGGGGCCGATGATGGCGAACACCTCGTCGGATTTGACTTCGAACGCCACGCTGTCCACGGCCAACAGGCCGCCGAACCGCATGGTGAGCCCGGATACTTTCAGCAATGCCTCGCTCATTTAGCCAACTCCACATGGGGACGCTTCATGGGCAACAACCCCTGCGGACGCCACATCATCATCAATACCATCACCAGGCCGAACATCAGCATCCGGTATTCGGCGAATTCGCGCGCCACTTCCGGCAGCACCGTCAGCAGCACGGCCGCCAGGATCACGCCCACCTGCGAGCCCATGCCGCCCAGCACCACGATGGCCAGGATCAGCGCCGATTCGATGAAGGTGAAGGACTCCGGATTCACCATGCCCTGGCGCGCCGCGAAGAACGCGCCGCCAAAACCGGCGAACATGGCGCCCAGCGTGAACGCCGACAGCTTGATCCGCGTGGGATTCAGCCCCAGCGAACGGCAGGCGATCTCGTCCTCGCGCAGCGCTTCCCATGCGCGTCCAACCGGCATGCGGATCAGCCGGGTGGAGACGAACAGCGTCACCAGCGCCAGCAGCAGCGCCATGAGGTACAGGTACACCACCATGTCCTGGTTCTGGAAATTCCAGCCCATGAATTCATGGAAAGTGGTGCCGCCTTCGGTGCTGGCGCGACGCGTCATTTCCAGGCCGAACACCGTCGGCTTGGGAATGCCCGAGATGCCGTCCGGACCGCCGGTCAGCGTGTTCAGGTTGATCAGCAAGAGGCGGATCATTTCACCAAAGCCCAGCGTCACGATGGCGAGGTAGTCGCCGCGCAACCGCAATACCGGAAAGCCCAGGATGAAACCGAACAGCGCGGCCATGGCGCCCGAGAACGGCAGCGCTTCCCAGAAGCTCCAGCCGCCCCAGTGGTACAGCAAGGCGTAGGTATAGGCGCCGACGGCGTAAAAGCCCACGAAGCCCAGGTCCAGCAGGCCGGCAAAACCCACCACGATGTTCAGGCCCAGGCCCAGCATCACGTAGATCAGCACCAGCGTGGCGATGTCCACCGAGCTGCGCCCGGCGAAGAACGGCCAGATGACCGCGATGGCCAACAGCAGAATGGCGAGCGGCTTGTGGCTCTTGGCCGGCGCGGCCGGCAAGGTCGGCAGGCCCGTCTTCAGCTTCTGGAACGGCTTGGCGATCCAGGGGCGCAGCAACTGGAACACGAACACGATGGCGGCGGCAATCGCCACCAGCGACCAGTTCGATTCCATCGTGGTGCGGGCGCCCTGCCGGATCAGCTGCAGGCCGAAGACGGGGGTGACGATGACAGCCGTCAGCACAGCCGCCATCGTGGCGTTTTTCAGATTGTTGTTCGACATCAGACTTTTTCCACCTCAGGTTTGCCCAACAGCCCGGTGGGACGGAACAGCAGGATCAGGATCAGCAGCGAGAACGCCACGATGTCCTTGTACTGTGAGGAGATGTAGGCAGCCGCGAAGGTCTCGGCCAGCCCGAGCAGCACGCCGCCCAGCATGGCGCCGGGGATGCTGCCGATGCCGCCCAGCACCGCCGCGGTAAAGGCCTTGATGCCGGCAAGAAAGCCGATGAAGGGGTTGAGCTTGCCGATGGTGATGGCGATCAGCACGCCGCCCACCGCTGCCAGGATCGCGCCCATCACGAAGGTGAACGAGATCACGCGGTTGGTGTCGATGCCCAGCAGGTTCGCCATGTGCATGTCCTGCGAGCAGGCGCGCGAGGCGCGACCCATGCGGGAATACTTGATGAACAGCGTCAGCCCGATCATCAGCACCACAGTGACCACGATGATCATGATGCGCGAATACGGCACGGTGACGTCGAAGTCGGAGCCCATGTGGAACTGCACGGCGCCGGACACCAGCGATGGCACGGCCATGTCGCGCGCGCCCTGGCCCAGGGCCACCCAGTTCTGCAGGAAGATCGACATGCCGATGGCCGAGATCAGCGCCACCAGACGGGGGCTGCCGCGCACGGGCCGGTAGGCGACGCGCTCGACGCTGAAACCGTAGATGCCCGTGACCACGATGGCCACGACCAGCATGGCCGCGATGATGAACGGTATCGGCAAGCCGCTATTGGTGCCGATGGCCGTCAGGGTGACCAGGCCGACATAGGCGCCGATCATGTAGATTTCGCCGTGAGCGAAGTTGATCATACCGATGATGCCGTAGACCATTGTGTAGCCGATGGCAATCAACGCATAGATCGCGCCCAGAGACAATCCGTTGAAGAATTGCTGGGTAAGTTGGGGTATGAGGTCAGACATTATTTCTCTTGCTCCAAATGGTTCCGGCCCCGGTGGAGAGACCCGGAGCCGGAAACCTGGGCGTATTTTATAAGGGCCTGGCATCTGCGCCCGCCGGCCGCACAGCGCTTTTGGCGCTTCGCTACGCGGATTACGGCAGAACGAGGACGACAGGCCCTACACGCCGGCGACGCCGGCGGGATCGCGAGTTTACAGCTGGGTCTTCTTGCCGTCCTTATCCCATTTGTAGACGGCGAACTCGAAGTTCTTCAGGTCGCCCTTGGCGTCGTACTCGACCGGGCCGATGCCGGTGGAGAACTTGGTCTTGTGCATGTAGTCAGCCACCTTGGCGGGGTCTTCGCCCACCGCGTTGATGCTGTCGGCCAGGATCTGCACGGCGGCGTACGCCGGCATCTGGAAGGCGCCGTCCGGATCGCGCTTGGCGTCCTTGAAGGCCTTCACGATGCTCTCGTTGCCGGGCAGCTTGGTGAAGTCGGCCGGCAGCGTGACCAGCAGGCCGTCGATGGCCGGGCCGGCGATCGCCACCAGATCCTGGTTGGCGGTGCCTTCCGGACCCATGAACTGGACCTTCAGGCCCTGTTCACGCGACTGGCGCAGCAACAGACCCAGTTCGGGGTGGTAGCCGCCGAAATAGACCAGATCCACGCCAGCCGACTTGAGCTTGGTGATGATGGCCGAGTAGTCGCTGTCGCCGACGTTGATGCCTTCGAACATGGCGACGTTCACGCCTTCCTTGCCCAGCGAATCGCGGACCTGGGTGGCCACGCCCGAACCGTAGGTCTGCTTGTCATGCAGCACGGCGACCTTCTTGGGCTTCAGGGTCTTGGCGATGTAGTTGGCGGCGTACGGGCCTTGCTGGTCGTCGCGGCCGATGGTGCGGAAGAAGAAATGCGGCTTGATCGTGTCGGTGACCAGCGGCGAGGTCGCGCCCGGGGTGATGCCGACGATGCCCTCTTCCTCGTAGACCTTCACGGCGGCCACGGTCACGCCCGAGCACGCATGGGCCACGGCGAACTTGGCGCCGGAATTGACCACGCGGTTGGCGGCCGGCACGGCCTGCTTGGGTTCGCAGCCGTCGTCGATGAGGATGGGTTCGAGCTTCTTGCCCTTGACGCCGCCCTTGGCGTTGATGGTCTCGATCGCGGTCAATGCGCCGGCCTGGATCTGGTCGCCGTATTGCGTATTGGGGCCGGTCATGGGCTGGGGAATGCCGATCTTGATCGTGTCGGCGGCGTGCGCGGCGCCAGCCAAGGCAAGTGCCCCAAGCGCCATGGCTACCGGGGTAAGGCGATTCAGAAACTTCATGCGGAGTTCTCCAGCGAGGTTTTGAGCGGCTCTGTCCGACGCGGTTTATCGGTTGGGTAATCCGTTAATCCTCGTCGCCCGTCGCCGGCTTCTTGGGCAAAAACACGGTGTGGCCGGTATTCTGAAAGCAAGCCGTCATACTGTCACTGCGTGTAATCCCCAATATTTAGGCGCGCGCCTTTAATCGTGACGGATAGCCGGGGCAAACCTCTGAAATCGTTGGAGAATCCGCAAGAAAATCGTATTTATCATCTGGCGCGCCACGCGAAATTGTGCATCGAGATATATATCGCGGGCGATTAATACGCCGTTTAAAGACGCATTTAAATACAGTGCTTACGCAGGACTTACGAATAATAATTAACGTGCGTAGTTATTCACTGAATTCAAGCGCGGGGCGGCCCGAAAACCGCAGGCGCCCCGCCGCCTGGTCAGGCATTGGCCGGCTTGGCCAGATTCCACATCAGCGCGCGGAACGGCGCCAGCATGCTGATATTGACCGCGAGCTTGATCGCCAGGTCGCCCATCATCCATGTCATCCAGGGCGCGCCGGTGGCCGCGAATGCAACGCTGAAGAACACGGCCGTATCCAGGATGGCGCCGAGCACGCCCGACACCAGGGGCGCGCGCCACCAGCGCTGGTCGCGCAATCGGTCGAACACCTGGATGTCCACCAGTTGCGCGCAGATATAGGCCAGACCCGAAGCCAGCGCGATGCGCGGCGAGGCCACCCATACCGACACCACCAGGGCGGCGGCAAAGCCGAACCAGACCACCCTGCGCGCGGCCGCCGGGCCGAACCGGCGGTTCAGCACGTCTGTGACCAGGAAGGCGACCGGATAGGACAACCCGCCCCAGGTCAGCCAGTCGTTCAGCGGCACCTGCACCAGGATGTTCGAGCCGACCACCACCACCAGCATGCACAACACGGCAATGGCGAACTGCGGCCGGCTCATGAGCGCAAAGCGCCGGGAGCCTGTGCCCCCGTCCGTGGCCGTCATTTGCCGAACTCCTCCGCCAGCTCGCGCGAGCGTCGGGCGGCGGCCGCCATGGCGTCTTCGACGATGGCGGCAAACCCGGCCGCGCCGAACGCATTGAGCGCCGCCGCCGTGGTGCCGCCCTTGGAGGTGACACGTTCACGCAGGGTGGCCAGCGGTTCAGAGGACTCGGCGGCAAGGCGCGTCGCCCCGGCCAGCGTGCCCAATGCCAGTTGCTTGGCCTGTTCTGCCGTCAGGCCGACCTTCTGGCCGCCCGCCACCAGCGCTTCCAGGAACAGGAATACATAAGCCGGGCCGCTGCCCGACAAGGCCGTCACGCCATCAAGCGCGGCGTCATCGGCGACCCACACCACTTCACCCACGCTGGACAGCAATCGCGCCGCCAGGTCGCGGTCGGCAGCGTCCACCCCGTCCAGCGCCGCCAGGCCGGTAATGCCGGCGCCCACCAGGGCCGGCGTGTTCGGCATGCAGCGCACCAGGCGCTTGAACGGCGCCTCGGGCGTACCGAGCCAGGCCGCCAGCGTATCGGCGCGGATACCGGCCGCCACGCTTACCACCAAAGTGTCTTCGCGCAACCATTGACGCGTGGAAGCCACAACGTCCTTCATGTTCTGTGGCTTGACAGCGAACACCCAGACGCGGCACCGCGCCAGGGCCTCGCCCGGAGCCGTCGCGGTGGTCATGCCGCGGGCCTGCCAGGCGGCATGCGAATCCTGGTTTATGTCAATGACATGTATGTTGCCGGCGGCGCATACTTTGCCGGCCAGGCCCGAGGCCAGGGCAGCGGCCATATTGCCGCCGCCGATGAACGCAATCGAAAGTTCGTTTTTCATAGGAGCCGATTGTAAACGGGAGTTCTCGTTGGGAAAAAAAAGAAAAATGTTCGTTCGCGCCTAAAACGCGCAATTTGACAGGCGTTTGGAGTGATGTGAAAGTCACGGTTTTGTCACAAACAATTCATAAGGTGTCGTGTTTTCTGCGCCCGGACAACCCGGTCGCGTCACGCCCAACTGGAGGAACCTCTCTATGCGATCCCACCGTATTGCCTTAACCTTTGCCGCCATCATGACGGCTTTTGCAGGCGCCTCCGCGCATGCCGCCACCGAGATCCAATTCTGGCACTCGATGGAAGGCGCGCTGGGCGATCGCGTGAACGGCCTGGTCGACGAATTCAACAAAAAGAACCCCGACTACCAAGTCAAGGCAGTCTACAAGGGCAACTACGGTGAATCCATGAACGCCGGCATCGCCGCGTTCCGCGCCGGCAACGCCCCGGACATCCTCCAGGTGTTCGAAGTCGGCACCGCCACCATGATGTACGCCAAGGGCGCCATCAAGCCGGTGCAGCAGATGTCGGAAGAAGTCGGCAACCCGATCGATCCGAAGGAATTCATCGGCGCCGTGGCCGGCTACTACTCGTCGGCCGACGGCAAGCTGGTGTCGATGCCCTTCAACAGCTCGACCGTGGTGTTCTACTACAACAAGGACGCCTTCAAGAAGGCCGGCCTGGACGCCGACAAGCCGCCCAAGACCTGGGAAGAGCTGGCCGCCGCCGGCCAGAAGCTGAAGGCCGCAGGTCAGGAATGCGGCTACACCACCTCCTGGCCGTCGTGGGTCCAGCTGGAAACGTTCTCGGCCTGGCATAACGTGCCGTACGCCACCAAGGACAACGGTTTCGGCGGCCTGGACGCCCGCATCGCCATCAACACCCCGCTGCACGTGCGCCACCTGGAAAACCTGGCCAAGCTGGGCAAGGAAGGCATCTTCATGTACGGCGGCCGCGGCGACGAGCCGAACTCGCTGTTCATCAGCGGCAAGTGCGCCATGATCACCGGTTCGTCCGGCCTGCGCGCCAACATCGCCAAGAACGCCAAGTTCGAATTCGGCACCTCGACCCTGCCCTACTACGCCGACGTGCAAGGCGCGCCGCAGAACACCATCATCGGCGGCGCTTCGCTGTGGGTCTTCGCCAACAAGAAGCCGGAAACCTACAAGGGCGTGACCGCGTTCTTCAAGTTCCTGGCCAGCCCGGAAATCGCCGCCCGCTGGCACCAGCAGACCGGCTACGTGCCCGTCACCAAGGCTGCCTACGAGCTGACCAAGAAGGACGGCTTCTACGACAAGAACCCGGGCACCGAAGTCGGCGTCAAGCAGCTGAACGTCGAAACCACCGCGCAATCGCGCGGCCTGCGCCTGGGCTTCCTGCCGCAGATCCGTGAAATCGAAGACGCCGAAATCGAACGCGTCGTTTCGGGCAAGGTCAGCGCCAAGGACGGCGCCGACAACATCGTCAAGCGCGGCAACGAGCTTCTGGAAAAGTTCGAGAAGAGTGTAAAGTAACGCCCTTCCGCGATACCGGCCCGGTCCTGTCAATCGGTATTTTCCATGCCGTGACAAGGACTTGGGCTGTTTTGCGCCAGGCAGTACAAGGCTTAAGGCCCTGCGGTTTTTAGGGCTTTAAGCCTCTCGTATTTTACGAAGGCGGTTTCAGGCGGCGGTTACTCCAACCGCCGCTTTTCTGTACCTTGGGTTCCCCCTATGGAAAAACGCGTTGTATTCGGGCACAAGACCTTGCCCTATCTGCTGCTCCTGCCGCAGATCATCATTACCGTGGTCTTCTTCTTCCTGCCGGCCGGCCAGGCCATGTGGCAATCGCTGAGGCTGGAAGATGCATTCGGACTGTCCTCCGAGTTCGTCGGACTGGACAACTTCATGGACCTGTTTTCGCAACAGGCCTACCTGGATTCCTTCCGCGTCACCGCCGTATTCTCGATCCTCGTGGCAGTGGTCGGGTTGGGCGTGTCCTTGCTGCTGGCCGTCATGGCAGATCGCGTCATCCGCGGCGCCGGCCTCTACAAGACGCTGCTGATCTGGCCCTACGCCGTGGCGCCCGCCGTGGTCGGCGTGCTGTGGCTGTTCCTGTTTTCGCCTTCCGTCGGCATCCTGGCCGTGGCCCTGCGCCATGCCGGCGTCGACTGGAACCCGCGCCTGGACGGCAACCAGGCCATGACCCTGGTGCTGATCGCCGCCGTGTGGAAGCAGGTGTCGTACAACTTCCTGTTCTTCCTGGCCGGCCTGCAATCGATTCCGCGCTCGCTCATCGAAGCCGCCGCGATCGACGGCGCAAGCCCGTCGCGCCGCTTCTGGAGCATCGTGTTCCCGTTGCTCTCGCCCACCACGTTCTTCCTGCTGGTGGTCAACATCATCTACGCCTTCTTCGACACCTTTGCCGTGGTGGACACGACCACGCAGGGCGGTCCGGGCACGTCGACCTCCATCCTGGTCTACAAGGTGTACAGCGACGGCTTCCGCGGCCTGGACCTCGGTTCGTCCGCGGCGCAGTCGGTGGTGCTGATGTTCATTGTGATTGCCTTGACGGTCGTGCAGTTCCGCTACGTCGACCGCAAAGTGCAGTATTGATTTTGTCCGAGGCTATAAACAATGGTTGAACGCCGTCCCTGGCTGGATATTCTGGCCCACGTCATTCTGCTCTGCGGCGTGGCGATGGTGGCATTTCCGCTCTACGTCACTTTCGTCGCGTCCACCCAGACCGCGCAGGAAGTGGCGTCCGCGCCGATGTCCCTCATCCCCGGCAAGCATTTCGTCGACAACTACATGCAGGCGCTGTTCGGCGGCTCTTCCGGCGGTTCGTCGGGCGCGCCCGTGGGCCGCATGATGTACGTCAGCCTGATCATGGCGCTGGCGATTTCCATCGGCAAGATCGCCATCTCGCTGCTGTCGGCTTTCGCGGTGGTGTATTTCCGCTTCCCCGGCCGCATGTTCTTCTTCTGGATGATCTTCGTCACCCTGATGTTGCCGGTCGAAGTCCGTATCGCGCCCACCTACAAGGTGGTGGCCGACCTCGGCCTGCTCAACAGCTACGCCGGGTTGACCTTGCCGCTGATCGCCTCGGCAACCGCCACCTTCCTGTTCCGCCAGTTCTTCCTGACGGTGCCGGACGAGCTGATCGAGGCCGCGCGCATCGACGGCGCGGGTCCGGTGCGCTTCTTCCGCGACGTGCTGCTGCCCTTGTCCAAGACCAGCATCGCCGCGCTGTTCGTGATCCAGTTCATCTACGGCTGGAACCAATACCTGTGGCCGCTGCTCGTGACCACGCAGGAAGACATGTACCCCGTCGTCATCGGCATCAAGCGGATGATCAGCGGCGGCGACAGCGTGACCGAATGGAACATCACCATGGCCACCGCCATGCTTGCGATGATCCCGCCGGCGCTGGTCGTCATCCTGATGCAGAAATGGTTCGTCAAGGGTCTGGTCGACACTGAAAAGTGACGGTCACCCGCCCTCGCCCACCCGAACACGACTCCGAACACGAATAACTCATGGCTACTCTCAGCTTTCGCAACGTCAAGAAAACCTATGCCGGCAATGTGCCGGTCATCCATGGCATCGACATGGACGTCAAGGACGGTGAATTCATCGTCATCGTCGGCCCCTCGGGCTGCGGCAAATCCACGCTGATGCGCATGGTCGCCGGCCTGGAAACCGTCACCGGCGGCGAAATCGTCATCGACGACAAGATCGTAAACAACCTGGAACCGGCCGAGCGCGACATCGCGATGGTGTTCCAGAACTACGCGCTCTACCCGCACATGACCGTGTTCGAGAACATGGCCTACGGCTTGAAGATCCGCAAGTTCTCCAAGGACGAGATCAAGAAGCGCGTGGACGCGGCCGCGCAGATCCTGGAACTCGGTCACCTGCTGGACCGCCGCCCGCGCGCCCTGTCCGGCGGCCAGCGCCAGCGCGTGGCCATGGGCCGCGCCATCGTGCGCGAACCCAAGGTGTTCCTGTTCGACGAACCGCTGTCGAACCTGGACGCCAAGCTGCGCGTGGCGATGCGCCTGGAAATCATGAAGCTGCATCGCCGCCTGGGCACCACCAGCCTGTACGTGACCCACGACCAGGTCGAGGCCATGACGCTGGCCCACCGCATGATCGTCATGTACCAGGGCGTGCCCGAGCAGATCGGCACGCCGATGGAAGTGTTCGAAAAGCCCGCCTCGACCTTCGTCGCCGGCTTCATCGGTTCGCCGCCGATGAACCTGATGGAAGTCAACGTCGCGGGCGACGGCACGGTGCAGACGCTGGACGGCATCGCGCTGGACATCTCGCCGCTGCAGGTGCCCTCGCAAGTGCGCGGCCGCAAGATCATCATGGGCATGCGTCCCGAGCACATGCTGCTGAACACCCAGGGCGTGCCGGCCGAAGTCGAAATGGTCGAAACGCTGGGTTCCGAACAGCTGGTCCACAGCCGCTGCGGCAAGAACATGCTGGTCGTGCGTTGCACCACGCGCCAGCTGTCCGAGTCGTCGGCCAAGGTCGGCGACCGCGTCAGCCTGGGCCCGGACGGCCGCCATCCGCTGCACTGGTTCGAGGCCGACAGCGGCCGCCGCGTGCAAGGCCTGTAAAGCCATCGCTGGACGGAAGCGGCGGCTGCGCCCGCCCGCTTCCGTCTCACCCGCTCCCGGCCGGGAACGGGCTTCCCCCCGATCAATACGTGTACGTCATCATGGTGCCGATGGTGTACTGCGCGCGATCCCGCACGATGGGACTGTCCGCCGCGTCGCCGTACAGGCGCCGCGCTTCCGCCGACGTGGTCCACGACCAGGACTTGGAGAGCGGCACGGCCCAGGTCGCGCCCAGGCCCACGCTTTCCAGACCGCCCTTGGGCGTGTACTTGCGATAGCCGGACTTTGCCGACTGGTTGCCGCTGACGCCATACCAGGTGCGCATGTAATTGCCGTCGCCGAAAGTGCCGGACAGCGCCAGCGAAATCGCCCCGGCGCTACCCTCGTACACGGTGGTGCTGGCTCCCAGGTTGAACATGGTGTAAGCGCTGCCTACGTCGCGGTTGTCGCCCTTCTTGAATGCATGCGCCACCGTTGCCGACAGGGTCACTGGGCCTATCGTCGTTTCAGCGTCCATACCGATCTGCGCGCGGCTTTCGATGTCGCCCATGCCGCGCAGCTTGTCCGAGCCCTCGAACCCCTTCTTGTGGTCCTTGCGCGAAGCGCTGGGCGCAAGATAAAAGCGGAACGTGCTGTCCAGCGCCTGGGTTTCCCAGCCCAGGCCGTGGTCGGTGCTGAGGAAGAAGCCACCGGGGCTGCGCACGCCCAGGCCGATGATCGGCACGGCGGAATACTCGTCGCTGCCGCTGTAGCGCGGCGCGTAGCCCGCGCCCAGCGTGCCGTAGAACAGCCATTCGTCGGCCGGCCCCTCCCCCGTCGCCACCGTCAACCCGCGCGAGCTGGCCCCGCGCTGGCCGTAGACGGAACTGTTCGCAGCGTCATCGGCCAGGGACAGTCCCGGGACTAAAGCCAGCAGGCAAGCAGCGCCGGCGCCGCGCGTAAGCAGGGTGGAACGGATTTTTCGCTTCATAACAGCTTCCAAGAAACGAGGTTGAGGGGGGTAAAACCGTGGAGCCGGGAACGGCCCCATCTATTGGGTGATTGCGCCCTGCTTGGCCTGGCGCATCAGCGCCATCGCCATCGTCGACACCGAGGCCACCAAGGACTCGCTGGTGTCGGAATTGCTCATGACCAGCACCGCCAGCTTGTCGCGCGGCGCCAGCACCAGACGCGAATGGAAGGCTTCAGTGGCGCCGCTATGCAGGCGCAATGGCGTGCCGGCGATATCGTCGCCACAGGGCGCAGCGAGCCAGGACAAGGCCAGGCGGCATTCCAGCGCCAACCCGCCTTCCACCGTTTCCATGTCGAGCACGGCGCGGGCCGAGTCGGCATTCAGCACGCGTCGGCCTTGGTAAAGACCGTCGGCAAAAAGCATGCTGGAGAAGCGCGCCATCTCCGAAGTGCTGAGCCAAAGGCCGTCGGCCGCTTCGTTGGGCTGAGGCGCTTCGGTCCAGGGCGCGCCGCGACGGTAGCCCGAGGCGCGCAGTTCGAGCATGCGCGGATCGGGATGGAACCCGGCGCGCGGCATGTTCAGCGGCTGCAGGATGGTGCGGCGCACGTAGGTGTCGAACGGTTCGCTCGCCACATGCGCAACCATGTCCCCCAGCAGGGCGTAGGCCATGTCAGCGCGCGCGCGTCCCATGGTGTCTTCCAACGATCCTGGGTGCACGGCCAGCAGATTGCGGGCGGTGAAGGGATGCGTGCCCAGCCATTGCATGGCGCCGCGGCGCGGCTGGATGTCCCAATCGGGCAGCGCCTGCGAGGCCGGCTGGTCCAGCGCCAGACGCCCGTCGTCGGCGGCGCGCAGCACGCCCGCGGCCGTGACGATTTTGGTGATGGTCCCTACGCGGTACAGCGTGTCGCTGGTGGCGCTGCGGTGGCGCAGCGGGTCCGCGTAGCCGAAGCCCGTGCTCCACACCACGCGCTGGTCGTCGACGATTGCGATCGACAGGCCCGGCACGTCGGAAGCGTCCATGTCATAGGGGATGCGCTGGGCCAGGTAACCCACCACCGCCTTGTAGTCGCCCTGGGCGATCGGCGGCGGCGCGTCGGGAGGAACGCCCTGGCAACCGCCCGCGGCGACCAGCAACATACCTACGGCAACCAGGCGGCTGAGGGAAAACATGGCTTGCGGCAAGACCTCTGAAGAGAACTGCCGTCATGCTATCCAGGCGCCTGCCCGCGATCTTTCCCGCTTTGTATGGAGTTTGTGAAGATTGCGGCGGCGGATTGTGAAGTTTGTTTACGTTGTGCCGCGCCGCACCCCGCCAGGCTTCAGGCGGTCTTCCAGGCAACCACGAAACGCGCGCCGCCCAAGGGGCTGTCGCTTGCCTGCACGGTCCCGTTGTGCCAGCGAGCCACCCGGCTCACGATGGCCAGGCCCAACCCCACCCCGCCCGTCCCGCGGTCGCGGCTTTCGTCCAGGCGGATGAAAGGTTCGAAGATCCGCTCGCGGTCGGCAGGCGGGATGCCGGGGCCGTCGTCGTCCACGATCAGCACGTACTCGCGCGCGCCCGGACTGATCAAGCTGACCTGGACCTGCCGGCCGGCATGCCGGATGGCGTTCTGCAGCAGGTTGAGCAAGGCGCGCGTCATGTAGCGCTGGTGCAAGTGCACCACGGGCACCTGGCACAGTGCCACTTCGCAGCGCACGCCCGACACGCCGGCCTCGAAGCCGGCATGCTGCACCACCGAATCCAGCCAGCCGCGCGCGTCCTGCGGCTGCAGCGCCACGCCGTCGCCCTTGTGTTCCAGGCGCGCGTACATCAGCAATTCCGAGGCCATGGCGTCCAGTTCGGCCACGTCGCTCTTCATTTCCTCGACCAGGCGCTTGCGCGCGGCCGGGTCGTCCTCGCGGTCCATCATGTCCAGTTCGAACGACAGGCGCGCGATCGGCGTGCGCAGCTCGTGCGACACGGCATTGGTCAGGTCGCGCTGGTTGCCCACCAGCGCGCTGATGCGGTCTGACATCTGGTTGAAGGTGTCGCCCAGGTTGCGGATGCTGGAATGGCGCGACAGGCGCGCCCGGGCTTGCAGGTCGCCCTGGCCCATGCGCAGGGCGGCGGTCTTCAGGGCCTCCAGGTCGCGCCAGATGGGCAACGCCCACACCAGCATGAAGGCGCACAGCAACAAGCCCAGGGCGGAATACACCGCGGCCATCAGCCAGGGGCCGATGTCCGGCTCGGGCGGCAGCTTGACCTCCAGCCATTGCCTGCCCGGACCGGGAATCGCCGCCACAAAGGTCTGCTGCTTGTCGCGCACGAAGAAACTGCCGGACTCCACCATGGCGCGCTCGTCCTCGGTGGCGCCGTAGCTTTCGGCGTCGACCACCTTGAGCGCCAGGCCGTAGTACGGCGCCAGCGCGTCGCGCACGTGCGCCTCGCGCTCGGATGGCGGCACGCGGCTCAGTTCCTGCACCAGGCTGTGGATCTGGCCCCGCACCGCTTCGCGCGCGTAGGCGTCGCTGACGGGTTCGAAGAAGTAGTTGGCGGATCGGTCCACGACTTCGTTGGAAATGACGAAGCCCACCGCCAGCACCACGAACAGCCGCAGGACAAACTTAAGCATCACCGCCCTCGTGCGCCTTGGGCGAGAACAGATAGCCCTTGCCCCACACGGTCTTGATGCGCGCCGGATCGCGCGGGTCGTCATCCAGCTTGCGCCGCAGCTTGCTGACGCAGACGTCGACGCTGCGGTCCAGTCCGTTGAATTCGATGCCGCGCACCGCATTGAGCAAGTCGTCGCGGGTCAGCACCTGGCCGGCCTGGCTGGCCAGCGCCCAGAGCATCTCGAACTCCATTGTGGTCAGGTCCACTTCGGAACCGGCATGCACCACGGCGCGCGTACGCCGGTCTATGACCAGCGGACCGAACTCCAGGCGCTCCGGCGGCTCGTCCAGCTGGCTGTGCCGGCGCAGCAGCGCCCGTACCCGCGCCAGCAGCACGCGCGGCTCCACGGGCTTGATGACGTAGTCGTCCGCGCCCGACTCCAGGCCCAGGATCTGGTCCAGGTCGTCCTCGCGGGCCGTCAGCATGAGGATGGGGGCTGATGAAAACGCGCGCAGATCACGGCAGACCTGCAGGCCGTCACGGCCGGGCAGCATCAGGTCCAGAATGGTAATGGCCGGGTCATGCCTGCGGAATGCCTCCACCGCGTGATCGCCGCGGTAGGCCTGGGCAACATGGAAACCGTGCTGCTCCAGGAACTGCGCGATCAGGCGCGATAGTTTCGGATCGTCTTCGACTAACAAGGCCTTGGTCATGGTGTCCAGACAGAAAAAGTGAGGTCGATGGCGCCGCATTCTACGCAAATGCGGCGGGCGCGCGTTCGACCGGAACGCGCCGAGCCGGTTCCCGGGCCGTCGGAAGAACAAAAAAACCGGGCCGGAAGACTGTCGCTTCCGGCCCGGTTTCCTGCGGAACCGCCAGGGGGTCCGCCGGTCTCGCGGGCCGGCGGCCCGCGCCTGGACTTACTTGTAGACGGTCTTGGAACCGTCCTTGTGCCAGGTGAACACGTCGAACTGGAAGTTCGTCAGGTCACCCTGCTTGTTCCAGGACACCTTGCCGATCGGCGTATCGAAGGAATTGGCGTGCAGGTACTTGGCGACCTTGGTCGGGTCGTCGCTGCCAGCGCCCTTGATGCCGTCCGCGATGACCTGGGTGGCCGTGTAGGCGGTCATCTGGAAGGCGCCGCTGGCGTTGCGCTTCTTGGCTTCGAAGGCCTTGACGATGTCGGCGTTGGCGGCGTTCTGGGTGAAGTCGGCCGGCAGCGTCAACAGCATGCCTTCGACGGCGTCGCCGGCGATGGCGTTGATGTCGGGGTTGCCCGTGCCTTCCGGGCCCATCCACTTGGCCTTCACGCCCTGTTCGGCCGCCTGGCGCAGCAGCAGGCCCATTTCAGGGTGGTAGCCGCCGTAATAGACGAAGTCCACGCCCTGGCTCTTCAGCTTGGTGATGACGGCCGAGTAGTCGCTGTCGCCGGCGTTGATGCCTTCGAACACGGCGACGGCCACGCCGCCCTTCTCCAGGTCGTTCTTGACCGCGGTGGCGATGCCCTGGCCGTAGGACTGCTTGTCATGCAGCACGGCGACCTTCTTGGGCTTGATCTTGTCCAGGATGAACTTGGCGGCGGCAGGACCTTGCTGGTCGTCGCGGCCGATGGTGCGGAAGATGAACTCGTAGTTCTTGCCGTCGGTCAGGGCCGGCGACGTGGCGGACGGCGTGACCATGACCACGCCTTCATTGTTGTAGACGTCGGCGGCGGCGATGGTGGCGCCCGAGCAGACGTGGCCCACGACGAAACCGATCTTGCTGTTGACCACGCGGTTGGCGGCGACCGGGCCTTGCTTGGGTTCGCAGCCGTCGTCGATCACGACGGTTTCCAGCTTCTTGCCGTTGATGCCGCCGGCGGCGTTGATGCGCTCGACTGCGGTATCGACCCCTTCACGGACCATATCGCCATACTGCGTGACCGCGCCGGTGGTGGGGCCGACGACGCCGATCTTGATGGTTTGCGCTTGCGCTCCCGAGGCAAACGCCAGACCGGCTGCGACGCCCAGCGCTGCAATGACCGGGGTCAGACGAAATACTGGCTTCATGTGTGGACTCCTCTAATGATTTGTAATCGTTAGTTTTTTGCACCGGGTCGGACGCCGGATCATCTCCAGGCCAAGCATGCCTGCTGGACTGCCCTTTGCAGGGGTTTCGGCCCTGGTCACGCCCGGTTGCATTGCGATTGCACGGCAAGCATACACTGAAAAATTGCCCTTCTCAGGCCAGTTTTCGACCACTTTGATACCCGTCCGATTATTGCGCTGCGGCATTGTTCGGGGTGCGCCCTTATGCCCGCTGGCGTATATGCAAAAGACGATTTATTCGTTTGCGTTACTAAGGCCGCGCGGCATCATGGCCGCCATGAGACTCCAACCGATCATCGTCCCCGGATGGAAAAACTCCGGACCGCAACACTGGCAATCGCGCTGGATGGCCCTGCTGCCGCATGCGCGCCGCGTCGAGCAACGCGACTGGGAACATCCGGCTCCCGGCGAATGGATCGCGGCGCTGGCGACCGAGGTGAACGAGGCCCGCAGCCCCGTGCTCCTGATCGCGCACAGCCTGGGTTGCCTGATCAGCGCCGCCCTGCCGGTGCCGCTGCGCGCCAAGGTCGCGGGCGCGCTGCTGGTGGCGCCTGCCGATGTGGAACGCGAAAACGCTCCCGCCTGTTTGAGAAGCTTCGGACCTGTGCCACGGCATTCCCTGCCCTTCCAAAGCGTGGTGGTGGCGAGCGACGACGATCCCTATTGCCAGCTGGAACGCGCCCGCGCGTTTGCGCGCGATTGGGGCAGCCGGCTGGTGGTCGTGCCGGGCGCTGGCCACATCAACGCCGAGAGCGGCCTGGACGACTGGCCGCAGGGCCTGAAGCTCCTGGGCGCGCTGCGCCGGCGCGCGGTGTGGCGGGTGACGCCGCCGCCCGAGCGGATCGCGCCCATACCGGCACGGCCGCTGTCGCATCAGGCCTGACTCATTTCCGATGCTGAAAAAAACGGAGCCGCGAGGCTCCGTTTTTCATGTGGCGTCGGCCGCTATCACTGCAGCAGGCTGCGCAGCATCCAGGCATTCTTTTCGTGCACGTCCAGGCGCTGCGTCAGCAGGTCGGCCGTGGGCTGGTCGTTGGCGGCATCGGCCTTCTCGAAAGCGGCGCGCGCCGTCTTGGCGACGGATTCGTTGGCGGTCACCAGCAGACGCACCATTTCCAGGGCTTCCGGCACCGAGTCCGGCTCGGCGATGGAGGACAGCTTGCTGAATTCGCGGTAGGTGCCCGGCGCGTAGTGGCCCAGCGCGCGGATGCGCTCGGCGATGCTGTCCAGCGCGTTCCACTCTTCCGTGTACTGGGTCATGAACATCAGGTGCAGCGTGTTGAACATCGGCCCCGTGACGTTCCAGTGGAAATTGTGCGTCATCAGGTACAGCGTGTACGAGTCGGCCAGCAGCTTGGACAGTTCGCCGGCGACTGCGGCGCGGTCCTTGTCCGAGATACCGATGTTGATGCGCGGAACGCTGGAGGTCTTCTTGGGGGACTTGGCCATTGCTAGCTCCTAGGGATGAATGTGCGAAACAAGGATAACACTGCAAATACGGCGAAATGCCGCAATATCCGCCGCTTTTATCAATCAGTCCTGCGACCTTTTGACGCGGCGCAAACCGCGCGCGCGAAGCCGCCTGAAAGCGGCCCGGGAATCAATCCTGCACTGCCGCGACCTCGTCGGTCAGCATCTTCACGCCGGGCAGCTCGCAGGCATAGACCGCTTGCGCCAGCGCCTCGATGGCGGCCAGCCGCGGGAAACTGCGGCGCCAGGCCAACACCACGCGGCGCTCCGGCACGTGGCCGTCAAATGGCAGATAGCGCAGCAGGCTGTTGGAAGGCGGCTGCTCCGGCACCGCGGTCACGGGCAGCACGGTCACGCCGATGCCGGCCGCGACCATGTGGCGGATGGTCTCGAGCGAGGAGCCTTCGAAGGTGCGCTGGATGCCGTCGCTGGCCGCCGAAAAGCGCGACAGCTCGGGACAGACTTCGAGCACCTGATCGCGGAAGCAGTGGCCGCTGCCCAGCAGCAGCATGGTCTGCTGCTTCAGGTCCTGCGCGTCGATCGCCTGGCGCCGGGCGAGCTCGTGGTCATTGGGCACGGCCACCACAAAGGGCTCGTCGTACAAGGGTTGCATGACCAGGCCGGCCTCCGGCAGCGGCAAAGCCATGATGGCGCAATCGATCTCGCCCTGGCGCAGCAGCTCGACCAGGCGCACCGTGAAATTCTCCTGCAGCAGCAGCGGCATCTGCGGGGTGCGGCGGATCTGCTCCGGCACCAGCCGCGGCAACAGGTACGGACCTATGGTGTGGATGACGCCGACGCGCAAGGGGCCGGCCAACGGGTCGTGCCCCTGGCGCGCGATCTCCTTGATGCTGGCGCTTTCTTCCAGCACCTTCTGCGCCTGCGCCACGATGCGCTGGCCGATGGGGGTGACGCCGACCTCGGCGCCGCCACGCTCGAACAGCGTCACGCCCAATTCGTCCTCGAGCTTGCGTATCGCTACCGAGAGCGTGGGCTGGCTGACGAAACAGGCCTCGGCCGCCCGGCCGAAATGCCGTTCGCGCGCAACGGCGACGATGTACTTGAGTTCGGTGAGAGTCATGGTGGACTACGCCCCCGGGGGTTATGCCCCAGCCTTGCGGCTGGCGCTTGCTAGATTAAGGTTGGCGGCTGGCTGCATGGTCAGGTGCGCAGGAAATCCTCGCGCCCGCGCATCCAGCGCGCCAGGTGCGCCTCGACCGCGGCCGGATGTTCGGCGCGCAGCCAGACCGCGGCATCGCGCGCGTCTTCGGCAATGGCCGCGTCCGTTTCCAGGTCGGCGAAGCGCAGCAGCGCCATGCCGGACTGGCGCGTACCCAGGAACTCTCCCGGACCGCGCTGTTCCAGGTCACGGCGGGCGATTTCAAAACCGTCCGAGGTCTCGAACATGGCCCGCAGGCGTTCGCGCGCCACTTGCGACAGCGGCGTCTGATAGAGCAGCACGCAGACCGATTCGGCGGTGCCGCGCCCTACCCGGCCGCGCAGCTGATGCAGTTGCGCCAGCCCGAAACGCTCGGCGTGTTCGATCACCATGAGCGAGGCGTTCGGCACGTCCACGCCCACTTCGATCACAGTGGTGGCGACCAGCAGGTCGACTTCGCCATCGCGGAAGGCCTGCATCACGGCGGCCTTTTCGGCTTGCGGCAGCCGGCCGTGCACCAGCCCGATGCGCAGGTCCGGCAGGTCGACCCGCATGCCTTCGTAGGTGTCCACGGCGGTCTGGAGTTCCAGGGCCTCGCTTTCCTCGACCAGCGGACAGACCCAGTAGGCCTGCTGCCCGCCGCGCGCGGCCTGGGCAATGTGGGCGATGACTTCCTCGCGCCTTGCGTCCGACACCAGCTTGGTCAGCACGGGACTGCGCCCCGGCGGCAGCTCGTCGATGACGGACACGTCCAGATCGGCGAAGAAGGTCATGGCCAGCGTGCGCGGGATCGGCGTCGCGCTCATGTTGAGCTGGTGCGGCACGTTGCGCCCGCGCACGGTTTCGCCCTTGCGCGTCAGCGCCAGGCGCTGTCCGACGCCGAAGCGGTGCTGCTCGTCCACGATGGACAAGCCCAGGCGGTGGAATTCGACGTGATCCTGGATCAGCGCCTGCGTGCCCACGACCAACTGCACGCTGCCGTCAGCGGCGGCGGCCGCCGCTTCACGGCGCGCCTTGGCGGACAGGCTGCCGCTCAGCCAGGCCACATTCACGCCCAATGGCTGCAGCCACGACACCAGTTTGCGGAAGTGTTGCTCGGCCAGAATTTCGGTGGGCGCCATCAGCGCCACCTGCGCGCCGCTGGCGATGGCCTGGGCGGCGGCGATGGCCGCCACGACCGTCTTGCCGCTGCCCACATCGCCCTGCAACAAGCGGTGCATGGGATACGGCTTGGCCAGATCGGCGGAGATTTCCTGAACCACGCGCTCCTGCGCGCCAGTCAGTTTGAACGGCAAGGTTTCGTACAGCCTGGCGACCAGGCCGCCGGCCTCGTTGCGCACGGGCAGCGACTCGGCTTCCTTTATCCGGCGCGCGGCCCGCGCGGCCGCCAGCGACAATTGCTGCGCGAGCAGTTCATCGAACTTGATGCGCCGCCAGGCGGGATGCACGCGGTCCAGCAAGGCCTGCTCGGACTCGCCCTGCGCAGGCGTATGCAGCGCGCGGATGGCTGGCTCGAACGGCGGCAGGTCATAGCGCGCCCGCGCCTCGTCGGGCAAGGTGTCGGACAGGTCGGCGCGGTCCAGCGCCTGCGCAATGGCGCGGCGCAACGTCAGTTGCGGCAGCCCTTCGGTACTGGGATAGACCGGCGTGAGCGCCGTGGGCAGCGGCGCATCGGCATTGGTCATGCGCGGATGCACCATCTCGCGCCCGAACAGGCCGCCGCGGACCTCGCCGCGCGCACGCAGGCGCTTGCCCACGGTGACTTGCTTCTGCTGGCTGGGGTAGAAGTTCAGCCAGCGCAATTGCAGTTCGCCGCTGTCGTCCGCCAGCGTGGCGGTCAGCTGGCGCCGGGGCCGGTAGAGGACCTCGGATTTGGTGATCTCGCCCTCGACCTGCCCGGCAAAACCGGGCCGCAGGGCGCTGATCGGCATGATGCGGGTTTCGTCCTCGTAGCGCAGCGGCAGGTGCAGCACGAAGTCCTCGGGCAGCACCAGACCCAGGTTACGGAGCTTGCGCTCCGTATCCGTCATTGCACGGCCGGCGCCTTTGTTGTCGGCGCCGGATCGCTTGGAAGCCGCGGCTGCGGCCGGCATGAAGAAACGAACCCCTGGATCGAAAAGTCCGGACGGGCCTTACAGGACCAGGATGGCTTCGACTTCGAACTGCGCGCCCTTGGGCAGGCTGGCCACGCCGATGGTCGAGCGCGCCGGGAACGGCTGGGGAATGATCTCGGCCATGATGGCGTTGGCGGCCGTGAACTTGCCCAGGTCGGTCAGGAACAGTGTCAGCTTGACCACATTGTCCAACGTGCCGCCGGCAGCCTTGATGACTTCCTGCATGTTGGCGAAAGCCTGACGCACCTGCGCATCGAAGTTCTCGGAGACCAGGTCGCCAGTGCCCGGCTCCAGGCCGATCTGGCCCGAGAGGTAGACAGTCTTGGTGCCGCTTACGGCAACCGCTTGCGAGTAAGGGCCTACCGCGGCGGGCGCGGTGTCGGTATGGATGATTTGCTTGCTCATGGGCGGAATCCTTCGAAAGTCGGATAGAAACTACAACTATCGAAGTTTATCCAGCAATAGACATTTGCGAAAGTGGCTGAATGCCGTAGGATGGGCGCACGACGGAATATAAGGGCTTCCCGCAATGCTGAGCCGGCCAAGTCCTATGTGCGCTTCGGTGTAATCACGCTTATACCTCCGCAGCTTCTCAAATGAGGCGTTTCCCTTGAAAAACACCAGCCTCCAAGCCAAGTTGGATTATTGGGCAAAGGTGCGCCGCTCCAACTACGCAGCTAGCCTGCGCCTCGAAGGTTACCCAGCCACGCCCGCCCACGCGCAGCGCGAACTGCCCTCCCGCGAAGCCGTGTTGCGCGCCTATCGCAAGCCTGCCTGACATTGGACAAGTACGGCGCCGGACAGGATCCGTACTGCTACCCAGGCAGTCTCACGCTGCGCAACTGACTGAACATCTGGGACGATTCGCTGCTCGCGCAGGCTGAGCAAGAGCTTTCCGAGATCGCCGCCAGCCAGATCGATCTTTTCCTGCCTCCCTACGACCTTGCGTACCTGAAGCGACTCCATCGCACGCTCTTTCAGGATCTCTACGACCGGGCGGGCGAGTTGCGCACCATCGATATCTCAAAAGGCGGCACGCGCTTCTGCAATACAAGCAGGATCGAACCCGAGGCCGACAAGATTTTCGCGGCCCTGGCGCGGGCCAACTGGTTCAAGGAGCTGCCGCGCTCCGCGCTGATCGCCGAGGCAGCCGTCGCCTACGGCGACTTGAACATGATCCACCCCTTCCGTGAAGGCAACGGGCGCGCTCAACGTCTCCTGTTCGAACACCTCATCATCAATGCCGGCTACGAGATCAGTTGGTGGTCAGTGGTGCAACGGGAATGGGTCGACGCCAACGTCGCCGCCGTGATCTGCGACTACGCGCCGCTGGAGGCGGTGTTCCAACGCTGCGTCGGCCAGCCGATAGCCGGCTAATCCAAACCAGGCAATCCCGGGCTATCGATATCCCCCCGATGCTCCCGCAGCAGGTCATACAACGCCTGCGCTGCGACCGATAGCGTGCGGCCCTTGCGCCGCACCAGGTAGAGCGGACGGGTCAGGGCCTTGCCGGCCAGCGGCACGATGCGCAGGTCGGCGCCGCCGAAATGGAACAGCGTCATCGCCGGCACCACCGAGATGCCCAGCCCCGCGCGCACCAACCCCGTTGCCGTGGCCAGGTGCTCGACCTCGAACACCGGCGCCGGTGCGTCGGCCCCCAAGGCCGCGTCCAGATGCTTGCGCACGCTGCTGCCGCGCGCAAGCTGGATCATGGGATAGCGCAGGATGTCGCGCAGCCGGGCGCGGCCCGCCCCTGCCAGCGGATGATCGGCGCGACAGACCAGAAAATAACGGTCCGCATGCAGGAACTCGCTGTCCAGGTCGTTCATGTCCGGCCGTCGCGAGGCCACCGCGAAATCCACCTGCCCTGCCTGCACCAGGTCCAGGCAGGGATCCAGCAAGGCATCGCGCAGGTCCACCGTGATGCCTGGATAGGACTCGCGAAAGCGCGCCAGCAGCCCCGGCAGCCAGCCCGCGGCAAGCGAGGGCAAAGCCGCGAGCGCCACCCGTCCGCGACGCCTGGCGGCGTGGTCGCGCAGATCCTCCATGACCAGGTCCATGTCGGCCAGCAGCCTGCGCGCCGTCGCGTCCAGCACTTGCCCCTCGACCGTCAGCTCCACATGGCGCGTGTTGCGGTCGAACAGGCGCATGCCCGCGCTGTCCTCCAGTTGGCGGATCAGGGCGCTGAAGGCCGGCTGCGTCAGGTGGCAGCGTTGGGCCGCCCGGGTGAAGTGTTTTTCGTCGGCCAGGGCCACGAACGCGCGCAATTGCCGGGCAGACAGATTCATGGTTTTTCTTTATGAATTGATCCGATCTTTCTATTTTACTGATGAGCCGAGCGTGCCTATAGTGGGCCTCAGACACCTAGACCCCTGCCCTGACTCCGTATGTCCCTAGCCCCCCTCCACATAGGCTGCGCCTCCGGGTTCTCCGGCGACCGCAGCGACGGCGCCGCCGCCGTGGTGCGCACGCTGATCGCCCGCGGCGGCGGCGTGCTGATTTACGAAACGCTGGCCGAGCGCACGCTGGCGTTGGCCCAGTTGGCCCGCAACGAAGACCCGGAGCGCGGCTACGAGCCCTTGCTGGACGAACTGGTCGGCCCGGTGCTGGCCGACTGTCTGCGCCACGGGATCCGCATCGTCGGCAACTTCGGCGCGGCCAACCCTGCCGCCGCAGCCCGGCGCATTGCCGCGCTGGCCCAGCAGCAAGGCCTGCCCGCGCCGCGCATCGCAGTGGTACAGGGCGACGCGCTCTCCAGCGATGCGCAACGCGAACTGCTGCGCCAGCGCCTTGGCGGCGCGCTGGATGGGCGGGACGTGGTCAGCGCCACCGCCTACCTCGGCGCCGCCGAGATCGCAGAGGCGCTGCGGGCCGGCGCGCAGATCGTGGTCGCGGGCCGCGTGTCGGACCCATCGCTCACGCTGGGTCCGGCGCTGGCCCATTTCGGCTGGGCCATGGACGATTGGCAGCGCCTGGGCCGTGCCACCATGGCCGGCCATATGCTGGAGTGCGGCCTGCAAGTCACCGGCGGCTACTTCTGCGTGCCCAGCTTGAAGGATGTGCCAGACGTGCACGCCGCCGGCTTTCCCATCGCCGAGATCGATGCGGATGGCGAATTCGTGATCGGCAAGGCCGACGGCACCGGCGGCATGGTCGATGCGCGCACCGTCAAGGAACAGCTGCTGTACGAAGTGCACGATCCCGCGCGCTACCTGACGCCGGACGTCGTCGCCGACCTGAGCCGCGCCGAGGTGGCCGAACTGGGCGGCGATCGGGTGGCGGTGCGCGGCATCACCGGCCACGCGCGTCCCGCCGAACTCAAGGTCAACGTCTGCTACCGCGGCGGCTGGCTGGCCGAAGCCGAGATCTCCTATGCCGGGGTGCAGGCCGAAGCACGCGCCCGTCTGGCCGCCGATATCGTGCGCAAGCGCCTGGACCCGGCTCTGCGCCTGCGCGCCGACCTCATCGGCGCCATCAGCATCCTGGGCGATGACGCCGGCAACATGCTGTCCGCCCTGCCCGACGGCCATGCGCGCGACGTGCGCCTGCGCGTCGCGGCCGAACACATGGACCGCAAGCTTGCCGAAAGCGTGCTGCGCGAAGTGACTGCCCTGTATACCTGCGGCCCGGCCGGCGGCGGCGGCGTGCGCACCGCGTTGCGCCCGCGCCTGAACATGCTGTCCTGCACCCTGCCGCGCGACGCCGTGCCCAGCGGCTGGACCTTCCTGGAGGAAGCCCCGCAATGAATCCGCCGCTGATCTCGGTCCCCCTGTACCGCCTGGCGCACAGCCGTTCCGGCGACAAGGGCGACATCTCCAACCTGAGCCTGATCGCCTGGGATCCGGAATGCTACGACGTGCTGGATGCACAGGTCACCGAGGCCCGCGTCGCCGACTGGTTCGCGTACCGCCGCCCCAGACGCGTCACCCGCTACGCGCTGCCCACGCTGCATGCGATGAACTTTGTGCTTGAAGGCGTGCTGGACGGCGGCGTCAACGATGCCCTCAACCTGGACACGCACGGCAAGAGCCTCTCTTTCAGATTGCTGGACATGACGGTCGAAGTCAGCCCTGCGCTGGCCAGCCGTCTGCCCGACATACCCGGCGACCGTCCCGCGGACGCCTGATTTCGATTCCTATAAAAATCCACAGGAGACACACATGCGCATTGCTTCCAAAGGCCGGCTGGCCTTGCTGCTGGCCGCCGCCCTGCCCTTGAGCGCCATGGCCCAGTTCCCCGCCAAGCCCATCACCTTCATCGTGCCGTTCGCCGCCGGCAGCGCCACCGACCAGATCGGCCGCGCCATCGGCCAGGGCGTCACCGAACAGACCGGCCAGGCCGTGGTGATCGAAAACAAGCCCGGCGCCAGCGCGATGATAGGCGCCGCGGCCGGCGCCCGCGCGGCCCCCGACGGCTACACCGTGCTGATCACCACAAACACCACGCATGCCGCCAACGAGCACCTCTACAAGACGCTGACATACGATCCGGTCAAGGACTACGCGCCGCTGACCCTGCTGGGCAAAGGCGGCCAGATCATGGTGGTCAATCCCAATTCGCCGGCCAAGACGGTTGGCGACTTCCTGGCCCAGGCCAAGCAAGCGCCCGGCAAGCTGAGCTTCGGCAGCGGCAGCTCCAGCAGCCGCATCGCCGGCGAACTGCTGCAACAGATGGCGGGCGTGCAACTGCTGCACGTGCCATATAAGAGCAATCCGCTGGCGGTCACGGACCTGCTGGGCGGCCAGATCGACATGATGATCACCGACACCGCCACCGGCCTGCCGCAAGTCAAGTCGGGCAAGCTGCGCGCGTTGGGCGTGACCGGCCAGGCACGCTCGCCGCTGGCGCCGGACGTACCCACCATCGCCGAGGCTGGCGTGCCAGGCTATGAAATGGGCTACTGGTTTGCCGCGTATGCGCCCGCCGGCACGCCGCCTGATGTGGTCAAGCGCTTGAACGAATTGCTGGTCAAGGCCACTTCAAGCACGCCTGCCAAGCAGTTCTATGCGCAAACGGGCACGGACGCGGCAAGCTCCACGCCGGCAGAACTGGCGCAGTTCCAGCAAGCCGAGTCGAAGAAGTGGGGCGAGATCATCAAGAAGGCCGGCATCCAGCCCGAGTAGACCGCCCCGGGCGGTGGCGCGCCGCCCGTCAGAGCAGATCGCTGCTCGCCAGCATCGGCGTGCCGGCAATGCGCTGGCTGATCGCACGGCATGCCTCCAGCAGCGGCGCCACATAGGCCGCTTCCGGATCTGGTTTCTGGCGGAATCGCAGCGTGCTCACGCTGATGGCCGCCACCGGCACGCCGTTCTGCCCGAAAATCGGCGCGCCGAAGCAATAAATGCCGGCCTCGTTCTCTTCATCATCCACGGCCCAGCCGCGCTGGCGCACCTGTTCGAGCTGCCGCCGCAGCGCGGCCGTATCCTTGACGGTATTGGGCGTATGGCAGGCGAACGGCTGCGGCAGCATGTCCAGCGCGGCCTGCAGAGCCGCCTCGTCCAACATCGCCAGATACGCCTTGCCCACCGCCGTCGAATACATGGAGACGTTGGTGCCGATGCGCGAATTCATCTGCACCACGCTGGGGCTTTCCAGCTTCTCGATGTAGACCATGTGCTGACCGTTGGGCACGGCCAGGTGCACGGTCTCGCCGGTGACGTCACGCAACTGCTTCAGGTTCTCGACGGCGGCCAGCCGCATTTCCGAACGGCCCCAGCTGCGGCTGGCCAGCTGGATCAGGCGCGGCCCCAGGCTCAGCTTGCCGGTGACCGGATGTTCGGCCAGCAGGCGTTCGGCCACCAGCGCGGCCACCGTACGGTATACGGTCGGCCGCGGATAGCCGCTGCGCTTGCTGAGTTCGGCCACCGTCATGGATTCCGGCGTATCGGCCACGACTTGCAGCACATGCATGAACTTCGAGAAGGCGGCTGTGCCCGCCACCTGTGCGGCGGGAGGGTTGGCGACTTGCGGCAGTTCTGGCATGGCGGAAAACGTGGCGTTGACGGTAACGAGGCCGCCCCTGCGGCGCGGCCCCGCCATTATCCCTGCAAACGCCTGCGCGCGTACACGGTGGCGGCCAACGCTCAAGCCACGAGGTAGCCGCCGTCCACGGGCAGGATCACGCCCGTCATGAACGAGGCCGCCGGCGTGCAAAGAAACGTCACGCCCTCGGCCACGTCTTCCGGCTTGCCCCAGCGCCCCAGCGGGGTACGCTGCAGAATAGGCCCCGAGCGCTCGGGGTCGTCCTGCAAGGCGCGGGTCAGCGGCGTGGCGATCCAGCCCGGCGCGACGGCGTTGACGCGGATGCCGTCCGCTGCGTAGGCCAGCGCCAGCGACTTCGTCAGCTGCGCCACCCCGCCCTTGCTCGCCGCATACGCCGGCACCAGCGCCCCGCCGAAGAAACTGAGCATGGACGCGGTGTTCACGATGCAGCCGCCGCGCCGCGCAAGCTTCTCGCGCGCGGCGCCGCATACGCGCATGGTGCCGGTCAGGTTGATCGCCAGCACCTGCTCGAACACGGCGGGATCATGCTCCGCGCCGCGGCGGATGATGCCGGCGCAGTTGACCACGATGTCCAGTTCGTCCAACCCTTGCAGCAGGCGTTCGACGTCGCCCGCGTCGCTGACGTCGCCCAGGCGCACCTCGATACCCGGCGCCAGTTCGCCGGCGTCGGATTGCAACCCGGCTGCTATGGTCCGCGCGCCCAGCGACGCCAGCCGGTTGGCAACCGCCGCCCCGATGCCTTGCGTGGCGCCAGTCACCAGCGCCGTCTTGCCTGCAAACAGATCCGCTTGATACGTCATTGCCGTCCGCTCAGAAAGTGCCGGGATAGGCGCCGCCGTCAGCCAGCACGTTCTGGCCGGTGACGTAGCCCGCATGGACGCTGCACAGGAAAGCGCAGATGGCGCCGAACTCCTCGGCGTTGCCGAAGCGTCCTGCCGGTATCGCCGCCTGGCGTTGGGCGCGCACGGCTTGCGCGTCCTGGCCGGTCTTGGCCGCGGAAGCCGCCAGCGCCGAGCTCAGCCGGTCCGTGGCGAACGCGCCGGGCAGCAGGTTGTTGATCGTGACGCCGCGCGCCGCGATGTCGCTGCGCGCCACGCCCGCCACGAAACCGGTCAGGCCGCTGCGCGCGCCGTTGGAAAGGCCAAGGATGTCGATCGGCGCCTTGACCGCGCTGGACGTGATGTTGACGATGCGCCCGAAGCCGCGTTCAGCCATGCCGTCCACCGTGGCCTTGATCAACTCGATCGGCGTGAGCATGTTGGCGTCGACTGCATTCAACCACTGTTCCCTGCCCCAATCGCGGAAATCCCCGGGCGGCGGCCCGCCCGCGTTCGTGACCACGATGTCGTAGTCGCGATGCGCGGCGAACACGGCCTCGCGGCCCTGCGCGGTCGTAATGTCGGCCGCCACGGCCTTGACGAAAGACTTGTCGTCCGTCCGCGCCTGCAGCAGTTGCTGCCGCGCGGTCTCGAGAGCCTCTGCCCCGCGCGCCACGATCACCACGTTGACGCCTTCGCGCACCAGGGCCAGCGCGCAGCCGTAGCCCAGGCCTTTGCTTGCGCCGCCCACCAGCGCGGTCCTGCCGGTAATGCCCAGATCCATGTCCTGCTCCTTGTCGTTGCCTGCAGTCTATTGGCGCATGCCGAACTTTTCGATCAGCGCCTTGAACGTCGTATTGTCGCGCTCCATCAGCGCCGTGAACGTCTGTTGATCCGCGACCGCATAGCCCAGGTTCTGCTCCGCCATGAAGCGCTTCAGGCTGTTTTCGGCGGCTGCCTGCCGGAACGCGGCGCCCAGCACGTCCAGTACCGGCTGCGGCGTGCCCTTGGGCGCGGCGATGCCGCGCCAGGTGCCGATCGACAGATCGATGTTGCGCTCCTTCAGCGTGGGCACGTTCTCGAAACCGGGCACGCGCGCGTCGGCCATGACCGCCAGCGGCTTGAGCTTGCCGGCCTTGACGTACTGCATGACCTCTGCCGGGCTCACCGCCACCGCATCGATGTGTCCGCCCAGCAAGGCCAGCACTGCCGGATTGCCGCCATTGAAGGGGATGTGGTTGAACTTGGCGCCCGTCTTGTCCTCCAGCGCGGCGGCTGCCAGATGCCAGATCGAGCCGATGCCCGCGTTCCCCACCTGCATGCTCTCAGGCTTGGCGCGGGCCGCCTCCAGGAACGCTTCGATGGTGTTGTACGGCGAATCGGCGGCCACCGTGATGGCCGAAGGATCGGCATTGAGCTGGATGATGGGCGTGAACTTCTCGTAGGTGGTCTTGGTCAGGCCCAGGTGGGGAATGATCACCATGTCGGCCGTCACCAGCGCCAGCTTGTAGCCGTCGGGCTTGGCGTTGGCCACTTCCGTCAGGCCGATCCCGCCCGCCGCGCCCGGCTTGTTCAGCACCACGATGGGCTGCGTCAGATGGGTGCGCGAGGCGTCGCCCATGGCCCGCGCCATGGCGTCCGTGCCGCCTCCCGCGGCAAACGGCACCACGATCTCGATGGCCCGGTTGGGGAAATTCTGCGCCAGCGCCACTGGCCCCGCGGCCAGCGCGGCGCTGCCCAGCAGCGCGGAAAGAATGCAGCGATTGAACGCACGACGTTTCATGGTGTGTCTCCGGATTATGTTTATGTGCTGCGGGTGGGAATGCGGAATTTCAGCGTATGAACTGCTTTACGTAGTCTTCGCCCAGGCCGACGTCCGCGAAGTGCTTGCGGCACATGTCGATCTTGGTGAACACGTCTTCGTAACCCATGCCCTTGCCCCAGGGGTCGGTGTAGTACATGACGCCGTTGACCTGGAAGTACGTGATCATTTCCTCGACGTCGGGCGGCACGTAGAGCGTGTGCGTCTCCCCTGGCGGCTCGAACACGTAGCTGCCTTCAGTCGCCTCCCAGTCGTGTTCCAGATAGCGCCAGCGGCCCTTCAGGACGAAGCCATGCACGGCCTGCGGATGGCGATGGCGGCTGAGCACGCCTGACTTGCGCACGCGCAGCAGGTTCATCCAGTAGCCCTGGCTGGCATTCAGACAGAGCGGGCGGAACCAGACGTTCTCGGCCTGCGGTACCCACAGCCTCTCGTCGGTCGGGATCGCGTGCGGAATCACGATTTCTGGCAGGGCCTCGGGCGGATTCGGGTACTGGTATGGGGTCAGGGGCTCGGTGTCACTCTGGTCCAATGGCATTTCTTTAATCCTTCCATATTATGGACAATATGTTTACTTTATGGACGAATTATAAGAACTGCCCTGCCCGCGGCTACAGCGGGCTAACCCTTAGGGGCGCCGCAGCATCAGGCCGCGGCGCGCCAAAAAACAAAAAACCCATCGCATCGCTGCGATGGGTTTTTGGCTTGGCGCCGGCGCCGGGACTTATTTGTCCACGAATGCCCGCTCGACCACGTAGTCGCCCGGCTGGCCCACGCCCGGCGACACCGTGAAGCCGCGCTTGTCCAGCATGGCGCTGATATCGGCCAGCATATGCGGGCTGCCGCAGATCATGGCGCGGTCGGTTTCCGGATTGATCTGCGGAATGCCGATGTCGGCGCACAGCTTGCCGTTTTCCATCAGCTCGGTGATGCGGCCTTGGTTGCGGAACGGTTCGCGCGTGACCGTCGGGTAGTACACGAGTTTGTCGCGCACGACGTCGCCGAAGAATTCGTTGTTCGGCAGTTCCTTTTCGATGAAGTCGGCGTAGGCCAGTTCGCTGACCCAACGCACGCCATGCACCAGGATGACCTTGTCGAAGCGTTCGTAGACGTCCGGATCCTTGATGATGCTCATGAACGGCGCCAGGCCCGTGCCCGTGCCGAACAGGAACAGGTGCTTGCCCGGCTTCAGGTCGTCCACGACCAGCGTGCCCACGGGCTTGCGGCTGACCAGGATGGTGTCGCCTTCTTTCAGATGCTGCAGGCGCGACGTGAGCGGGCCGTTCTGCACCTTGATGCTGAGGAACTCGAGGTTCTCTTCATAGTTGGCGCTGGCGATGCTGTAGGCTCGCAACAGAGGCTTGCCTTCAACTTCCAGTCCGATCATCACGAAGTGGCCATTGTGGAACCGCAAGGCCGAGTCACGCGTCGTGGTAAAGGAAAACAGGGTGTCGTTCCAGTGGTGCACGCTTAGTACGCGCTCAGTGTTGAAAGCAGCCATGTCGTATCAAATTAGGGGCGACCGCCCCGGGCCATGAGCCCGGCTTGTGCCGCTGGGTCATTCCGTGCCGCACAAAAGACGCGGCCGGCATTAGGGTTGACCCTATTCTACAGGGTCTTGATGATAACTGCTCTCATTATTCCGTAATACCCTTATGCCGTATTGATGGGGATCAAGCCTGAAGCCTGCCTGACTTACGACTAGTTGAACGCCGCTTTGCTTCCTGTTATCGTCGCGTTCTCATTTGATAATCATTTTCGTTAGCAGACTGTTTTGAGCAGCGGAAAGGCCTGAAGCCTCGGGAATTCCTCTGCAGCCCTAGCCGGAGCACCTCGTCATGACCAAGCGTCCCCAATTGAATTCGCTGCTGCGCGCCCTGGCGCTGGCCGGCGCCGCCGCCTTCACCGTGTCGGCCAACGCCGCCGAGGAAGTCAGCCTCTACACCACCCGGGAACCCAAGCTGATCCAGCCGCTGCTGGACGCCTTCACCAAGGAAAGCGGCATCAAGGTCAATACGGTCTTCGTCAAGGACGGCCTGCTGGAGCGCGTCAAGGCCGAAGGCGCCAAGTCGCCCGCCGACGTGCTGATGACCGTGGACATCGGCAACCTGCTGGATCTGGTCGACGGCGGCGTGACCCAGTCGATCAAGTCGCAAACGCTGGAATCCGTCATTCCCGCCAACCTGCGCGGCGCCGACGGCAAGTGGTACGCCCTGTCGCTGCGCGACCGCGTGCTGTACGTGGAAAAGGACCTGAAGCTGGAAGCCTTCCGCTACGAAGACCTGGCCGATCCGAAGTGGAAGGGCAAGGTCTGCATCCGTTCGGGCCAACACCCCTACAACACCGCGCTGGTCGCCTCCATGATCGCGCATGACGGCGCCGAAGCCACCGAAAAATGGCTGCGCGGCGTCAAGGCCAACCTGGCCCGCAAGGCAGCCGGCGGCGACCGCGACGTGGCCCGCGACATCCTGGGCGGCATCTGCGACATCGGCCTGGCCAATGCTTATTACGTCGGCCACATGAAGAACGCCGAACCCGGCACCGACGCCCGCAAGTGGGGCGACGCCATCAAGGTGATCCGCCCGACCTTCGCCAACGCCAAGAGCGGCGGCACGCACGTGAACGTCAGCGGCGCCGCCGTTGCCGCCCATGCGCCGAACAAGGCCAACGCGGTCAAGCTGCTGGACTTCCTGGTGTCCGAGCCCGCCCAGGCCCTGTACGCCCAGGCCAACTATGAATACCCCGTCCGCAAGGGCGTGAAGCTGGACCCCGTGATCGCCAGCTTTGGCGAACTGAAGGTGGACCCGCTGCCGCTGACCGAGATCGCCAAGCATCGCAAGCAAGCCAGCGAACTGGTGGACAAAGTCGGTTTCGACAACTGATAGGCCTGTGGACCGCCACGCCCGCCGGCTTGGCGAAACCATGCGGCAGTGACAAACGCGCGGGCTGCGCATAAGCTCACGCGTAGGGCCTGCTCCCTTCTTTTCGGGGGAGCAGGCCTTGCCATTGATGCAATCGACTTTGAAGCATGCACACAGATTCTTTGCCCCGGCCGCTGCGTCTGCGCTGGACTGAACGCGGGGCCGGCTGGCTGGCCGGCGCCGCCCTGATCGCGCTGGCCGTATTGGCGCCCGTCCTGACGCTGGGCTGGTGGGCGCTGGGCGGCGAACTCTCGCATTGGCAGCATCTGGCCAATTACGTATTGCCCCAGGCGCTGGCCAATACCGCCATGCTGCTGGCCGGCGTGGGCGTGCTGGTGACGCTGCTGGGTACCGGCGCGGCATGGCTGGTGACCGCTTACGACTTCCCTACGCGCCGCGTGCTGACCTGGGCGCTGCTGCTGCCGCTGGCGGTGCCGACCTACATCATCGCCTTCGCCTATCTGGACCTGCTGCATCCCATCGGTCCGATACAGTCGGCGATCCGCGCGCTGCTGGGCTATGACAGTCCGCGCCAGTTCCGCCTGCCGGATCTGCGCTCGATCTACGGCGCCATCTTCGTGCTGGGCTTTGTGCTCTATCCCTATGTGTACCTGAGCACCCGCGTCATGTTCATGACGCAGGCGGCAAGTCTCCTGGAAGCGGCCCGCACGCTGGGCGCCGGCCGCATCGCCGTGTTCTTCCGGGTCGCCCTGCCCCTGGCCCGGCCCGCCATCGTGGTGGGCGTGAGCCTGGCGTTGCTGGAAACGCTGAACGATATCGGCGCCTCCGAATTCCTGGGCGTGCAGACGCTGACCGTGTCGGTCTACACCACCTGGGTCACGCGTTCGGACCTGGCGGGCGCGGCGCAGATCGCGCTGACCATGCTGGCCATCGTGATCGGGCTGATCCTGCTGGAACGCCATGGCCGCAAGCGCCAGCGCTACGCCAACACGCAGCGCATGCGCCCGATGCAGCCGCGCCGCCTGCGCGGTCCGGCGGCGGCCGTTGCCGCGGCGCTGGGCTGGATACCGGTACTGATCGGATTTGTCGCGCCGGCGCTCTATCTGGTCGTGGAGACCTACAAGCGCCTGCATCTGGTTGGCGGCGTTTCCCACCAGCTGTTGAACGGCTTGAGCAACACCCTGATCGTCGCCTTCAGCGCCACCATCGTCACCCTGCTTTGCGGGCTGATCGTGGCCTGGGCCGGACGCACGCTGCGCGAAAGCTCGGGCTTCAACCCGGGCCGCGCCTGCGCGCGCATCGCCAGCCTGGGCTATGCCGTGCCCGGCACGGTGCTGGCCATCGGCCTGCTGACGCCCTTCGTCTGGATAGATACCGCGGTCGCCAAGGTCTTCGGCGGCACGGGCCTGTTCCTGATGGGCTCGATGGGCGCGCTGGTCTGCGCCTATGCGATCCGTTTCCTGGCGATTTCCACTGGCGCACTGGAAGCCGGCCTGGCCCGCATTCCGCCGTCGCTGGAGCAAGCCTCGCGCCTGCTGGGCGAAAGCTCGGCCGGCACCCTGCGCCGCGTACACCTGCCGCTCTTGCGCCCGGCGCTGGCCGCCAGCGCCCTGCTGGTGTTCGTGGACGCCATGAAGGAACTGCCCGCGACACTGCTGCTGCGGCCCATGAATTTCGACACGCTGGCAACCTGGCTATACGCCGAAGCGGCCCGCGGCACCTATGAAGAAGGCGCCGTCGCCGCGCTGGCCATCGTGCTGGCCGGCCTGTTCCCCGTCATCCTGCTGGCGCGCACCAATCTGAAAATGGGACATTGATCATCGTGCCCGATCTGTTAGAACTCGATCACCTTTCCCTCGCCTACGAGACCCCGGCGGGACTCAAGCCCGTGGTGCAGGACCTGACGCTGGGCCTGCCCGTGGGCCATATCGGTTGCCTGCTGGGCGAATCCGGCTGCGGCAAGACCACGGTGCTCCGGGCCATCGCCGGTTTTGAGCCAGTGCGGGCCGGACGCATCCTGCTGGATGGCGCCGTCATTTCCTCGCCCACCGTGCAGGTGGCGCCCGAACATCGCCGGGTGGGCATGATGTTCCAGGACTACGCGCTGTTCCCGCACCTGACGGTGGCGCTGAACGTGGCCTTCGGCCTGCGCAAGATGGCGCGCCCGGAACGCGCGCGCCGCGTCGAAGAGATGCTGGAACTGGTGGGCCTGGCGCATGCCGCCAACAGCTATCCGCACGAGATCTCCGGCGGCCAGCAGCAGCGCGTGGCGCTGGCTCGCGCGCTGGCGCCCTCGCCCGACCTGCTGCTGCTGGACGAGCCGTTCTCGAACCTGGACGTGGACACGCGCGAACGCCTGGCCTTTGAAGTGCGCGACATCCTCAAGACCACCGGCCACACGGCCATCCTGGTCACGCACAACCAGGCCGAAGCCTTCGCCATCGCCGACCGCATCGGCGTCATGTCCAAGGGCAGCATCGCGCAGTGGGACACGCCCTACAACCTGCACCATCATCCCGCCAGCGACTTCGTGCGCGACTTCATCCGCCGCGAAGCGCTGGAAGAGCGGCGCGAGCAAGCCTACGCGCGCGGCCGCTGAAGTCGTCCCGGCCGCTCAGTCGGCCGACAGCTTCACTTTCTGCGACAAGGCCTTGAAGGCCTCGTGCTGGCTCTGGGTCAGGCGTTCCACTTCCTGCGGCGTGGAGCCGTAGGGCATGAAACCGGCCTGCTCCAGCTTGCCTTTCACTTCCGGCAAGGCCAGCGCCCATTGGAAGGCTTCGCTCAGCGCCTTGGTCGCTTCAGGCGACATCTTCGCAGGCCCATAGACCGCGAACCACGGATCGACCACGGCTGCTTCATAGCCCAGCTCGGCCAGCGTCGGCACGTCCGGCAAGGCGGGCGCCCGCTTGCTGCCCGTCACGGCCAGCGCATGCACTTTGCCCGCCTTGATGTGCGGCAGCGACGCCGGCAGATTGTCGAACATCACCGGCAAGTGCCCTCCCAGCAGGTCGTTCAGCCCCTGCGCGCTGCCCTTGTAAGGAATGTGCTGCATGCCGGCGCCGGTCAGCTGGTCGAACATCACGCCAGCCAGATGCATGGACGTGCCAGTGCCCGGCGTGCCGAACGAGGTGCCCGGATGCTGCTTGGCATAAGCGACCAGGTCCTTGACGCTGTCGACCTTCAGCGCAGGACCGACTTCCAGCACCACGGTGGAAGCGCCCAGCATGCTGACGCCCGTGAAATCCTTGGTGGGATCGAAAGGCATGGAGGGGTAGACGAAAGGATTCAGCGCGTTGGTGGAGATAGCGCCGAAGCCGATGGTGTAGCCGTCGGGCGCGGCCTTGGCCACGGCGTCCATGCCGATATTGCCGCCCGCGCCGGGACGGTTTTCGACTATGACGGGCTGGCCCAATTTTTCCGCGACCTTCTGGCCCGCGGTGCGCGCCACCAGGTCGGTGGTGCCGCCTGCGGTGTAAGGCACGATGAAGGTGATGGGCTTGGCCGGATAGCCGGCAGCGAGCGCCGCCGAAGCGCCCTGGATCAGCGCCAGCGCGGCCAGGCCGCGCAGCGCGTTGAATGTGTAGCGATGCATGATGTCTCCATCCCGTTTTGTTGTGAGGGTCGGAGGCGCATCATACCGCCGGCCGCGTGGCGATTGCGTGCGGCCGGTTCGAGCGCTGACTCAGGCGCGCGGCTCGGGCAGCGGGATGTACTCGGTCTCGTCGCCCGGCACGATCTGGTCGAAGCGGCTGCGCTGCCAATCCTGCTTGGCCTGTTCGATGCGGTCCTTGCTGCTGGAGACGAAGTTCCACCACACGAAGCGCGGCCCGTCCAGCGGCTCTCCGCCGATCACCGCAAAGCGCGCCGCAGTCTTGGCGCGGATCTGCACGGGGCGGCCCGGCGCAAACACGACCAGGCGGCCGCTTTCGAACTCCTGCCCGTCGATCTCGACCGTGCCCTGCGCCAGATAGGCGGCGCGCTCTTCATGCTCGGCCGGCAGCACCGTGGTCGCGCCCGCCTGCAATTGCAGATCGCCATAGAACAGCGGCGACAGCGTCTTCACCGAGGACGTCTTGCCGAACAACGAACCCGCCACCACCTGGGCGCGCACGCCCTCGCCTTCGATGACCGGTTGCGCGTCCAGGCCGTAGTGGGTGAAGCCCGGATCGGTTTCCTCGTGTTCCTTGGGCAGCCCCACCCAGATCTGCAGGCCACAGAGACGCTGCGCGGCCTGGCGGCTTTCGGGCGAGGAGCGTTCCGAATGCACGATGCCGCGGCCCGCCGTCATCCAGTTGACCTCGCCCGGCAAAATGGTCTGGGTGTGGCCCGCGCCATCGCGATGCACCATGGAGCCTTCGTACAGATAGGTCACCGTGGACAGGCCGATATGCGGATGCGGGCGCACGTCTATGCCCGTACCGGCGGCAAACTCGACCGGACCCATGTGGTCCAGGAACACGAACGGCCCGACAGTGCGGCGCTGTGCGGACGGGATGGCGCGGCGCACGGAAAAGCCGCCCAGGTCGCTGGTGCGCGGCACGACGACGGCTTCAATCTGGCTTTCGCCGGCTTCGGACAAGGTGGACATATCGGACTCTCCGGGTTGTGGGGACTAGGACCATCTTAAGGCCTGCCGCCTGCATGGAAAAAACAGCGGCGGGCGGACTGATCCAGCCCGCCCGCCTTGACGCATCACGCCAGGTCGAACACCAGGACTTCGGCCTGCTTGCCGCCCGACAGCTCGACGCGAGGCTCGCCGGTGATGGCGAGCGCGTCGCCAGCCGACAGCTCAACGCCGTTGACTGTCAGGCTGCCGCGGGCCACGTGCACCCAGGCGCGGCGGCCGGCGGCCAGTTCCAGCGCGGCGGACTCGTCGCCGTCGAACAGCCCGCCATACAGGCGCGCATCCTGATGGATCTTCATCGAACCGTCAGCGCCATCCGGCGACACCAGCGCTTGCAGCCGGCCGCGCTTCTGCTCGTCGCTGAAGCTGCGCTCTTCGTACTCGGGCGCAATGCCAGTGACGTCGGGCTCGATCCAGATCTGCAGCATGTGCGTTTCGCGGTCCGCCAGCGGGTTGAACTCCGAGTGCATGACCCCGCGGCCGGCGCTCATGCGCTGCACGTTGCCGGGCTGGATGGTCGAGCCGCTGCCCATGCTGTCCTTGTGGGCGATCGCGCCGTCCAGCACGTAGGTGATGATTTCCATGTCGCGATGGCCATGCGTGCCGAAGCCGCGGCCGGCCGCGATGCGGTCGTCATTGATCACGCGCAGGGCGCCAAAGCCCATGTGGGCCGGGTCGTAGTAATTGGCGAAGGAAAACGTGTGGAACGAGTCCAGCCATCCGTGGTTGGCGTGACCCCGTTCAGCAGCGCGGCGAGTGGTAAGCATTGCGGACTCCTGTTTCAATAATGTGAATGGTTGTGCAGCCTGGACCTCATTTCCCGAGAACCCGCTGCACCACCGGCATGAGTGATATTGTGCGCGTGCAGCCTGGCCTGTTTGGCGCTATATTTTGACGAAACCATTCAAATTTTTTGAACATTGGTGCCAAGCCCCCGACCATGCAAGCCATCACCCCCGAACTTCTGATCCTGGTGGACGCCATCGCCCGCCACGGCAGCTTTGCCAAGGCCGCCCGCGAACTGGGCAAGGTGCCTTCGGCCGTCACCTACTCCATCCGCAAGCTGGAAGACGGCTTGGACGTGCTGTTGTTCGACCGATCCGGACACCGCGCGCTGCTGACGCCAGCGGGCGAAACGCTGCTGAAGGAAGGCCGCCACGTCTTGCAATCGCTGGACGACCTGGCCTGCCGCGTCAAGCGCATTGCCACGGGCTGGGAGGTGGAGTTGCGCATCGCGGTCAGCGCGGTGCTGCCGTGGCGGCCGCTGTACGACCTGATCGAGGAGTTCCAGGCGCTGGGTAGCGCCACCACGCTGCGCTTTTCCAGCGAGGTATTGAGCGGCAACTGGGACGCCCTGACCTCAGGACGGGCCGACCTGGTCATCGGCGCGGGCGCGGCGGGCGAGCCGACCGGCCCCTATCGCTCGCAAGCCATGGGCCAATCCCAATTCGGCTTCTGCGTGGCCTCGCACCATCCGCTTGCTTCGCTGCCGCAGCCCTTGAGCCGCGCCGACATCACGCGTTATTGCGCGGTGGTGGTGGCGGACACGTCGCGTAACCTGGCGCCGCAGACGCGCGGCATCCTGGCCGAACAGCCCACCCTGGTCATGCCTACCATGCAGGCCAAGATAGACGCCCAGGTGCGCGGCCTGGGCTGCGGCTACTTGCCGCTGACCCTGGCCGCGCCGTATCTGGCGCAAGGCTTGCTGGTGGTGTGCGAAACGGACGAAGGCATGTCCCTGACGGAACACCTGACATACGCCTGGCGCTCGGAGCCGCCGGGCGAAGCCCTGAAATGGTGGCTGCAGAAGCTGAAATCGCCGCGCCTCTGCGAGAGCCTGTTGGGGATGGGATAAGGCGCGCGGCCGCGCGCCTTATTCGTCCTCGATGCCCAACTCGCGCAGCTTGCGCGTGATGGTGTTGCGGCCGATGCCCAGGCGGCTGGCGGCCTCGACCCGGCGGCCGCGGCTGGCATCCAGCGCGCTTTGCAGCAGGATCTTCTCGAACTGGCGCGTGAGCGTGGCCATGACCGCCGGTTCGCCACGTTCCAGCCGGTACTGCGCGTCGCGCAGCAGGGAGTCCTGCCAGTTGCGTGGAGAGCCCGCTTCCATGGGCGCCGAGGTCGGAACCACGGTGCCCACGCCGGCCATGGACACGGCCGGACGCAACGGCGCGGGACTCGGCTGCGGCTGGTGCTCCATGGCGCGGATTTCCGGCGGCAGGTCCGCCGGCTCGACCGTCTGGCCGGGCGCCATCACGGTCAGCCAATGGCAGAAGTTCTCCAGCTGGCGCACGTTGCCCGGAAAATCGAACTTGGACAGCACGGCAAGCGCTTCCGGCGTCAGGCGCTTGACCGGCACTCCCAGCGCACGGGCGCTGGCGGTCAGGAAGTGGCCGGCCAGCGCCGGAATGTCCTCCACCCGTTCGCGCAACGGCGGCAGGCGCAGACGGATCACGTTCAGGCGGTGGAACAAGTCCTCGCGGAACAGGCCCTGTTCCACGCGCTGTTCCAGCGGTTGATGGGTGGCGGCGACGATGCGTACGTCGACGCGCACCGGCTGCGCGCCGCCGACGCGGTAGAAGCTGCCTTCTGCCAGCACGCGCAACAGGCGCGTCTGCAACTCGATCGGCATGTCGCCGATTTCGTCCAGGAACAGCGTGCCGCCATGCGCTTCCTCGAAGCGGCCGCGACGCAGGTTGTTGGCGCCCGTGAACGCGCCACGTTCGTGGCCGAACAGCTCGGCCTCCAGCAGATCGCGCGGAATGGCCGCCGCGTTCAGCGCCACGAAGGGTCCGCCGGCGCGCACGCCATGGCCGTGCAAGGCGCGCGCCACCAGCTCCTTGCCGGTGCCGGATTCGCCGGTGATCAGCACGGTGACCTTGGACTGCGCCAGCCGGCCGATCGCGCGGAACACTTCCTGCATGGCGGTGGACGAGGACTGCGTCATCATCCACCGCTCGTTGTTCTGCGCCGATTCGCCCTGCCCTTCGGGGCTTTCAGGCTCGGCGGATTCCTGCATGGCGCGCTGGATCAGCGCCACCGCCTCGTTCACATCGAACGGCTTGGCCAGGTAGTCGAACGCCCCGCCCTGAAAGGCGGAAACGGTGCTGTCCAGGTCGGCGAACGCGGTCATGACGATGACCGGCAGGCCGGGGTTGCGTTCCTTCAACTGGCGCAGCAGCTCCAGGCCGTTGCCGCCTGGCATGCGGATGTCGGACACCAGCGCGGCGGGCGCTTCGTGCGACAGCGCTTCCAGCACGTCGGCCGATTGCGAAAAACTGCGGGTGGGCACACCGGCGCGCGCCAGGGCTTTTTCCAGGACCCAGCGGATGGCCTGGTCATCATCGACGATCCATACGGGTTTCATCAGTGTGCAGGCTCCATCGGTAGGACCAGGCGGAATTCGGTGCGGCCGGGCCGGGATTCAAATTCGATGATGCCGCCGTGCTGCTGCACGAAGTCCTGCGCCAGGCTCAAGCCCAGGCCGGTGCCTCCCGCCCGCGCCGTGACCAGCGGATGGAAGATGCGGTCGCGGATCTGATCCGGCACGCCGGGACCGTTGTCAGTAATGGACAGCACCAGCGCCAGACGATGCTGGCGGTGGGCCAGCATCACCTGCCGCGCGACGCGCGTGCGCAGCGTGACCACGCCGGGTTCGGTCTGCGGTCCCTGGGGCCGCGCCACCAGTTCCTGCGCGGCGTTGCGCGCCACATTCAGGACGGCCTGCATCAGACGGGCGGCGTCGCCCTTCAGGTCCGGCACCGAGGCGTCGTAGTCGCGCAGCAGCGTGACGTCATTGCGGAATTCGGCCTGGATCAGCGCGCAGACGCGTTCGCAGATCTCATGGATGTTCACCGGCCGCGCGTTCAGCGGCACACGTTGCGGGCCACTCAGGCGGTCCACCAGCGCCTGCAGGCGGTCGGCTTCGGAAATGATGACTTGGGTGTACTCGGCCAGTGCCGCGCTGGGCAGTTCGGCTTCGAGCAATTGCGCGGCGCCGCGCAGGCCGCCCAGGGGATTCTTGACTTCATGCGCCAGATTGCGCAGCAGTTCGCGGTGGGCTTCGATCTCGTCAACCAGGCGGTGGTTGCGGTCGGCCAGCACGCGCTGCTCGATCTCGCGGGTTTCTATCAGCACGGGCCAGCGCTGGCCCGTCAGTCCGACCGTCGTCACGGAGACTTCCACGGATTCCGCGGCGCGGCGCAACGAGGCCAGTTGCCTGACGTCGGCATAGCGCCCTGCGGCTGCGCGGTCGATGGAGGATTGGATGTTTTCCGGACTGTCGAACAGCGTGGCGGCGGATTGCCCGCCCAGTTGCTTGCGCGAGCGGCCGAACAGATCTTCAGCGGCCGCATTGGCGTATTCGATATGACCGCGCTCGTTGACCAGGAAAACGGACGTGGCTAGCAAATCGAGAGCTTCTACATTCATTTTCTACATACCCGAATGTGAGGGGACGGCGGAACGCGACGGCCGCGCCGGAAGCCGGCGCCCTGTCCACCAGGCGTAAGGCCTGGCAGACAGCACGTCGAACCGCGATCTGGCGGTGCGCGTGCTGCGGGCCCTGGTTTCTGCCTGCATCATCGCGCCACCTCCAGCTACTGCCTCAGGACATTAGAGGCTGTAGTACATGTCGAACTCGACCGGGTGCGGCGTCATGCGCAGACGGTTCACATCGGCCATCTTCAGGTCGATGTAGGCCGTGAGCATGTCGTTGCTGAACACGCCGCCGCGGGTCAGGAACTCGCGGTCGTTGTCCAGCGCTTCCAGAGCCTGTTCCAGCGAGGCGCAGACCGTCGGGATCTTGGCGTCTTCTTCCGGCGGCAGGTCGTACAGGTTCTTGTCGGCGGGATCGCCGGGGTGAATCTTGTTCTGCACGCCGTCCAGGCCGGCCATCATCAGCGCCGAGAAAGCCAGGTACGGGTTGGCCAGGGGGTCCGGGAAGCGCGCTTCGACGCGGCGGCCCTTCGGGTTGCCGACGTACGGAATACGGATCGAGGCCGAACGGTTGCGGGCCGAGTAAGCCAGCTTCACGGGCGCTTCGTAGTGCGGAACCAGGCGCTTGTACGAGTTGGTACCGGGGTTGGTGATGGCGTTCAGCGCGCGGGCGTGCTTGATGATGCCGCCGATGTAGTACAGCGCGAATTCCGACAGGCCGGCGTAGCCGTTGCCCGCGAACAGGTTCTGGCCGTCCTTCCAGATGGACTGGTGGACGTGCATGCCGGAGCCGTTGTCGCCGACGATGGGCTTGGGCATGAACGTGGCGGTCTTGCCGTAGGCGTGGGCCACGTTGTGGATCACGTACTTGACGATCTGCGTCCAGTCGGCGCGCTGCACCAGCGTGCTGAACTTGGTGCCGATTTCGAGCTGGCCGGCGCCGGCCACTTCATGGTGGTGCACTTCGACCGGCACGCCCATCTGTTCCATCAGCAGGCACATTTCCGAACGCATGTCCTGGAACGAGTCGACCGGGGGCACGGGGAAGTAGCCGCCCTTGACGGTGGGACGGTGGCCGGTGTTGCCGCCTTCGAATTCCAGGCCCGAGGACCAGGGGGCTTCTTCGGACTTGATCTTGACGAACGTGCCGGACATGTCGCTGTTCCAGGTCACGCCGTCGAAGACGAAGAATTCGGGTTCCGGACCAAAGTAGGCGGTGTCGCCCAGGCCGGAGGACTTGAGGTAGGCTTCGGCGCGCTTGGCCAGCGAGCGCGGGTCGCGGTCGTAGCCCTTCAGGTCGGAAGGTTCGACCACGTCGCACGACAGGATCATGGTCGGCTCTTCGCGGAACGGATCCAGGTTGGCGGTGGACAGGTCGGGGATGAGCAGCATGTCGGAGGCTTCGATGCCCTTCCAGCCCGGGATCGACGAACCGTCGAAGGCCTGCCCGCTTTCCAGCTTGTCTTCGTCGATCTGGCTGATCGGCACCGAAATGTGGTGCTCACGGCCAATCGTATCGGTAAAGCGGAAATCCACGAATTTGACTTCGTTGTCGGCGATCTGTTTCAGGACATCTTTCGGGCTTGCCATGTCATCTCCATTAGATAAAAAGGTCGAGGGCTTTGCCCGTCGACTGGCATAAAAGAGGGAAGCAATAAGCGTGCCAGGTTTCCTCTCCGGGATTCCCCGGGGAAATCGGCTCGATCATGGGAAAATGTAGCACCATCATGGTGCAAATAGTGGGGCATGATTGCCCCACTATGGTGCATGAACGCTACAGGAACATTTCCTGCAGGTCGTTGAGGAATCTCCAGCCCAATGGAGTCGCGCGCAGCCGGGTCGGATCGGCGTCCAACAGCCCGCGCTTGGAGGCCGCCTCCAATTGGTGCGCAATGGCGGCCAGCGACAGGCCGGTACGCTCGTTGAACGCGGTGGCGGCTACGCCCTCCTTCAGGCGCAGGGCGTTCAGCATGAACTCGAACGGCAGTTCGTCCGGCCCGACCTGGCGGCTTTCGGCGATGTGGCTGCCGTCGCGGGCCATGGCGGCCTGCATCCACGAGTCGGGCCCGCGCAGCCGCGCTTCGCGCACGATGCGGTCATGGAAGGACAGCTTGCCGTGCGCCCCCGGGCCCAGGCCCAGGTAATCGCCAAATTCCCAGTAATTCAGATTGTGGCGGCAGCGCGCGCCGGGCTTCGCGTAGGCGGAAACCTCATAGCGGGCAAGGCCGGCCGCCGCCAGCTCGGCCTCCACCGCGTCCTGCATGGCGGCGCTGGTGTCGTCGTCGGGCAGGTCCTGCGGGGGGAACTTGGCGAAGACGGTATTGGGCTCCATCGTCAGGTGATAGAGCGACAGGTGCTCGGTGCCAAAAGCCACGGCCTGCCGCAGATCGGCCGCACAGGCCTCCAGGGTCTGGCCGGGCAAGGCGAACATCATGTCCAGGTTGACGCGCGAGACCGCACGCTGCGCCATCTCGATCGCCGCCCTCGCCTGCGCGCTGTCATGGATGCGGCCCAGCTTCTTCAGCTGCGCATCGTCGAAACTCTGGATCCCCAGCGAAAACCGCGTTACGCCGCTGGCGGCATAGTCGCGGAAACGCCCGGCCTCGGCCGTGCCGGGATTGGCTTCCATGGTGATTTCGGCGTCGGGCCACAGGTTCAGACAGGCGCGCAGCATCGCCAGCAGTTCGTCCAGTCCTTCGGACGACAGCAGGCTGGGCGTGCCTCCGCCGATGAAGACGGATACCACCTGCCGCCCCCAGATCGAAGGCAGCGCCTGCTCCAGATCGCTGCGCAGGGCATCCAGATAGGCGCGTTCCGGGATTTCGCCCGGCGCCGCGTGGGAATTGAAGTCGCAATAGGGACATTTTCGCACGCACCACGGCACGTGCACATAGACGGACAGCGGCGGCAGGCTGGTCAGCGTGGCGCCGGCCGGCAGCTTCAGGCGCGACGGTTGCGCGCCCATGTCGTTGCGGATGGGAATGATGATGGACATGCGTAATTCCTGAACCGGGCGCCACGCGGCGCCCTAGTCAAGCCTGGCTCAGCTTGCTCAACAGTTCGCGCAGGGCGCGGGCGCGATGGCTCAGCCGGTTCTTTTCCTCGGGCTCCAGGGCGGCGGCGGTCAGGGCCTGGTCGGGCAGGTAGAAATGCGGATCGTAGCCAAAGCCGTTGGCGCCTTCGGGCTGATCGATGATCTCGCCATGCCACAGGCCTTCGCCTATCAGCGGCCGCGGATCGTTCTCGGAACGCACCAGCACCAGCACCGCCACGTACCAGGCGCTGCGGTCGGCCACGCCGGCCAGATTGCGCACCAGCAGTTCGTTGTTGGCCTGATCGGATTTTTCGCCGCCCAGCATCTTGGCATAGCGCGCCGAATACACGCCAGGCGCGCCATCCAGCGCCGCGACGCACAGGCCGGAATCGTCGGCCAGGGCCGGCAGTCCCGTCAGGCGGCTGGCATGGCGAGCCTTGGCCAGCGCGTTCTCGACGAACGTCACGTGCGGCTCTTCGGCCTCGGGCACGCCCAGTTCGCCCTGGGGCACAAGCTCGATGCCCAGGGGCGCGAACAGCGCGGAAAACTCGCGCAGCTTGCCGGCATTGTTGGAGGCGAGCACCACGCGGCGCAGGGAATCGGGAATCTTGGGAGCAGTCATGGGGCAAATTGTATAGGGCGCGGGCCCTATCCGCCGCCTGCGGGCGGCATGCCCCCGCGAGGCGAAAGGATATACCTCGCTCCAGGGTTGACAGTGATACTGACCCTAATTGAATATGGCGCGCCTGCCATCGACGAAACAACGCGGACATATTTTGTTGTCAACATGATCAAACTTGTCACTGATAGTATCTGAACGCACCGGCGATGGACCCCATTCACGCTTTGCCCCGGCCGGTAGCGGCCCGCGCGCCCTCATCCCCCCTGGACAGCGCGTCAGCGCACGTGAGCCTGGCCGGCATCCTGCGGGAACGGCTGCTGCGCCCACGCTTCCAGCCCGTGGTCGATCTTTCGCACAGCCGCATCTACGGCCATGAAAGCCTGATCCGCGGCCCCGTCGACACCGCCCTGCACTTTCCCGACGCCTTGTTCGCCGAGGCCCGCCGCCAGGGCCTGCATCCGCAGCTGGAGCTGGCGAGCTTCCGCGCCGGCGCGCAGGGCTTTCACCAGCACGACGCCTCCGGCATGCTGTTCCTGAACCTGTCCGGTTCGGCGCTGCTGCACTACTGGACCCTGTGGGGCGAGGAAATGCCCGAGCGCCTGCTTAAGAATTGCTCGCTCGCGCCTTCCAGCATCATCGTCGAACTCACCGAGCAGGATCCGCTGTCCGAGCACATGGCGGAGCTGTCCAGCGCATTTGCCTGCCTGCGGGCGCATGGCATGCGTGTTGCGCTGGACGACTACGGCGTGGGCAACTCCAATCTGCAGCTCTGGGCCGAGATGCAGCCGGACCTGGTCAAGATCGACCGCTATTTCTTCGACGGCATCGGCCAGGACGAGCGCAAGCAGAACATGGTGCGCGCCATCCTGAAAGTGGCGCAGCACCTGGGCACCACCATCGTTGCCGAAGGCATCGAGACCGCCGAGGACCTGGCTGTGGTGCGCGAGCTGGACATCCGCTACGCGCAAGGCTGGCTGCTGGGCCGGCCGGAGGAAATGCTGCTGACCGAGCTGGCGCCGCCGCTGCGCGATTCGCTGCGCCAACGCGCGCCGGCCGCAACGCCCGCCCGCGGCGTCGGCGGCACGGCGGCCAGCCTGCGCGTCGAAGCGCCGGCGGTACGGCTGACCGGACACACCAATGACGACGTGCACCGGCTGTTCATCGAACACAAGGAAATGCACGCGGTGGCGGTGATCGACGACGACAACCGGCCGGTCGGCATCATCAACCGGCGCGATTTCTCGGAACATTACGCCCAGCGCTACACGCGCGAGCTGTTCGGGCGGGACGCCTGCTCCACCTTCATGAATGCCGAACCGGTGCTGGTGGACCTGAACGTATCCATCGACCAGTTGAGCCACGTGCTGATCTCGGAAGACCAGCGCTATCTGATGGACGGCTTGATCATCACGCGCGAAGGCCGCTACGACGGCCTGGCCACCGGCGAAACCTTGGTGCGCTCGGTCACCGAGATGCGCATCGAGGCGGCGCGCTACGCCAATCCGCTGACCTCGCTGCCTGGCAACATCCCCATCAGCCGCCACATCGCCACGCTGCTCGAAGACGCCGACGACTTCACCATCTGCTATGGCGACCTGAACAACTTCAAGCCCTTCAACGACGTCTATGGCTATTGGCGCGGCGACGACATGATCATGTTGACCGCCGAAGTCATCAAGCGCCACTGCGATCCGCAGCGCGACTTCGTCGGCCATGTGGGCGGCGATGACTTCGTGGTGCTGTTGCGCAGCCCCGACTGGATGGCGCGCGCCCAGCGCATCATCGCGGAATTCAACGACCGCGCCATGGACCTGTATGACGACGAGGGCCGCCGCAACGGCGGGATCGAGGCCGAGGACCGCTACGGCGTGCCGCGCTTCTTTCCCTTCGTGACGCTGGGCGTGGGCGCCCTCACCGTCACGCCATCGCTATGCGAGCGCATCCGCCCTGAGGACATCGCGTCGGCCGCCGCTCACGTCAAGCACAAGGTCAAGCACGGGAACCTGTCGCTGGTGGCCGAGCGCTACACCGGCGGCGTCCTGCCGCAGCTGGATAGCTGAACCCTGCCCGGCCGCGCCATCGGCCGGCTGGGCGATCTGGAACACCGCCACGGCCCGGCGCAGACCCTGCGCCTGGGCTTCCAGCGCGGCGGCAGCGGCCGCGGTCTGCTCCACCATGGCGGCATTCTCCTGCGTCGAGCGTTCGATGTCCGCCACCGCATGGTTCACCGAGGCGATGCCCGCCGCCTGCTCGGCCGTCGCGCTGGAAATCTCGGCCACGATCTGCGTGACCCGGTCCACCGATTGCACCATGTCGCGCATGGTGTCGCCGGCCACGCTGACCTGACGCACGCCCGCCTGCACGCGCGCCGCGGAGTCCTCGATCAGGCCCTTGATTTCCTTGGCGGCCTGCGCGCTGCGCTGGGCGAGCGAGCGCACCTCGCCCGCCACCACGGCAAAGCCCTTTCCCTGCTCTCCCGCGCGCGCCGCTTCCACCGCGGCATTGAGCGCCAGGATGTTGGTCTGGAACGCGATGCTGTCGACCACGCCCACGATCTCGCCGATGCGGCGGGCGCTTTCGGCGATGCCCTGCATGCTCTGCACCACTTCCTCCACCGCCGCGCCGCCGCGCTGCGCCAGCTGGGTCGCGCCCAGCGCCTGGCGGCTGGCCAGGTCGGCGTTGCCGGCGGTCAGCTGCACCGTTTGCGCCAGCTGCATCATGTTGGCCGACGCTTCCTGCAGCGAGCCCGCCTGACGCGCGGTACGGTCCGACATGTCCGCCCCGCCCGCGGCGATCTCGCCGGAACCGGTATGGATTTCCTCGACGCCATGGCGCACCGAGGCCACTGCCGCCGACAGCCCTTTCTGCATGCGCCGCATGGCGCTGTACAGGACACCGATCTCGTTGTCGCCACGCATGGCGATCGCACCCGTGAGGTCGCCGTCGGCGATGCGGTCGAAATGCGCCCCTGCTTCATTCAGCGGCCGCAGGATACTGCGGCGGAACGCCAGGCGGATCAGCACAGCCAACAGCAGCACCAGCGCCAGCACCCCGGCCGCCACCGCGATCACCCGCTGCAGCGTGAGGCTGGCGCTGGCCACGGCCGCCTGCCCCTGATCGCGGGCGTAGGTCTGGTAGGCGTCGGCCTGCTTGACGTAGGCAGCGCCGCTGGCCGGCAGCGCCTTGTCCACCAGGCGGTTCACCTCGATCCCGTTCCAGCCCTTGATCGCCGCATGCATGGGTGCCAGCGTCTTGTCCGCGAAGGCTGCGTAGGCCGCCAATACGCCATCGAACAACGGCGCGCCCTCGGCGCTGATGTCGGGATTGGCGCGCAAGCGTCCCAGGCTGTCCCCGGCCTGCTTGAGCAGCGCCTCGGCGTGCGCCAGCGACTCGTTGCGCGCCTCTTCCAGCCCGCCTTCCATCGCCGTCTTGGCATCCGTCAGCGCCGCGCGCGCCTGGAACAGCCGGCTGGTCATGTCCGCCAGGTCGCCAGCCCGTTCGATGCTGCCCCGGCCCAGCGCTTCGATGTCCGCCCGGTTTTCCCGCAGCACCGTGATTGCCCCCGCCGCCGCCAGCGCGAACAGCACCACGAACAACGCAAGAATGGCCGACAACGCCGTCGTGACCCTGATGTTTTTCCGCATATCAGTCCATACAAAACCTGCCGCCAACGGCGGCGTTCGCATGGATTATGGACACCCAGTTTGGCAATTTCTTGACACAACCCCGGCGCCGGGATGACAAACTCCCGTCATGAAACCGAACCCCGTATTAAGCAATTGTGAATTGGCAGGGGCGGCGGCATGCGGCACATTCCACGGTGTACCGATCCATTACTCATACAGAAAACAGCATCATGACCAACGCCTCCCACGCCTATCAGGACATCCGCGAAGCCGTGCGCGATCTCTGCGCCCAGTTCCCCTCCGAATACTTCCGCAAGGTCGATGAAGAACGCGGCTATCCCGAAGCCTTCGTCCGCGCGCTGACCGAAGCCGGCTGGCTGGCCGCGCTGATCCCGCAGGAATACGGCGGCTCCGGCCTGGGCCTGACCGAAGCGTCTGTCATCATGGAAGAAATCAACCGCAGCGGCGGCAATTCCGGCGCCTGCCACGGCCAGATGTACAACATGGGCACGCTGCTGCGCCACGGCTCCGAAGCCCAGAAGCGCGAGTACCTGCCGCGCATCGCCGCCGGCGAACTGCGCCTGCAGTCCATGGGCGTCACCGAACCCACCACCGGCACCGACACGACCAAGATCAAGACCACCGCGGTCAAGCGCGGCGACCGCTACGTCATCAACGGCCAGAAGGTCTGGATCTCGCGCGTGCAGCACTCCGACCTGATGATCCTGCTGGCGCGCACCACGCCGCTGGACCAGGTCACGCGCAAATCCGAAGGCATGTCCATCTTCCTGGTGGACCTGCATCATGCCGTCAAGCACGGCATGTCGATCCGCCCGATCCCCAACATGGTCAACCACGAGACCAACGAGCTGTTCTTCGACAACCTCGAAATCCCCGAGGAGAACCTGATCGGCGAGGAAGGAAAGGGCTTCAAGTACATCCTGGACGGCCTGAACGCCGAACGCACCCTGATCGCCGCCGAATGCATTGGCGACGGCTACTGGTTCGTGGACAAGGTCACTGCCTACGCCAAGGAGCGCATGGTGTTCGGCCGCCCCATCGGCCAGAACCAGGGCGTGCAATTCCCCATCGCCCGCGCCCACATCAACGTCGAAGCGGCCAGCCTGATGCGCTACGAGGCCTGCCGCCTGTTCGACGCCCACGAGCCCTGCGGCGCACAAGCCAACATGGCCAAGCTGCTGGCTGCCGACGCGTCCTGGGAAGCCGCCAATGCCTGCCTGCAATTCCACGGCGGCTTCGGCTTCGCCACGGAATACGATGTGGAGCGCAAGTTCCGCGAAACCCGCCTGTATCAGGTCGCGCCGATCTCGACCAACCTGATCCTGTCCTACGTGGCCGAACACATCCTGGGCCTGCCCCGCTCCTTCTGACCGGACCCCGACATCAATGACCGCTGCCAAAGATATCCCGCACCTGAGCGCCGAACTCGCGGCCTTCGCCGCCAACCTGCGCTATGAAGACATCCCGGCGCCGGTGCTGCGCCGCGCCGAGGACCTGTTGCTGGACTGCCTGGCGTCCATTCTGGCGGGCGCTTCGGCGCGCGCGGTGCAGGCCATCGACCGCTACGCCGCCGCCATGGGTCCGGCCGACGGCTCCAGCGAAGTCCTGATCACCCGCCGCCGCACCACGCCGCTGTTCGCCGCCATGGTCAACGCGGCGGCCGCCCACGTGGTCGAGCAGGACGACGTGCACAACGGTTCCGTGTTCCACCCCGCCGCCGTGGTGTTCCCGCCTGCGCTGGCCGTGGCGCAAGCGCTGGGCCGCTCGGGCCGAGACCTGCTGGTCGCCTCTGTTGCGGGCTACGAAGTGGGAATCCGCGTCGGCGAATTCCTGGGCCGTTCGCACTACAAGATTTTCCACACCACCGGCACCGCAGGCACGCTGGCCGCCGCCGTCACCACCGGCCGGCTGCTGAACCTGTCCCCCGAGGAAATGCTGCACGCGCTGGGCTCGGCCGGCACGCAGGCTGCGGGCCTCTGGGAGTTCCTGCGCGACGCCGCCGACTCCAAGCAACTGCACACCGCCAAGGCCGCGGCCGACGGCATCACCGCCGCCTATCTCGCGCGCGAAGGTTTCACCGGCGCGCGCCACATCCTGGAAGGTCCGCAGGGCATGGCGGCCGGCATGTCCACCGACGCCGACCCGAGCCGCCTGTGCGACCGCTTGGGCGAACGCTGGGCGCTGGCCGAGACCTCGTTCAAGTTCCACGCTTCCTGCCGCCACACCCACCCCGCTGCCGACGCGCTACAGCAAGCGCTGCGCGACAACAAGCTGACCGAAGCCGACATCGAGCGCGTCGTGGCCCACGTGCACCAGGGCGCCATCGACGTGCTGGGGCCGGTAGTCAATCCGCAGACCGTGCACCAGTCCAAGTTCTCGATGGGCACTGTCCTGGCCCTGATCGCCCGCCAGGGCCGCGCAGGCCTGGCGGAATTCGATGCCGGCCTGGACGATCCGGGCGTCGCCACGTTCCGCGGCAAGGTCGAAATGGAACTCGACCCGGAGGTCGACGGCGCCTACCCTCAGCGCTGGATCGGCAAGGTCACGGTCTACACCCGCGACGGCCGCAAGCTGCATGGCCGCGTGGATGAACCCAAGGGCGATCCGGGTAATACCCTGAGCCGGGCGGAAATCGAGGACAAGACGCTAAGCCTGGGCCGCTACGCGGACGCCGCTACCGAGCAAGAGCTGCGCGGGCTGATCGCCGCGATCTGGAATCTGGAAAAGGCGGAAAAAATGGGAATGCTGCTGGCGTCGAAGTAAAGCCGAATCTACGGGTTGGCCGCGGGGTGCGCGTCCAACCCGTTTCTTTTGGCGCCGATCAGGCCAGCGCCGCGCGCTGCGCCCGCACCAGGCCGGCGATGCCGCTTTCGGCCAACACCAGCATCGTGTCCAGTTCCGCGCGGGTGAAGGTGGCGCCCTCGCCCGTGCCCTGCACTTCCACGAATGCGCCGCTGCCGGTCATGATCACGTTTACGTCGGCGTCGCAGGCCGAGTCTTCCTCGTAATCCAGGTCCAGCACCGCGCGACCTTGTACCAAGCCGACCGACACCGCTGCCACCGCATCGCGGATCGGGTTCGCGGCGAGGTCGCCGCGCTGCATCAGCAACGCGACGGCGTCGGCCGCGGCCACCCAGGCGCCGGTAATGCTGGCGCAGCGCGTGCCACCGTCGGCCTGCAGCACGTCGCAGTCCAGGTGCAGCGTGCGTTCGCCCAGCGCCTTCATGTCGAACACGGCCCGCAGGCTGCGGCCGATCAGGCGCTGGATTTCCTGGGTGCGGCCGCTCTGCTTGCCGCGCGCGGCCTCGCGGTCGCCGCGCGTATGGGTGGCGCGCGGCAACATGCCGTATTCAGCCGTTACCCAGCCTTCCCCCTTGCCCTTCAGAAAAGGCGGTACCTTCTCAAGTACGCTGGCCGTGCACAGCACATGGGTGTTGCCGGCCTTCACCAGCACCGAACCTTCGGCGTAGCGCGTGAACCCGCGCTCCAGGCTGAACGGCCGCAGTTCGTCGACGGCGCGGCCCGAAGGACGGGCGATGGCGGGGGTAGTGGTCACAGGCAAACTCCAGACGTGGCTTAGATCCGCCGCATTGTACGGGGTGGCGCCGCAGGAAAACGCCGCTTGGAGTATCCTGCCGCGATATAACCGGTACAAATGAAAGGGTCCGCGCCGAAAAACCGGCTGGCGCGCACACCCGCCGGTTCCCAATAAAAAGCATTACCAGGACACGCACATCATGATTCGCAGCATGACCGCCTTCGGCAACGCCCGCGCTGATCTCGAGCAAGGCACGCTTGCGCTCGAATTCCGCAGCGTCAACAGCCGCTTCCTTGACCTCTACTTCCGCCTGCCCGACGAATTGCGCCACGTGGAAACGCCGCTGCGCGAATTGCTGACCGCCAATCTGGCGCGCGGCAAGGTCGAAATCCGCGTCTCCTACACGCGCAACGCCAGCACCGACCTGTCCAAGCTGGAACCGGCCTGGCTCGAAAGCCTGGCCGAACAGCTGCAGGCCGCGCGCCGCATCCTCCCCGACATCGCCGCCCCGCGCCTGGTGGAACTGTTCAACTGGCCGGGCCAGCGCGCCAACGACGCGCTCGACCCGCAAGTCTGGGGCGCCGCCTGCATGCAGGCCGCCCAGCAGGCCCTGACCCAGCTGCAGGAAGGCCGCGCGCGCGAAGGCGAACGCCTGGCCGGCATGATGCGCGAATGCGCCGACGGCGTCGCGCGCATCGTCGAGCTGGTGCAGGCGCACCTGCCCCAACTGCTGGCGGACCACCGCGACAAGCTGGCTTCCAAGCTGCGCGAAAGCGTGGAATCCGCCTTCCCCGGCGGCTTCACCCACATTTCCGGCGCGGAACTGTCCGAACGCCTGTCCCAGGAAGCCAACCTGTTCGCCCTGCGCATCGATGTGGCCGAAGAACTCTCCCGCCTGCGCTCGCACCTGGAAGAACTGCGCCACCTGCTGGGCGACGGCGGCGGCAAACCCGCCTCCGGCAAAAAGAACGCCGGCAGCGCGGGCAAGCGCCTGGACTTCCTGTTCCAGGAAATGAACCGCGAAGCCAACACTTTGGGCTCCAAGGCCGGCAGCATGGAAGTCACCCGCGCCGCCATGGACCTGAAGCTGCTGATCGAGCAGATGCGGGAACAGGCGCAGAACATCGAATAGCGGGATACGCGATGGCGCCTCTGAATGGGCGCCGGATCCTGGGTAAAAAAAAGCAGCCCTTACCTGCTGGATGGATGATCCAGTACGTAAGGGCTGCTTTTCGTCTGGTTTTAAGGGCTCGCCCGCCCCGCATTGGCCTGTAGCTGTTGATATACGTGCTTGCGTCCTGGCCTCGATGCCGGAAGTCTGACCTTGCCGAACTAATCCAATGGATTAGAATTAACTTTGCGACAAACCATGCATGGCATTGCGGAACTGCCCTATTACATTCGTCTTGCCGACAGACTATTGCTGCCAAACGAGCGTCAAGACCTGGTTGACTACCTGGCCGGGCATCCGAAGGCGGGAGACATCATGGAGGGCACCGGTGGAGTCCGCAAATTGCGCTGGCGTCGTAGCGGGCAAGGCAAGAGCGGCGGCGCGCGCATCATCTATTACTACCACGATGATCTTATGCCGCTATATTTGCTGACGCTTTTTGCGAAAAACGATAAAGCCAATCTGACTAAGGCCCAACGCAACGAGCTAGCCGGCATGGTGACTTTGCTGGTGAATATCTGGAAAGGACAAACAAGATCATGAGCACTGCATTCGACGGCATCAAGCAAGGCTTGCAAGAAGCGATTGCCCACGCGCAGGGAGATACACGCGGCGTTCGCCTGCATCGCCCCCGCGAGGTTGACGTCAAAGCCGTACGCGCCAAAGTCGGAATGACCCAGGAACAATTCGCAGCCCGATTCGGCTTTTCGACTGCCACGCTGCGACATTGGGAACGCGGTGATCGCTCACCGCGCGGCCCTGCCCTGGTACTACTTAACGTCATCGAACGGAACCCTGAGGCCGTCATCGAAGCGTTGGCTTGACCAGCCCTCACCTCGCCTCGCCCGCCGCAGGCTCGCCCCGCAGCGCTGAATCCAGATAAGCACTACGCGCCCGCGCATCCGGGAAATGCATGTCCCGGTAGTTCACGAAGCGCGAGCCGCGCGCCAGCCGGTAGCCGGCCCAGATCAGCAGGAACAGCGGAATCCCGATGTAGGTCGCGACCACGCCGCCCCAATCGATCTTGTCCTGCAGGAACGCCTGGTAGTTCTGCCCCAGGGTGATGATCAGGCAGAGCACGAAAGCGAAGATCGGCCCGAACGGGAAGAACGGCGACACATACGGCAGATCGGCCAGGTTATGGCCCTGCTTCACGTAGCCGCGGCGGAACCGGTAGTGGCTGATGGCGATGCCCAGCCAGGCGATGAAGCCCGTCATCCCGGAGGTGTTCAGCAGCCAGATGTAGACGGCGTTGGGGCTGAAAATGAAGGTGAAAAAACACAGCGCCGCCACGACCGTCGTCGCCAGCAGCGCCCACAGCGGCACGCCGCTGCGCGAGATGCGGCCGAAGATGCGCGGCGCCTTGCCTTCGCGGGCCAGGCTGTAAAGCATGCGTGTAGCCGCGTACATGCCGGAATTGCCCGCCGACAATACCGACGTCAGCACCACCGCGTTCATGACCGAAGCCGCCCCCAGGAGGCCGGCCCGTTCGAAGATCAGCGCGAAGGGACTGACGCTGATGTCCTCGACCTCGTTGCGCAACAGGTGCGGGTCGGTATAGGGAATCAAGAGGCCGATGACCAGGATGGCCGCCACGTAGAACAGCAGGATGCGCCAGAAGACCTGGCGCACCGCGCGCGGCAGGTTGCGCGCCGGGTCCTTGGATTCGCCGGCGGCGATGCCGATGAGCTCGGTACCCTGGAACGAAAAGCCCACCACCATGGCCACGCCGATCAGCGCCGCGAAGCCGCCTGAGAACGGCGCATCGCCCACGGTCCAGTTGGCCAGGCCGCCCGTTTCTCCGCCCCGGATGATGCCCAGCAGCATCATCACGCCCATGGCCACGAACGCCAGCACCGCGATCACCTTGATCAGCGCGAACCAGAACTCTGCCTCGCCGAAGCCGCGCGCCGACATGGCGTTCAGGCCGAAGGTGATCGCCAGGAACAAGGCGCTCCAATAGAAACCCGGCACGTCGGGAAACCAGTAGGCCATGACCAGTTGCGCCGCCACCAGGTCCACCGCCACGGTCACCGCCCAGTTGTACCAATAGTTCCAGCCCAGGGCGAAGCCGAAGCCGTCCTCGACATAGCGCGCGCCGTAAGTGGAAAATGAACCGGAAACCGGCATCGCGGCGGCCAGTTCGCCCAGGCTGGTCATCAGGAAATAGACCATGATGCCGATCAGCACGTAGCCCAGCAGCGCCCCGCCGGGGCCGGCCTTGGCGATGGTCGCGCCGGAAGCCACGAACAGGCCGGTGCCGATGGACCCGCCCACCGCAATCATGGTCAGGTGGCGCGCGGACAGCGTGCGGCGCAGTTCGGAAGGCGGGTTCGCCTTCGCCTCGCGCGTGCCGCCTGAGCGACGTTCATCGTGTTCCGATGGTGCCAAAATGCATTTCCTTCAGGTCATGAAGGCACCTGTGCGCAACGCCAGGTGCCTGGGAATTTCCAAGCAACCGGCGAGAATAGCGCAAGAGGCCCCATCCGGTGAAATCGGACGGCCTCGGGGACGGATCGACGAACCTATTGAAACGCCGTTTCCATGAAGGTGCGCAGCTTGCGCGAATGCAGGCGTTCCGGCGGCATGTCGCGCAGCCGCTCCAGGGCGCGGATGCCGATTTCCAGATGTTGATTCACCTGGCGGCGGTAGAAGGCGCTGGCCATGCCGGGCAGCTTCAGTTCGCCATGCAAAGGCTTGTCCGACACGCACAGCAAGGTGCCGTACGGCACGCGGAAGCGGAAGCCGTTGGCCGCGATGGTGGCGGATTCCATGTCCAGCGCAATCGCGCGGGACTGCGCAAAACGCTCCACCAGTTCCAGATGATCACGCAGTTCCCAATTGCGATTGTCGATGGTGGCGACCGTGCCCGTGCGCATGATGCGCTTCAGATCCCAGCCCGACAGCCCGGCCACTTCTTCGACCGCCTGCTCCAGCGCCACCTGCACCTCGGCCAGCGCGGGCACCGGCACCCAGGTCGGCAGGTCGGCGTCCAGCACGTGGTCCTCGCGCACATAGCCATGAGCCAAGACGTAGTCGCCCAGGCGCTGCGAATCGCGCAGGCCCGCGCAGTGGCCCAGCATCAGCCAGGCGTGCGGGCGCAGTACGGCGATGTGGTCGGTAATGGTCTTGGCGTTGGACGGTCCCACGCCGATGTTCACCAGCGTGATGCCCGAATGGTCGCCGCGCACCAGGTGGTAGGCCGGCATCTGCGGCAGGCGGACCGCCTGGTCCTCGTCGCCCGGGCCGCTTTCGCCCCGGCGCGTGATGCGGTTGCCCGGCTCCACCAGCATTTCGTAGTCTTCGTTGCCGCTGGCCATGAGCGCGCGGGCGCGGGAGCAGAACTCGTCCACGTAGAACTGGTAGTTGGTGAACAGCACGAAATTCTGGAAATGCGCGGGCGCGGTCGAGGTGTAGTGCTGCAAGCGGTGCAGCGAATAGTCCACGCGCTGGGCCGTAAAAGGCGCCAGCGGCTTGGGCTCGCCCTCCTTGCCGCGCCAGGAACCGTTGACGATGGCATCGTCCGTCACCGCCAGGTCGGGCACGTCGAACAGGTCGCGCAGGGGCCGCTTGAGTGCCTCCAGGTGCTCGCCCTCGACGTAGGCGCCCTCGGGGAAGGCGAAATGCAGCGGAATGGGCGAATCGGACTCGCCGACTTCGACCGCCACGCGGTGGTTCTGCAGCAGTTGGCTGACCTGCTCTATCAGGTAGTCGCGAAACAGCGCGGGCTGGGTGATGGTGGTCTGGTAAATGCCCGGTTCGGCGACATGGCCGTAGGACAGCCGGGTATCGATCGGATCGTAGGTTTCCACCACGATGCGGATGGCCGGGTAGTAGGCTCGGGCGCGCTCGCGGCCGTTGGTCGAGCCTTTCAGCACTTCACGGAAGGCGGCGCGCAGGAATGCGGTATTGCGCGCATAGATTTCGATCAGGCGCTCCACTGCCGCCACCGCATCCTGGAACGGCTCGAAGGGCAAGGCTTCTGGCCGGCTCATGGAAGACAAAGGGTGCACTGCGTTCATCATCGAGCTTTACTCCGCTTCTCATCTTATCTGTAACCGCGGCCGCTGCCGGCTTGCCGGGCCGCAGGGCCGATTGCGACGATTATGCCCGAGCCCGCGCCAGATGAAGTGTCATATTCGACGGCCCGGGAAGCTGCGCGCGCCGTAACTTCCACCGACAAGAATGCTGCATTGCACTACAAATGTAATGAAACATTATTCCATTACAATCACATGGCAGTCCGGGGTTTTACGTCCCGGTGTTGCCCCCCTTTCCGCCGGCTTGCCTGTCCAGGCAAAGCCATGCCGCCCACTCCGATTCTTGAAGTGACGTAATGACGCCGCCCACGCGAAAAGCCCGAATTGCCCAACTACGCATTCCCGTATTCCTGTCAGCGCCCATCATCGCCCTGACCCTTTCCTGGATTCCCGACGCCGCTCAGGCGTCCGTCCGCTCCGAGCAGGCCCGCCCCTCGCTTACCGGCCTGCGCCTGGCCCAGGAACCCACCGTCCCCACCCTGCGCGACCGTGTCGTGCAAGCCGGCCTGGATGCCATCGGCACCCCCTATAGCTGGGGCGGCGACGATGCCGACGGTTTCGATTGCAGCGGACTGGTCCTGCACGTCTTCCGTGAAATCGCCGGCCTGGAGCTGCCTCGCACGGCGCGCGCTCAACGCACCGCTGGCGAATCCGTCGCCAACAAGCAGGATCTGCGCCCCGGCGACCTGGTGTTCTTCGCCACGCGCGGCCGCGGCGTGACCTCGCACGTCGGCATCTACATCGGCCAGAACAAGTTTGTCCACGCTCCGCGCCGCGGCACCAAGGTGCGTGTGGACGAAATGAAGAATTCGTACTGGACCAAGCGCTACGTCGGCGCCCGGCGCTATCTGGATATGCAACCGGGCCAGATGCTGGCCCAGGCTTCCGCCCGCTGACGGAAAAAATCGGGGCGTCGCTGCCGACGCCCCTGGGGGAGGCACCACAGCCTGCCGCGGCCAGTCCAGCAAGGACGCGCCGCCGCAGGCTTGCCGCGTTTCAGCCCCGGCCCACGAAGGGCATGTTGGTCGCCATGATGGTCATGAACTGCACGTTGGCCTCCAGCGGCAGGCGCGCCATGGCGGCCACCGCCTGCGCCACGTGAGCCACGTCCATGCGCGGCTCCACCTTGGTGCTGCCGTCCGCCTGCAGGATGCCTGCGGCCATGCGTTCGGTCATGTCGGTGGCGGCATTGCCGATGTCGATCTGGCCGCAAGCGATGTTGTAGGGCCGGCAATCCAGCGAAATGGACTTGGTCAGCCCGGTCACCGCGTGCTTGGTGGCGGTGTAGGCGATGGAGAACGGACGCGGCGCATGCGCCGAGATCGAACCGTTGTTGATGATGCGCCCGCCACGCGGATTCTGCGCCTTCATCACGCGAATGGCGGCTTGCGCGCACAGGAACATGCCGGTCAGGTTGGTGTCCACCACCTCGCGCCACAGCGATACGGGCAACTCCTCGATCGGCATCGCGGGCGCGCCGCGGCCGGCATTGTTGAACAGCACGTCCAGCCGGCCATATTCGCGCTGCGCCGCATCGAATAGTTCGCGCACGGCCTGCTCGTCGGATACATCCGTGGGCACCACCAGCGCCCTCACGCCGTCCTCGCCCGCCGCGGTGCGGGTGGCTTCCAGCGGTTCGCGGCGACGGCCGGCCAACACGACCCGATAGCCTTGCGCCAGGAATTCCAGCGCCACCGCGCGGCCTATGCCGGTACCGGCGCCGGTGACCAGCGCCACGCGCGGGTGTTCGATCTCGTTCGCTTGCATCGGATTCTCCTTGTTATCGATCGGCGGAATGCTACCCCAATCATTCTGGGCATGCTGCAAGCGAAGGTTCCAGCCGTGACACATTCGAACTCGTCACACGCAAGCAAAAATTACCCGGCATGGACAAGCTGCCGAATGCGCCGGAAGACCCGTTTTTCCTGCACCGATCGCGACCGACGGATCCGCGCCCGCTCAGCTATTCCGCGCAGAAAAATCTGCGCAACGCATGCCACAGGGTCGACAATCCCGTGTTGATCCGTCACAAGTCTTTATATAATTCCTGGAAATTAGCTTATTACCAAAAATCCAATAACACCCACGGAGCAGGTTCTATGACCCCACGGTCCCTACCCGCCGCACTGGTCCTGAGCGCGTTGTACGCCGCCTCGGTCGGTGCGCAAAGCGCGCCCGACGGCAAGCAGATCAGCACCCAGGGCGCCAACGGCGCGCCCGCCTGTATCACCTGCCACGGCGCCCGTGGCGAGGGCAATCCCGCCGCCGGCTTTCCGCAACTGGCCGGCATGGGCAGTGCGTACCTGGACGAACAGCTCGAAGCCATGGCCAATGGCTCGCGCGTCAGCCCGGTCATGGCCGCCACCGCCAAGGCGCTGGACCCGGCGCAGCGCAAGGCTGTGGCGCAGTACTACGCCTCGCTGCCTTCCGCGCTGGACATCGACAAACTGGCCGCCACCGCCATGCATCCTGCCAAGCCGGCCGACACCGGCGCCTGGCTGGCCACCCGCGGCGCCTGGGACAAGAACGTGCCCGCCTGCAACCAGTGCCACGGGCCGGGCGGCATCGGCGTCGGCGCGAATTTCCCCGCCTTGGCGGGCCAGCCCGCTGCCTACATCGCGGGCCAACTGCGCGCCTGGCAGCAAGGCCAGCGCCCTCCGGGTCCGCTGGGCCTGATGCCGGCCGTGGCCACGCGCCTGTCCAGCGCCGAGATCGACGCCGTCTCCGCCTACTATGCAGGCCTGCCCAAGGCCGCCGACCAGCTTGCCGCGCAAGCCAACACCGCCGCGGGAGCCCAGCAATGACCGCCACCAGCCTGCGCCTGCTGTTCGCCGCCTGTCTGTTCGCGTCCGCCGCCACGTTTGCGGCCGAACCCCGCCCGTCCTTCACGCCGCCGTCGGCCGCGTCCATCCCCGACAACGATTTCGGCAAAGCCGTGCGCGAAGGCGAACAGATCTTCCTGCACACCCCGCAGAACGCCGCCAAGTTTGTCGGCAACAACCTGAACTGCGTCAGCTGCCACCTGGACGCCGGCCGTCGGCCGGACTCCGCGCCTATGTGGGCTGCCTACGTGCTCTACCCCGCCTATCGCGCCAAGAACGGCCACGTCAACACCCTGGCCGAACGCCTGCAAGGGTGTTTCCGCTTCAGCATGAATGGCAAGGCGCCCGCCGCGGACGATCCCACCCTGACCGCGCTGCAGACCTATATGTTCTGGCTGGCCAGCAAGGCGCCCACCGGCGTGGTGCTGGAGGGCCAGGGCTACCGCAAGCTGCCCGCGCCAGCCAAGAAGGCCGACTACCTGCGCGGCAGCGAGGTCTATGCGCAATACTGCGCGGTCTGCCACGGGGCCGAGGGCCAAGGCCAAAAGAACGGCAAGCACTGGGTGTTCCCCGCCCTGTGGGGCGCGGACTCCTTCAACTGGGGCGCGGGCATGCACCAGATCGGCAATGCCGCCGGCTTCATCAAGGCCAACATGCCGCTCGGACAGGCCGGCATGCTGAGCGACCAGGAAGCCTGGGACGTCGCCTACTTCATGAATGCGCACGAACGTCCGCAGGATCCGCGCTATACAGAGTCTGTCGCCGCGACCCGGGCCAAGTACCACGACTCCGACGACTCGCTTTACGGTATCGAGGTCAACGGCCATTTGCTGGGCAGCGACTCGCCGCCAGCCGGCGGCAAGCTGACCCAGGCCGCCGCCAAGGCTGGCGGCTGAGTCCGGCAGGCGCAGATCACGCGGCCGGCTTGCGGGTTCCCCCCTGCCCGGCCGCGTGATTTGTTATTCTTCGTGTCTTAGCATCACACGCCTGCCACATTCATGTCCGCCAATCCCGGAAACGTCTTCATGGTCGTCGCGCCCAGCGGCGCCGGCAAGTCCAGCCTGGTCAAGGCCTTGCTCCAGCAAGACCCCTCCATCCTGCTCTCCATTTCCTGCACCACCCGCGCGCCCCGCCCCGGCGAGGAAGACGGCCGCGAATACCGCTTCGTGTCCACGGACGAATTCAAGCTTCTGCGCGAGGGCAACAACCTGCTGGAATGGGCGGAAGTGCATGGCAACTTTTACGGCACGCCGCGAGACCGCATCGACGAAGCCACGCGCGCCGGCCGCGACGTGCTGCTGGAGATCGACTGGCAAGGCGCGCGCCAGGTGAAGCAGCGCTTCCCCGGCGCGATCGGCGTGTTCGTGCTGCCGCCGTCCATCGATGAACTCGAAAGCCGGCTCAAGGCGCGCGGCCAGGACGCGCCCCAGGTGATCGCGCGCCGCCTGATGGCCGCGGGCGGCGAAATCGCCCACGCGCCTGAATGCGAATATGTTATTATTAATCAAGAATTTAGCGTGGCCTTGTCGGAATTGACTCAAATAGTCAGCGCCGCACGGCTGCGCTTTTCGTCTCAGGCCGCCCGCCACAGCCAGTTGTTCTCGCAGCTGGGCATCCCGGCCGAGCACTGAGCCGAACGCATTCTCCCTATCCTCCATCAGCACCAGGTGTCCTAATGGCTCGCATTACCGTCGAAGACTGTCTGAATCAAATCCCCAATCGTTTCAAGCTCACGCTGGCCGCGACCTACCGCGCCCGCGAGTTGGCGCAAGGCCATGCCCCGCGCCTGGACAGCAAAGACAAGCCCACGGTCACTGCCCTGCGCGAAATCGCGGGCGGCCTCACCGGCGTGGAAATGCTGCGTAAAGTACCCACCTGATAATCTCCGGGGGCGGCAAGCATGGCTTTTCCCGGGCTGAAGTACGCTTCATCAGGTCTGCTTGCCGCACTGCGTGCCGGCTCCCGTCTCGGGCGCCGCACCGGCAAGAAAGACAAGACTCCCCCCACGCCACCGTCCGTCGCCGCGCAAGAAGCGGCGGACGCGACCGCCTCGCCGGTCGCTTCGCTGGCGCCGCTGACCGAAATCATCGGCAGCTATCTCGACAAGAAAGACGTAGAGCGCGTGCGCGAAGCCTATCGCTTCGCGGACCAGGCGCATCTGGGCCAGTTCCGCGCCAGCGGTTCGCCCTACATCTCTCACCCCATCGCCGTCACCGAAATCTGCGCAGGCTGGAAGCTCGACGTCAACGCGTTGTCCGCCGCCCTGCTGCACGACGTGATGGAAGACCAGGGCATCGCCAAGCATGAGCTGGCCGAGAAATTCGGCCCTGAAGTCGCAGAACTGGTCGACGGCCTGTCCAAGCTGGACCGCCTGGACTTCGCCACCAAGGCCGAACAACAGGCCGAGAGCTTCCGCAAGATGCTGCTGGCGATGGCGCGCGACGTGCGCGTCATCCTCATCAAGCTGGCCGACCGCCTGCACAATATGCGCACGCTGGACGCGGTCAATCCGGAAAAGCGCCGCCGCATCGCGCGCGAAACACTGGACATCTACGCGCCTATCGCGCATCGCCTGGGCCTGAACCTGCTGTTCCGCGAACTGCAGGACCTGTGCTTTGCGGCCATGTACCCGAACCGCTATCAGGTGCTGTACAAGGCCGTGCTGGCCGCGCGCGGCAACCGCCGCGAGGTCATCACCAAGATCGCCGATTCGGTGCGGGCTTCGCTGCCCGCCGCCGGCATCGAAGCCGAGGTCACCGGCCGCGAGAAGACGCTCTACGGCATCTACCGCAAGATGGTCGACCAGAAGAAGTCGTTCTCCGACGTCCTGGACATCTACGGTTTCCGGGTCATCGTGCACACCCTGCCCGAGTGCTACCTGGCGCTGGGCACGCTGCATCAGCTCTACCGGCCCGTGCCCGGCAAGTTCAAGGACTACATCGCCATCCCCAAGGTGAACGGCTACCAGTCCCTGCACACGACGCTCGTCGGCCCCTACGGCACACCGGTAGAGTTCCAGTTCCGCACCCGCGACATGCATCACGTTGCGGAAGAAGGCGTGGCCTCGCACTGGCTCTACAAGGGCGCGGACCTGACCCTCAACGACCTGCAGAAGCGCACCCACCAGTGGCTGCAATCGCTGCTGGACATCCAGAGCCAGACCGGCGATTCCGGCGAATTCCTGGAGCACGTCAAGGTCGATCTGTTCCCCGACGCGGTCTACGTGTTCACGCCGCGCGGCAAGATCATTTCGCTGCCCCGCGGCGCGACGCCGGTGGACTTCGCCTACGCGATCCACACCGACATCGGCAACCAGGCGGTGGCCGCCAAGGTCAACGGCGAGTTCGTGCCGTTGCGCACCGAACTCAACAGCGGCGACACGGTGGAAATCGTCACATCCCCCGCCTCCCGTCCGAACGCGCAATGGCTGAACTACGTGCGCACCGGCCGCGCGCGCTCTGAAATCCGCCACTACCTGCGCACAGTCAAGTACGAAGAATCGGTGGCCTTCGGCGAACGCCTGCTGGGCCAGGCGCTGCAAGAGCTGCACATGCCCCTGCCCGCCACCGACGACCCGGCCTGGCAGAAGCTGGCGCGCAGCACCGGCGCCAGCTCGCGCGAGGAAATCCTGGCCGACATCGGCCTGGGCAAGCGCCTGGCCGCCGTGGTGGCGCGCCGCTTCGCGCCCGAACACCAGTTGGTCGCAACCACGGCCGCTGCCGTGGACGAGCTGACCTCGGCGCGCAGCGCCCCCATCCTGATCCAGGGCAATGAGGGCCAGGCGGTGCAATTGGCGCCTTGCTGCGGCCCGCTGCCGGGCGACCCCATCATCGCCGGCATGCGCATGGGACACGGACTGGTGGTGCACACCGCCGATTGCCCGGTGGCCATGCGCCAGCGCCTGCGCGAACCAGAACGCTGGATCAACGTCGCCTGGGACCCCAACAACACCGCCAAGCACCTGGCCACGCGCCTGGACATCGTCACGCGCAACGAACGCGGCGTGCTGGGCCGGCTGGCGGCGGAAGTCACGGCGGCCGACGCCAACATCGTGCACGTCACCATGCACGACGACGCGGTCGCCACGGTGTCGCTCCATCTGACGATCCAGGTCGACAGCCGCAAGCACCTGGCGCAGGTGATCCGCGCCATCCGGCACGTGCCGCAAGTGCAGAAGATCGTGCGCGTGAAGGGTTGAGCAGTTCTTCAGTGCAGGGCTGAATCGCCAGCCCTGCACTGCTCTGCTCAGGTCACGTGCTGCAGAAAATCCTTGAGCCGCTGACTGGGCGGATTGCTCAGCAATTCGCCAGGCGGCCCGTCATGCGCGATCTTGCCCGCGTCGATGAAGATCAGGCGGCTGCCCACCTTGCGCGCGAACTCCATCTCATGCGTGACCACGACCATGGTCATGCCCTCCTCGGCCAGGTCGCGCATGACTTTGAGCACCTCGTGGCGCAGCTCCGGATCCAGCGCCGACGTGGGCTCGTCGAACAGCATCAGCTTGGGCTTGATGGCCAGCGCCCGCGCAATCGCCACGCGCTGCTGCTGGCCGCCTGAAAGCTCGGACGGATAGTGGTCCATGCGCTCGGCCAGGCCGACCTTGGCCAGCAGGCTTTCGGCCAGCTCACGCGCCTCGGCGCGGCTTTGCCCACGGGTATGGATCGGGCCGAACATGACGTTTTCCAGCGCCGTCATCTGCGGGAACAGATTGAACTGCTGAAACACCATGCCCGCCTCGCGCCGGATTTCGCGCACTTGCGCGGCCCCGCCGTTCACGCTCAGTCCATCGACCAGCAAATCGCCATCGTTGATGGTTTCAAGCACGTTGATGCAACGCAGGAAGGTGGACTTGCCCGAACCCGAGGGCCCAACCACCACCACGACCTCGCCCGCGTCGATGTTCAGCGAGATCCCGTTGAGCACCACGGACTCGCCGAAAGTCTTGGTGACGTTGTGGAATTCAACCATGCTCATAGTATGCGCATCCTTCTTTCAATCAGATGCAGGCCCAACGCCATCAGGCCGGTCAGGATCAGGTAGACGATCGCCACCGCCGACCAGATCTCGACGGCGCGAAAGTTGCTGGCCATGATTTCCTGGCCCTGCCGGGTCAGTTCGGCCACGCCGATCACGATGAAGAGCGAAGAATCCTTCAGGCTGATGATGCACTGGTTGCCCAGCGGCGGAATCATGCGGCGGAACGCCACCGGCCCGATGATGTGGAAGAGGATCTTGTGGAACGGCAGCCCCATGGCTTGGCCGGCTTCCTTCAGGCCCTTGTGCACGGACAACAGCGCGCCGCGCACGATCTCGGAAATGTAGGCCCCGGAATTGATGATGAGCGTGACGATGGCCGCCCACTCCGCGTCCACCCGGATGTTCGCCAGCAGGGGCAAGGCGAAATAGATGAACATCACCTGCACCACGATCGGCGTGCCGCGGATGACCGCGACGTAGACCTGCGCGATGGCCGACAGGATGGGATGTCCGTAAGCCCTTGTCACGCCGGACAGCGCGCCCAGCAAAAAACCGCCGAACAAGCCCCAGAACGTGATCTTGATGGTCATCAGCGTACCCTCGAGCAGATTGGGTAGCGCGTCCCTGATTACAGTCCAGTCAAACTCCACGATATTCCCCCTATGGCGCGGCGCCGCGCCGTAGCGCGGCGGGAGCGGCGCGGGACCATACGCCCGACTGCGGCGTAGCTGCCGGCATCAGCCGGCGCAGGCCGATGCCGGGCGGTCCCGGAATGCAATGCGGACCCGGATGCTCAGGGCTTCTTGCCGAACCACTTGGTATAGATGGCGTCGTACTGGCCGTTGGCCTTCAGCGTGGCCAGCGCCTTGTTCACCTGCGGCACCAGATCGCTGCCCTTGGGGAAGGCGATGCCGTAGAAGTCGCCGCTCTTGACCGAGCCGACCACCTTCACGCGGCCCTTGCCGGCGGTGTTGGCGTAGTACTGGACATTGGGCGTGTCGTGCACCGCGGCGTCGACGCGGCCGGTAGCCAGTTCCAGATAGGCGTTGTCGATGTTCGGGAACAGCTTGAGCTTCGCATCCGGCACCTGCGCCTTCAGGAAGTCCACGGTGGCGGTGCCGGTCTTGACCGCGACGGTCTTGCCGGCCAGGGACTTGGCGTCCTTGATGTCCGTGTTCTTTTCGCCGACCAGGATCGCCAGGCCGCTTTCGTAGTAGGGATCGGAGAAGTCGATGACCTTCTTGCGGTCGTCGCGGATCGTGATGCCGGCCAGCGCCGCGTCGATGTTCTTGGTTTGCAGGCCCGGGATGATGCCCGCGAAGTCCATGGGCTGCAGCTTGTACTTGAGGTTGAGTTCCTTGGCGATGGCCGCCCACAGATCCACGTCGAAGCCCACGTAGGTATTACCCTGCTTGAACTCGAACGGCACGAAAGCGGTATCGGTGGCCACCACCAATTCCTTGCCTTGGGCATGCGCGCCTGAGACGGCACCGAACATGGCCACGGACAGGCCGACCAGTGCGGCGGCGACTTTGCGTTTGATCATGAAACTCTCCTCTTGGGGACCAGTCGGCACCCCGGGGTTGTTGTAGGGGCATGATTCCTGGGCTGCGCCGGGGTCTCCGGCACGGCTTACCGCCGATCTTAACGCATACGTCCCCACCCGGCAGCGGCCGGAAAATTTACAATCCGCATGACACCCGGAGGATTCCCATGGCCTACAAACATGTACGCATTGCCGGAAACCGGCGTCAGACGGGCCTCGCGCTGGGCAAGCTGGCGCGGCCCCTGATGGCGACCTACCTGGACCAAAGCCGCACCTGGGACGCGCTGCGGCCATGGCGCGGCCACGCCTTCCTCGACGAGCTGGCGCAACAGGCGCAAGCTGCGCTGCCAGCAATCTGGGAAGAACTGGAAGGCATGGCCGAGGGCCTGCACATGCCGATCGAGGACGTGCTGCTGTGGAACTGCCGCGGCGACCTGCTGCACAGCACCACCGACGGCTGCACGTCCGTCGCGCTGAAAGCGGCCGACGGCACGCGCTGGATCGCACACAACGAGGACGGCGATCCCTATCTGCGCGGGCGCTGCCATCTGGTCGACGTGGCGCTGGAAGACGCGCCCGGCTACCTCAGCTTCTACTATCCGGGCTCGCTGCCCGGCCATACCTTCGGCGCCAACCGCGCCGGACTGGTGCAGACCATCAACAACCTGCGCATCCGGCAGCGGCATCCCGGCGTGCCGCGCATGCTGATGGCGCGCGCGGTGCTGGATTGCACGACGCTGGACGAGGCGCTCGGCCTGTTGCGGCACCTACCGCACTCCGGCGGCTTTCACCACACCCTGGGCGCGGCCGGCGACGCCCGCCTGCTCAGCGCGGAAGTGGCGCCGGGCGAGGTTTCCATCCTGGAGATCGGCACGCGCTACGGCCATGCCAATCACATGGTGCATGCCGACATGGGCGGCATCGCGCAGATCGTCACCGACTCGTCGCGGGCGCGACAGAACCGCATCGAGGGCATCGTGGACGGCTGGTCCAGCGCGACCGCCAGCGCGGATCTGCTCGCCGCGCTGCACGACACCGAAGGCGAACTGCCTATCCTGCGGACCTCGCCGGATGATCCCGATGACGAGAACACGCTGGCGACGGCGGTCTTTGAAATTGGGGAAAGCGAAGTGACCTTGCGGGTGTATGACCGGAAGGCGAGAGCGGAGATCGTGCTGGATGTGATGTCAGATACGGAGTGAGATTGCCGCCTGACCCATCAACACAACGGCCGCGTCATCACTGACGCGGCCGTTGTCTTTCGGTGCAGACGGATTACACCGCCCCGTACCCGCCGCCTCCCGGGGTTTCGACGACGAAGATATCGCCCGGACGCAGCTGTGCGCTGTCTTGCGGACCCAGTTCCTGGACCGAACCGTCGGCGCGTTCGACCGAGTTGCGTCCCATGGCGCCGGGTTGCCCTCCCGCCAGGCCGAACGGCGCATACAGGCGGTTGTTCGACAGGATGGCGGCGGTCATGTCCTCCAGGAAACGGATGCGGCGCACACCGCCGTCACCGCCCGGGTAGCGGCCGGCGCCGCCCGAGCCCTTGCGGATTTCGTAGGATTCCAGACGCACCGGGAAACGGAACTCCAGCACTTCGGGGTCCGTCAGCCGCGAGTTGGTCATGTGCGCCTGCACCAGCGAGGTCCCGGCGAAACCTTCATCGCGAGGCCCCGCCGCGTCGATGCGCACAGGACCCGCGCCCGTGCCGCCCGAGATGGTCTCGTAGTACTGATGACGCGCGTTGCCGAACGTGAAGTTGTTCATCGTGCCCTGGCTTGCGGCCAGCACGCCCAGCGCGCCATACAACGCGTTGACGATGCACATGGACGTTTCCACGTTGCCCGCCACCACCGAGGCCGGCGGATTCGGACGCAGCATCGAGCCTTCCGGCAGGATGATGGACAGCGGCACGAGGCAGCCGTCGTTCAGCGGAATATCGTCATTGACCAAGGTGCGGAACACGTACAGCACCGCCGCAACGGCGATGGCGCCCGGAGCGTTGAAGTTGTTGTCCAGCTGGTTGGACGTGCCCGTGAAGTCCACCACGGCGCTGCGCGCCTCGGTGTCCACCTTAACGGCCACGCGGATCACCGCGCCGTTGTCCAGCGGGTACTCGTAGCTGCCGTCCTTCAGCACCGAGATCACGCGGCGCACCGCTTCCTCGGCGTTGTCCTGCACGTGCCCCATGTAGGCCCGGACCACGTCCAGGCCGAAGTGGTCGCACATGCGCAGCAGCTCCTGCACGCCCTTTTCATTGGCGGCGATCTGCGCGTGCATGTCGGCGATGTTCTGGTCCGGATTGCGCGCCGGCCAGCGGCCCGAGCCCAGGATGCCGCGCGCCGCGGCTTCGCGGAACTCACCGTTCTTCACCAGCTGGAAGTTGGTGAAGAGCACGCCCTCGTCTTCCACCGTCTTGGAATCCGGCGGCATGGAGCCCGGCGTGGTACCGCCGATGTCGGCATGGTGGCCGCGCGAACCGACGTAGAACAGGATCTCCCGCCCATCGCGGTCGAACACCGGGGTGATGACCGTGACGTCGGGCAAGTGCGTGCCGCCGTGGTACGGATCGTTCACCACGTAGGCGTCGCCAGGCTGCATGTTGCCGGCGTTGGCGTTCATGACCGTGCGCACGGACTCGCCCATGGACCCCAGATGCACCGGCATGTGCGGGGCATTGGCGATCAGGCGGGCCTGCGCATCGAAGATCGCGCAAGAGAAGTCCAGGCGTTCCTTGATGTTGACCGAGTACGCCGTGTTCTGCAGGCGGTAGCCCATCTGCTCTGCGATCGACATGAAGAGGTTGTTGAAGACCTCCAGCATGACCGGATCGGCCTGCGTGCCGATGGCGCGGCGCTCCGGACGCGCTTCCACGCGGCGGATCACGAAGTGGTCCTGCGCCGTGAGTTCCGCCTGCCAGCCGGCCTCGACCACCGTGGTCTGGTTGGGTTCGGAAATGATGGCGGGTCCCGCCACCACGTCGCCGCCCGCCATGTCCTCGCGCACGTACAAGGGCGTGTCGCGCCAGGCGCCGCCGCTGTACATGCTGACGACGCGGCTGGGAGCCAGCGCGCCGTCGCGCACGCGCGCCGCGGACGCGTCGCCGACGCGCTCGCCGCCGCCCGTGGCTTCGACCGAGATGGTTTCCACCACCAGTTCGCGGTTGGGCATCAGGAAGGAATAGCGCAAGCGGTAGGCCGCTTCGAATTCCTTGCGCGCCTGTTCCAGGTCCGTGTACGCCACTTCCAGCGAGGTGTCCGTGCCGCGGTACTTCAGATGCAGGCGGCGCTGCACGCTGATGTCGCTTTCCGCCACGTGCTGGCGGCGCAGTTCGCCGACCGCCTGGCCGGCCAGCTCGTCGAATTCGACCTTCAATGCCAGCATCAGTTCGGCATCGAGAACCTTCTCGACCGTCTTCTGGCGCATGTCGGTCTGGTCGGCCAGGCCCATGCCGTAGGCCGACAGCACGCCGCCCAGCGGGTGCGCAAACACCGTGGTCATGCCCAGCGCGTCGGCGACCAGGCAGGCATGCTGGCCGCCCGCGCCGCCGAACACCGTCAGCGCGTACTCGGTCACGTCGTGGCCGCGCTGGACCGAGATGCGCTTGATGGCCTCGGCCATGTTGCCCACGGCGATTTCCAGGAAGCCTTCGGCCAGCTGTTCGGGACTCATTTCGCGGCCAGTGGCGGCGCGCACTTCGTCGGACATGGCCGTAAAGCGCGCCACGACCGCATCGCGGTCCAGAGGTTCATTGGCCTCGGGGCCGAAGACCTTGGGGAAAAAGTCGGGCTGGATCTTGCCCAGGAGGACGTTGCAGTCCGTCACCGCCAGCGGGCCGCCGCGGCGGTAGCAGGCGGGCCCCGGGTTGGCGCCGGCTGAATCCGGACCCACGCGCAGACGCGCGCCGTCGAAATGCAGGATCGAGCCGCCGCCCGCCGCCACGGTGTGGATGCTCATCATGGGTGCGCGCATGCGCACGCCGGCCACCTGGGTCTCGAATTCGCGTTCGAATTCGCCGGCGTAATGCGACACGTCGGTGGAAGTGCCGCCCATGTCGAAGCCGATGACCTTGGGAAAGCCCGCGATCTCGCTGGTGCGCACCATGCCGACGATGCCGCCGGCAGGACCCGACAGAATGGCGTCCTTGCCGCGGAAGCGATGCGCGTCCGTCAGGCCGCCGCTCGATTGCATGAACATGAGGCGGATGCCCGGCAGTTCGCCGGCCACCTGGTCCACATAGCGCTTCAGGATGGGCGACAGATACGCGTCCACCACCGTGGTGTCGCCGCGCGACACGAACTTGATCAGCGGGCTGACCTCGTGCGAGGCCGACACCTGCGGGAAGCCCACTTCACGCGCGATGCGGGCCGCGATGCGTTCGTGCTCGGGCGCATGCCAGGCGTGCATGAAGACGATGGCCACGGCGCGGATGCCGCTGTCGTAGGCGGCCTGCATGGCTGTGCGCAGCGCTTCCTGATCCAGTTCGCGGATCACCTCGCCGTCGGCCGCCACGCGCTCATCCGCTTCCACCACGGACTCGTAGAGCATCTCGGGCAGGACGACATTTCGGTCGAACAGGCGCGGACGGTTCTGGTAGGCAATGCGCAGACCGTCGCGGAACCCCTTCGTCGTGACCAGCAAGGTGCGCTCGCCCTTGCGTTCCAGCAAGGCGTTGGTGGCCACCGTGGTGCCCATCTTCACGCACTCGACCTGGTCGGCGGGCACGGGCTGGCCGGGCGCGATACCCAGCAACTTGCGGATGCCGGCCACGGCTGCGTCGCGGTACTGCTCGGGGTTTTCCGAGAGCATCTTGGCCGTGGTGGTCGTGCCGTCGGGGCGACGCGCCACGATGTCGGTAAAGGTACCCCCACGGTCAATCCAGAATTGCCACTTCATAGCTGTCCTTGCAAACAAAGGGTCGCCGCGGCGCCTGCGGCCGCGCACGGGTAAACGGAATCAGAGAGAGGTCGCCGCGCGGGCCGCCTGGTCGTACAGGCCGGACAACGCGCGCAGCGTATGCGCCAGCTGGCGGCTGAAGTCCAGCCCGCCCCCGCCCGGCGCGTCCAGGCCGGCGGTCAGGCATTGCTCGCGGACCTCGGCATAGCGCTTGAGTATGGCCGCGCCTTCCGGGGTCACGCTGTAGAACACTTCCTTGCTGCTGCGTTCGCCCTTGACCACGCCCAGGCGGTCGAGTTTCTTCAGCGCGTAGCTGACGATGTGCGTGTCCTCGACATTCAGCGTGAAGCAGATGTCGGCCAGCTTCTTGGGGCGCTCGCGGTGATAGACATGATGAAAGACCATCACGTCGGTGGGCGTCAGGTCGGGCAGCCCGGCCGCCGCCATGCAGCGCACGGTCCAGCGGTCGAAGGCGTGGCTGGCGATCATCAGACCGAATTCCACTTCGGAAAGGTCGGGCGCGCTGCCGCCGGCCAAATGGGCCGACGATGCAATCAAAGTGGGGGGCATGGAAGACGCAAGCCGAGTTTATCTGAACGAAATACTAATAATTTATCTATATTTCATCAATAAAAAATACGAACAAGACGCCGGAAATCCCCTCTTTCAAGGGAATACCCCTACAGGACTACAGCCGAAACAGGCCGTCTTAAGGCGCCGACCAGCCCATGGGCAGGTTCGCCCGGATCAACCACCCCGCGATGGAAATCCGCGGCGCGATATCGGGCATGGGGTCGCCGGGACCGAACCAGCGCGCATCGGCGATCTCGTCTTCCTGCACGCGTATGTCGCCGGACACGTAGTCCGCTGTGAACGCGACCATGAGCGAATGCGGGAACGGCCAGGACTGGCTGCCGAAATACTGCAGGTTGCCGACCTTCAGGCCGACTTCCTCGTGGACCTCGCGGTGGATGGTCTGCTCGATGCTTTCGCCGGGTTCGACGAAGCCGGCCAGCGCGGTATAGCGCGAGGTCGCGGTGGTGGTATGGCGTGCCAGCAGGATGCTGTCGCCCTTGCGGATCAGCACCATCATGGCGGGCGAAATGCGCGGATAGGCCGAAAAGCCGCAGGACGGGCAACGCAGACAGAATTCGGTGGGCACCCGCTCCGCCAGCGTACCGCAGACGCCGCAGAACCGGTGCGTGCGCGCCCATTCGGCGATCTGGTAGGCGCGTCCGGCCAGCGCCATGCGCTCGTCATCCAGTACGCCAAAGAGCGAACGCAGCTTCCTGAACGCATAGCCTTGCGGCGGCTCCACGCCCGGATCCACGTGCACGGTGCGGTACGGCGAACCGGGCAGCGTCCAGATCGGCTGCAGGGCCGTGGCCGCCACGCCTATCCGTACACACAATGCAGTGTCCGGCAGGACGGCCGAAGTCTCTTCCACCAACAACTCATCACGACGAAAAACGAAGTTCACACATGCCTCGGCATCACGCTTTCGATAGCGCAATGTTAGAAGAAAAACGGCTGCCGCAATGCGTTTGCGCAAAGATTGAACCCTCAATGATCGGCAGTGCGCACGCCTGTTAGGAATAACCCGTAAAGACGCGATTTCGCGCGCCCCGCCGCCGCATAGCAACATAGAATGGCACGGCTTTTCAGCTGCGCGTCATCGCCGCGGCGCTCTCTTTTTCGCAATGCCTATCGGGCACAACCCGGCTTCACCATTCGCAAAGAAGGACCCACCCATGCACAAGAAAATCTCCCTGCTCGCCGGCAGCATCGTCCTGGCGTTCAGCGCAGGCGCACAGGCCCAAACCAAATGGGATCTGCCCACGGCCTACCCGGCCAGCAACTTCCACGTCGAGAACCTGACCACCTTCGTCAAGGACGTAGACACGCTGTCCGAGGGCAAGCTGAAGATCACGCTGCACAACAACGCCTCGCTGTACAAGGCGCCCGAGATCAAGCGCGCCGTGCAAGGCAACCAGGCGCAGATCGGCGAGATCCTGCTGACCAACTTTGCGAACGAAGACCCGATCTACGAACTGGACGGCCTGCCCTTCCTGGCCACCGGCTATGACGCGTCGTTCAAGCTCTACCAGGCGCAGAAGCCCTTCCTCGAAAAGAAGCTGAACGCGCACGGCATGACGCTGCTGTACGCGGTGGCCTGGCCGCCCCAGGGCATCTTCGCCAACAAGGACATCAAGCAGATCAGCGACATGAAAGGCCTGAAGTGGCGCGCCTACAGCCCGGTGACGGCCAAGATCGCCGAACTGGTCGGCGCGCAGCCTGTCACGGTGCAGCAGGCTGAATTGGCCCAGGCCATGGCCACCGGGGTGATCGATTCTTACATGTCCTCGGCGTCGACCGGCTACGACACCAAGACCTACGAGTACATCAAGAAGTTCTACGACACCCAGGCCTGGCTGCCGAAGAACGCCATCATCGTCAACAAGAAGGCGTTCGACGCGCTCGACCCCGCGGCCCAAGCCGCCTTGAAGAAGGCTGGCGCGCAAGCCGAGGAACGCGGCTGGAAGCTGTCGCAGGAAAAGAACAAGTGGTATCAGGCGGAACTGGCCAAGAACGGCATGGAAACCATCCAGCCCACGGTTGAGCTGAAGGAAGGCCTGTCCGTGATCGGCAAGCGCATGCTGGACGACTGGCTGAAGAAGGCTGGCGCCGACGGCCAGGCCATGATCGACGCCTACAAGAAGCAGTGATATTTCCATGCGCCGCTTTCTAGATGGTCTTTACGGCGCGGCCGGCCTGCTGGCCGGCCTGTGCACGATCGGCGTCCTGGTGTCGGTGCTGGCCGCGATCATCGCGCGCCAGCTCAGCATGAACATACCCGGCACGGACGCCTATGCCGGGTATTTCATGGCCGCCGCCGGGTTTCTCGCCCTTGCCAGTACGTTCAAGCACGGCGAACACATCCGCGTGACGCTGCTGCTCAATTCGCTCAAGCCCGCCGCGGGTCGCAAGCTGGATATCTTCGCCCTGGCGGTCGGCTGCCTGCTGGCGTCCGCCTTCGCGTTCTTCAGCATCAAGCTGACCTACGACTCCTGGCAGTTCAACGACATCTCCACGTCCAACGACGCCACGCCGCTCTGGATCCCCCAGCTCAGCATGGCCGTGGGCACGGTGCTGTTCCTGGTCGCCCTGATCGACGAGCTGATCCGACGCTCACGCGGCCTGGCCGCCGCCACTTCGCAGCAAACCCATGAATGAACTACTCGTCATAACCCTATTGGTCGTCTCGATCTTCGCGCTGCTGGGCTGCGGAGTCTGGGTCGGCCTGACCCTGGCGGGCACCGCCTGGATCGGCATGGAGATCTTTTCCAGCCGGCCCGCGGGCGATGCCATGGCCGTTACCATCTGGGGCGCGTCCTCCAGCTGGACGCTGACCGCCCTGCCGCTTTTCCTGTGGATGGGCGAAATCCTGTTCCGCACGCGGCTGTCCGAAGATCTGTTCAAAGGGCTCGCCCCCTGGCTCAACCGCCTGCCCGGGCGGCTGCTGCACACCAACGTGATCGGCTGCGCCATCTTCGCGGCGGTCTCGGGCTCGTCCGCGGCGACCTGCGCCACGGTCGGCAAGATGACCATCCCGGAACTGACGCGCCGCGGCTACCCCGAGGACAAGATCCTGGGCACGCTGTCGGGCGCCGGCACGCTGGGCCTGCTGATCCCGCCTTCCATCATCATGATCGTGTACGGCGTGGCGGCGGACGTGTCCATCGCCAAGCTGTTCATCGCGGGCATCGTGCCGGGTATCTTGCTGGCCTTGCTGTTCATGGGCTACATCGCCTGGTGGGCGATCCGCAATCCCGGCCAGGTTCCCGCGGCCGACCCCGGCCTGACGTTGCTGGAGAAGCTGTCGCGCTCGCGCCATCTGATCCCCGTGATGCTCCTGATCGGCGCAGTGCTGGGCTCCATCTATACCGGCATCGCCACCGCCACGGAAGCGGCGGCCGTCGGCGTGGTGGGCGCGCTGATCCTCTCGGCGCTGCAGGGATCGCTGAACCGCTCCACCTTCATGCAGTCGCTGCTGGGCGCCACCCGGCTGTACTGCATGATTGCGCTGATCCTGGCGGGCGCGCAGTTCCTGACGCTGGCCATGGGCTATATCGGCCTGCCGCGCGCGCTGGCCGAATGGATCGGAGGCCTGGGCCTGTCGCAGTTCGGGCTGATCATGGCCTTGATGGTGTTCTTCATCGTCCTGGGCTGCTTCCTGGACGGCATCTCCATCGTCGTGCTGACCATGGGCGTGCTGCTGCCCACGGTGCAGGCCGCCGGCATCGACCTGATCTGGTTCGGCATCTTCATCGTGTTCGTTGTAGAAATGGCACAGATCACGCCGCCGGTCGGGTTCAACCTGTTCGTGCTTTCCGGCATGAGCGGCAAAGAGCTGCCCTACATCGCGCGCGCCTCGCTGCCTATGTTCTTCCTGATGATCCTGGCCGTGCTGCTGCTCTATGCCGTGCCTGGCATAGCGACATGGCTGCCGCTGCACATGACGCTGTAGGACGACGTCACACTGAAAACCCCGTTTCTAAAACGGGGTTTTTTTTCGCCAGGGCTGGCGCCCTACCCGCTCCCCCTGTTTTGCCGTCCTGTAAACCAGGGAAAACTCCAAAAAACAACAGGTGTTGTTCGTGCCCCAGTTTTTCTAGAATTCCCAGGCGCTGCTACGTTGCAACATTACAGCGTATATGTGCATATGCGGCCTTCGCCCGGACCCGCGCTTACCGTAAGCGTCGGTGCGACGGCCCAGCGCCTGACGATCCGCCAGGCGTAAACAGCCAGGCCAAAAGCCCGGCGCCACTAAAAAATAGCGCTACCCAGGAGGAGCCCCCAGCATGAAACGCATTACCCTATCCCTCGCCCTTGCAAGCCTGGGCCTGGCCGCCGGCGCGGCCCAAGCCGAAACCAGCGTCACCCTGTACGGCATCGCCGACGTCAGCATCCGCTACCTGAGCACCAGCGCCGGCAGCGTCGGCCAAGACGGCAGCCGCGTGTCGATGGAGAACGGCGCCATCTCCAACAGCCGTTGGGGCCTGCGCGGCTCCGAAGACCTGGGCGACGGCAACCGCGCCTTCTTCCGCCTGGAAAACGGCTTCAACATGCAGAACGGCCGCGGCTCGGATCCGTCCAAGACGTTCAGCCGCCTGGCCTACATCGGCCTGGACGGCGGCAACATCGGCGCGCTGACCCTGGGTTTGCAGAACACCCCGATGTTCGACCTGCTGGCTGACTACTTCGACCCGCTGACCGTGGGCAATTACGACCAGAACGCCTGGCTGCCCGCCGCCATGTCGCGCGTGCGCACCAACAACATGACCAAGTACTCCAACACCATCGGAGACCTGGCTTTCGTGCTGTCCTGGGCCAACGGCGACGACTACAACGACCACAAGGCCGGCCAGCAGTACGGCGCCAGCCTGCGCTACACGGTCGGCAAGCTGGGCCTGGGCGCTGCCTATCAGCAGACCTACGACGGCACGGATTCCGATCTGCGCCAGCGCGTCTGGAACCTGAACGCCTCCTACCAGTTCGAAGCCGCCAAGGTCTTCGCCGGCTACTACAACGGCCGCGACGAAACCGGCTGGGTCAACGCCGTCATGGGCGGCGAACAGGCGCCCGGCCTGAATCGCAAGGACAACGGCTACTTCGCCGGCGTCACCTGGCAGGCCACGCCGCGCTGGGCCATCACCGGCGCCGCCTACTACGACCAGAGCAAGAACGTGGTCGAAGATGGCGACAAGGGCAAGCGCTACGCGCTGGTCGCCGTGGCCGAGTACTCGCTGTCCAAGCGCTCGCAGATCTACGGCACCGTCGACTGGAACAAGGTCAACGATGCCGCCAGCGGCGAAATCGCCGGCAAGACCAGCCAGCTCGGCGCCGCAGTGGGCTTCCGCCACATCTTCTGATGGCAGTCCGCGCCGGATGCCATGTGCGTCCGGCGCGGTTTCGTCACGCCCCCATCCTCACATCCCCAGATACGCCTTGCGCACCTCGTCCGAGGCTGCCAGTTCCGCCGCTTCGCCCGACAGCGCCACCCTGCCGCTCTGCATCACGTAGGCGCGCGCCGCGACTTCCAGCGCCTGGGCCATGTTCTGCTCCACCAGCAAGACCGACAGGCCGTCGTCGCGGTTCAAGGCGGCCAACGCGTCGAATACCTGTTCCACCAGCAGGGGCGACAGGCCCAGGCTGGGCTCGTCGATCAGGAGCAGGCGCGGCCCGCTCATCAACGCGCGGCCAATAGCCAGCATCTGCCGCTCGCCGCCCGACATGGTTCCGGCCAGTTGCGTGCGACGCTCCTTCAGGCGCGGGAACAAGGCATAGACCCGCTCCAGGCGTTCCCCGTACACGCGCTCATCGCGCACCGTATAGGCGCCCAGGCGCAGGTTCTGTTCCACGGGTTGGCGCGCGAAGACGCGGGCGCCTTCGGGGATCATGGAAATGCCCTGGGTCACCAGCCTGTCCGGCGGGGTGCCAGTGATGTCCCGGCCTTCGAAAATTACCCGGCCGCCCTTGGGCCTGACCGACCCGACGATCGCCATCAGGGTGCTGGATTTGCCCGCGCCGTTGGCGCCCAGCAGCGCAGCGATTTCGCCCGGCCTGACCTCCAGCGACAAGCCGCGCACCGCCTGCACGCCGCCGTAGGCCACGCTCAGGTCTTCCACTTTCAGCATCGCATCAGGCACGGTGCTTTCTCCCCAGATAGGCTTCGATCACAGCCGGGTCGCGCACGATTTCCTGCGGCGCGCCCTCGGCGATCATCTGGCCAAAGTTCAGCACCAGCACCCTCTGCGCCAGCCGCATGACCACCTCCAGCACATGCTCCACGATGATGAGCGTAACGCCCGACGCGTGGATGCCCCGCAGGATCTCGGACAGGGCGATGGCCTCGGCCGGATTCAGGCCGCCCGCCACTTCGTCCAGCAGCAGCATGCGCGGCTCGGTGGCCAGCGCCCGGGCCAGTTCGACCCGCTTCTGTCCCGCCACATTGAGTTCGGACGCCCTCACGTCGGCGCGCTCGGCCAGGCCCACCAGTTCCAGCACACGGGCCGATTCGCGGCGCGCGTCCTGCAGGCGCGGATGGCGCAACAGCGCGCCGACCATGGCGTTTTCCAACACCGTCATCTGTCCGAAGCTGCGCGGGATCTGATAAGTGCGCACCAGGCCCATGGCGGCCACCTGTTCGGGCCGCCGGCCTATCATCGACTGGCCGTCGAAGGTCACCGAGCCTGAGGTGGGCTCGTGATGTCCCACCAGGCCGTTGAACAAGGTGCTCTTGCCCGCCCCGTTCGGGCCGATGATGGCGACGATCTCGCCCGCCTCGACCGACAACGAGATGTCCTTGTTCGCGACCAGACCGCCGAATTGCTTGGTCAGGTTCTTAACGTCCAGCAGAGCCACGGCGCCTCCTCAGTGTGACCAGCCCGCCCGGCAGGAACATGGTGACCAACAAAATAGCCAGGCCGAAAACCAGCAGGTCCAGGCCCATGCCCGAACTGCCCCACAGCACGCGCGTGCCCTCGGATAGCGGCAGCAGCACCGCCGCGCCCAGCCACGGGCCGATCAACGTGCCGACCCCGCCCAGGATGGTCACCAGTACGACCTGCACCGACATCGTCAGGTTGAACATGGATTCCGGATCGATGAAGCCCACGTACATGGCGAAGAAGCCGCCCCATACGCCCGTCATGCCCGCCGACATCACGAAAGCCAGCATCTTGTAGCGGTCCGCAGGCACGCCCAGGCTGCGCGAGGCCGCCTCGTCGCCGTTGATGGCGCGCCAATAGAAGCCGGTCTTGGAATGCACCAGGAAGAACGTGGCGCAGAAGGTCAGGAAGGCCAGGCCCACCGCGATCCAGTAGTACGGCACCTTGCTGCGGAACAGCAGCATCCAGGCGGCGTCGCCGATGGGCGCCTCCAGGCCGACCGCGCCGCCCGCCCATTCCCAGTTGATCATCAGCAGCAGGCCGATCTGCAGCAGCGCGATGGTGGCCATGGCGAAGTAGTGGCCGGACAGCCGCAGCGTAGGTCCGCCCACCAGCCAGGCCAGCGCGGCGCTGATCACCCCGCCCAGCGGGATGCCCAAGAGCGGCGTGAGCTTCAGATGGTGCAGGAGCAGCAAGGTGGTGTAGCCCCCTACCCCCACGAACACACTGTGCCCGAAGGAGATCCGCCCAAGGAAGCCGCCCACGAGGTTCCAGCACGCGCCCAGCGCGCCGAACATGATTGCCAGCAGCAGCACCTGCAGGGTGAAGGCGTCCTTTACCACCAGCGGCACCAGGGCCATCAGGATGGCGGCCACGGCCGCGGCCAGGACCGGCCATTTGGGCACGCCGGCGGACGGGGTATCGATGTTGTCTGTCTTGTTCATCTCACCACCGCCCGAACAGGCCGCGCGGCCGATACCAGAGAACCAGGATGAACAGGATGAAGACGCTCACCGTCTTCAAGGCCGGCGCGACGAAGTAACCCGTCATGGCTTCGATGATCCCGATCAGGATGCCCGCGATGAAGGCGCCCGGCAGCGAGCCGAAGCCGCCCATGCACACGGCCACGAAAGCCAGCAGGCCGAACACGGTGCCCACCGAAGGAAACACATAGAAGAAGGTGGTCAGCAAGGCGCCAGCCAGCCCCACCGCCGCGCTGCCCAGCATCCAGACCTGGGCGTTGACCCGGTCCGGCGAAATGCCCACCAGCGCCGCCACCTGGCGGTCTTCCGCCACGGCCTGCAAGGCATGGCCCCAGCGCGTGCGGTACACCAGGATGAACAACGCCACCACCACTACCAGCGCGATCAGGCCCGTGACCACCTGGGGCCTGCCCAGCGAGATGCCGGCAACCGTGACGCTGCCCGACACCAGCGTGTCCGGCAGGCTGCGGTAGTCGGGACTGAAGGCGATGAAGGCGATCTGGCGCAGCACCAGCCCGAGACCGAAGGTGGCCAGGATGACCGCCATCGCCGGCCCCTTTTGCAGGCGGCGGATGATGAGCGCATAGGTCAGGAAGCCGACGAAGGCGAGCAGGACCGCCACCAGCGGCGCCGACAGCGTGGGATCGATGTGGCCCAGCGTGTAGAGCCAATAGGCGGCATACATGCCCAGCATCAGGAACTCGCCATGGGCGAAGTTGATGACGTCGGTGATGCCCCATATCAGCGCCAGCCCCACCGCCACCGCGGCATAGATCAGGCCGTTGAACAGGCCTGCCGAGAGAGCTTCGAACATGGAGTGCTCCTCGCGGCGGGCCCCGCGGCCCGCCGCGTCAGACTATGTTTACTTCCAGGTGAACGGCAGCGTGGGCAGGTTCTTGTCCGTACGGTATTTTTCCGGCCATACGGTCTGGTAGGCGGCGCCCTTGAGCTCCAGGATCAGGCCCGAACCCTTGGTGTTCTGGCCCTTGGCGTCGAACTGCACGCCGGCCCAGGGCATCGCGACCTGCGCCTCGCCCAGATCGGTGGCGGCCAGCGCCTTGCGGATCGCCTCGGGGTCCGTCGAGCCGGCCCGGTTGATCGCGTCGGCCAGCACCAGCACCCCTTGCATCGAACGCGCGTTGTTGCCGTTCAGATCCTTGCCCGTCTTGGCCTTGTACATGTCGTTGATCTTCTTCAGCCCGGCCTTGGATGCGGCCACGTCATTGCCCCAGACGTCGCGCGTCAGCACGCCCTGGACCTGCGGCCCCACTTCCTGCACGAAGCGCGAATCGATGAAGCCCGCGTCGTTGGCCAGCAGCACCGGCGGCGCGTACTTGCTTTCGCGCATGGTGCGCACGAACAGCATGGCGTCCGAGGTATAGCTGGCGAAGATCGCCACATCCGGCTTGGCGGCGGCGAGTTTCTGCACTTCCGCCGTCACCGAGGCCGAGCCCGCGCTATAGGCGATGTTGGCGACCAGTTGGCGCTTGTACTGCTTGGCGAACTTTTCGACCGCCTTGTAGGTGTTCACGCCGAAGTCGGTGTTCTCGTACACCACGGCGATCTTGGCGGTCGGCACGGCCTTCACGCCGTCCAGGAACTGCATCATGTTCTCGACGAAGGTATCGTCATTGGGCGAGGTGCGGAAGAACCACTTGTAGCCGCGCTCGGTCAGGTCCGGGCTGCTGGATTCGCCGTTTACATAGGGAATGCCGCGCTGCTCGGCGATGCGGCTGGCGGTCTTGGTCACGGCGGACTGGTAGGCGCCGGTCAGGGCCACGACCTTTTCCTGGTCTATCAGGCGTTGGGCATCAGCCAGGCCCACTTCGGGCTTGCCCTGGGAATCGCCGAACACCACTTCGATCTTGGCGCCTCCCAGCGCCGGCAGCCCGCTGCCCGCGGCCAACGGTATGCCTTCCAGTTCGGGATGCGGATTGTTGATGATTTCGACCGCCAGTTCGACGGCCGCCTTGATTTCAGACCCCGTTGACGCCAAGGCGCCCGATAGCGGATAGATCGCGCCGATGCGCACGGCCTGTTGCGCCTGCGCGGGAACGGCGCACATCAGCGCCAGGCTCGCGGCGACACCCGCGATGAGCTTCATCTTCATAACTGGACTCCTGGATTGGACCGGCTGGGTATGAAAGCAATGCATGGCCGCGTTCGCGGCGGCAGGAGACCGTCCGGCAAGCTGGAAGGCCCCAGATTCAAAGCGGTTGTCGCCATTTCCCCTTGTCCTTTAATGGATCGTTTTGGTGGCACAACTGGTATTGCAGCGCGAGTACGACTTCTAACCGCTACCCGCTTACGCGCTGCTGAGAAAGCGGATCGCAGGCGGTCAGAACACCGCCATCCGGCTATTGATGAGGTCCGTGACCAGCATGTGGCCCGGCGCGTGGGTAATGCAGAACTCCGGCCGCACGGCTGCGACCACCGACTGCGGCGTCACGCCGCAGGCCCAGAACACAGGCATCTCGCCTTCGCGTATCTCCACCGGATCACCATAGTCCGGGCGGTTGACGTCGGCAATCCCGATCAACGCGGGGTCGCCGATATGCACCGGCGCGCCGTGGACCGAGGGAAAACGCGAAGTGACCTGGATGGCGCGGATGGCGTCCGCGGCCTTCAGGGGACGCATGGATACGACCAAGGGGCCGCCGAACACGCCCGCGGCATGGGTCGGGATGCTGGTGCGGTACATGGGCACGTTGCAGCCCTGCTCGATGTGGCGCACGGGCAGGCCGTTGTCCAGCATCGCTTCCTCGAAGGAGAACGAGCAGCCGATCAGGAACGACACCAGATCGTCGCGCCACAGGTCGCGCACGTCGGTGGGCTCGGCCACCAGCTCGCCGTTCTGCCAGACGCGATAACGCGGGATGTCGCTACGGATGTCGATGTCCTGGCCCAGTTCCGGCACAGCGGGATCGCCCGGTTCGGACATGGCGAGCAAGGGACAGGGCTTGGGATTGCGTTGACAGAAATGCAGGAAATCCGCCGCCAGCGCGCGCGGCAGGATCGCCAGGTTGGCCTGTACATGGCCGGGCGCCAGGTTGGCGGTGGGGCCGGTGAGCTTGCCGCTGCGCGCATCCAGGCGCGCCTGGCGGGCCAATTCCACGCTAGTGCGCGCGGCAGGGTTCGTATGCATGTCCATCCCTTCAATGACGATTCAAGTATGGGGACATTGCACAGGAACCGCGCAGCAGCGTCCAATCACAAGTTGCGATAGACCCCGATCAAAATTACTTATCAGGGTTATGCCGGATGGCGCAGCGCCTCTTCGCGCGCAATCTGCTGCGCTGCTTCGGCCACCGCGCGCGGAATCTGGCTGTCCGGCCCCTGCATCCAGCAGGCGGTGTAGTGCAGCGGCGGCAAGGCCGGCGCCTTCACGTCCAGGATGCGCAATTCGCCTTGCGCCAGCTCCTTGTGCAGGATGACGGGCGCGATGACCGCGGTGCCGATGCCGTCCTGCGCCATCCGCACGATGACGCTGAGCGCCGAACTGCCGTACATGCGCGGCGCCTCCACGCCGGCCTGCTGCAACAACTGGCGCACGGCGCGGTGCGGGTCGGTGGTGGACGGATACGTGATGACGGGCCATTCGGCCAGCCGCTTCAAGGGGATGGGCTGGCGCCCCACCTTGAGCTTGGGACTGGCCACCCAGCTCAGCGGGTAGTTGCAGAGATACAGGTTTTCGATGCGCGGCTCTTCCATCGGCCCGAGCAGGAACGCCAAGTCGATCTGGCGCGAGGCGAGCTGCGTCTTCAGCACGGTGGTCGTATCCACCTGGATCTCGACCATCAGCGCCGGATAGACGTCGTGCAGATACTCCATCAGGGTCGGCAGCCAGGTATGGACGATGGTTTCCGATACCCCCAGCCGCAACATGCCGCTCATGATGCTCTTGGCGCGCGCGGCCTCCTGCATGTCGCGCCGCATCTGCAACATGCGCTCGGCGTGCGACAGCAGTTCGCGTCCCTTGCCCGTCAGCTTGATACCGCGCGCATCGCGGTCGAACAGGCGCACGCCCAGATCGGATTCCAGCGACGCGATGCGCTGGGAAATGGCGGGCTGGGTGGCGTTCAGCTTTTCGGCGGCCGCCCGGAAACCGCCCAGGGTGGCGACCCAGAAGAACGTTTCGATATTGCGCAGATCGATCATGGCGGCGGCATCCGGCTATGCAGCCGCCATCTTAGCGCCCGGGGCGGGCCCGGCGGCTGCCGCCCGCCCCCGCTGCGCGTCACTGGCCGGCGTAGATCGCTTCCACCGCCAGGCCGATGCTCAGGATGCGGCGGTCGGCGCCGTTGCTGCCCGCGATCATCAGGCCCACCGGCGCCGTGCCTGCGGCATGGCAAGGCAGCGACAGCGCGCAGCCATCCAGGAAATTGATCAGCGTCGGATTGCGCAGGATCAGGCCATTGGCGGCGTAGTAGGCCTCGTCCGAGGCCTGCAGGTCGGCCACCGCCGGCGCCACGATGGGCGTGGTCGGCATGATCAGGGCGTCGTAGCCGGCGATGCGCCGGTCCACTGCCGCGACCCAGGCTTCCCGCGCATCCAGCAGGTCCAGGTAGTCGGCCGCGCTCATGTCCTTGCCACGCATGATGCGCGACACCACGCGCGGGTCATAGCGCTTGCCGGCGCGGGCGATCAAGTCGCGGTGCCAGGCCCAGGCCTCGGCGGCGGTGAAGCCGCCCTTGGCGTTGATGGCGGCCAGTTCGGCGAATTCCGGAATCGCAATCTCTTCGACCAGGGCGCCGGCGGCCTTCAGGCGGCTGACGGCGACTGCAAAGCTGTCGGCGACATGCTTGTCCATGGCGTCCAGCGCCAGCGTGGTCGGGATGGCCAGGCGCAGGCCGTGCAGCACGGCCGCTTCCGGCACCGGGCCGCCGTCCCCGGACAGGATCGCGTCCAGCTCGGCGCAGCAACGCACGCTGGCGGCGATCGGGCCGATGGAGTCCAGGTTGGCCGACAGCGGCAGCACGCCTTCCATGGACACGCGCCAGGCGCTGGGCTTGAAGCCCGTCAGGCCGCACAGCGCGGCTGGAATGCGCACGGAACCGCCGGTGTCCGAGCCGATGGCCGCGGCCGACATGCCGTCGGCAACCGACACCGCGGCGCCCGAGGACGAGCCGCCCGGGATGCGGCCGGTGGCGCGGTCGTAGGGGTTCAGGGGCGTGCCGTAATGGGGATTGATGCCCAGGCCCGAATAGGCAAATTCGGTCATGTTGGTGCGGCCGATGATGACCGCGCCTGCGGCGATCAGGCGGCGCACGACTTCGGCGTCGGCGTCGGCCGCCGGTTCGCCCTCGCGGGCCACCGAGCCCGCCATCGTCGTTTCGCCTTCGACGTCGAAGAGATCCTTGATGCTGATGGGCAGGCCCTCGATCGCGGAGCGGACGATGCCGGCGGCGCGCAGCGTGTCGGAGGCTTGCGCCTGCGCCAATGCCGATTCGGCGTACAGGCGGGTGAACGCGCGGGCGCCCTCGCCCGCTTCGTCCTGCGCGCGGGCCAGCGCCGCCTGCGTCAGTTCCACGGAGGTGCTGCGGCCCTCTTGCAGGGCCTGGGTCAGATCATTCAAAGTCGGAACCATAGTCATCCTAGTGCCGTCTTGCGGCTTGAGTGCAAACGGGCGCGCCAGCGGGCGCGCCTCGCGATCAGCGCCTGGGGCCTGAATCAGGCCACCACGGGGAGCGTCTCGACATGATAGCGGTGGCGCAGGCTGCGCTGGCGCCGCGGATCGTGCAACTCCATGGTGAAGTCGGCCGCGGCGCGGATGCCGCCGATCGCGCCCACCGTGCCGCAGGTCATGCCCGCGCCGGCCGGCAGCACCGTGGCGCCGCCGGTATAGCCTGCGATCAGGTCCTGCGGCGTGCGCAGCGACGCCAGCGGGCCTTCCTGGTACAGCACTTCCACGCCGTTCTCGACGATGTAGGAACGGATGATGAGCTCGTCCCAGTAGTCCGCCACGTCGGCCAGACGCCAGGCGCTCGTGGCCACGGGCTTGACGCAGACCTGCTTGGACATCGCCACGCTGTAGGTTTCCAGCTTGCGGTCGGTATGGTCGGACGCGATGCTGACGTACATTTCGCCGTCCACGGAGAACACGAAGGTCTCGACTTCTCCCGACGAATCTTCGCCCAGCGCCTGCACGGTTTCCTTCTGGGTCAGCTGGTTGTCGGCGATGCGGTAGTACAGCGGCACGCTGCTGGGGCGCGGCACGCCGATAGCGGCGAGTTCTTCGATGTGGTGCTCGATCGCGGCCATGTCGCGTCCGGCCCAGCCGGCGACGATCAGGGTGTTGAACTCCACTTCCACCTGGCGGGGTTGCGAGTCTTCGATCTGGAATACGGCTTTCATATCTGTCCTGCTGAGAATAAGGGGGTGAAGGACGCGGCGGCTCGCCGCGCCCCGGAATGTCTAGGGAATGAAGGTCAGCCGAACACGCGCGGCAGCCATAGCGCCACGTCCGGCCAGAAGGCCAGCAACGCCAGCATCACGAACATGGCGGCCACGAACGGCAGGCTGCCCATGATGACCGCGCTCATGGAACCGCTCTTGCGCAGGCTCTGCACCACGAACAGGTTCAGGCCCACGGGCGGCGTGATCAAGGCGGCTTCGACCAGGATGATGATGACGATGCCCAGCCAGATGGGGTCGAAACCCAGGCCGATCATGATGGGCGCCACGATGGGGATGGTCGTGATCATCATGGACAGCGTTTCCATGAAGCAGCCCAGCACCAGGTAGAAAATCACCACGATCAGCAGCATCCAGCCGGGCGACAGGCCCAGGCCCGTGATCGACTTGGTCAGCGCATCGGTCAGCCCGGTCGCGGACATGACGAAGTTCAGGAAGCTGGCCGCCACCACGATCAGCATGATCATGGCCGTGGAGCGCATGGTGCCTTCCATGACCTCGCGCAGCATCGACCACGACAGACGGCGGAACCAGGCCGCCAGGATGAACGCGCCCAGCACGCCCAGCGCGGCCGCCTCGGTCGGCGTGGCCAGGCCGGCGTAGATGGAACCCACCACCAGGAAGAAGATCCCCATGGGCGGCGCCAGATGCACCAGGCTGGCAAAGCGCTGGCCCCAGCTCGCCTGGATCTTCTTGCCGCCCCAGGACGGCTTGGCGACGCAGGCGATGACCACCGTCAGCATGAACAGCGCGGCCATCGCAAAACCCGGGATGATGCCGGCCAGGTAGAGCTTGGGCACCGAGGAGTTCGTCAGCACGCCATAGATGACCAGGTTGATCGAAGGCGGGATCAGGATGCCCAGCGTGCCGCCGGCGGCCAGGCTGCCCAGGAACAGCGGCTCGTTGTAGCCGTACTTGCGGATCTGCGGGATCGCCACGGTGCCGACCGTCGCGGCAGTCGCCACGCTGGAGCCCGAGGTGGCCGAGAACAGCGTCGACGCGCCGATGTTGGCGTGCATCAGTCCGCCCGGCAGCCACGACAGCCACAGGCTCATCGCGCCATACATGCGTTCGGCGAAGCCCGCACGCAGCAGCACCTCGCCCAGCATGATGAACAGCGGGATCGCCACCAGCAGGAATTCGTTGTTGGTGCTCCAGGAAACTTCGCCGATGGCGCGCGTAAGCGGCAGCATGGAGAACAGCGGGTCCAGGATCAGGCCCAGCACGCCCAGCGCCGCGCCCACCGGAATGGACAGGCCGATCAGCACCAGAAGCAGTATCAATGCGGTGGAAATCATGCGGCCTCTCCCTTCACCATGCGCTCGCCGGCGGCGGCTTCCTCGTCGGCTTCTTCCTGCGCCGAACGCACGCCGCAAATGCTCCTGACCAGTTCGATGTCGCCCGTGACCAGCGCGGCGGAAGCGCGCGCCAGCATCAGCGCGACGGTGATGCACATCCAGCCCAGGCCGAGCAGCCACAGGCCCTGCGGAATCCACAACGGCGTGGCCAGCGGCGTATTGGCCGCGGATTTCTGCGCCCAGGAGGTCTGCACCACCTCCGACGCGTAGTAAGTCAGGTACACCATGAAGACCGCCAGGGCCACCATGGAAATCCAGTCCAGCACGGCCGCAACGCGCACCGGCATGTACTGGTAGACCACGTCCACGCGCACATTGGCGCGCTGCAACGTGGCGAACGCCAGCGCCCAGGACGTGCTGATGGCGAAGGCATAACTGGACAGCTCGTCCGCGCCGCCGGTCGTGAAGCCCAGGAACTTGCGGGCCAGCACATCGAACGAGATCAGCAGCACGCTGGCCACCGTCAGCGCGCCGCCGGCCCACACGGCCAAGCGCGAAAAGCTCTCGGCGCGCCGCAATAGCCCGCCCAGCAGGCGGAAGTGTTCAGATTGAGTCATGAGTAAAACCTTTGCAGGGCCAGGCACACATCGCCGCCCCAGCTATGTCGGGAACCGCCCTATCGGGACGCCCCACGGAGCCAGCTCTCCCGATCCATCGCCCCCCTCCCCCGATCGGGATGCCGCGGATCCGGCTCCGCCGGTCCGCAGGCATGCCCCCCTGGGGGGGAAGCGCGGTAGCGCTTCGGGGGGGAGACTACTTCTTCGCCACCACGCCCAGCGTCTTGCCGATGGTGGCGTTGAAGTCCTTCACGCACTGGGCCGAGCAGCGCGCGGCCCACTTCGGCAGCACGGCTTCTTCGGTGACCTTCTTCAGCAGCGCGCGGTCAGCATCCGAGGGCTGGACCAGGACCATCTTGCCCTTGACCGGGAACGGGCAAGCGGCAGCGCCCGTGTTGCAGTCATAGCCTTCCTGCGTCTGGCGCGCGGCGGCGTCCCAGATGTTGTCGACCAGCGTCTTCACATTGGTCTGCAGGAAAGTGCGCACGTTGGGGTCCAGCTTGTCCCAGGCCTTCTGGTTCACGGCGTGGATCTGCTGGTTCCAGTTGATCGGCAGCGCGACCAGGTGGGTCGACACTTCGTACCACTTCGCCGAATAGCCGGACAGCGAACCCGTGATGGCGCAATCCACCACCTTGTTCTGCAGCGCCGGCACCACTTCGCCGAAGGCCATGGTCACGCTGGAGCCGCCCAGCGCTTCGACGAACTCGGCGGTGGTACGGCTGCTGGTGCGGACCTTCTTGCCCTTGATGTCGGCCAGGCCCTTGATTTCGGCGTTGCAGAACAGCACCTGCGCGGGATAGGTGGAAATGCCCAGCAGCTTGACGTTGCTGCCCTCGCCATACAGCTTGGCGTAGACCGGCTCGAACGCGTCGGTGACGGCGCGCGCGGTCTTGACGTCGGGCGCCAGGCCGGCCAGGTCGATCGCTTCGTTGATGGGATTGTCACTGGCGAAGTACGCCAGGGTGGCGGTGCCGAATTCGACCACGCCCTGCGACATCAGGCGCAGCAATTCGGGGCCCTTCAAGCCCATTTCGTTGAAGCCCTTGATGTCGGCCGTGACCTGGCCCTTGGACAGCTCGGGGATGGTCTTGGTCCAGAACGGCTTTTCGTAATCGTTGTAGGCGGTCAGGTTGCTCAGGCCGCCCACGACTTTCAACTGGGTCTTGGGGAGGTCCTGGGCCTGGACGGCGCCGGCCAACAGGCTGGCGGCGACGGCGGCGAAAACTAGCGACTTCTTCATGGACAAAACTCCTGGCTGGCGGGATGGTATGCCGCGCGCCGGATCCCGTTATCCTGGCGGCGCGCGGTGGCAATCGAAGAGTCTGGAGATCAGCCGCGCAGCGGCGCGCGTCGCGCCTGCGCGGCATGGCTTGCCGCCCGGTTCCGGGAATGGGACATACGCTGGTTCATGCTTTCCCCCGCTCTATGCATCCAGGCGATCGTTATTGATGTGGCGCCATTGCAGCGTCAGGGGCGCGGAGCGTCCAATCGTATGTTGCGATACGGGGGTATAAATTTTTCTTTGGTCTCGTGCGGCAAGCGCCCCGCGTTTCGCGCAAACGACGCGGTGGCGCGGCTTGGCGGGCAGTTGGGCGCGTCGCAACGTGGCCGCGGCGCACGGCCGCTACGGCCGGCGGCGCAGCCCCTGCTGGGGTAAACACCTAGAGCGGAATCCCGTCCGCAGCCTGCTCGGCCACCTTCTGCGCCATCTGCGCGATGACCCGTACCGCGTGACTATCCGGCCCCTGCACCCAGGTAGCCGTGAAGCTCAGTTCCGGCAAAGGATCCGCCTCCACGCGCAGGATGCGCAATTCGCCGCGCGCCAGCTCCTTGCCCAGGAACACCGGCGCGATGACGCTGGTGCCGATGGCGTCCTGCGTCATCCGCACCACCATCGACATCGACGCACTGCCGTACATGCGCGGCGACGTCACGCCGGCGCGAGTCAGCATGTCGCGCACCACGCGGTAAGGCGCGCTGTTGGAGGGATAGGTGATGATGGGCAGCTTGCCTATCCGCTCCAATGTCAGCGGCTCCGGCCCCAGATCCAACAGGGGGCTGGCGACCCAAGCCAGCGGATAGGTGCATAGGGGCAGGTTTTCCACACGCGCCTCGAGCACCGGCCCCATCAGGAAGGCCAGATCGATCTGGCGCGACATCAGGTGCGAGCGCAGCACATGCGTCGTGTCCACCTCTATTTCCAGCACCAGCGCCGGATAGTTCGAATGGATCAGCTCGATCAGCGTGGGCAGCCAGGTCTGCACGATGGTCTCGGCCACGCCGATGCGCACGGTGCCGCTCATGACGTTTTGCTCGCGCGCGGCTTCGAACATGTCGCGCCGCACCTGCAGCATGCGTTCGGCATGCGACAGCAGTTCATGCCCCTTGGCGGTCAGCTTCACGCCGCGCGCCTCGCGCTCGAACAGGAGCACGCCCAGGTCGGCCTCCAGCGAGGCGATGCGCTGCGATACCGCAGGCTGGGTGGTGTTGAGTTTCTCCGACGCGGCGCGAAAACTGCCCAGCGTGGCCACCCAAAAAAAAGTTTCGATGTTGCGTAGTTCTATCATGAGCCTGTTCCCCCGGCGCGATGAGCGTATCATGGCAGCCGCCCGGTACCTGCAAACCGGCGTTTCAGCCAACAAAGGAGTTTGTCGATGACCCCGGCCGATGACGGTCGCACGCGCCGCGCAGCGCCCGCTTCCAGCGGCCCGATGATGGGGGTGCTGTTGCTGGTGCTGTCGATGTGGACGCTGTCGTGCCTGGATGCCAGCGGCAAGTGGGTCATGAATGCGGGCGTGCCGCTGCTGGTGCTGTCGTGGTTCCGCTATGCCGTGCACCTGGCGCTGGTGCTGGCCCTGGTGCTGCCCGCGCGCGGCCTGGGCGTTTTTCGCAGCAAGAAGCCGCGCGAACAGATCCTGCGCGGCGGCTCGATGTTCCTGGCCACGCTGATGTTCTTCACCACGCTGAGCTACATCCCGCAGGCCGAGGCCACCGCCATCAACTTCCTGGCGCCGCTGCTGGTGCTGTCCGCCGCGCCCTGGGTCCTCAAGGAACCCGCCCGCCTGTCGCGCTTCGTGGCCGCCGGCATCGCCTTCATCGGCGTGATCATCGTGATCCGCCCCGGCGGCGGCCTGGATCCGGTGGGCACGGTGTTCGGCCTGCTCACGGCCTGTTGCTTCGCCGTGCAGTTCATCGCCACGCGGCGCGTGGCGGGCGACGACCCGTTTACCTCGCTGATCTGGAGCGGCGCCGTCGGCACGCTTTGCCTGACCCTGTCCCTGCCCTTCATCCTGCCGCCTGCCCTGCCCGTGCTCAAGGCGCTGGCGCCGCTGGACTGGGTTGTGCTGATCTCCACCGGCATCACCGGCGGCCTGGGCCATCTGTTCCAGATCGCCGCCTACCGCCGCGCGCCCGCTTCCACCCTGGCGCCCTTCGTCTACCTGCAGATCATCAGCGCCACCTCGGTCGGCTGGCTGGTCTGGGGCCACTTCCCGGACCCGCTGACCTGGCTGGGCATCGCCATCATCTGCGCCAGCGGCATCGGCATCGGCCTGATTGAATGGCGCCGCAGCCGCGCCCAGGCCGCGCCGCTGGCCGGGGCCGACGCACGCTGAGCCGGCAGCGCGCAGGCGCCGCCTCCCGTACAATGCGGGTCGCTTTTTGCGCTTTCGCGCATGGGCGATCCAGGCATTTCCCCGAATCGAGGCTCCCATGATCATCAAGCCCCGCGTGCGCGGTTTCATCTGCGTCACCACCCATCCGGCCGGCTGCGCCGCCAACGTCCGCAACCAGATCGACTACGTCCGCGCCCAGGGGCCGATAGCTGGCGGGCCGAAACGCGTACTGGTGCTGGGCGCATCGACCGGCTATGGCCTGGCGGCGCGGATCAGCGCGGCCTTTGGCTGTGGCGCGCAGACGCTGGGCGTGTTCTTCGAGCGGCCGGGCGACGCCGCCAAGGCCGGCACGCCGGGCTGGTACAACACGGCGGAGTTCCACGAGCAGGCCCACGCCGCCGGACTCTATGCCAAGAGCGTCAACGGCGACGCCTTCTCCGACGAAATCAAGCGCAAGACCATAGACCTCATCAAACAGGATCTGGGCCAGGTCGATCAGGTGATCTACAGCCTGGCCGCGCCGCGCCGCACGCACCCGAAAACCGGCGAAGTCTTCAATTCGACCCTCAAGCCCATCGGCCAGGCGGTCAACCTGCGCGGCCTGGACACCGACCGCGAAGTGGTCAAGGAATCCGTGCTGGAACCCGCCACCCAGGCCGAGATCGACGCGACTGTCGCCGTCATGGGCGGCGAAGACTGGCAGATGTGGATAGACGCGCTGCTGGAAGCCGGCGTGCTGGCCGAAGGCGCCACCACCACGGCCTTCACCTACCTGGGCGAGAAGATCACCCACGACATCTACTGGAATGGCTCGATCGGCGCCGCCAAGAAGGATCTGGACCAGAAGGTGCTGGAGATCCGCGCCAAGCTGGCCGCGCGCGGCGGCGACGCCCGCGTGTCGGTGCTCAAGGCGGTGGTGACGCAGGCCAGCTCGGCGATCCCCATGATGCCGCTCTACCTGTCGCTGCTGTTCAAGACCATGAAGGAGGCCGGCACGCACGAGGGCTGCATCGAACAGGTCTATGGCCTGTACCGCGACAGCCTGTGCGGCAAGACGCCGATCCTGGACCAGGACGGACGCCTGCGCGCCGACTACAAGGAACTGGATCCCGAGGTGCAGGCCCGCGTGCAGGCGCTGTGGGGCCAGGTCACCAACGACAACATCTACCAGCTGACGGACTTCGCGGGCTACAAGCAGGACTTCCTGCGCCTGTTCGGCTTCGAAATCGAAGGCGTCGACTATGAAGCCGACACCGATCCGGCCGTGGAAATCCGCGGGCTGGCTTGAGCCCCGGCGCTAGCGCGCCATCAGCTCCAGCAGGCGGTCCAGGCCGCCTTCGTCGATTGCGACATTGACCTCCTCGCGCACGGCCGGTTTGGCGCGGTAGCCCACCGACAGGCCCGCCGCCCGCATCATCGGCAGGTCGTTGGCGCCGTCGCCCACGGCGATGGCGCGCTCCGGCCCCACGCCCAGCGCCGCGCACACTTCCAGCAGCTTGCGGCGCTTTTCCTCGCCATCGCAGATGTCGCCCCAGGCTTGCGGCAGCAGCCGGCCGGTCAGGCGTCCATCCACGATTTCCAGCACATTGGCGCGCACGTCGTCCAGCCCCAGTCGCACCCGCAGCCGGTCGGTGAAGCAGGTAAAGCCGCCAGTCACCAGCAGGCAGGTCAGGCCCGCGGCCTTGCACGCCGCGATCAGCGTTTCCGCGCCCGGATTGATGCGCACACGCTGTTCATAGACCTCGTCCAGCGCCGCTTCCGGCATGCCTGCCAGCAGCGCCACGCGCTCGCGCAGGCTCTGCTTGTAGTCCTTGATCTCGCCGCGCATGGCGGCTTCCGTCAGCGCCGCCACCTCGGCCTTCTTGCCCATCAGGTCCGCCATTTCGTCCAGCGTCTCGATCGAGATCAGCGTCGAGTCCATGTCGAAGGCGATGAGTTTGTAGTCCGTGAGCGCAAGCGGAGGCGTAATGCCGCGCCAGGAAAGGCCGGGTGTCGTAGAGGCGGAATGCATGGGGAATCCTTGGTCTATGCGGTATGTGAGGGGTCGCACCCTTGCTCGCGCAACCACTCGATGAACAATAGCGCCGACGCGGCGGCCGGGCCGTCCTGGCGGTACAGCGCGTGGATGCCGGCGTTCGGCAGCTGCGGGCCGTCGAACAGCGGGCGCAGGCGATCGGCGCGGATGTCGTCTTCCAGCAGGCACCAGGGCGCCAAGGCGATGCCCAGGTCGTTCATGGCAGCCTGCATGCACAGGAACTGGTGGTCGAACACCGGCCCCGGCAATTGCGCAGGCACGTCCACCTTGGCCAGCGCGAACCAGCGCGGCCAGTGGTCCATGCCGCCCGCGATCTTCAGCAGCGGATGCCCCAGGCAATCCGCGGGCGCGGCCAGGCGGTTGCGCTCGATGAAGCGCGGCGATGCCACCGGCACGTGGAAGTCGTCCAGGCAGTGCACGCAGGCCAGGTCCGAATGCGCCATGTAGCCGTGGCGGATCAGCACGTCGCTGCCCGTGTCGCCGCCGCGGTCCAGGAACGACCGCCCTTGCGTGGTGAGCTGCACGTCCACGCCCGGATGCCGGGCCTGGAACGCCGACAGGCGCGGGATCAGCCACTTCATGGTCAGCGACGGCGTGGCGCAGACGCGCAGCACGCCGCCGTAGGCGGGCGATTTCAGCTTGGCGGTCGCGGCCGCGATGCGTTCCAGGCTGGCCTGGATTTCCGGAAAGTAGGCCTGGGCGCAAGGCAGCAGCGCCACGCCGCGCGCCTCCCGCGCGAACAGAGGCTGCCCCACGTACTCTTCGAGTATGCGGATCTGCTGGCTGACCGCGCTATGCGTGATGCTCAGTTCGTCGGCGGCCGCGGTGAAGCTGCGCAGACGCGCCGCGGCTTCGAACACGCGCAAGGCCTTCAGCGGCGGCAGGCTCTGCCCCGCCATCTCAGTTGCGGCCCGCCCGCGCGCCGGCCCTGCGCCGCGCTGTGCTGCTCTTTCCCACGTTTTCCCTTGTCGTCTATTTTTTTGGCGGCGCTGCTTGCGCGCGCCTGCCCTATCCAGCCGCATTCTAGGTGATAGCCCGCGCGCCGACCTCTTAGAAAAACTAACGACTACCCTTAAAAAACACCGCTGGTCGGGCGCCCAGCGCGTTTCTATGATGCCCGCAACCTCAGGCAGGAAGCGAAACATGGCATCAATCACCGTAGACGGCATCGTCAAGACTTTCGGCGGGCAGCAAGTGCTGCGCAATCTGTCGCTGCACATCCCCGACGGCGCGTTCTACACGCTGTTGGGACCCAGCGGTTGCGGCAAGACCACGCTGCTGCGCTGCATTGCGGGCTTCTATGCTCCCGACGGCGGACGCCTGCTGTTCGACCAGGACGACGTGACCCACGTGTCCGCGCACCGCCGCGATATCGGCATGGTGTTCCAGGACTATGCGCTGTTCCCCGACAAGACCGCGTTCGACAACGTGGCCTACGGCCTGCGCGCCCGCGGCGTGGCGCGCGCCGAGATCACGCGGCGCGTGAACGAGGCGCTGGACAAGGTCGGGCTGCTGACGCTGGCCGAACGCTATCCGGCGCAGATGAGCGGCGGGCAGCGCCAGCGCGTGGCGCTGGCGCGCGCGCTGGTGATCCGGCCGCGCGTGCTGTTGATGGATGAGCCGCTGTCCAACCTGGACGCCAAGATGCGCCTGCAGATGCGCGACGTGATCCTGGACCTGGTGCGCGAGGCCGGCATCACGACCGTGTTCGTCACGCACGACCAGGAAGAAGCGCTGGCGATGTCCGACCGCATCGCCATCATGGACCGCGGCGACATCGCCCAGCTGGGCACGCCGGAAGAACTCTACGGCACGCCGGTAAACGCCTACGTCGCGGACTTCATCGGTTCGGCCAACGTGATCCCCGTGCCCGCCCGCAACGGCCAGGCCGGCGCCCCCGCCGGCCATGTGCGCTACGAGATCTGCGGCCTGGGCTTTGACGGCGTGCAAGGCAGCGACCAGCTGGACGGCAAGGGTGTGCTGATCGCGCGCCCGGAAGAGCTGGCCCTGATGGCGCCCGCTCCCTACGTGCCCAATACCTTGCCGGGCAAGGTGCTGCGACGCCAATACCTGGGCTTCAAGACCGCATACCGCATTGCGCTGGACAACGGCTCCGAGATCCGCGTCGAGCTGCATGCCGGCAACATGGTGGCGCAGTTCCAGCCCGGCGAAGCCGTGCAGGTGCTGATTCCCGCCGACAGCCGCGTCGTCAACGCCTGAGGACGCGCCGACCATGAAAATCAAATGGTGGCCCTGGGGCGTCCTGACGGCAATCAGCCTGGCGCTGCTGCTGTTCTTCGTGCTCTACCCGCTGGCCGTGCTATTCAGCAACAGCGTCACCGGGCAGGATGGCGGTTTCACGCTGGAGGGCTTCAAGGCCCTGCTGGCCGACTCCCAATACGTCGAGGCCTTCGGCAATACCCTGATCCTGGGCCTGGCGGTCACGGCCTGCACGGTGCTGGTGGGCGTGCCCTTCGCCTACATGGTGGCGCGCTTCGACTTTCCGCTGAAGAACCTGGTGGCGATCCTGCCGGTGCTGACCATCGTGATCCCCGAGATCATCGTGGGCCAGTCCTGGCTGCTGATCCTGGGCAATAACGGCATCCTGACCAACCTGCTGGGCGACGCCGGCATTTCGCTGCCCTCGTTCTACGGCTGGACCGGCATGGTGTTCTCCATGACGCTGGTCTACTACACCTACATCTACCTGGGCGTGCTGGCGGCGCTGCGCGGCTTCGACGGCCAGCTGGAAGAAGCGGGCCTGAGCCTGGGCACGCCGCCGTTGCTGACCAAGCTGCGCGTCCTGGTGCCGGTGTTGCTGCCGGCGGTGCTGGTCAACGCGCTGGTGGTGTTCACGCTGGTGGTGGGCAACTTCGCGCTGGCCATGCTGCTGGGCAGCCGCGTGCCGCTGCTGTCGGTCATGACGTACAACACCTTTGTCAGCGAAATGGGCGGCAGCCCGACCCTGCAGAGCGCGATGTCGGTGGTGTCCATTGCCATCGTCGCCATCGTGCTGTTCTTCCAGAAACGCGTGGTCGAACGCAAGGTCTACACCATGACGCAGGGGCGCGCGCCGGCCGCTACCCGCGTGCGCTCCTGGACCGCCCTGCTCTACACCAGCGGTGTGGGCCTGATCATCTTCATTTCGCTGCTGCCGCTGATCGTGGTCTTCATCGCTGCCTTCACCAAGACCAGCGGCCCGGTCATGCAATGGGGCCAATGGTCGCTGGCCAGCATGCAGCGCGCGCTGCATGGCGCGCCGGAACCCATCCTGAACTCGCTCAAGTTCGCCTCGCTGGCCACGGTGCTGGGCGTGGCCTTCGCGGTGCTGGTCAGCTATCTGACGATCAAGAAGCGCAGCGCCTCGACCCAGGTGCTGGACTACATCGTGGTGCTGCCCCTGACCATTTCCGGCACGGTGCTGGGCATCGCACTGGTGCAGACCTTCAACACCGGCTGGCTGGTGCTGGCGGGCACGTCGGGAATCATGGTGCTGTGCTACACGGTGCGGCGCCTGCCCTTCGCGGTGCGCAACGCCTCGTCGGTGCTGTTCAACATCCCCGAGTCGATCGAGGAAGCGTCGATCAGCCTGGGCGTGTCGCCGCTCATGACCTTCTTCAAGGTGATCCTGCCCGCCATGAAGGCGTCCATCATCTCGGCAGCCATCCTGATGTGGCTCACCACCATTTCCGAGCTGTCGGCCTCCATCGTCGCCTACAGCGGCGGCCTGGAGACCATGCCCATCGCCATCTTCCGCCAGGTCGACGGCGGCAGGCTGGGCATGGCGTCGGCCTATGGCGCGGCGCTGGTCACGGTCATCGTGCTGCCCATCATCGTGTCGGTCAAGGCGTTCCGCATCAAGCTGTTCTCCGGTAAATAACCCACTTGCACAGAGGCTAACCATGCAATTCAAGCACCTACTTCAGTACAGCGTCCTGGCCGCCGCCCTGGCTACTGGCGCCGCCCAGGCCCAGAACGTCGTGCTCTATTCGTCCAACAACACGGAGACGATCGAAACCGCGCTGGACGCGGTGAAGCAGAAGTCGCCGAAATTGAACGTGCAGCCCGTCACCGGCGGCACCGGCACGATGATGAAGCGCATCGAGGCCGAGGCGCAGAATCCGCGCGGCGACCTGTTCTGGAGCGGCGGCTTCGGCACGCTGGGCGCCTACCGCCAGCATCTGCAGCCCTACCGCCCGGCCGACCTGGACAAGATCCCCGCCGAGTTCCGCGGTCCGGACGATCTGTGGGTGGGCACCAACGTGCACGTCATGGTGATGATGGTCAACGAGCGCCAGCTCAAGGGCCTGCCCGCGCCGGCCACCTGGTCCGACCTGATGCAGCCGCAGTGGAAGAACAAGTTCGCCATCACCGACCCGTCCAAGAGCGGCACGGCCTACATGCTGGTGTATGGCCTCTTCAAGCAATTCGGCCAGGAAGGCCTGGACAAGATCGCCGCCAACGCGGTGGTCACGGCATCGTCCGGCACCACCTACAAGGGCGTGGCCGCGGGAGAGTATGCCGTGGGCATGACCCTGGAGTACGCCGCGCAGGAATACGTGGCCGGCGGCCAGAAGGAAATCAAGCTGGTCTACCCGACCGAGGGCAGCTACCTGGCGCCGGAAGGCATGTTCATCATCAAGGGCGCGAAGAACATGGACGCGGCCAAGGCCTTGTATGACGGCCTGTTGAGCAAGGAGTCGCAGGAAGCGCAACTGGTGAAGAACTTCCGCCGCCCGACGCGCACGGACGTGGCCGTGGCCAGCCTGACCACCCTGCCCGACCTGAAGACCATCAAGATCTTCCCGGTCAGCCAGGATGCCGCGGCGAAGGAGTATGAGGCGGTGGTCGCCGCCTGGAACCAGGCGGTCGCGAAATCCAAGTAAGAGGGTAAGGCCCTCACGCCGCGCCCCTCCGGGGCTCGCAGCCCCCCCCCGAGGGGCTGGTCCAACTTGGAAGCCCGGCGGTGGGGCCGGCGGCATCAGGCGCCGTTGACCATCCGCCCCGCCGCCAGCACCAGCTGACGCCCGCAACGGGCGGCCAGCTGCGGATCGTGGGTCACCAGCACCAGCGTGGTGCCGTGCTCGCGGTGCAGGTCGAACATCAGGTCGATGACCGTCACCCCTGTGGCGGCGTCCAGGCTGCCGGTGGGCTCGTCCGCGAACAGCAGGTCCGGCTGCACCACGAAGGCGCGCGCCAGCGACACGCGTTGCTGCTCGCCGCCCGACAGGGTGCGCGGGTAGTGATGCAGGCGCTTGCCCAGCCCCACCCGCTCCAACATGGCCTGCGCCGCGTCCCGCGCCGATTGCCCGGCCAGCTCCAACGGCAGCATCACGTTTTCCAGCGCCGTCAGGTTGGGCAGCAGCTGGAATGACTGGAATACGAAACCCACATGATTGGCCCGCAAACGCGCGCGGCCGTCCTCGTCCAGCGAGAACAGGTCCTGCCCGGCCAGGCGCACGCTGCCCGCGCTGGGAACATCCAGGCCGGCCAGCAGTCCCAACAAGGTGGACTTGCCCGACCCCGAACTGCCGGTGATGGCCACGGCGCTGCCCGCCTCGACCGTAAAATCTATACCTTCCAGGATGGAGAGCGTGCCGCCGGCATCGGCCACCTGCTTGCCCAGCCCTTTCACCTCGATCGAATTCTTGTTATCCATGCGCCTATTTTCCCGTCTGCTACTCATGACCGCCATGGCGACCGCCGTCGTGGCGCCCGCCCACGCTCAGACCGCCGCCGCGGCCCAGGGTTCCGCGCCCCGCACGGTGTTGGTCCTGGGCGACAGCCTGTCGGCCGAATACGGCATCAAGCGCGGCACCGGTTGGGTGCCCCTACTTTCGGCCCGCGTAGCGGAACAATACCCCAAGTACCAGGTCGTCAATGCCAGCATCAGCGGCGACACGACCAGCGGCGGCGTGGCCCGCCTGCCCGCGCTGCTGCGCCAGCATGCGCCGGCCGTGGTGGTGCTGGAGCTGGGCTCGAACGACGCGTTGCGCGGCCTGCCGCTGACCATGACCGAGCAGAACCTGCGCACCATGGCCCAGGCCGCCCGCAAGGCCGAGGCGCAGGTCCTGATCGTCGGCATGCAGATTCCGCCGAATTACGGCCGGGATTACACCCAGCGCTTCGCGCAGGTGTTCCCAACGGTCGCCAAAGACGAAAACGCCCGGCTCGTGCCCTTCCTGATGGAAGGTATCGCAACGAACCGGGCGATGTTCCAGGCTGACGGCATCCATCCGAACGAGGATGCCCAGCCTTTGCTACTGGACAACGTGTGGCCGACGCTGCGGCCACTGTTGAACTGATCCTGGGCTGATCAGCCGGCTGCCGGCTGATCGCCGCGGATGACGGCGGCGGCGGCGGGCAGCACCTGCACCTTGTACTCTTCGCGCAGCATGCGCAGCATGGCTTCGTTTTCGGCCTGGCCCCAGGCGCCCGACAGCTGCTGCGCCAGGCGCTCCTTGTCGGCCGGATCGACCGTGCCGGCCTCCACCTTCTCCAGGCGCGCCAGCGTGTAGTCCGAACCCGATTGCACGCCGGCGTAGGCCGGCAGCGTGGCGGCGGGCAGGCGCATGACGGCGTCCAGCACCGGACGCGGCAGATCCTTGGGATCCTGGCGCGACACGATCACCGGCGCGCCAAAGCCTTCCGGCGTTGCGGCGGGGTTAGCCTTGTCGGCAGCCAGCGCGGCTTCGCCGGCCTTCTTGGCGGCTTCGGCCGAACGCTCGTCCAGCAGCTTGGCGCGGATGGTGTCCGAGACCTTGTCCAGCGGCGGCACGTGGGACGGCTCGACAGCGGCCACACGCAGGGCCAGCATGGTGTCGGGCGAGAGTTCGATCACGCCGGAGTTCTGCTTTTCACGCAGCACGTCGGGCGAGAACAGCACCTGGCGCACGCGCGGGTTGTCCAGCAGCGCGGCATCGGGGCCGGCGGCGGCCGAGCCCGGACCCGCCTTGTCGGCGGGCAACAAGCCTTCGCGGGTCACGCCGGAAGCGGTACGCAGCTTCAGGCCGACGGCGTCGGCGGCGGGCTGCAGGCTGTCGCGCTGGTCATAGACCTGCTTGTTCAACTGGCTGGCCATTTCCGAGAAGCGCACGGCGGCGAGCTGCTTGCGGACTTCGGCGGTGATCTGGTCCTTGACCTCGGCCAGCGGCTTGATGGCGGCGGGCTGGATTTCGGTGACCTTGACCACGTGCAGGCCGGACGGGGTTTCGATCACGCCGGACACCTGGTCCTTGGCCTGGCCGAAAATCGCCTTTTCCAGCGGACCGGTCAACATGCCGGGCGCGAGCCAGCCCAGATCGCCGCCATTGGTCGCCGAACCCGCGTCCTGCGAGTTCTTGCGGGCCAGTTCGGCGAATTGCGCCGGATCGGCGGCGGCCTGCTTGGCGAGGTCCTCGGCCTTGGCACGGGCGGCCTTGCGGGCGTCTTCCGACGCGCCAGGCGCCAGGTTGATCATGATGTGGCTGGCGCGGCGGCGTTCGGGCTGGCCGAAGCGGTTCTTGTTCTGCTCGTAGTAGGACGCGAGGTCCTCGTCCTTGACCTGCACGCCTTGCGTGGCGGCGGCCTCGTCCAGCACCAGGTACTGGACCTGGACCTGTTCGGGAATCTGCAGTTGCTGCTTGTTGGCGTCGTACCAGGCCTGGATGTCGGCCGGGCTGACGCTGACTTGCGAGCGGTAGTCGGCAGCGGCGAAGCGGCGCAGTTGCACCGTGCGCTGCTGCGTCAACGCCGTTTCCAGCGCGGCCACGACCTCGCCGGGTGCGCGGGCCGACTGGCCCACGGGCTCCAGCACGCGCGCGACCGCCAGATCGCGGCGCAGGCCGGCTTCGAACGAGGTCGGCGACATGCCTTGCGCAGCCAGCACCTGGCGATAGCGCTCGGGCGAGAAGCGGCCATTGTCCTGGACTTCCGGAATCGCGGCGATGGTGTTGCGCAGCGTTTCGTCGGACACCGAGAAACGGTTGTCGACGGCAACGTTGGCCAGCAGGCGCTGGTTGATCAACTGATTGAGCAAGCCTTCGCGCAGCGCCGGCGTGTCGATGACGGCCGGATCGAACTGGGCGCCCAGGCGCTGGCGGAACTGCTCCAGCTGGTTGCGGTGCGCCTGATCGAACTCGGCCCGCGACACGGGTTGGCCATTGACCGTGGCCAATTCAGGCTCGGCGCGCATGAAGCTGTCATAGCCTTGAATACCGACCAGGAAGAAGGACGGCACAATCAGAAGCAGCAGGATGAACTGCATCCAGCGCCGATGGCTGCGAATAAATTCGAACATGGAATCCCTGTTGCCGCACCCCGGGCGCAAGCCCAAAGCCGCAAGAAAACGCATAAAAAAAGGCGAACCAGATTCGCCCTGTTCCCATACCGGTCAATACCGGATCAGCGGGCGGATTTTACCATTTCTCATTCGCCGCGCAGCCCAGGAATCTTTCGAATGTCATCCGAGCCTGCCCCCGGGCTCAAACGGCACGAAACCGGGGACCGAGTCAACCCGGGGAACCACCATTTCCAGCCCCTTGCGGCCCTCGTATCGTGGCCTGTCAGGGTAAGCCCGCATTACCCGACGCCGCCCCCGAAGGATGCGGCCCCTTCCACGCACGCTCAGAGGTACACACTGATGCCGTACACATCTCCCCGCCTGCAACTCCTGCGCACCTGCATCGCCCTGGCCTTCGTCGGCGGCGCCCCCGCCGCGCTGGCCGCGCCCGTCGCCGCCGTCCACGAAGCCGCGCAAGCCCAGCAGCAAGGCATGCTGGACACCATGCGCGACCTGGTCGGCATCGAGTCGGGCAGCAAGGACGTCGAGGGCGTGGAGCGCATCGCCGTCCTGATCCGCGACCGGCTCAAGGCGCTGGGCGGAACGGTAGAGATCATCCAGCCAACCGACGTGTTCCGCCTGAACGACACGCCAGAGAAGGTCGGCCCCATGGTCCATGCCGAATTCAAGGGTAAAGGCCAGAAGAAGATCATGCTGATCGCCCACATGGACACCGTCTACCGCAACGGCATGCTCAAGGACCAGCCCTTCCGCATCGACGGCGACAAGGCCTATGGCCTGGGCATCGCCGACGACAAGCATGGCGTGGCCGCCATCATCCATACCTTGACCCTGCTGCAGAAGCTGGGATTCGAGGACTACGGCACCATTACCGTGCTGATCAACGGCGACGAGGAAATCAGCTCGCCCGGCGCGCGCAGCACCATTACCCGCCTGGGCGCCGACCAGGATGCGGTGTTCTCGTTCGAAGGCGGCGGCGCGCAAGCGCGCCTGACGCTGGCCACCAGCGGCATCGGCGCGGCCTACCTGACCGTGCAGGGCAAGACCTCGCATGCGGGCGCGCGGCCCGAAGGCGGCGTCAACGCGCTGTATGAGTTGGCCCACCAGGTGCTGCAGCTGGACAAGCTGTCCAAGCCCGAGGAAGGCTTGAAGCTGAACTGGACCGTGGCCCAGGCCGGCACCAACCGCAACGTCATTCCGGGCCAGGCCACCGCCCAGGCGGACGCGCGCGCCCTGCGCGTCTCCGATTTCGATGCGCTGTCGCGCACGCTGGAAGAACGCATACAGAAGAAGCTGCTGCCCGAATCCAAGGTCAGCGTGAAGTTCGAAGTGCGCCGCCCGCCCTTGGAAGCCACGCCGGCCTCGCGCGCCCTGGCCCAACACGGCGTGCAGATCTACAAAGAGCTGGACTTGCCGATGACGGTCGTGGACCGCGCCAGCGGCGGCGGCACCGACGCCGCTTTTGCCGCCTTGAAGGCGCGCGGCCCGGTAATCGAAGGCATGGGCCTGAGCGGCTTTGGCGCGCATTCCAACGACGCCGAGTACATCCAGATCAACAGCATCGTGCCGCGCCTGTACCTCGCCGCGCGGATGATCATGGACGTGTCGCAGGACAAGGCGCCCATGAAATAGCCCTGGAGACCTGCCGCGGCGTTCCCGCGCGCCGCGGCAGGCGCAGAACGGGCGTGCAGAAGGAGTATCCTTGCAACCCTGACCAAAAGAACCCGAAGCAACACCCCAAATGAGCGCAAAACTCCCCTCCTGGCCCTACTCCCGTTACATCGCGCATCGCGGCGGCGGCCGTCTGGCCCCGGAGAACACCCTGGCCGCCATGCGCGTAGGCGCCGAGCACGGCTTCACGATGTTCGAATACGACGTCAAGCTGAGCAGCGACAACGTGCTGGTGCTGATGCACGACGACGACGTGGACCGCACCTCCAACGGCCGCGGACCCGCCGCTGCCAAGACCTACGCCGAGCTTGCCCAGCTGGATTTCGGCAGCTGGCATTCCGCCGCCTACGCGGGCGAGCCGCTGCCCACCTTCGCCGCCGTCGCCCGCTACACGGTGGCCAACGGCATCGCCAGCAACGTCGAGATCAAGCCCTGCCCGGGCCGCGAGGCCGAGACCGGCCGCGCCGTGGCGCTGGCCGCGCGCCAGCTGTGGCAAGGCGCGGCCGAAGCGCCGCTCCTGTCCTCGTTCGCGGAAGCAGCGCTGCAGGCCGCGCTGGAAACGGCCCCCGAATTGCCTCGCGCGCTGCTGGTGGAGAAGGTACCCGCCGACTGGCGCGAACGCCTGGCCAAGTACGAGTGCGTGGCCCTGAACATCAATCAGAAGGACGCCACCCGTGGGCTGATCGATGCCGTGCATGCCGCCGGCTACCGTATCGCCGCCTGGACCGTCAACGACCCGGAGCGCGCCCGCCTGCTGCTCGACTGGGGCATCGACGGCATTTTCACCGACGAGCTGGCCGCGATCCGGCCCGCCGCCTGAGGCAGAACGCCCGTGTTCAGTTACCGCCACGCCTTTCACGCCGGCAACCACGCCGACGTACTCAAGCACGCCATCCTGATCCACACCCTGGATTACTTCAACAAGAAAGACGCGCCCTACTGGGTCGTCGATACCCACGCCGGCGCCGGGCTCTACAGCCTGGATAGCGATTGGGCCGCCAAGACCTCCGAGTTCGCCGACGGCATCGGCCGCCTGTGGGAAGCCGAGGACCTGCCGCCCATCCTGGCCGACTACGTCGCCCGGATCCGCGGCTACAACACCAACGGCCGCCTCAGGCGCTATCCGGGCTCGCCGTGGCTGGCGCTGGACGCGCTGCGTCCGTCCGACCGGCTGCGCCTATTCGAAATGCACCCTACCGAGATCGACACGCTGGTCGGCAACCTGGAACACCAGGGCCGCGCCGCGCAACGCCAGACCACGATCTACGGCGACGACGGTTTTGAAGGCGTCAAGGCGCTGCTGCCGCCGCCCACGCGCCGCGGCATGGTGCTGATCGACCCCTCGTACGAAGACAAGAACGACTATCGCCGCACGCTCAACGCGGTCAAGGAATGCGTCAAGCGCTTCGCCACCGGCACCTACGCCGTCTGGTACCCGCTGGTCCAGCGCCGCGAAGCCAATGAAATGGCGCGCCACCTGGAGAACCTGAAGGTCAAGAGCTGGCTGCACGCGACCTTGACGGTCAAGAAAGCAGCCATCGACGGCTACGGCCTGCACGGCAGCGGCATGTTCCTGATCAATCCGCCCTGGACGCTGCACGACGCCTTGAAGCAAGCCATGCCGTATCTGGCCCGCACGCTGGGACAGGACGAGCGCGCCGGCTTCACGCTGCAGTTCCGCGAGAATCCGTTCCCGGTGCCAAAGAAGCAGTCGGACGATTGATCCGATACGAAAAGCGAAAAGGCCACGATGTTTCGTGGCCTTTTTGCTGGTGTCGCGGATCGCGCTGGCGTTCAAGCCAGTTCATTCTCCGGAGCTTCCCGCCGCAGCGCCTCCTGCGCCCGGGCCAGCTTGGCCGCCGCGTCGCGCAAGGCAGTGCGCAGGCCTTCCTCGATCACGGGGTGATAGAACGGCATTTCCAGCATGCGCGCCACGGTCAGCTCCTGCTGCACGGCCCAGGCCAGCAGGTGGCCGATGTGCTCGGCGCTGGGGCCGACCATCTCGGCGCCCAGGAAACGGCCCGTTTCGATGTCCGCATAGACATGCAGCATGCCGCGGTTCTTCAGCATGACCCGCGAACGGCCCTGGTCGCAGAAGTCCACCTCGCCCGTCACGAAGGTGCCCGGCACCAGCCGTGCGTGGCCCTGCCCGGCCATGGCGATCTGCGGGTCCGAGAACACCACGGCCAACGGCGCGCGGCGCAGGCCCTTGCGCACTTCGGGATAGCGCGCCGCGTTCTCGCCCGCGATGCGGCCTTCGTCGGCGGCTTCGTGCAGCAGCGGCGCGTCGGCGTTGGCATCGCCCGCGATGAAGATAGGCGCATCGCCCGTCTGCATGGTTTCGCGGTCGAACAACGGCACGCCGTGTTTGTCCAATTGCAGCGAGGTGTTTTCCAGCGCCAGCCCGTCCACGTTGGCGCGGCGGCCCGTGGCCACCAGCGCGTAGTCGAAGCGTTCGGTGCGCTCGGTGTTGTCCAGCGTCACGTAGCGCACTTCCACTTCGTCGCCTACGCGGGTGGTTTCAAGCACGCGGGCGTCCGGGTCCAGATAGAACTCGCGCTGGAAGATCTTGCGGGCCGTATTGCGTACTTGCGGATCGCTGATGCCGCCCAGGCTGCCGCTGACGCCGAACACGCGCACTTCCACGCCCAGGCGCGCCAGCGCCTGGCCCAGTTCCAGCCCGATCACGCCAGGACCGAACACGGCCACACGACCAGGCAGATCATCCCAGGCGAACACGTCATCGTTCAGCACCAGACGGTCGCCCAGCGCACGGAACGGCGGCGGCACAGACGGCCGCGAACCGGTGGCGATCACCACGCGGGACGCATGCACTTCGGTGTGCTCGTCCACCTGCAGCACCGTGTCCGACACGAAGCGCGCATAGCCGCGCAGCTTGTCCTCTGCCGGGATGCTTTCCACGCCTTCCAGCACGAAACCGACGAAGCGGTCGCGCTCGCGTTTGACGCGGTCCATCACTTCGGCGCCATCGACCGTGATCTCGCCGCCCACATGCACGCCGAACGGCTCGGTGTGGGCCGCGCTGTGGGCCGCTTCGGCGGCGGCGATCAGCAGCTTTGACGGCATGCAGCCGACGCGGGCGCAGGTCGTGCCGTAGGGACCGCCTTCGATCAGCAGCGCGCGCTGGCCCGCGGCGCGGGCGGCGCGGTAGGCGGCCAGGCCGGCCGTGCCGGCGCCGATGACAGCGATATCGGTATGCAGAGTTTTCATGACTGGGTATCCCCCGATGTGGCGTGGAGCAGGAATTCAAAGGCGGATTCCGCCTTTTTCCGCACCCTATGGACGTGGACAGTCCCGCAGCGCCCGCCGGGGGCCGCGCACAAAGATGCGTAAAAAGGGAAACTCGTGAAGGGTGCAGCAGGCGGCGAACCGCCCTGCTGCCCGGCCCCGGGGCGAACCCGGGACCGGTAGCGTTGCAGACGCTTAGGCGAAGTGCGCCTTCAGGTCTTCCAGGCCGCCGATCAGCGCGCCATTGATGAACACCTGCGGGGCGGTGCCCTTGCCCGAGACAGCGCCGATCACGCGGCCACGGACCTTGTTTTCCAGCGGGATCTCGATCGGGGCGTAGCCCTTGGCATCCAGCAGCGCCTTGGCTTCCACGCAGAACGGGCAGCCCGGCTTGGAGAACACGACCACCTGGTCGGGCTTCTTGGCCGACGGGGCGAAGTGCGCCAGCATGGTGTCGGCGTCCGACACTTCAAACGGGTCGCCTTCCTTTTCCGGCTCGATGAACATCTTCTGGACCACGCCGTCCTTGACCAGCATGGAATAGCGCCAGCTGCGCTTGCCGAAGCCCAGGTCGCTCTTGTCGACCAGCATGCCCATGCCTTCGGTGAACTCGCCGTTGCCGTCGGGCAGCAGCGTGATGTTGGCCGATTCCTGGTCCTTGGCCCATTCGTTCATGACGAAGGTGTCATTGACCGACACGCAGACGATGCTGTCCACGCCGGCGGCGAAGAAGGCGGGAGCCAGTTCGTTGTAACGCGGCAGGTGGGTCGACGAGCAGGTCGGCGTGAAGGCGCCGGGCAGGGAAAAGACCACGACGGTCTTGTTCTTGAACAGGTCGTCGGACGTCACCTTCTTCCAGGTGTTGTCCTCACGGACCGGGAACGTTACGTTCGGAACACGTTGGCCTTCGCGGTTTTGCAGCATTCAAATCTCTCCTTGGGGTAGCGGGGTTGTTTGATTAACCACCATGGAAAGAATGATAAATCCTTACTATCAATTATTCAAATTTAATAAATTCAATGAATCGATAGATTTTAGCAATGAATAAATAACCAGCGCGAGACCGGATCTATCATAGCCCGGCCTCGCGCCTGGAGGAATTACACCGGCTGCGGCTGGTAGCCGGCGTCGCGGATCGCGTCTTCGATCTTGTCGGCGTCATCGGCCCCGGTCACGGTCACGCGGTGCGTGGGCAGATCGATCGTGACAGTCGCGCCCGGAGCCGCCTGGGCCACCGCGGCCGTAATGGTCTTGGCGCAATGGCCGCAGGTCATGTCAGCCACTTGGAACTCGATGCTCATAGTTATCTCCATAGGATTCAAGGGCGATGGACTACGTTTCGTCCACCATGGAAAGCAGCTTAAACCTTCCCATGATGGAAAGGTCAAGCGTAGAATCGCACTCAGGCTACACAGGAGCACAGCAATGAATATCGGCGAGGCATCCAGGAGTTCCGGCATTTCCGCCAAGATGATCCGCTACTACGAAAGCATCGGCCTCATCAGCCCCGCCGGACGCACGGATTCAGGCTACCGCGTGTACAGCGAACACGATCTGCATACGCTGCACTTCGTGCGCCGCGCGCGCGACCTGGGTTTTTCGGTGGAACAGATGAATGAGTTGCTGGCGCTGTGGAAGGACCGCAGCCGCGCCAGCGCCGACGTCAAGCGCATCGCGCTGGAACACGTGCAGGAACTGGAGCGCAAGGCCGAGGCGCTGCGCGACATGGCGGCCACCTTGAAGCATCTGGCCGAACACTGCCAGGGCAATGACAGGCCGGACTGCCCGATACTGGAAGGCCTGGGCTGCAAGCACTGAAACGGCCCAGGCCCTTCCCGCGGCGTCAGTCCTGCGCTTCGGCCGCGACCTTGGCGTGATAGGCGTCGGTGGCGGCCTGCTTGGCGGCCGCCTTCTCGGCGGCGGCCGCGGCCTTGGCTTCTTCCGCGGCTGCCGCTTCGGCCGCCGCCTGAATGGCGCGCTGGCGGGCGCGTTCCCGCACGACCTGGATACCTTCGGCATCCAGCGATTCGAACACCGCAATGGACTCCACATGGCCCGTGTGCGGGAACATGTTGATCACGCCCGCGCTCTTCAACACATAGCCGCCTTCATGCACCATGATGGCCGCATCGCGCGCCAGCGTGGCCGGGTTACAGGACACGTAGACGATGCGCACGGGGCGCTCGTGCGCCTCCAACAGCGACAGGGCCTGCGCCACGGCATGCGCGCCTTCGCGCGGCGGATCGATCAGCATGCGGTCGAAGTAGCCCAGGCCGCGCAGCCATTCCACGTCCACCTCGAACAGGTTCAGGGTGGCGAAGCTGGTGCGATCGCCCAGGCCGTGGCGCGATGCCGCGTCGAAAGCGCGGTCGGTCAGCGCCTTGCTGCCTTCCACGCCCACGGCTTCCCTGCCCTGCGTCGCCAGCGGCAGCGTGAAGTTGCCCAGCCCGCAGAACAGATCCGCCACGCGGTCGGTAGGCTGCACCTCCAGTAGTTTCAGCGCGCGCGACACCATCGCACGGTTGATGGCGTGATTGACCTGCGTGAAATCGGTGGGCCGGTACGGCATGCGCAGGCCGAATTCCGGCATGGTGTAGGCCAGCGTGTCGCCGTGCTCGCGCTCCAGCGGGTGCACGGTTTCCGGACCCTTGGACTGCAGCCACCATTGCACGTTGTGCTTGGCGGCGAAGGCGCGCAGGATGGCGATGTCGCCATCGGTCAGCGGCAGCAGATGGCGCAGCACCAGGGCGGTCACGCCCTCGCCCAGCGACACTTCGATCTGCGGCATGCGGTCCGGCGCGGACATGGAACCGATCATTTCGCGCAAAGGAATCAGCAGGTCGCTGACGTGGCGCGGCAGCACATGGCATTCGCGCATGTCGGCCACATAGCTGCTCTTGCGCTCATGGAAACCAACCAGCACGCCGCCCTTCTTGGGCACCACGCGCACCGACAGGCGGGCGCGGTAGCGGTAGCCCCAGGTCGGGCCTTGCAGCGGCGCCAGGATGCGCGCGGGACGCAGCTTGCCGACGTGCCAGAAGGTGTCTTCCAGCGAACGTTGCTTGATGGCGACCTGCGTGCTGGGTTCCAGGTGCTGCATGGCACAGCCGCCACAGACGCCGAAATGCGGGCAGCGCGGCGCCACGCGCTGCGACGAGGGCCGCAGCACCTCGTCCACGCGCGCAATCTCGTAGGACGGCTTGCGGCGCAGCGTAACCGTGGTGACCCGTTCGCCCGGCAAGGCGCCTTCCACGAAGACGACCTTCCCGTCGCGGCGGGCGATACCCCTGGCTTCCAGGTCCAGGGATTCAATACTCAAAACGTCAGACATCTCACGCAGTCCAGAAGAATTACACGCAACCTTCTATTGTAGAAGGACTGCGGCCAATCCTGGAAATGGCGATGTGGGGCCGGAACGGTCTCCCGATGAAAAAAGGGCTTGCCCCGGACGGCGGTCACCGCCAATCGTCGGCAAGCCCGAAAGCCGGCGCTGCCAGGCGCCGCCACGGATATCGGTCAGAAGGAACGCGCCACCGAGAAGACGGCGCCCAGGCGGCCCGAAGGATGGCCGTACTTGGTCGGCAGCCAGTTGTCCTTGGTCGCCCCCACGGCGGCCAGGCCCAGGATCCAGCCCTTCAGGTCCTTGGTCACGCCGAGCTTGTAGTCGACGTAATGGCCGATGGAGTCGCCGTCCATATTGGTCTGGTTCTTGAGCTTCTGGTAGCCCAGGTGGCCGACCAGGCCCCAGCCGTCGCCCAGGTCGAAGTTGGCCGTGCCGTCCAGGTACCAGGTGCCCTTGCTGTCTGGCGTGCTGAAGAAGTCGCTGGGCGTATAGGAGTACTTGAGGCTGTAGTTGCCGTAGGACGCGCCCAGATAGAGGTCGGTGTTGTTGTAGTTGCCGCCCTTCGGCGAGCTGGAGCCCGGGTAGTAATAATGCAGCACGCCCGCATCCAGCGTGAAGCCGCCGCCCACGTCGCCCTTCCAGCCGCCGTAGAAATCCATTTCCAGGTTGCCGTCGGTGAACACGAAATCGGAAACATTGGAGTTCCAGTTGCCCAGATAGAAGCCGGAACTGTGGGTCAGGTCGAAGCCCAGCTGCACGGCGGGCCGGAAGTCGGTCTGCGAGTAGCCGCGGAAACGGTAGTCGCTGACGATGGCGGCGTTGCCGCTGAGCGAAAATCCGCCGCCCAGGTCGGTGGGTTCGGCCTGCGCCGTCGCGGTGAAACAAGCGGCGAGCGCAAAGGGCACGGCTAGCAACGTCTTCTTCATGGTGCGGAGTCCTGATCGGATTTGTCGAGTAGGTAGATGGCCGAGGCGCATCACTAGGACCGGCGGTGCAGCGTTTGAAACCGGTTCCTACTCCACAAAGCAATGTCCGTGCCAGGTCTGCGGCAAGCCGATACGCAGGCGCATCGCCCGCTGACGGCGCCCGCGCCGCACCAGAACAGTGCGGACGCGTGTGCCGACGCACGCGTTTGTGCGTCAAAACGGGGAACCCGCTCCCTATCGGTACGCATGGCGAGCCGCCGCCAGCCGCCGTCCCGGACGCCAAATGAAAAACCCCGGCACGCGGTCGCGTGTCCGGGGTTGATGGCGCGCACCGGCCGGGACGGCCGGCCGCACTGCTTAGTTGGCGGCAGGCTTGGCCGGCGCGGCGGCAGCGGGCGCATCCGCCTTGCCCTTGCCGTGGCGCCCTTCCATGCGGGCGTGGCGCTCCTGCATGCGGTCCTGGCGTTCCTTGACGAACTTGGTCACCTGGCCGCGCTGGGTGTCGTTCAGGCTGTCCCAGACCGCGAGCCATTGGTCGCGCACCTGCTTGGCCTGGGGACCGAAGGCATCACGCGACTTTTCGGACTGTTCGACCAGCGCGCGGGGATCCAGCTTGCCGCTGTCCAGCTGCGCCTTGAGCAGGTCGTGGCGCTTGCCGCCCGAGGCACGCATGGCTTCGTGCAGGCTGCGCTGGCCGTCCTGCGCGGTCTTGAACAAGGCCTGCTGCTTGTCGTCCAGCTTCAGCTCGGCGACCTGCGCCTTGGTCACGGGACCCAGGCCGGGAATGAAGAGGCCGTCGCGCATGCCTTTGTGGAAGCCGCCGCGCTGGCCATCGTGCATGGCGGCGGGGCCGCCGTCAGCGGGAGGAGGAGGCGCAGCCATGACGGAGCCGGCCACCAGGCCGCCCGTCGCGGCGACAAATGCAAGAGCGGCCAAATTGGAGCGGATAGCGAATCGGGACATGTAGGTCTCCTGAAAGTGAAGAAAGCGAGGCCATTGTGCGATTGGCCCGGTTTCATCCAGGTTTCGCTGGCGCAAGCAATGTTTCAGTCGATTGCGCATGATCCAGACGCAAGAACGGGGCCTCGCGGGCCCCGTTCGATCCTGTCCGCCGGAAGACGGATCCTCCGGCCGAGACGCCGCTCAGTTGGCGTCCCAGGCCGCCATGTACTCCTTCCAGTGCGGCGCATCGCTGGCGCTGAGGGTGTCGCGCACCAGCGCGATTTCCGCTTCGTAGGAAGTGCGGTCGAGTTCGCCGCGCAGGAAACGGAAACGGCAATACACCAGCCAGGTGTTGACCACGTCCGTTTCGCAATAGGCCCGCACCTCGTCGGCGCGGCCCTGGCTCCAGGCTTCCCACACCTTGCTGCCGTCCATGCCCAGCTTGCCGGGAAAGCCGCAAAGCTTGGCCAGTTCATCCAGCGGCGCGTTGGCGCGGCCGTTGTACTTGGCCAGCAGGTCCATCAGGTCCAGGTGACGCGAGTGGTAGCGCGAAATGTAGTTGTTGAACTTGAAGTCGCGGTCTTCCTCGCCCATGTCCCAGTAGCGCGGCGCGGGCACGCCCTGGATCAGGCTGCGGTAATGCAGCACCGGCAGGTCGAAGCCGGAACCGTTCCAGCTCACGAGCTTGGGCGTGTAGCGCTCGATGGTCTTGAAGAAGCCCGCCAGCAAGGCGGCTTCGGGATCGTCGGGCTGGCCCAGGGTCTTGACGCGAAAGCCCTGGTCGTCGCGGAACACGCAGCCCACCACCGCCACCTTGTGCAGATGCAGCGGCAGGAAATCATGGCCCACGGCCTCGCGGCGCGCGGTCAGCGCGCGCTCGACCACCTCCTGGTCGGAAACATCAGCCCCCCAGCCGTTGAGCTTGCGCAGTCCCTCGGCGTCGGGGATGGTTTCCAGGTCGAAGACGAGAGTGGGCGTCATCGGGCAGGCAGATACTGCATGGGGTCCACCGGCTGGCCTTGGCGGCGGATCTCGAAGTGCAGGCGCGGCGACGTGGTATCGCTTTGGCCGAGTTCGGCGATCTTGGCGCCGCGCTTGACGTTCTGGCCCGTCTTCACCAGCACCGCGCGGTTATGCGCGTAAGCGGTAATGAAGCCGTTCTGGTGTTCGACGATGATCAGGTTGCCCAGGCCGCGCACACCGTTGCCGCTGTACTTGACCAGGCCGTCGGCGGCGGCGGTGACCGGATCGCCCAGCGCGCCGGCGATGTCGATGCCCTTGCTGCTGTTGTTGAAGCCTTGCACGATCTGGCCGTTGGCAGGCCAGGCCCAATTGATGACGGCCGCGTCGGCCGCGCGCGTGGCGGGCTTGGTCTCGACCGGCGCGGTGGGCGGCGGCGTGGTGGTTTCAGTGGTCGGCGGCGGCAGGGTTTCCGGCTGGTCCAGCGGACGCGGCTGCGTCTTGGAGCCCGCGACCGGCGCGGTCTGCGCCCCGCCGCTGGCGCTGCCGGACATCTTCAGGACCTGGCCGACCGAGATCTGGTTGGGGTCGCTGAGGTTGTTCCAACGCTTGACGTTTTCGACATCCACATTGTTGGCGCGGGCGATCTTGTAGAGCGTGTCGCCCGGTTTCACCACATAGGTGCCGCCGGTCTGGGTGGCCGGCGCGGGTTGCCCGCCGGTCATGTCGACCACCGGGGCGCGCGTGCCTTTGGAAGCGCAGCCAGCCAGGATGGACAGGCTGAGAGCCCCCGCGATGAAGAGCGGGCGGCGCAGGCGCGTCATGGACGCGCCCAGGGTGATATCGGTCAGTTGCAACTGCCCGTTGAGCATACGTTTCTCCTGTTTGCTCAAGATTGTATTCCGGCCCGTAGCGGCACAAAGCGCACGGCCTCTAATTCTGTGCGTTTCCAGCTGGCCGCGCCTGTGCGTTCGATGAGAACCAGGCGCTGGTTGGCGCCCCCTTCAGGAGCGATCAGGCGGCCACCCGGTGCGAGCTGCGAGAGCAGCGCCTGCGGGATGGCAAGGCCAGCGGCAGCCACAACGATAGCATCGAACGGCGCCACGCCGGGCAGGCCCAGCATGCCGTCGCCGTAGATCAAGCGGATCCTGGTGGTGAGCCGCAGGGCGCGCAGATGCTCGCGCGCAAGTTCATACAATCCGCGGATGCGTTCGATGGTGTGAACCTCGCGCACGAACTGCGCGAGCACCGCCGCCTGGTAGCCGCAACCCGCGCCGACTTCCAGCACGCGGGTGGGCGTGCGGTCGTCGCAGGCGGCGGCGATCATGCGCGCCACCACCCAGGGTTGGGAGATGGTTTGCGAATGACCGATGGGCAACGCGGCGTCTTCGTAAGCGCGGCTGGCCAGCGCCTCGTCGACGAACAGATGGCGCGGCACCGCGCCCATGGCGTTGAGCACGCGCTCGTCGGTAATGCCCTGCGCCCGCAGGCGCTCGACCATGGCCTGGCGCAGGCGATCCGAATTCAGCCCCAGATTGCTGCCCGATGCGGGCGTCGGCGCCTGGGTCTGGCGTTGCAGCGTGGCTGCGGAAATGCGGGTGTTGCTGTTGGCGGGCGTGACGCCCGGACTGAGCCGACCCGAGTCGTAGCGCACCGGACCGGTACGCCCGGGCACCGGCTGGGTCACGTCCGGCTGGCTTACACGTTTACGCATAGTGGCTCCGCCCAGGTCCGGATCTCGTCGAGCTGGCTGTGCTGGGTCAGGTCCAGGCGCAGCGGCGTGACCGACACCGTACCCTGCTCGACGGCATGAAAGTCCGTGCCTGGCGTGGCGTCGGCCGCCAAACCCACGGGTCCGATCCAATAGACGGTATCGCCATACGGCGTGGTGGTGCGCACCACCGGCTGCGAGGGATGGCGCTTTCCCAGGCGCGTGACCGCGAAGCCGTGCATGTCTTCGAAGCGGCGGCTGGGGATATTGACGTTCAGGAGCACCGGCGCGGCCAGCGGCTGGGCCAGATGGCGTTCCACCACGAGGCGCGCGGCGCGCGCGGCGGAATCGATGTGCTCCCAGCCCTTCTCGGCCAGCGAGAACGCGATGGCCGGGATGCCGAACAGATAGCCTTCGCTGGCAGCGGCCACGGTGCCCGAATACAGGGTGTCGTCGCCCATGTTGGCGCCGTTGTTGATGCCGGACACGACCAGGTCCGGCCGGGTATCCATAAGGCCGGTGAGCGCCACGTGCACGCAGTCGGACGGGGTGCCGTTGACGGCAATGAAGCCGTTGGAGGCGGTGCGTACCGACAGCGGCCGGTTCAGCGTCAGGGAGTTGGACGCGCCGCTATGGTTGGTTTCAGGCGCGACGACAGTGAGATCGCCCAGGCCCTGCAGCGCGTCAACCAGCGCCTCGAGCCCAGGGGCCGAATAACCATCATCGTTCGAAACCAGAATTCGCATTGTGCATCCGAAAGAAAATAAAACGCGGGTGAACGCGTCGGATTGTACCGTCCGCGGCCGGTATCCGTGCGATCGACTGGCGGACGGGGGCCGCAGCCCCGCTCGATAACCCGTAGCCGGACCCGGCCCCGGGCGCGGTAGAATCCGCACCCATTACCGCAACAACACAACAACAACGGATCCTATCCATGGCGATAAACGACCCCTCCCTGGTCTTCAGCGCTGCGCTCATCCTGCTGGCCTACCTGATCGGCTCCGTGCCCTTCGCGGTGGTCGTCAGCAAGCTCATGGGCCTGCAAGACCCCCGCAGCTACGGCTCCAAGAATCCCGGCGCCACCAATGTGCTGCGCACCGGGAACAAGACGGCCGCCGCGCTGACGCTGCTGGGCGACGCCGCCAAGGGATGGTTCGCGATCTGGCTGGCCGAAAAACTGGCTCCCGGGATCTCCCCCGTCGCGCTGGCGCTGGTGGCGCTGGCCGCCTTCCTGGGCCATCTGTACCCGGTATTCCTGAGCTTCAAGGGCGGCAAGGGCGTGGCCACCGCCTTGGGCGTGCTGGTGGCAATCCAGCCCTGGCTGGCGGTCGCCACGGCGGCCACCTGGCTGATCGTCGCGGTGTTCTTCCGCTATTCGTCCCTGGCTTCACTGGTGGCGGCCTTCTTCGCCCCCGTCTACTACGTGTTCGGTTCCGGCCTGGCCTGGTATGCGCAGCCGTCCATGGGCGTGGCGCTTGCAGTCATCGGCGTGCTGTTGTTCTACCGCCACCGCGCCAACATCACGCGCCTGGTCCAGGGCACGGAAAGCCGCATCGGCGGCGGCAAGAAGAAATAAACGCGCAAGGAATGCGCTTCGGGGCGGCCTGCATGGCCGCCCTTTTCATTTTCAGGCGATGTCGGCCAGGTCCCAGCGCGGCTTCACAGTGAAGCTGTGCGCATCCGGATCCAGCGTCGCCAGGCCAGCCTTGACCCGCTCGGCGGCGGCAAAGGCAATCATGGCGCCGTTGTCGGTGCACAGTTCCAGCGGCGGGAAATAGGCGCGCGCCTTGAGCGGCTTGAGCGCCGCGTCCAGCTTGGCGCGCAGCAGCTGGTTGGCCCCCACTCCCCCGGCCACCACCAGGCGCTTCAGGCCGGTCTGCTTCAGGGCCTTGATGGCCTTGGCCGCCAGCACTTCCACGATGGCAGCCTGCGTGGCCGCGGCCAGGTCGGCGCGGGTCTGTTCGTCCAGTCCGCCCGCCGCTTCGGCAGCCTTGACCCGGGTCAGCACGGCCGTCTTCAGGCCGCTGAAACTGAAATCCAGGTCGCCGCTGTGCAGCATGGGGCGCGGCAGATCGAAACGCGCGGCATCGCCGCTGGCGGCCAGCCGGGACAGCGCCGGTCCGCCGGGATAGCCCAGGCCCATGAGCTTGGCCGACTTGTCGAAGGCCTCGCCCGCCGCGTCGTCCAGCGTTTCGCCCAGCAATTCGTAGCGTCCCACCCCGTCCACGCGCATCAGCTGCGTGTGTCCGCCGGACACCAGCAGCGCCACGAAGGGGAATTCAGGCCGCGGATCCGCCAGCATCGGCGACAGCAGATGGCCTTCCAGGTGATGGATGCCGATGGCGGGCAAATGACGCGACCAGGCGAACGACTGCGCGACGCTGGCGCCCACCAGCAAGGCGCCGGCCAGGCCGGGGCCGGCCGTATAGGCCACGGCGCCGACATCCGACATTTGCAGGCCCGCTTCTTCGAGGACCTGCCGGGTCAGCGGCACGACGCGGCGGATATGGTCGCGCGAGGCGAGTTCCGGCACCACGCCCCCGTATTCCTGGTGCATGGCGATCTGGGTATGCAGCGCGTGCGCGAGCAGGCCCCGTTCCGTACAGACGGCAGCGACGCCGGTTTCGTCGCAGGAGCTTTCAAAGCCGAGAATAATCATGGCGGCAGAGTTTACAACTGATGCGAAAATACGCCCTTTCATGAAAAACCGGCGGGCAACCCAGCCCGCCCACAACAACCCGCAATCCTGCAAACACATTGGGGACTCGAATGCTCGAGAAGCTATTCAAGCTGCGTGAACACGGCACGACAGCGCGTACGGAACTGGTCGCCGGCCTGACGACATTCCTGACGATGTCGTACATCATCTTCGTCAATCCGGACATCCTGTCGTCGACGGGCATGGACCGCGATGCCGTGTTCGTCGCCACCTGCCTGGCCGCCGCGCTGGGCTCGCTGGTGATGGCGCTGATCGCCAACTGGCCGATCGGCATGGCGCCGGGCATGGGCCTGAACGCCTTCTTCGCATTCACCGTGGTCAAGACCATGGGCTACACCTGGGAGCAGGCGCTGGGCGCCGTGTTCATCTCGGGCGTGATCTTCCTGTTCCTGACGTTCTCGGGCATCCGGGTCTGGCTGGTCAAGGGCATTCCGCATTCGCTGCGCAGCGCCATCGCCGCAGGCATCGGGCTGTTCCTTGCCATTATCGCGCTATCCAGCGCCAACATCGTGGTTGCGCATCCCGCCACCAAGGTCACGCTGGGCGACCTGACCCAGCCCGGCCCGCTGTTCGCCATCCTGGGCTTTTTCATCATCGCCGCGCTGGATGCGCTGCGCGTGCGCGGCGCGATCCTGATCGGCATCCTGGTGGTCACGGTGCTGTCGATGGCGCTGGGCTACAACGAATTCAAGGGCATCTTCGCCGCCCCGCCCAGCCTGGCCCCCACGCTGATGAAGCTGGACATCCTGGGCGCGCTGCACAGCGGCTTCGTGCACGTGATCCTGGTGTTCGTGCTGGTTGAAGTGTTCGACGCCACCGGCACGCTGGTCGGCGTGGCCAAGCGCGCGGGCCTGATGCCCGAGAACCGCCCCAACCGCCTGGGCCGCGCACTCTTCGCCGACAGCAGCGCCATCGTGGCCGGCTCGATGCTGGGTACCAGCAGCACCACCGCCTATGTGGAAAGCGCCTCGGGCGTGCAGGCTGGCGGCCGTACCGGCATGACGGCCCTGGTCGTCGCGGTGCTGTTCCTGGCCGCGCTGTTCATTTCGCCGCTGGCCGGCGCCGTGCCGGCCTACGCCACCGCGCCCGCCCTGCTCTACGTGGCCGGCCTGATGATGCGCGAGCTGATCGACATCGACTGGAACGACGTCTGCGAGGCCACGCCGGCCGCGCTGACCGCCCTGGTCATGCCGTTCACGTACTCGATCGCTAATGGCATCGCCTTCGGCTTCATCAGCTACGTGGTGCTGAAGACGGCCACCGGCAAGGTCCGCGACGTGCATCCCGCCACCTGGCTGGTCGCGGCGCTGTTCGTGATCCGCTACGCGTTCTTCCCCGGCTAGGCGCAAGCCCGAAGGCCGCTCGCAAGGCGGGCCAATCGCGACAATAGCGGAAATCAATCAACCCGCCGCGCCATATGGTTGCTGGCGGGTCCGCTTGATTTCACCGATACACTCCCCATGTATAACGGCATATGGAGTCCGCCTTGCGCCTTACCCGCTTTGTTTCCGCCCCGCTGTCCTGTCCCACCGTGTACACGGAGGTTTCCGCATGAGCAGCCTGGCCCGCATCCCTTTCTCCGTACTGGACCTGGCCCCGATAGTGCAAGGCCGCGACGCGGCTGACGCCTTCCGCAACACGGTTGCGGTGGCGCAGCACGTGGAACGCCTGGGCTACAAGCGCTTCTGGCTGGCGGAACACCACAACATCAACGGCGTGGCCAGCAGCGCCACCGCCGTACTGATCGGCCACGTCGCCTCGCACACCAGCACCCTGCGCGTGGGCTCGGGCGGCGTCATGCTGCCCAACCACGCGCCGCTGATCATCGCCGAGCAGTTCGGCACGCTGGAAACGCTTTACCCTGGCCGTATCGACCTGGGCCTGGGCCGCGCGCCCGGTAGCGACGGCGCCACGCAACACGCATTGCGCCGCGGTCCGCGCAGCGGATTGGAGTTCCCGGCGCTGGTGGAAGAATTGCGCGGTTTCCTCGCGCCTTCGCGCCCTGGCCAGCCCGTGCGCGCCATTCCCGGCGAAGGCCTGGACATTCCGATCTGGCTGCTGGGGTCCAGCGATTTCAGCGCGCGGCTTGCCGCGGAGCTGGGCCTGCCCTTCTCCTTCGCGGGACATTTTTCGCCCGAAGGCATGGCGGCCATGCGCCTGTACCGCCATTTGTTCAAGCCGTCGGCAACGCTGGCGCGCCCCTACGCCATGATAGGCGTGCCGGTCGTGGCCGCCGAAACCGATGAAGCCGCCAGGCGCCAGGCCACCACCCAGCAGCTGAAATTCCTGTCGCTGGTGCGCGGCAACCGCCTGCAGCTGCAACCGCCCGTGGACAGCATGGACGGCCTGTGGAACGAATGGGAGCGCGAGGCGGTCCATCAAAGACTGGGCGCGGCCATCGTGGGCGGCCCGGATACCGTCCGGCGCGAACTGGAAGCGCTGGTGGCCGAGACCGAGGCCGACGAAGTCATGATCGTCTCGGATTTCTACGATATCGCCGACCGCCTGCGTTCCTTCGAGATCGTCGCGTCGTTGAAAAACGGCGCCCCGGCAAGCACCGCGGCCTGAGGGCCGCAGCCCGCGCCTCAGGCGCCAACCATTGCGACGCGGCCATTACCCGCTCTACTATCGTTCTTAAAGCACCGAACGCCGCCGCAACGCCCCATCGGGTCCGGGACGGGCATACCCCGGGCCTCTGACACCGCTTTTTACGCCGCTCGCCGGCAAGGATTCAAAATGAGTATTGTTGAACTCACCAAAGACAGCTTCCAGGAAGCCATTACCCCCGACGGTACGCTGATCGTCGATTTCTGGGCGCCCTGGTGCGGCCCCTGCCGCGGTTTCGCGCCGGTATTCGAACAGGCCGCCACCGAGCATCCCGACGTCACCTTCGCCAAGGTCAATACCGACGTGGAACAGGAACTGGCCGGCGCGCTGGGCATCCGTTCCATCCCGACCCTGATGGTCTTCCGCGAGAAGGTCTTGCTGTTCTCGCAACCGGGCGCCTTGTCGGGCGGCCAGCTCAATGAGCTGCTCGCCAAGATCAAGGAAGTGGACATGGAAAAGGTCCATCAGGAAATCGCAGCTGCCCAGAACGGGCAGGACGCCTGAACGCTGCGCGGGCCGTGCGCCCCCTGGGATCAGGACTCGACTTCCCAGGCCGCACGCCCGCGCGTGATGTTGGCGGCGGTCACTTCCAGGTCCGCCACCGCTGCGCGCGGCACCGTGAACCGTAGCGCCACCCCTTCCTCGTTGAAGTCTTCCTGCAGGATGGCCGCGCCTGCCTGAGCCAGGCGCGACTTCAGCAACGCCAGTTCGCCAAAACCGCAAGCGCAGGCGACGGTTGCAAGATCCACGATCTCGGTCCGCTCCCCCAGCCGCAGGCAGTTGGCCGCGCAGCCCCCGTAGGCGCGCACCAGTCCGCCTGCGCCGAGCTTGATGCCCCCGTACCAGCGCACTACCAGCACCGCCACGCGATCCATGTCCTGGCCTTCGATGGCTTGCAGGATGGGACGGCCGGCCGTGCCTCCCGGCTCGCCGTCGTCATTGAAGCGGTATTCCTGGCCGATGCGGTAGGCCCAGCAGTTGTGGGTCGCTTCGGCGTCGCTATGTTCGGCAAAGAAGCGCATGGCTTCGTCCACGCCGGACACGGGCGCTGCATACGCGACAAAGCGGCTTTTCTTGATGTCTTCCTGGTAGGTGCAAGGGGCGGTCAGCGTGTGCGTCATGACCGGCATTGTATGTGCCGCCAGTCCCTAGCCGTGGCAGTCGGGCACTTCCTGGTCGAGATAGACATCGAAGGCCACGTCGCGGGCCCACTTCGCGGTCATGGCCTTCCAGGCGCCCGCTCGGTCCCAGGCGCGCATTTCCTGGCTCAGCCAGTTGCGGCTGGCGGAGTCGGAGGCCGGCAGCAGCCACACGCGTTCACGCCGCGCGCCATCGGCCGCCAGCGTCGAGGAGAACTTCTTCCATTCCGGGAAGCGCACCAGCGGCTCCCAGACCGCGTCGTCGACCAGGCCGATATCGCAGCTGCCCTCGCGCACGGCGACCAGCGCATCGGACGGCACGCGGTAGGTGCGCACCTCCGCGCCCCAGCTTTCGGCCAGGGCGCGGGAAGCGCTTGCGGCCTCCGCCATGCAGACGCTGCGGCCGCGCACGTCGGCGGGCCGGCGCAGGCTGGTGTCGCTGCGGATCACGGCCTTGGGTCGGGCGGCATAGCCTGTGGCTTGCGTCGCGACCGCGTCCGGCTGGGCCGACGCGCCGTCGGCCAGGACCAGGTCGACCCGCCCCGCCGCCAGCGCGGCAGCGGCCTGTTCCTGCGGCAATTGCACCAGGCGCACCGGCAGTCCCAGGCTTTGCGCCAATCTGTCGGTCATTGCGGCGTCCAGGCCGTCCGGCGTGCGGATCTTGGCGCCGGCCGCGGGCGGCGGCGCCAGGTAAGGCACGCCCACCACCAGCTCGCCGCGCGCCCGCGCCGCCGCGAAGGCGTCGGGCTGCGCCTGCGCGAAGCCCGATGCAACCAGGCAGGCGCCGAGGACAAACAGACGGATGCGGCCAATCATGCGGGACTCCTGTCGCCCTCAGACGTACTGGTAGCGCAGCAGGCGGTGCTTGAGGTTTTCAAGCACGAACTGGTCGATCAGCGCGGCCAGCACGGCAATGACCAGGATGTTGGTCATGACGCCGGTCATGTCGGCGATTTCGCCCGAATAGGCCAGCGAACGGCCCAGCCCCTTGCCGAAGCCGATCAGCATTTCCGCCGAGATCAGCGCGCGCCAGGCATTGCCGAAGGCGAGCTGCGCGCCGGTGATGAGCTCGGGCATCACGGCCGGCAGGTAGACCCGCTTGACCAGTCCCCAGCGCGTGGCGCCCATGACGCGCGCCGCCGACACATGCACGCGCTGCACGGACTCAGTCGCGTTCATGACGCTGAGCGCGGCCGGGAAGAAAGCCGACAATGCCACCACGACGATGATGGGCGTATTGCCGAAGCCCATCACGATCAGGAACAGCGGCACCCAGGCGATCGACGGAATCGACTGCAGGATGACGATGGCGCTGCGCAGCACTTCGCGGAAGAAGAACAGCACAGCCGCCACCAGGCCGAAGCCGATGCCGGCCGCCAGCGCCAGGCCGTAGCCCGCGCCCAGCCGCCCCAGCGTGCCCAGGAGGCTCTGGTGGAAGGACTGCTTGCCCAGGTCTTCGACCAGGCGCTCGACCACGGCCGGCACGCCCGGCATCAGGAAGTCCGGCAGCGCGAACGCCGCCAGTTGCCACAAGGCCAGGATGAACAACACGCCCAGAACGCCCGCGAAATGCTTGCGGGCGCCGGTGACTCGGGTAGATGCGCTCAAAGCTTGCGAGCCTCTTGCCAGGACAGGTCGACGATGCTGGACACGTCATACGGCTTGCCGTCGCGCGTCTTCAGCGAACCCTGGGCTTGCAGGATGTCGGCGATTTCCTGCATGCGGCGGGTGTCCTTGTCGGTCAGCTTGGGCGTGAAGACCTGCGTGCCGATAGCTTCGGCGATGACGGTCTCGCGCGGCAGTTCGCCACGGGTCAGGGTCTTGAGCGTGGGTTCGGCGATGAAGTAGGACGCGATCAGCTTGGAAGCCTGCGCGGGTTCCTTCTGCAGCAGCTGGATGGCCTGGTTCTGCGCGTCCAGCGCCTTCCAGACGTCGTCCTTGCGCTTGGCCAGCGTTTCGCCGGAGGTGATCACCACCATGCACGGGAACGGCCAGGCCTGGCCCACTTCATAGATCTGCTTGACCGGCGCCACCAGTTGCGCGATGCGATCGTAGGGTTCGAACAGGAAGGCCGCGTCCACGCGCTTGCCCACCAGCGACTGGACCGCCACGGCCGGGCTTACGCCCATGACGTTGACGTCGTCCGCAGCCAGGTTGCCCTGCTTGAGCACCACGCCCTTCAGCACCACGTCGGCAGTGCTGCCTTCGGCCTGGGAGGCCAGGGTCTTGCCCTTCAGCCCGGCGATGTCCTTGATGCCGGAGTCTTCGCGCACGATCAGCGAGTGGTAGCCCTGCTGCGCACCGCCCACCACCTTCAGGTCCGCGCCCTTGGAGGCCCAGGCCACCGCGTTGGTGAAGCCCAGCACGCCGATGTCCAGCTGGCCGCCGACGATGGCCTTGATCAGGTCGGTGCCCGACTTGAACTCGATCAGTTCGGAATCCAGGCCGGCCTTTTTGTAGTAGCCGCCCTCTTGCGCGACGATGGCCTGCGCATCGTCCATCACGCGCAGATAGCCCACACGGAATTTCTCGGCCGCCATCGCGGGGGCTGCCGCCAGCAGCGCCGCGGCCAGCGGCAGGGACAGCCATTGCTTCAGTTTCATGGGAAGTGCTCCAAGGTATGCAGGGCCGGCCGACGCGCACGCGCCGCCAGCAAGAATCCAGATCCGGGGGTCAGGCTGCCAGGGCCAGGTCCGCGTGCTCGCCCGAACCGTCCACCGCGATGCCGAGCAGGCGCAGGATCTCGCGCTTCTCGGCCGCCAGGCCGGACAGGTCATGGGTCTTTTCGCGGTGCGCGAGGTTGAACTCGCGCAGCACGCGCGCCGGGCGCGGGCTGAAGACGATGATGCGGTCGGCCAGGAACAAAGCCTCGTCCACGTCGTGCGTCACCAGCAGCACGGTGGGCTTTTCCTGGGCGATGAGCTGGCGCAGGACGTCCTGCAGGCTCAGCCGGGTCAGCGCGTCCAGCGCGCCGAAAGGCTCGTCCATCAGCATGGTCTGCGGCTGGGCGATGAAGGCGCGCGCCAGCGCGGCGCGTTGGCGCATGCCGCCGGAAACCTGGTGGGGGTAATAGTGTTCGAAGCCGGCGAGGCTGACGCGCGCCAGCCACTGGCGCGCGGCTTCGCGGGCGCGGGATTTGGGCGTGTTCTGGAATTCCAGCGCCAGCGCCACGTTGTCTTCCAGCGTCAGCCAGGGGTACAGCGCATGTTCCTGGAACACCAGGGTGCGGCTGGGATGGGGGCCGGCGACCGCCTTGCCGTCGGCCAGGACGCTGCCTTCGGTGGGCTTTTCCAGGCCGGCCGCCAGATGCAGCAAGGTGGACTTGCCGCAACCCGAGGGGCCCACCAGGGCAACCAGTTCACCGGTCTTGATTTCGCTGGTAAAGCCGTCCACCACCGGCAGTTCGCCGAAGTGCTTGTGGACGTGATCGAAGGTGAGATTCATGGAACGTATCGTGGCGGGCCAAAAATGAGCCTCCAATCTAACAATTCGTTATATGAATCCAAACTATCAATATTGAATGTCTTAACTTCTTTTCGTAATAAAGAACGCATCAACAGCGTTCTGCCCGGACTGGTTACGGACATCGAACGGCGGCCCCATCCCGCCGGCAATACTCAATTCGAATCGATAACGCGTAAAACGATATTGGACCCTCGCTACCTCCGTCATTAAGGTGGACCCCAGACATAACGGGGCCCACCCCGATCGGAGCGACATGGAGCGAGACAACACCGCCGCCGCGCAGCCGCGCGGCGCGCTATCCCACCTCAAGATCCTGGACCTGACGCGCGTGCTGGCCGGCCCATGGGCAACGCAGACGCTGGCCGACATGGGCGCTGACGTCATCAAGGTAGAGCGCCCTGGACACGGCGACGACACGCGCGGCTGGGGGCCGCCTTTCCTGACCGGCGCCGACGGCGCTGAGACCCGGGACTCGTCCTACTTCCTGAGCGCCAACCGCGGCAAGCGGTCAATTACCGTGGACATCGCCACGGCGGAAGGCCAGGCTCTGATTGCGGAACTGGCGAAGGACTCCGACGTGCTGGTCGAGAACTACAAAGTCGGCACGCTGGCGCGTTATGGACTGGACTACGACAGCCTGCGCGCCATCAATCCGCGCCTGGTCTATTGCTCGATCACCGGCTTCGGCCAGGACGGACCCTACGCGCCGCTGCCGGGCTACGACTTCGTGTTCCAGGGCATGGGCGGACTGATGAGCATCACCGGCGAACCCGCCGGCGAGCCGATGAAATCCGGTATCGCGATCACGGACCTGCTGACCGGCGTCTACGCCAGCACGGCCATATTGGCCGCGGTCGAACACCGCCGCGTCAGCGGCGTGGGGCAGTACATCGACATGTCGCTGCTGGACTGCGTGATCACGATCTCGTCCTACCAGGCCATCAACTACTTCCTGTCCGGGCGGGTGCCGCAGCGCATGGGCAATGCCCATTCCAACATGGTTCCGTACCAGGTATTCGCCTGCAAGGAAGGCTCGGTCATCGTCGCCGTCGGCAATGACGGCCAATACCGCGCCTTCTGCGGCGCCATCGGCCGCGCCGACCTGGCCACCGACGAACGCTACGCCACGGCCGGCGGGCGCAATCGGAACCGCGACACGCTGATACCGCCGATCGCCGAGGCGATGCTGGCGCGCACCATGCAGGAATGGGTGCAGATACTGCAGGCGGTCAACGTGCCCTGCGGGCCCATCTACAACATCGAACAGGTATTCCAGGACCCGCACGTGCGCCATCGCGGCATGCAGTTGTCGCTGCCCCATGTCTCGGGCGTGGACACGCCGGCCGTGGCCAACCCCATCCGCATGCGCGACACCCCCATGCGCTACGACCGCGCCGCGCCGGCGCTGGGCCAGCACACCGACGCCGTGCTGCGCGAGCGGCTGGGCCTGGACGAAGCCCGCATCGCGCAGCTGAAAGGCCGCGGAATCATCTGACCCCAACCGCCGGGCAGGCGGCCATGACAACAACCCAGGAGACACCACCATGCGCATCATCACCGCCGCAGTCTGCAGCGCCCTGACCCTGGCGGCCCTAGCGGCCGCCCCCGCGTCGGCTCAGGACGCGCCCGTCCGCTTCATCGTGCCCTACCCGCCCGGCGGCGCCGCCGACCAGATCGCGCGCCTGGTGGCGCAAGAAATGAGCAAGGGCGGCGGCGCGACCATCATCGTCGAGAACAAGCCCGGCGCCGCCGGCATGATCGCCGCCGACTACGTCGCCCGCGCCAAGCCCGACGGCAAGACTTTCTTCGTCGGCTCCAATGCCCCGCTGGTGGTGAACCAGGCGCTCTACGCAAAGATGACCTACGACCCGTCCAAGGACTTCGTCCCGGTCTCGGGCATGGCCAAGTCGCCGCTCTTGCTTGTGGTGCGCCATGACCTGCCGGCGCGCGACGTCAAGGCCTTGATCGCCCTGGGCAAGCAATCTCCCGGCAAGCTGACCATGGGCTCGGCCGGCACCGGGAACATCACCTATCTTGCCGGCGAATACGCCGTCAGCAAGCTGGGCTTCCAGGTCACGCACGTACCCTACCAGGGCAGCGCCCCCGCCATCGTCGGCCTGATGGGCAGCAGCACCGACATGATGTTCGACGCCCTGCCCTCCAGCATGACGCAGGCGCAGTCCGGCAAGATCCGCCCCTTCGCCGTACTCGACGACAAGCGCTTCGCCGGCCTGCCCGACGTACCCACCGCCGCCGAGCTCGGCTATCCCGGCATCGACGCCAGCGCCTGGTTCGGCCTGGTGGCGCCCGCCGGCACGCAGACCGCCGTCGTCGATCAGATGAACCGCGGCGTCAACCAGGCGCTCGCGCAGCCGGAACTGCAGCGCAAGCTCACCAGTATCGGCGCGGTGGCCATGCCGGGCGACGCCCAGGTGTTCGCCGCCTTCGTGCAGGCCGAGCGCGACCGCTGGCTGCCGGTCGCCCGCGACCTGGGCCTGAAGGCCCAGTGAAAAGAGCCCCCCATGATCACCTTGGACTCCATCGAGGCGCTGCGCGCCTTTTCCGGACAGCCTCCCGCGCTGACTCCCTGGCAGACGGTCGACCAGGACACCATCAACCGCTTCGGCCTGGCCACCGGCGACACGCAGTGGATCCACATGGACCCGCAGCGCGCGCAGGCCGAATCGCCCTACGGCGCGGCCATCGCCCACGGCTTGCTGACGCTCTCGCTGCTGCCCAGCCTCTATGCGTCGGCGATGCGCTTTCCGAACCGAAGGCTGGCGGTGAACTACGGCTTTGACCGCGTGCGCTTCACCCAGGCGGTCAAGGCCGGCGCGCGCATCCGCGGCGTGTTTGCACTGCCTGGCGTGGACGAGCTGCCGGATGGCCAGGCGCGCCTGGCGTGGGACGTTCGCATCGATATCGACGGCGAGGAAAGACCGGCGCTGGTTGCGCGCTGGCTCACGCAGATCGCCTATCACGCAGGCAAGGAGCAGGCATGACACTGAAGATCACCCGCCACGGCGCCACCGCCGTGCTGGCCATGGACCGCCCCGACCAGCGCAATGCGCTCAGCCTGGAGATGCGCGATGCGTTCGCGCGCGCCCTCCCGGAACTGCGCGAGGATGACGGCATCAAGGCGGTCGTCCTGACGGGTTCGGGCGGGCATTTCTGCGCCGGCGGCGACATCAAGTCCATCGCACAGGCGCATGCCCAGGGCCTGGACGCCTTCGAGGGGCGCGCGCGCATCCGCAAGATCCACCAGTGGTACGACGCGCTGGTGGATCTGGAGAAACCCGTCATCAGCGCGGTGGAAGGCGTGGCTTTCGGCGCCGGCCTGTCGCTGGCGCTGTGCGCGGACTACGCCATCGCGCGGCGCGGCGCCACCTTCTGCGCGGTGTTCGCCCGCATCGGCTACGTGCCCGACATGCTGGGCATGTATCTGCTGCCGCGCGCCGTCGGGCTGGCGCGCGCCAAGGAACTGGTGTTCACGGCCCGGGTCTGCGACGCCGAGGAAGCGCTGGATCTTGGGCTGGTGCAGGCGCTCTGCGACGGCGATCCGCTGGAACAGGCGCTGGCCATGGCCGAACGTTTTCACAACGCCCCGACGCAGGCGCTGGGGCTGGCCAAGACCATCATGAACCGGACCTTCGAATCCAGCCGCGAAGACATCTACGCGCAGGAAGCCATGGCCCAGGCCATCTGCCGCGACAGCGCCTTCCACCGCGAAGCCGCCCGGCGCTTCGTGGAAAAGCTGCCCCCCGCCTACAAATGGGATTGAACGACATGCCTACGCAAACCCAAACCGCCGAACCGGGTCCGCAGGCCCGCTACGAGGCCTATCTGAACGAAGGCCGTTTCATGCTGCAGCGCGACCGCGCCAGCGGCGAATTCTTCTTCTATCCGCGCGTAGCCGCGCCGCGCAGCGGTTCGCGCGACGTGGAATGGGCCGCACCCAGCGGACTGGGGCGGATCTACGCCGCCACCGTCATCCACCCCCGGCCGCCCGAAACGCCCTACGGCGTGGTGCTGGTCGATCTGGACGAAGGGCCGCGGCTGATGTCACGGGTGGACGGCATCCCCGCGCAGGACGTGCGCATCGGCGCCCGGGTGCGCGCCCGCGTCGTCCAGGAGGCCGGATGCGGCGTGCTGGTGTTTGAACCTGTGGCGGAGCAAGCATGACCCAAGACCGTTTCCCGCGCGGCAAGGCCGCCATCGTCGCCGCAGCCACCTACGGTATCGGCCAGACCCCGGGGCTGAGCTCGATGGACCTCGCCGTCCAGGCCAGTCTTGCGAACCTGGACCAGGCAGGGATGCGCCCGGATCAGGTCGACGGCCTTTTCATCGGTCTGCCCGATGACTTCATGTCCGGCCTGGGCTTTGCCGAATACCTGGGCATCTCGCCTCGCCTGACGGAGAACAACCGCACCGGCGGGTCCTCCTTTCTGACGCACGCCATGTGGGCCGCGCTGGCCTTGGAAGCGGGGCAATGCGACGTGGCGCTGATCGCCTACGGCAGCAATCAGCGCAGCGGCGCGGGCAAACTGGTGAGCTCCATGCGCCCCGCCCCCAACGAAGCGCCCTACCGCCTGGCGCGTCCGGTGGGCGCCTATGCGCTGGCGGCTTCGCGCTACGCCCACCAGTACGGCCTGAAGCGCGAACAGCTGGGCGCGGTGGCCATCGCCGCCCGCCAATGGGCCATGCTCAATCCTGAAGCCTACATGCGCGAACCTCTGGACATGGCGCAGTACCTGTCGGCCCGCATGGTGGCCGAGCCCCTGAGCGTGCGCGACTGCTGCCTGGTCACCGACGGCGCCGCCGCCGTGGTGATGACCCGCGCCGACCGGGCCCGCGACCACTGCGCCCGGCCCGCCTATCTGTTGGGCGCGGCCGCCGCCACGGACCACCGCGAAATCACCAATATGCCGGACCTGACGGTGACGGCGGCCGCGCGCAGCGGCGCGCGCGCCTTTGCCCAGGCCGGCGTGCGGCCGCGGGACATCGACGTGCTGGAGCTGTACGACGCCTTCACCATCAACCCGATCCTGTTCCTGGAGGACCTGGGCTTCTGCGCCAAGGGCGAAGGCGCGGCGTTCGTGGAAAACGGCCGCATCGCGCCCGGCGGCGAGCTGCCCGTCAACACCAACGGCGGCGGCCTGTCCTGCGTGCATCCCGGCATGTACGGCCTGTTCACCATGGTTGAAGCCTACGTGCAGCTGGCCGGCCTGGGCGGCGCGCGCCAGGTGCCCGGCGCCAGCCTGGCGCTGGCTCACGGCAACGGCGGCGAGCTGTCCAGCCAGGCCACCCTGATCCTGGGCACGGCCGAAACCCTCTGAACCCGACAAGGAAAACCATGAACCGCACAGCTTTTCTGCTAGACCAGCGCAGCATCATCGTGACGGGCGCCGCCCAGGGCATAGGCCGCGCCATCAGCGAACTGGCCATGCAATTAGGCGCGCGCGTGACCGCCGTCGACATGAACGCCGACGCTCTCGCCGCATTCGAGCGCGAGGCGCCCAAGGATCAGTTGCTGACCCTGGCCGGCGACGTGTCGGACCCGGCATTCGCGGCCGCGGCCGTCGAGCGCGCGGCGCAGCGTTACGGCGCGGTGGACGGCCTGGTGAACAACGCGGGCATCACCCGCACCGCCATGATAGAAAAAATGACCCAGGAAGCCTGGCAAAAGGTGATCGACGTGCACCTGACCGGATCCTTCCAGTTCCTGCAGGCCGTCGGCCGCCACATGCTGGCTGGGGCGCGCGAGACTGGCAAGCCCGGCGGCTCCATCGTCAACATCACCTCGGACGCGGGTCGCCGCGGCACCATAGGCCAGATCAACTACGCCGCGGCCAAGTCCGGCGTGCTGGGCCTGACGATGAGCGCCGCGCGCGAATGGGGCAAGTACGGGATACGCGTCAATACCATCGGCTTCGGCGTGGTGGAAACGCCCATGACGGAGACCATACGGGGGGACAAGTTCCGCGACACCTATCTGTCGCAGATCCCGCTGGGCCGCTTCGGCCAGCCTGGAGAGGTGGCGTGGCCGGTGTGCTTCCTGCTGTCGGATGCCGCCTCGTACATGACGGGGCAGCACCTCTATGCCAATGGCGGCATGACCATAGGCATGTAGGGAAAATCCAGGGCCGCGGCCAGATGCTTCTGGCGGCGGCCCGCGGCGGCCTCAGCCGTCGATGCCGCGCGAGGTCAGGTAGTCGTCGTAGCCGCCGCGGTAGTCGACGATCTCGCCCGTGGGCAGGATCTCGATCACGCGCGTGGCCAGGCCGGACACGAACTCGCGGTCGTGGGACACGAACACCAGCGTGCCTTCGTACTTTTCCAGCGCGAACTGCAGCGATTCGATCGATTCCATGTCCAGGTGGTTGGTGGGCTCGTCGAGCAGCATGACGTTGTGCCGGCCCAGCATCAGGCGGCCGAAGGTCATGCGGTTCTTTTCGCCGCCGGACAGCACCTTGGGCGCCTTGGGCAGGTCGTCCGCCGAGAACAGCAGGCGGCCCAGCACCGAACGGATCGACTGGTCGTCGTCGCCCGGTTGGCGATGGTCGCCCATCCAGTCCAGCAGGTTGATGTCGGTCTGCAGGAACTGGTCGGACACGTCCTGGGCCATGTAGCCCAAGTCGGCGTTTTCGGACCACTTCACTTCGCCCGAATCGGGCTGCAGGTCGGTGGCCAGCAGGCGCAGCAGGGTCGTCTTGCCGACGCCGTTGGCGCCGATGATGGCGATCTTTTCGCCGGCGTCGACCATGGCCGAGAACTTGCGGATAACGGGCGCGTCGTAGGCCTTGGACAGGTTTTCGACGGTGACCGCCAGGCGGTGCATGACCTTGTTCTGCTCGAAGCGGATGTACGGGTTCTGGCGCGACGAGGGCTTGACCACGACCTGGTCGGCCTTGATGCGGTCGATCTGCTTCAGGCGCGAGGTGGCCTGGCGCGACTTGGACTTGTTGGCGGCGAAGCGGCGCACGAAGTCCTGCAGTTCGGCCACGCGTTCCTTGGCCTTGGCGTTGTTGGCCACCAGGCGCTCGCGGGCCTGGGTCGAGGCCAGCATGTAGTCGTCGTAGTTGCCCGGATAAATGCGGATCTCGCCGTAATCCACGTCGGCCATGTGCGTGCACACCTGGTTCAGGAAGTGGCGGTCGTGGCTGATGATGATCATCGTGCTCTGGTAGCTGTTGAGCACGTTTTCCAGCCAACGGATGGTGTTGATGTCCAGGTTGTTGGTCGGTTCGTCCAGCAGCAGCACGTCCGGATTCGAGAACAGGGCCTGCGCCAGCAGCACGCGCAGCTTCCAGCCCGGCGCCACTTCGCGCATCGGCAGGTTGTGCTGGTCGACGGCGATTTCCAGGCCCAGCAGCAGTTCGCCGGCGCGGGCTTCGGCGGTGTAGCCATCGTACTCGGCGAACTTGGCTTCCAGGTCGGCCGCGCGCATGTAGTCGTCTTCGGTCGCTTCCGGATTGGCGTAGATGGCGTCGCGCTCGGACATGGCGGCCCACATCTCGGTGTGGCCCATCATGACGACGTCCAGCACGCGCAGGTCTTCAAACGCGAACTGATCCTGGCGCAGCTTGCCCAGGCGCACGCCCGGCTCCAGCGACACGTTGCCCGCCGAGGGTTCCAGGTCGCCGCCGATGATCTTCATGAAGGTCGACTTGCCGGAACCATTGGCCCCGATCAGCCCGTAGCGGTTGCCTTCCCCGAACTTGACGCTGACGTTCTCGAAAAGGGGTTTGGGACCGAACTGGATGGTGAGATTGGCGGTGGAGATCACGGTATGTTTGAGTCTTTGGGCGTCCGGGGACGCATGCGGAGAAACCCGATAGTGTACCAAGCATCCGTGAATCGCATCCAGGCCGGGCAAGCTACCTGCTGAAGCATCTGGAAATGCTGCATGGCATTTGATGTCACAACGTAAACATTTGTATTAATTGGGGTACTATTGCGGGCAACTCAGCGCCTATGGCCGCCAGGCCGGTCAGGCGGTTGCAACCCACCTCCCCCGCTACGTGGCAGACGCCAACCACTCCTCCGAGAAAGTCGAGCTTTCCTATGGCCGGTCGCTGATCGTGGCGGCTATCGTCGCGATCGTGATGTTGTGGGCGACGCCCCGGCTCACCCCCAGTTCCGACCTGCTCACCTATGCGGCGGCGCGGCTCCAGGCCCGGCTGGTCGGGGGCCACTACGACATCTCGCACCGCAACGACACCACGGTCGTCCTGATCGACGACGACTCCCTCGACCAGCAGAAAGGCGCCTGGCCGGTGCCTTACAGGACGCATGCGCGCTGGCTGCGCAACATCGGCCTGATCCACAAGCCCAAGGCCATCTTCCTGGACATCACCTTCGGGCGCGAGCGCGACGATCCGACCCTGCCCGAGCTGGCCGCCGCCCTGTGCGAGCTGCGCGACGCCAACATCCCGGTGTTCCTGGCCGCGCTGCCCGATGCGCAGGGCAACCTGAGCCTGCGTTCGGGCCTGGAAGCGCCCGCGGGCGAGAAGCCATGCTTCACCATGGTCGACGTGCGCTACACCCCCAGCAAGGTGGACCGGCTGGTATGGAGCTATCCCCTCTGGTCGGGCGAGCACGCGCGCAGCGCGGCGCTTGCCATCGCCCAGGACGCGGCGGGGGTGGCCATCACGCGCACGCACGAAGCCATGGCCTTGACCTGGGGCGTCGACAACCTGGACCAGCGCCGCTTCAGCATGGAATGCCGGCAGGCCCGCGGCGGCTACATGGAAATGCTGCCGTCCTACGTCCGCAGCCTGCTGGGCGACCCGGACGCCGCCCAGCCCATCTGCCCGTACACGCGCGCGCTGACCCTGTCCGAACTGCGCGCGCCAGAAGCCGACGGCGCCCGCCTGGCCGACATGCTCACGGGGCGCTACGTCATGATCGGCGCCGCGCTCAGCGGCTTCAACGACACCGTGCTGTCGCCCGTGCATGACGCCATCCCCGGCGTGTTCATGCACGCCATGGCCCTGGACAATCTGCTGACCTACCAGGACGACTACAAGCGCGCCCTCGAATGGGAAATCTGGCCGCCCAATGTTCTGTGGCTGCTGGGCATCCCGGTCGTCATGCTGGCCCATTTCCTGCATTGGCTGGCGCAATGGCTGCGCGGTAATACGCGCTTGGGCGGCCGGCTGCTGGCCCCGCCCGCCGAATGGCGGCTTTTTGCCGATGCACCCGCCCTGCCGCTGCCGCCGGCCGCGCAAGCCGGCGACGGCTGGAAGGCCAAGGCCGGGCGCCTGTCAGCCCTGCTGCGCGACCGCGCCGCGCGCCAGTGGCTGGCGCGCTGGTTGACGTCCAAGCTCTGCGTCGCGGCGTTGCTGCTGCTGCGCAAGGCGGCCGCCATCGTCCTGTCCTCGCTCATCGTGCTGTACATCGTGCTGCTTGCGCAGCGCTGGCTGAACGTGGGCACCCTGCCCATCGTCGACCTGGCAATCATGGCCCTGGCCGCCCACTGGCTCGGCTGGACCAATCGCGCCACCGCCTTTCTTTTTGGCAAACCGGACCGCGCTTCCGCGCCGGCGTCCACGACACCCTCGCGGGAGCCATCCGCTACCCGCCCACAACAGGAGTAGAAACGCATGCCCAAGCCCTCCTCCCTGATTACCGCGCTGGCCGCGGCCGCTCTTGCGCTGGCTGGCGCGAGCGCCTCGGCGGCGGACGCCATCGTCGGCCTGAACATCAAGCCCGTGCCGCTGTATGCCAAGTCGGACGGCGGCGCGCCCGCGGCCAAGTCCGATGGCCAGGGCATGCCCTGGCCCGTGCTCGAAGAGGCCAATGAGTTCTACCACGTCAAGGTCGACGGCAAGGACTATTGGGTGGACAGCATGCACGTGCGCATCGCGCGAGGCTCCGCCGCGCAATGCGGGCCTGTGATCAAGGGCGTGCCGCCGCCCACCGGCTCGACCGCAGGCGCGGGCGAGAACGTCTGCCGCTGAGCCGCCCATGCGATCCGCCCATATCTTGCGCATGGCCGCCGTATCCGGCGCGCTGCTGCTGAGCGCCTGCTCCACCCTTCCCGGAGGCAAGGGTTTTTCGGTCACGGCCGGCCAATTGCCTCCGCCTCCCGCCGACCGGCAATGGCCCGACGCCAACCTGGACGCGCGCAACCAGCGCGCCCAGGGCATGGGCCTGGTCGCCATGCCGGAGATGGAAACCTATCTGAACGGCCTGCTTGCCCGGATCAAGAACGCCGCGGGCGTGCCGGGCTGGCCTGGCGCGGTTCACGTGACCTCTTCATCGGCGCTGGAAGCCTACAGCACCGGCGCGGGCAACATCTACCTGTCCATGGGCTGGCTGGCCTCGGCGGAATCCGAGGACGAGATCGTCGCCATCCTGTCCCATGAGTTCGGCCACGTCTACCTCGACTACCACCAGATGGAATCGGTCAATGCCGCGGGCGACCAGGTCGCATCGTTGGCGGCCGTGGGCGTGGCGCTGGCCCGCAAGGCCGGCAGCGCCACCGGTTGGAGCCCCGTGGACAGCGTGATCGCCTCGTATACGCTGGGCAAGAACATGCTGGTGCCGGCCTGGGGCCGGCAGCAGGAAGAAAACGCCGACCGTTTCGGCGCCACTGTCAGCCTGGAACTGGGCTACTCGTATACGCAAGGCTTCAAGGCGTTCCTGGAACGCCAGGCCACCTGGGAAGCCGAGAACGCCCAGGTACAGGCCGAAGCGCGCCAGCGCATGCTCGAGCAGATCAAACAGGCGGCGGCCGACAACACCCGCAAGCGGGAGGCGGCCAAGGGCAACAGCATCGCTCCCCTCACCGAGATGCAGGCCTCGTTGAATTCCGGCGTGGCCGGCGCCAGCGAAGGTTTGCGCACCGGCCTGGAAGACATCTGGAACAAGCTGACCGTCAGCCATCCCGACACCGGCGCGCGCCTGGCCGCGCTGACCGAACAGGTCATGCCCCTGATGGCGGGCAAGCCGCGACCTGCGGCGGCGACCGCGCCCTGGAACAAGGCCCGCGCGCAACGCCGCACGGCCGCGCTGCTGAAGAACTACAAGACCGCAGCCGAGGCGCAGCAGGCGCTGCAAGCTCAGGACTATCCGCGCGCCCGCAAGCTCGCGGCCCAGGCCGCTTCGGGGCCCAGCGCCGCGCACGCCCTGCCCTTGCTGACCTTGAGCATGGCGCAGGCGGAGTCCGGCGCGCGCGGGTCCGCCTTGCTGGACCGCAACCTCGCGTCCGAGCCCGACCGCGCGTGGCAGGTGTACGTGCTGCGCGCCAATAATCTGCTGGGCGCGGGCCAGTCCGGGCCGGCCTCCAAGATCATGGGCCAGGGCTTCGAGTACTTCCGTGGTTCGGCGCTGGCATGGCCCGAAGCCATCCGCTTCTATGGTCAGACCCAGGGCTGGGATCAGGCGCGCAAGCTGGCGCAGGAATGCGCGTCGCGCTTCGCGAGCTATGCCGGGGAGTGCAGCAAGGCGGCACAGTCGCCCGCCGAGCAGGCCGAGGCCAAGCGACGCAGCGAGCAGAAGGCGCAATCGCTGGTCGACAGGCTGTTCAAGTAGCAATGAGAAAGGGGCGCTCGGCGCCCCTTTCCTTTTTTAGTGCGTGTGTTCGTCCAGCACTAGGTGCGCCATGCCTTTCTCGGTGGCCAGGCCTACCTTCTGCCCGATCGGCAGCGTCGCCTTGGTGGCGACATGGCCGTACGGCAGCCCCGTCACCACCGGCACCTTGACCGTCTTGCGCAGCCAGGCCACGACTTCGTGCAGGTCGTAGCCGTTGTCGTGCGGCGCCAGCTTGTAGTCCGAGAAGCGGCCCAGCACGATGGCCTTCTGCTTGCCCAGGATGCCGGCCTGCGCCAGCTGGATCAGCATGCGTTCGATGCGGTAGGGATGCTCGGCCACGTCTTCCAGGAACAGGATGCCGCCCCGCACCTTGGGCATGTAGGGCGTGCCCAGCAAGGACGTCAGCATGGCCAGGTTGCCGCCCCACAGGATGCCGCGGCAGTCCACCGCATCGGCGTCCTGGGTTTCGAAGCTGAGGATTTCCAGTTCGCCGCGCATGATCTCGCCGAACAGCGCTTCGGTCAGGTCATCGACCTTCTTGCCGCCGAAGTCATAGACGGCCGAGGCGCCGGTATAGCTGACCGCGCCGGTCTGTGCCAGCAGGCCCAGGTTGAAGGCAGTGAAGTCGCTCATGCCCACGAATCGCTTGCCGCTGTCGGCCATGGCCTTCCAGTCGATGGCAGGCAGCAGCCGGCCCATGCCGTAACCGCCGCGCGTCACCATGACGATGGGCAGCTTCTGCTTGGCGGCGCGCGTCAGGCTGGCCAGGCGCTGCGCGTCGGTGCCGGCAAAGCGCTGGTGCTGCGCGTACGCAGTGCGGTCCACGGCGGTCTTGAAGCCCTGTTGCTGCAGCCGTTCGCGCGCCAGTTCGACGGCGGCCGGATCGCGCACGGCAGACGACGGCGAGATCAGGTAGATGCCGCGGGCGTCGGGCAGCACGTGGGCGTGGGTGTGGTCATGCCCGCAGTCTTCATCACATTCGTGGCCTGCGTGGCCATGATCGTGGTTGTGGTCATGGTCGTGGGCGGCGGCGGCTTTCGCGCCGCGCGCCTTGGCGCCTTGGGATTTGCTCATGCTGCGGATTCCTTGCTGCGGCGCTCGCGGAAGAACCGGCGCAGCAGCTCGCCGCAAGGTTCCGCCAGCACGCCGCCGGTGACTGAGGTGTGATGATTGAGTTTGGGGACCGAGCCCACGTCCAGCACGCTGCCGCAGGCGCCGGTCTTGGGATCGTAGGCGCCGAACACGACGCGGGCGAGCCGCGCATGCAGCATGGCGCCGATGCACATGACGCAGGGCTCCAGCGTGACGTATACGGTGATGCCCGGCAGCCGGTAATTTTCCAGCGCGCGCGCGGCGCCGCGCAAGGCGACGATCTCGGCGTGGGCGGTGGGGTCGTGGTCGATGATGGTGCGGTTGTAGCCGCGCCCCAGGATGTCGCCCTGGGCCGACACCACCAGCGCGCCTACCGGCACCTCGCCGATGTCGTAGGCTGCTTGCGCCTGTTCCAGCGCCAGTTCCATGAAGCTGGCATCCTGCGCGGTCCAGGCCGGGACCGCCGCCATCGGGACTGCTTCAACCACGGTACACCCGGGACTTCAGCGCGATGCGGCCGGCCAGGCTGGTCACGGCCTCTTCCAGCCATTGGTAGAGCTCGGCGTGCTCGTCGTAGCGGGCCTGGTTCAGGTTCGATACCCGGCCCTCTTCGATGAAGCCCCAAGCCCGGCTGCGCTTGTCGCGATGCTTGGGGTCCCAGACACCGAAGGCGAAGCCGCCGGCGCGGCGGATCAGCGAAAAGCACGGGATGTCGGTGTAGCCGTCGCCGACGAACACCATCTGGTCGAACGGCACGCGCAAGCGGTCCTCGGGCACCTTGCGGTTGACCTCGAAAGGCTTGTTGCGGAAGTCGCGGCCGATGATGCCCTTCTGGATATGGAACAGGTAGCGGGTCTTGTCGGTAAAGCTGACGATGCGTCGCGGAAACGCGATGCCGCCGTCCGCGCCGTAGATGAATTCGGACGCCCAGATCTCGGTGAACTCGTGCGCGATGGGCGTAGACCTGACCACGTCGCCGATGCCGCTGGAAATCAGGTAGAACTCCAGCTGCACCTGCGGCTGTTCGGCCCGCACGGCGGCGCGCAGCCGCTGGAACAGCGTGGGCACGCCGTCGTGCAATTCCAGCCGGGCGCCCCAGTCCTTCAGGCGCTGCTGCGTGATGAGGCCGTGCTTGCCCGATTGCGACAGCTGGATCATCTGGTACAGATAGGCGGGCACGGGGTCCCAATCCTGCTGCGAGAGCAAGGGATCGACCTCATCCTTCCAGAAGGATGCCGTGTCCACGCCCATGCTTTCCAGGAAGCCGGACGTGCTGTCCGAGGCCAGCGTGTCGTCGAAGTCGAATATCAGGGCGATGACGTCGGACATGTATATGCGTGAAAAAGGGGCGACAGCCGCCATTTTGCCTGAATGTGGCGGCGGCTGCGCCCCTGGAGGCCCAAGCTGGGCGGCCCTGCCGCCCCGGCCCCGACTGTCGCTTACTGGCGCACCGGCGCGGTCATGGGCGCCGCCGCCGGCGCGGGCGCCATGCCCGGCGCGCCGGCCGCGGGCGGCACGGTGTCGGCCGGCACCTGGATCACGGTTTCACGCAGCACGCCCCCGCCCTGCACGCTGCCGCGCACATTGGTCGGCGAGGTCATCTGCGTGACGCAGTCCTGACGCGAGGCGGCCGGCAGGCGGTTGCAGCGGTCCAGCATGTTCTGCTGCAGTTGGTCGTTATTGCCGTCCTTGAGGTTGTTGCGGCCGCTTTCCTGGCGCGCCGCGCCGGCTTCGCGCATGCAGGCGGCCTGGTCCTGGCCGGTGGCGCCGCTCTTGCATGCCGCCACGTCCTGCTGGTACTGGGACTGAGCTGAGCCGCGGCCGGTCGCATCAGCCGCGTGGACCGCTCCCGCGGCCAACATCAGGCCAGCGGCACAAAGCGTCGCCGCGAGGCGTTTGGTATGCATGGGTCGTGTAGTCATGGTCAGCTCCTTGAAGTTGATTGAACCGTTACCCACTATCCCACGATGACGCTTCGGCTACATGTCCAGCGACGTGAAATCGTAAGACTACGTTTCAATTGACGCGACGCAATAAATCCTGCCTTTCCCCCTAACTTGCGTCGCGCTCGGCGTCGGTCTTGCTCAGGCGATTACGGTAGGTTGCCGCACGCATGAGCAGCATGGCGGTCACGGGCGAAGACACGATCAGCAGCAGCGTGATGATGACTTCATGAAACACAGGCCGCGAGGACAGTGCCGAAAACACCAGGATGGACGCCGCGAGCACGCAGCCGCAACCCATGGTGTTGCCCAAGGTGGGCGCATGGATGCGGGCATAAAAGGTACGGAAGCGCAGCAGGCCGGCCGAACCGGTCAGCGCAAGCAGGCCGCCGAGCACCAGCAGGATGCTCGCGGGTATGGCGGCCCACAGCGGGATCTGGGCGTCGATCATGGCTCGATCACCTCGCCGCGCAGCAGGAAGCGCGCCATGGCGGTGGAACCGACAAAGCCGAACAAGGCGATCAGCAGCGCAATGTCGAAATACACGGAAGTGCCGGAGCGGATGCCGAACACCAGCATGGTCAGCATGCCGTTGATGTAGAGCGTGTCCAGGGCCAGCACTCGGTCCTGCGCGGTGGGACCGCGCAGCAGCCGGATGGCGGCGAAGACCATGCCCAGCGCGAAGCAGAGCAAGGCGAAGGACGCCGCCCAATAAAGTATGTTGTTCATTCGAAAATCTCCATCAGCGGGCGCTCGTAGCGTTCCTGCACCAGCTTGATCCAGTCGCCTTCGTTCTGCAGGTCCAGCACGTGCAGCTTCAGGCTGTGGTCGTCGGTCAGGTCCACCCAGACGGTGCCCGGCGTGTATGTGACGATGCAAGCCAGCATCGCCAGGCCGTGCGGGTCGCGCATGGTCAGCGGGATCATGATGAACCCGGGCGAAAAGTCATTGCGGCGCGGATTCAGGATCAGCCGCGCCACGGCGATATTGGATTTGATGATGTCCGCGGTCACGTGCAGGAACAGCGGCACCGCCTTCCACAGGCGGCGCGGCTTGGCCCTCAGAGGTCGCAGGCGCGACGCCGCCCAGGTGAACCAGAGCGCCAGCGCGATGCCCAGCGCGATCTGGCCCGCGGAGGCGCTCTGGTTGAGCACCAGCCACAGGACGAACAGGTAGACGGGCAGGAACAGGAAGTAGAGGCGACGCATCAGCTTCCTCCCTTGAGGCCGCGCACGGCCTGCGCGGACATGACGGCGTCGATATAGGACTTGGGCTGGTCCAGCGACCGTGCCGCGTCGTCCAGATAGGCCGACACGGGGCCGGCGCCGGCCGCCAGGCCCACGCACAGCAGCAACAGCACGGCCACCGGCCCGGCTTCGATCAAGCGCAGGCGCGGCGTGCTGCGGTCATCGCTGGCCCAGAACACGCGGATGCCGGTGCGGCCCAGGCCGATAAGGCCCGCCAGCCCCGACAGCAACACCGCGGCCACCAGTATCCAGGCGTCCATGGGCACGACCGATTCGTTGGCGGCCGACACCGCCGCCGACAGCAGCGACAGCTTGGCGACGAAGCCCGACAGCGGCGGCAGGCCGGTTACCAGCAAGGCGCAGGAAATGAAGGCCAGGCCCAGGAAGGCCATGGCGGCGGGAATGGCCACGCCCACCACGTCGTCGGAACGGTTGACCGAGGCCGGGTCGTCCAGGTCGAATGCGTCCAGGGTGACCGCCAGCACGTTGGCGCCGAAGCTGCGGGTGCGCTCGATCAACTCAGCCAGCAGGAAGAACGCGCCCGTGGTCAGCACGGAGCTGAGCAGGTAGAACAGCGCCGGTCCCGTCAGCGTCACGCCGGGCATGCCCAGTGCGGTCAACAGCGTGCCGGCCGACACGATCACGCAGTAACCCACCATCTTTTCCAGTTGCTGGGTCGCCAGGAGGCCCAGGCCGCCGAACAGCAGCGTGGCCAACCCCGCCGCGAACATCCAATCCAGGCTGAAGGCCGCCGGCGCGCCGGTGGGCAGCAGCAAGGAACCGATGCGCAGCAGCGCGTAGATGCCGACCTTGGTCATGATGGAAAACATGGCCGCGACGGGGGCGCCAGCCGAGCCGTAGCCCTTGACCAGCCAGAAGTTCAGCGGCCAGGCGCCCGCCTTGACCAGGAAGGCCACGCCCAGGATGGCCGCGCCCGCCTCGAACAGCATGCGGTCCGCGCCCGCCAGGTTGCCGGCGCGCACCGCCAGGTCCGCCATGTTCAGCGTGCCGGTCACGCCGTAGATCAGCGCGATGCTGATCAGCAGCAGGAACGAGGCCACCAGGTTGACCGCAATGTACTGCAGGCCGGCGCTCACGCGCGCCACGCCCGAGCCGTGCAGCAACAGGCCATAGGACGCCGCCAGCAGCACCTCGAAGAATACGAAGAGATTGAACAGGTCGCCCGTGAGGAAGGCGCCGTTCAGGCCCATCAGCAGGAACTGGAACAGCGAATGGAAATGCACTCCGGCGCGGTCCCAGCGCGCCAGCGCATAGACCAGCGTCGCCAGCCCCAGCACCGCGGTCAGGGCCAGCATCACCGCAGCCAGGCGGTCGACCACCAGCACGATGCCGAAGGGCGCGGGCCAGTCGCCCACCAGATAGACCCCCACCCCGTCCGGCCAGACGCCAGGCACGCCGCCGCCCGCCACCACCAGCAGCGCGATGGCGGCGGCCAGTTGGCCCAGCGTCGAAACCAGCGCAATGGCGCCACGGGTGTAGCGGCGGGTGTCCGCCAGCAGGAGCATTGCCGCGCCAGCCGCCAGCGGCGTGACGATGGGCAATACGGGCAGGTGTTGCAGCCAAAAATTCAAGATTGGGACTCCCGTCCATCAACGTGGTCGGTACCCGTGAGGCCACGCGAGGCCAGCAGCACAACCAGGAACAGCGCGGTGGTGGCAAAGCCGATCACGATGGCCGTGAGCACCAGCGCCTGCGGCAGCGGATCCGCATACCAGGAAGGATCATGGGCCATTGCCGGATCGACCACGGGCGGACGGCCCGAGGTCAGCCGGCCCATGCCGAAGATGAACAGGTTCACCGCGTAGGAAACCAGCGACAGGCCCATGATGAACTGGAAGGTCCGCGGCCGCAGCAGCAGCCAGACGCCCGAGCCCGCCAAGACACCAATAGCGATGGCGTATATCAATTCCATCAGGCTTCCCCTGTTTGTGCGGCCGCCGCCTGGATTTCGACGGCAGCCTTGCGTTGCGCGCGCAGCGATTGGTGGGCCAGCGCCACCAGCACCAGCACGGTGGATCCCACGACCAGCATGTAGACGCCCAGGTCGAACAGCAGCACGCTGGACAGATGCACGTGGCCGATCAGCGGCAGCGCGACATCCCAGGCCAGCGCCGCCAGGAAAGGCTTGTAGGCGAGCCACGCGCTCACCGCCGCGGTGCCGGCGAACAACAGGCCGATGCCGATCCAGTTCTGCGGGTTGAGGCGGCTGCGCGACTCCACCCAGTACACGCCACCGACCATGTATTGCAGGATGACGGCGGTGGCGAAGATCAATCCGCCCACGAAACCGCCGCCCGGCTCGTTGTGGCCGCGCAGCAGGAAGTACACGGAAATCAGCGCGGCGGTGGGCAGCAAGAGGCGCACCAGCACGGTCGGCACCATCATCGAACCCGTGGGCACCAGAGACTTGATGTCCGGCGCGGCCGGCACGCCGCCGTCCTGGTCGATCTGCTGGCGCGGCAGGTCCGCGCTTTCGGCGGCCGGACGGAAGCGGCGCAGCAGCGCGTAGACGGTCAGCGCCACGATGCCCAGCACCGTGATTTCGCCGAAGGTATCGAAACCGCGGAAGTCCACGAGGATCACGTTCACCACATTGGTGCCGCCGCCATCGGGCAGCGCACGGTCGACGAAATACGAGGAGATGGTGTTGCCTTGCGGCCGCACCAGCACCGCATAGGCCAGTGCGGCCATGCCGATGCCCGCGGCGCCTGCCAGCAACAGGTCGCGCAGACGCCGCCCGCGAGCCCGCAGCGTGGCCTTCAGGCTTTCGTCTTCATCCTGCGCAATGCGCCGCGGCAGCCAGCGCAGGCCCAGCAGCAACAGCACCAGGGTCACGACCTCGACCGACAGCTGGGTCAGCGCCAGGTCGGGCGCCGAGAACCAGACGAAGGTCAGGCAGGTGATCAGGCCGGCGCCGCCCGCCAGCGCCAGCGACGCCAGGCGGTGGTACTTGGCCTGGAAGGCGGCGGCCAGCGCGCAGCCCGCGCCCACCAGCCACAGCAGCGCGAAGGCCGGATCGATCGGCGTCATGCGGCCCGAGCCATCCAGCCAGCCGCCCGCGCGCAGCGGCAGCCAGGCCACGAACAGCGTACCCAGCACGATCAGCAGCATCTGCACCTGCAGGCGCGAGGACGCCAGCCAGCGCAGCAGCCAGGCCGCGGCCACGCTGGAGCCGTCCAGCAGCGCCTCGAAGCTGCGGCGGCCGTCCAGGCGGTAGATGAACGGCACCCGGCCCGGATTGGCGCGCTGATGGGCGCGCAGGGCGAGATAAAGCAGAATGCCGGCCGTGGTCGCAACCAGGCTCATGACCAAAGGCAGGTTCAAGCCGTGCCAGACGGCCAGGCTGTACTCCGGCATGTCCTGACCCAGGATGCTCTGGGCCGCGGTCGCCAGGAACGGGCCGACCGTCAGGCCCGGCACCACGCCCACCAGCAGGCAGATCGCCACCAGCAGCGCGCTGGGGAACAGCATCCAGCGCGGCGGCTCGTGCGGGGCGCGCGGCAGGTCGGTGGCCGGGGGGCCGAAGAACACCTGCAGGATGAAGCGCAGCGAATAGGCCACGCTGAACGCGCCCGCAATGGTGGCCACCAGGGGCAGGCCGATCTCGGTGATGCGGTCGCCGCTGACGAAGGTGGTCTCGGCGAAGAACATTTCCTTGGACAGGAAGCCGTTGAGCAGCGGCACCCCCGCCATCGACGCAGCCGCCACCATGGCCAGCGTGGCGGTGATCGGCATGGCCTTGTACAGGCCGGACAAACGGCTCAGGTCGCGCGTGCCGGTCTCGTGGTCCACGATGCCCGCCGCCATGAACAACGAGGCCTTGAAAGTGGCGTGGTTGATCATGTGGAAGATGGCGGCCACCAGCGCCAGCGTGCTGTTCAGGCCCAGCAGCAGCGTGATCAGCCCCAGGTGGCTGATGGTGGAGTACGCCAGCACCCCTTTCATGTCCTGCTGGAAGATGGCGGCGTACGCGCCCAGCACCAGCGTGATCAGCCCCGCCCCGCCGATGATCCAGAACCATTCGTCGGTGCCCGACAGCACCGGCCAGAAGCGCGCCAGCAGGAACACCCCGGCCTTCACCATGGTGGCCGAATGCAGGTAGGCGGATACCGGCGTGGGCGCCGCCATGGCGTTGGGCAGCCAGAAATGGAACGGGAACTGCGCGCTCTTGGTCAGCGCGCCCAGCGCCACCAGGATCAGGACGGCTGGATACCAGGGGTCGGCCCGCACCAGATCGCCCGCGGCCAGCACGCGGTCCAGGTCATAGCTGCCGACGATATGGCCCAGGATGAGGACGCCGGCCAAGAGGCACAGCCCGCCGCCGCCCGTGACCGTCAGCGCCATGCGCGCACCCCGGCGGGCGTCCAGGCGGTGATGCCAGTATGCGATCAGCATGAAGGACGCCAGGCTGGTCATTTCCCAGAACATGACCAGCTGGATCAGGTTGCCCGACAGCACCACGCCCAGCATGGCGGCCATGAAAGCCTGGAAGAAGGAGAAAAAGCGCGGCACCGGATCTTCCGGCGACATGTAGTAGCGCGCATACAGCACCACCAGCGCCCCCATGCCGGAGACGATCAGCGCGAACAGCCAGGCGTAGCCGTCCATGCGCAGGGTGAACTGCAGGCCCAGGGCGGGCGCCCAGGGCATGTCGAAGCGGACCACGCCGCCGTTGGCGACCTCGGGATAGAGGCTGATGACCAGCACCACACAGACCAGTGCGATGAGGCCCGCCAGCCAGGCCTCGGCATTGCGGGCGTTGGATGGCAGAAGCGCGGCGCACAGGCTGCCGGCAAACGGCAGAGCGAGGATCAGGATCAGCGACATGGCGTTCCGAGAGTGTCCGGGCCCCCTCCCGCCAGCGCAAGGCAGCGAAAGACGAACAGACCGGGGATTGAAAAACGGACGGAACCCTGGCCCGGTGCGTCGCTGCACTACACGTTGCCCCGCGGGGGGCATCAACCAACGCCATTGAACGGCGCAGACAGAAACAAACGCAATAGCTTTCTTGCAAGACCGGCCAAGAATCTCATACGAAAAATATCAGATTCTTGTAAGTTATGCAGAGATTTATGTGTTTACGATGCGGATGACAGCAAGATAGATGCGCAATCCTTGCGCAATTGAAATATTCCGGAAGCTGTTCATGTCTTTGTCAGCATTGGATTTTTTCGCCTATTGCCGTCTTCTCCGGGCAACGGCGCCGTAAAAAAATAACCCTGGACAAGCCAGGGTCTATCCGGGTTGACCGACGGATATTTACTGTGTGGAATGGCGCCCACGAAGCATCCACCGCGCCAGCATCCGGGCGCGGCAGGCTTCACCGACGCCGGCCCAAGAAGCCGGCCGGGTCGGAAATTCAAATAATCTGGAGAAGACTCTTGACCATGCTGTCCCAAGCCAAGGCCGTCCTGGCCGCCGCCATCGCCGGCCTCTGCCTCACCACCGCCGCGCAGGCAGCCGACCCCTACCCCAACAAACCCATCCGCCTGATCGTCCCGTTCGCCGCGGGCGGCACCACCGACATCGTCGCGCGCATCGTCGCCGAAGGCCTGACCCGCGAGCTCGGCCAGGCCGTGGTGGTCGAGAACCGAGGCGGCGGCGGCGGCTCGATCGGCGCCGATGCCGTGGCACGGTCCACGCCCGACGGCTACACCCTGGGCGTGGCCACCGTCAGCACCATGGCCACCAACCCGGCCACCAACCCCAAGAACCCGTACAACCCGTTGAAGGACTTCGTCCCCATCACCAATATGGTGAACGTTCCCAACGTGCTGACGGTGAACCCTGCCGTGCCGGCCAAGACCCTGGCCGAGTTCATTGCCCTGCTGAAGGCCAACCCCGGCAAGTACGCCTACGCGTCCTCGGGCGCGGGCGGCATCGGCCACCTGGACGGCGAGCTCTTCAAGTCGCTGACCAAGACCGACATGGTGCACGTGCCGTACCGCGGTTCGGGTCCGGCCCTCAATGACGTGATCGCCGGCCAGGTCAACGCCCAGTTCGACAACCTGCCCTCGTCCATGCCCCACATCCAGGCCGGCAAGCTGCGCGCCCTGGCCGTGGCCGCGCCCAAGCGCCTGCCCGCGCTGCCGGACGTGCCGACCTTCTCCGAAGGCGGCCTGCCGGAAATGGACAACATGGCCTGGTACGGCCTGGTAGCGCCCGCCGGCACCCCGCAGGCGGTGGTCGACCGCATCCATGACGCCACCGTCAAGGCGCTCAAGGATCCGAAGATCGTGCAGCGCCTGGCCGACGGCGGCTCGCTGGTGGACGGCAACACGCCCGCCGAATACGCCGCCCAGATCAAGCGCGAGCTGGAACTGCGCCAACGCATCGCCAAGGAACGCAACATCCAGTCGACCAACTGATCGTCAGCGGACAGCGCGCCGGCCCGGTCCGGCGCCGCCCCAAGGCCGGCCTGTTTCCCAGGCCGGTTTTTTTTCGCGCCCGCCTTGCGCCCCCAACGTTCCAAGGGCTGCGCTTGACTGCAATCGCCCCGGTGGTAGCATGTGCGACCGTGCGATCCCATCTTTCTCCCCCTCCCTGCGCCGCCTGCGCGCTTTGCGCCCTGCGCTCGACCCTGTTGAGCTCGCAGGAAGTCGCCGCGCGCTCCGCCTACGCGCGCTCCAAGCCCGGCTAATCGCCCGCTTTTCCCCTTTCTGATTCCTGCACCGGCCCGCCGCCGGCTGCCTGCGCACATTCGCGCATCCGGCAGCCTTGCTGCCGGCCGGCGGACGCCCTGCCGCGTGGCCGGGATCCGCGTCTCGTCCCTCGATCCGCAACGCCAACGCAGGCTTGCGGCCAGGCCACGCACCGACCTATTCAAGCGCCATGCAACTCACCAAGAACTTCGTCAAAGCCAAGAACCCCTGCGCGGGCGGCTACAAATGGTTCATCCGCGACCACAACGGCCAGGGAGACTACCAGGCCGTGCTTGACGCCTTGGTCGCTGACGGCCGCGTCAGCGACGCCTGCTGGCTGCTGGACCAGTTCGGCCCCACCGACGCGGTGCTGCGGCTGGATTCGGTCGACGCCAATGCCATCGTGTTCGCCGGCACGCTGGAAGTGCGCATGGGCATCAATGTGGACAGCGTGGTGCGCGCCGGGCGCAGCATCGTCACGGGCGGCGGCATCCGCGCCGGCGAAACCATCCAGGCGGGCGAGAACATCACCGCCAACGCCAACATCGCCAGCGGCGGCAACCTGCGCGCAGGCGGTGACATCAGCGCCGATTGGGGCATCGAAACCGCCACGCGCCTGGACTGCGGCGGCAATGTGCGCGCCAAGTGGGACATCTGCGCCGGCCAGGACCTGGCCGTGACCGGCCACCTGCATGCCGGGCAGGACATCCAGACGCAAGGCGCCATCAAATGCGGCCAGGGCATCAAGGCCGGCGGCGACGTGCGCGCCGAAAAGGAAATCGACGCCGCCTGCGGCATCCAGGCCGGGGGCTCCATCCAGTGCGGCGAGCACCTCGCTTCCGGCTGGGGCCTGATCGCCGGCGAGGACATCCGCGCCGAAGGCGCGATCCGGGCAGGCGAAGGCGTGCAGGCCGAAGGCGTGATCGAGGCCGGCGCGGGCCACGGCATCTACGCCGGCCTGAGCGTCCGCCTGGACGCCTGGGCCGCCTGCGCGCGGGTGGTGGCGCAGAGCCGGCCCGAGCAATTGGTCAGCGGGCACTGGGACGGCCAGGACAGCGCCGCCTACGCATAACCGCAGCCCCGGCGCAGCCGGGGCGAAAAGCCGCCTACTCCGGCTTGATGTTCGCTTCCTGCATGCGGCGGCCCCAGGTACCCAGTTGCGCCTCCACGAAAGCCTGCTGTTGCGCCTGCGTGTTCGGCGCGGCCGTCATGCCCAGGGCGGCGAACTTCTGCTGCACCTCGGGACGCGCCAGCGCGTCGTTCACCGCCTTGTTCAAGCGCTCCAGTATAGGCTGGGGGATGCCGGCGGGACCGGCCAGGCCTACCCATACCACCAGGTCGAAATCCTTATATTCCGTTTCGGCAAAGGTTGGCACATCCGGCAGGTCCGGCAAGCGGCGCTCGGTGCTGATGGCAAGCGCCCGCAGCTTGCCGCCGCGCAGCAGCGGCGTGGCGACCGACAGGTCCGCCATCACGTAATCGACCTGCCCGCCTGCCAGGTCCGTCAACGCCGGGGGCTGGCTCTTGTACGGCACGCCTTCCGCGCGCACGCCGGCAATGCGGTTGAACGCCGCCGCGCCGACCTGCCCGCCCGGCGAGCCGTAGCCGTAGTTCAAGGAACCCGAGGCCGCCTTCTTCACGAACGTGGCCAAGTCCTTGTACGGACCGTCCGCGCGCACCAGCAGCAGCATGGGCATGGTGGTCAGGCGCGACACGTGGCTGAAGTCCTTCTGCGCATCGTAGGGAAGCTTCTTGAACAGCCCCGGATTGATGGAGTTCAGCGAACTGCTGGAGATCGTCAGCGTGTAGCCGTCGCCCGGCGAACGCACCGCATACTCGGTGCCTATCAGGCCTTGGGCGCCGGGCTTGTTCTCGACGATCACGTTGGCGTTCAGGTCCTTACGCAGTTCTTCCGCGATGATGCGGGCGCTGGTGTCGGTCGCGCTTCCTGGCGAAAAAGCCGCGACGATCTTGATGGGCTTGTCGCCCGGATAGGTCTCGGCCTGCGCCGCGCCTTGCGCGGACAGGTTCAGTAGCGCGCATGCCAACAGCGCGAATCGAATCGTTTTCATGGTCTAGTCTCCTGGTTTTATGGGTACTGCCTGGTTCGCCTTACCGCTCTGACGGCGGTGTTGCGGCGTTCATTTCGCCCAAGCGCGGCGGGCCCCGGCGTATGGCCGCCGGCGTGCCGGACAGTTTTATCGGTATGCCCGGGCCGTGGTAGTCGTCGCGCCGGACCACCATCTGGCGATGCTCGGTATGGGCGGCTGCGGCCACCGATGCCATGTCCAGGATCGGCGCGGCCGGCACGTTCTGCGCCAGCAACTGCTTGCCGAACGCCTCGCCATCGACCTGCGCGAACGCCTGGGCCAGCGCCGCATCCACGGCTTCGCGGTTGACCACTCTTTGCCCGTTGGACTTGTAGCGTTCGTCCTGCGCCATGTCGGCAATGCCCAGCTGCGTGCACAGCTTGGTGAAGAGGCGATCGTTGGCGACCGCGATGAACAAGGGGCAGGTCCGGGTCTGGTAAACGTTGTAGGGCACGATGTTGGGATGCCCGTTGCCGCTGGGGCGCGGCGTATTGCCCGACGCCAGGTAATTGGCCAGGAACGGATGCGCCACCGATACGGCGGAATCGTAGAGGCACACGTCCGCCATCTGGCCGCGCCCCGTGCGGTGCCGGGCCTGCAGGGCCAGCAGCACGGCGATCGCGGCGTTCATGCCGGTGGTGAGGTCAACCACCGGCACGCCCAGCCTCAAGGGTTCGCCACCCGCCTCGCCGTTGATGCTGAGCAGGCCGGCCATGGATTGCACCGCGGCGTCGTAGCCGGGCAATTCGCCCAGCGGGCCATCGTCGCCGAAGCCCGTGATGCGGCAATGGACCAATCGCGGAAAGCGCTCGGTGATGGCGGACGGTTCGGCCACGCCCCAAGCGCGCAGCGTGCTGGCCTTGAAGTTCTCGATCAGCACGTCGGCCGTTTCCAGCAATTGCCAGAACGTCTCGCGGCCGGCTTCGCTGTTCAGGTCCAGCACCATGCTGCGCTTGTTGCGGTTCACGGCGCGGAAATAGGCCGAACTGCCGTCCACGAACGGGGGACCGAAACCGCGGCATTCATCGCCTTCCGGCGATTCGATCTTGATTACGTCGGCGCCATGGTCGCCCAGCATCTGGCCGCAGAATGGCCCTGCCAGGACGCGCGACGCGTCGATGACGCGCAGGCCGGCGAGCGCGCCGCCGGTATCGCTGCTATGCATAAGTCTGTCTCCTTCGATTTCAGGCTCAGGCCGAAGCGCGGGCGATCAGCCAGCTGAATTCCCTACCCTGCGCGCCCGCCTGCGTGTTCATGCGCAGCGCAAGCCGGTGATTATGCGCATCCAGCGCGCCTTCCAGCAGGCCGTTCCAGGCTTGCGCCACGCAGGGGTGTGCATCGGCCACAGCGTCCATCAGGTTCCAGCCGTGTTGCGTCACGCGCACGCCTTCCGCCGTTTCGCTCAACTGGCACGTGTCGCCCTGTGCTTGCGCCAGCGCCACCATGAAGCGCCCGAACTGCAGCGCGGAACTATCCTGCCCCACGCCCAGCGCCCGCGCCGTCTCGTGATAGAACTGCATGCCTATCATTCTTCCCGTCAGGTGCAGCAGCGCGGTCGCTTCCTCCGGCCCCCACAAATTCACCGCCACCGGCAAGGCGCTGCGCACGTACTCCATGGCGTAGTTGCGGCTGGCCTTGGCCAGGCGCGTCGCGGGCCAATCCACGGTGGGCAGCGTCGGTGCGGCAGCGGCGTCGAAATCGGGCGCGTCCTCATTGCGGCTGAAGCGCAGGCGTTCATGCGGCTGCAGGTCGCGGTCGTACTCGTAGTAGTAGCCCTCCAGCCCCGACTGGCCGTCGACAGCCTGCTTGGTGCATACGAAACCCAGCCGCGGATTGTTAAGCGACACGCCGTTCTGCGCATGCCAGCCCGCCAGCATGGCGCGCGACACCTCCGACGGTATCGCGCACAGCGCGGTGCCCGACCAGATCCAGCGCGGCGCGGAATAGCGTATCCAGGCCTTGCGGTCGGACTCGTACATGTACTGCACCGCCACGCCGCCGATATGGTTGGACAGGTAGTGGTACTGCGCCGCCGCCACCGCGGGCGGCAGATGCGCGATGCCCAGCTTCTTCAGGCCCGGCAGGAAGCGCTCGTTGCGCTGGCGGCAGAAGATTTCGTAGACCAGTTCGGCCGCGCGCGCCGTGCCGCGGCGCGTCACGGCCGACAGGACGATGCCGGTGAAGAATGCGTGATACCACTCGGAAACCGCGCGCCAGCCGCGTTCCTCGGATTGCATGTCATGCATGGCCATTCACTCCAGTGGGAACCGCCACGGAACCGGGCAGCAGGGATTGCATGGACGCGACAGCGAAATCCGCGATGTCGCGCGCGATGGCTTCGCGATCCGCTTCGGATTCGCCGGCCCTGGGGCGATACCACATGGTGGTCCAGTTCAAGGCGCCCAATAGCGGCTTGACCTGCAAGGCCGGCGGACCGCGCCGGAAGTCTCCGGTCGCCATGCCCGCCTCGACCACGCTGCGGAACAGCGACTCGTAGCGGTCGCGCTGCCGCACCAGTTCTTCCAGCTCGGCACGCTGGTTCGCCGTGGTGCGTCCGGCCAGGTGCAGTTCGACGCCCTGCACGGTGACGCGCTGGTACGGCAGGTGCGCCATCATCAGATGCGTGTGGGCATGGGCCATGTTCCAGAGCCGCTGAGGCGGCGACGCGGCCTCGTCCTCCGCCAGCGGCGTCACCGTGTCCAGGTTCAACTGCATGGCGCGCCGGTGCACGGCGAAGAACAGGTCGGTCTTGCTGCGGTAGTAGTAATAGACGCTGCCTTTCGTGACGCCGATCAGGTCGGCGACCGAATCGATCGTGGTCGCCGCGAATCCCATTTCGGTGAAGGCATGCGCGGCCGCGTCCAGCAGCTCCACTTGCCGCAGGGGCATCTCGTCATAAGGAATGGCAGTCTTGGCTTTCATGCGAACTCCCCGCGCTGCGCCGCAGCGCCTGCGCTTTTCTTGATGGCGCGGGCCAGGACCACGCGCTGGATTTCGGAGGTGCCTTCGTAGATTTCGGTGATGCGCTGGTCCCGGTAGCAGCGTTCCACCGCGCTGGGCTTCACATAGCCGCGTCCGGCGAGAATCTGCATCGCGTCGTCCACCACGCTGTGCGAGGTTTCGCTGGCCAGCAGCTTGGCCATCGCGCCCAGCGTGCCGATGTCCTGCCCAGCGTCGTAGGCGCGCGCGGCTTCGTAGGTCATCATCCGCGAGGACGACAGCGCGGTGGCGGCGTCGGCCAGCTTGAAGCCCACGCCCTGGTGGTCGATGATGCTGCGCCCGAAGGTCTGGCGCTGCACCGCGAAGTCTCGCGCCTCGGCATAGCTGCACAAGGCGATACCGTTGGCCTGGGCCGCCACCACCACGCGGCCGATGCTCAAAGTCGCCAAGGCGAGCTTCAGCCCTTCTCCCAGCGTCCCGACCACGCTTTCAGCGCCGACCCAGGTGTCCAGGTTCGTGGTGGTGGTGCCGCGTATGCCCATCTTGTCTTCGTAGTGGTCCACCACCACGCCGCTTGCGTCGCGGTCGACCACGAATGCGCTGATGTTGTTGCGCGCGCCCGGCTCGCCCGTGCGGGCGAACACGATGAAATGGCGCGAATGCCCGCCGTTGCCCAGCCAGCATTTTTCGCCCCGGATGCGCCACCCGTCGCCCTCGGGCACGGCTGTGGTCAACAGGGCCGCCGCATCCGAACCGGCGCCGCGCTCGCTCAGGGCGAAGTTGACCGCGTGGCCGTCGCGCGCCAAACCGCCCAGCAGCACCATCTTCTGTTCGGCGGTGCCTCCCAGGATGACCGGAAACGCGCCCAGCGACAGCGCCGCCAGGATGGCGGCCGTGGAGGCGCAGCCCTGAGCCACGGTTTCCACCACAGCCACCAGCGAGGTCAGCGATGCGCCCGCGCCACCGTACTCGGCTGGAATGAAGAGTCCCGAGATCCCGCTTTCCCGCAACGGCGCCAGGTGCTCCACGGGATAGCGTTGTTCCCGGTCTATGGCGGCGGCCGCCGGCGCGAACGCCCACGCGGTCAGGTCGGCGGCCTTGTCGCGCCAGGCGCTTGCCTGCGGGTCGAGCGGGGGATTCCAGATCACGGACATCGTTGTCTCCAGCAACATACTAACGAGTATTTAATTGGCTGGATGAGAACATACTACTTGGTATTTTTCTTCGATACCCGGGGAAAACCCTTAAAAAAAGAGCTGGCAGGGCAGTACGCGCCTCAGCCCGCGAGGCATCCGTGACGCTGCTACAGGGGGATGGTTGATGCTTAAAAGACTATTGAAGCCTTATCGCCGTGGGAAAAGGCCCGGGATGCGCGGTCGAGCTTCTGGCTCGTCGGATTTTCCTGTCCAAGCACCAGTAGATATAGGACTCTTTTTTGGCCATTCAGACCGAAGAGTTGGCAGGCGAGTCGGTCGTCGTATGCTCCGATCGCAGTAATGCCGAGTCCAGCGCCCGCGGCCGCAAGATAAAAGCACTGGGCATAGGCGCCAGTCCTGGCTAGCGCGCACTTCAAATTCACGAGGTCCTCGGCTGTATCTGCGATGGCTCTATCGATATAGAACGCGATGATTGCCGAACTCGCCTCTACAAAGCTCTGCCGCATGCACACGTCTGCCCATGCTGGCGCCTGCCCAGCGTCCATACATACTCCCGAAAGCAGCGCTTCGCCGACGCACTCATAGAGTTTCACCCCGCTTGCCGAACGCAGCACGGCGCGCACACTCACAGGAAATTCGTCTCGACTCGATATCCACTGGCTACGGAACTTGGATTTATGAAAAACCCCTTGCAGCACGTCCAGCGGCAGCAACTGATCATAAAACCCGCGGGCCGAACTTCTGCGCCTCATGCCTGACGAAAGGTAGACATCGTTCAATTTCGGGTCGCGCGACGACGGCGCAGGGACCAAGGTCTGCTCGAGGGTGTATCGGGGAAGCATGCCAGCCGACTCAAGGCGTTCCCACGCGCGCCTGTCATGAGCAAGCATCGTGAATTCTGCAAGAGGCAGCGACTCTGGATCGGCTATTCTGTCCGCGCCCGCTCCCGTTCCCGGCACGACAATCAAGGCATGGCTTTCGAACAAGAGCCCCCTGAGTCCCAACAAATCCTCCAAGCCGACACGGTCGAAGTTGCCATAAATAGCGACAGTGTTCAATTGCGCACGGAGACTTATCGCCAGATTGCCGACCATGTGGCCCGCGTCCAATATGCTGTAGAGATAGCCGCGCTCGCCGTATTTCAACATGGAGCTTGAGGGCTTCGCGGCGACGATCAGTATCAAATCCCCTTCGCGCACGGACTGAGGCAATCTGGCGGCGATTTCGCCTTGTTCCGCCGTGCAGACAAGCTGCCGCATCTCTCCATCGCGCTGGTGAATGCAAAATACCCCATTGAACGCAGCGCCGGCGTAGAGACCGAACACCGCGCAGGGATAGATTGCCCCCGCGGACGGCACGCTCATTGCGGGTTTCTTGCCGGTGTCGCCAACACCCAAGGCCAAAGATCGACGAATTTGAACAACCTGGCCGGGCACCGGGTTGAATTCAGCTGTCGCATGATCAAGACGGCAAGCCTCAAAGTACGCATTCAACGCCGGCGCGCTGGCCGGGGGCTGTGTGGTCATGCCCATAGTTTCCGCCCCCCCTCGTACATCATGAGAAGCCCCGTCAACAAGAGACAGATCTGGACGATCGCATAAAACGACTTCGCATCGATGCGCCGCTGCAACCATAATCCGCACCAGACGCCTATTGGCACCAAGGGTAGCATCAGCGCGCTAGCGATCATATTTATTTTTGAAAATTGCCCCAACAAAGCATACGGAACAATCTTGAACATATTGGTCAACATGAAAAATATGTTGATGGTCGCGATGAACTTTTCCTTTTCCAATTTCAGGGGAATCAGATAAACCTGAATCGGAGGTCCGCCAGAATGCGATAGGAAACTCGTAAATCCAGACAACGCGCTCCAGAACGTGCCACGAGCACGAGAGCCAGGGAGCGCAGCCGCTGATGTCGAAGACTTGAGCAATCCTTTCGTCGAAAAAACCAGTGCGATGATCCCGACGAGGAAAATAATGAGCCCGTCACTAAGCGTATCGAACACCAGCCAGCCAGCGGCCGTACCCAGAAGCGCGCCCGGCAGGATAACCCTCAAGCTCTGCGAATCCCATTTTTTATAATAGGCGCCGAATCCGGCGATATCTATCAGGCACAGGATAGGTAGCAAGATCGCGGCCGCCTGTGTCGGCGGCAAGACGGTGATAAGTAGAGGCAGGCTAAATCCTCCCAGCCCGCTACCGAATCCAGCTTTCGAAACACCCCTCAATAGAACTGCTGGAATGGCCACCAAGTAGAATTTCGGGTCGTACAGGAACAGTGTATCGATTGCGTTCATGCCCTTGTGCCCTTTACATGACGCCGCGCGCAGCATTCGGTGACTGCTTGTCAAACGCCTGGAAGTGCGACAAGCCCGAATCCAACCAGGGAGCCTTCCTCTGAACCGCCCACTCGGAAAGCGGCACCTTCCGTGCCGCCGCGGCGACAGCTTCCCTCATACAGGCAGCACCTGCCCGCGTTCCATAGGGATGCCCGTGTATGTCGCCCCCCGCGATCATCAGCAGGCTTGATCCGAGTACGTTGACCAGGGGCTCAACGCTTAACGGATCCAGCCCTGCCCCACACACTGGCAGTGTCGCCTTCACGCCCTCGAAGTCTTGCCCCAGGCGTCCATCTGCGCGGGGAGCATATTGGATAATTTGCTCTCTCATATTGCGTACGATCTCAATCACATCCTGGCTTTTCGCTTCCATCACACCAAGGGCCGGTGTACCTGAATGCATCTGGTCCCCGCCTATCATGCGGAAGATCTTGGTCCAGACCATGAAATCAATTCCAAATCTCTCTGCCCGGTGCAAGGCTGCGAACAATGTCCGATGTCCGTGTATGACCAAACCGAGACCCTCCAGGCGCAAGGTGTGCAGCAGAGCGCCACCTCCGATCACGAAGTCAACCATCACAGCCACGCCCCCGGCCTTATTGACCAACTCCGCGCGCCTGAGCGACTCATTGATATTCGATGAGGTGATATTTGGAACGTAGATTTTCCTCTTCCCTGTGCGATCCTCAGCCCGGCGCAGCATATTCATCGTGGCCTCAAGCCGCTGCTCGAAGCCGCTGCCTGCGGCTGGATTATGCGTAATCGCTTCGTCATCCTTGACGAAATCGACACCATCCACGTCGCCGCCATCCGCCATGCCAATCCAGGCGTCGTAGCATACGGTGGCATGTTCCTCGGCACTCAGACCACATTTCGGTTTGACAATAGCGCCGCACAGAGGTTGGCGCTCATTCTGCGAAAACAGCGAATAGATTCCATCTTCTCCGAATTGCGGGCCTGGATAGGATTTCACATAATCGATCGGAAAACTGACGTCGATCAACCGCAACGCGGAAACATCTGCCAACCCGAAAGCATTGCCGGCAATGACCGTCAAGAGCTGACTCAGGTTTCCTGGCTCGAACAAATCCGCCGGATACGCGATATGTGCGATGTCATGCGCTTCGTCGTAATAGAAGACTTTTCCCGCCAAGCGGTTCGACTGACCCTGCGACGTCATGACCTCGATCCAGGTGCCCGTTGAAGATTCCGCCGCAATGGCGCCCAAGAACGCCAAGCCCTCCAACCTGGACGCGGCATGTCGCTTCACCACATAGGAAGCCAGCACATGCGCTTTCGGATTGAAATTAAGACCAAGTCCCAAATATCTAGAATAATTCCGTGACGATTTCAACGACAGTCTCCGTAGCTCTTTCCCTGCTTGCCAGCTTCATTGCCGCGTAGGCCTACTGAGTAGAGCCCGATATGACCTCCGGCCTCCCTGAAACCCGTTCATTAATCAAATTCCTGAATATCAAGGCCAAGACATCTCGCGTATCCGTACCCGGAAAAACCAGGCTTGAGCGCGATCTTTGCAGCAGATAATTTCCAGTGACGGCTTCTATGCTGGACAATATCCGATCGTTCCGGCCCAACGGCGCGCTAACCACCAACTGCGTATCGCTTTCGGACAGAAGCCCCCTGTCGGTGAAGGGATTGGATGTATCGATCAAGGGAATGCGCTGCACGTTGATGGTGGTCCTGGAGAACTGCGGACATATATGCTCAATGTAATCGGGAATCCGCTCCTGGATCGCCCCGATGCTCGCCGCCAACGAATACCCCCGATCGCGAACATCCCGCCGTATTTTCTGCATCCATTCAAGGTTTATCACAGGCACCACTCCAACCAGAATATCGGTATGCGCGGGGATATTCACATCCTCTGCGATCATCCCGCCGTGCAGACCTTCGTACAACAGCACTTTGGTATTGCGAGGAATTTCCCTCCATGGCGTGAAACATCCAGGTGGAAATCCATGGAGCTTTGATTCTGCCCAGTTGTGCACGTATGAACGGATTCTGCCTTTGCCCGAGGATCTGAAATCTTTGAAAAGGCTTTGCAGATCGCCGAGCAGATTAGCGGCCGGGTGGTAATGCGTCAGCACCCTCGCTTCGCCCGCACTCCGTTCCGTGGACAGGCGCAGCATGCCCGCCCGGTCAAAACGATGAAAGGCATCCCCGCACAGGCCCACATGCGCCATTCCCATAGCCTGAAGCACTTCGGCAAAAATTCCGCCGACGAAGCTCGAACCCGATCCGGATGCTCCGATCACAGAAAAAACATAATGCTCTCTATTTTTTTTCATCAATCCACGGAATGCTCTTGTTTGAAACATCGTCGACTCGACTTAGAAAAATAGTTTTTTTTCAACCAACTAAAAACTATTAGAAAGTACTGGGCCACGAAGGTAATCCACCGCAGTGCTTCTGTGAGGAGCCCGCAGACCACGAGAGACGCGAGCTCCCGTCTGTCGGCTATGAACTCGCCGCTGGCGCCGGACTGCGCAACACCAGCATCAGGCCCAGCAGGATCGCCGCCATCCCGCCCAGACTCAACGCCGACAACCGGTTGCCCAGGATGAGGTAATCCAGGGCCGCCGTGCCGGCCGGGACCAGATAGAACAGGCTGGTGACGTTGACCAGGTTGCCAGCCTGGATCATGCGGTAGAACAGCAGGGTCGCGCCCACCGAGATCACCAGGCCCATCCAGATCAGCGGCAGGATGAAACCGATCACCCACTCCACGCGGATCGGTTGGAATGGCACGAACAGCAGGCACAACGCCAGACTGACGAAGTACTGCAACGGCATGACGTCCATGGGCGCCTGGCGCACGCGTTTCTGCAGCATCGCGCCGCTGGTCATGCAAAGCAGCGCGGCCAGCGCGTAGGCCATGCCGGCCGCGGAAAAGCGCGCCATGCCTATGCTCTGGTAGGCCACCATCACCAGCCCGCACAAGGCAAGGCCGAGGCCCGCCACGCGCGGCAATGAGTAACGCCTTTCCATCACCGCCAACGTCAGAATGGGCTGCGCACCCAGCAGCGTGGCCAGCACGCCCGGCGTGATGCCGTGGTCCAGCGCCAGCAGATAGCAGATGGAGTAGCCGCCGATGAGCAGCAGGCCAGTGGCCGCGACCGTCAGACGCGTGCCAGGCTCTGGCAGCCAGCGCCGCCGCCACGCGCACAACAGCATCAGTGCGGCCAGCGCCAGGATGAAGCGCAACAGCAGGAAGCCGAAGGCGGAGGCGTGGGACAGCCCCCACTTGGCGAAAATCGCGCCGCCGCTCCACAGCAGCACGAACAAGGAAGTGGAGCCATAGGAGGTCCACGCAGATCTATCGAAAGACATGAGGTTTCTACCTGTCGGGGTATGAACAGGCTCCAGCCCCGCCCGCGCAAGCGGGCATAAGCATGCGCTAGACGGATGCAATATGCATCAGGACGTCTGACGAAGCTTTTTGAAAAAAGGCTGGAGTCGCGTTGCGGACGGCGTCAGCCGACGACGACCGCGCTAGGCGGGTAAGCACCCGAGACCACGCCGCAAGGCGGCGCGACCGGCGGCGATACCACCGTGGACACGACAGGAGAAAAACCGGGGGAAACTGCGGAGCGCCGGGACAGCACACGCGCACGCGTATCCGCTGCGCGGGCAGCGGATGCGGAATCGGCGAGGAGCGTGTGGGCAGGCATGGGGCGTAGCCTACCGGCTGCGCGCGGCGCGGTCAAGCGATGCGCCGCTGCTCCACCCCCATGTCGCGCCAGGCTTCGCCATGGCAGGTGAACATGAGGATCTGATGCCGCGTGGCCGCGTCGAACAACGCGCGCTTCATGAAGTCGCGCCGCGCGTCGTCCGTGTGGACCAGCGCGTCGTCGAGCAGCAGCAGCGTCGGCCGCCCTGCTTCGCGCAGCAGATCGGCATAGGCGAAGCGGGCCAGGATGCCCAGTTGTTCGCGCGTGCCGAAGCTGAGCGCGGACAGCTGGTCCTCGCCGCCCGCGCGGCGCAGCGCGGCGGGCAGCAAGGCATCGTCCAGTCGCAGGTCGGCTTCCGGAAACAGCAGCGCCAGGTAGTGGTTCAGCCGGCGCGCCAGCGGCGCTTGCAGGCGTTGCGTCGCCGCCGCGCGCTTGTCTGCCAGCAGCTTTTGCAGGAGTTCCAGCGCAGCGGCGCGGCGGGCGAAGTCGTCGCGCCGCCGTTCCAGGCGTTCGCAGGCGGCCTCTGCTTCAGACAGGCGTTCGCCCAGCCCTTGGGCGCCCGCCTGGTCCAGCTTGCCTTGCAACTGCAGGATTTCGCCGTGGCGCTTGTGCTGCGCCTCGCGCTCGATCGCGGCGGACTTCTCGTAGCGCTGCACATCCTGTTCGACCAGCTCGGGACGGTGGCCAGCCAATGCCGCCTGCGCCTCGCGCACGCGGCGCTCCAGTTCGTCGTGGCTGCTGCGGACCTCGGCGAGCCTGCCTGCGCGGGCCTGCCGCTGCGTCGCGCGCTCGGGCGATTGGAGCTCGGCGCTGCGCGCCGCCGTCTGGTTTTCCAGCAATTGGGCGCGCGCGCCGTCGGTGTCCATGGTGCGCTGTGCGGCGGCCAGCGCGGTCTCGGCCTGCGCCGAAACCGCCTCGGCCTCGCGCAGGGCCTGGAGCGCCCCGGGCAGATCGCCGCCGCCGTCCGCCTGCGGCGCAGCTGGCAGCTTGTCCAAACGTTCCTGCAATTGCACGCGACGTGCCAACGCGTCGTCGCGCTGGCCACGCAGAACGTCCACGCCCTTGGGCGCATGGATGCCCAGCGTCTTGCGCATGCCGTCCAGCTCGCGCAGCAAGGCGCCATGGCGGGCGTAGCGTTGCTCGGCCTGCGCCAGGCTCTCGACGTCCAGGCGCTGCAGCAAGGCCGCGCTGGCCGCCCGAGCCGCGTCGATTTCGCGCTTGAGCGCGGGCAAGTCCTTGCCGCCCGGCTCGATGCGCAAGCGCCCCACGCCCGGCAGCTCCAGTTCGGCGGCCGCCGTCAGCAGGACCTCGTCCGCGCCGCTCAGCATCCGGCCGTCCAGCACCGCCCGGCCGCCCGCTTCCAGCTGATAGGACAGGCGCGTGGCGCTGGCCTGCTGCTGCAATTGCAGGTTGGCCAGTTCGCGTTCGCTCTTGCGCAGGGCTTCGATGTCGGCGTCGGCGATTTCGATCCGCATGGTCTCGGCCTTGAGCGCGGAGCCCTGCTCGATCAATGCGGTGACTTCCTTCAATGCGCCGTCCAGGCGTTCGATCTCCACGCCCAACTGGAGCAGTTGATGCTCCAGGTCGCGCCGGTCGGCCACGGCCTGCACCGAAGTAACGCGCTGGCGCGCCGCGTCCACCGCGGCCGCATGCGCCTGGCGCTGCTGTTGGGCGCGCGCCAGCGGTTCGCGCGCGGCCTCGACCCGGGCGCGCGCGGCGCGGGCCTCGCTGGCCAGCGACTGGAGTTCGGCCTCGTCCTGCTGGTCGCGCCGGACCTGGTCCTGCAACAGCGCCAGCGTTTGCGCGGCTTGCGCCTGTTCGCGGCGCAGCCCTTCGAAGGCTTCGCGCTCCTTGGCCAGGGCCGCCAGGCGCGCACGCGCCTCGGCCGCCTTGGCTTCGAAGTCCTTCCAGGGCTCGCCGGCCTGGGCGCGCTCGTGGTCGCGGCGCAATTCGGCCAGGCGGTCCACGTCGGCGTTCAGCTGCGCCATGGCCTGCGCGCACTCGTCGCGTTCGGCCGCGGCGCGCGTCAGCGCATCTTCGGCTTCCTTGTAGACGCCCTTGGGGCGGCCATTGCGTGCGTCCAGCAGCGCGCCGCGTTCGGCGGCCACGCGCTCGTACAGGCGGTCGCCATCGCCCGAAGCCAGCTCGCCGGACAGCTGCGTCAAGGCCTCACGCAGATGCGCGCCCGCATGGCCGGCCGCTTCCTGCAGATTCTGGCCGTCGCCCTGCTGGATCCACAACAGGCCCGGTATGCCCGCCAGGTCCGGCTTGCTCTGGCCGCGTCCCGGCAGTTCAAAGCCCAGCAATGCGGCCAGCGCGTTCTCGGCCTCTTCGCCGTCCAGCCGTTGCGCGCCGCCATCGATCAACAGTTCGCAGCGCGCGCGCGACAGGAATTGCTTCTTCAGCACATAGCTGTGTCCGGCATGCGTGAATTCCAGTTCCACGCTGGGTCGCGCGCCGGACTCGCCGTGCGGCGCCAGGTCAGCGACCTTGCTGGTGCTGTAGCGTTCAAGAAAGGCGGAACGGATGGCCGCGGCCACGGTGCTCTTGCCGGCTTCGTTCGGGCCCACGAACAGGTTCAGGCCGTCCTGCAGCCCTTCCAGCGCCATGGGCTGGCGGAACTTGCGGAATTCTTCCAGGGCGATGCGCGAGAGCTTCATTTGGCGGCTCCCGGCGCGGCGCTTTCGCGCTGGAACCGCAGCAGCAGCCGCAATGCCTCGCCCGCAACCGCAGATTGTTCCGGGTCGGCTTGCAATGCCTGCAATTGCGCCGCAACTTCGCCCACGTAGCCGCTGGCGCGCAGTTCGGCCAGGTCGGCTTCGTCCGGTTCCAGCATGAGGCCGGACAGGTCCGGCAGCAGCGCACGCACCTGCGCCGCGGCCTGGTCCACGGCGCGTTGCAGCGCTTCCCAGGTTTCCATGTTGACGTGCCCTTGCAGGTCCAGCCGCAGCACATCCTCGGCGCGCAGCTCGGCCATGCGCGCGGCCAGCGCCTGCGCGTCCGAGGGCAGGCTCAGCGTTTCCGACCAGGCCGACCAGCGGTACTTGCCCGTAGCCAGCCGCTCGACGGCGGGCGTGGCGCCCGGCGCCTCGATGCGCACATGCAGCGCGTACCCCGGTTCGTTGCCGCGGAAGCGGTCCTGCTCCGGCGTGCCGGCGTACCAGGTGCGCTCGTCGATGGACAGACAGCCGTGCCAGTCGCCCAGCGCCAGATAGTCCAGCCGCGCGCGAACCGCGCGGTCCGGGGCGATGGGATTGGTGGCATCGATGGTGTCCGGCAGGCGGCCCGCCACGCTGCCGTGCGCCAGGCCCACGCGGATGCGGCCGGCTTCGGTTTCCAGCGCGTCGAAGGCCTGGGTCACGTCGTCGTAGGTATGGCGTTGCGTCAGGGGCGCGGCCAGCACGGCGAGATTGATCGCCGCCAGATCGACCACGCCGGTGCGCAGCGGAACATGCACGTTGGAAGGGATGCAGCCCAACTGCATCGCCCGGCTCCAGACGCTGTCGGCCAGCGCGGCGTCGTGGTTGCCGGCGATCATGACCCAGGGGCCGGTGTAAGCGGCCATGGCCGCGAACAGGCGGCGTATCGTGCGGTCCGACACGCCCTGCGTGTCGAACACATCGCCCGCCACCAGCACGGCGTCCACGCCGCGCTCCGCGGCCAGCGCAGCGATGCGGGCGACGACGTCGAAGCGGGCCTCGGCCAGCATGGCGGCATCGTCGGTTTCAAACTGGCCGTATTGTCGGCCGATCTGCCAGTCGGCGGTGTGCAGGAAATGGATCATGCGGGCCATTGTAGATGGCCCATGCGCAGTCCCGGCGGCGATATCCGGAAGAATCGCCGCCGGCTTGCCGCAAGCGGAATCAGGCGCTCTTGCCGTCCAGCACCAGCGACTGGCTGGACGCCGCCTTGCGGTCATAGCGCGACAGGCCCAGGCCGTCGGTGCGGATGGCGGGACGCTGGCCCATGACCAGATCGGCCACCAGCTTGCCCGAGCCGCAGGCCATGGTCCAGCCCAGCGTGCCGTGGCCGGTGTTCAGGTACAGGTTGCCGTAGCGGGTCGCGCCGACCACCGGCGTGCCGTCCGGCGTCATGGGACGCAGGCCGGTCCAGAACTCGGCCTGGGCCACGTGGCCGCTGCCCGGGAACAGGTCGTTGACGACCAGTTCCAGCGTCTTGCGGCGGGCCTCCTTCAGGCGCAGGTCGAAGCCCGCGATCTCGGCCATGCCGCCCACGCGGATGCGCTGGTCGAAACGCGTGACGGCGATCTTGTAGGTTTCGTCCAGGATGGTCGAAACCGGCGCGGCCGATTCGTCCGCCATGGGGATGGTCAGCGAGTAGCCCTTGAGCGGATACACCGGCAGGTCCAGGTCCAGCGGCTTGAGGAAGTCGCGCGTGTAGCTGCCGAAGGCGGCGACATAGCGATCGGCGGTCAGGACTTCATTGCCCACGCGCACGCCGGTGATCTGGCCGCCGGCCGTGTTCAGGCCCGACACCGTCTGGCCGTAACGGAATTCCACGCCCAGGCCCTTGGCCATTTCGGCCAGACGCGTCGTGAACAGTTGGCAGTCGCCGGTTTCGTCGTTGGGCAGGCGCAGGCCGCCGCTCAGCTTGTGCAGCGAGCGCGCCAGGGCGGGCTCGGCCGTCACCAGGCGGTTGCGGTCCAGCAGTTCGTAGGGCACGCCCACTTCTTCCAGCACCGCGATGTCGCGGCGCGCGGCTTCCAGCTGGGCCTCGGTGCGGAACAGCTGCAAGGTGCCGCGGGTGCGTTCCTCGTAGTGGATGCCGGTGGACTGGCGCAGTTCGCGCAGGCAATCGCGGCTGTACTCGGACAGGCGCAGCATGCGCTCCTTGTTCACCGAGTACCGTTCGGCCGAACAGTTGGCCAGCATGGACGCCATCCATTTCAGCTGGAACAGGCTGCCGTCCAGGCGTATGGCCAGCGGAGCGTGTTTCTGGAACAGCCACTTGATGGCCTTCAGCGGAATGCCGGGCGCGGCCCACGGCGTGGAATAGCCCGGCGAAACCTGTCCGGCGTTGGCGTAGCTGGTCTCTTGCGCCGCCGAAGGCTGGCGGTCCAGCACCGTGACTTTGGCGCCTTGGCGGGCCAGATAGTAGGCGGTGGTGGTGCCGATGACGCCGCTGCCGAGGACGATGACGTGCATGATTCTTTCCGGTGATTGGTTTTGTTCAGGAATTTCGGTAGTCTATGGGCCTCTCAGCAGTGAAAAGCACTGAAGATTTTGCTTTGCCAGTGCTTTTTCCCGGCCGCCTCCTGTTTTTCGATCGCCAAAAGTGAAATGCGCGAGCTAGACCGTATCGACCTGAAAATCCTGGATATCCTGCAGCGGGAAGGCCGCATTTCCGTGACCGAACTGGCCGACCGGATCAGCCTGTCCGCCACCCCCTGCTCCGACCGCGTCAAGCGCATGGAGCGCGAAGGCGTCATCACGGGTTACCATGCGCGCGTCAATCCGGCGGCGCTGGGCAAGAACCTGCTCGTCTTCCTGGAGATCAAGCTGTCGGCCAAATCCGGCGACGTGTTCGACAAGGTCAAGAAAGAGCTGCTGTACGTGCCCGAAGTCATGGAATGCCATCTGGTGTCCGGCGACTTCGACTACCTGGTCAAGGCCCGCCTGACCGAAATGAACGAATACCGCCGTCTCCTCGGCGAAATCCTCAAGCGCCTGCCCGCGTCCGCTGAATCGCGCAGCTACGTGGTCATGGAGGAGATCAAGGAGACCCTGTACCTGCCCGTGGACCGCTAGGCGCGCGCCGCTTCCGCTGATCGCATGCCGATTGTTACCTGTCGGGCCCGCGCCGGCTGCTATGCTGGCGGCCCTTCGGCGCGTGCCTTTGCCGCGTAATCCGACCCTGATTTATTTGCCTATGTCTATGACTCGCCTCTATAAATACTTCTTCCGCGGCCTGATCACCGTCCTGCCGCTGGCCCTGACGATCTACCTGCTCTATATCTTCCTGGCGTGGACCGAAGCCGTGGCGCTGACCTTCCTGCGCCCCTTCATCGGCGGGTTCTATGTGCCGGGCATGGGCCTGGCGCTGGGCATCCTCGGCATCCTGGCCATCGGCTACCTGGTGTCCAAGGAACGCGTGCAGCGCGTGCTGGTGCTGCTGGAAATGCCGTTCACCAACCTGCCGGTGGTCAAGAGCATCTATTCGTCGCTCAAGAGCTTCGCGGACTATTTTTCGCCCAGTTCCAAGAACACCGCCCAGCAGGTCGTGATCCTGCGAGTACCGGGCCAGCAGCTGGAACTGGTCGGCCTGGTCACCCGCCGCAGCATGGAAGGCTTGCCCGAAGGGTTCACCCAGGGCGAGCGCGTGGCCGTATACCTGCCGATGGGCTACATGATCGGCGGCTATACCGTGTTCGTGCCGCAGGAATGGGTCCAGCCCATCCAGATGTCGGTCGAGGAAGCCATGCGTTCGTCCCTGATCGCCTGGATGGCTCGCGCCGAAACCAGCAACAACCGTCCCGCCGCGCAGGAGCCCCCCGCCCCTGCCCAGGACGGCGCCAACGGCGGCGGCCAAGCCTGAGCGCCCCGCCCCCAACCTCTACCAGACTCTCGCTATGCCCATCATCGAATTCACGCTGGCCGAAGGCAGCCCCTATATTGAAGTGAACCAGCTGCTCAAGGCCACCGGCGTGTGCGACAGCGGCGGCGCGGGCAAGATGCTGGTGGCCGAAGGCCACGTCAGCGTGGGCGGCGTGGTCGAAAGCCGCAAGACGGCCAAGATCCGCGCCGGCCAGATCGTGACCTGCGGCGACGTGCGCATCGTCGTGCGCGGCCCCGACGCCGGCGACGCAGACGCCTGAAGCCCTCCACACCACGCATCACCGCGAGCCGCCATGAAACTCAAGATGTCCCAGAACTCCATTTTTGCGGTGCTGCTGCGCTCGCCCTGGTGGATGAGCGCCGGCGTGGCCGTGCTGCTGTCGGCCGCCGGCTTTGCCGCGCTGCCGCTGGAGTACGCCGCGATGGGCGTGTTCGCCGCGGTGCCGTTCGCGGTCATCGCCATCATGGCGGCCTACAAGCAATTGCGCGCGCCCTCGGGCGCGCGGGTGCAGGCCGTGGCCGAAGCCGCCGCCGGCATGTCCTGGGCGGAATTTTCCAAAACCGTCGAAGCGGGCTTTCGCCGCGACGGCTGTGAAGTGCAGCGCCTGCAATTGCCCGGCGCCGATTTCGCGCTGAGCAAGGACGGCCATGTCGCCATGGTCAGCGCCAAGCGCTGGAAGGCCGCCCGCGTCGGCGTCGAACCCTTGCGCGAACTGCAGGCGGCGCGCGAGAAGCGCGGCGCGCGCGAAGCCATCTACATTGCGCTGGGCGAGGTCTCGGACAACGCCCTGCAATACGCCAAGTCGCAAGGCGTGTCGCTGATGACCGCGCCTGAACTGGCCAAGCTGCTGCGGGACCTCAAGCCCTGAGGCGGACACGGCCATGAGCTATCGACTGCTCGCCGACCTGGTGCTCATCGTGCACGGCCTCTTCGTTGCCTTCGTCGTATTGGGCGGCCTGCTGGCGTTGTGGAAGCGCTGGATCGCCTACCTGCACCTGCCCGCGCTGGCCTGGGGCGCGCTGGTGATAGGCATGGGCTGGATCTGCCCGTTGACGCCGCTGGAGATTTCGCTGCGCCAGCAGGCCGGCCAGCAAGGCTATGGCGGCGGCTTCATCGAACACTACATACTGGCGCTGATCTACCCCGAAGGCATCACCCGCGGCACGCAGATCGTACTGGCGGCCTTGCTGATCGTGGGCAACATCGTCGTCTACACGCTGTGGGCGCGGCGCGGCCGGCGCCTGCCGGCCTAGCCTTTCGTTCACAGGGCCCGGGCGATCACCAGGCGCTGGATGTCGCTGGTGCCTTCATAGATCTGGCAGACGCGCACGTCGCGATAGATGCGTTCCACCGGAAAGTCCTTCAGATAGCCGTAGCCGCCCAGGGTCTGGATGGCGGCGGAGCAGACCTTCTCGGCCATCTCGGAGGCGAACAGCTTGGCCATGGACGCTTCCGTCAGCGCCGGCCTGCCGGCCTCGCGCAAGGCTGCCGCATGCAGCACCATCTGGCGCGCCGCATGGATCTGCGTGGCCATGTCGGCCAGCCGGAACGCGACCGCCTGATGCTCCATGATGGGTTTGCCGAAGGCCTGCCGGTCGCGCGCGTAGTCGCGCGCGCACTCGTAGGCCGCGCGCGCCATGCCCACCGACTGGGACGCGATGCCGATGCGCCCGCCCTCCAGGTTGGACAGGGCGATCTTGTAGCCTTCGCCCTCCGCGCCCAGCCGGTAAGCCGCTGGAATGCGCATGTCCTCGAACGCGATCTGGCAGGTGTCGGACGCATGCTGGCCGAGCTTGTCTTCCACCCGCAGCACCTTGTAGCCTGGGGTGTCGGTGGGCACGATGAAGGCCGAGATGCCGCGCTTGCCGGCATCCGGGTCGGTCACGGCGAATACGATCACGACCTGGCCGCTGCGCCCCGACGTGATGAACTGCTTGGCGCCATTCAGGATGTAGTCGTCGCCATCGCGGCGCGCCCGGGTGTGCAGGCTGCTGGCGTCCGACCCCGCCTGCGGCTCGGTCAGCGCGAAGGCGCCGATATGCTCGCCCGTTGCCAGCGGACGCAGGAACTGTTCTTTCTGCGCGTCGGTACCGAACTTCAGGATGGGCATGCAGGCCACCGAATTGTGCACGCTCATGATGGTGGAGCAGGCGCCATTGCCGGCCGCGATTTCCTCCAGCGCGACCGCATACGAGATATAGCCGCTGTCATTGCCGTCCCAGGCTTCGGGCACCAGCATGCCGAAAAAGCCCAGCTGCGCCATTTCGGCGATGGCGTCGGCGGGATAGTGATGGTCGCGGTCCCAGCGTTCCGAGTTGGGCGCCAGGCGCTCCTGCGCGAAGCGGCGCGCCATTTCCTGGACGCTGCGCTGTTCGTCGGTCAAAAGCATGCTTGTCTCTCCTGGATGCGGTGGCGGCCGATGCGCGGCCTGCTCTGTTCTGCGGTTCGGCGCCCGACTTGGGGCGGCCGTCAGATCGCCAGAATACACCGCGCCGGCAGGCGCTGGACGCCGCCGCGCGGCCTATTCCCGCGGCGCGTCCTGCTCGCTGCGCTGACGCGCCGGGCCGCTCGCCCGGCTCAGGTTGTAGGCGGTATTGACCAGCCCGATATGCGAGAACCCCTGCGGGAAATTGCCCACCAGGCGGCGCCGGCCTACGTCGTATTCCTCGGCCAGCAGGCCCAGGTCGTTGCGCAGCGCCAGCAGCCGCTCGAACAGGCGTTCGGCGTCATCGATGCGCCCCTGCATGACGTAGGCGTCGGCCAGCCAGAAGCTGCAGGCCAGGAACACGCCTTCGTCGCCCGGCAGGCCGTCGCTGGCATGCTGATTGGAGTAGCGCAGCAGCAGGCCATCGCGCAGCAGTTCGCGCTCGATGGCGCGCACCGTCCCCGCCACCCGCGGATCGTCCGCGGGCAGGAAACCCACCTGGGGGATGAGCAGCAGGCTGGCATCCAGCTCATCAGATCCATAGCTCTGCACGAAGCTGCCGCGCGCCTGGTTGTAGCCGTGCTTGCAGATGTCCGCCCGGATGCGGTCGGCAAGCCGCTGCCATTCATCGCGCGGCCCGCGCAGGCCGAAGCGATCACAGGATTGCACCGCGCGGTCGAAGGCCACCCAGCACATCAGGCGCGAATGGGTGAAGGCGCGGCGCTCGCCGCGAACTTCCCAGATGCCGTGGTCCAGGTCCTGCCAACGGCGCTTCAATGGCTCCAGCAGCACGTTCTGCAGGCGCCAGGCCTCGGCCAGCGGCGCCAGATCCGCGGCGCGCGCCGCATACAGGGTTTCGATGAGTTCGCCATAGACGTCCAGCTGGCTCTGGCCGGCGGCGCCGTTGCCCCGACGCACCGGCAGGCTGCCCTCATAGCCCGGCAGCCAGGGGATTTCCAGTTCGGGCAGCCAGCGTTCGCCCGCGATGCCGTACATGATCTGCAACTGGTCGGGATGCCCGGCTACCGCGCGCAACAGCCATTGGCGCCAGGCCTCGGCCTCCTCGCGGTAGCCGGCATTGAGCAAGGCGTAGAGGGTCAGCGCCGAATCGCGCAGCCAGCAATGCCGGTAGTCCCAGTTGCGGCTGCCGCCCAGGGCCTCCGGCAGCGAGGTGGTAGGCGCGGCAATGATGCCACCGGTGGGCTGGAAGGTCAGCAGCTTCAAGGTAATCAGCGAGCGCACCACGGCCTCGCGCCCTTCTTCGCTGCCCTCCCAGCGGCAGCGCTTGGCCCATTCCTGCCACCAGGAAATGGTGCGGTCCATGCTTTCCACGCGATCCGGCACGAAGTGCGGCGTGCGGTGCGAACGGTGGTAGGACAGCGTAAACGGCACCACCCGGCCCGGATGCACGGTGAAGCGCGCCGTGGTGGTGAGTTCGTGCCCCGCCAGGTCCACCGGCGTGTGCAGTTCGACCGCGTCGGGGCCCGCGATGGCGCTCAGGCCATAGTCGCGCCGGCGCACCCAGGGAACGGCCTGCCCATAGTTGAAGCGCAGCGCCATCTCCATGTCCATCTGCACGTGTCCGGATTCGCCGCGCACGATGCGCACCACGTCGGCGCGCTCGTCGTCGTCGCTCAAGGGCATGAAGTCGTACAGCAGCGCCGTCCCCGAGCTGGTTTCGTAGCGCGTTTCCAGCACCGCGGTATCCGGCACATAACGGCGCGACACCGTGCAGCGCTGCGCGTGCGGCGCAATGCGCCAGCGCCCGTGCCGTTCATCGCCCAGCAGCGCCGCGAAGCAGGCGGGGGAATCGAAGTGCGGCAGGCACAGCCAGTCGATGGAGCCGTCGCGCGCCACCAGCGCAGCCGACAGCATGTTGCCGATCAAGCCATAGTCTTCCAGGGGCTTGGACATGGCCTAGCCCGCGCCCCGGAATTCGGGATACAGCGTCATGCCGCCGTCGACGAACAAGGTCGTGCCGGTGACGTAATCCGAGGCGTCGCTGGCGAGCCAGACGGCGGCCCGCGCCACGTCTTCGGGTTCGCCGATGCGGCCGTAGGGAATCAGCTGCAACAGCCTGGCCAGGCTTTCCGGCGTATCCCAGGCCGGCTGGTTGATAGCCGTGCGTATGGCGCCCGGCGCAATCGAATTGACGCGTATCCGGGCCGGCGCCAGCTCCTGCGCCAGGGATTTCATCAGCATCGATACGCCGCCCTTGGACGCCGCGTAATTCACCTGGAAGGCCCAGGGTATGACCTCGTGCACGGAACTGATGAAGAGGATGTTGCCCGCCGCCAATCCCTGCCGCGCCGGGTCGACCGGCTGTGACTGGAACTGCTGCGCAGCGGCGCGCGCGCACAGGAACTGCCCCGTCAGGTTCACGTCGATGACGCGCTGCCAGTCGGCCAGCGTCATGTCCGCAATCGGCGCGGGATGCTCTATGCCCGCGTTGTTGACCAGGATGTCCAGGCGCCCGTAATGCTGCAGCACCTGCGCAAACAGGTGCTCCACCTCGGGCTCCTTGCTGATGTCGGCGGCCGCGGTGACGGCCGAACCGCCCTGCCGCTGGATCGCTTCGGCGACGGCGGCGGCCCGCCCCTGAGAATCACCGCCCGCGCGATGATTCACCACCACCTGCGCGCCAGCGGCCGCCAGCCCGATCGCGATGGCCCGGCCTATGCCGGAAGATGCGCCTGTCACCACGGCCACCCGGCCGCGCAGTTCGCTCGCGTGATGCATGCCTGCCTCCCTGGCGGCCGCTACGCATCGAGCCCGGCCGCCGCGTGTAGAACGTCCAGCGTAGTCCCGCGAGCGGGTTACATGCAACCCGCGGCACAGCGTGCATAATGGCGGACATGCGCGGCCCGCGCTCCTCACGGAGCGTCGGGCCGCAGGTTCATATGCCCAACCGTATGCCCATGCTTCCTGGAGACGCCGTGCTGGATCCAATACTTGCAGAACTGTCGACCACCCTGCCCGAGGCCAAGTCGGTCGAACAGCTGACGCGACCGCTGCTGGACATGCTGGGCGCGGTGACCGGGCTGGAATCCACCTATCTCACGTCCATCGACCTGAAGGCGGATCTCCAGAGCATCCGCTACGCGCGCAACGCCGGCACACTGCAAATCCCCGAAGGCCTGTCCGTGCCCTGGGACGACACCCTGTGCAAACGCGCGCTGGACGAAGGCCGCATGTGCACCAGCGATGTCTCCAGCTGCTGGCCGGATTCCGACGCGGCCCGGCAACTGGGCATACAAACCTATCTGAGCGCGCCGGTGCGCACCGATGACGGCGTGCTGTTCGGCACCCTGTGCGCCGCCAGCGCCACGCGACACCAGATCGAACCGCAGGCCGAATCGGTGCTGAAACTGTTCTCCAGCGTGATCGCCCGCTTCCTGGAACGCGAAATGCTGATGGAGCAGCTGCACGCGGCCAACGTCCAGCTCATGTCATATGCGCTCACCGACACCCTGACCGGCCTGCCCAACCGCCGCGCGCTTTACGAGGCGCTCGACCGCTTGCAGGCGCGCGCCATCCGCGAAGGCGGCAGCGTGCTGGTCGGCGTGATCGACCTGGACGGTTTCAAGGGCATCAACGACGTCTACGGCCACCAGCAAGGCGACGTGTTCCTGCAGGAGGTATCGCGCCGGATCTCCGCGGCCCTGCGCGGCTCTGACATGCTGGGCCGCATAGGCGGCGACGAATTCGTGCTGATCGGCCCCGGCCCTGCTTTGGTAGCGGGGGACGGCCCCCATGGCGTGCACGCGCCGCGCGGCGATGCCGAAGAAGCCGCCCGCTCCCTGGAAGAGCGCGCCACCGCCGCCACCGTGGGCCGCTACCAGCTCGGCGAGGCGACCGTCCCGTACGAAGGCGCCAGCGTCGGCGTGGTGGCGCTGGATCCGCGCGGCCTGGACGCTGAAGCGGCGGTACGCCTGGCCGATGCCCGCATGTATGAAGTCAAGCGCGCGCGCAAGGCGGCGCGCGTCATACACTGACGGGCAAAAAAAGGACCCGGCGCGATGCCGGGTCCAGGCCGTGCGCAGCGTTCGGCCGGCTTACCTCACCTTGCCCTGCTTCCACGCATCCAGCAGCTTCTCATAGGCGATCGTCTCGCCCTTGGGCTTTTCGTTGGCCAGCTTCTTCCACGGCGCGTGCTGGTCCGACAGCCACTTGCTGGGGTCGCTCTTGGGGTTGAGCTTGGGCGCGCACTGCGCCATGCCGGCGCGCTCCAGACGCGCCATGACCTGATCCATTTCATTGGCCAGGTTGTCCATGGCGGCCTGCGGAGTCTTTTCGCCCGTGACCGCGGTGGCGACGTTCTTCCACCACAGCTGCGCCAGCTTGGGATAGTCAGGCACGTTGTTGCCGGTGGGCGTCCACGCCACGCGCGCCGGGCTGCGGTAGAACTCGATCAGGCCGCCGTAGTTCGCCGCGTTCTTGGTGAAGAACTCGCTGTTGATGTCGCTGTCGCGGATGAAGGTCAGGCCGGTGATGGACTTCTTCAGCGACACCGACTTGGACGTGACGAACTGCGCATACAGCCAGGCCGCGGCCATCTTGTCGGGGTTGGTGGACTTGAAGAAGGTCCACGAGCCCACGTCCTGGTAGCCGTTCTGCATGCCGTCCTTCCAGTACGGGCCGTAGGGCGACGGGGCCATGCGCCACTTCGGCGTGCCGTCGTCGTTGACCACCGGCAGGCCCTTCTTGGTCATGTCGGCGGTGAACGCCGTGTACCAGAAGATCTGCTGGGCGATCTGGCCCTGGGCCGGCACCGGGCCGGATTCCGAGAAGGTCATGCCCATGGCCTGCTGGGGCGCGTACTTCTTCATCCAGTCCACGTACTTGGTCAGGGCATAGACCGCAGCCGGACTGTTGGTGGCGCCGCCGCGCGCGACCGACGCGCCGACCGGGGTGCACTTGTCGTCCGCCACGCGGATGCCCCACTCGTCCACCGGCATGCCGTTGGGCAGGCCCTTGTCCGCAGCGCCGGCCATGGAGAGCCAAGCGTCGGTGAAGCGCCAGCCCAGCGACGGGTCCTTCTTGCCGTAGTCCATGTGGCCATAGACCTTCTTGCCGTCCAGTTCCTTGACGTCGTTGGAGAAGAAGTCGGCGATGTCCTCATAGGCGGACCAGTTGGTGGGCACGCCCAGCTCGTAGCCATACTTGGCCTTGAACTTGTCCTTCAGGTCCTGGCGCGCGAACCAGTCGGCCCGGAACCAGTAGACGTTGGCGAACTGCTGGTCGGGCAGCTGATAGAGCTTGCCGTCCGGAGCGGTGGTGAACTTGGTGCCGATGAAGTCCTTCAGGTCCAGGTTGGGGTTGGTCCATTCCTTGCCCGCGCCCGCCATGTAGTCGGACAGCGGCAGGATGGCGCCGTAGCGGTAGTGCGTGCCGATCAGGTCGGAATCGGAGATCCAGCCGTCGTAGATGGACTTGCCCGACTGCATCGAGGTCTGCAGCTTCTCGACCACGTCGCCTTCCTGGATCAGGTCGTGGTTGACCTTGATGCCGGTGATCTCGGAAAAAGCCTTGGCCAGCGTCTTGGACTCGTATTCGTGCGTGGTGATGGTTTCGGACACCACGCTGATTTCATTCACTCCCTTAGCCTTGAGCTTGGCGGCGGCCTCGATGAACCACTTCATCTCGGCCATTTGCTGGTCCTTGGACAGCGATGAAGGCTGGAACTCCGAATCGACCCACTTCTTCGCTTCCGGTTCGCCAGCCCAGGCCGCCGACGTCCCGATCAGGGCGATGGCGGCTGCCATGGCGTGCATGCGCAATTTCATGACCTGTCTCCTCGATAAGTCTTCCCCATCGTTTGCTGCGGACCGCTGGCCGGGGAAGACGCTGGCCGATAGTCCTTACCAACCGCTTGAATACGCGAGGGGTCTGGCGCCCCTCTTCAACCTTTCCTCATGACGAAAGCCAGCAGCAGCATGGACGCGATGAAGCTGATCCACACCGATGGCGGTTCGTCCAGCGAAAACCATTCCGCTGCCTTCTGGCCGAACCCCAGGAACGCCAGGTTGAGCCAGGCCGCAGCCATCAGGCCGATGAAGAGGCGGTCGCCGCGCGTGGTGCGCAGGGGCAGGAAGCCCTTGCGCTCGGCCGTGGGCGATTTCAGTTCCCATACCGTCATGCCTACCAGCATCAGCACGATGCAGGAAAAGAACACGGCGACGGGAGTGGTCCATACCATCCAGCTGAACATGAGCGCGCCCTCCTTGCCTCTACACCCGGCCCATCGCGAAGCCCTTCGCGATGTAATGCCGCACGAACCAGATGACGATGCCGCCCGGCACGATGGTCAGCACCCCCGCCGCAGCAAGCACGCCCCAGTCCATGCCGGAGGCCGATACGGTACGGGTCATGGTGGCGACGATGGGCTTGGCGTTGACCGAGGTCAGCGTGCGCGCCAGCAGCAGCTCCACCCAGCTGAACATGAAGCAGAAGAACGCCGCCACGCCCACGCCCGATTTGATCAACGGCAGGAAGATCGTCAGAAAAAAGCGCGGGAAGGAATAACCGTCGACGTAGGCGGTCTCGTCGATCTCGCGCGGCACGCCGGACATGAAGCCCTCCAGGATCCAGACCGCCAGCGGCACGTTGAACACCAGGTGCGCAAGCGCCACGGCCAGGTGCGTGTCCATCAGGCCGAAGGAGCTATAGAGCTGGAAGAACGGCAGCAGGAACACCGCGGGCGGCGTCATGCGATTGGTCAGCAGCCAGAAGAACACATGCTTGTCGCCAATGAAGCGGTAGCGCGAAAAGGCGTAGGCGGCCGGCAGCGCCACGGCCAGCGAGATCACCGTGTTGATGACCACGTAGATCAGCGAGTTGATGTAGCCCGAGTACCAGGCCGGGTCGGTGAAGATGGTGCGGTAGTGCTCGAAGGTGAAGTCGCGCGGCCACAGCGTCAGGGTGCTGACGATTTCGGTATTGGTCTTGAACGACATGTTCAGCATCCAATACAGCGGCAGGATGGCGAAGACCAGGTACAGGGTCAGGAAGACGCCGCGCCAGCGGGAATTTTTCTCACGCATTTGAGCGCTCCTCGTCAAAGCCGCCGGTGGTGCCGGCGCGTTGCATCCAGTTGTAGAGGATGAAGCACAAGAGCAGGATGATGAGGAAATAGATGATGGAGAACGCGGCCGCCGGCCCCAGGTCGAACTGGCCCACCGCCTTCTGCGTCAGGTACTGCGACAGGAAGGTCGTGGCGTTGCCCGGCCCGCCGCCCGTCAGCACGAAGGGCTCGGTGTAGATCATGAAGCTGTCCATGAAGCGCAGCAGCACCGCGATCATCAACACGCCGCGCATCTTGGGCAGCTGGATATAGCGGAACACCGCCAGGCGCGAGGCGCCGTCGATGCGGGCGGCCTGGTAGTAGGCGTCGGGGATGGCGCGCAAGCCGGCGTAGCACAGCAGCGCCACCAGCGGCGTCCAATGCCAGACGTCCATGACCAGCACCGTGACCCAGGCGTCGACGTCGTTGCCCGTATAGTTGTAGTCCACCCCCAGCCAGGACAGCGTGGCGCCCAGCAGGCCGATGTCGGTGCGCCCGAACACCTGCCAGATGGTGCCGACCACGTTCCAGGGAATCAGCAGCGACAGCGCGATGATGACCAGCACCGCGGAAGCGCGCCAGCCGCTGGCCGGCATGGACAGTGCCAGCAGGATGCCCAGCGGGATCTCGATGGCCAGCACGGCCAGCGAAAAGCCGATCTGGCGGAACAGCGCGCCATGCAGTTCTTCATCCTGCAGCACGGCGGCGTACCACTCGGTGCCGACGAAGACGCGGCGCTCGGGCGAGATGATGTCCTGCACCGAATAGTTGACGATGGTCATCAGCGGCAAGATGGCCGAGAACGCCACGCACAGCACCACGGGCAGGACCAGGAACCAGGCCCGGTGATCTATGGGTTTCATCGGATCAGCTCCTCGTCGCGGTAAAAGCAGGTGTGCGGATTCAGCGCCGACAACCAGACCGTGCCGCCAGCCGCGGCCGGGACGATGTTGCTGGCCAGCCGGGCGCGCACCGGCGTGCCTTCGAAGTCCGCCACCAGCAGCGTGTAGGTGCCCACGTCCTGCACCCGCTCGACGCGCATGGCCAGGGCGCCGGGCGCGCCCGGCTCGGTGATGCGCAAGTACTCCGGACGCACGCCCAGCTTCACGGGGCCCGCGCCGTCCAGCTTTGCCGCCATCTCCGCCGGCACCCCGGCGACGCGGCTCTTGCCCACCTCCAGGCCGCCGTCGCGCCATTGCGCCAGCAGGAAGTTCATGCCCGGCGAGCCGATGAAATGGCCCACGAAGGTATGTGCCGGCCGCTGGAACAGGTCATCCGCGGTCCCGACCTGCACCGCCCTGCCGCGCGCCATCACCATGACCTCGTCGGCAAAGGTCAGCGCCTCGGTCTGGTCGTGCGTCACGTAGATCAGCGTCAGCTTGAACTCGTGGTGGATTTCCTTGAGCTTGCGGCGCAGCTCCCATTTGAGCTGCGGATCAATCACGGTCAGCGGCTCGTCGAACAGGATGGCCGACACGTCGCTGCGCACCAGTCCGCGCCCCAGCGAGATCTTCTGCTTGGCGTCGGCGGTCAGGCCGCTGGCGCGCCGGTCCAGCACATGCGACATCTCCAGCATCTCGGCGATGCGCCCGACGCGCTCGCCGATGAGCTTGGGCGCCATGCCGCGGTTGCGCAGCGGAAACGCCAGGTTCTCGGCCACGGTCATGGTGTCGTACACCACCGGGAACTGGAACACCTGGGCGATGTTGCGCGCCTGCGGCGTCTTGTCCGTGACGTCCTGGCCGTCGAACAGGATGCGCCCGTGCGACGGCCGCAGCAGGCCCGACACGCAATTGAGCAGCGTGGTCTTGCCGCAGCCGGACGGACCCAGCAAGGCGTAGGCCCCGCCGTCCTTGAAGGTGAACGAAAGCGGCAGCAGTGCGTAGTCCTCGTCGGTCTTGGGGTCCGCCACGTAGGAATGGGACAGGTCCAGCTCGATCTGCGCCATCAGGCCGTCTCCCCAGCGCCCGCCGGCTGCCGCGGCGCCGCCAGCAGCGCGCCGCCCGCGCCGAAGGCATAGGTCTGCGCCGGGTCGAAATAGAACTGTACGCGGTGGTCCAGCGTGTAGCGGTGGACCCCGGGCAGTTGCGCCACCACGTCGCCCGCCGCCGTCTGCGCATGCACGAAGGTGTCGGATCCGGAGATCTCGGCCAGCTTCACCACCCCGGGCAGCGCGATGTGGCCGGGTCGCGGCTCGACATCGAGAGCGCCGGCGCGCAGGCCGGCGGTGATCTCCGCATCGGCGCCTTGCGGCAGCGCCCGCTCCACCGCCAGGTCTCCCTGCAGCACGAAGCCCGACCCCGTACGGCGCGCGGAGAACAGATTCATGGGCGGGTCGCTGAAGGCGCGGGCCACGCGGATGGAATTGGGGCGATGGAAGACCTCGGCCGTGGGGCCGTATTGCAGCAATTCGCCCGCATCCAGCACCGCGGTGTGGCCACCCAGCAACAGGGCCTCGCCCGGCTCGGTCGTGGCATAGACCACCGTGGAGCGCCCTTCGGCGAACAATTCGGAAAGTTCGTCGCGCAGTTCCTCGCGCAGCTTGTAGTCCAGGTTGACCAAGGGCTCGTCCAGCAGGATGAGCGGCGCGTCCTTGGCCAAGGCCCGGGCCAGCGCCACCCGCTGCTGCTGCCCGCCGGACAGCTCCGAGGGATAGCGCTCCAGCAGATGGTCGATGTGCAGCCGCGCCGCCATGGCGCGGACTTTTTCGCTGATGTCCGCCGCCCCGCGCAGCTTGAGCGGCGAAGCGATGTTGTCGTAGACCGACATGGACGGGTAATTGATGAACTGCTGGTAGACCATGGCGACGTTGCGCTGGCGCACCGGCACGCCGGTCACGTCGGCGCCGTCGACCAGCACGCGGCCCTCGGTGGGCCGGTCCAGCCCGGCCATGATGCGCATCAGCGAGGTCTTGCCCGCCAGGGTGGCCCCCAGCAATACCGTCATGGCGCCCTCGACGGGGGCCAGGCTCATGGGATACAGGTGCGTCTGCGAGCCGGCCCGCAAACCTACCCTGTCCAAGTTCAGCTGCATCTGGTCTCCTCTACCTACTTATACGTCCCTGTTTTTACGGCGGACTTCGGTATTCGGTACAGCGGTCTCGGCCTGCATTCAAGCGAACAACAGGATGAGCATACTCTTTCAGATAGCTTTCGTTTATTGTGCGTTTTACTCAAGAAGCGAACAAAAAACAATCTTGCGGCGCGTCATTATTTTTCGCTTTTGTTGTTTTACTATACGAACATGACACTGAATCCCAGACAGAGCGCCCTGATCGAAATGGTGCGGGCCCAAGGCTCGGCCTCGATCGAGGAACTCGCCAAACGCTTTGACGTCACGCTGCAGACCGTGCGGCGCGACGTCAATATTCTTTCCGAAGCGGGCCTGCTGTCGCGCTTCCATGGCGGCGTGCGCATCGAAGCGTCCACCATCGAGAACATCGCCTACCGCAAGCGCCAGGGCCTGCACGCCGCCGGCAAGCAGCGCATCGCCGAGGCCGTGGCCCGCGCCGTGCCCGACGGCTGTTCGCTGATCCTGAACATCGGCACCACCACCGAAGCCATTGCGCGCGCCCTGCTGCGCCATCGCGGCCTGCGCGTCATCACCAACAACCTGCACGTGGCCGACATTCTCTCGGACAACCCGGACTGCGAAGTCATCGTGGCCGGCGGCGTGGTGCGTTCGCGCGACCGCGGCATCGTCGGCGAAGCCACCATGGACTTCATCCGCCAGTTCAAGGTCGACATCGGCCTGATCGGCATCTCCGGCATCGAGGCCGACGGCACGCTGCGCGATTACGACTTCCGCGAAGTGCGCGTGGCGCGGACCATCATCGAACAGTCGCGCGAAGTCTGGCTCGCCGCCGACAGCAGCAAATTCAAGCGCCAGGCCATGGTGGAACTGGCGCACATCTCGCAAATCGACCGCTTCTTCACCGACGCGCATCCGCAAGAGCCGCTGGCGCAAGTCCTGCTGGACGCCGGTGTGCGCTGCGACGTGGCGGCCGCCCCGAATACCTTGAAGCAAACACCTTGAATCCCATGAACCAACCCCTAGCCTCCGTCGCCCCGCCCGACCGCAACCGCATCCTGAACACGCTGGACAACACGCACTCCTGGGACGTGATCGTCATCGGCGGCGGCGCCACCGGCCTGGGCACGGCGGTCGATGCCGCTTCGCGCGGCTATCGCACCCTGCTGATCGAAGGCGCGGACTTCGCCAAGGGCACGTCCAGCAAGGCCACCAAGCTGGTGCACGGCGGCGTGCGCTATCTGGCGCAGGGCAACGTCAGCCTGGTGCGCGAAGCGCTGCATGAACGCGGCCTGCTCAACCGCAACGCGCCGCACCTGGTGTGGCCGCTGGGCTTCGTGGTGCCAGCCTACAACCTGTTCGACCAGCCCTTCTACGGCATCGGCCTGAAGATGTACGACATGCTGGCCGGCAAGCTGAACCTGTCGCCCAGCCGCTGGCTGTCGCGCCGCGACACGCTGGCCAATGCGCCGACGCTGGCCGAGAACGTGCAGGGCAAGAATCTCAAGGGCGGCGTGCTGTACTACGACGGCCAGTTCGACGACGCCCGCCTGGCCGTAAGCCTGATGCGCACGCTGTTCGACCTGGGCGGCACCGCGGTGAACTACATGCGCGCCACCGGCCTGACCATGACGGGCGGCAAGGTCGACGGCGTAACGGTGCAGGACGCGATCGGCGGCGCCAGCTTCACGTTGCGCGCGCGCTGCGTGGTCAATGCCACCGGCGTGTGGGTGGACGCGGTACGGCGCATGGAAGACAAGAACGCGCAGACCATGGTGGCACCCAGCCAGGGTGTGCACCTGACCTTGCCGCAGGATTTCCTGCCGGGCAAGCGCGCCATCCTGATCCCCAAGACCGACGACGGCCGCGTGCTGTTCGTGGTGCCATGGAACGGCCACACCATCGTCGGCACCACCGATACGCCGCGCGACGATCTGCCGCTGGATCCGCAGGCGGGCGCGCAGGATGTGGATTTCATCCTCAGCACCGCGGCGCGCTATCTCAGCCGCAAGCCCACGCGCGACGACGTCACCAGCGTCTGGGCCGGGCTGCGTCCGCTGGTCAAGGCCACGGGCGAAGCCTCCACCAAGTCCTTGTCGCGCGAGCACACCATCCTGGTGTCCAAGGCCGGGCTGGTGACCGTCACCGGCGGCAAGTGGACCACCTACCGCCGCATGGCGCAGGACGTGGTCGACACGGCCATCCAGCACCAGCTGCTGACGCAGGCCACCTGCCGCACGGAATCGCTGCCGCTGCATGGCGCGGCGGGCCTGGCGCCGTCGCAGGAGCATGCCGGCACGCCGGACAGCTACTACGGCAGCGACCTGCCGGCCCTGAAGGCGCTGCCCGGCGCGGACCGCATGCTGGTCAGGAGCAGCGGCTTGTCGGAGGCGCACGTGCGTTTCGCCGCACGGTACGAACTCGCGCGCAGCGCCGAGGACGTGCTGGCGCGGCGCAACCGCGCCTTGTTCCTGGACAGCGAGGCCGCGATGCTGGCGGCGCCCGAAGTGGCTCGCATCCTGGCCGAAGAGCTGGGGCATGATGCCGCGTGGCAGCAGCGCACGCTGCAGGAATTGGCGGTGGTGGCAGCGAATTACCGCTTGAAGTGACCGCCCATCCGGAGTGCCCGACCCGTCGGCGATGCTGACGGGATCTGCGCTACGGAACCCTTAGGGGGCTCTTCGCGATCATCGCTTCGAACGTGCGCAACAGGGCCGGGTCGCATTTGGCGCCGGCTTCCTGGTTCAGGATGCGCATGATCTCCGCATGCGTGCGCGCAGGATGGTAGGGACGCGCATCGCCCAGGGCGTCGTAGGAATCTGCCAGCGAAATGATGCGCGAATGCAGCGGAATGTCCTCGCCCGCCAGTCCTGCGGGATAGCCCGAACCGTCGAAGTGTTCGTGATGATGGCGCACCGCCCGCGCGATCAGCTCGCGTTGCGGAATGTCGCTGTGCATGATGATGTCGGCGCCCACTGCGGCGTGCGCCTTCATGATTTCCCAATCGTCCTTGTCCAGCCGCTTCGGCGAATACAGCACACGATCCGGCGTGCCGATCTTGCCGATGTCATGCAGGCGGGCAGCGACCGCGACCGCCTCCTGTTCGGATTCCGGCAGGCCGCAGGCCCGGGCCAGCGCCACGCTCAGCGCAACAACTCTTTCGGAATGGCGGCCGGTGGCCGGGTCGCGCGCCCGCATGGCGGCAAACAAGGCCGCCACGCAGGAGCCAGCGGGATATTCGGGTACGTCTGGAGGCATCGGTCATCGCGCGCAATGGGCTCTTGCCGCTTTGCGCTGTAGCAAAAGGTCGCGATTCTGACACATTGCGCAGCAATCCTTGCCGATCAGATGCCGCGCGCCAGGGCAAAGCAGAGCCGGACCCGCCCCCGCATCCCGCGGGAACCGGGTCCGGCCCGCCAGCGCTCAATCCTTCAACCTGTCCAGCAGCGCCTGCGCCACGCCGACGGAAGATGCAGGATTCTGGCCCGTGACCAGCAAGCCATCGCCGACCACGTGCGGCTGCCAGTCCGGGCCGCTGCTGTACTGCCCGCCCAACTGCTTCAGCTCGTCCTCGACCAGGAAAGGCACCACGTCGCTCAACTGCACGGCCGCCTCTTCGGCATTGGAAAAGCCGGTGACCTGCCTGCCCTGCACCAGCGGCTTGCCGTCGGCCGTCTTGGCGTGGCGCAGCACGCCGGGCGCATGGCATACGGCCGCAACGGGCTTGCCCGCCGCCAGCATGGTCTCGATCAGCGAGACCGAATTGGGATCTTCCGCCAGATCCCACAAGGGGCCGTGGCCGCCCGGGTAGAACACGGCGTCGTAGTCGGCCGCCTGCACCTGCGCCAGCCGCAAGGTGGCGGCCAGTTGCCGCTGCGCGTCCTTGTCCTGGCGAAAGCGCCGCGTGTCGTCGGTCTGGGCGTCGGGGTCGTCGCTCTTGGGGTCCAGCGGCGGCTGGCCGCCTGCGGGCGAAGCCAGCGTGACCTTGGCGCCCGCGTCGACGAAGGCGTAGTACGGCGCAGCGAATTCTTCCAGCCAGAATCCGGTCTTGCGGCCGGTGTTGCCCAGCGTGTCGTGGGAAGTCAGCACGATCAGGATGTTCATGTGGCGCTCCTTTCGTCCGGGCCGACGCGCACAATGCGCTTGCCGGCGTTTTCACCCCTGAGCAGCCCGATCAGGCCGCGCGGCGCGTTCTCCAGTCCATCGACCACGTCCTCGCGATACTTGATGCGGCCTTGCTTGATCAAGCCTTCCATCGCCTCGCGGAATTCGCCGTAGCGGTGCGCGTATTCGTTGAAGATGATGAAGCCCTGCATCTTGAGGCGCTTGGTGAGGATGGTGCGCATCAGCAGGCCCAGGCGGTCCGGCCCTTGCGGCTGGCTGGTGGCGTTGTAGGCCGAAATCAGGCCGCAGACCGGTATCCGCGCGCGCGGGTTCAAGAGCGGCAGCACCGCGTCGAAGACCGCGCCGCCGACGTTCTCGAAATACACGTCGATGCCCTGCGGCACGGCGCGCGCCAGGCGGCCCGGCAGGTCGGGCGCCTTGTGGTCCAGGCAGTCGTCAAAGCCCAGCTCCTGGACTGCGTAGCGGCACTTATCCGCGCCGCCCGCGATGCCAACCACCTTGCAGCCATGGATCTTGGCGATCTGGCCGACCACCGCCCCCACCGCGCCGCTGGCCGCGGCCACCACCACGGTCTCGCCCGCCTTGGGCTGGCCGATGTCCAGCAAGCCCATGTAGCCGGTGAAGCCGGGCATGCCCAGCACGCCCAGCGAATAGGACGGGTGTTCGGGATTGGGACCCAGCCGCAGCAGGCCGGCGCCATCGGACAGGGCGTAATCTTGCCAGCCGGATTGCGCCAGCACCCACTCACCTGGGCGGTAGTCGGGATGGTTGGAGGCTTCGACCCGCGTCACCGTGCCGCCTACCATGACGCCGCCGACCTGCACCGGTTCGGCATAGGACGGCGCGTCGCTCATGCGGCCGCGCATATAGGGATCGAGCGACAGGTACACGGTGCGCAACAGCACCTGGCCGGGGCCGGGCTGCGGCACCTCGCCGGTTTCCAGGCGGAAATCGCGGTCTGCCGGCTCGCCTTGCGGGCGCGCGGCAAGCACGATGCGGCGGTTGATGGAAGACGATTGGGGCATGACGGTCCAGCCTCCTGCAAGAAAGCCGCCCGGGCCTGGCGCACACAACCCGGATGGCGGGATGGGGTACCGGCCCATTACACCATCTAAGCCGGCGCATCCGGCGTGTAACCCTGAAGCGCGCCCCTCTTTTAATTAATTAATAATTTAATTAACATACGCGGCATGCGTTCCGCTCCCTCTACCCCGTCCCGCCGGCCCGGCCGCCCGCCGCGACCCGACAATGCCGCCGCCCGCGCCAACCTGCTGGACACCGCCACCGGCCTGTTCGCGGCCCAGGGCGTGGCGGCCACCACGCTCACGCACATTGCGCAACGCGCCGGCGTCACCACGGCGATGGTGCATTACTACTTCAAGAGCCGCGACCAGTTGATCGACGCGGTCGTGCAGGAGCGGATCGTGCCGGTCATCGGCTACGTCTGGTCGCCGTTGCCACAACCTCAGATTCCCGCAGCGGACCCCGCCGCTGCCGCGCGCGCCTTCATCGCCGAGGTCGTGGGCCGGCTGGTGCAAAGCGCGGTCGAACGGCCCTGGCTGCCGGCCCTGTGGCTGCACGAGGTCGTGAATGAAGGCGGCCAGCTGCGCGAACGCGTGCTGCGCCATCTGCCCGTCGAGCGCCTGCAGGCTTTCATCGGCCTCATCGCCGAATGCCAGCGCGCGGGCGCCATCACCCCGGACGTGGAACCGCGGCTGGTCTTTCTGTCCGTCCTGGGCCTGACCCTGCTCCCGCTGGCCACCTCCGGCCTGTGGCGGCGCGTCCTGCAGGACGCCGCGCAGCCGCAGTCCATAGACACCCGCGCGATCGCGGCCCACGCCATCGCCATGCTCACCGGCGGCCTGTTCTCGCCGTCCGCCCCGACTCCCGCCACTCCAGGACGCTGACCATGCGCATCCCTTCCGTCTTGCGCCGCCCCCTGCCCGCCTCTGCGCTGGCCTTGCTTGCCCTGGGCGGTTGCGGCAAGGACAACGGCGCCTTTTTCCAGGGCTACGCCGAAGGCGAATATGTCTACGTGGCGTCGTCCGAGGCCGGCCGGCTGGCCGAGCTGCCGGTGCGGCGCGGCCAGCAGGTGCAAGCCGACGCGCCGCTCTTCGCGCTGGAAGCCACGCGCGAAACCGCGGCGCGCGACCAGGCCAGCGCGCAATTGGCCGCCGCCGTGGCCCAGGAAGAAGACATCGCCACCGGCAAGCGTCCGCCCGAAGTGGACGTCAGCCGCGCCCAGCTGGCGCAGGCCGAGGCGGCCAGCCGCCGCTCGGCGGCGCAACTGCGGCGCGATACCGACCAGTTCCGCATCGGCGGCATCGCGCGCGCGCAGCTGGACGACAGCCGCGAACAGGCGCAATCGGACGCGGCGCGCGTGCGCGAGTTGCAGGCCCAGCTGGAAGTGGCCCGCCTGCCCGGCCGCGACGACCAGCGCCGCGCCCAGGCCGCCCAAGTCGATGCGGCCCGCGCCGCGCTGGCCCAGGCGGAGTGGACGCTGGCGCAAAAGCGCCTGGCGGCGCCGGCCGCGGGGCTGGTGTTCGACACGCTCTACCGCGTGGGCGAATGGGTGCCTGCCGGGAGTCCGGTCGTCAGCCTGCTGCCGCCGGGCAACATCAAGGTGCGCTTCTTCGTTCCGGAAACGGCGTTGGGCGCGCTGAAGGTGGGGCAACAGGCGACGGTGCGCTGCGATGGCTGCGGCGATCCCATCCCCGTGCGCATCGACTACATATCGACCCAGGCCGAGTACACGCCGCCCGTGATCTACAGCCGCGAAAGCCGCAGCAAGCTGGTCTACATGGTGCAGGCGCGGCCAGCGCCCGAAGCCGCCACGCGGCTGCATCCGGGCCAGCCGGTGGAAGCGGTGCTGCAATGAGCGCACCCGCCGCCACGCAGGAAGCGTCCGCCGGGCAATACGTCATCGACGTGCACGGCCTGAACAAGCGCTTCGGCAGCAAGCACGTCGTCAACGACGTGTCGCTCCAAGTGCGGGAAGGCGAGATCTTCGGCTTCCTGGGCCCCAACGGCAGCGGCAAGACGACCAGCATCCGGCTGATGTGCGGTTTGTTGACGCCGGATTCGGGCAGCGGGACCTGCCTGGGCTACGACATTCTGCGCGACAGCGCGCAGATCAAGCGGCACGTCGGCTACATGACGCAGAAGTTCTCCTACTGGGACGACCTGACCATCCGCGAGAACCTGGATTTCGTGGCGCGCATGTACGGCATGCCCGAACGGCGCGCGGCGGTGGACCGCGCGCTGGAAGACCTGGGCCTGCAAAGCCGCGCCGGCCAGTTGACGGGTTCCTTGTCCGGCGGCTGGAAGCAGCGCCTGGCGCTGGCGGCCTGCCTGCTGCATCAGCCGAAGCTGCTGCTGCTGGACGAACCCACCGCGGGCGTGGACCCGACCGCGCGGCGCGACTTCTGGGAGCAGCTGCATGAACTGGCGGCGCGCGGCATCTCGGTGCTGGTCAGCACGCACTACATGGACGAGGCCGAACGCTGTCACAAGCTGGCCTATATCTCCTATGGCCGGCTGCTGACGCAAGGCACGGCCGAGGACGTCATCGCCGAGCAAGGCCTGACCACCTGGGCCATCCACGGCCACAACCTGGTGCCTCTGGCGCAGCGCCTGCGCAACGCGCCGGGCGTGGACCAGACCGTGGCCTTCGGTTCGGCGCTGCACATCAGCGGCCGCGACGCCGCCCTGCTGGAACGCACGCTCAGGGACGCCATCGCCGGCCAGGACCTGACCCTGGAACCCATAGCCACCAGCCTGGAGGATGTCTTCATCTACCTGATGAAACGCTCCACCGACAACTTCGCGAGCCCGCCATGATGCGCCATCTGCAAGGCTTTTCCTGGTCGCGCTGGTGGAGCATGGTGCTCAAGGAGTTCCTGCAGCTACGCCGCGACCGTATCACCTTCGGCATGATCGTGGGCCTGCCCATCATGCAGCTGGCGCTGTTCGGCTACGCCATCAACACGGATCCCAAGCAGATGCCGACGGCGGTCATCGCCGCCGACCACAGCCCGTTCACGCGCAGCTTCGTCGCGGCGATGAAATCGTCCGACTACTTCCACATCATCGAAGAGCTGGACAATGAAGAAGCGGGCCGCGCGGCCTTGGCGCAAGGGCGCGTCCTGTTCGTCCTGACCATTCCGCCGGACTTCAGCCGCAAGCTGCTGCGCGGCGAGCGCCCCGCGCTGCTGATCGAGGCCGACGCCACCGACCCCATGGCGACCGGACTGGCCATTGGCGCGGCCACGCAGTTGTCGCAGGCCGTGGCGACCAAGGACCTGACCGGACCGCTGGCCAGCCTGGCCGGCGGCCAGCCGCCCTTCGACGTGCTGGTGCACCAGCTCTACAACGAAGAGCAGATCTCGCAATACAACACCGTGCCGGGCCTGATGGGCGTGATCCTGACCATGACGCTGGTGATGATGACCGGCCTGGCCATGACGCGCGAGCGCGAACGCGGCACGATGGAAAACCTGCTGGCGATGCCGGTGCTGCCCATCGAAGTGATGACGGGCAAGATAGTGCCGTACATCGCGATAGGCCTGATCCAGTCCAGCATCATCCTGCTGGCCGCGCACTTCGTCTTCCACGTGCCGTTCCAGGGTTCGCTGTTGGCCGTGTACCTGTCTGCGCTGGTGTTCGTGGCCGCCAACCTGACCGTGGGCATCACCCTGTCGTCGCTGGCGCAGAACCAGTTGCAGGCCATGCAGCTGACCATGTTCTATTTCCTGCCCAACATGCTGCTGTCCGGTTTCATGTTCCCGTTCCAGGGCATGCCGATGTGGGCGCAATACCTGGGCAACCTGCTGCCGCTGACCCACTTCAACCGCCTGATCCGCGGCATCCTGCTCAAAGGCAACGGCTGGTGGGACTTGTGGCCCAGCATCTGGCCGCTGCTGGTGTTTACCGTGGTCGTCATGACCGCCGCCGTGAAGTTCTACCGCCGCACCCTGGATTGAACCGCCATGTCCCGCTCCACGCCCTTGCCCTTCCCGTCCGCCGCCGCGCCTTTGCGCCTGGCTGCGCCGGTCCTGTGCGCGCTGCTCGCGGGCTGCGCCGTGGGGCCGGACTTCGAGCGCCCGGCGCCGCCGCGGGTCGACGCCTACACCGCGCCTCGCGATGCCTCAGCCGCCAGCGACGCGCAACGCCTGCAGGAGGGCGTCGACATCCCCGCGCAATGGTGGCAGCTGTTCCGCTCCGAAGCGCTCGACCAGCTGGTCCGGCAGGCCTTGCAGGCCAGCCCCACGCTGGAGCAGGCGCGCGCCCGCTTGCGCCAGGCCAATGAAGACCTGAACGCCGAAACCGGCGGCCGCATGCTGCCCCAGGTCGACGGCAACCTGTCGGTGACGCGGCAGAAGGTGGACCCTGCAGCCTTCGGCGTGCCGGTGGCCGAGCAGCCCCCGCCCTTCACGCTCTACAACGCGTCCATCGACGTGTCCTACACGCTGGACGTGTTCGGCGGCAATCGCCGCGCGCTGGAAGGCCTGGGCGCGCAGGTGAACTACCAGGCGCATGAGCTGCAGGCTGCGCGCATGTCGCTGGCCGCCAACGTGGTCACTGCCGCCATCCGCCAGGCCGACCTGAACGAACGCCTGGCCGACACGCGGGCATTGCTTGCGGCGCAGGAGCGGCAGCAGGACATCATGCGCCAGCGCCAGCAGGCGGGCGGCGTGTCCGAGGCCGATCTGCGCAACCAGGAGCTGCTGGTCGCGCAGACCCGGGCCACGCTGCCGCCGCTGGAATACCAGCTGGCGCAGGCCACGCACCAGCTGGCCGCCTACCTGGGGCTGGCGCCGGCCGAGCTGCGGTCCGCGCCCTTGCGGCTGGCCGACCTGACGCTGCCCGCCGACGTGCCCACCGGCGTGCCCTCGGCCCTGACGCGCCAGCGGCCCGACATCCTGGCCGCCGAAGCGCTCTGGCATCAGGCCTCGGCCAATGTCGGCGTGGCCGTCGCCAACCAGTATCCGCAATTCACCCTGACCGCCAGCTTCGGCTCGCAACGCACCCGCGCGGGCGACCTGTCCGATGGCCTGAACGTCTGGAGCCTGGGCCTGGGCCTGGTCCAGCCGCTGTTCCATGGTGGCGAGCTGCGCGCGCGCACGCGCTCGGCCGAGGCCGCCTACGACGCGGCCGCGGCCGGTTACCGTCAAACAGTGTTAGAGGGCTTCCGGCAGGTCGCCGACGCCTTGCGCGCGGTGCAGACCGACGGCGACGCCTACCTGGCCAGCGACGAGGCCTGGCGCCGCGCCGACCAGGCCGAGCGCATCGCGCAAGGGCGCTACCAGGCCGGCGGCATCAGCCACCTGAGCCTGCTGGACAGCCAGCGCCAACTGCTTCAGACACGCATTGCGCGCACCGCCGCGGACGCGGCGCGCCACGCCGACACCGCCGCCCTGCTGCAGGCGTTGGGCGGCGGTTGGTGGAATGAAACGTCCGCCGACGCACCATAACGGTGCCGCGACGCGCCTTGCGTAACCTTGCCCGAGAATTCGGGTAATAAAGTGGCGTTGTGCGGGGTTTAGGAAATCGCTGTATCCGATGCATCATGCATGCGCTCATGCTGCACAGATCACAACGATTCATGAATGACCTACTAGACCTGATCGTCTTCTCTCCCGATCCCGGAGTGCGCGCGCACCGCGGCGCGGCGCTGGCGGAAATGGGCTTCTCGCCCCGGTTGTGCGAAGACTCCAATAACTTGTTCCGCCTGTTTCAGGCCCGCCGCACCCCATTGCTGGTGATGGAAGCCGAGCTGTCCGATCTCTGCATGGCCGTGGCTGGCCTGCGCGCCCTGGACACCACTGCGGGCATCGTCGCCATCTCCACCTTCGACTCGCCCGAAAATCGCATACTCGGCCTGCACTGCGGCGCAGACGTCTGCCTGCCCTCTGACGCGGGCGCAACGGAAATCGCGGCCGCGTTGCAGGCGCTGGTGCGGCGCATCCCCGCGCCTGGCCGGCGCGCCGTCGACGCCGAGCCGCGTCCGGCGCAGCCGGCGCCAGGCGACGCGGCAGGCAAATGGCAATTCCATGATGCGGCCTGGACGCTGGTCAGCCCGCAAGGCAAGCGCCTGGCCCTGACGCTGGCCGAGCGCGAGTTTCTGCTCAAGCTGACGGCTTCCGCCGACAAGCGCCTGCCGCGCGCCGACGCAGCCATCACCGATTCGCATGGCGGCCACGAATCGATGCGCCGCACCGACGTGCTGGTCAGCCGCCTGCGCCGCAAGGCCCAGGACCTGAACCTGGAATTGCCGATCCGCACCGTCTGGGGCTGGGGTTACGCCTTTACCGGAGAAATCTGAGGAGGCTGGCCCGGATCAGCGTACGCGCCGCCGCGGCGCCGCGCGGCGGGCGTATCATGCGGCGTACGAGGCCGACTCCCGGCCTGCGCCCCGCCACATCCCGATCTACGCGCCCCGACATGGAAGTCTACGAACGCCTGCAAGCCTTGCTTGCCCAGAACCAGGCCCGCTACCGCCTGATTGAACACGCCGCGGCTGGCCGCTCCGTCGAAGTCGCCGCGATCCGCGGCACCGAGGTCAGCCAGGGCGCCAAGGCGCTGGTCTGCCGCGTCAAGATATCCTCCAACCAGCGCCGCAACGTGCTGGCGGTGTTCCCGGCCGACAAGCAGGCCGACCTGGACGCCATCGCCCGCGCGGCCGGCGGCAAGAAGGCCTCGCTGGCGTCGCAGGACCTGGCGCGAGAACTCACCGGCTGCGAGATCGGGGCCATTCCGCCCTTCACTTTCAATCCGGACCTGCACCTGCTGGTGGACCCAAGCCTGCGCGAGCGCCACGGTGAAATCGTATTCAACGCCGGCCGCCTGGACGCCTCCATCCTCCTGAATACGGAAGACTACTTCCGGCTGGCCGCGCCCGACGAGGCGCCGCTGATCAAGGCCTGATCCCCAGGCCGCGCCACGAGGCCGCCGTGTTCCGTTCCTCGCTGAAACATGCCGCGCGCAACGCCAACATGCGTTGGCTGATGAGCCTGGCGCACATGGAGCCTTCGCCCGTCAGCCGCTGGGTGGCGCTGCGCGCCGCGCTGGCCATCGGCCTGCCTTCGGCGGTCGGACTCGCGCTGGACCAAAGCGCGGCGGCGGCCCTGGTTGCGCTAGGCGCGCTGCCCGCCATCACCGGCGACAACGGCGGCCCATACCGCAACCGCGCCCTGTCCATTGGCGCCACCGTGTTCGGCGGCGCGCTGGGATATTTCCTCGGCACCCTGATTGCAGGGCACGGACTGTGGACGTCCGCCGCCATGACGCTGCTGGTGCTGGCAGCCAGCCTGGTCGGCACCTTCAACAACATCGCCGCCGTCTCCACGCTGCAATTCGCCGCCTATGTCATCGTCGGCGCCAGCCTGACGTCCACCCTGCCGCCCTGGCTGCCTTCGGTGCTGGTGGGAGCCGGCGGCCTGTTCGGCCTGGCGCTGACCCTGACGGGCTGGGTGGTCCACCCGACGGCGCCCGAGCGCGCCGCCGTCGCCATGGCCTACCGCAAGCTGGCGGCCATGTTCGCCGCCATCGGCACCTCGCACACCATGAGCGCGCGGCGCGACATGGAAGCGGCCATGACGACCGCCTACGACACCGTGCTGGCCGCGCGCCGCAGCGCGGCCGGCCCCTCCCCGCGACTGGCCCGGCTGGCGGCCCAGCTGCAAGCCTGTACGCCTCTCACCAACACCGCCCTGGAGCTGGCCCGCGCCGGACGCGTGCTGCCGCGCGACTGCGCGCGGGTCATGAACCGGCTCGCAGACCGCGTGGAAAACGACGCAACGCCGGACCCGCGCGAGGACATCGCGGCCTTGCGCCACGTGGACATGGCCCCCTTGGCCGACGCGCTGGACCAAGTGCAGCCCCTGCTGGACGGCGGCGCGCTGTCCGAAGCCGACGCCTTTGCCGGCCTGCCGCCGGCGCGGCCGCGCACGCCCTGGCGCGTGCTGGCGCGCACTTACCGGCCGGGGCCGACCACCTTGCGCTACCTGGTGCGGCTGGGCCTGTGCCTGATCGCCGCCGAGGCCGTGGCGCTGGCGGCCTCGCTGCCGCGTTCCTACTGGGTGCCGCTGATCGTGGTGGTGGTGTTCAAGCCCAACTTCGGCTCGGTGTTCGCGCGGGCGCTGCAAAGCTGCGCGGGCAGCGTGGTGGGCGTGGCGATCAGCGCGACCGTGCTGGCGCTGGACCGCAACGGTATCGTCAGCCTGCTCACGGTGGCGGGGCTGGCGTCCCTGCTGCCTTGGTCGGTGCGGCGCAACTACGGCTTGTTTTCCGCCATCCTGCTGCCCATCCTGATGCTGCTGATCGGCGCGCTGCAACCAGGCAGCTGGCCCATCGCGCTGGCGCGCCTGATCGATGTGGCCGTGGCCGCCGGCATCGTGCTGCTGGTGGGCTACCTGCCATGGATACGAATAGAACGCGGCAACCTGGACAACGCGGTCGCCGCCGCCATGGACACGCTGGCCGCCTACCTGAACACGGTGTTCCAGGCCGATCCCACCAGCCGCCACGACCTGCGCGCCAGCGCCTACGCACGCCTGTCCGATCTGCGCATCGCCTTGCAGCGCGGGCTGTCCGAGCCGCGCCTGGTCAGCCGCCGCGCACTGGCCTGGTGGCCGGTGGAGGTCGCGCTGGAACGCGTGGCCAACGCCATTTCCGACACGGCCTGGTCGCTGCCCGCCGACCAGGCTGCGCCTAGCGCCGCGGAGCTGGCGCAACTGGCGGCCAGCCTGCACCAAATGAGCGCCGCCGTTGCGCAAGGCGCGGCCATGCCGGCCGCCGCCATCGCCTCGACCGCCCCCGCGCTGCGCGACGTGGCCGCCCAGATCGAAGCCTTGCGCGCCGCGCTGGCCGGCCCGGATTTCGCGGCCGCGCCAGGCAAAGCCATCCCCGACAAACCCGCCAACCAGGTCTGAACCATGTGTCTTGCCGTACTGGCCCTGCATGCCCTGCCGGGCATCCCCGTCCTGATCGCCGCCAACCGCGACGAATTCCATCAACGCCCCACCTTGCCCGCCGCGCAATGGCCTGACGCCCCCGAGGTCTACGCCGGCCGCGACGGCCTGGCCGGCGGCAGCTGGATGGGCGCGACGACCGGCGGACTCCATGCGCTAGTGACCAACTTTCGCGAGCCGGGCAGGATGATCGAGAACGCGCCTTCGCGCGGCGCGCTGGTCGAAGACTATCTGCGCGGCACGGTCTCCCCGGCCGACTACCTGGCGCAAGTGCATGCCGCCGGCCAGGCCTACAACGGCTTCAACCTGATCGTGGGCGATGCGCGCGAAGCCTGGTATCTCAGCAATCGCGACGGCGGCCCGCGGCGCCTGGCTCCGGGCGTCTATGCCCTGTCCAACCATCTGCTGGACACGCCCTGGCCCAAGCTGGCGCGCACCAAGGCGGCTTTCGAGGCCGTGCTGCGCAGCGGGCCGCAGCCCGACCTGCCCGCGCTGATGGCCGCCCTGGCCGACCGCCAGCCCGCCGACGACGCCGACCTGCCCGCCACCGGCCTGCCGCTGGATCGCGAAAGGCTATTGAGCAGCCCGTTCATCGTCAGTCCGAACTATGGCACGCGCAGTTCCAGCGTACTGACGCTGCGCGATGATGGCGCCGGACAGCTGGATGAAAGGCGCTTCGCCCCGGACGGCTCGGTCAGCGGCGAAAGCCGGCTGACATTTTCCTGGAGCGCGGCACGCGGTACGCTTACCTAGGCTGCGGAAACAATCGGTTGATATCGGAGACCCGCGGGTGCGAACTCCGCGCCGGCATGCGGGTCGAAATGTTCATGCGCGCACGACACCGCGCAGATCGTCCTATCCAGGAGAGTCTCATGAACAAGCGTTTAGAACGCTGCACCATGGCCGCCGCGATGGCGCTGGGCAGCATGGCCTTTGCCGGCGTCCTGTCCACCGCCCAGGCAGGCATGCCGGCAGTGCAGCAGCAGGGTTCGGTGCAATACGTCAGCGGCGGCATCGGCCTGGACGAATCCGAAGCCATGAAGGCCGCAGCCAAGGACTATCCGCTGGCGCTGACGTTCGCGGCGCAACGCGGCGGCCAGGCAGACTACGTCGCCAATGTCGCCGTCACCATCAGCGATGCGCAGGGCAAGTCCGTGCTGCAAACCACTGCCGAAGGCCCGTACATGCTGGTCAAGCTGCCGGCCGGCAACTACAGGATTTCAGCGACCTACAACGGCCAGGCCCAACAGCGCGAAGTCTCGGTGCAGAACTCTGGCACCGCGCGCGCCGTGTTCGAATGGAAGTAGCGGCTTTCATGGCCCGCGCTTGAAAGCGCGCGCCACGGCTTCGATTTCGTTGGTCCAGATCCCGCCCGCGTATTCCGCCGGCACGCGGCGTATGTCCTCGGGGGTGTCGATGCCCGTGGAATGGCCCTCGCCGGCGTAAGGACCGAGCAGGAACACGCTGCTGCCCGCCGTCTCCATGCGGTCCAGGAAGCGGCCGGGCCAGCCCCACAACCAGGGCGCGACGTTCACCGGCACCGTCAGCGCCATGCCGCGGCAGACCTGCGGAACGTGGCCGGTCCAGCCCGCGGCCGCATAGCGCAACAGGCAGGACTTCAGGTCCGAGCGCGTCAGCGTGCGCACGCCCGGCGCCAACTGGCGCAACCGGCCTACCGGCTCCTCGCCCCCATACACCATGAAGTCTGCCCGCCTGGCCGGCGGCATGCCGTTGAGCACCGCCGCCAACGCCGCGCCCTCCTCCGCATCGCGGCTCTTGACGTTGATGAGAAAGCGCTGGCGCGGAAACGCCTCCAGCACTTCGGACAGCGTCGGCATCAGGCCCACGCCGCGCCCGCGGAACGGAAAGGTCTTGCCGCCATCGGCGGTATAGCCGTAGCCGATGTCCAGCGCCTTGAGTTCGGCCATCGTGTGCTCGCGCGTCGCGCCGCGGCCCTCGGTGCGGCAATCGACCGTCCAGTCGTGGAACACGGCGAACTGGCCATCGGTGGTGGGATGGACGTCGATCTCGACGATGTCCGCTCCGGCCTCGAAGCTCGCGCGCATGGACGCGATGGTGTTTTCCAGATAGCCGTGGGTGGGTTCGACGATGCGGGTCGCGGTGCAGGTGTCCCGCTCCAGGCCCGCCGCGTCGTAGCGTTGCGCGATGCCGCGATGCGCGAGCAGCGTCACCCGCGCACCGGGATCGGGCTCCGCCCAGTCAGCGTTGTTGATGTAGATGAAGCCTAGCAGCGCGATGGCCGCCAGTGCCGCGACACGCCGCTTGCGCATGGCGCCGTCCGTCAGACACCCGCGAACAGGATCGCGATGATGAAGCCCACGCTGATGGCCCACACCAGCGAACGCAGCGCGCCCCAGCCCGCCAGGTACATGGCCAGATAGCCCAGCCGCACGCCCAGCCAGCAGGCCATCAGCGTGGCCACGTGCGCGGGCGGCGCCTGGGTATACAGCGCGAACAGCACCGCCGCGTAGAAGAACGGCAGCGATTCAAAGGTATTGGTCTGCGCCGCATTGGCACGCGCGCGCCAACCTTCCTGGCGTGCCAGCCAGGCGCGCGGATCATTGTTGTCGAACTTCTTTCCGCCCGCCTTGGCCACGATGGCCGACACGAAAGGCAGCACTGCCGCCGCCAACATCAACCACGCGATCATCTTCATAGTCTGGCTCCCAGGTATCCGGCAGGCGCCAGGATACCTGGGTTCGCGGCGCGGCGTCAGCACACGCGCTCAGCGGTCCGGCGCGCATGCCGTGCGGCCCGCAAAGAGCCGCGCGTTTACACTCAGCCCTTTCAACGCCCGTCCACGCCCGTGTCCGCGCTAAGCCCCTGGTCCGCACTGTTCATCGCCGCCGCCATGTTGTGGCCACCCGCCACCCGCCGCTGGGCGCTGGCGCCGCTCGCCGCCGCCTACGCCTGGGCCTGGAGCGATGGCACGATAGACGCCGTGGCGCTGGCCTGGCCTGCCTTGCTGATCCTGGCCGCCGTGCTGGTCCGGCCCGCATCGGGCGCGCTGGCGCGCACCGCCGGCCATGCGCTCTTCATCGCGCTGGCCGCGCTGCTGTTCCTGCACCTGCTGCCGGGCTTTCACAACCCGCAGGTCATCGCGCCAGCGCCACTGAGTCCGGACGCCGTGCCTTTCGGCATGTACCTGAACCTGGACAAGCCGCTGGTGGCGTTCTGGGTGGTGCTGGCGCTGCCGCCGCCGATGGCGGGACTGACTCCGCGCGCCACGCTGTCGTCCGCGTTCCTGGCTTGCGCGGGCGCCGTCGCCATCTGCCTGGGCTGCGCGCTGGCGCTGGGCGTGGTCGGCTGGGCGCCCAAGTGGCCGCAATCGGGCTGGATCTGGCTAATCAACAACGCCTTGCTGGTGACCTTGGCCGAGGAGGCGCTGTTCCGCGGTTATCTGCAACAGCGGCTGACGGACTTGTGGCGCGGCCGCGCCTGGGGGTCGTGGGCGGCGTTGATCATCGCGGCCGTGCTGTTCGGCCTGGCGCATTACGCAGGCGGCTGGCAATGGATGCTGCTGGCCAGCCTGGCGGGCGCGGCCTACGGCCTGGCCTACAAATACGGCGGCCTGGCCGCTGCGGTGCTGGCGCACCTGGGCCTGAACGCGGCGCACTTCGGCTTGTTCACCTATCCGATGCGCGCCGTGTTCTGAATGCCGGACCCGCCGGTCAGGCCAGGGCCGGATAGTCGGTGTAGCCGCCCGGGCCCGGCGCATAGAACGTGGCCGGGTTGGGCCGGTTCAGCGGCGCCTTGAGTTCGAAGCGGCGCGCCAGGTCCGGATTGGCGATGTACTGCACGCCAAAAGCCACGGCATCGGCGCGGCCCGCGGCAATGGCGGCCTCGGCGGACTCGCGGCCGAATCCTTCGTTGGCGATGTACGTGCCGCCGAATTCGGCCTTGAGCATCGGGCCCAGGCTGTCGGCGGCTTCGTATTCGCGCACGCACAGGAAGGCGATGCCGCGCTTGCCCAGTTCACGCGCCACATAGCCGAAGGTGGCGGCCGGGTTGGAATCGCCCATGGTGTGGATTTCCCCGCGCGGCGACAGATGCACGCCCACGCGGCCCGCGCCCCACACCGATATACAAGCATCCACCGCTTCCAGCAGCAGCCGCGCGCGGTTTTCCAGCGAGCCGCCATAGGCGTCAGTGCGATGGTTGGTGCTGTCCTGCAGGAACTGGTCCAGCAGATAGCCGTTGGCGGCATGCACTTCCACGCCGTCGAAACCGGCCTCCATGGCCATCTTCGCGCCGTGGCGGTAGGCCTCGACCACGCCCGGAATCTCGGCCGTTTCCAGCGCGCGCGGCGTGACGTAGGCGCGCTCCGGACGCACGTGGCTGACGTGGCCGCGGGCGGCAATGGCGCTGGGCGCCACCGGCAGTTCGCCATCCAGGAACATGGGGTCGGAGATCCGGCCCACGTGCCAGAGCTGCGCCACGATCAGGCCGCCGGCCCGGTGCACCGCGGACGTGACCTTGCGCCAGCCCTGTACCTGTTCGGGGGTCCACAGGCCCGGCGTATCGGCATAGCCCACGCCTTGCGGGGTGACGGCCGTGGCTTCGGTCAGGATCATGCCGGCGCCGGCGCGCTGGGTGTAGTACTCGACCATCAGGTCGTTGGGCACGCGGCCCGGACTGGCGTGCATGCGCGTCAAAGGCGCCATGACGATACGGTTGCGCAGCGTCAGATCGCCTGCGCGCAGGGGTTCGAAAAGTTGGCTCATGCGTAAATCCTTGGCCCCGGATCAGGGGCCGCTGGCGGCGTAGCGGGGCTACATATCCTGGTTCAATTGCCGCAGGAACGCGGCAATGGCGGCTTCGTTGCGACGGTAGAAAATCCACTGCCCCACCTTGGTCGCCGAGATCAGGCCCGCGCGCTGCAGAACGGCCAGGTGCGAGGACACGGTGGACTGGGACAGTCCGCAGCGTTCGTCGATGTGGCCCGCGCATACGCCATGCTCGAAAGTATGGCCCGGGCGTTCCTCGAAGTACGCGTGCGGCGTCTTCAGCCAGGCAAGGATGTCGCGCCGCACCGGATTGGCCAACGCCTTGAGGATGGCGTCGGCGTCAATGGCCGGTAACGAGGCGGCTGGGTCGGAGCTGGAAGTGGAGACCGTCATATTGAAGTATCGCAATTTATCGAATCTTATATCGGAAGTATTCGATATATAGTCATGCCCCTGCGGCGGACAGGGCTTTATGGCCCCGGCATCCGCGCCCGGCCATCCGCCACGGATGCCTCCATAGCCGCCCTTCCCCTTCCTTCCGCGCCGCTCAGGCCACGAGCGTATCCAGCACCGACCACCCCGCCCGCGCCTCGATGGCTTCGCCCGCGGCCAGGCACAGGTCTTCGCGGAACCGCCCCGCCACCAGATGGACACCCATCGGCACACCGTCCGCCAGGCCGACAGGGACCGACAGGCCAGGCAAGCCCAGTATCGCGGTCGAGACCAGCGGGCTCTGCGCGCGCAGTATGTCGCCCATGGCCGCGTCGCCTTGCTGGTCCTGGTCGATCGGGAGTGGACGCTCGAACGACACCGGCATGAGCAGGACGGGATAGCGGTCGAAGAATGCGCCCCACTCCCGCAGTATCGTGGTGCGCAGCGCCAGCGCCTGGATAAAGCCGTCCTTGTCCAGCGGCGAGGTGTGCGCAAGCATGCTGCGGTAGGCGCGCTGTATCGCCGCGTCGCCTGCACGCTCGATTTCGCGGCCCATGGAGCCGGACGCTTCGTTCATCAGCACGCTGCGCCATAGCTCGGCCGCTTCCTCGAACCTGGGCGGCGTTGCTGTTTCGACGATGTAGCCCGCGTCTTCCAGGTACTTTGCGGCGCGCAGCAAGGCATCCAGCACAGCGGGATCGGATTTCAGGGCCGAGGTGCCGCAGAACAGCGCCACCCGCCGGCTATCTCCAGGCTGGCGCAGGTCCAGCGGCGCGGGCACCCACCACGGATCGCGGGAATCGCCCGCCGACATGGCCTCCAGCCCCAGTCTCAGGTCGGCAATGTTCCGCGCCAAGGGGCCCTGGGTCGCGGCCAGTTGGGAAGCCACCGGACGCTCCGATTTCTGGCTGGCGTTGTAGGCCGGCACCCGGCCTTGCGAGGGCCGCAGCCCCGCCACGCCGCAGGCATAGGCCGGATACCGGATCGATCCACCCTGGTCGCTGCCATGCGCCAGCGGCCCCATGCCCAGGGCGGCGGCGACGGACGCGCCGCCGCTGGAGCCGCCCGGCGTGCGCGCGGCGTCGAACGGGTTGACGGTGCGGCCATGCAGGTCGTTGTCCGAAAACCAGCGCCAGGAGAATGCCGGAACGTTGCTGCGGCCGATCACGACCGCGCCGGCCTTGAGCCAGTTGTCGACGGCGGGATTGTTCTCGCTGGCAATGAGGTCCCGGTACGCGACGACGCCATTGGTCGTGGCCGAGCCTGCCAGATCGGCGTTGGCCTTGATGGTGACCGGCACGCCGTGCAGGAGGCCCAGCGGCGCGCCCCCGCGCACCGCGGCGTCGGCGGCATCGGCCGCCTTCAGTGCCTGGTCGGCGCAGATCTCGGTAAGCGGATTGAAGACCGGATTTAGCTGTGCCGCCCGCTGCAGGCAGCTCTGCACGGCCTCCCGGCTGGAAACTTCCCGCTGGCGGATGGCCTGGGCCAGATCGACGGCGCTCCAGCGCCAGAGTTCGTTCGTCATGATGGCTCCCTGTGGGGTTGAACGCAGTCAGTCGGCCGACGCGCCGGAGCGCTTGACCATCTCGCCCCACCGCGGGATCTCGCTGGCGATGAGGCTGGCGAACTGTTCGGGCGTGGACGGCGTCGCATCGACGGACAGCGTTTCGTTGAGCTTGAGCACCGCGGGGTCCTGCAGCGCTTTGGCGATGGCGCGATTGAGCTTGTCGATGATGGGCTTGGGCGTGCCGGCGGGCGCGACGATGCCGCCCCAGGACACCACCTCAAATCCCTTCAAGCCGGATTCGTCGAGGGTGGGCACGTCCGAGAGGACAGGCACACGCGTGAGGCTGGTCGCCCCCAGCACCTTTACCTGTCCGGAGCGGATGAAGGGCAGCACGCCCGCGACGTTGTCGATCATCACGTCGAGCTGCCCGCCCACGATGTCGCCCACCGCCTGCTGGCCGCTCTTGTACGGGACGTGCAGCATGGTCGTGCCCGTCTCGCTCTTGAGCATTTCCCCGGCCAGATGGGCGCTCGATCCCACCCCCAACGAGCCGACGCTGACCTTGCCCGGATGCTGCCTGGCATAGCTGACCAGGCCCTGCACATCGCTTGCCGGGAAGTCGTTGCGGGCGATCAACACCAGGGCATTGCTGATGGCCAGGCTGATGGGCGCAAGGCTGCGTTGCGGGTCGTAAGGCAGCTTCGAGTACATGCTCTTGTTGATTGCCAGCGTGACCAGGTTGCCGAAGCCTATCGTGTAGCCGTCCGGCGCCGCCGCGGCCAGCGCCTGCGTGCCGACAATACCGCCCGCCCCTCCCCGGTTGTCGACGATCACCGGTTGGCCGAGTTCGCGCCCCAGGGCGTCCGCGATCGGGCGTAGCACCACGTCGGGACCGGACCCCGCCACATACGGCACGATGAGCTTGACTGGCCGTTGGGGCCAATCAGCCTGCGCCGCGCCGGCGCCTGCCGCTCCCAGCAAGGCAAAACACAATGAAATGGCCTGACCTACACGACGGGGAAAGATCTGCATGGCTTGCTCCTGAAGTACGGGACTGCATGGTCTTGTCGTCGTGAAGCTTAGAGATCGCCCGCGCTGCGCATAAGGCTATTTCTTTGTTAAGGTGACAACTACAGGTTGTCGCTATCGAGAGGCACATGAAAGACCACCATCTCCGGGCCTGGCTGAAGGTCGCCGAGTTACGCAGCATCCGCGCCGCGGCGCGCAGCCTGCACTTGAGCCAGGCGGCGGTGACCAAGGCCATCAAGGAACTGGAAACGGAGCTCGAAGCGCCGCTGCTCACGCGCAGCCCCCAGGGCATCGAGGTCACCGAATGCGGCGAACACCTGACGGTGCGGGCGCAGCTTGCCCAGGCCCAGTTGTCCCTGGCGCGCCAGGACATCCGCCAACTGCTCAGCGGTGCGCAGGCGCGGGTGGCAGTGGGCGTGACGCCCATGGTGATGCTGAGCGTGCTGCCTGACGTGCTGAACGATTTCAGGCAGAGCATGCCCGCGGCCAAGCTCAAGGTTTCGGAAGGCCTGCTGGCCGCCGTCCTGCCGGCTTTGCGCAACGGCTCGCTGGATTTCGCGTTGGCGTCCGGCATGGCGGACAACCATGGCGGGCAGGAGTTCGATTTCGAGGAACTGCGGCCGCTGGAATTCATGGTCGCCTGCCGCCGCGGACATCCGCTGGCGGACGCCACGCGGTGGCAAGACATCGCGGGCTGCGAATGGCTGCTCAACACCTCGGGCGGCAGCCACACCGACGCCTTTCTGCAAGGCCTGCGCGCAAACGGCCTGCAGCCGCCCGAACGCGTCATCGACTGCGATACGTTCGGCGTGATGTGGAACCTGATGGTCCGCAGCGACGCGTTGATCGTCTGCCCGGCGGGCATGCTAGAGATCCCGCCTTACGGCGCCGAAGCCAGCCAGATCCGCACCGAAGCGCCCATGCCGGTCGCCAGCATAGGCATCATGACGCTGCGGGGAACGCCCCTGTCGCTGGCGGCGTCCACCATGGCGGACCTGTTCCGCCGACGCATCCAGCGGCTAGCCCAGGCGGGTGCCGTGGCTACACGCCAGGCTGGCGGCGCGGCTTGAGGCTGTCGGCCCAGTCGCGCGCCAGGTCGCGGCGGGCGCGGCGGTTGACCAGGGCGGTGATGGCCATCGCGATGACGGCGCCCCCGGCCGCCAGCGCCATGTCCTTCTGTGCGTCCCAGATATCGCCCTGCGTGCCCAGATAGGCCGCGCCCAGGTCGCCGCCCACGGTGGCGGCGGCGCCCCACTCCAGCAGTTCGTAGAGCGCCGAGGTCGACAGCGTGACGTCCATGGGCAGGAAATACGCCCAGAAGCCGCGCACCTCGACCACGCGCAGAAAGATCTCGCGGATGGGATACGCCAGCAGCAGGCCGTAGGAAAAATGCACCACGCGGTCGAAATTGTTGCGTTCCCAGCCGACCATGCTGTTAAAACTGTGTCCCGTCAGCGCCCGCCACCAGTCGTCGTAAGGCACGAGCGAATAGGTGTAGTGCGCGCCGACGGCATGCAGGCACAGGTAAAGAAAGATCAGCGTGTACGAGGTGCGCGAAAACACGAACCAGCGCCGCGTAAAGAGCAGCGCCGCGCCGAAGGCCAGCACCAGCGCGTTCTCCAGCGCCCAGTCGGCGCGGTCATGCGGCGCAATCGCCAGCGCCGTCCATATCACGGCGAACAGCGCGCCCAGCGTGTACAGGTAGCGCCGGCGCGCGTCGGCCATGGTCAGTCTCCCTGGACCCGGCCGCGCAGGCGCTTGACTTCGCCGTGCAGCACCTTGCGCTGCACACGGCGGCGCTGCGAGGCGCGGGTGGGCTTGGTCGGACGGCGCGGTTTGTCGGTGCGCGCCGCTGCGCGCACCATGGCGATCAGGCGTTCGATGGCTTCGGCGCGGTTCTTTTCCTGGCTGCGGAACGCCTGCGACTTGATGACGATGACCCCGTCCTTGGAGACGCGGTGGTCGCTCAGCGCGCAGAGCGCTTCCTTGATTTCTTCGGGCAGGCTGGAGGCGCGCACGTCGAAACGCAGGTGCACGGCGCTGGACACCTTGTTGACGTTCTGGCCGCCCGCGCCCTGGGCGCGGATCATGGTGAACGCCAGGTCGCGTTCATCCAGATAGATGGAATCTTGGACGTGAAACATAGCCCGCAAGTATAGATGCGCCGCGCAAAGTAAAATAATGCGCTTTTGCCTGATTTATCCGGGGTCCGGCCTTATCCGGCCGCCGGCACCACCATGACTTACTCCGCCAAAGAAATCTTCAAGACGCTGCAGGGCGAAGGCGCCCACGCAGGCCGCGCGGCGGTCTTCTGCCGCTTTGCCGGCTGCAACCTCTGGACCGGCCGCGAAAGCGACCGCGCCAGCGCCGCCTGCACCTTCTGCGACACCGACTTCATCGGCACCGACGGCGACGGCGGCGGCAAGTTCGCCACGCCCGAACTGCTGGCCGACGCCATCGCCGCGGCCTGGGGCCCGGGCGCCAATGACCGCTACGTGGTCTTCACTGGCGGCGAACCGCTGCTGCAGCTGGACGCGCCGCTCTTGACCGCGGTGCACGCGCGCGGCTTCACGGTGGCCATCGAAACCAACGGCACCATCAAGCCGCCCGCCGGCATCGACTGGATCTGCGTCAGCCCCAAGGGCACGGCGCCCGTGGTCCTGGAACGCGGCGACGAGCTCAAGCTGGTCTATCCGCAGGCCAATGCGCAGCCCGAAGCCTTCGCGCACCTGGACTTCGAGCACTTCTTCCTGCAACCCATGGACGGCCCCGCGCGCGTGGCCAATACCGAACAGGCCGTCCAGTACTGTATGCAGCATCCGCAATGGCGGCTCAGCCTGCAGACCCACAAATACATAGGCATTCCATGATTCACCCTAGCCCCCTGCGGAGCGCGCCATGATTTCCGTGACCCGCAGGCTGGAATTCGACGCCGGCCACCGCATTCCCGACCACCGCAGCCAGTGCCGCAACCTGCATGGCCACCGCTATGTGCTGGAAATCACCCTGACCGGCGACGTGGTGCAGGCGCCCGGCGAGTCCGACAACGGCATGCTGATGGATTTCTCCGAGATCAAGCACATCGCCAAGACCCACATCGTGGACGTCTGGGACCATGCTTTCCTGGTGTATGAGGGCGACGCCGCCGTGCGCGGCTTTTTGGACAGCCTGCCCGGCCACAAGACCGTGGTGCTGGACCGCATCCCCACGGCCGAAAACCTGGCCGCCATCGTCTTCCAGACCCTGGCGCCGCACTATCACGGCCACTATGGCGCCGAACTGCGCCTGACCCGCGTGCGCCTGTACGAAACGCCCAACTGCTGGGCGGACTGCAACGGCTGAACGCCGGGGCGCGGCCGCCGCTGCCGCGCCCGTCCTTGCCGCGACACGTCCCCCTGGCTGCCGGTTTTCCATAGACGGAAAACCCGCCCCCTATTTTCCCGATTGAGAAAATCCATGGAGATAATCGCCATTTTCAATTATTAGTAAGCTAATAGATAGGATACAATCTATTCCATGAACACGCCCACCGACTCCCAGCTCATGGCCACCACCTCCGCCCTGATGGTCCTGTCGCGCGCCTATCGCGGCGCCGCCGACAAGGCCCTGGCCGATTACGGCCTCTCCCAGGCCACCGCCTGGCCCGTGATCCTGGCCGGCCGCCTGGGAGACGGCGTACGCCAGGGCGCGCTGGCCGAGGCGCTGGGCGTGGAAGGCCCCTCGCTGGTGCGCGTGCTGGATCACCTGGTCGCCGCCGGCCTGATGGAACGCCGCGAAGACCCGCACGACCGCCGCGCCAGGACCCTGCACCTGACCGACGCCGGGCAGGCGCTGCGCGCCAAGGTCGAGGACGTCCTGGTCGACCTGCGCCGCCACCTGTTCCGGGACGTAAGCGAAGCCGACCTGCAAGCCTGCCTGCGGGTCTTCGACAGCCTGAAAGTCACCCTGGGCCGCGGCGGCGCCGGCACCCAGCCACAGGACGAACAAGCGTGAAACTCCCCAACGTCCGCGAAGCCATCTTCTCGCTCAAGAGCTACCTGAGCGCCATCATGGCGCTCTACCTGGCCTACAGCATGGGATTGCCGCGTCCGTTCTGGGCCATGACCACGGCCTATGTCGTGGCCCAACCCTGGTCGGGCGCGGTGCGCTCCAAGGCGCTGTACCGCCTGGCCGGCACCTTCTTCGGTTCGGCGGCCACCGTCTACCTGGTGCCGCGGCTGTCGAATTCCCCGGTGGTCATGACCGCCGCCATGGTGCTGTGGGTGGGCGCCTGCCTGTACCTGTCGGTGCTGGACCGCACCCCGCGTTCGTACCTCTTCATGCTGGCGGGCTATACCGCCGCGATGATCGGCTTTCCCAGCGTGACGGCCCCCGCCCAGGTGTTCGACACCGCGCTCGCCCGCGTCGAGGAAATCAGCCTGGGCATCGTCTGCGCCACGCTGATCCACAGCATCGTGCTGCCGCGCGGCCTGGCCCCTGCCCTGACGCTGATGCTGGACAAGGCCGTGCGCGACGCCCGCAACTGGATGCACGACACGCTCAGCGGCCAGGCCACCGAGCAGAAGGACCGCGACCGCCGCGTGCTGGCCAACGACATCACGCAATTGCGCCTGATGTCCACCCATGTGCCGTTCGACACCAGCAACCTGCGCTGGACCTCGGGCGCGGTGCGCGCCATGCAGGACCAGATCGCAGCACTGACGCCCACCGTGTCCGCCGTGGAAGACCGCATGCGCGCCCTGCAGGCCGGCGGCCAGCCGCTGCCGGAGCCCGTCACGGCCCTGCTCGCCGACATCTCCGAATGGATCAACGCCGGCGCGCAGGCCACCCACGAGACCGCGGTGCAGCTGCGCGCCGCCGCCACCCGCCTCACGCCCGAAATCGACAGCCGCTCCAGCTGGCGCGACGTGCTGCTGGCCAGCCTGATGACGCGGCTGCGCGAGCTGGTCGACACCTATGACGAATGCCTGGCGCTGCGCCGCGAGATCCGCGCGGGCCTGGCCGGCGCGCCGCTGCGCGCCCCGCGCTCCAAACCCGCGCCCAACGCCGCGCTGCACCGCGACCGCGGCATGGCGCTGCTGTCGGCCCTGGCCGCGGGCGTGGCCATTTCGGTCTGCTGCGCCTTCTGGATCGGCACCGCCTGGAGCAACGGCGCCACCGCCGCGCTCATGGCCGCCATCTTCAGCTGCTTCTTCGCGTCGCAGGACAATCCAGTGCCCGGCATCATGCAGTTCCTGACCTACACGGTGTATTCGATCCCGCTGTCGGCGCTGTACCTGCTGGGCATCATGCCCGCCATCCATTCGTTCGAGATGCTGGCCCTGGCCATGCTGCCCACGGCCTTCGTGCTGGGCATCTTCATTGCCCGGCCCGCCACCGCGGGCAAGGCCATGGCGATGCTGTTCGGGTTCCTGGGCACGATGGCGCTGCAGGATACCAACACCGCCGACATCGTGTCCTTCATCGACACGCAGGTCGCGCAGTGCATGGGCGTGGCCACCGCGGCCATCATCGCCGCCATCTTCCGCACCGTCAGCGCCGACTGGAGCGCGCGCCGCATCCAGGCCGCCAACTGGAAGGAACTGGAAACCCTGGCAAGCTCGCCGCGCGCGCCTTCGCGTCACACCTACGCGGCCCGCATGCTGGACCGCATCGGCCTCCTGCAGCCGCGCCTGGCGCTGGCCCAGCGTCCGGACGACCTGGTCGCCGCCGATGCGCTGAAGGATCTGCGCGTGGGCCGCGACATCACCGAACTGCAGCGCGCCCGGCGCCATCTGCCCATGGCCGAACCGGCCATCCAGCCGGTGCTGGACGGGCTGGCGAAGTTCTTCCACGCCCGCTCGGCCTGGCAGGTCGGCGAGAAAACGCCCGAATTCCTGGCGCAGATCGATCGCGCGTTGGCCAGTGTGACGGCCACGCCCCCGGGCGCCGCGGCCCGCGACCGGGCAGTCGTCGCGCTGGTGGGCCTGCGCCGCGCCTTCTTCCCCGACGCGCCCGACTACCAACCCGCCCATCCCACCCTGGAGGGCCAAGCATCATGATCGGCGAATTCAATCTTTATGGCGTCTATTTTCCCTGGCTGCTGGTGCTGGGCGTGGTGACCCTGGGCGTGGCCTGGGCGGTGCGCCGCGTGCTGGCCCGCGCCGGGCTGTACCGCCTGGTGTGGCACCCCGCGCTGTTCGACCTGGCGCTGTTCGTGGTGCTGCTGTACGGCGTATCCCTCATTTCCCCCTATTTACTCCAGAGATAAGCATGAAACTCCCTAATGCCCTGCGCCCCGCAGCCATCGGCAAGTTCGCGGTGACCGCCGTCGTCGTCGCCGCGGCCGCCTACGCCGGCTGGCAGCTCTGGGTGCACTATGAAGTCGAACCCTGGACCCGCGACGGCCGCGTCAAGGCCTACGTGGTGCAGGTCGCGCCGGATGTCTCCGGCCTGGTGACCAGCGTGCCGGTGCACGACAACCAGGACGTGAAGGCCGGCGACGTGCTGTTCGAAATCGACCGCGCGCGCTTCCAGCTGGCCTACGACCAGGCCCAGGCCTCGGTGCGTTCCGCGCAAGTGGCGCGCGACCAGGCGGTGCGAGACGCCAAGCGCAACCGCTCGCTGGGCCAACTGGTAGCCGCCGAGGCGCTGGAACAAAGCCAGACCAAGCTGCAGCAGACCGAAGCCGCGCTGGCCCAGGCCGAAGTGCAGCTCAACACCGCGCGCCTGAACCTGGAACGCAGCCGGGTGCTGGCGGTGAACGACGGCCGCATTACCAACCTGGACCTGCGCGCCGGCTCCTACGCCACCGCGGGCCGCGGCGTGATGGCGCTGGTGGATTCCGGCTCGTTCTACGTCGAAGGCTACTTCGAGGAAACCAAGCTGCCCGGCATCCATGAAGGTGATCCCGTCACCGTGACGCTGATGGGCGACTCGCACCATATCCGCGGCCACGTCGAAAGCATTGCCATGGGCATTGCCGACCGCGACCGCAGCACCGGCGCCAACCTGCTGCCCAACGTCAATCCCACGTTCAACTGGGTCCGCCTGGCGCAGCGCATCCCGGTGCGCGTGAAGATCGACGACGTGCCCGAAGGCGTGCGCCTGGTGGCCGGCCAGACCGCCACCGTATCGGTGGATTCCGGCCCTGCCCACTCGCAGGACGAGGCGCACCAGCCGTCCTGATCACCACTTTTTCAACCCCTTACCCCTAATCGACGCACAGCCGTAACCGCCATGAACACCAGATACCTCCTGCCTCTTACGCTGGCCCTTGCGCTGGCCGGATGCGCCGCCGTGGGCCCGGACTACCAGGTGCCCCCCGGATCGGTGGCCGAGCGGCAGAGCGCGCAGGCGCCCTTCACGCAGGCGCGCGAGGCGGCGTTCCGGCAGGATGCGGTGCCTGGCCACTGGTGGCGCCTGTACGACGACCCCGTGCTGGATGGCCTGGTGGAGAAGGCCCTGGCCGCCAACACCGACCTGCGCGTGGCCAGCGCCAACCTGGAACGGGCCCAGGCCGCCGTGCGTGAAGCGCAGGCGCAGCAGCAGCCGTCCATCGGTGTCAATGCCTCGCCCACTTTCGGCCACGTGTCCGGCCTGCAGGAACTGCAGCCCGGCATCGATCCGCCCAACCGCTGGTCCTATTCCATGGGCGCCAGCGTGTCGTACCAGCTGGACCTGTTCGGCCAGATCCGCCGCGCCGTGGAAGCGGCCAGCGGCGACGAGCAGGCCGCGCAGGCCGCCTATGACGCCACCCGCGTCACCGTCGCCGCCGAGACCGCCCGGGCCTACGCCAATATGTGCGCGGCCGGCATGCAGCTGGCCTCCGCCCAGCATTCGGTGCAGGTGCAGAAGCAATCGCTGGACGCGGTGGACCGGCTGCAACGCGCCGGCCGCGGCACCACGCTGGACGTGACCCGCGCCCGCAGCCAGCTTGAACAGCTGCAAGCCAACCTGCCGCCATTCCAGGCCCAACAGCGCACCGCGCTGTACCGCCTGGCGGCGCTGACCGGCCAGACGCCGGGCCAGATCCCGCCCGCGCTGCTGCAATGCGCCCAGGCCCCGCGCCTGACCGAGACCATCCCCGTGGGCGACGGCGCCGAACTGCTGCGCCGCCGTCCGGACATCCGCCAGGCCGAACGCACGCTGGCCGCGGCCACCGCGCGCATCGGCGTGGCTACCGCGGACCTGTATCCGAAGATCTCTCTGGGCTTGTCGGCGGCCTCGGGCGGTCCGGCCGCCATGTTCGGCGACCGCGGCACCTTCAGCTGGAGCGTCGGTCCGCTGATCTCCTGGACCATCCCCAACACTGGCGCCGCGCAGGCCCGCATCGCCGAGGCCCAGGCCAGCACCAAGGCCGCGGCGGCGCGCTTCGACGCCACCGTGCTGAACGCCCTGCGGGAAACGGAAAGCGCGCTGGTGGTCTACGCGCGTCAGCTGGACCGCGACGCCGCCCTGCGCGCCGCGCGCGACCAGAGCGCCGAGGCCGCCTCGCAGGCCAGCCGCCTGTTCCAGTACGGCAAGACCGACTACCTGACCGTGCTGGACGCCGAGCGCACGCTGGCCAGCAATGAAAGCGCGCTGGCCGCCTCGCAGGCCGACCTCAGCAGCGACCAGATCGCGCTGTTCCTGGCGCTGGGCGGCGGCTGGGAAAAATGATCAATGCACCGGGGTGCCGTCGGGCGGCGTCTGGTTAAGACCCAGCGCGGCCTCCCAGCTGCGCAGCGGCACGCAGGTCTTCAAGCGCACGATGGCGCGCTCGATCAGCGCCGGATGCAACGCGTGCCCCACCTGGGTGGCGATGTCGATGGTCGAGTCGCCGTGCAGCTCGGTCAGGCGCGCCTGGGCGGCCTGGATGAGCTCCACGTTCATGATCGGATCGGCGGCGCCGTGCAGCAGGTGCAACGTGGTGAACTGCGGCGCGATCTTGGGCATCTGGGCATAGCGGCCCGAGAACGCGATGACGCGACCGGCGATGCCGTCGTGAGCCTGCACCAGTTCCAGCGCCATGATCGCGCCCTGCGAAAAGCCCGCCAGCGCCGTGTCCGACTGCAGCAGGCCGAAACGGGCCTGCGCCTCGCGCACATAGGTCTCCAGGGGCGGCAAGGCCTGCGCCACGCGTTCCGGGCGGTTTTCCTCGGTCACGCCGCGTACCGAGAACCACTGCCGGCCGTCGCCGCCGCCGTCGTAGGGCTCGAACCCCTGGGGCGCCAGCACCGCCGCGCTCGGGAACGCCGCGCGCACGGCTTTTGCCAGCGGCTCCATGTCGTCGGGGCTGCCGCCCACGCCGTGCAGCAGGATGAACAGCTGGCGCACGTCGACGCCGGCGTTGGGAAGAAATTCGATAGAAGTGGAAGACGCCATGAAACTGCTCCGTGCTGGCTGGGGCCGCCGAACGGCCCCGGAATAGCCGCATTGTAAAATGCGCGCCTTGAAGCAACCTTTGCCGCACCGCCACGGACCGGCTGGCTTGCGCGGCATTGCCTGGCGGGCAGGCCCGCGCGCCCGTGCCTGATGGTCCGCCGCTGCGGCAACTTCCTACCCCAGTAATGCAAACTCCGACGACAGAATCCGGCGCCACGCCTGCCGGCCAGAACCAGCTGCATCGCGTGCTCAAGGCGCGCCACCTCACGATGATAGCGTTGGGCGGAGCCATCGGCACCGGCCTGTTCGTGGCTTCCGGCGCCGCCATCGCCCAGGCCGGCCCGGGCGGCGCGCTGCTGGTCTACCTGGCCATCGGCCTGATGGTCTACTTCATCATGACCAGCCTGGGCGAACTGGCCACCTTCATGCCGGTATCGGGTTCCTTCTGCACCTATGCCTCGCGCTACGTGGACGGCGGCTTCGGTTTCGCGCTGGGCTGGAACTTCTGGATCAGCTGGGCCACGGTGGTGGCGGTGGACGTGGTGGCCGCGCAGCTGGTCATGGCCTACTGGTTCCCCGATACGCCCGGCTGGATATGGAGCGTGGCCTTCCTGGCCCTGACCTTCGGCCTGAACGCCTTTTCGGCGCGCAGCTTCGGCGAAGCCGAATACTGGTTCGCCATCATCAAGGTCGTGGCCGTGCTGTGCTTCATCGGCGTCGGGCTGGCGATGCTGGTGGGCATCATCCACAGCGGCACGCCCGTGGGACTGGCCAACTGGTCGGTCGGCGACGCGCCCTTCGTGGGCAATGTGGCCACCTGGGTCGGCGTGGCGATGGTGGTGGCCTATTCGTTCCAGGGCACCGAACTGGTGGCCGTGGCCGCCGGCGAATCCGAAAATCCCCGCCGCAACGTGCCGCGCGCGATCAACCATGTGTTCTGGCGCATCCTGCTGTTCTACGTGCTGGCCATCCTGATCATCGGCCTGCTGCTGCCCTATACCGACCCGCAACTGCTGCGCAACGAAGTGGAAGACATCGCGGTCAGCCCCTTCACGCTGGTGTTCCAGCACGCCGGGCTGCTGTCGGCGGCCACCGTGATGAACGCCGTGATCCTGACCTCGGTGCTGTCGGCCGGCAATTCCGGCATGTACGCGGCGACGCGGATGCTGTTCAACATGGCGGTGGAAGGCCAGGCGCCCGCCCTGTTCCGGCGCGTGACGCGCAGCGGCGTGCCGCTGTATGCGCTGATGGCCACCGCGCTGCTGGCCTGCCTGTGCCTGTTCAGCCTGGTGTACAGCCCCAAGGCCGTCTACATCTGGCTGCTGAACTTCGCCGGCATGACCGAATTCATCGTCTGGCTGAGCATCGCCGTCAGCCATTACCGCTTCCGCCAGGGCTATGTGAAGCATGGCTACGACACCGCCGACCTGCCCTACAAGGCCGGCTTGTTCCCCTTCGGTCCGCTACTGGCCTTCGTCCTGTGCCTGGTGGTCACGCTGGGCCAGAACTACCAGGCCTTCCTGCAAGACCGCATCGACTGGATCGGCGTGATCTCCACCTACCTGGCGATCCCGCTGTTCCTGGCCTTGTGGATCGGCCACCGGCTGGTGCGCAAGTCGCACTGGATCCGGTACGAGGATATGCGGTTTTATGGGTTGGACCTGGATCGCGCGGCGGGTGTGGCGGCCTCGGCAGCTACTAGTGAGAACGCCCGCGCTTAGTTGCGATCCGCCTGCCTGAAGCAACTAAAATCGTATCCAACACGGCCCACCCCTCTGCATCGAAAGGTGTACGGGTGGGTTTTCTTTTAGTTCGCGGCATGCTCCGCCCCCTTTAAATACTGTACATATATACAGTTATAATGGCTCATCGGCCACTTCCACCGGGTTCCTATCTCCCGGCAACCGATTTGCCATGCAGTCCCCAGAACGTATCCATCCCGCGTTGTGGCGCGCCACCCAGTTGGCTCAAGGCGCCGCCCGCACCCTGCCCACCGGGCATGCCGCGCTTTCGGCCGAGCTGCCGGACGGCGGCTGGCCGCTGGGTTCCCTGAACGAATTGCTGGTCCCGCACCCCGGCATCGGTGAAATCCGCCTGCTGCGTCCGGCGCTGGCCCAACTGGAAACGCGCCGCGCCATTGCGCTGGTGCAGCCGCCGCACGCGCCCCACATCGCCAGCTGGATGAGCTGGCGGCTGGATCCCCGTCAATTGCTCTGGGTGGCGCCGGAAAAACCCGTGGACGCGCTCTGGGCCGCCGAACAGATCCTGAAGAACGGCAGCTGCGGCGCCCTGATCTGCTGGCTGCCCCATGTGCGCCCCGAATCCCTGCGCCGCCTGCACCTGGCCGCCCAGGCCAGCGACCTGCTGTTCATCGCGGTGCGCCCCAGCAGCGCGGCGCAGAACGCCACGCCCGCGCCCTTGCGGCTGGCGCTGGCGCCGGCCGCGGGCGGCCTGTCCGTCCATATCCTGAAGCGCCGCGGACCCGCCTGCGACACGCCGCTGTACGTGGGCCTGGATACCGGCGCCACCATTCCTGTTTCTCCCCGCCATGCGCCTCTGGATCGCCGCCTTCCTGCGCTGCCTGCCGCTGGACGCACTGCGCCCGCACTGGCCGCTTGAGGGGCAGGCGTTCGCGGTCCTGGAACAGGAACGCGTCGCCGCCCTGACGCCCGCCGCCCGCCGCGCCGGCGTCAAGCCGGGCATGCGCCGCGCGGGCGCGGCCGCCATCGCTCCCGAGGTCGAGCTGCTGCCCCGCGATGCCCAGGCCGAGTCCGAAGCCTTGCAGGGCGCGGCGCTGGCGCTGCTGCAATACACGCCCGAAATCGCCCTGGCCGACGGCGACACGCTGCTCCTGAACGTGAGCGCCAGCCTGATGCTCTTCCGCGGCCCCAAGGCGCTGCACCGGCGGGTCGCCGCCACCTTGCGCGCCCTGGACCTGCACGTGTCGCTAGGCATGGCGCCGACCGCCGCCGGCGCCTGGCTGCTGGCGCGCAGCCCCGGCCGGCGCGCGCCCCGCCGTACCCTCACGCTGCCCACGCTGACCCGGCGGCTGGACGCCCTGCCGCTAGCCCTGCTGCCGCAGGCGCAGGCCCGCCGCGACTGGCTCGACGACATCGGCTGCCATACCCTGGCGGACCTGCGCGCCCTGCCGCGCGCGGGGCTGCAGCGGCGCAGCGCCCCCGAACTGCTGCAGGCCCTGGACGCCGCCTACGGCCTGGCGCCCGAGCTCCACCGCTGGGTCGAACCGCCACACCAGTTCTCGCGCCGCATCGAACTCACCGACTACGTCGAGCACACCGACGCGGTGCTGGCGGTGGCGCGCCGCCTGGCCGAACAGCTGGGCGGCTGGCTCAGCGCCCGGCAACTGGCGGTACGTCGCGTGGTGCTCAGCATGGAACACGAACGCGGCCGCCACGCCCGGCCGCCCACCGAACTGGAACTGGCCCTGGCCCAGCCGGTCTGGCAGGCGCCGCAGATCCTCCACCTGCTGCGGGAAAAGCTGGCGCGCTTCACGCTGGAAGCGCCCGTGATCGCCGTGGCGCTGCTGGCGCCCGACACGGTCGAGCAGCCCGCCGCCAGCACCACCCTGTTCCCCGAGCCCGGCGGCACGCCTGCCGACCATGCCCGGCTGCTGGACCTGCTGGTGGCGCGGCTGGGCCGCGACCAGGTGCGCCACGCCCACCCGGTACCCGACCACCGCCCCGAGGCCGCCAACGCCTGGGGCGACGCGCTGTCGCCGCCCCAACGCCCCGCGCCCCTGCCCGCCCTGCTGGACCGCCCCTTCTGGCTGCTGGACCCGCCGCTGCCCTTGAAGCTGTCCGGCCACCGGCCGCAATACGGCGGCCAGGCGCTGCGCCTGATGCGCGGCCCCGAACGCATCGAAAGCGGCTGGTGGGATCCGGCCTTGACCGTGCGCGACTACTTCGTCGCCGAGGACGCCGCCGCCGCGCGCTACTGGATCTACCGCGAGCGCGACGACGAGCACGCCCGCTGGTTCCTGCATGGGCTCTACGCCTGAAACGCCATGCGCATGGACGACGACGACACCCCCGGCATCCTGGCGCAGTTGCCCGGCTACGCCGAGCTGCAATGCCAGTCCAACTTCTCTTTCCTGCAGGGCGCTTCGCACCCCGAGGAACTGGTCGAACGCGCCGCCGAACTGGGCTACGCCGCGCTCGCCATCACCGATGAATGCTCGCTGGCGGGCGTGGTCCGCGCCCACGTGGAGGCCAAGGCCCGCAAGCTGCCGCTCATCATCGGCGCCACCTTCCAGCTGCGCGCCGCGCCCGACGCCGCGCCACTGGGCCTGACCCTGCTGGCGCAGACGCGCGAGGGCTACGGCAACCTGTCCGAACTGATCACCCTCGCCCGCACCCGCGCGCCCAAGGGCGAATACCAGCTGGCGCCCGAAGACCTTACCCATCCTCCCAGCGGCCACGCCCATCTGCGCCACCTGCCCGAATGCCTGGCCATCCTGAGCCCCGCCTACGGCACTGACGCCGACCGCATGGCCGAGCAGGCGCGCTGGCTGGCACGCGTCTTCCCCCACCGCGCCTGGGTGGGGCTGACCTTGCTGCACCGCTCGCGCGACGACCTGCACCGCGCCGCGGTCGAGCACGCCGCGCAGGCCGCGGACCTGCCCATCGTGGCGCTGGGCCAGGTGCAGATGCATCTGCGTTCGCGCAAGCCGCTGCACGACACGCTGACCGGCATCCGCACTCGCCAACCGGTATCGCAATGCGGCTATGAACTGTCCGGCAACGCCGAACAGCACCTGCGTACGCGCATGCGCCTGGCCAACCTGTACCCGCCGCAAGCGCTGGCCCAGACGCTGGCCGTGGCCCGCCGCTGCGCCTTCTCATTGGACGAGCTGCGCTACGAATACCCGGACGAAATCATTCCGCGCGGCCACACGCCGGCCACCTATCTGCGCCAGGAAACCCTGGCCGGGGCCGCCCGCCGCTTTCCTTCAGGCACGCCGGACAGCGTCACCGCGCAGATCGAAAAAGAGCTGGCCCTGATCACGGACCTGCACTACGAAGCCTATTTCCTCACCGTCTACGACATCGTCCAGTACGCCCGCGGCGAGGGCATCCTGTGCCAGGGCCGCGGGTCCGCCGCCAACTCCGCGGTCTGCTACTGCCTGGGCATCACCGAAGTGGATCCGGTGCGCGGCAACAACCTGTTCGAACGCTTCATCAGCAAGGAGCGCAACGAGCCGCCCGACATCGACGTGGACTTCGAGCACCAGCGCCGCGAAGAAGTCATCCAGTACATCTACCGCAAGTACGGCCGCGAACGCGCCGCGCTCACCGCCGTGGTCATTTCCTACCGGCCGCGCAGCGTGCTGCGCGATACCGGTTGCGCGCTGGGCGTGGACGCAGGCGTCATCGACGCCGTGGCGCGCGCCCACCAATGGTGGGACGGCAAGAAGGAAATGCTGCGCACCCTGGGCGCCTGCGGCCTGGACCCGGAATCGCAGGTGGCGCGCCAGTGGGCGGCGCTGGCGCAGACCCTGATGGGCTTTCCGCGCCACCTGTCGCAGCACCCCGGCGGCTTCGTGATTTCACGCGGCAAGCTGTCGCGCCTGGTGCCCATCGAAAACGCCGCCATGGCAGACCGCAGCGTCGTGCAATGGGACAAGGACGACCTGGATGCGCTGGGCCTGCTGAAGGTGGACGTGCTGGCGCTGGGCATGCTGTCGGCCCTGCGCCGCACGCTGGAGCTGGCTGGCCAGCGCCGCGGCCAACCCTTGCGGCTGCAGGACATCCCCGCCAGCGACACGCCCACCTACGACATGATCTGCGACGCCGACACCATAGGCGTGTTCCAGATCGAATCCCGCGCCCAGATGACCATGCTGCCGCGGCTGCGTCCGCGCGAATACTACGACCTGGTGGTGCAGGTGGCCATCGTGCGCCCAGGCCCGATCCAGGGCGGCATGGTCCATCCCTACCTGCGCCGCCGCCAGGGCAAGGAGCCCGAAACCTATCCCAGCGAAAAAGTGCGCGGCGTGCTCAGCCGCACCATGGGCGTGCCCATCTTCCAGGAACAGGTCATGCAGATCGCCGTGGTGGCCGCTGGCTTCACGCCGGGCGAATCCGACCAGTTGCGCCGCTCCATGGCGGCCTGGAAGCGCAAGGGCGGCGTGGACAAGTACCGCGGCAAACTGGTCGGCGGCCTGCTGGCCCATGGCTACAAACTGGATTTCGCCGAGGCGCTGTTCCGGCAGATCGAAGGCTTCGGCGAATACGGCTTCCCCGAAAGCCACGCCGCCAGCTTCGCCCTGCTGGCCTATGCCAGTTCTTGGCTCAAGCGGCACGAGCCCGAAGCCTTCCTGGCCGCCCTGCTCAACTCCCAGCCCATGGGCTTCTACGCCCCCGCGCAACTGGTGCAGGACGCCCGCCGCCACGGCGTCTGCGTGCTGCCGGCGGACGTCACGGTCAGCGGCTGGGACTCGGCCCTGGAGACCCTGCCCGACGGTCATCCTGGCGCCCGCCGGCCCCCCCATCCGCACGCGCCCGCCGCCGACGGCACCCGTCCCGCCGTCAGGCTGGGACTGAGCCTGATCCAGGGCATGCGCGAAGACGCCGCCCGGCGCATCGAAGACGCGCGCGCTGCCGCCCCTTTTACCGACACCGGCGACCTGGCCCGCCGCGCCGCGCTCGGCCGCCATGACCTGAACTCGCTGGCCGCCGGCGACGCCCTGCGCACGCTGGCCGGCCATCGCCGCCAGGCCAGCTGGGAAGCCGCCGCCAGCGTGCAGAGCCGCGACCTGCTGCGCGACGCCGCCATCCAGGAAACCCAGGCGCCACAGCTGTCCGCCCCGTCCGAGGGCCAGGCCGTGGCGGCCGACTACCGCAGCGTGGGCCTGACGCTGCGCAGCCACCCGGTGGCCTTGCTGCGCCCCCAGCTCGCGGCGCGCAACTTCCAGCCCGCCTCGGTGCTGAACAGCTACCCCGACAAGCGCGTGGCGCGCGCCTGCGGCATCGTCACCGTGCGCCAGCGTCCCCAAACCTCCAAGGGCGTGATCTTCGTCACGCTGGAAGACGAGACCGGCCCCGTCAACGTGGTCGTGCGCCCGGAACTCATAGAACGCCAACGCCGCGAATTGCTGGGGTCCTCGCTGCTGGGCGTCTACGGATCCTGGCAAAGCGTGGACGGCGTGCGCCACCTGATCGCGCAGCGGCTGGTGGATCTGTCCGACCTGCTGGGCGGGTTGAACACCCAGAGCCGGAATTTCCACTGACCGCTGCGGCCGCCGTTCAATCGCCGAACAGCGTGGCCATGTCCAATGCCTGCGCCATGGCCTGGTAGCCGGCATCGTTGGGATGCAGGTTATCGCCCGAGTCATACGCGGGCAGCAGCCGCGCGGGATGCGCCGGATCGCGCAGCACCGCGTCAAAATCCACCACCGCGTCGAACACGCCGCTTTCGCGGATCCAGCGGTTCACCTCCCGCCGCACCGCGTCCTTGGCCAGGTTGTAGTGGCCCGACAGCGGCGTGCCGTGCAAAGAGCCTTCATACGGCGCAATGGTGCCGCCGACGATGCGCACGCCGCGCAGGCGCGCCGCCTCTGCCAATTGCCGGTAGCCCTCGGTCAATCTGGCCGCCGTCATGGGCGCGTCGTCCGGCGCGAAGCCGCTGTCCGGCCAGCCGATGTCATTGATGCCCAGCATCATCACCACCGTGCGCACGCCCGGCTGCGACAGCACGTCGGCGTCAAACCGGGCCATCGCGTTCACCCCCATCTTGTCGCCCCAGACCCGCGCGCCCGAAATGCCCGCGTTCGCCACGCCCATGCCTTGCGGCGCCAGGCGGCGCGCCAGGAAGTCCGGCCAGCGGCGGTTGGCGCCCGGCGTCGAGCCGTTGCCATCGGTCAGGGAATCCCCAAAGGCCACCACCACCGGCACGCGCTTCGGGCTTTCCACCCAGATCCCCGCCAGGAACGCCCGGCCTTGCAGCGCCTGCGCCTCTGGCAGCTCCGCCGCCGCAGTGGCATTGCCCCGGACCAGGGCGCCGGTCTGCTGCGCGCCCCAATGGAAGGTCGTCACCGGCGTCGCCTGCGGGAAGTAGAGGCTGACGGCCAGTTCGGCCAGCGTGGATACCGGCAGGTCCACCGGATCGCTGACCACCTGCGCCCCCGGCGCCACCGTCACGCTTGGCCGACCGCCAAAGGCCAGCCCGCGGCTGGACGCCGGACGGATCCTGGACTGGCCCGAGGCCAGCGCCACGCTGGCCGCCCCAATCTCCAGCGGCTGCGTGCCATAACGGTTGGACAGCACCACCCGCAAGCGCGATCCGCCCACGCTGAGCATCAAGGTCTGGCGCAGAGTTTGGTCGCGCAATTCGGCCGGCATTTCCGTGGGCAGCACGAAGGAATCCTCCCACAGCGGTTGCGGACTGGCGAACCAGGAGCTGACCCAGCTGGAACGCGCGACATCGGCCTGAACAGGCGGCTGCGCGGCGGCGGCCACGGACGGCCCCAGGACCGCAAGGCCCGCGGCCAGGGTAGCGGCAGAAACCAGGGAAAAAGGATTGAAGCGGTTCATGACGACTCCAGAAAAAGAGAAAGTGACGTCACGATAGGTTCTTCCCAATTCCACCGGTAGAACCCTAAACTGCATACCTCTTCTTCCAAAAAGGAATGACCTTGGACACCCTGCGCGCAATGCGGGCCTTCGTCCGCGCCGTGGAGCTGGGCACCTTGTCCGCCGTCGCCCGCGAACAGGCCCTAAGCCAGCCCGCCCTGAGCAAGATCGTCGCCGCGCTGGAAAAGGACCTGAACGTGCGGCTGCTGGAACGCAGCACCACCCGCGTCGTGCCCACCGAACAAGGCAAGCGCTTCTACGAACGCGCCACGCGGGTGCTGGAGGAATACTCCGAAGCCGTCGCCGACGCCCGCGGCCAGACCGAAAAGCCCGCCGGCTTCCTGCGCATCAACGCGCCCGTGGCGCTGGGCCAGTTCCGCCTGAACGCGCTGGTCCGCGAATTCCTGGACGAATACCCCGACATCCAGGTCGAACTGATCCTGAACGACCGGTTCGTGGACCTGGTGGAAGAAGGCGTGGACGTGGCGCTGCGGCTGGGCGGCAATCTGCCGCCCAACGCCATCGCCCGCAAGGCAGCCCTATCGCCGCGCTACCTGGTGGCCGCCCCCTCCTACCTGGCGCAGCGCGGCAAGCCCCGCGCGCCCCGCGATCTGGCCGCGCACGAATACGTGCGCTTTGCCTGGCTGGCTGCCGGCGACACCCTGGAACTGCACCAGGGCGCGACCCTAGCCACCGTCCAGACCCAGGGGCGCTTTCGCGTCAACAACGCCCTGGCCATCCGCGAGAGCCTGGCCATGGGCGCCGGCATCGGACTATGCCCCGCGTGGCTGGTGCAGGACCTGATCGCCAGCGGCGAACTGCTGCGCGTGCTGCCGAAATGGAGCGCCACGCCGCAAGAGGCCTTCCTCATCTATCCGTCGCGCCGCTACCAGTCGTTGCGGGCGCGGCTGCTGATCGACTTCCTGAATGACCGGCTGGCCCGCCTGCCCGGCATGCAAACACCTTAGCCGCAGACGGCGCGCACCAGATTCCGGTAGATATCGCGCGCGCCTTCCAGCTGCTCCAGCGCGATGGATTCGTCGATCGTGTGGGCGTCCTCTTCGTTGCCCGGCCCCAACCCTATCGTCGGAATGCCGCGGCGTCCGGCCGATTCCGAGCCGTTGGTGCAGAACGCCCAACTGCCCACCACCGGGTCCCGGCCGCTGGCGCTGACCGCCGCGCGCGCAGCCTGCAACAAGCCGGCCTGCGCGTCGCAACGCCAACCCGGCAACCAGCGCGGCGGCGTGGCGTGCTGGCCGGTATAGGTCGCCACTTGATCCTCGCTGACCCGCAAGGTGAAGTCGGACAGGCCGTGCGTCGCCAGATGCCCGCGGATCTGCGCCAGTACATCCTCCAGGCGTTCGCCCGACACGGTGCGCCGGTCAAAGCGTATCGTCGTCGAGATCGGAATCATGGAGATCGACGGATAGGGATGCGACACGATGTCCGTCGGCACCAGCAGCGCCTGGCCCAGCACCTCGTCGTGCGGCAGCGGCAGGCTCTCCAGCGCGGCCAGCGCCCGGGCCGCCGCATGCAGGGGATTGACGCCGATGTGCGGCGTCGCCGCGTGCGCCGGCTTGCCGTGGAAGGTCAGCAGCAGTTCCACCCGCCCTTTCTGACCGGCCTTGATCTGCAATTTTGACGGCTCGCAGATGACCACGGCCTGCGGCGTGCAAATGTCCAGCACCGAGGCCAGCGCATGCCCTTCGATGACTTCCTCCAGCACGCTGGCCGACACCGCCACGCGGTGCTTCAAGCCATCCCGCGCCGCCTCCGCCACGCCGCAAATCGCCGCGGCAATGCCGCCCTTCATGTCGGTGCTGCCGCGCCCATACAGCCGCCCATCCCGGATTTCGGCGCCGAACGGATCGAAGCGCCAGTCGCCCGCCACCGGCACCACGTCCATGTGCCCGTCGAACAACAAGGCCACGTCCGCATCCTCGGGGCCGATCAGCCCCAGCACCGAGCCATTGCCATCGGTCGTCACCGAACTGAACCCCGCCTCGCGCATCGTCGCGGCCATCAGCGCCGCCATCTCGCCTTCCTTGCCGGAAAGGCTGGGAATGCGCACCATCGCCTGGGTCAACGCAACTACGTCCAGAGTCATCATCATTCCTGTCTGAAAGTGGCGGGCACGGCGCGCCCGCCGATGTAGAGAAGCCGCCTACCGGGCCTACCGGTTGACCAGGCTCTTCGGCACGCGGTACACCAGCACCGCCCCGATCAGCGTGAAGCTGGCCAGGAAGTACATGCCCCAATCCGTCGAACCGGTCAGATCCTTGATCCAGCCGATCGCATAGGGGCTGACAAAGGCCGCCAAGCCGGCGAAGGAATTGATCCCGGCGATGCCCGCCGCCGCGCTCTTGCCTTCCAGGAACGCCGTCGGCAGGCTCCAAAACAAGGGCGAGCACACCATGCAGCCGGCGGCCGCCACCGACAGCATGGCCACGGCCAGCATCGGGTTATGGCTGAACAGCGTGCTCAGCGCCAAGCCCGTCCCGCCCACCAGAAACGGCACGATCATGTGCCAGCGGCGCTCGCGCACTGCATCCGAATGGCGGCACACCAGCACCATCGAGATCACCGCGCAGACGTTCGGCACCGCCGTCAGCAGGCCGATGTCCAGCAGCGACACCACGCCGGTCGAACGGATCACCGACGGAATCCAGAACGCCAGGCCCGACAGGCTGGATACCGTGCAATAGCAGATCAGCGCCATATGCACGACGCGCCGGTCCTTGAGCAAGGTCAGCATCGATACGTGTTCGGTCTTGGCGGTCTTCTCGCTCTGCAGGTTCTGGCCCAGCCGCGACTTCTCCGAAGGCGACAGCCAGCGCGCGTCGTCGATGCGGTCATCCAGGTACCAGAACACCGCCAGGCCCAGCAGCACCGAAGGGATGGCCTCGATGATGAACATCCACTGCCAGCCAGCCATGCCGTGCGTGTCATGGAAAGCCTCCATCACCCAGCCCGACAGCGGCCCGCCCAGGATGCCGGCGAACGGCACCGCCGTCATGAACACCGCCACGATCTGGCCGCGCCGGTTCGACGGAAACCAATAGGTCAGGTACAGGATGATCCCGGGATAGAACCCGGCCTCGGCCGCCCCCAGCAGGAAGCGCAGGATGTAGAACTGCGTCGGCGTCTGCGTCAGGGCCATGGCGGCCGAGATGATGCCCCACAGGATCATGATGCGCGCCAGCGTCTTCTTCGCGCCGATGCGGTGCATCAGCACATTGCTCGGCACCTCGAACAGGAAATAGCCGATGAAGAAAATGCCCGCGCCCAGGCCGTACACCGTTTCGCTGAATTTCAGGTCATCCAGCATCTGCAGTTTGGCAAAGCCGACGTTCACCCGGTCCAGGAACGCCGCGATGTAGCACACCATCAAGAACGGCAGCAGCCGCCACGCCACCTTCCGATACAGCGCATCATCCCGCGCCGCCAGGGGATCCTTGTCTGCGGCAACCGGAGGCGCCGCAATGCTCTCGACTGACTGGTCCATATTTTCACCTTGGGGTCTGTATTTTTTAGGCCGAACGCTCCCCTGCAGGCGCTCGGGGCGCCCGCATGCTGTTTTTTATGGGAAGGGAACGTCCGGGCCGGTTATGCGGACGGTCTATCGACAGTCCGCGCTGGCCGCGCCGCAGGTCAGGCGGTTACCGCCACCTCCGGCGCAGGTTCCACCGCGCCTCTGCGTTCCGTGATCAGGCCGTAAGCCTCGGGACGCCGGTGGCGGTCGAAATTGAAAGTCGTGCTCTTGTAGGACAGGCACAGGTCCAGGTCGCAGCGCGCGATCGCCAGCTCATCGCCCTTGGTCGAGCAGGCGGCAACGATCTCGCCCGACGGCGCGATGATGCAGCTGCCGCCGATCATCTCGCAGCCCTCTTCCTTGCCGGCCTTGGCCACGCCCACCACCCAGGTGCCGTTCTGATAGGCGCCCGCCTGCATCACCAGATGGTTGTGGAACATGGACAGGTCGTCATGCTCGGGCGCCGGCGGGTTGTGCACCGGCGTGTTGTAGCCGAGCAGGATCATTTCCGCGCCTTGCAAGCCCATGACCCGATAGGTCTCGGACCAGCGGCGGTCGTTGCACAAGGCCATGCCCATCACGCCGCCAAAGCCGCGCCAGACATCGAACGATTCGCCGGGCTCGAAATAGTGCTTCTCCAGATGCTGGAAAGCGCGCCACGGCTCGTGTTCGGCATGTCCGGGCAAATGCACCTTGCGGTACTTGCCGATGATGTCGCCGTTCTGGTTCACCAGGATAGACGTGTTGAAGCGGCGCTTGACGCCCTGCTCCACCGCCAGCTCCGCATAGCCCAGGTAAAAGCCTATGCCCAGCTTGCGCGCGGTCTCGAACAGTACCCGGGTCTGCGGACCCGGCATCTCGCTTTCATAGAACGCGTCGATCTCGGCCGGATCTTCCATGTACCAGCGCGGGAAGAAAGTCGTCAGCGCCAGCTCCGGAAAAACCACCAGTTGGCAACCCATGGCATGGGCCTGGCGCAGATGCGCGAGCAGGCGCTCGACGACGTCGCGACGCGAGTCGCTGCGCTGGATCGGCCCCAGCTGCGCGGCCGCGACATTGATGATGCGTGACATGTTCAGTCTCCTACGGTTTCATTGTTCTGCGAGTTCGAGCATCAGTTCCAGCAACACGCCGGCGCCCGCCTCGATATCCTGGTCCTGCGTGAATTCAGCGACGTTGTGCGACAGCCCGCCCACGCTGGGCACGAACACCATGCCCGTAGGGCACATGCGCGCCAGCATCTGGGCATCGTGTCCGGCGCCGCTGGGCAGCCGCCGCACGCGGTGCCCGCGGCTGCGCGCGATGTCCTCGACCCGGCCGACGATGGCCTCGTCGAACGCCACCGGCGCGAAATCGGCCAGCACCCGATGGCTCAGTTCCACCCCCTCAGCCGCCGCAGCCTGCGCCGCGTACGTCATGCAGCGCGCAATCGCCTCCTGCAAGGCCGCGCCGTCGGTGTTGCGCAGGTCCAGCGTGAAGGTCGCGCGGTTGGGAATGACGTTGATCAGGTTGGGAAACAGATTCACCTGCCCCACGGTCGCCAACTGGCCCGCCCCCAACTCGACGGTCAGATCCCGCGCAAAGCACGCGATGCGCGCCGCCACGATGCCGGCGTCATGGCGCAACCCCATCGGCGTGGTGCCGGCATGGTTGGACACGCCGCGCACGGTGAACTCGATCCAGTGGATGCCCTGCACGCCCGTCACCGCACCGATGGTGTAGCCCTCGTGCTCCAGCACCGGTCCCTGTTCCACGTGCAGTTCGACAAAGGCGTGCACCTGGTTATTGCCTACCGGGGCCGTCCCGGCATAGCCGATGCGGGCCAGGTTCTCGCCCACCGTAGTGCCGTCTATGCCGACCGTGGCCAGCGCATCCTCCAAGGCCAGGTCACCCTGGAACACCAGGCTGCCCATCATGTCGGGCGCAAAGCGCGCGCCTTCCTCGTTGGTGAAGAACGCCACCGCTATCGGTCTTTCAGTGACCACGCCTGCGTCGTTCAAGGCCGCGACCACTTCCAGCCCGGCCAGCACCCCCAGGTTGCCGTCATAGCGGCCGCCGGTGCGCACCGTGTCGATGTGCGACCCCGTCATCACGGGCGGACCGGCCTTGCGCCCGGCCCGCAGGCCCACCACATTGCCGATGCCGTCCACCGTCACGGCCAGGCCCAGTTCGCGCATCCACCGCACCACCAGATCGCGTCCCTGCCGGTCAGCGTCCGTCAGCGCCAGGCGGCAAACGCCGCCGCCCTCGATGGCGCCGACCTGCGCCAGGTCCGCAATGCGGCGCAACAACCGGGCGCCGTCGACCCGCACGGCCTGCCGGCCTGCCTCAAGCGCGGCGCCAGTCATGCCACGGCCTCGGCTTCGACCTCGGCAGCGCTCTTGCCGACGATGCGTTGATACAGTTCCGGGTCGGTCGCCCCTTCGCTGCCGAACACCAGCACACGGCTGCCAGCGTCCAGGCCCAGCGCATCGCGTACCGCCGGATCGGCCAGCGCCGCCAGGCAGCCGGTCAGTCCCGCCACCGCCGACTCGCCGGCGACGATGGGCGCATCGCCATACTTGCCGCTCGCCAACAGACGCACCGTCTCCAGCGCCGCCTCGTCGTCAACCGTCAGGAAAGCCTGCGCGCCGGGATGCAGCACCTCCCACGCCAGCAGCGATACTTCACCGCAGGCCAGTCCGGCCATCACGGTATCCAGATCGCCGTGCACCGCCACCGGCTTGCCGGCGCGGGCGCTCTCGTACAGGCAGGCCGCCTTGTCCGGCTCCACCACGATGAAACGCGGACGGCGCTCGCCCAGCTGCTCCCAGAAATGCGCGCACACCGCGGCCGCCAGCCCGCCCACACCGCCTTGCAGGAACACGTGCGTCGGCAACTCGCCATCGCCCGCCTCGCGCAGCTGGCGCAGTGCCTCGTCGGCCATCACTGCGTATCCCTGCATCACGTCCTTGGGCACCTCCATATAGCCGGGATAAGAAGTATCCGAGACCACATAGCGCCCAAGCCGCGCCGCGTCTTGCGCCGCCTGGCGCACCGAGTCGTCGTAGTTCCCCGGCGTGCGCACGACCTGCGCGCCGTATTGCTCGATCGCCCGCTTGCGCCCTTCGCTGACCGTCGCGTGGATGTAGATCACGCACTGGCAACCGAAGCGTTGCGCGCCCCAGGCCACCGACCGGCCATGGTTACCGTCCGTCGCGCAGGTCACCGTCATGGCCTGCGTCAGCTCCCGGTAGCGGCCGGACAGCAAGTCGTCCACCGACAGATCGTCGCGCCCCAGCTTGACCGCCAATTCCCGCAGCAATTGGCGGCTGACGGCATAGGCGCCGCCCAGGGCCTTGAAGCTGCCCAGCCCGAAGCGGCCGCCCTCGTCCTTGTACCGGATGCCCGCCACGCCTACGGCATGGGCCAGACCCGACAGATCGCGCAACGGCGTAGGCTGATAGCCCGGCCAGCGCCGGATCTGCGCCTCCGCCTGCGCATAGGCCTGGCCGCCCAGCACCTCCAGCTGCCGTTGGCCGTAAGGCGCGGCGGGTTCGAAGGCCGGATTGGGCGCGTACTGCAGCCGGACGTTCGGAATGGGATGGTTCAAGTCAGTCTCCTCTTGGAAATCAGCGATGCAAGTCGCCGTAGTGTTCGTGCAGGCGTTCTATGTTCTGCAGACGTTCGCGCGCGGCCGCCCCAAGCTTGCGGGCCAGGGCCGAGCACAAATGATTGATGACGCTGGTGGCCGCGACGTAGGAATCGAACACGGCCGCGCCGCTGTTCACGCATCGCAACACCAGGTCCGAACGCGCGGGCAATTCGGTGGCGGTGGGATCGGTCAGCACCACGACCTTCGCGCCCACCCGGTTCGCATGTTCGACAATCGGCTTGAGCAGCGTGACGCGACGCCGGAAATCCATCACCAGCAACACGTCGTCAGGCCCCAGGTCAGCCAGATCCTCGGCCAGGTTCAAACCCGCGCCCGGCACCAGCGCAACGCCGTCGCGCAGCTGCGTCAGCAAGGCCCAGGCGTACTGCGCCAGCACCCGTCCATTACGAAAGCCCGCAATGCAGATACGGCGAGCGCCGGCAAACAGTTCGATGGCCCGCTCCACATCGCGGCTGTCCAGGCGCTCGAAGGTCTGCGCCAGGTTCTGCAAATCGGTGGCCAGATGCTCCGCCAGCGCATCCCCCGTCGCGTCCGGCGGACGCACGCCCGCCATCTCGTACAGCGGCGACCCACGGTCGGCCTCATCGCGCGCCTGTGCCCGCACTTCGTTGAAGTTCTCGTACCCCAGACGCCGGAAAAACCGCCCCGCGGTCGCCTTGGACACGCCCGCCTTCTGCGCCAGCTCGGCGCCCGAATAGGCCGCGATATTGCCCAGGCACTCCAGGGTCACGCTAGCCAACCGCTGCTCGCTGTCCGTGAAGCTGTCCTGCAGCGCGAGGATGCGCTCCTGCAACACCGAAGTCATGATGATCCCGCCTATGAAACTATGGTTTCAGAAATATATTCTCATGAAACTTTAGTGTCAATGCAAAATTTGGATCATCGAAGCCGCGCTCACGAATGCCGCTAGCGGCCCTGCCCGGCCCAGGTCACAGCGCGCCCGCGCTGGTCTATCATGGCTTTTTTCAGACGTGTTGTTGTAAGGAGCGTTACATGATCCGAAAGCTGATCCCTTTCCTGCTGGTCGCCAGCCTGACCGCGTGCGCCAACACCGGCGCCCCGCGCTCGTCCAGCTCGCCAGCGGCGTCCAGCTCCTCCAGCTCCTCGTCTACCGCCGACGCCGGAACCAGCTATGGCGGGTCTTCCTACGGCTCGTCGTCGTCCATGGGCGGCGGCAAGACCTGCGACGCCTCCTCGCTGCAATCCCAGATCGGCCAAAAGGCCACCACGTCCGTGATGGAAGACCTGCGTACCCGCAGCGGGAGCGCCACTGCGCGCATGCTGCGCCCGGGGCAATTGGTCACGATGGAGTACAACGCCACGCGCTTGAATTTGATCGTGGACGATAAGGACGTTATGACTGCGATTCGCTGCGGTTGATCGCGGGCCTGGCCGGCGCAATAGACGGGCGGTGGAATCCGCAACTCCCAGCAGATCCGCCCTATCTGCTTGTGCGCAGACCGAAACGAGTCGTGGCCATCATCCTGATGCGGCTGGACGAATTGACGGATGGGGTGTGCAGCACGCGCATATCCATCAAAAAAATATCGCCAGCCCGTCCCGACATCTCGATGATCTTGATGTCGGATGCGCTGAGAACAGCTTCGAGATCACCCGGCGTTTTCAACGATCCACGAAGCCTCCCAGCCGCTACACCCGCAACGCGATGAGAACGGGCCAGCGCCAACGTCGCGCCCCCGTGCTCAATAACGTCGTCAATCAGATAGAACACCTGAATGCCGGGGATCTCAGCGCCGGACTTCGCCGCCAGGTCAACGTGCCAGTTCAGGCTGCCCAGAGACCATGGTCCTTGATGAGGCAGAGACAGCAAGGGCTGCGTGCCTTGGCCGGATTGAGGGGCTCCGCCGGTCAGGTCAGCAATTACGTTGCGAATTTCCGCCGTGTTCAGCGTTTCATCCAGATCCGCAATCTTCACCATCGAGGATAGCTTTGCGATCTGCTGAAACGGCGCCAAATTGTTCAGTGAACTACCCAGACTTTTTCCGCCGGCCCAAACCTTGAGCCGCGATAGCTCTCGCAGAATGCGCTCCCGAAGCGGCTTCAGACAGCGCTGGGAATGAGCACCGCCCAATCGCAAGTACCCTTCACTATGGAAAAAGTCGAGCTCTGATGGATTGAGAGTTCTGCCTGTCATGTTCGAGACTTTAGTGGAACAGCTTCTGTCCGGACGGTCGTAAACGTCATTTCCAAACTCGGTTTCGGAAGCCATCGTGGCGACTGACTCTGAGCAACGTAAAATGTCAGGTCTCCAGCCTCTACTTGCTTTCCTTATGAACCTTGAACGACTACGCCGCGAATTTCCCGACTTCGACATAGCCACCCTGCCGCCCCTGCCCGAAGGGTATTTCGATACGTCGAGCTACATCGATGCCGCTCCCTCATTCGAGAATGAGGAGCGCAGCCTGAAAGTGTATGTCGACTACGCCAACTATGCCGACCGCGAATCCGGCAGAAGCCAGCGCTTCTGCGTTTCTCGCTACGACGAGGAAGCTGGCGACTACGAGGACGTCGCCCTGTCGACGAACGATTGGGCCGAAGTCTTGCGCTTCCTGGGCGCCTGAACGCTTTCGACGGGGGTGATCGGATTCCGCTCCGATCGTCGGATGATCGCCCCCGCGACCGCTTGTGCTTCCGTGGTCTTTCTTGATTTCAACGGCTGCTGTCGAACCTTGATGAGAATTGTGGTCTGACGCCTGATTGAGCACGCGGCGCCCATGCAGCTATCACTAGCTTCCGATATCTATGGGAAGCGTAGCGATTTCAGTCAGGCGTTGCCCGTCGTTGCCATCCTCGACTCTCCAGCCTCGAGTGTTTAACACCTTCCGTATCTCATCGGCCTTTGCCCAGTTCTTTGCCTCTCGGGCTTGAGCGCGTTCACCGAGCAGCACCCGGATACTCTCCGGAATGTCAGACGCTACTGGCCTCCAATCGCGCAACCCGAGGCCCAGTACCAAATCAAAGCTGTCCACAGTCGCTTTCAAGGTCGCCGATGGGAGCTCGCTCTTGACGAGTTCCCATAGCACGGCCAATGCCCTCGGCAGATTCAGGTCATCATTCAATTCGGCGTTGAAGCGCGCGGCGAAATCCGGATCGATGCCACCACCATCCGACCAACCGGAATGGAGCTGCCGCAGCCGGTTCAAGGCTGTCTGCGCTGCACCAATAGACGCCCAACTGAAACGCAGCTTGCTCCGGTAATGCGCTGTCATGCACAGATAGCGGTAGGCAAGCGGATCAATATTCCGACTGCGCAAGGTCTGCAAGCGAACAAAATCTCCGCTCGACTTCGACATCTTGCTGTCGGCATTGAGCGTCAGAAAATGTCCGTGTATCCAGAAGTTCGCAAGACGAGTGCCGTGGGCCGCTTGTGTTTGCGCAATTTCGTTGCTGTGATGCACGGCGATATGGTCTTCTCCGCCACAGTGGATGTCGAACCAGATGCCGAGGTGTTTCGCCGACATGGCCGAGCACTCAATATGCCAGCCCGGAAACCCACGGCCCCATGGGCTATCCCATTCCATCTGCCGCGCTACGCCCTCCGGACTGAACTTCCATAGCGCAAAATCTGTGATGTTCCGCTTTGCGCCAAGCGCTACGCGCTTGCCCGCCTGCAGGCCCGCACGGTCAAGCCGGGCCAGAAAGCCGTAGTCATCCTGCTTGCTTGTGTCGAAATAAAGACCGTCGTCGGTCGTATACACGTAGCCGGACCGGTCCAACTCGCCAATAAACGCGATCTGTTCGGCGATGTGATCTGTCGCGCGGCACCATACCGTCGGCTCCAGCAAATTGAGGGCATGCCAATCCGCAACGAAGGCCTCGGTGTAGCGCTGAGCAATAGCATATGCGGACTCCCCGGTCCGCCTGCTACCTTTTTCCATCTTGTCTTCGCCTTCGTCCGCATCCGAAGTCAGATGACCGACGTCGGTGATGTTAACGACGTGACGGACCGCGTAGCCGTTGCGTATGAGTACCCGGCGCAGAATGTCTTCAAACACATACGTTCTTAGATTGCCAATATGCGCATGGTCGTAGACGGTGGGTCCGCAGCAATACATGCCGACGTGGCCAGCGTGGATAGTCGTGAACGGGCGCACGGTACGCGACCAGGTGTCAAACAACGCAAGTGGCATCAACTTTCTCCGTATCGAAGGGCGCAGGCAAAAACAAAAAAGCCGCCGGTTTTGCAACGGGCGGCCTGAGGCGATTGATTCAACGTATAGCTATTGCTAGACGCAGCTTCCCCCCGGCACGTTCTGACAACATGCACGGAATAGTGAAGAGAGGGATTTGGAGCGAGTAGCCATGTCTGCAATCCTAGCGGCTTTGGGCTGTGCGGGTCAATGGGGACGGGAGTCAATCTGGAGCGCTGCCACTTTCTGGTGGTGCCGAAACAGGCCAGGTCACTAAGCTGTACTGGATACCTCTGCGGTTTAACTCAACCTGCATCCACTGGACAAGCTTCATGACAAGTTGCACAACAACCAAGAGGACCTTTTTCTTCATATCAGTTGAAGACCACTCGTGGCGGATCTCCTGCGGACGACCGAACTGGTCATGACCCTGGGCACATATGTGATATTCCTCGCAGGGGAGCATGGGTGGCTCTGAGTGGAGAGCGTTAACTTTATCCTTAATACTATTCAATCTGGACTCTTCAAGCGCGTATTTGCGCCTGTGCGAGTAACGATTTCTTATTTCATTGAACCGATCAAGGATATCTTCATACTCCGAAGCGAGGCCCAAATTTCGCGCAACAATTAACTTGGTTTTGAACGGCACAAACGTACCGGCGAATAGGTCTTCTGTACTGGTAACTCTACTGCACCATATATTCAGGAACTCCTCCAGAATCATATGTGCCCGAAGAACCACGCTCACATCGTCGAGTGAGTTGAACATGATCAGATAGTCTTGAGTGTCAAACACGCGCGCAAAATCGCCGCCGACACCTACATGCGTTTCCGGGGATGGAGTCAACAAGTGATTTCTCATATTATGCCTAACTCCAAATAGGCAACATAACGCAAGCTAACGTTTGTAGCCTTAAACAGATTTAGTTTAATCCGATTCATTGGGAAGAAGCCGCTTGTGCAAGTTTAGAAAGACCTATAATTTTCGGATAGCCAGCTGTCCGCTCATGGCCGAGAGCAACCGTCACTGCGGGCTGATTTCGTGAGAAAAGGTGTCAGACCCTGAGGTTTCCCCACGAGTCCATCGACATCTTTCGATGGTTTCAAGCGAAAAAGGAGTGTCAGACTACAATATTTCAGAATACGAGATTTTTTTCAATCGGTCAGCGTAAATAGCTTCGAGGCATCTACATACGGAGGATTCTCGAGGACTTGCAATTTTAGAACCATCAAACTCGCATTCAATTGGCAATATGGATAACCACTATCGATTCGAGGTGGCTCAATCACCTTGAATTTCGTTCCGCAACCTAATAGATACTCATCTTCTTCAGCCCCCGAGACAATGTCAAGTGGCGCGAATGCGATGCCGGGAGGACACATAATTTCCAGCAGGAGCGGCCTGCCTACTTTCGGTATGAATTGACGTAGTTTCGACACATCACCGGACGTAGACATGAATGCAGAATAACTAAAGGATCCCTCTAATACCTCGAGGATCGATGCCGAAAATTCATGATCTGATGTCATACGATACACAGTATGTGGGCGCCCTAGCTTCGCACATATAGCACTATGAAGATGCTGAAGGTCTGGGACAAGATCATCTAAAGGAAGCCCACCTTTCAGGCGACCATTCAATTCGAATGCGTAGTTTTTCTCAGCAGTTTTATAACTACGACACACCCGCAGAACGTTTTCGCATTCAGAAAGGCCTTTTATATGCTGCACAAACTGTTGATGATGATTCAACATTTACCCTTAATTCAACTAAGCTCGCAATGAAATAAGGTATCAGACTAAAATTCGCAGCATCTAACTAGCGAATTTGTAGCCTGACACTTTTTTATAATCTCTGGCAACTCCAGTCTGACACTTTTTTATTTAATATTCTCTAAATTTCTTAGCTCGATTGGAATAATTCGCCGAATTCTCAATTCTGCCAAACCACTCGCTTCCGATGCACGTCGCTGCAGTTCTTGATAAAGGGTTCGAGCCCAGCCGATTTCGTCTTCCAACTCCTGTTGCAACTGCCCTTGACCATACCGATCGCTAAAAGCAGACTGGATCATGCGCCATTGTTCTTTGGGAAGAGAGAACCATGCATCCACAAGGCGATCGGGATTGGCATTGCTCAAAAACGGAATTGAAGCATAACTGTTTTCGCCACCGCCATTGCCAAGCATATCAACCGCAGCTTTAGGGTCCCCCTTTATCTTGTCAATTAAATCGTCAACCAGTTCGCCAAATTTACCTTTCAACACCTCCTCTCGCGCAGATATCAAGTAATTCCACAAAACCTTAAAATGCGCCCTCGTTTTCTCAGTAACCCAATATCCCAATCCATCATGCGCGCGAGAGAATTCATTTTTCCATCTCCAATCGGTACTTCTCGGTGGCAATTTGTTTAATTCTCTCAGGTCGTCAATGTAAGCCTTGCAAGCCGCAACTTCTTCCTCGATTGTGTTGTTGCTGATTCGTTCTTCCGCCATCATCAATCTGAGTGAAAAAATGTGAAGGAGTTCGCCCGAATTTGTGACTTCGCGTTGATTAAATTGCTGGTCCATCAAATTAACGGCTCTATTCACAACAACATCATCAAGCTCGTCGAAATTTATGACCACTTTCCATGCTGGGACATCTGACGGTTGAAGAAAGTGCGCCGAATTGTTCAGTGAGCGACGAATTTCATCCCGATCAAATTTCCCGTTAATAAAGATCGATTCCAGCACCTCATCACTTAGCATCATATCTGATGTGAGATTAATTTCTGGATACTTTTTGTGTTGGTTTGCACTGAAAACTGACCCAGCGTTTGCATCGAAAACTGACCCAGCCCTAATTTGATTGGGAAAGGGTTGCCACAGATTTGGCTGTTTTACGCTCCTTTTTGGGCTGTGTGCTGCTGTT
>NZ_JACUZY010000020.1:0-2468 GCF_014851605.1 Achromobacter sp. ACM02
TGTTGATTTGCAGGCAGAGTTGACCCACTTTTACGTTTGATTTGCATCTAATTCTGACCCACCTCGTGAACACTATCCTGCTCGGTACCCGTGCAGGAGACAGGAGTGATCGACGTGGCTCTTCTCAGCATTATTCGCCGTTGGCACTTGCGTGATCATGTCTCTTTACGAGAGATTGCCAAGCGACTTGGCATATCGCGCAACACGGTGCGACGCTATCTGCGCTCGGGCACCATTGAACCAACCTACAGCCGTGCGGCTGGGCCTACAGTTCTAGACGGCTATGCGGAGAAGCTTTCGGCATGGCTCAAGGCCGAGGCCAACCGCACACGCAAGCAGCGACGCTCGCTATTGCAGCTGCACCAGGATCTCTGCGCTCTAGGCTACACGGGCTCTTACGACCGTGTCGCCGCTTTCGCGCGACGATGGCGACAGGAACAACAGGAACGATCTCAGACTTCAGGACGGGGCACGTTCGTGCCATTGACGTTCGCACCAGGCGACGCCTTTCAGTTTGACTGGAGCGAGGACAGTGCGGTGATCAACGGCGAGCGCACCAAGCTCCAGATCGCGCAGTTCAAGCTTTGCCACAGTCGCGCCTTCTTCCTGCGCGCCTACTGGCTCCAGACACACGAGATGCTGTTCGATGCGCACCATCACGCTTTTGTGGCGTGGGGAGGCATCCCGCGTCGAGGTATCTACGACAACATGAAGACCGCTGTGGATAGGGTCGGCCGCGGCAAGTCGCGCGAGGTCAACGCCAGATTCTCCAGCATGGTCAGCCACTATTTGTTTGATGCGCAGTTCTGCAACCCCGCGTCAGGCTGGGAGAAGGGACAGATCGAGAAGAACGTGCAGGATAGCCGGAGGCGGATCTGGCAACGCCTGCCCCACTTTTCGAGCTTGGAGGCGCTTAATGACTGGTTGGCCGACGAGTGCGTCAGGCTGTGGCAACAGATACGCCATCCGGCATGTGACCAGAGCATCTGGCAGATATGGTCCGAGGAACGCCCATTTCTGATGCCTGTTGGCCAGCCGTTCGACGGCTTTGTGGAACACACCAAGCGCGTTTCCCCCACATGCTTGATCGCCTTCGAGCGTGACCGCTATAGCGTCCCCGCGTCCTACGCCAACCTGCCCGTGAGTTTGCGGGTCTATGCAGATCGCCTCGTTGTCGTCGCCGAAGGTCACGTCATCGCGCAGCATCCTCGCCACATCAACCGGCGCCATGACCGTGGTGCCACTTTCTACGACTGGCGGCATTATCTCGCCGTGCTGCAACGCAAGCCTGGCGCGCTGCGCAATGGGGCGCCGTTCACCGCGTTGCCGGAAGCATTTCGCCAACTTCAGGCACTGCTTCTGCCTCACGCTGGCGGGGATAGAGAGATGGTGGAGATCCTGTCGTTGGTCTTGTTGCATGACGAGCAACTGGTCCTCGCCGCAGTGACCTTAGCGCTGGAGGCCGGTACGCCATCGAAGCAAACCATTCTCAACATCTTGAGCCGACTGCTCGACGGCACACCGCTACCGCCGCTGACGGCGCCCCAAGCGCTCTCGCTCACAGTCGAACCCGAGGCGAACGTCGGCCGCTACGACACCCTCCGCACTCAGGAGCCACGTCATGCAGCATGAACTCATGATCGAGCGCTTGAAGGCGCTCAAGCTGCACGGTATGGCTCAAGCGCTCACCGACCTCGTGCAGCAAGACTCTCCGGCATACCAGAGCTGCTCTCCCATCTTGAGCCAGCTTCTACGGGCCGAGCTTACCGAGCGAGAGGTGCGATCTATTGCCTATCAGATGAAGGTGGCCAAGTTCCCAGCATATCGAGACTTACAAGGCTTTGACTTCGGATGCAGCGAGGTCAACGAAGCCCTCGTTCGGCAACTGCACCGCGGCGAGTTCATCGAACCCGCTCACAATGTCGTATTAGTTGGCGGCCCTGGCACCGGCAAGACGCATCTGGCGACGGCCTTCGCGGTTCACGCCATCGAACACCTGCGTCGCCGAGTTCGCTTCTTCTCCACGATCGAGTTGGTGAACACGTTGGAGCTCGAGAAGCAGGCCGGCAAAGCTGGACACCTCGCCCACCGGCTCATGCACTCGCACGTCGTTATTCTCGACGAACTCGGGTATCTGCCATTCAGCCAAGCCGGCGGTGCGCTGCTGTTCCACCTCATCAGCAAGCTCTACGAGCACACAAGCCTCATCATCACCACCAATCTCAGCTTCGCTGAATGGGCGAACATATTTGGGGACGCAAAAATGACGACTGCTTTGCTCGACCGACTCACCCACCACTGCCACATCGTCGAGACCGGCAACGACAGCTACCGATTCAAAAACAGCAGCACACAGCCCAAAAAGGAGCGTAAAACAGCCAAATCTGTGGCAACCCTTTCCCAATCAAATTAGGGCTGGGTCAGTTTTCGATGCAAACGCTGGGTCAGTTTTCAGTGCAAACCAACAC
>NZ_JACUZY010000022.1:0-895 GCF_014851605.1 Achromobacter sp. ACM02
TCTGGCCGGCGGGGACCGTGCCCTTGGCCACGCCCACGACGTTGGTGACGTCCGCGCCGAGGGTGTCGGCACCGGTGCCGGTGATGACGTTGCCGGAGGCGGTCAGTGCGGTGTCTTCCGTGACGGAGGCGGTGTCGGGCTTGGCTTCCGGAGCGGTGTCGGTGATGAGCACGACCAGGTCGTCAGACTTGACCTGGTTGGCCGCATCGGTGACGGTGACGGTGAACTTGTCGGTGACGGAGTCGTCGCCGGCGGTGTGGTTCTTCGAGGTACCGTCCTGCTGGTAGCTATAGGTGATCTTGCCGGTGGCGGGGTCGTAGCCAGTCAGCGTGAGCTTGCCTTCGGTGCCGTTGACGACGACCGGGGTGGTGCCCAGCGCCTGCAGGTCGGCCACAGAGAGGGTGACGTTGCCGATCTTGACGGTGGCCAGGCCTTCCGGTGCGGTGACGGTCAGTTCGCCGGTGACCGGCTGCGTGGCGTTCTCGGCGATGCTGACGTTGCCGGCATCGGCGCCGTTGGCGTCGGGGACGGTCACGCCGGGCACGCCATCGGTGTGGCCGTTGATGGTGACGGTGATGGTGGTGGTGCTGACGTCGCCGTCGGCATCACGGATCGTGTAGGTGAAGGTGTCCTTGAGCTGCTGTCCATCGAGCAGCGCGTTCACGCGCGGGTCGTTGTTGTTCAGCTCGTAGGTGTAGGTGCCGTCGGCCTTGAGGACGATCTTGCCGTACTCGCCGTTGACGGCGGTGTTGACGTTGCCGGTGACGTTCTGGCCGGCGGGGACCGTGCCCTTGGCCACGCCCACGACGTTGGTGACGTCCGCGCCGAGGGTGTCGGCACCGGTGCCGGTGATGACGTTGCCGGAGGCGGTCAGTGCGGTGTCTTCCGTGACGGA
>NZ_JACUZY010000023.1:0-787 GCF_014851605.1 Achromobacter sp. ACM02
TTTGTTTCGTATTTCTTAACCCCCGAAAGGGTCGAGTCATACGTCGCTACTCAAAGGAAGTGAGGTATGTGCTTAGACTTGACATCTAAGGTACTTCACTTCTAGTGAGCACTTGATTTCATTGTGCCTGTGACCGAAGTCACTATGCACTCGCATCAAGCGCCCACACTTATCGGTTGTTTAATTGTTAAAGAGCGGTACTGCTAAATTCTGTACTACTTACTGCATCTTGCCGCCAACTTCGCGCTTCGCCGCTTACGCGACGTCGCTGCATCAGCAGCAGAGAAACGAGATTATGAAGGAGTTTTTAGCGCTTGTCAAATCGTTGTCGCTTTTGTTTGAGTTTTTCAACTCATCTCCAGCATCAAGACCTGACAACTTACCGCCTGGACCCCTTCAGGTCCGCCAGGACAACGTCCCGGCTTTTCGCTTCCCTTAGCAGCTATCGGAATGTCGGGGTATACCCTGATATTTCGGTAGCAGCCAAGCCGCAAACTATAACATCTTTTTTGCAGTTCATGCAGCTGGCTTCTGCCTAATCTGCATCTTCTACTGCAAAACCGCTGTTTTGCTGGATCTCTCCATCTTTACCGCGGCTGAGAACTCAAGGCTCTCACTTATATATAAAGACAAACCCCCGCAGGGTAACCTGCGGGGGTTTGCGGAATAAAAGCTTGACGATGACCTACTTTCACAGACGTCCGTCCACTATCATCGGCGCAAAGTCGTTTCACTGTCCTGTTCGGGATGGGAAGGAGTGGGACCAACTCGCTATGGTCGTCAAGCG
>NZ_JACUZY010000024.1:0-700 GCF_014851605.1 Achromobacter sp. ACM02
CCTTGGTAGCGCAGCTAACGCGTGAAGTTGACCGCCTGGGGAGTACGGTCGCAAGATTAAAACTCAAAGGAATTGACGGGGACCCGCACAAGCGGTGGATGATGTGGATTAATTCGATGCAACGCGAAAAACCTTACCTACCCTTGACATGTCTGGAATCCTGAAGAGATTTAGGAGTGCTCGCAAGAGAACCGGAACACAGGTGCTGCATGGCTGTCGTCAGCTCGTGTCGTGAGATGTTGGGTTAAGTCCCGCAACGAGCGCAACCCTTGTCATTAGTTGCTACGAAAGGGCACTCTAATGAGACTGCCGGTGACAAACCGGAGGAAGGTGGGGATGACGTCAAGTCCTCATGGCCCTTATGGGTAGGGCTTCACACGTCATACAATGGTCGGGACAGAGGGTCGCCAACCCGCGAGGGGGAGCCAATCCCAGAAACCCGATCGTAGTCCGGATCGCAGTCTGCAACTCGACTGCGTGAAGTCGGAATCGCTAGTAATCGCGGATCAGCATGTCGCGGTGAATACGTTCCCGGGTCTTGTACACACCGCCCGTCACACCATGGGAGTGGGTTTTACCAGAAGTAGTTAGCCTAACCGCAAGGGGGGCGATTACCACGGTAGGATTCATGACTGGGGTGAAGTCGTAACAAGGTAGCCGTATCGGAAGGTGCGGCTGGATCACCTCCTTTCAGAGCTTA
>NZ_JACUZY010000025.1:0-643 GCF_014851605.1 Achromobacter sp. ACM02
GTTATTCACCCCAGTCTTGAGAACTTGGAACAAAATTAATGCAATCACAACCCGTACCCATCTTCATCAGCAAGCTGATTACTTGATGAGCACATTTCGTTGTGCTTCTTCCAGATTGTTAAAGAACGAATATAGCTGTCAGGTAAAACCTAACTCATAAGGCCGTTTCAACGACACTATGAGTTAGCCTCTACATCACCAGGTGATTAGGTACTTGGTGGAGGTGAACGGGATCGAACCGATGACATCCTGCTTGCAAAGCAGGCGCTCTCCCAGCTGAGCTACACCCCCATATCCCGCATGCGCAGAATACTTGGTGGGTCTGGTTGGATTCGAACCAACGACCCCCGCCTTATCAAGACGGTGCTCTAACCGACTGAGCTACAGACCCAAAAACCTTTTCGGATCAGCAGTCAGGAAAGCTGTAGACCCAGGGAAGATTCCCTCGACCCAAGCCTGCAACTGATCCCAGCTATATCAAACAACCGATAAGAGTGGACGCTTAACACGAGCACTTAAGCTCTGAAAGGAGGTGATCCAGCCGCACCTTCCGATACGGCTACCTTGTTACGACTTCACCCCAGTCATGAATCCTACCGTGGTAATCGCCCCCCTTGCGGTTAGGCTAACTACTTCTGGTAAA
>NZ_JACUZY010000026.1:0-524 GCF_014851605.1 Achromobacter sp. ACM02
GCTTGACCTTGGTCCAGCAGCTTGCGGAACATTTCCACGCCCGTGCAGGTCGTCTTGACCGTCGGAACGATACCGACGATTTCGAGTTCTTCGCCGACCTTGATCACGCCGCGTTCGATACGGCCGGTCACCACGGTGCCGCGACCCGAGATCGAGAACACGTCTTCAACCGGCATCAGGAACGTGCCGTCCACGGCGCGCTCGGGCGTCGGGATGTACGAATCCAGCGCAGCGGCCAGAGCCATGATGGCCTGTTCGCCCAGTTCGCCCTTGTCGCCTTCCAGCGCCAGCTTGGCCGAACCCTTCACGATCGGGGTGTCGTCGCCCGGGAAGTCGTACTTCGACAGCAGTTCGCGGACTTCCATTTCCACCAGCTCGAGCAGCTCGGCGTCGTCAACCATGTCAGCCTTGTTCAGGAAGACGATGATGTACGGCACGCCAACCTGGCGCGACAGCAGGATGTGTTCGCGGGTTTGCGGCATCGGGCCGTCAGCGGCCGACACGACCAGGATCGCGCCGTCCAT
>NZ_JACUZY010000027.1:0-492 GCF_014851605.1 Achromobacter sp. ACM02
TCAGGCGGATGTGGGCGGCCAGCAATTCACAGGCGCGGTCCGCATCGCGCGCCAGCGTGGCGTCCAGGATGCCTTTGTGTTCGTCGTCCAGGTCGCGCGCGATGGGCTTGCGCGTGACGGTCAGGCGGCGGTAGCGCTCGGCCTGCTGGTACAGGATGCCCAGGAAGTGATGCAGCCAGCGCGACGGACAGGCGCGGATCAGTTCGCGGTGGAACTCGCGGTTGCGCTGTTCCCACTCTTCAAAACGGGTGTCGGGGTCGGCGGCCAGGCGCTGTTCGGCCTTGCTCAGACGGTGGAAGGCGGCCAGCACCGCGCTTTCCCAGTCGTCATCGCCCAGGGCGATGGACTGGCGCAGGGCCTGGGTTTCCAGCAGCACGCGGTTCTCGGTGATGTCGCGGAAGTCTTCCAGCGAAATCGGCGTGACGTGAAAGCCGCGCTGTCCTTGCGCGATGACCAGCGCGTCCGACACCAGCAGCGCCAGCGCTTCGCGCA
>NZ_JACUZY010000028.1:0-491 GCF_014851605.1 Achromobacter sp. ACM02
GCACGTCGCCGTCATAGTTCTTGCAGGCCCAGACATAACCGCCGGACCACTTCAGCGCTGAGGCGACCATGTCGTCAATCAGGCGGTGCTCGTACCAGATCTTCGCTTCCTTGAACTTTTCGGCGAATTCCTCGTCGAACACCTTCTGGAAGATGTCCTTGAAGCGGCCGTCATAGACCTTGAGGATTGTGTTCTTGGTCGAGAGGTAGACCGGCACCTTGCGCTGCAGGCCGTAGTTGAAGGAGGCGCGGGCGAATTCGGTGATCGAATCGTCGAGGTTGTACATACCCATGGCGACACCGGCGGACGGGGCATCGAAGACGTCGTATTCGATTTCCTTGCCGTCTTCACCGACGAACTTCATCGTCAGCTTGCCCTTGCCGGGGAACTTGAAGTCGGTGGCGCGATACTGGTCGCCGAAGGCGTGACGGCCGACGATGATCGGCTTGGTCCAGCCGGGGACGAGGCGCGGAACGTTCTTGCAGATGATC
>NZ_JACUZY010000029.1:0-456 GCF_014851605.1 Achromobacter sp. ACM02
GCTCCCGGCTGATCGGGCTGTCATCCGGGTGGGAGGGCATGAGGCTCTTCATGTAGCCCCACCACTCCCGGCAGATGGCGGTGTCCGCCACCGCCTCCCAGCGTGCCTCGTCCTCTATCTCGACGTAGGCAAACAGCTGGCAGCTCTTGGAGTCGAGAAAGATGCTGTAGTTGCTGGCCCCATGTGCCTTCAGGGTCTCGGCCAGGGCTGGCCAGATCTCATCGTGACGACGGCGGTATTCCGTCTCGCAGCCGGGGTGAACCGACATCAGAAATGCCTTGCGGATCATCTTGTCGCTCCTCACGCCATGCCCATGCCAACCAGGTTGGCGGCCCCGACGATCACCAGCATGCCGATGCAGAGAATGCGCACCGGGCGCGTCCCTACCCCTTTCCATTCCGCCATCAGCAACCCCACGATCCCACCGCAGAGCACGTAGCCGCTCATGTGCAGCAT
>NZ_JACUZY010000002.1:0-877580 GCF_014851605.1 Achromobacter sp. ACM02
CCGCGGCGCCCGCGCCTGCGCCCGCCGCGGCGCCGCCGGCTCCGGTCAATCCGCCGACCAGTCCGCCCAGCAATCCGCCGCCAGCAGCGCCTCCCGCCGCACCGCCAGCCGTACCGCCGACGGCGCCGGTCACGCCGCCGAGCAGGCCTGTCACCGGAGCCAGCAGACCACCATTGGCGCCGCCAGTCGCGCCGCCCACGGCTCCGGTTACGCCACCCAGCAGACCCGTCACGGGCGCCAGCAGGCCACCCGTGCCGTTGGCGCCGCCGGTCAAGCCGCCCGTTACTCCGCCCAGGCCCAGACCGCCGGTGAGCGAGGCGACCGCGCCCGTGGCGTTGGCCAGCGTCGAACCCAGCGGATTGGCGTTGCCCGGCGTGGCATGCAGCAAACCGCCCGCGCTGGCGACAGCGCCGCCAAGTCCTTGCAGCACGCCGTTCAAGCCCGGCGTGCCGCCCGGCAACGCGCCGCCCAGATTCGTGACCGTGCCACCCAGACTGGTCAGCAGGCCGGCCACTGGCGCGCCCAGTTTGGTTGCATCGCCCACTTGCTGCGTCAGGCCCGTGACCTTGCCGGCCAGCGGACTGGCGGTGGGATCGAGCGCGCCGCCCACCCCGGCCAGCACGGGCTGCAGGCCTAGCGGCAGCACGTTGTCGACCGTCTTGCCGACGTTGCCCAGCGCGGGCTCGAGCAGCGGGGTGGTGGGGCCGCCAAGCACCCCGCCGGTCACACCGCCCACCACCTGGGTGATGGGCTGCAACAGGCCCCCCTGGCCCGACAGCGCTCCGGTCAAGGCGCCTACCGCGCCGGTGGCGTTGCCCAGCACGGTCGTCAGGGGATTCGGATTGTTGGGATTCGCGTTCAACAGGCCGCCTGTGCTGGCCACGGTCTTGCCCAGGCCGTCCACCAGGCCGCCCACGCCGGCACCCAGGCCTCCGGGCAGTCCTGAGCCTTTGACGTTGCCGCCCAGGTCGCTGACCAGGCCGCCTACCTGTCGGACGATGCCGTCGGCCGGCTGCCCCAGACCGGTAGTCGCGCCGATCTGCTGGGTCAGGCCGACGACGGTGTCGGCGACCGGCTTGATCGTGGGATCCAGCGCCTTGCCCACGCCGCTCAAGGTCGTGTCCAGATTGAGGGGCAGGGTGTTGTCGAGCGCCGCGCCGGTATTGCCCAACGTGGTTTCCAGCAGGCCGCTCACGCGCGGCGGGTTGGTGCCGCCGCCAGGATCGGTGCCGCCTCCGGGGTCAGTGCCGCCGGGGTTGGTCCCGCCGCCGGGGTTGGTCCCGCCACCGGGATTGGTACCACCGCCCGGGTCGGTGCCGCCGCCAGGGTTGGTACCGCCGCCGGGGTTCAGACCGCCGCCGGGATCCAGGCCGCCACCGCCAGGATTGGTCGGAATGTCCGTCCCGGGCAGGCCCGCGGTTTTCTTTCCGCCGCCGCCACCGCCGCAGGCGGCCAGGGCGCTTACCAGCGCGGTGGCAAGGACGGTGGCGGTCAGGACGCGTTGCAGGCGGCGCGTGTCGGAATGGGTATGCATGGCGAGCTCCTTTGGTTGGAAGAGTCAGGCGTCGAAACAACCCGATACGCTTCCTCATGCACAAACCATGCCAAGATTTTTCAGACCCGCTTCAAGACGCCTGCTTCGGTAAATTCTGAGAAAATAAATCGCTTCATTATCAATGGGATATGGCGGTGATTAAGGGTTTTCCTTAAATCTGGAAAATCCTCATTTTTGCGATCGCCAGGAGCCTGCGAATGTTACGGAAAGCCGCCCATCCGACGTAACGTTACGGCGGGCGTTACGTAACGCCGGTGGCGTCGCCCAAGAAAAAACGCCCGTCATGGCGGGCGTTCATCGGCTTGGCGGGCGCGCTGTTCAGGACGGCTAGAACGCGTCGTAAAACAGCGAATAGTTGGCGTTGAAGCGCACGTCGCGGTTGTCGTTCACGGTGGCCGATCCCACCGGCTTGGCCACGTTGAAATCGAACAGATAGTATTTGTCGTCGGTAAAGCGCAAGCCGAGAGCCACGGAAGACAGGTGCCGCTGGTTCAAAGTCTGCAGGTCCTTGTTGTTGTACCAAGTGCGTGCGTAGTCGACCAGGGCGTAGGGCTGCACGCTGGAAAGGTATTCCCAGCCCACGCCGAAGCGGCGATTGATTTCCGCCGATACGCCGACGCCCTTGTCGCCGCTTTGGTCGCCCTGCGGATAGCCCATGGCGTAGCGCCAGCTACCGTACGAGATCTGTTCGGACGACGGCAGGATATTGCTGGAGTACTGCGCCGCACCCGAGAAAACCAGGCCGATCTGGGCGGGCAGCACGAAGGTCTGCCTGGCGTTGAGGTTGTAGCGGGTGAAGTCCAGGTCCAGCAGCGGGGTGGCGGAATAACCGTAGTTGGTCGCGATGTCCTTCTTTGCCCCCGCCGCGTCGAACCCCTTGGCCACGCTCAACGTGACGTCGGTGGCCTTGGTCTCGGACACCTGGATGTAGCGCATTTCGGCGGTCGCCGCACGCACCTGCGCATCCTGCTGCAGCCACCGGTCGGTGCTATGTGCCTCGTACCGGTCCTTCGAATTGGCCGCGTATACGCCCAGCGTTCCCGTCAGCGATCGGGTGTTGTTCAACAGGAACGGATAGCTCACGCCAACCCCGATGCGGTCGTTCTTCACGCGGCGTTCGAAGCCCAGCATTTCGATCGCGTCGTCCTGGGGCCGGGCGTCGTAGTGGTAGCCGTCGATCTTGATCGCCAGGCCGTCCGCACCAATCGGCACGCGGATTTCACCCGACACGTACTTCACGTCATCGGTATTGAAGGGCACCGAGGCTGTCAGCTTCACTTGCTCGCCCAGGGGCGTCAGGCTGTTGGTCGCCAGGTTCACGATGGGCTGCATGCCGGTGCCCAGGTCTGCGATGCCGCCGGTCAGGCTGACGGGCTGGCGGCTGGCCGCCAGCACCAGTTCGGTCGCGCCGTCCGCGCGGCGCGGCAAATCCAGGCTGGGCGTGAACTTGACGCCGGGCACGGTGCGCATCAGGTTCAACTGACGTTCCAGCGTGGCCTGCTTGAGCGGCCTTTCTTCCTGCATCGGCGCGGCCAGCGCTTCAAGCCGGTCCTGCGCATTGCCGATGTCGCCTTCGATCCGCACGTTGGCGATGTAGCCCTCGACCACTGTCACTACCACCAGGCCGTTGGCAAAGGTCTGGTTCTGCAGCAGCGCGAAGGAAAGCGGAAAGCCCTTGTCGCGGTAGAGCTGCGTGATCTTGTCGACTTCCTGGACCAGCTCGCCCAGGCTGATTTCCTTGCCAGCCAGAGGGCTGAGCAATCCGGACACTTCCTCGAATGGAATGGCGCGCACGCCGCTGACGTCGAAATTGCGCGGCACGATGCGTTGAGCCAGCCGGGCCTGCAAGGCCAGTTGTTCCGGCGTTGCGGTCTGGACGTAGGGCGGGGGTTGCGTTGCCGAGGGCGGACGCTCCAGCCGCGGCATGGCGTCCACCGGGTTGCCGCGTAGCGGGCCTTCCGCCCTGGCCTGAGAGCTGGCCGCCAATATGCACAAGAGGGCGAGGCAAATCGGACTCGCCGGAAACATGCATCTCTTGCCTTTTTCGTCTCTCATTTCCGCTGGCGCTTCTGAACGGATAGCTGATCCCGATCGAGTATCGGATGGAAAAGGGCTGCAACAGTGTTAGGAAAAAGTTGCATTTGCCGGTGCGCATATGGTGCCAGCAATCCCGGGAGAATGACAATTAATTTCAAATTCCGCCTCCCTCGGCTCATCGCATCGACATTATTTCGGAATATTCTTCCGTTGCGGAAACTATTTTCGGGCCAAGATAACCGCCGTTCAGCCGGATTTAATAATGTTTTCGAAAACTTAGGAGCGTTCGTTACACATCTTATGTCGCAATATAGCGAAATTCAGTGAAAACCCTGATGTGTATGATTTGGCAATATATAAACTAAAGATACGTATCAAAAATACGCAAAATGTGTGGCCCGCCCGGAGGTCAAGATGGCTGGGGATTACCGCAAGAATTGCTGCAACTGCCTGACGGCCGCGTATTGCCGTCATGGCTCGCCACAAACGGGGCATTCATGAGCCCGGGCGATATCGTTCCGCTTTCATTCAATGGCGGTCTGGTGGCGCTTTCGTTCCTGATCGCCGCCTTGGGTTCGTATGTGGCCCTGCTGGCCGCAGCCGGTATTCGGGCAGAAACCCAGGACGGCGAAATCCGCATCGGCTATATCGTCATCGGCGCGGTGGCGATGGGCGGCGTGGGTATCTGGAGCATGCATTTCATCGGCATGCTGGCGCAGAACCTGCCGTTTGAAGTGGGTTACCAGGTCGGCCTGACGATACTCAGTTTCGTGGTTGCCGCAGGATTTTCCGGCTGGGCGTTCTGGTATGTCGGCCGCGAACGTTTCAGCTTTCTCCGATGCCTGGTCGGTGGCTGTGCCGCAGGGTTTGGCGTGGCCTCCATGCATTATGTCGGCATGAGCGCGGCGCGCATGCCGGCGGTATTGCTCTGGAACCTGCCGCTGGTGGTTTTGTCGGTGCTGATCGCCGTCATCGCGGCTACCGCGGCCTTGTGGCTTGCCTTCAATACCCAGAATGAACGCCAGCGCATCGGCGCGGCCGTTTTGATGGCCATCGCGGTTTGCGGCATGCACTACACCGGCGCAGCCGCCGGCGCCGTCATCTGCACGACCCAGAATGACGCCGTCGGCCTGCATATCGGCGGCGCCAAGCTGCCATACATCGCTTTCGCGCTCTCGATCGTCACCTTGTTCCTCATGCGTTGGCATTTGCAGCGCGCTTCCGAACGCTTTCGCGCGCGCACGGCGCAGCGCATCGACTCGATCATTGAATCGGCACCTGGCGCGGCTCCGGACAGATTGCCCGGAGCCACGCCAGGGCCGGGTTAGCTGGACCCTGGACGCGCGCCGCGGGAATCACGGCGGCGCGCAGGCAGTTCCAGGCTTTATAGGGGGCCCTGCTTCTTGAAGAATGTTGAAGAACGGCCCCAGTCATCAATCGAGACCCATGGAGCTCGACATGAAAGCGACACTTGCGCAGTTCTGGAATGACGAAGACGGCATCACCGCCCTGGAGTACGGGCTGATCGCGGGAATGGTGGCGGTCGCCCTCATTGTCGCAGTGGGGGCGTTTACCGGGTCCTTGAAGGGCATGTTCGAGGAACTTGGCACCAAGCTGGACAACGCCAAGACCGGTACCACCACCCCGCCTCCGACCTGAGCCGCAACCCGTTCGCGCCGTGGCGGCGGTGAGTCGCTTGCCGCCGCGGCGCGTGCCCGCAACATCGCATCACTTGTTTGAAGGAGTCCGCGCCGATCCGGCGCGCCCGTTGTCGCATTCGTTTTTTCAGAAGGTCTTAGTCTTGTATCCAGGGGTAGTGCTGTGGTGGCTGTTGTTCACATGCTGGATTCTGGCGCTGATCCACGCCGATCTGCGCTATCGCCGCGTCCCCAACCGGCTGATCATCGCGGGACTTGCGGGCCAATTGCTATGGCTGCTGGCGGCCTTGCTGGCGCCTGGCTGGGCCTATCCGCCGCGATGGTCGGGATGGTGGATGGCGCTGGCCGGCTTTTTGGTCGCGGCGCCATTCCTGCCCTTGTGGCGCAGGCGTCTCATGGGAGCAGGGGATATCAAGGCCATCGCCGTGCTCGGACTGCTGCTGGGCTTCGCGCCGCTGATGGTGACGCTGGCGCTGGCCAGCGTGCTGGCCGGCCTGCATGGCTTGCTGTATCTGGCGGTGTCCCGGGTCTGGGCGCTGAGCAACCGGGCGCGGCAGATCCCCTATGCCGCGTATCTGGGCCTCGCCGCCGGCATCGCGGTTCTTATTCCGTGGAGTTCGCCTTGGTATTCGTGGTGTTCTTCCTGGTGTTTTACGGGATCCTGACATATTCCCTGGTGGTCGCCGCGCAGCATTCCGTGACCTTGGCCGCGCAGGATGGCGCGCGCAAGGTCTTGCAGTGGCAGGCGGGTTCCGCGTCGCTGACGGCGCGAGCCGACGCCGGCCGCGATTCCGCGCTGTACCAGGCGGAGTGGATCAGCACGATGTCCGCCGCGCCGGTCCAGGTGGCGGTCTGCGGCAGCGCGGGCGCGCTCAGCAGCGCGGCCGGCGGCGCCTGCAGCGGCATGCCGTTGGCGCAGGACCAGATCGAAGTCACCGTGTCCTACGCCTATGGGGCCCATCCGCTCATCCCCTCGGTGCCGCTGCTGCAGGCGGCGTTGATGCCGGCCTCCAGCGTGCTGAGTGCGCGCGCCACGGTGCATCTGGGCAATGCCCTGGGCGGGGGAGGCTGAGATGCGAGCCTGCGTGCAACTCCCTGCCGGCCAGACTTCACGCAAGCGCCAGCGCGGCATCGCGGCGTTGGAGTTTTCGCTGACGCTCACCTTGCTGCTGCTCTTCATCTGCGGCGTGGTCGGATTCGGCGCGCTGTTCTGGATGCAGCAGCAGTTGGCCGCCGCCGCGGCCGACGGCGCGCGCGCCGCGGTCTACGCCCGCTTCAGTGGTCAGGCCGATGTGCCTGCGGCGGCCTGCCTGGCGGCGATGGGCACCTTTTCCGCCGGCTCGGCGGTGCTGTGCAGCACCACGCGCGCGCCGTGTGCATGGACTGGGGCGGGCGGCAGGCCAGCCGATTGCGCCACCGTCGCCATGACCTACAACACGCAGTCCTGGCCGCTATTGGAGACCGTGCGAGGGCTGATCACGGCGTTGCCGGGCACGAACCGGAACTGGATACCCAACAGATTGCATTCGCAGGCCGTCGTGCAGATATCGCAGGGGACACCATGAGCAGTCTGAGCAAGATCATCGCGGGCATGTTGCTGGTGGCGGGCCTCGTGCTGGCCTTCGTGGCCTGGCGGCTGGCCTCGGCGCCCGCGAGTCCCCCGGCCAGCGTGGCGCCTGCGCCTGTCGCGGCGACGCCGGCGGAACCGCTCAAACTCCATCCGGTGGTGGTGGCGCGAGAGCCGATTCCGGCCGGTTCGCGCATCGACAGCGCAAGAATGCTGACGGTGGCGCAGTGGCAGGTTGCACTGTCCGGCGGGTTTGCCGACGTCGCGCCGCTGGAGGGCGCGGTGACGAAGGTCGACATCGCCGCAGGCGATCCGATAGTGCCCAGCCTGTTGACGCAGGGCCTGGCGCGCCAGCTCAAACCGGGCGAACGCGCGGTCGCCATCGCGGTGGACGAAGTGATCGGCGGCGGCAATCGCATCGTTCCCGGCGACATGGTGGACGTGTTCTTCATGATCGAGAAAAGCGCCGAAGTGGCCGTCGGCCAGGCCCGCCTGCTGCAGTCGCAGGTGCGCGTGCTGGCGTATGGCAAGGCGACGGTGGAAGGGCCGGACGAAAAGTCGGCGCTGCAACAGGGCGGTCCCGGCCAGCCGGCGCGCACCGCGGTGCTGGCCGTGCCGGTCGATCGCGTCAACGAGCTGATGCTGGCCAGCCGCGCCGGGCGCCTGCAGTTGGCTTTGCGCCCGGTGGGCGATGACAGCATGCCCGACGCGCAGTTGTTCGCCCAGCGCGGCACGGTGCTGCCGGTGCGGGCCGACTTGACCCCTGCGCAGCGCGAATCGCTGCTGACGGGACCGAACCGCGCCTATGCCGGCGAGAGCCTGGTGCAACTGGACGGCACGACGGCCGCGGCGCTGGCGCCCGCCGCCCGCGCCGCCGGCCGGCCCCAGGGTTCCGGCGGCGGCAGGACTGTGGAAATCATCCGAGGAGAGAAATCCGAGCGCGTGCGCTATTGAACGGGGCTGCGGGCGGACCAGGCGCTGGCCGCAGCCGGACTTATTCCATCATCGGGTCCAGCACTATGAAGAAACATCAGCGCACCACCATGATTTGCCTGCTGTCGGGCGCGGCAGCGATGATGCATGGCGCCCTAGGCCTGGCACAGACCGCCGCGCCCGCGGCAGGCGCGAATGCGCCGGCCCGCGACATCTCGATGGCGGTGAAGGGACAGCAGACCCTCATGCTGGATGGCGGCGCGCCCACGCGCATCGCCATCGGCGACCCGGATGTGGCGGACGTAAAGGTATTGCCCGCTTCCGGCAAGCGCGCGGGCTCAGTACTGCTCTATGGCAAGAAGCCCGGCACCACGCAATTGCAGGTCTGGACCGGCAACAATGCGGCGCCGCAGATATGGAACGTCCGCGTCGGCGGCAGCGTGCAGGGCGCGTTGGCGAGCCGCGGCCTGGGCGGCGGCGCCAACGTGGACATCGCCGACGGCCATGCCGTGGTGTCGGGCCACGCCGAATCGCAGCTGGGGCAGATCGCGTCAGCCACCATGGCAGCATCCGCCGTGGGCGGGGAAAAGAATGTGGTGGACATGTCCACCGCAGGCGCCGGCGGCGTGGTGCAGGTGGAAGTGAAGGTCGTGGAAGTGTCGCGCTCGGTGATGAAGGCGGCCGGCATCAGCTTCACGGCCAGCAACGGCCCCTGGAGCGGCGGCAGCTCCACGATGCCCGCCAGTCTGGGCGGCGCGCTGGCTTCGGGTTTCTCGCTGTTCTACGACTCCAACAACTTTGCGGCGCGGCTGCGCCTGCTGCAGACCAATGGCATGGCGCGCGTCCTGGCCGAGCCGACCCTGGTGGCCCTGACCGGGCAGAGCGCCAGTTTCCTGGCCGGCGGCGAGCTGCCGATTCCGCAGGCCGGCGGCCTGGGCACGGTCAATGTGACCTTCAAGCCCTTCGGCATCGGCCTGACCGTCACGCCGACCGTGCTCTCGCGCGACCGCATCTCGCTGAAGGTCGCGCCCGAGGCCAGCGAACTCGACTACACCAACGGCATCGCCATCAATACCAGCGCGGACACCAGCACCATCATTCCCGCGTTGCGTACGCGCCGCGCTGATACCACGGTGGAACTGGGCGATGGCGAAAGCTTCGTGATCAGCGGCCTGGTGTCGCGCCAGACCAAGGCCATGGTCAACAAGGTGCCCATGCTGGGCGACCTGCCCATCATCGGCGCGTTCTTTCGCAGCGTTGATTACTCCCAGGAGGACACCGAGCTGGTCATCGTCGTGACGCCGCGCCTGGTGCGCCCCATCGCGCGCGGCGTGGCCCTGCCGCTGCCGGGAGCCAAGCAGGAACAGACGGACACGGCATTCAACGCTTGGGGCTATTACCTGACCGGCCCGGTGGGCGGCCAGCAGATGCCGGGCTTTTCACGGTGAGCAATATGAAGACACATGCCAGCGAATGGGTGGGCCTGCAAAACGGCACGCGGTTCCTGTTCTGCTCCCAGGGCAACGCGGTTGCGGCGCAGTTGGGACAGGCTTTGGGCGACCTGGGGATGCTGACCCAGGAATCGCCGCGCATAGAGGAACTGGCGCGGCGCCTGACGGAGATCGCGCCGCAGGTGGTGTTCCTGGACTTCACCCTGAGCGACGACGAGCCTGGCAAACTGTTCAAGTCCGCCGAACTGGCGCGCTTGCTGGCCCGCATTGCGCCGACGTTGCCGCGCGTGGCGGTGGGCTTCCTGAGCCAGCCGGAAGGGGCGATCGCCGCCTTGCGGGCAGGCGTCAGCGATTTTGTCGATCCCTCGGTTGCGCCGCAGGAAATCAAGGAAGTGGTGCTGCGCCTGCTCGACCGGCCGTCCGATGGCCGCATGGACGGCACGCGCCGCAGCGTCGTGCTGCTGGGCGCGCGTCCGGGCGTGGGCGCCAGCACCCTGGCCGTGCATCTGGCGGGCATGGTGCAGGACCGCCTGAAGCTTGCGCACGGCCAGCGCGCCGCTGCCTTGGGAGCCAAGGCGGCCAAGCCTTCCGGCGAACCGCTGCCCTTGTCCAGCCGCGTGGCGCTGATGGACCTGGGCTGGCCCGTGGGCGATTGCCAGCTCTATCTGAATATCGGCGGCGACTTCGATTTCGCCGAGGCGGCCCGCAACCTGCGCCGCCTTGACTCGACGCTGCTGGGATCGGCCATGGCGCATACGGCCAACGGCTTGAGCGTGCTGTCGCTGCCGCGAGACCTGGGCCAGATGCGTGACGTGTCGCAGTCGGATTCGCTGCTGGTGTTCGAGCGCATGCGCCAGCACTTCTCGGTCGTGGTGGCCGATGCGGGCGGTTTCAGCAATCCCGAATTCGTGTCGGGGTTGGCGCGCGCCTCGCAGCTGAACTGGATCGTGACCGACCAGAGCGTCGGCGCGCTGGTGTCGCTGGCCGGCGTACTGCAGGAGCTGGAGCAGCAGCACGTGGACCGGCGCAGCCTGGGCCTGATCGTCAACCGCTATGACGAACGCTACGGCATGACGGCGCAGCAGATCGCCGAACGCTTCCAGCTGGAACTGGTGGGCACGCTGCCGGACCGCACACTGCCCTTGATGGTGTGCACGAACCGGGGCCATCTGCTGCACGAAGAGGCCGAACGCGATGTCTACGTGCGCGCGGTGCAGGCGCTGGCGGAACGCCTGTGCGCCGAAGAGAACTCGCCTGGCGGGCGGGCAGGCTGGCTGGCCACCTGGCTGCCCGGCGTGCACCGCCGCATGGTGGTCGGTTGACGGACAGACAGACGGACGGCTACGGGATCCGACATGATCATGACAGCGACGATAGAGTTCGGCGGCGATGGCGACAAAGGCTTTTCGGCGTCGGACCGCTACCAGGAAGTGAAGACGGCGGCGTACGAGCACCTGCTGTCCCGCATCGAGGAGCTGGGTGCGGAGTTCGGCCGCTGGGCCAGGTCGGCGATCCAGGAATTCGTGGACATCGAGGTCGCGAGCTTCGTACGCCTGCGCCGGGTGCCGATCAACGAAGGGGAAATGCGCGCCATTGCCGAAGCGCTGACCAAGGAACTGGCCGGCCTGGGCCCCCTGGAGGATCTGCTGGCGGACCCGGCCGTGGAGGACATCCTGATCAACGGCTATGACAATGTCTTCGTCTCGCGCCGCGGCGTGCTGGCCCGCGAGACGCTGCGCTTCACCGACAATCAGCATGTGCTGCGCATCGTGCGCCGCATCCTGGCGCCGATCGGCCGGCGGCTCGACGAGTCCAGCCCCATGGTGGACGCGCGCCTGCCCGACGGCGGCCGCCTGAACGTGGTGATCGAACCATTGGCGGTCGACGGCCCCATGGTGTCGATCCGCAAGTTCCGCCAGGACCCGCTCAAGCCGGCGGACCTGCTGACCTTGGGCAGCTTCGATGAAGAGATCTACCGGCTGCTGAACGAGGCCGTGAAGAACCGCTGCAACATCCTGGTGTCCGGCGGCACCAGTTCGGGCAAGACTTCGCTGCTGAACGCGCTGGCGTTCTTCATTCCGGAAACGGAACGCGTGGTGACGGTGGAGGACACCGCCGAACTGTCGCTCAACCATCCCCACGTGGTGCGGCTGGAGTCGCGTCAGGGCGGCTTTGACGGCAGCGGCGCCGTCAGCATCCGCGAGCTGATCCGCAACAGCCTGCGCATGCGGCCGGACCGCGTGGTGGTGGGCGAAGTGCGCGGCGCCGAGGTCATGGACATGCTGCAGGCCATGAACACCGGACACGAGGGATCCATGGCGACCATCCATGCGAACTCCCCGCGCGAATGCCTGTACCGGATCGAGATGCTGGCCGGCTTCGCCGGATTCCAGGGCAGCGAGGACAGCCTGCGCAGGCAGATCGCCAGCGCGCTGGACTTCATCGTGCAGATCGGCCGCCTGTCCAACGGCAAGCGCCGCGTGCTGTCGGTGACCGAGATCACGGGCATGGGCGACAACGTGATCTCCACCCAGGAACTCTATCGCCACGAATCCTACGCAACGCAGGATGGCGAGGAGAAAGATCGCTGGAACTGGCTGGGCATTCATCCTCACACGCCCAAGCTGGCCAAGCTGCGCAACGAGGCGCGCGCCAGCGACAACCCGCCGGACGACCGCGATGGCGGGGGCGGCGGATTCTGGAGCAGGAGGCGCTGATGCAGGAAGCCCTGGCGCTTGCGAGCCTGGCCGTGGTGCTGACCATAGGAGCGGTGCTGCTGTGGCGCCATGCCGACCGCCGCGCCCGCCGGGCGGCCAGTTCCGCCTTTCTGGAGAGCCAGCTGCAGCGGGGCCGCGACGAGGCCGCCGCCGACGCGCCTTTCGCTGAGAACACACGTGAGTTCCGCAGCGGGTTTTCCGGTTGGGACCGCTTGCTGCGCCTGGCCGGCCTGCGGCAAAGCGCGGGCTTGTATGTGCGCATCGCGCTTCCCGTTGTGGTCGGCGCGGCGCTGGCATGGACATTCCTGGGGGCGCTTTCCGGCGCGGTGACCCTCCTGCTGCTGGCGGTGTTCGCCTACTTCCTGCTGTGGTTGAAGGCCGACAAGCGCCAGCGGCGCATGATCTCGCAGCTGCCTGCGTTCCTGGACAACATCGTGCGCCTGCTCACCATCGGCAACAGCATGGGCGCCGCGTTCCAGACGGCCGCCGCCGCTGCCGACGAACCTTTGCGCGAAGTGGTGGAGACGGCGGCCGGCCTTAGCCGCTCCAAGGAACTCGACGCGGCCCTGGCGCACGTGTCGCGCCTGTATGGGCTGAAGGAGCTGTACATGGTGGCGGCGGTGGTGTCGCTGGCCCTGCGCTTCGGCGGCCGCAGCGACCAGGTGCTGGAACGCATGGCGGCCTTCATGCGCGACGTGGCGCAGGCGCGAAATGAGCTGACCGCCAGTTCGGCCGAGGTCCGCTTGTCGGCCTGGATTCTGGCCTTGCTGCCGGTGGGCATCGCGGGCTTCATCATCGTCGCCAACAACAACTTGTTCATGGGCCTGTGGCAGGACCCGCAAGGCTTCAGGATGCTGCTGACCGCGGTCTGCCTGCAGATCGGCGGCTGTTATTGGCTCTATCGCATGGCCAAGGCCATTTGACCGGAGGGGCGCCATGCAAATCCTGCAATCCTGGAACGCTTCCACCGTGCTGGCGATGGCGCTGATGCTGGTGGCGGCTGGCCTGGTGGTGCTGGGCCTGGGCATGGCGCGGCGCCTGCGCAGCCAGGGCCGCAGTCGCCAGGTGGTGGATCAGGCGCTGGCCGCGCGCGACGGCGCGAGGGCGTCGGCGGCCGTGCGCAGCGAAGGCGGGCAGGGCAGGCTGGCGGCGGCCGCGCGGGCGGCCGACACGTTCGGCAAGCGCCTGAGCGAAGGCCGGCTGGCCGATGCGCTGCTGGCCGCCGAGGACCGCAAGCTGGTGGACATGGCCGGCTATGCCAACCCCGGCACCGCGCGTTCGCGCTTCGTCCTGATCCGGCTTGGCCTGGCGATCCTGCTGCCCGTGGCGGCGGTCATGCTGGACTGGCACAAGCATCTTCCGGATATGCCGCTGGGGGCTTTCGTCGTGGCCTTCATGGCTTTCGCTGTCGGCTACATGCTGCCCAAATGGATCGTGCAGCGGCGCCTGGCGCGCCGTCGCAGGCAAGCGGCCGATGAGTTGCCCTTGCTGATTGACCTGCTGCGCCTGTTGCAGGGCGTGGGCCTGTCGATCGACCAGAGCCTGCAGGTGCTGGTCAAGGAGTTCGGCCAGGTGCTGCCGGTGCTGTCATTCGAATTGCGGCTGGCGTCCGAGCTCTATGTGCGTGGCCGCACGCGCGAACAATCGCTGGCCAGGATGGCCACGGGCTTCGACAACGACGACCTGTCCGCCATCTGCCGCCTGATCGCGCAGGTGGACCAGCACGGCGGCGCGGTGCAGGAGCCCTTGAACCGCTTCGGCGAACGCCTGCGCGACAAGCGGCGCCTGGAACTGAAGGAGAAGGTAGGCAAGACCACGGTCAAGATGACCGGGGTCATGATCGTGACGCTATTGCCCGCGCTGTTGATCGTGACGGGCGGGGCTGGGTTCATCGCGGTGTTGCGCGGTTTGTCGCGCATGGGGGGGATGTAATGAACGGCGCAACGGAAAGCAGCTCGCGCGCATGGCGCTGCGTGCTTGTCGTCACGGTGTTGGCGGCGGGCGCGGGTTTGAGTGGATGCAAGACCAACAACGCGGAATCCGCCTGGCAACTGATCCAGCAACAGCAGCAGGAGCAGGCGCTGTTGCGGCAGAAGGAGGACGAGGCCCAGAGCAAGAGCCGGCCCAAGGAACCCGAGATGATGCTGTCCATGATCGTCGAGGCGCAACGCCAGGAACGCTATTTCGCGTCGCTCGCGTACATCGACGGCTATCAGCAGAAGTACGGCAACGACGCGCGCGTGGCCGTGCTGCGCGCCGAGGCGCTGCGCCAGACCGGGCAGGCGGCGCTGAGCGAACAGGCCTATCGCGCGCTTACCGCCACCGACCAGGCGGCCGAGGGCTGGCACGGCCTGGGTCTGATCGCCGGTTCGCGCGGGCAGTTCGACCAGGCGGCCGATTATTTTTCGCGGGCGGCCAAACTGGCTCCCATGGACGCGCGCATCCTGGGCGACCTGGGCTATGCGCGCCTGCGCGCGGGCGATCCGGCGGGCGCGCGCGTGCCGCTGGGGCAGGCGGCCGAACTGACGCCGGAAAGCGGCAAGGTGCTGGCGAACCTGGCGGTGTTGCTGCTGGTCGAGGGCGATCCGCTCAAGGCGCAGCGCCTGATGGAGCGGGCGCAACTGAATGAAGAGGCGCGCGGACAGGTGCTGCGCCTGGCCGCCGAGATCCGCGGCCAGCTGGCCCCGGCGGCGGGCGCTTCCTATGCGCCTGCCACCCGGGTGTCCAGCGGCGAACAGGCCGTCATGCCGTTGATGAGCCCCTTGATGGACGGCTTGGGTAACGGACCCATCGTGCGCTAACCCCGTTTTGAGGAAGACTGCCATGTCCCATTCGACCCAGCACGCCTTGTTCATCGTGGCCTGCGCGCTTGCGGCGCAGGCGCCCGCGGCCGTCCTGGCGCAATCCAATGCGCCGTTGACGGGCAGCATGTCGGGCGCCGCGGGCAGCGCGCCGTCCGCTCAGGCGCCTGCCGCCGTGTCGGCGCCGGAACCTGTGTCCGCCATGCCGGAGCGGGCCGTGGTGCAGCAGGTGCAGACTCCGCTGCCGCAGGCGCCCGCCGCCGCGCCTGCGGCGCAAGAAGGCTTTGGCGACGTGACGCGCGGGCTGCTGGCGGCGCAGGCCGACGGGCGGCGCGCTGGCAATGCCTTGCCCGTGCTGGGGCCGGTGTCTACCGCCGCCTGGAACCGCTATCTGGAGAGCTTCAAGCATCCCATTCCCGTGTGGTTCGACCGGAATGTGGAAATTCCCAACGTCCAATAGGTTCCGGGCGTTGGTATTCCCCGCCGCATGCGGGTATGGAGTCGCAAGAGCATGTCAGCCGGCCGTCCACATCCTTCCTCGCCGTCGCGGCAACGCGGCAGCATGACCGTCGCCGTCGTCTTCGCGGTGCTGGTGGGGGTGGTGTTGCTCGGCGTGCTGCAGCTTGGCTACGGCTTCTACATGAAGCGCGAAATGCAGAAGGCGGCGGACCTGGCGGCGCTGTCGGCCGTCCAGGTGCTGAGCCTGGGCTCCAGCGCGGATTGCGCCCGGGCCGCCGCCGCTGGCCGCGCTTCCGCCCTGGCCAATGTGCCGAACATCCTGGATGCGTTCACGGCCGCCGATTTCACGGTGGAATGCAAGGTGTGGGATCCGACGCGGTCCGATCCCTCCGGCATGCACGTCTTCGACGCGGCGGGCGGGCAGGCCTATAACGCAGTGCGGGTAGCGGCGCGCAAGCAACTGGCCAATCTTATCCCTGGCGTGGGCGGCGTCACGGCGTCGGTGGCGGCGGTGGCGACCAACACCCAACCCGTGGCGACCTTCACAGTGGGGTCGCGGCTATTGCGCCTGGAACGCGGCGGCCTGCTGTCGCAGCTGCTGGCCACGGTGGGGGCGTCGCCCACGCAACTGGACGTGCTGGACGCCGCCGGCCTGGCCAATGTCGGCATTACGCCGGCCGGCCTGCTGGAGGCGCTGGGCCTGCCGCTGTCGGTGGCTGCGGGCGTGGGCACGCCCGAGCAATTGACGGCGCTGAGCAACCTGACCCTGGGTCAGCTCTTGCGCGCCACGCTGAGCGTCATCGACAAGCAGAGAACCGCCAACGCCGATGTCGGATTGTTGAGCGAAGCCATCAACACGGTGTTGGACTTGATGCCGCTAAACCTGCCTGTGAAGCTGTTCGGCGATGGCGGCGTGCTGAATCTGAACGTGGTGGGCGGCGACCCCACCGCTGCCTTGCAGGCCCAGGTCAACGCGCTGAACATCCTGGAAACCGGACTGGCCATCGCCAACGGCAGCAACCTGATCAATCTGGGGCTGAGCGTGCCGCTGCTGGGCCTGGACGCCCGGGTGCGCATCGTCGAGCCGCCTGCCGTGGGCGTGGGCGGTGTCGGCGCGCAAGCCATCAGCGCCGGCATACGCGTGTATCTGCGCGTCAACACCAGCAACATCCCGCTGGTCGGGCCCTTGCTGGCCAACACCCTGAATACCAAGGTGGATCTGCCCATCATCATCGACGTGGCGCAATCCACAGGTACGCTGCGCAAGCTGTGCGAAGCGCCGCTGGCCGAGAACCAGGCGATGATCGATGTGACGTCGGCTGCGGCCAGCGTCTGTCTGGGCCGCTTCCCCGGCATGGCGTCAGCCACCGACCCGAGCGCCGCGAATTTCCAGTCGCTCACGAACCGCTGCGAGCCCAGCGCATTCGGCGCCATAGGACGGCATCAGGTCTTGAACGTACTGGGCATATTGCCGCTTACCGCCCGGTTCACGCTGCCGGTGTTCAGTTCCTCGGCGCCCGTGTCGGTGACGCTCACTGCGCCGCCATCGCCCAACGCCACCGCCACCGTCAATGCCACCAACGTGGACCTGTCCAAGCTGGCCTCCAACCTGACGGACGCGCTGATCGGGGGCATCCTGGGGGATTTGTTCAACACCGGCACCCCGCTGACCGAAACGCAACGCACAGAGCTGGCGACGCAGTTGGTGGGCGGAGACAAGAACAACGCCGGCAAGACCATCTCCAAGGTCGTCAACGACATGCAGTGGTCCAAGACGGCGATGGACCAGCTCGGGGCGCGTCTGACCACGGGTGGCTTGACGGGGGTGTTGGGCGGCACGCTGCAACTGGTTGGCGGCATCCTGAACTCGCTCTTGTTGGCCCCCCTCAGCGACGTGACCTGCGCGCTGGCGCTGGTGCCGGACGCGATCCGGCAGTGCCGCGTCAACGCCGTCGGCGCGCTGGCCTTGAACGGCAGCGGGCAGGTGGGCGGCGTGCTGTCGGTCGTCATGGTGCTGCTGGATCCCTTGCTGAGTTCGTTGTCCGTGGCGTTGCAGCAACTGCTTAATGTGCTGGGCCTGAGCGTGGGCCAGACCGACGTAGCGCTGATTTCCGTGGATTGCGGCAAACCCCGCCTGGTGTATTGATGATGAAGCCTCTGACCCCTGTCCTTTCCATCCCCGCATGGTCCAAGCGATGAGCCAGAATTTCGCGCGCGAAGAATTCGACGTGTACGTCTGGGAAGGCACCTCCGACATTGCCAGCCGCGCCGAGCGTTGCCTGGCGGGCATGGACGTGTCGCTGCTGCGGGCGGACGCCGGCACCGCGTTTCCGCCGCCCCGCGACCTGGCGCGGCCTGCGGTGGCCCTGGTGTCGGTGTCGGTGATGGGCGACAAGCGCTTCAGCGGCTACGACTGGCTGGCGGCCCAAGGCCTGCCGGTCATCTGGGTCGCCGCGGAAGCGCGCGGACGCGACCCGCGCTACTACCCGCCGGAATACTCCTACACGCTGCCGCTGACCTTCACCACCGCGGACCTGCGCAAGCTGTTGTATGAGCTGCTGGGCACGCTGAATCAACTCAATCGCGCCGCGCCCCGGCGCGAACAGCCGCTGATTGCCGTCTCCGCGACCATGCGGGACCTGCTGGCGGAAGTGGACATGTATGCAGACTGCCGCAGCAACGTGCTGATCCATGGTGAAACCGGCGTGGGCAAGGAACGCATTGCGCGCCTGCTGCATGAGCAGGCCGCCTGGTTCGACGGCCCCTTCGTGGCGGTCAACTGCGGCGCCATTCCGGAGGGCCTGTTCGAGGCGCATTTCTTCGGCCATGCCAAGGGCGCATTCACCGGCGCGATCGGCGCGCACAAGGGGTATTTCGAGCAGGCCAGCGGCGGCACGCTGTTCCTGGACGAAATCGGCGACCTGCCGCTGTACCAGCAGGTCAAGCTCTTGCGCGTCCTGGAGCAGAACACGGTGACGCGGCTGGGCTCGACCGTGGAAGTGCCGGTGGACTTCCGCCTGGTCGCCGCGACCAACAAGGATTTGCGCGTGCTGGTGGGGCAGGACGAGTTCCGCGCGGACCTGTATTACCGGCTGGCGGTGATCGAACTGCGCATACCCAACCTGGAGCAGCGCGGCCCGCAGGAGAAGGCGGCGATCTTCCGCGCCTTGCTGCAACGCCTGGGCGTGGAGGAGGAACCGCCGCAGTGGTTGCTGGAGCGCGTCTCGCGCACGCGCTACGAGGGCAATGTGCGTGAACTGTCCAACGTGGCCGAGCGCGTCGCGATCGTGCGGCGGCAGCTCCAGGCCTGGGACCCGCCGCGCATCGAACGCATCTTCGACCAATTGGCCGAGCCGCTGCACTCTGCTCCAGCCTCGGCAGCCGCGAGGGTCGAGCCCGCCGCCTTCACCGATGCCGAGCGCGCAGAACGCGAGCGCGTGCTGGCGGCGCTGGACGCCAACGGCTGGCGCCGTCAGGATACCGCCCACACCTTGGGCATCAGCCGCAAGGTGTTGTGGGAAAAAATGCGCAAGCTGCAACTCGGGACGGGCCAGGGAGAACCCGCCGATGGTCTCGCCGAGACGACGATGTGAACACGCAATAGGTAATGCCCCGTAGTGGGCGACAGTTGCGGAGCCGGCGCATGTAAGCGGGTCTGTCCCGGCCGAAATAAATTGCTATAGTTCCGCAACGATTTTTTTGGGGAAGGCATGAACGTCCAATTTATCCGTGGCGCCGCCCGCATGGCGCTGTTGGGCACGGCCCTGTCCGGCCTGGCCGCTTGCGCCAGCGCACAATCCGAAGCGCCCCGGGCCACGGTTAAACAGGTCGAGGACACGCAGGCGGCCTCCACGCCCGTGACTCCCCCCGCGCCGCCGCCCGCCGCGCGTCCGGCATCCACGCTGTCGGAGCTGCAAGGCCTGATCCAAAGCCGCCAGGTGTCGGAGCTGCGTACTGCCTATAACGGCACCTACGGCGCCAGCCTGCTGTTCAAGCCGGACGACCTGACCTATTACGTTGCCTTGTTCCAGCAGAAGGATTTCTGGCGCGTGGTGAAGAGCAAGTCGGACAAGCAGGCCGAAGCCACCTACCGCGCCTTCGTCGCCCAATCCGCCGAGCTGGCCGAAGTGGATATCAAGCGCATCAAGATGCAGGCTGAATACGCGCACGCCGAGAAGCTGCTGGCCAGCCGCAGCGCCGAACTGAGCACCCTGCAGGCCGATCGCGCGGTGCGCCTGCAGCAGGAAGAGCAGGTCGCGGCCCGCCAGGAGCAGTCGCGCCAGGAAGCCACGGCGCTGGCTGACCAGCAGAAGGACGTGCGCCAGCAATTGCGCGATCTGCAACGCCAGATCGACGCCTTGCAGGCGCAGCAGGCGCAAGTGGGGAACCCGGCGGCCCAGAACCGCGGCAAGTAACCCGCAGGGCAGGCTGAGTAGCGGGCCTGCGGGCCCGCTTTGTCTTGGCCGGCCGTGAATAGGCATTGCGCACGCAGGGGCTAAGCGCCTGCCCTGGGGCGCTTTCTTGTATTCTGGGAGTTGCACCCCATATAGACGCCATGGCACTTAAAGTTTTCGACCTCCAGTGCGAACACAGCCACATTTTCGAGGGCTGGTTCGGTTCGCACGAAGACTATGACGCGCAGCAGGCGCGTGGCCTGGTCACGTGCCCGGTTTGCGGTTCGGCCAGCATCACCAAGCGGCTGTCCGCGCCGCGCCTGAACGTCGCCCACCTGCACGCGCCAGCCGCCCAGCCGCCGGCGTTGCCGGCCAACGCGTCCGACGCGGAAAAAATGGCCGCATTGCAGGCAGTCGTCATGCGCCAGGTGCGCGCCTTGCTGCGCAACACCGAAAACGTCGGGCCGCGCTTCGCCGAAGAGGCGCGCCGCATCCACGAAGGCGATGCCGACGACCGTCCCATCCGCGGCACGGCAACGCCGGAAGAGCGCGAATCGCTGGCCGAGGACGGCATCGACGTCATGGCGGTGCCGGATTTTCTGGATGACGAGCGCCTGCAGTGACCCGCTGCGCCGCCCCTAGCCGATTCGGACAGGGGAACGGGCGTACGGAATGTCAGGTGGTATGCCTGCGTTCACCGATCTTGGCCGAGAAGCGCAGCAGATAACCATCAGGGTCCTGAACCAGGAACTCGCGCACGCCGATTTCAACGTCATTGCCCCGATACCACTGCTCTACCGGATTCCGGAACAGGGGCCATTTGGCGTTAGCAAGCGCGGCAAGAAAGGGCTCCACAGAGGGCGCATCGATTTCGAAATTGATTCCCCTGCCCAGCGGCACGCTCAACGGACCTGTGATCCAACCGTTGTCGCCGCGCCGTTCGACGAGCATGACTTGCGCTCCGTCGAGGTCCAAATATACGAAGCCGTCTTCCTCGCGGCTGTACATGATCGAGAATCCACAGAGACCAACCCAGAATTGCAGACTTGCCGCGATATCTGCGACAAGCAACTCGGGCACCAGCTTTGCACGGCGAATTTCCACAGTCGCAGTTCTCCAGCTTAGGCAGAGTGTTGCCGCGGTCAGCGCAAGCATTCCGCTTCGTCAGGAAGTCGTCGATGAATGAGCGCGTTTCAGTTATTAGGCGTGAGCCGGTGGCCGAATAAGGCTTTCTGCGGGAATGCCGAGCTCGGTGTGCAAACGCCAGATCATTGGCAATGTCAAACCGCGCTTGCGGTTCAGCACTTCGTATACACGGTTGCGCTTGCCGATCATAGGCTCCAGATCCTTAGGGGTCAGGCCGCCTTGCTCCATCCGGAATTTAATGGCCTCGACAGGGTCTGGCAGATCGACCGGATAGTGCTTCATTTCATACGCTTGCACCAAGGTGGCCAGCACGTCCAGGCGGTCACCGTCAGGTGTGCCCAGTTCAGGATCAGACTCCATCAACCGGGAGATTTCCTTGAGCGCCGACTTGTAATCGGCCTCGGTATGTACGGGGCGGATTTCCATGTTCATTCCATTTCCACGGTTTCGGCGTCAATCTTGTCGTACTCCGCGTGAGTGCCGATGAACTTCACGTAGACGATGCTCAAGTTGAATGCGATTGCCACAATCAGGCGGAAATCATTGCCTTTGATGTTGAGCACCACACGCCGATTCTTCAGGATGCTGGCGTGGCAATACTGAGCCTTGATATCCGCAGGCTGCTTCCATTGCGCCTTGCTGGCCTCGTCCACCCACGCCTTGAGGGGTTGTTCTGCCGCTGGGTACCTTTCCCAGAACTGGCGGAGGGCGCTTAAGGCTATGAGTCGCATAGCGCAATGTTAGTCCCAATTTGGGACTAGGGCAGGTCCCATGTGGTCCGGCTATATGCCTTCAAGCAAGGGCCGCAAGATTGGTCAGGCAGACGGCAATAAAAAAGCCAGACCCGAAGGTCTGGCTTTTTCTTGCCTGCTTGCCGGATCAGTTGTTGACGCGGCTGCGGTATTCGTTCGTGCGGGTGTCGATTTCGATCTTGTCGCCGATGGCGCAGAACAGCGGCACGTTCAGTTCGTAGCCGGTGTTGATCTTGGCGGGCTTGGTCACCTTGCCCGAGGTATCGCCACGCACGGCGGGTTCGGTGTAGGTGATTTCGCGCACGAGCGTCGTGGGCAGTTCAACCGAAATGGCGCGGCCGTCGTAGAAGACCACTTCCACGGGCATCGCTTCTTCCAGGTAGTTCAGGGCGTCGCCCATGCTCTCGGCTTCGATTTCGTACTGGTTGTACTCTTCGTCCATGAAGACGTACATCGGGTCGCCGAAGTAGGAGTAGGTGCACTCCTTGCGGTCGAGCTGGACGACTTCGAACTTTTCGTCGGCCTTGTAGACCGATTCGCTGGCCGAGGCGGTCAACAGGTTCTTGAACTTCAGCTTCACAACAGCGGCGTTACGGCCCGACTTGTTGTATTCGGCTTTCTGGACCACGAGGGGATCCTTGCCGACCATGACCACGTTGCCGACTCGCAATTCCTGAGCGGTTTTCATCGATAAAACTCCGGGGGTGATGGGTGCACTCGCCGTGCTTGCAAAAAGCCGCCGCAGCTATAGCGTCTAGCGGCTTCGTGCACACCCCGGGAGGCGTCATAGTTGAGGCCCGACAAATACAGGGCGCTCGGAAAACTCTCTATTCTAACGTTTCTTGGCCAAGTCTGCGCAAAAATCAGCCAGATTTTCGGCAAGATCCGGTAGCGCGGCCTGGCTTGCGTCCCAAGCCCGCGCGGCGCTGGCCCAGTCCCCCCAGGCGGCTGGCGCCAGGGCGGCAGACAGCGCCGCAGCGGTTGCGCCCGTTTCCGGCTCGTTCCAGGCCCGGATCAGCGTCTGGGCGGTTTCCGGGGCCGGATAGCGCGCCAGCCACGCTTCCAGTTTCTCCAGATGCACGTTTTCGTCCTGGGGATAGATCTGCCAGACCAGCGGGCGCGCGGCCCAGGCGGCGCGGACGAAGGAATCCTCGCCCCGCACGAAATTCAGGTCGCAGCACCACAGCAGACGGTCGAAATCCGGCTGCGCCACGAAGGGCAGCCGGGCCACCGCCGGCGCGCCCGGCGCCGCGCAGGCGGCTTCCAGCCCGGGGGCCACGCCTTCGGGGGCAAGCAGCAGGGTGGGCCGCGGATCCGCCGCCAGAGCCTCGGCCAGCGCCGTTACCGGCGCCGTCGGATAGCAAAACAGGGACACGGCGCGCGCGCCGTCGCGGCGGCGCAACAGCAGGTCCTGCGGCACGCCCAGCGACCGCAGGAAGGCTTCCTGGTCTTGCGGCGATGCCTGCAGGGCGTCGCGCTCCGCCGACAGGCCCGGCTCGCGCAGCAGTCCGCCGGTGGCGCTGGTGAAGCCGGGAAAGAAAAAGTGCTTGATCAGCCCGTCCGGCCGCTGCGAGGGCAGGCCGTGGCAGCTTTCCACCCAGGATTCGGCGCTCAGGTATTCCAGGTTGACCCAGGCCGGATGCTCACGCCGCATGCTCTCCAGGAATGCCTCGGGGGGATCGCAGGCGAATGCCTCGATCACCACATCGCGCGCGGCGAGCGCCGGATCCGGGGATTCGGTCCAGTGCACGATGTCGATGCCCGCCAGTTGCTGGCGCGGGCTATCCGTGGCGATCCCGGGCTGGATGCGGGCGAAGCTGGCCAGGTCGTCGACCCACAGGCGCACATCCCAGCCGCGGCCATGCGCCAACCGGCGCGCCAGCCGCCAGCAGACGCCGATGTCGCCATAGTTGTCGACGACCCGGCAGAAGATGTCCGCTTGCATTGCCGCCTAGTGGAACTTGGCCGGCGAGGCTTCCGCGTCCTCGGGCAGTTCGGCGTGCACCAGTTCGCCCAGCGGATTCGGGAAGTAGGGCGCGCCGCAGTCTTCACAGTACTCGGGAGGCAGCACGCCGGGGATGCGGCGCACTTCGGTGACGCCGTATTCCTTGAGCAGCGCGGCGATCTCGTCCACCACGTCGGGCTGGCCTTCGTCAGCCGGCAGGTCTTCCTCGCGCCCATACAGCGGCCAGACGCAGCCGTAGTACACGTCGTTGCTGCTGCGCGCGGTGAAGCCGATGCGGTACTCGTCGATGCGGCTTTCGCCGCAGCCGGCCACCACCGCGCGCAACTGGGAGGCTTCCAGGCTGACCGCGCCCTCGAGCCAGCTGACCGCTGCACGCAGCGACAGCGGGCGCACGCGCCGGTCGGCTTCACGGTTGCTGACATAGTAGGCGTCGGGCAGCAGGGCTTCGAAACCGCAGCCCGGCAGCAGATTGGCGAGGGTCGGCTGGGCCTGCGCCGCCCATTGTTCCTGGCAGGCATCGCGGCTGGCGTCGGCTTCGCCCAGCTGTTCCTGCCAGCGGAAGATCGGCTCGCCTTCGGGCACCGCGACGGCCGCCACGATGTAGCGCGTATCGGCCAGCATGTTGGCCGTTTCGGTCTCGGTGTTCAAGGCGGGCTTGGCGGTTTCTGCGCCCAGCGCCTGGGTGCCCAGGCGCTGCAGCCATTGCCAGGTTTCGGAGAAGGTGCGCGGCATCTGGTCCACGCTGACCAGCACCGGCATCAGCGAGCTGCGGGCCTTGCTGGACAGGACATGCCCATGCAATTGCGCCATCAGGGCCTGTTGCGCGCCGGCGGCGATCGGGCCGGTCGGAATGGCGTAGCGGGTCCAGGCGACGATGGGGGCCACGACCAGCAAAATGTCGTAGTGGACGCCATTTTTCTCGATCTTCATCGATTCGGACAGGGTTTCGGCCTGTTCGATCAGGATCTCGTATGCGCCCACGTCGCTCTGGGCGAGGTGGTCCAGGGCCGCTTCCAGGGGGGCATCCTGCCCCGCCTTCAGCAGCTTCGGAATCGCTACGCCAAGCTGGTTCTCCCAGAACACGTCTTCGAGGCGGCTGCCCGAGCGGTTGAGCGCCTGGGCAAGCGCGACCAGTTTGGCGGCGTCACGGGTGAGGCGGGGAGCGGATTGGCTGCGGGATCGGGCCATAACTTCGGGGAGCGTCCAGTAAGTGTGCAACTGTGTAGTTTAACGCCCGGCGCGGACGGCGGCGCGCACCTCCGGCGGCGGGGCGCAACAACGGCGCCACGGTGTGATTGATGCTAAATAAGCAACAGATAATGCCGAGTCAAGTGGTTTATTGCTGAGAAGAATCGGCGGAAAATCTAGCCATCTACTCAATATCAGGAGGCACCGCCATGCGTTGGCCTACGCTTTTCGTATCCCATGGATCCCCCATGCTCGCCGTGGAACCCGGACTGACCGGCCCGGCGCTCGCCGCCTGGAGCGCCGAGCAGGGCCGCAAGCCCAAGGGCATCCTGGTGGTCTCGCCGCACTGGATGGGCGAGGGCCTGGCGCTGTCCACCCGCGACCGCCAGGTGGCCTGGCACGATTTCGGCGGCTTTCCGCCGGAACTCTATGAATTGCAGTACACGGCCCCCGGTTCGCCGGAGTTGGCGGCGCGGGTGCAGGCCCTGCTGGCCGACTCGGGTATCGCTGCAGACCTGGACCCCCGACGGCCGCTGGACCATGGCGCCTGGGTGCCACTGCGCTACCTCTATCCGGAAGCGGACGTGCCGGTGGTGCAACTGTCCCTGGACATGGGGCGCGACGCGGCTGGCCAACTGGAACTGGGCCGCGCGCTGGCCCGGCTGCGGGACGAAGACATCCTGGTCATCGGCTCCGGTTCGCTGACGCATAACCTGCGCCACGTGCGCATGCCGCAAGACGCGCCCGCGCTGCCTTACGTGCCGGCTTTCCAGCAGTGGTACGCGGACAAGCTGAGCGGCCATGACCTGGCGGCGCTCTTGGATTGGGAGGCTCAGGCGCCGGGCGCGGCGCAGGCCCATCCGCACGACGACCACCTGATGCCCTTGTACGTGGCGCTGGGTGCAGGCGGAGCCGGTTTCCGGCGCCTGACCGACGAAATCTCGTACGGCGCGCTGGCGATGGATGCCTACGAGTTCGCGGACTGATCCCAAGCGCGGCCGCGGCGCCGCGCAGGCCGCAATGAAAATGGCCCGGGAACCTCGCGGTTCCCGGGCCATTGCTTTGCCTGTCAGAAGATCAGGCAGCCAGCAGCTGGCGCAGCACGAAGGGCAGGATGCCGCCGTGCTGGTAGTAGTCCACCTCGATCGGGGTGTCGATGCGCAGCAGCACCGTGACGTCCTGCTTCGATCCGTCCTTGCGGGTGATCGTCAGCGTCACGTCCTGCATCGGCTTGATGCCGTTTTCCAGGCCGGAAATGTCGTAGGTTTCCTCGCCGGTGATGCCCAGCGACTGCACGCTGTCCGCGCCCTTGAACTGCAGGGGCAGCACGCCCATGCCGACCAGGTTGCTGCGGTGGATGCGTTCGAAGCTGCGGGTGATCACGGCCTTCACGCCCAGCAGCTGGGTGCCCTTGGCCGCCCAGTCGCGCGACGAGCCGGTGCCGTACTCTTCGCCGCCGAACACCACGGTGGGGGTGCCCGCGCCGACGTACTTCATGGCTGCGTCATAGATGGACATCTGTTCGCCGGTGGGCTGGAACAGGGTGTCGCCGCCCTCGAAGCGGCTGCCGTCCGGCAGCGCCGGAATCATGAGGTTCTTGATGCGCACGTTGGCGAAGGTGCCGCGCATCATGATTTCGTGGTTGCCGCGGCGTGAGCCGTAGCTGTTGAAGTCGGCCTTCATGACGCCGTTTTCCTTCAGCCACTTGCCCGCGGGCGAGGTCTCCTTGATGGAGCCGGCCGGCGAGATGTGGTCGGTGGTGACCGAGTCGCCGAACACGCCCAGCGCACGGGCGTTCTTGACCGTCGGCATCGCGCCCGGCGTCATGCCGAAGCCGTCAAAGAAGGGCGGCTCGGCGATGTAGGTGGAATCAGGCCAGTTGTACGTGTCGCCGGTCACGCCCTTGATGTTCTCCCAGAGTTGGCCGGGATTGCTCTTGACCTGGCCGTAGTTGGCCTCGAAGGCCTTGGGATCCAGGGCGTACTTCAGCAGCGATTCGATTTCCTCGGTGGTCGGCCAGATGTCGCCCAGCCACACGTCGCCGTTCTTGCCGCGGCCCACGGGCTCGGTCATCAGGTCGCGCGTGACGGTGCCGGCCAGGGCGTAAGCCACGACCAGCGGGGGCGAGGCCAGGAAGTTGGCCTTGATGTTCGGGTGGATGCGGGCCTCGAAGTTGCGGTTGCCCGAGAGCACGGCCGAGCAGATCAGGTCGTTGCCGGTGATGGCTTCGTTCAGGTCCGGGGTCAGGTCGCCGGCGTTGCCGATGCAGGTCGTGCAGCCGTAGGCGGCCACATCGAAGCCCAGCTTTTCCAGGTAGGGCAGGAGACCCGTCTTGGTCAGGTATTCGGTGACCACGCGCGATCCGGGGGCCAGCGAGGTCTTGATGTGCTTGGGCACCGTCATGCCGGCTTCCACGGCCTTCTTGGCCAGCAGGCCGGCCGCCAGCAGAACGCTGGGGTTGGAGGTGTTGGTGCAGGACGTGATGGCGGCGATCAGGACGTCGCCGTTCTTGACCTGGGTGCCAGCGCTGGTGGTGAAGGTCTGGCCCAGCTTTTCGGCGGGCTGATTGAAGCCGTTTTCAGCGACCGGCTTGGAGTACAGGTCGATGAAGGTGTTCTTCACGTTGCCGATCTCGATGCGGTCCTGCGGACGCTTCGGGCCCGCCAGCGACGGCGCGACCGTGGACAGGTCCAGCGTCAGCAGCTTGGTGAAATTGATGTCCTTTGCCTTGGGCACGCCGAACATCTTCTGGGCCTTGAAATAGGCCTCGAAGGCGGCGATTTCGTCTTCGGTGCGGCCGGTGCCGCGGAAGTAGTCGATGGTGCGCTCGTCGACCGGGAAGAAGCCCATGGTGGCGCCGTACTCCGGCGCCATGTTGCCGATGGTGGCGCGTTCGGCCACCGACAGGCTGGCGGTGCCTTCGCCGCAGAATTCGACGAACTTGCCCACCACCTTCTCGCGGCGCAGCATTTCGGTGATGGTCAGCACCAGGTCGGTGGCGGTGACGCCGCCGCGCAGCTTGCCCTTGAGTTCCACGCCGACCACGTCGGGGGTCAGGAAGTACACGGGCTGGCCCAGCATGCCGGCCTCGGCTTCGATGCCGCCCACGCCCCAGCCCACCACGCCGATGCCGTTGATCATGGTGGTGTGGCTGTCGGTGCCCACCAGGGAATCCGGGTAGTAGACGTTGTTCTTCTTGTCCAGGTGCACGCCGCGCGCCAGGTATTCCAGGTTGACCTGGTGGACGATGCCGAAGCCCGGAGGCACGACGCCGAAGGTGTCGAACGCCTGCATGCCCCACTTCATGAACTGGTAGCGCTCCTGGTTGCGCTTGAATTCCAGCTTCATGTTCAGGTCCAGCGCATTCTTGGTGCCGAAGTAGTCGATCATGACCGAGTGGTCCACCACCAGGTCCACCGGCACCAGCGGCTCGATGCTCTTGGGGCTCTTGCCCATCTTGTCGGCCACGGAACGCATGGCGGCGATGTCGGCGAGCAGCGGCACGCCGGTGAAGTCCTGCAGCACCACGCGGGCCACCACAAACGGAATTTCGTCTTCGCGCTTGGCATTGGCCTGCCAGTTCGCCAACTGCTTGACGTGCTCTTCGGTGACCTTCTTGCCGTCGCAGTTGCGCAGCACGGATTCCAGCACGATGCGGATCGAAACCGGGAGCCGCTGCACGTCGATGCCGAGGGACTTGCCCAGCGCCGGCAGCGAATAGTACTGACAGGATTTATTGCCGATCTTGAAATTCTTGAGGGTGTCTAGGGTGTTGTGCGGCATGATGGACTCCGTGGTTTTGCCCGGTTGAAGCCGGCATTTTCTGGCGTTTTTGCGCATTTGTCATTCTATGTGAGACTGGCGCCTGCGCGGCCGTATGTCTTATATCTTATATAAGACTTGAGCGAACCGCCAAAGTTCCCCTACTGCGATCAGGGGCGGGCGGCCGTTGGCCCAAACCGATACTCTGGCCGAGGCGTGCGCGGGTCGCAAGCCTCTTTTATCAAGAAAGTCCTACGCGGATGTTGCGGCCCTGCGAGGGAAGGCGGGTCTACGCAAGGAATTCGCGCAGCAGCACGGTCAGCTCGCTGCGCAGGAAATCGACGACCGCGCGCTGGGCGGTCGATGGATAAGGGTTGGGCGTGGTCAGGATGAACAACTTGTCGCCTGGCCCCAGGGCTTGGTATGCGGGCAGCACCGGCGTCAGCCGGCCCGCGGCAAGGTCCTCATGCACCACGTAGGCCGGCAGCAGCGCGACGCCCGCGCCGGCGCGCGCGGCTTGCGCCAGGAACGGGAAGTACTCTGATTGCAGCCGCGGCGCGAGCTTGGCCTCATGCAGCTGGTCCTTGCGCCGCAGCCGCAGCGTGACCTGGGGCCTGGGGTCGGGCGGGCCCAGGAAGTGCAGGCGGCCGAGATCGCGCGGATGAGCCGGCGGGCCGAACTGCTGCAGATAGGAGGGCGCCGCGCACAGCACCCATTTGACGTCGCCCAGCGCGCGCGCCACGTAATCCTGCGGCGGGGTCGTCATGACCCGCAATGCCACGTCGATTTCCGACGAAATCAGGTCGCTCACCCGGTTTGAGAACAGCACGCGCAAGGTCAGCGACGGATGGCGCAGGGCGAAGCTCACCAGCAGCGGACGCAATTGGTCCAGTTCCCCCAATCCGGTGGGGATGCTCAGCCGGACGTGGCCCGCGGGCTCGGATCCGAGCTTCTGCAACGCATGGCGGGCGGATTCGACTTCGTGCGCCATGCGCGCGCCGTGCTCGTACAGCACAGAGCCTTGTTGCGTCAGTTCCAGCCGCCGGGTGCTGCGGCGGATGAGCTGGGCGCCGAAGGCGCGTTCCAGCTTCTGCAGATTGCGGCTTACGTGCGAACGGGTCACGCCGTGGCGCACCGCCGCCTCGCTCAAGGTGCCGGCGTCGACGATGGTGACGAACAGCTGTATCAGGTTGAGGTCCAGCGCGGGCAGGGCGGGCATGCGCAGTCCTATTGTTGACTGTGAGGAAACATAGTTTACGCAAGCTGCGGGATTGTCGCGGCGTGGCGGCGGTTGATATTCTGGCCACCATCGCAAAGGAGACCAGACCATGCCCCATAACCCATCCGGCGGGATGTCCCCGCAAACCATGTTCCGCGCCGATCTATTTCGCGGCGAGCGCATCCTCGTCACCGGGGGCGGCACCGGCCTGGGCTACGCCATGGCCGAGCGCCTGGCGTCGTTGGGCGCTGCGCTGCACCTGTGGGGACGCCGCGCCGCCGTGCTGGAAGAAGCTGCCGCCGGGCTGCGCGCACGTTACGGCGCCGAGGTCCACGTTCAGGCGGTGGATATCCGGGATGCCGAGGCCGTGGACGCCGCCGTCGACGCCATCTGGACCGGGCACGGTCCGCTGACGGGCCTCATCAACAACGCCGCGGGCAATTTCATCAGCCCCACTGAAAAACTGTCGCCGCGCGGCTTCAACGCCATTGCCGACACCGTGTTCCGCGGCACCTTCTACACGACCCAGGCCGTGGGCAAGCGCTGGATCGCGCAAGGCACGGGCGGGGCGGTGCTGTCCATCGTGGTGACCTGGGTCTGGACCGGTTCGCCGTTCGTGGTGCCCTCGGCCATGTCCAAGGCCGGCATAGACGCCATGACCAAGTCGCTGGCCATCGAATGGGGCCGCCACGGCATCCGGCTGAACGCCATCGCGCCGGGCGTGATTCCGACCGAAGGGGCCAGCGCGCGGCTGCGGCCCAAGGACTCGGGCGCGGACGCGCAGACGCAGCAGAATCCGATGAGGCGCCTGGGCACCGGACATGACATCGGCGAGCTGGCGGCCTTCCTGCTGAGTCCGGGCTATGACTGGATCAACGGCCAGACCATTGCGCTGGACGGCGGCGACTATCTGGCCAACGGCGCTTACTTCAAGCAGTACGCGGAATGGAGCGACGCGGACTGGGCCGCCGCGCGCCAGGCCATCGAAGCGCGCACCGCGCAGGACAAGGCGCAGCGCAGCACGGGGGGCGCATGACAGGCAGCACCATCCACGCGGGCGGCGACCGCCTGTCGGGCGCGGCGCTGGCCGCACGCGGCGAACAGGTTGCCGCCGGGCTGGCGGCAATGGGCGTGCGGGAAGGCGACGTGATCGCCGTGCTATTGCGCAACGGCCTGCCTTATCTGGAGATCATCCAGGCCTGCAAGCGGCTGGGCTGCTACTACTGCCCGATCAATTGGCATTTCACCGCGGCGGAAGTGGCATTCCTCATCGAAGACAGCGGCGCCCGCCTGCTGGTCGCGCACGACGACCTGTGGCTTCCGCTGCGCGATGCGCTGCCCGCCGGCCTGCCGGTGCTGCTGGCCGGTCCCGGCGCGGCGCAATCAGGGCATGCCGACTACGACGCCTGGCGCGACCGCCAACAGCCCTACGACGGCCCGCGCGTGGCGCCGCGCGGTCATATGGCCTATACCTCGGGCACCACCGGTCGGCCCAAGGGCGTGGTGCGCGCGCCGTTCCCGCTGGAACACCTGGGGCGCCACCTGCAACAGGTCGAAGCGGTGGTGGAGGCGGCCTACGGCCTGCGCCCGGGATCGCGCGCGCTGCTGCCCGCGCCGATCTACCACAGTGCGCCCAGCGTATTCGCGCAGGTCGCCCTGCGGGTCTGCGAGACCTTCGTGCTGACGGACAGGTTCGATCCCGTGGAAGTCCTGCGCCTGATCGAGGCCCACCGCATCGATACGGTGTATCTGGTGCCCATCATGTACGTGCGCCTCTTGAAGCTGGACGCCGCCACCCGCGCCGCGCACGACCTGTCGTCGCTGCGCTTCGTGGCTTCGACCGGCGCGCCCTGCGCGCCGGAAATCAAGCGCGCCATGATCGAATGGCTGGGACCGGTCATCCATGAAACCTATGCGTCGAGCGAGGCGGGCATGGTCACCGTCATCGATTCGCACGAAGCGCTCGCCCGTCCCGGTAGCGCCGGCCGGCCTATCGGCGGCGCGCAGGTCAGGATCTATGGCGAAGACGGATCGCCCTGCGCGGCGGGCCAGGTCGGGCGGATCTACGTGCGCCAGCCGGCCTACGCGGACTTCACCTATCGCAACAACCCGCAGGCCCGCGCCGAAGTGGAGAAGGACGGACTCATCGGTCTGGGCGACCTGGGCTATCTGGACGCGGACGGCTATCTCTATGTGTGCGACCGCGAATCGGACCTGGTGATCTCGGGCGGCGTGAACATCTATCCCGCCGAGGTCGAGCACCAGCTGATGCAGTATCCGGGCGTGGCGGATTGCGCGGTGTTCGGGGTGCCCGACGACGAATACGGCGAGCGGCTGATGGCGCTGGTGCAGCCCTCGGCGGGCGCCGCGCCCGACCCCGAGGCGCTGAGGCTATGGTTGGGTGAACGGATCGCGCGCTACAAGGTGCCGCGTGAACTGCAACTGCGCGCGGAACTGCCGCGCGACGACAACGGGAAGATCGCCAAGCGCCGGCTGCGCGCCGAATTCTGGGCGGGCAGGCAGCGCCAGGTATAGCAGGGCGGCGCATCGCCGCAACAACAAAACCCACAAGGGAGACAGGCATGGCAATCAGGCTGAACCTCAGGCTGCGTCGCATCGCGACCGCGGCGATCGTCGCGCTCGCGGCTCCGGCCGCCGCGCTGGCGGCATTTCCGGACAAACCGGTCAAACTGGTCGTGCCCTATACGCCGGGCGGCTCCGCGGACCAATTGTCGCGGGTGCTGGCCGAAGGCATGTCGCGCGACCTTGGGCAACCCGTGGTGGTGGAGAACAAACCCGGCGCCAATACGATGGTCGCGGCGACCCAGGTGGCCAGGTCGGCGCCGGACGGATACACGGTTTTCCTCGCCAGCAACGCCAGCATGGTGCTCAATCCCATGCTTTATCAACGCATCGCCTATGACGCCGCGCGCGACTTCCGCGTGTTCGGCATCGCTGCCGAGCTGCCGCTGGTGGTCGTGGCGAACAACGAGGTCCCAGCGGGCACGCTGGCCGAGTTCGTCACTTATGCCAAGGCCCGGCCCGGCAAACTGAACTACGCCTCCGTGGGCATAGGCAATCCGCTGCAGTTGGCGACCGAACTGCTGAAATCGCGCACGGGCATGGACGTGGCGCATATCCCGTATAACGGCAGCGCGCCGGCCCTGACCTCGCTGATGGGCAATGACACGCAGCTCATGGTGGACGTGATCAGCACCTCGCTGCCGCTGGTGCGGGAACGCAAGATCAAGGCGCTGGCCGTCACGACCAGCGAGCGGCTGGCCGTGCTGCCGGAGGTGCCGACCGTGGCGGAAAGCGGCTTTCCGGGATTCCGCGCCGCCACCTGGTTCGGTCTGGCCGTGCCGCGCGCCGTGCCGCAGGCCGAAGCGCAGCGCTTGCAGGCGGCGCTGGACAAGGTGCTGAAGGATCCGGCATTCCGCGGCCGTTTTGAACCCCTGGGCCTGGTGATCCAGGCGCCCCGCAGCCAGGCAGAAATCGATGCCTACGTGCAGGAAGACCGCCAGCGCTGGGGCGCGGTGATCGAAGCCAATCACATCAAGCTGGACTGAGGCGGCAACGGCCGCCTGGCCCACGCCGCCTGGCCGTCGGCGCCGTCAGGCCTTCTTGCCGCCGCGGCGCGCCTTGCGCGTGACATTGCGCCGCGACATCTCAGAGTCCAGGATCAACCGGCCTTCGAGCTTGCCGTGCATGCGCTTGACTGAACGCATCGCGTCCTGCATGTGTTCGCTCATCAAGTCGCGCACCTTTTCCACGTCGCGCTCGCGCGCCGCAGCCAGGATCTTGCGGTGAAAGCCCGTATTGGCGCTGCCGAAACGCTGCTGCTCGGATAGCGGCATCTCGTTGTCGAACACGGTCAGCTGCCGGATCATTTCATTGGTCATCTCGCAGCTGAAGCGCAGGAACGGGTTGGGGCAGGCCGCCGCGAAGATGTCGTGGAAATTGATTTCTTCCTGGCGCTGCGCCAGCGGGTCATCGACGTGCTCGGCCGACGGATCGCAGCAGGCGATGTTCTCCTCCAGCGCAGCGAAATGCGCGTCCGTCAGGAACGGCACCGCGCTGGCCGCGAGCTCGGGCTCCAGCAGCTTGCGCACCTGGTAGATGTCCTCGATCCGCACTTCCTTGAAGAACAGGTAGTTCTGCATCAGCTGGAAGGTGCGGTCCAGCGGCACCTCGACCACGGTGCCGCCGCCGCCCGGTCCGGTGCTGACCTTGACCAGCCCCTGCACCTCCAGCGACTTGAGCGCTTCGCGCATGGTGCTTTTGCTGACCGAGAACATGCTTTGCAGCTCGCTTTCGCGCGGCAGCTTGTCGCCCGGCAACAGGTTCTTGGCCGTGATCAGCCGCTTGATCTCTTCGGCGACCAGGTCGCTGCGCTTGGGCGGACTCGACGCGCCCGCGGCTTGTAGGTCGTGACTGTTGAACGCCATTGCGTTCCTCCGTTGCTGCGTGGTGTGCGCGGGGCATGCCCCGGGCGGGTTCTGCGCGGACCCCGGGTTATACCTGATGCGCCCGCTATTGACAGAGCCGGCTCGCCAAACTGATCATGATAATAATCCTATTTATCATGATAAATAGGATGGTAGTCGCAGTATAGGCATGAGCGCCGGGACTTGCGAATACGCCCACGCGGCGGCAGCCCTGGCACGGGAGCTTGGAGCAGACAGAGTCGGAATGGGGACGCGCATGGTGCGCGCTCGACATCGTCAATATGCCGCGGCACCGCCAGCGGCAGCCAGGGAGAACCATCTTGAATCGCCGCAACCTGCTGAAATTGGCCGCGCTTGGCGCCGTGCCCGGATCACTCTGGACCGCCCGGTCCGCGCTGGCGCAAGCCGACGCCATCCAGTTCGGGTGTCCGGTGCCCATGTCGGGCGCCTTTGCCGCCAACGGCAAATACGCCGACCTGGGCATGAAACTGGCGCTGGAGCAGTATGGCCGCGCGCTGGACCGGCCGCTGGCCTATACCGTGCTGGATACCGAGGGCAAGCCGGCCACGGCGGTGCGCAAGGTCCAGGAAGTCTCGCAACAGAAGGGCGTCAAATTCTTCGCCGGCGGCATCCTGTCGTCCGAAGCGCTGGCCATGGGCAAGGAAGTCGAGCGCGCCGGCGGCGTCTTCATCACCACCGCGGGCGCGGACGAAATCACCGGCAAGGACTGCAACCGGGCCACCTTTCGCTGGTCCGTGCCCACCTTTGGCGCCATCGAGCAGACCGTGCGTCCCTTGCTCGAAAAGCTGCCGAACGCCAAGCGCTGGTACACCATCACGCCGCAATACGTGTTCGGCGACGGCCTGCTCAGCGCGGCCAAGGCGATCTTCAAGGAAAAGGGCATCGAGCATGTGGGCAACAGCTATCACTCGCTGACCGAGAAGGAATTCAGCGGCTACCTCACCAACGCCATGGCCGCCAAGCCGGACGTGCTGCTGATCCTGAACTTCGGCTCGCAGTCCTCCGACACGCTGCGCCAGGCCGTCAGCTTCGGCATGAAGCAGAACTGCACCATCCTGGTGGCCTGGGCTTCGGGCCTGGAACAGTTCGAAGGCCTGGGCGCGGACCTGTGCGAAGGCGTGTACTTCGGCGCGCAGTACTGGCACGGCATCGACTCGCCGCTCAACAAGGAACTGGTACAGCTGTCCCGCGACAAGACGCGCGCCAATCCCAATTACAGCCTGGCGGGCTCCTACATCTGCACCCGCATCATGCTGGACGCCATCGCCCGGGCCGGCAGCGCCGACCCGGCCAAGGTGATCGCCGTCATGGAGGGCATGGCCTACGAGGGCCTGACGGGCAAGGAGGAAATCCGCAAGGAAGACCACCAGGTCCTGAAGAACTACTACCTGCTCAAGGGCCGCGCCAAGAAGGACATGAAGGACAAGGACGATTACGCCGAGATCGTGCATAGCGGCCGTTCCTTCCTGCCGCCCGCGGAAACCGGCTGCAAGCTGTAGCCCGCCCCTGAGGCGGGCGGCCGTGGGCGCGCCGCGTCCGCGGCCGCCGCGCGCCCCGCGGCCTTCCGTTACCTCCATCGGGCATACCCATGAACGTCTATCTCCTCCAGATCATCAATGGGATCGGGGTAGGCATGCTGTACTTCCTTCTGGCAGTCGGCCTGTCCATCGTCTTCGGTCTGTTGCGCTTCGTGAACTTCGCCCACGGGGCGTTCTATCTGCTGGGCGCCTACTTCTGTTTCCAGGCCATCCAATGGGGCCTGAATTTCTGGCTCGCGCTGGCCATCGTGCCGCTGCTGGTGGGCGCCGGCGCCTGGGTCGTGGAGAAAGTGCTGCTGCGCCACGTCTACGCGCAGGCGCATGAATTCCACATCCTGATCACCGTCGGCCTGGCGCTGGTCCTGCAGGAACTGGTCATCGTGATCTGGGGGCCGATAGGCGACAACGTCGCCGCACCCTCGGCCCTGCAGGGCGTGGTCATGTGGGGCAGCTTCATCTATCCCAAGTACCGTCTGTTCGTGATCGGCTTCACCGCTGTCTTCTCGTTGCTGCTCTGGTATGTGCTGGAAGGCACGCGGCTGGGCAGCGCGGTGCGCGCGGGCAGCGAATCGACCGAAATGGTGTCCATGCTGGGCATCAATGTGTTCCGCATGTTCAGCCTGGTCTTCGCGCTGGGCGCGGCGACCGCCGCCCTGGCCGGGGTGTTGGCCGCGCCCATACGCGGCGTCGAACCCTTCATGGGCATCGAGGCCCTGGGCATCGCCTTCGTCATCGTGGTGGTGGGCGGCATGGGCAGCTTCTTCGGCGCGCTGGTCGGCGGCCTCCTGATCGGCGTGGTGCAGAGCGTGATGAGCACGCTCTGGCCGGAAGGCGCGCGGCTGATGATCTATGTGGCGATGGCGGCGGTGCTGCTGCTGCGTCCCCACGGCCTGATGGGGAGAGGATGATGACGCGCTTGAAATCTCATGCCCAATTGCTGCTGGCGCTGGCCGTGGTGCTGCTGTTGCCGCTGTGCATGCAGTCGGGCTCGCTGGCCACGGAAGTGCTGATCTACGCGCTGGCGGTGCTGGGCTGCAATCTGCTGCTGGGTTTCACCGGGCTGTTGTCGTTCGGCCAGGGCATCTTCTTCGGCCTGGGCAGCTATGCCGTCGGCATCCTGTTGACGCGTACCGGCCTGCCGATGCCGCTGGCGTTGCTGGCGGCGATGGCGGTGGGCGCGCTGGGCGCGACGCTGGTGGGCTGGTTCGCCATCCGCCAGCGCGGCACCTACTTCGTGATGCTGACGCTGGCCTTCGCGCAAATGTTCTACTTCCTGGCGTACAGCCTGCCTGACCTGACCGGCGGCGACAATGGCCTGCTGGACGTGCCGCGTCCGGCGCTGTCGGTGGCGGGCCTGCAGCTCATGCCGCTGGCCACGCCCTGGCAGTTCTACGCCTTCGTGGCGGTGTGCTTCCTGGCGATATTCTGGCTGCTGCTGCGCGTGACCAACTCGGTGTTCGGCCGCACGCTGCTGGCGATCCGCGACAACGAGGCGCGCGCCATGGCGGTGGGCTACAACGTGCGCCTCTTCAAGTTGGCGGCTTTCGCCATCTCGGGCGCCGTCACCGCGCTGGCGGGCGCCTTCCTGGCGATGATGACCGGCATCGCGCCGCTGTCCAGCATTGAATACCACAGCAGCGAGATGATCCTGGTCATGACGGTCATCGGCGGCACCGGCAACCTGTTCGCTTCAGTGCTGGGGGCAGCTTTCTACGTGCTGTTCGCGGACTGGCTTTCCACCTTGTGGCCGCGCTGGCTGATGCTGCTGGGCTTCCTGCTGATCGCGGTCAGCCTGTTCATGCAGAAGGGGCTGTGGGGGCTGGGAGAACGCATCTGGCTGGCGCTGCGGCGCAAGCCTGCCGGCGGCGAGCCGGCCGCCAAGGAGGGACGCGCATGAATCCGCAACATTCCGCGCCGCTGCTGCAGGCCAGGGGCATCGTCAAGCGCTTCGGCAAGTTCGTGGCCCTGCATGGGGTCGATCTGCAAGTGCAGCCGCGCACGGTGCACTCCGTCATCGGCCCGAACGGCGCGGGCAAGACCACACTGTTCCATACGCTGACGGGCACCTTGCGCACCAGCGAGGGCAGCATCGTGTTCGACGGCCATGACGTGACGCAGGAGGCCGATTATCAACGGGTGCAGCGCGGCATCGCGCGCTCTTTCCAGGTCACCAGCCTGTTCGCCAACCTGTCGGTGCAGGAGAACCTGCGGCTGGCGGCGCAGGGCGCGCATCGCGCCGGCGCCTTCGACTGCTGGCATCCGCCCACCGGCCCGCGGGCGCAGCGCGAGATCGTCGACGCGGCGCTGGAACGGCTGGGCCTGTCGCGGCTGGCCAAGGTGGCGGCGGGCGCGCTGTCGCACGGCCAGCAGCGGCGCCTGGAAGTGGGCATGGCGCTGGCCGCCCGGCCGCGCGCGATTTTCCTGGACGAGCCCACCTCGGGCATGGGGGTGGACGACCTGGATGAGATGAAGCGCTTGATCCGCAGCCTGCGCGACGATCACACGGTGGTGCTGATCGAGCACAACATGAACATCGTGATGGATATCTCCGACACGATCACCGTGATGCAGCAGGGCCGCGTGCTGGTCGAAGGCACGCCTGCTGCGATCCGCAGCGACGAGCGGGTGCGCGCCGCGTACCTGGGCAACATGATCACGGGAGGCCGGGCATGATGCTGCATGTCGACGCCGTACACAGCTATTACGGCAAGAGCCATATTCTGCAAGGCGTGTCGCTCGAGCTGCCGCAGGGCGAGGTGATCACACTGCTCGGGCGCAACGGCGCGGGCAAGTCGACCACGCTCAAGACCATCGCCGGCGTGATTGCGCCCAAGGGCGGCGCGGTGCGCTACGGCGGACGCGACATCGCCGGGCTGCCGGCGCACAAGATCGCGTCCATGGGGATCTGCCTTGTGCCTGAGCACCGCGGCATCTTCAAGCTGCTGACGGTCGAGGAAAACCTCAAGCTGGGCATGCGCCGCGATTCGCCCTGGCAGCTGGAAGACGTCTACCGCATCTTTCCCCGCCTGAAGGAGCGGCGCAGGAACGGCGGCGGCCAGTTGTCCGGCGGCGAACAGCAGATGCTGGCCATCGGGCGCGCGCTCATGAACCATCCGCGCGTGCTGATGCTGGACGAACCGGTCGAAGGCCTGGCGCCGGTGATCGTCGAGGAGATCGTGGCGCAGATCAAGTCCATCAAGCAGGCCGGCGTCACCATCCTGCTGGTGGAGCAGAACCTGGAAGTCTGCACGCAGCTGGCCGACCGTCATTTCATCATCGAGCAGGGATCCATCGTCTACCAAGGCAGCAACGCGGTCTTCATAGCGGACGAAAACGTGAAGGACCGATACCTGGGCGTGGGCGTCTAGGGACCCCCTGCGCCGCGCAACCGAAGCAAGGGAAACACCATGGAAATGAACACATTGGAGGCCGTCAGCGGCATCCGCATCGATGGCAGCCGCCTCTGGAATTCGCTGATGGAATTGGCTCGCATCGGCGCCACCGACAAGGGCGGCGTGTGCCGGCTGGCGCTGAGCGACCTGGACCGGCAGGGCCGCGACCTGGTCTGCGCCTGGGCCCGCGAGCTGGGCTGCAGTGTGCGCGTGGACGCCATCGGCAACATCTTCATGCGTCGCCCCGGCCTGCGCGATGACTTGCCCGCCGTGATGACCGGCAGCCATATCGACACCCAGCCCACCGGCGGAAAATTCGACGGCAACTATGGGGTGCTTGCAGGCATCGAGGTCCTGCGCACGCTGCACGAACGCGGCATTGCCACCGAGGCGCCGCTGGAAGTGGTGGTGTGGACCAACGAGGAAGGCTCGCGCTTCGTACCCGTGATGATGGGTTCCGGCGTGTACGCCGGCGCTTTCACGCTGGAGCACGCGCTGGCTGCGCGCGACCGCGACGGCGTCAGCGTGGATGAAGCGCTGCGCGCCATCGGCTACGCCGGTCCGGAACCCGCGCGGCCCGGGGATGTCGGCGCCTACTTCGAGGCACACATCGAGCAAGGCCCCATCCTGGAGGACCGCGGCATCACCATCGGTTCGGTGCAGGGCGCCCTGGGGCAGCGCTGGTACGACGTCGCCATCACCGGCCAGGAGGCGCATGCGGGGCCCACGCCCATGGAACTGCGCCGCGACGCCTTGCTGGCCGCGTCCAGGCTGGTGCTTGAGGTCAACCGGATCGCGCTGGAGCATGCGCCGCATGGCCGCGGCACGGTTGGCTGCATCGACAGCTTCCCGAACTCGCGCAACGTGATTCCCGGCCGCGTGGCGCTTACCGTAGACCTGCGCGCCGCCGACGACGCCACGTTGGACAGCATGGCCGCGGCGTTTGCGCGCGTCTGCGAGGAACTGGCCGAGCCGGGCCGCTTCCAGGTCGACAGCAAGGAGGTCGTGTACTTCCCGCCGCAGCCCTTCGAGCCGCGCCTGGTGCAGGCGATCCGCGACGGCGCGGCCACGCTGGGCCTGGATTCGCTGGACGTGATCAGCGGCGCGGGCCATGACGCCGTCTACATGGCGCGGGTGGCGCCCACCGCCATGATCTTCGTGCCGTGCAAGGACGGCATCAGCCACAACGAGATCGAGGACGCGCAGCCCGAGCACCTGGAGGCGGGCTGCAATGTGCTGTTGCACGCCATGCTGCGCTGCTGCGGGCGCATCCAGTTTTCCGATGGGGGCGCGCAATGAAGGCGCTGATCGCGAGGTTGAACCACGAGACCAACACCTTCTCGCCGGTTCCCACGCCGCTGTCCGCCTTCGGCAACGGCGGCCCCGCCTACGATGCGGCGGCCTATGAAGAGAACAAGGGCAAGCGCACCGCGATGTCGGCGTTCATCGACCTGGCCGAAGCGCGCGGCGCCGAACTGGTCACGCCCGTGTCGGCCACCGCCTATCCCAGCGGCCGCGTCGATGGCCAGGCCTATGCCGAGCTATGCGACCGCATCGTGGCCGCAGCGCCGGGCTGCAACGTCATCCTGCTGGACCTGCATGGCGCCATGGCGGTGGAGACCACCGATGACGGCGAGGGCGACCTGCTTGAACGGCTGCGCGCCGCCGCGCCTGGCGTGCCGGTTGCCGTGGCGCTGGATCTGCACGGCAACGTCACGCAGAAGATGATGGACAACGCCGACGTCATCGTCAGCTTCAAGACCTATCCCCACATCGACATGTACGAAACCGGCGAACACGCCGGCAGGCTGCTGTTTGCGGGCATCGACGGCCGATGCAAGCCGGTCATGGCGTGGCGCCGGTTGCCGCTGGTGTCGCATTCCCTGCGCAGCAACACGGCCGAAGGCGCCATGCGCGCCGCCGTCGTAGCGGCGCGCCAGGCAGAGGCCGCGGGGGCGCTGGGCGTGTCGGTGCTGGCGGGCTTCGGCCTGGCCGACATCCCGCATCCCTGCGTCAGCGTGGTCGTGGTGGCCGACGGCGACCGCGCCGAGGCGGAGCGCGTGGCGGGCGAGATCGCCTCCCTGATCTGGGAGCAGCGCGACGGATTCTTCTATGACAGCGAGCCGCTGGCCGAGTCGCTGGCGCGCGCCAAGATCCTGGCCGAAGGCGCAAGCAAGCCGGTGCTGCTGCTGGACCATGGCGACAATTGCATGAGCGGCGGCACTTGCGACACCCTGGACGTGCTGATGGCCGCGCTGGATGCGGGCCTGGAAGGCATACAGGCGGGGCTGTACTGCGATCCCGAGGCGGTGGCCGAATTGACCCGCGCCGGCGTCGGCGCCACGGTCGAGCTGCCGCTAGGCAACAAGCGCGCCATCGGCGAAATCGGCCGGGAGGCGCAGCCCGTCACGCTGCGCGGCACCGTGCGCGCGCTGAGCAATGGCGAGTACCTGATCACCGGGCCGACCTATACCGGGCAACTGGCCTGCATGGGCCGCAGCGCGGTGCTGGACATAGGCGCCGCGCAGCTGGTGCTGACCGAGCAGACCCACGAACCCTGGGATCTGGGCGTGTTCCAGAGTCTTGGACTGGATCCGTCCCGCGCCCGTTACGTGCTGGTGAAGTCGCGCATGTACTGCCGCCCGGTGTTCGTGCCGATCTCCCAGGCGCTGGTCGAATGTGACAGCCCCGGCGTGACCAGCTCCGACTGGTCGCTGTTCGAATTCCGCAGACGCGCGCGGCCGCTGTACCCGCTGGAACCCATGGCGGCGGCGGACTACGATCCTCGCGCGGGCGGCCGATAGACCCGTCGGAAAGACCAGGGCGCCACAAGCGGCAGCTGTGGCGCCCGGGCAACGAACATTCTCAAACAAAAAGTAACATAAATGAGAATGATTCCGTTTGCCGTAGAATGGGGCGCTCAGCAATTCCAGTCCCCTTTGGTGCAGCCGGCCCGGCAAGGCCCTGGCCTTCCGGCACATTCCAGACGCATCCGTAATTCTTAGTGCGCGCGTGACCCCATCGGGATTTTGATCTCTGCCTGCGAACTTCCCGACATGAAAATCCGAACTCTTGCCTGCATGGCCGCCGCGCTGCCGTGCTATCTCCCCGTTGTCCACGCCCAATCCGCGTCCGATCAGGCCGGCTCCGTCGTTTCCATGGACGCCATCAAGGTCGAAGCCAGCGCCGATGCCTCGGCCGGCGGCCTGGCCGAACCCTTTGCCGGCGGGCAGGTCGCCCGGGGCGGCCGCGTCGGTTTGCTGGGTACGCAGGACCTGATGGACACGCCATTCAGCATCACCAGCTACACCAATGAACTGATCCAGGACCGGCAGGCCCGCAGCGTGGGCGACGTGCTGCAGAACGACCCGGGCGTGCGCGTGGCCCGCGGCTTCGGCAACTTCCAGGAGTCGTACTTCATCCGCGGCTTCATCCTGGGTTCGGACGACGTGGCCTACAACGGCCTCTACAGCCTGCTGCCGCGCCAATACATCGCCACCGAACTGTTCGAACGCGTGGAGGTCCTGCGCGGCGCGTCCACCTTCCTGACGGGCGCGGCGCCCGGCGGCGGCGGCATCGGCGGGGTGATCAACCTGGTGCCCAAGCGCGCGCCGAACGAACCTCTGACCCGTGTTACCACCGGCGTGTCCAGCGGCGGGCAGTTCCAGTTGTCCACCGACATTGCTCGCCGCTTTGGCCCGGGCGACAGCACCGGCATCCGGCTCAACGCCGCACAGCGCAGCGGCGATACCGGTATCGACGATGAACATTCCCGTACTAGCCTGGTATCGCTGGGCCTGGATTGGCGTTCGGCCGACACCCGTTTGTCTGCCGACATCGGCTGGCAGGAGAACAAGCTCAAGCGCGCGCGTCCCAACGTGACGCTGGGCGCCGGCGTCACCAAGGTGCCCGACGCGCCCGACGCCAGCTCCAATTATGCGCAGCCCTGGTCGTATTCGAACGAGCGGGACGTCTTCGGCACCGTGCGCGGCGAACATGATTTCAGCGACAAGCTGACCGCCTACGCGGCCTTTGGCATGCGCCGCAGCGATGAAGCGAATTCGCTGGGCAACGTCACGCTGACCAACGGCAGCACGGGGGCGGGCACCTTCTACCGCTTCGACAATACCCGCGAAGACAGCGTGAACACGGGCGAACTGGGCCTGCGCGGCAAACTGCGCACGGGGCCGGTAGGCCACGAGTTCGTCGTGTCGGCATCCTTCTTCGACCTGAAGAAGAAAAATGCCTATGTGATGGACTGGCAGAACACGTATCCCACCAATATCTACAACCCGATTTCGTATGACAAGCCGCCATTCAGCGCCACCGCGCTGCGTGGCAACGACCTGGACGATCCGGCGCTGCAAGGCCGCACCCGCCTGAGCAGCTACGCCATCGGCGACACGCTGTCGTTCCTGGACGACAAGGTGCTGCTCACGGCGGGCATCCGCCATCAGCGCTTGTCGCAACGCGACTACGCGTACAACACCGGCAAGGAAAACGGCGCCTACGACGCCAGCCATAATTCGCCCGCCGCGGGCCTGGTCGTCAAGGTCGCGCCCAGCGTTTCGCTGTACGCGAACTACATCGAGGCGCTCGTCGCGGGACCGACCGCCCCGGCCAATGCCGGCGGCAAGCCGGTGCCCAACGCCGGCCAGAGCCTGCCGCCCTTCGTCTCCAAGCAGAAGGAAATCGGCGCGAAGTATGAAGGCGACGGACTGGGCGCGGGACTCGCGCTGTTCTCGACCGACAAGCCGCGCGCCATGTACAACGCCAGCAACGAACTGACCACGTCCGGCAAGGACCGCCATCAGGGCGTGGAGCTCACCATGTACGGCGAGCCCGTCAAGAGCGTGCGCCTGTTGGGCGGCCTGACTTGGCTGGACGCCACGCAGCGTTCCACCGGCAACCCGTCCATCGACGGCAACCGCGTGATCGGCGTGCCGCGCTTCCAGGCGAACATGGGCGTGGAATGGGACATCCCCGGCGTGCCGGGCCTGGCGGTGGATGGCCGCGTGGTCTATACCGGTTCGTCCTACGCGGACGACGCCAACACGCTCAAGGTGCCGGGCTGGACCCGCTTCGATGCGGGCCTGCGCTACATGATGGACGTGGACGGCCACGTCGTGACCCTGCGCGCCCGCGTGGACAACATCGCCAACCGCAACTACTGGTCGTCGGTGGGCGGTTATCCGGGTAACGGCTATCTGGTGCTGGGTGGACCGCGCACCTTCTCGCTCAGCGCGAGCATGGACTTCTGAGTTCAGGCGGCGGCGTTCACCAGAACCAGCCGCCGCGCGTGAGGTCGCTCTCGCAGCTCTTGTACTGCGCGGCGAACTTCTGGGCCCGTGCCTGCACTTTCTGCGACACGGTCTTGAGCCAGGCCTTGCGGTCGTAGCTGCGGTTGCGGTAGCCGGTCCAGCCTTCGTGGTAGTTCAGGTATTGGCCATAGGCGTCGGACTTGGACACGCCGTTGATGCGTTGGGTCTTGTTCATGTACCAGCCCATGAAATCCAGCGCGTCGGCGAAGTCGTCGCGGCTGGAACCCCAGCCGCCGGCATCTTTCTTGTAGTCGTCCCAGGTCTCGTCCTTGACCTGGGCGTAGCCGTAGGCTGAACTGACGCGTCCCCAGGGGATGAAGCCCAGGAAGTAATAGCGCGGCGGCACGGCGTCATGCTTGAAGGAGGACTCCTGGTACATCATGGCCATGGGTACCGGCACGGGCGCGCCCCATTTCTTCTGCACCTTCAGGGCGGCATCGTGCCAGTCCGGCTTTTCGCGAAAGATGGCGCAGATGTTCTCGGGATTCGAGGGCGGCGCGGTGGCGCAGCCGGCAAGCGCCAGCAATAGCAGCGGCGGCAGCAAAAGCCGGGTCATTGGCGGTCTTCCTCCGGAGATCGGGGCAGGGTTGGGGGCGGATGTCACAAGTTACCGCGATTGTATGAAAACGTATCGCGGAAAAAGTTCCGTCCCTGAAATTCTCCGACCTGTGCCGCATGCGCCAGGCAAAGAAAAACGGCCCTGGATTGCTCCGGGGCCGTCCTGCAGGCGATGCAGCCAGGCTGCGCTGCCCGATGCTTAGACTTCGATGACGTCAGCCACGTCCTTGTAGTCCGCGATCTTGTCGAAGTTCAGGTACTGGTAGATCTGGTCGCCGCTCTTGTTGATGACGCCCATGTCGGCCATGTACTCGTCCTTGGTCGGGATGCGGCCCAGCTTCGAGCAGATGGCGGCCAGTTCGGCCGAACCCAGGTACACGTTGGTGTTCTTGCCCAGGCGGTTCGGGAAGTTGCGGGTGCTGGTCGACATGACGGTCGCGCCTTCGCGCACCTGTGCCTGGTTGCCCATGCACAGCGAGCAGCCCGGCATTTCCGTGCGGGCGCCGGCGGTGCCGAACACGCCGTAGTGGCCTTCCTCGGTCAGCTGGGTGGCGTCCATCTTGGTCGGGGGGGCGACCCACAGCTTGACCGGGATGTCGCGCTTGCCTTCCAGCAGCTTGGAGGCTGCGCGGAAGTGGCCGATGTTGGTCATGCAGCTGCCGATGAACACTTCGTCGATCTTGGCGCCAGCGACTTCCGACAGCGTCTTCACGTCGTCAGGGTCGTTCGGGCAGGCCACGATGGGTTCGTGCACGTCGGCCAGGTCGATCTCGATCACGGCGGCGTATTCGGCGTCGGCGTCCGGCTCCAGCAGCTTGGGGTCGGCCAGCCAGGCTTCCATGGCCTTGATGCGGCGGCCCAGCGTGCGCTCGTCTTCGTAACCGTTGGCGATCATCCACTTCAGCATCACGATGTTGCTGTTGATGTACTCGATGATCGGTTCCTTGTTCAGGCGCACCGAGCAGCCGGCGGCCGAACGTTCCGCGGAAGCGTCCGACAGTTCAAAGGCTTGTTCGACCTTCAGGTCGGGCAGGCCTTCGATTTCCAGGATGCGGCCGGAGAAGATGTTCTTCTTGCCTTGCTTGGCAACCGTCAGCAGGCCTTGCTTGATGGCGTACAGCGGAATCGCGTTGACCAGGTCGCGCAGGGTCACGCCGGGCTGCAGCTTCCCCTTGAAGCGGACCAGCACCGATTCCGGCATGTCCAGCGGCATCACGCCGGTGGCGGCGGCAAAGGCGACCAGGCCCGAGCCGGCCGGGAACGAGATGCCGATGGGGAAGCGGGTGTGCGAGTCGCCGCCGGTGCCGACGGTGTCGGGCAACAGCATGCGGTTGAGCCAGGAGTGGATCACGCCGTCGCCCGGGCGCAGCGAGACGCCGCCGCGGGTGCTGATGAATTCCGGCAGCGTGTGGTGCGTCTTGACGTCCACGGGCTTCGGATAGGCGGCGGTGTGGCAGAACGACTGCATCACCAGGTCGGCCGAGAAGCCCAGGCAGGCCAGATCCTTCAGTTCGTCGCGGGTCATGGGGCCGGTGGTGTCCTGGCTGCCGACCGAGGTCATCTTCGGTTCGCAGTAGGTGCCCGGGCGGATGCCCTTGCCTTCGGCCAGGCCGCAGGCGCGGCCGACCATCTTCTGGGCCAGCGTGTAACCGCGGCCGGTGTCGGCGGGGTCCTTGGGGAGGCGGAACAGCGTCGAGGCCGGCAGGCCCAGCGCTTCGCGCGCCTTGGCGGTCAGGCCGCGGCCGATGATCAGCGGAATGCGGCCGCCGGCGCGCACTTCGTCGAACAGCACGTCGGACTTCACTTCGAATTCGGCGATGACTTCGCCGTTCTTCAGGGCGCGGCCTTCATAGGGGCGCAGTTCGACCACGTCGCCCATTTCCATCTTGGAAACGTCGAGTTCGATCGGCAGGGCGCCGGCGTCTTCCATGGTGTTGTAGAAGATCGGGGCGATCTTGTTGCCCAGGCACACGCCGCCGAAACGCTTGTTCGGCACGAAGGGGATGTCTTCGCCGGTGAACCACAGCACCGAGTTGGTGGCCGACTTGCGCGACGACCCCGTACCCACCACGTCGCCGACGTAGGCGACCAGGTGGCCCTTTTCCTTCAGGGATTCGATGAACTTGACCGGACCGCGCTTGCCGTCTTCTTCCGGTTCGAACGCGGCGCCGTCGCGCTTGTTCTTCAGCATCGCCAGGGCGTGCATCGGGATGTCGGGGCGGGTGGTGGCGTCGGGAGCCGGCGACAGGTCGTCGGTGTTGGTTTCGCCAGGCACCTTGAAGACGGTGATGGTCAGGCTCTGCGGCAGTTCCGGACGGCTGGTGAACCATTCGGCGTCGGCCCAGCTCTGCATCACGGACTTGGCGTTGGCGTTGCCCTTGTCCGCCTTTTCCTTCACGTCGTGGAAGGCGTCGAACATCAACAGGGTCTTCTTCAGCGCATCGGCGGCGATGGTGCCGATTTCAGCGTCGTCCAGCAGGTCGACCAGCGGGCCAATGTTGTAGCCGCCCAGCATGGTGCCGAGCAGTTCAGTCGCCTTGGCGCGGCTGATCAGCGCACAAGCTTCCTTGCCCAGCGCCACGGCAGCCAAGTACGAAGCCTTGACCTTGGCGGCGTCGTCCACGCCGGCGGGCACGCGGTGGGTCAGCAGGTCGACCAGGTTCTGCTCCTCGCCAGCGGGCGGGTTCTTGAGCAGTTCGATCAGTTCAGCGGTTTGTTTGGCCGTAAGGGGCAGCGGGGGGATCCCCAGAGCCGCGCGTTCGGCAACGTGTTGGCGGTAATTATCCAGCATGTGAGGCCTGCTCAAAGTCGGGTTGGAAGAAGGGTTGTTCGCCGAATTGTAGAGGGAACAGGGGGACGCAAGCAAATGTCTTATATCTTATATAAGACTTGAGCCCATAGCTGTTGCTTAAGGGCGACGCAGGACGGCACCCTAGCGCGGCCCGGCGTCGTACACCACGCCCACCCGGGCGAAGTTGCCGCCGTATTGCTTGACGTCGACCTGGAACGGCGCGCTTTCCTCCGGCTTGAGCTTGGGCAGCCGCAATTCCTGGAAAACCGCGCCGGTCAGCTTGTCCTGGGCGTCGTAAAGGCTGATCCAGACCTTGACGTTCTCGACCTCGGCCTGGCTGTCATTGCGCACGCGGCCGTGCACGGTCACGTACTTGTAGCGGAAGCGGTGGGTGAAGTTCAGGGTGCCGGTGCCGACCTGGGCCTCGGTGTTCTCGACCGTGACCGCCAGCTTGGGGCGCGGGCCGGGCAGGGCGGCGCGCTTGGCGGGCAGCCAGTCGGTCTTGACCTCGGTATAGCGGTCGACGCGGCCGGTCAACGCCACCGGCACCCGCTCGCCGGGGTACAGGCGCGCCGGCAGGCTCCAGCTCTGGCGCAGGTCCAGCCGGTTGGAACCGTCGAACACCGTAATGTTGGCTTTCGGCGACAGGACGACGTACTGGTCGCTGGTGTTGACCAGTTCGGCGTACAGGACCGGGCGCTCGATCTCGTCGAGCAGGCGGCGCGGCGCGGACAGCTTGAGCGCGCTGGCGTCGAACAGCGCGAAGTCCGGATCCAGCAGTTCCGCGGTCGTCAGGCGCACGTGCTCGATGATTCGCGGGTCGGCCGGGCTGACGCGCACGATGCGGCTGGCGGGCGTTTCCGCCTTGGACGCGGCAGACGCTGCGGTGTGGGTCTCGCTTTGCACCATGTAGTCGTAGGAGGCGACCCGGCCCTCGGTCAGCATCTCGCAGCGCACGTCAAAGGAGGTCAGCGCGTTCGGCGCCAGCGGGCTGGCGGCGCCGTAGCCGTTGCCGGTGCCGATCAGCTTGCCGTCCTCGTCGTACAGCATCACCGTGATCTGGCTGCTGTTGGCCTCGTTGGCGCCGTTGTTCTTCAAGAGGCCGACCAGGCGGTAGGCGCCGTCGTTGCGCACTAGCTGCACCTTGCTGGCGGCCACGTCGTTGTTCCTGTCCCGCGCCAGCGTCGGCTGCGAGACCTGCAGCGCATAGCGGCTGTAGGCCTGGCTGGGCGTGGAGATGATGACAGGTGTGTACTCGCCCGGCTGCAGCGAACGCGCCGGCGCCGAGCCGGAGTTCGACGGCAGCGACAGGTCGCCCTGGAAGAACGAAGCCGTGACGCGCGGCACGTCGATCTTCTTGCCCGTCTCGTTGCGCATGATCATGACCAGCTGCGTGCGGTCGCGGACCCGGATCTCCTGCACGTCCGTCAGCTTGACCAGCGAGGCGTCGATGGGAGGCGGCGCAGGCGGCTGCCGCGTGACGGTCGGTTTGGACCCGATCATGGAGGCGACCAAAGGCACGGCGATTACGGCGGCGACGGCGACTGCCACCGCCGCGATGGCGCGCGGACCGAGCTGCGGCTTGGGAGCCGGCTGCTGCATCCCGCGCAGGATCTTCTCCAGCCGTTGGGCGACGTTGTCTTCGACCAGCGTGACCGCGTGGCAATGGCTGCAGCGGTATTCGTTGGTGTCCAGCTTGGTGAATTGGGCGCTGCCGCAGGTCGAGCAGGTCAGCGTCACCGTGTTGATCGTGGTCTGTTTGGGCGTCATTCTCGCAGCCGTGCGCGCCGTATCCAGACGGCGCGGCGGATGGCGCGGCGGGAGCAAGGCGCAAGGGATTTACAGGGCGGCAAGGATAGCGGCAGGGCGCGCCGGTCATGGTGCACGAGCGCATCCAGTTGTGACAAAGTGTGAGTCGGCGCGTCCCGGTGCTATGATCGCCGGCGGAAAAAACCCGATCCCAAACCCCTAACGCTGTTCCCCGTCGATCCGCTCCCGCGCCGCGCAACGCGCCGCTCCGGGCAGAGCCGAGGCAGGTCAGGCTCTCCCATTAGCATGAGCATTTCCCAATATTTGCTGTTCCTCGCCTGCGTGGCGCTCGCCACCTATGCGCAGACCATGACGGGCTTCGCCTTCGGGCTGGTGTTGTTGGGCCTGTCGGGCGTGTTCCAGCTGGCTTCCGTGTCCGAAGTGGCCAACGTGGTCAGCGTGCTGTCGCTGGTGAACGCGGCCGTGACGCTGGCACGCGCCAAGCCGCAGGTGAACTGGTCGCTGATGCGGCCCGCGATGGCCAGCAGCCTGGTCGGCGTGGGGGCGGGCGTGGCGGCGCTGGCCTGGATCAGCGGCTCCATGGGCGTGCTGCTGCAACTGCTTTTGGGCTGCACCATCCTGGGCTGCGCGGTGCTGTTGATCGCGCGTGCGCAGCCGCTGGCGCATGTGTCCTCGCGCGGTTCGTTCGTGTTCTTCGGCGCGATTTCCGGCGTGCTGGGCGGATTGTTTTCCAGCGCGGGTCCGCCCATGGTCTATCACCTGTACCGCCAGCCCCTGCCGCTGGCCGCCATCCGCAACAGCCTGCTGATTCTGTTTTCGCTTAACGCGGTCGTGCGCCTGGCGCTCGTGACCGGGCAGGGGGCCTTCATGGCCTCGTCGTTCTGGTTGAGTCTGCTGGCGTTGCCGGTTGTGATCGGCGTCACCTGGGTGGCTCGCCGCTACAGCACGGCGGGCTCGATGAAGACCGTCAAGCGCATGGTGTTCGTGCTGTTGCTGGCGGCCGGCATGGGTTTGATCGTGCCGGCATTCAAGGCGCTCGCGGCGGGCTAGCCGCGAGTCCGTCCCATGGACCGCGCGGCGTCAGCCGCGTTCGCCGGTGATGTAGCGTTCGAGTTCGTGGATGATGAACTTCTGTTCGCTCATGACGTCCTTGACCAGGTCGCCGATGGAAAGCAGGCCGACCAGCTTGCCGTCCTCGATGACAGGCAGATGACGGAAGTGGCGTTCCGTCATCATCGCCATACAGTGTTCGCGCGTGTCCGCGCGGCTGACGTAGTAGACGGAATCGGTCATGATGTCGCGCACCTTCGTGGTACGCGAGGAGCGGTCCTGCAGCACGATCTTGCGGGCGTAGTCGCGCTCGGTCAGCATGCCCAGCACCGCGTCGCCCTGGACCACCACCACGGCGCCGATGCTGCGTTCCGCCATGATTCTGACGGCTTCGAAAACCGACGCGTCGGGCGAAACCGTCACGACGGAATGATTGGCTTTTTCCCTGAGTATCTCAGCAACTGTCTTCACGATGCGCTCCCGGATCGCTGGTGAGGATAAAACCCATGCTCCATCCTAAGCCTGGCGGCCGTGTTGCCGCAAGCGGCGCGCTTATTTCGCGTTCTTGTCCCGGAACGCCTGACTGGCCATTTCGCGCAGGTTGCGCGTGGCGCTGCGTTCGGTCGCGGGGTTCCATGCCAGCGAAATGCCGATCGTTGCATCCGCGGGAAAATCGGCCAGCGTCTTGTAGACGACGTTGGTGCCGGGCAGGCGCCGGCCGCCGGCTGGTACCAGGGCCACGCCCAGGCCGCTTTCCACCAGGCTGAGCAGCGTCTGCACCTGCACCGCCTCCTGCGTGATGCGGGGCGTGAAGCCGCGCAGCTGGCAGGCGTTGATGGCGGCCATGCGCAGGCCGGCAGCCTCGGTGGCGGTGTACATGATGAAGGCCTCGTCGGCCAGGTCCGCCAGGCGGATGCGGCCGCGCCGCGCGAGCGGATGCGTCTTGGGCACGGCCAGCGCGAAGTTCTCGGTCGTCAGCGGCGCGAGCCGCACGTTCGATCCCATCGCCACCGGCACGCGCACGATGCCGATCTCCAGCGTGTCTTCCTCGAGTTCCTGCATGATGCGTATGGAGGTGGCTTCGCGCAGCACCACGGTGACGCCGGGATAGCGTTGCCGGAACTGCGGCAGGATGCGCGGCAGCACGCCGTGCGTGGCCGAGCCCACGAAACCGATGCGCACGGTGCCGCCTTCGCCCGCGGCGCCGGCGCGCGCCGCCTGCCGGAACTGTTCGGCATGGAACAGGGCGCGGCGCGCCTCGTCCAGCGCGGCCAGGCCGGCTTCGGTGAGTTTCACGCCCTGGCGTCCGCGCAGGAACAGCGGCACTCCCACCATCTCTTCGAGCTTGCGTATCGAGACGGACAGGGGCGGCTGCGACATGTGCAGTTTTTCGGCAGCGCGGTGGAAATTCAGCGTTTCGGCCAGGACCAGGAACTGCTGCAGATGACGGAAATCCATGCGGGCGCTCCAGATGGCATTGGGCATGGATGATATGAAGTTCGTATCGATAGGGGTATTGGTGCTATCCCTTCGGTATCGGGCATTCACGCCGCGCCAGCCCCGGGCACAAGACGGCGGCGGTATGATGGAACGCATTACAAGGAGGAAACACCATGAATGAAGTCATCGTCGCGTCCGCCGTCCGCACCGCCATCGGCGATTTCGGGGGCGCGCTGAAAGACGTGCCGCCGTGCGACCTGGGCGCAACCGTCATCAAGGCCGCGCTGGAACGCGCCGCCGTCAAGGGCGACGAAGTCGGCCACGTCGCCGTGGGCCACGTCATCAACACCGAACCTCGCGACATGTACCTGTCGCGCGTGGCGGCCATGAACGCCGGCATCGCCAAGGAAACCCCCGCCTTCAACGTCAACCGCCTTTGCGGTTCGGGCTTGCAGGCCATCGTGTCGGCTGCGCAGACCATCATGCTGGGCGATGCCGAAATCGCCATCGGCGCGGGCGCCGAAAGCATGAGCCGCGCGCCGTACATCGCGCCGGCGCAGCGCTGGGGCGCGCGCATGGGCGATAGCGTGATGCTGGACATGATGACCGGCGCGCTGTCGGATCCGTTCGGCCGCATGCACATGGGCGTGACCGCCGAGAACGTGGCGGCCAAGTTCGGCATCAGCCGCCAGGACCAGGACGCCGTGGCCGCGGAATCGCATCGCCGCGCCGCGGCCGCCATCGACGCGGGCTACTTCCGCGACCAGATCGTGCCGGTGGTCATGAAGTCGCGCAAGGGCGAAGTGGTGTTCGACACCGATGAGCATGTGCGCCGCGACGTCACGGCCGAAAACCTTGCGGGCCTGAAGCCGGTGTTCCAGAAGGAAAACGGCACGGTGACGGCGGGCAACGCCTCGGGCCTGAACGATGGCGCGGGCGCCGTGGTGCTGATGAACGCCTCGGTCGCGGCCAAGCGCGGCGTCAAGCCGCTGGCGCGCCTGGTGGCCTATGCCCACGCGGGCGTGGACCCCAACATCATGGGCATCGGTCCGGTGCCGGCCACGCAGGCCGCGCTCAAGCGCGCCGGCCTGACGGTGGATCAGCTGGACGTGATCGAAGCCAACGAAGCGTTCGCGGCGCAAGCCTGCGCGGTGTCGCGCGAACTGAAGCTGGATCCGGCCAAGGTGAACCCCAACGGCAGCGGCATCGGCCTGGGCCACCCCATCGGCGCCACCGGCGCGATCATCACCGTCAAGGCGCTGCACGAACTGCAGCGCGTGGGCGGGCGCTACGCGCTGGTGACCATGTGCATCGGCGGCGGCCAGGGCATTGCCGCCATCTTCGAGCGGATCTGAAGCGCCTAGGGGCGCCTCTGGGCGCCCGGCCGCAAGACTGCCCCCTCGCTGCGCGAGGGGGCTTTATTTTTCCAGGTAGTCCTGGGCCCACGCCTGGCACTCGGCGCGCAGCAGCGCGCCCATCTGCGCCCGCCGCGGCGCGTCCAGCCGGCTGCTGATCGCGCCGAAGCTGAATGCCACCCAGGTCAGTTCCGACACCCGGAACGCCACGCCCACGCCCGACACGCCGGGCGTGATGGTGTCCACGATTTCCGAATAGCCCGCTGCGCGCGCCTGCCTGACCGATTTCATCAGGGCAGCGCTGGATGCGCCGATCTGCGCGTAAGTGGCGGAGTGCCGCGCGTACAGCGCGGCGATTTCCTCGTCGGGCAGGGTGGCCATCAGCGCCAGGCCGCCCGCGCCCACGCCCAGAAGACGCCGCTCCCCCTGGTCGATGGTGAATACCTTGACGGGGAACGAGCCAGCCTCGCGCAGCAGGCACAGGGCGTAGTCGCCCTGGCGTATCACCAGGAACACCGTGTCGCCCGACAGGCGCGCGAGCTTCTGCGCAAACGGACGCAGCGCGTCCAGGAGCGGCGTGCGCCGCAGCGCCGCGAATCCCAGTTGCATGGAATCCACGCCCAGGCGGTAGCGCCGGGTCGTGGCGTCGCGCTCGGCGAATTGCTCTTCCAGCAGGCAACTGAGCAGCCGGTGCGCGGTGGAGCGTTCCAGTCCGGCCTCGGCCATGACGCCTTGCAGGTCTATGCCGTCTTCCTGGTGCTGCGCCAGTACGCGCAGCAGGCCCAGGGCGCGCCGCATGCTCTGGGTACCGCCTGTGGATCCGCTGTTGTTCATAATGTGGGAAATATTGATTGAATATTTTGTATTTTAGGATTCCAGGTGCGTTAATTCAATCCAGTCGACCGCGCCGCCTCTCAAGGCGCGGCAGAACAAGGACGAGGAGACCATGGAATACGCCACCCTGGCCGTCGAGCGGCACGACTCGGTATGCCGCATCAGCCTGGCGCGCGAATCCGCGCGCAATGCCCAAAGCCAGCTGATGCTGGACGAACTGGATGACGCGTTGACGCGCGCAGAACAGGACGACTCGGTACGGGTCGTGGTGTTGGCCGGGCGCGGCGCGCACTTTTCCGCGGGCCATGACCTGAAGGAAGCCCAGGCCAAACGCGCCGACTTCACGGTGGAGGAGCGCTGGGATTACGAGTCGCGCCGCTACTACGGCTATTGCATGCGCATCTGGGACTTTCCCAAACCGACGGTGGCGCAGGTGCAGGGCGCCTGCGTGGCGGGCGGTTTCATGATCGCCAATATGTGCGATCTGGTGGTGTGCTCCGACACCGCCTATTTTTCGGATCCCGTCGGCCACACGCTGGCGGCCGCCGCCACCGAGGTGCTGATCCATCCCTGGGTCATGGGGCTGCGCAAGGCCAAGGAAATGCTCTACACCGGCGAAAAGGTGGACGCGCAGGAAGCGCTGCGCATCGGCATGGTGAACCGCGTGGTGCCCGAGGCCGAGCTGGACGCCGCGACCCTGGCGCTGGCGCAGCGCATCGCGCAGGCGCCGCCTTTCGGCCTGCGCCTCATCAAGCGTTCGCTGAACCGCACCGCGGACGCACAGGGCTTCCGCACCGCTCTGTCGGCGCATTTCGATACGCACCAGCTGTCGCATCTGAGCGAGGAGTTCCAGGCCGTCCGTGCACGCGGCCTGGCGCAAGCCATCCAGCGCAATAAGCAAATGCCCCCACGCGACGCAAGCGCGCTGCCCCCCGAGGGGGCGCCTTTTGCCTTGGGGCGGCCCGGCGGCAAAACGGGTGAGGCAGCATGACTCTGGACCCCTTGCTCAACCCGCGCTCCATCGCGATGATCGGCGCCAGCGCCGACGCAGGGCGCATCGGCGGCATGCCGCTGGATCTGCTGACGCGCTTCGGCTATGCGGGCGGCATCTATCCCGTGAATCCGAAGTACCAGGAAGTCTTCGGCCGCCGCTGCTGGCCGGACATCGAGTCCGTGCCTGAACCGGTGGATCTGGCGGTGCTGGCCATCGCGGCCGCGGACGTCACGCCCATGCTGCGCCGCTGCCACGCAAAGGGCGCGCGCGCCGCCATCGTCTACGCCGCGGGCTTCGCCGAAGCGGGCGGCGAGGGCGCGCGCCTGCAGGACGAGCTGGAGGCCTTCGTGGCCGAAAGCGGCATGGCCGTGGCTGGTCCGAACTGCATGGGCTTCGCCAACCTGAACACGCAGGCCTATACGGCGTTCGCCTCGGTCTTCAAGACCGCGCCGGCGCAGACGGGGCCGGGCAAGGTCAGCCTGCTGACGCAAAGCGGCAACGTGTGCGCGGCGGTGTACGCGATCGCGCGCCGGCTGGACCTGCCGTTCTCGCATTTCATCAACACCGGCAACGAAGCCTGCCTGGATTTCTCGCAATACCTGGAGTACCTGGCGGCCGACCCGCAGACGGAAATCGTCCTGGGCTACATAGAACAGTTGCGCGATGGCGAGCGCTTCAAGCGCGCCTGCCGCGAACTGGAGCGCCAGGGCAAGTTGCTGATCGCGCTGAAGGCCGGCACCACGGACAAGGGCGCGCAGGCGGTGCAGTCGCATACCTCGGCGCTGGCCGGGGACCGGCGCGTGTACGGGGCGGCCTTCCGCCAATTGAATGTGATCGAGGCCACCGATTTCGCGCAGATGGCGCATCTGGCCAGCCTGGCCACGCTGCGTCACCGCTCGGCGGGCAAGCGCGTCGCGGTGCTGACCATGTCGGGCGCGCTGGGCGCCATCCTGGCGGACAAGTTCATCGGCGCAGGACTGGAGTTGCCCGATCTGCCGCCGGACCTGCAGGCGGTACTGCGCGGCGGGATTCCCGACTACGGCATGGTCGGCAATCCGGTGGACGTGACCGGCAACGTGGTCAACGATCCAGCCTTTGTGCATACCGTGCTGGAAGCGCTGGCCACCACCGATGCGATCGACGCGGTCGTCGTGTATGCGCCCGGCTACATGCTGGACCGCATGGCCGACGCGCTGACGGACGTGTCGCGCCGGCACAAGCGCCTGTTCGTTGCCATCGATACCGGCCTGGCCCAGAGCCGCGCGGCCTTGCGCGACGCCGAGGTGGCCGTGTTCGAGGACTTGGGTCTCGCGGTCGCGGCCCTGGCGCCTTACCTGCTGTGGTGCGAGGCGCGCGGCGCCAAGCGCATCGCGGCGGCGCCGCAACTGGACGCGCCAGCGGTGCCGGCTGTGCCCTGCAATGAAGCGGATGCGCGCGGGTACGTGGCTGCTTTCGGCCTGCCGCAAGCGCGGACCAAGGTGGCCGCGAACGCGGATGAAGCCGTCGCGCAGGCGCGGGAGGCCGGATATCCGGTTGCCCTGAAGATACTGAGCGCCGACATCGCCCACAAGACCGAGGCGGGTGGCGTGGCGCTGAACCTGGCCGACGACGACGCCGTGCGCCGCGCGTACGGCGAGGTGACGCGGGCGGCGGCCGCGGCGCAGCCAGGGGCGCGGATCGACGGCGTGATGGTGCAGAAGATGGAGCGCGGCGTGGCCGAGATCATCGTCGGCGTCACGCGCGATCCCGTCTTCGGTCCGGTGCTGACCGTGGGGCTGGGCGGTGTGCTGACCGAGCTGTACCAGGACACCAGCCATCGTCTGCTGCCGGTGGACGAGGACATTGCGCTGCAAATGCTGCAGGAGCTCAAGGCCTACGCGCTGCTTGACGGTTATCGCGGCAAGCCCCAGGCCGACGTGGCGGCCGCGTGCCGCAGCATCGTGGCCGTGGGCAATGCCTTGCTTGCCGCGCCCGCGCATGTGGCGGAAATCGAAGTCAATCCATTGCTGATCAAAGAGGCTGGACAGGGCGTTGCGGTACTGGACGCGCTGATCCTGCCCGCAACCCGTAGCGCCTAGCGCGCAATCCATCCCAGGAGGAGACAAGCATGATGAAGAAACTATTGGCCGGCGTCGCGCTGGCTTGCATCGGCGTCACGGGTCCGGCCATGGCCCAGGACAGCTATCCCAACCGTCCGATACGCATCGTGGTGCCGTTCTCGCCAGGAGGCGCGACCGACATCATGAGCCGCCTGCTGGCGGAAAAGCTCAGCGGCAAGCTGGGCCAGCCGGTAATCGTGGAAAACAAGCCGGGCGGCGGCACCATGATCGCGTCCGACTACGTGTCGCGCGCCGAACCCGACGGCTATACCTTGCTGATGGCGGCTTCGTCGCTGGGCATCGCGCCCAGCATCTACGCCAAGGTGAACTACGACCCGATCAAGGACTTCGCGCCCATCAGCCAGGTGGCCTCGGTGGTGCACGTGCTGGAAGTGCATCCCTCGGTGCCGGCCAAGAACGTGGGCGAGCTGATCGCCTACCTGAAGGCGAATCCGGGCAAGGTCAGCTACGGTTCGGTCGGCACCGGCAGCTCGACCCATCTGGAAGCTGAACTCTTCAACAGCATGGCGGGCGTGCAGATGACGCACATCCCGTACAAGGGCAGCGCGCCAGCGCTCAACGATCTGGTGGCGGGCCGCCTGCAGGTCATGTTCGACGCCTGGGCCTCGTCCGGCCCCTTCGTGAAGGACGGCAAGCTGCGCGTGCTGGCGGTGACTACCGCCCAGCCCTCGGCCTCGGTGCCGGACCTGCCGACCGTCGCGGCCTCGGGCCTGCCGGGCTATTCCGCCATGCCCTGGCTGGGCCTGGTGGCGCCGGCGCGTACGCCGCAGCCGGTGGTGGACAAGATCTACAGCAATCTCGCGCAGATCCTGCAGCAGCCCGACGTCAAGGCGCAATTCACGGGCCTGGGCCTGGACATCATCGGCAGCGATCCCAAGACCTTCGCCGCTTTCATCCGCCAGGACGTGACCACGTGGGCCAAGGTCGCGCGCGATTCGAACATCCGCCTGGAGTAATGGCATGACGCAGTTGGAAAGCGCCGCGCGGGAAGACGAGGCGTTCCGCCTGGACTTGCGCGGCTGGCTGGCATCGGCCTACGCCGGTTTCGTCAAGGATTGGCCGGGCGGGGCCGAGCCGCGCAACCTTGATTTCCGGCGGGCATGGGAAGACACCCTGTGCGCCAACGGCTGGTCCGGTTTGGGCTGGCCCAAGGAGCATGGGGGCCGCGCCCTGCCGCTGTCGCGGCAGGCGGTGTTCCACGAAGAGCACGCGCGCTGCGGCGCGCCGCTGGGCGTGAACCTGATCGGACACGGCATCCTGGCGCCGACGCTGCTGCATTTCGGCACCGAGGCGCAGAAGCGCCGCTTTTTGCCCGGAATCCTGTCGAACCGCGAGGTCTGGTGCCAGGGCTATTCGGAGCCTGGCGCCGGCTCCGACCTGGCGTCGGTGCGCACGCGGGCGGAGGCAGCGGCGGGCGGCTATCGCTTGAACGGCCACAAGATCTGGACCTCGTTCGCCGACCGCGCGCAATGGTGCTTCGTGCTGGCGCGCACCGATGCGCAGGCGCCCAGGCACAAGGGGCTGAGCTTCCTGCTGGTGGACATGCGCAGCCCGGGCGTGCGGGTCGAACCGATCCGGCAGATCACGGGCGAGGCCGAATTCTGCGAGGTGTTCTTCGAGGATGTGTTCGTGCCTGAAGACTGCCTGCTAGGTGCGCCGAACCAGGGCTGGAAAATCGCCATGGCCGCGGCCAGCTTCGAGCGCGGCACCTACTTCATCCCGCGGCTGGTGCGCTTCGCGCAGGAACTGCGCCAGGTGCGCGAACTGGCGTTGCGCGCCGACGCCTACGGCCACGTTCCGGCGTCCTCGGCGGCGGTGCGCCATCAGTGGGCGCGGCTCGCGGCCGACAGCCATGTGCTGGCGTTGAAGTCGCAGCGCGCGCTGGCCGGCGCGATGCGCGGCGATCCGCCGGGGCCCGAGGGGTCTTCCACCAAGATCCATTGGAGCGAAGCGCATCAGCGGCTGCTGGAACTGTCGCTGCAACTGCTGGGCGAGGATGCCTGCCTGGCGGACGACGCGAGCGACGCGCATGCCGCCGAACTGACGCATGCCTATCTGTGGTCGCGCGCCGAAACCATATTGGCCGGCACCTCCGAAATCCAGCGCAATATCATCGCCGAGCAGATGCTCGGCCTGCCCAAGGCTTGAACCTCATGGATCTGCATCCGACCGAAGACCAGCGCATGCTGGACGACGCGGCCCGGCGCTTTCTGGCCGACCGCCATCCGCCCGCCACGGCACGCGCCGCGGCCGGCAAACCCTATGAAGCGCGCCTGGCGCAATGGCGCGAGATCGCCGCCCAGGGCTGGCCGGCGTTGCTGGCGCCGGCCGCGCAGGACGGACTGGGGCTGGGCATGCGCGAAGCCTGGATCGTGGCCGAAGCCGCCGGGCGGCACCTGTTGAGCCTGCCGCTGGCGGCCAACATGGCGATACTGCCGACCCTGTGCGCGGCGGGGCCGGCCGCGGGATGGGCTGCCGCCGTGATGGCGGGCGACACCTACTTTGCTGACGCTGCCGTGCGTCCCGACGGATCGGTCTTCATCGAAGGCGCGGGCGAGGGCGTGCGTGCACTGGCCGTGCGGCGCTTGAGCGCCACCGCCCTGCGCCTGGAGGCGCTGGCGCCCGTATCCGGCGAGGCGCGGCTCGATCCCACCATGCCGGTGGCGCGCGTGACCCGCCCGCAATTGCTGGACAGCGTCGATCTGGAGGTCGAGGCGGGAACCTGGGAGCGCCTGCGGACGCGCCTGCGCCTGTTGCGTTCGGCTGAGCTGCTGGGCGCTGCCTCGGCCGCGCTGGACATGGCGGCGGCCCATGCACGCGAACGCCGGCAATTCGACCGCGCCATCGGCGCCAACCAGGCGATCAAGCATCGGCTGGCGGAAGACTGGATGGCCTTGGACGACGCCAGGCTGGCGGGCGTGGCAGCGGTTGCGGCGCATGACGCGGACGCGGCTTCGGCGGAACGCGACAGCCTGTTCGCGCCATTGCTTGCGGTGGAGGCGGGCCGGCGCGCGGCGCAGAACGCCATCCAGGTCCACGGCGCGTTGGGCGTCACCTGGGAGTGCGATGCGCACCTTTACCTGAAGCGGGTGCTGCGGCTGGCGGCCGGCCTGCAAGCCGAAACGTCCCGCGCGGAACTGCTGGAACGCATCTGGGAGAGCGGGGACGACCGGCTGGCCGCCTGACGCAGAGGCGGCGTCCGACCTACAATCGCCGCCATGCATAAATCGAACTTTCCTTCCGAGCTGGACCAGCCGACCCTGTCCGAGGTGGACGGCGTCCGCTATCTGCACTTCAACACCGTCTGGGTCCAGGGCGCCATGCGCATCAAGAACCCGTCGGAGCTGGTGCTCGAGTACACCGCCCAGATGATGGCCTGGCTGCTGTTCCTGGAGCCGCCCAAGGACGAAGCCATCGGCATGCTGGGCCTGGGCGCCGGCTCGCTGGCGCGCTACTGCGTGAAGCACACGCGCAGCCCCTTGCTGGCGGTGGAATGGAATCCGCGGGTGACGGCGGCCTGCCATATGTTCTTCCGCCTGCCGGGCGCGAACCGCCTCGAAGTCGAACACGCCGACGCCGGCGCCTGGGTGGCCGATCCGCTCAACGCGGGGCGTTGCCCGGTGCTGATGGTGGACTTGTACGACGCCATGGCCGAGGGACCGGTGCGCGACAGCGTCAAGTTCTATCGCGACTGCCGCCGCGTGCTGGGCGAGGTCGGCGTGCTGGCGGTGAACCTGTTCGGCCGCCACGAGAGCTTCGGCAAGAACATCGACAATCTGTCCAAGGCCTTCGACGACCGCATCGTGCTGCTGCCCGAGGTCGAGGCGGGCAACCAGATCGTGCTGGCGTTCTCCGGCCCGCGCCTGGAAGTCACCCCCGCCGAGCTGTTGGCCAGGGCCGAGGTGGTGGAGGCCAAATACGGCCTGCCGGCGCGCCGCTGGGCCCGCTCCCTGACCCGACACGCGGTCGATGGGGTGCTGCACTTCTGATTTTGTCCCCATTTTTCGGGATGAATCGACGGGCCTCCGGATGCCGGAGGCCCTTTTTATTCCTAGGGTAGCTACCGAGGAGCAAGGGGTTTTCTTTTTCCCGCATCCAGCACTATCATGGTCTTATTCATAATTATGAATTACGGTGCAGTTCAGGCCGCTGACCCATGACTCTTCCCATCGTCCGGCAAGCCCTCTACCTGGAAGTCGCGGATCGCCTGCGCGGCATGATCCACGCGCGTTCCCTGCGCAACGGCGAATGGATCGACGAACTGCGCCTGGCGGGCGAGCTCGGCATCTCCCGCACCCCTTTGCGCGAGGCGCTCAAGGTGCTGGCCACCGAGGGGCTGGTGCGGCTGGAGCCGCGCCGCGGCTGCTTCGTCAATGAACTCTCGGCGCAAGACCTGGAAGACATCTTCCCGCTGATGGCCATGCTGGAAGGGCGCTGCGCCTTCGAGGCCGCGCGCAAGGCCAGCGATGCCCAACTGGCCGAGCTGGAACCCCTGCACGCGGCGCTGGCGGGCCATGCCCAGGCTGGCCGCATCGATGCCTACTACAAGACCAACTACCTGATCCACGAAGCGGTGCAGGCCCTGGCCGGCAACCAATGGCTGTCGGACATGGTGGGCAATCTGCGCAAGGTGCTGAGCCTGTCGCGCCACCGCAGCCTGTCCCAGCCCGGCCGCATCCAGCAGTCCTGCGCCGAGCACCTGGCCATATTCGAAGCGCTCAAGGCGCACGACAGCGAGGCCGCGCAGGCGCTCGCGCACAACCACCTGATGCGCCAGCTGGAAGCGCTGCGCGCATTGAGCCATGCGGACGCCGCCGATGCGGCGCCGTCCGATCCCATCGTCATCGAGGAGCCCGCCCATGTCCGCACCCGCCAATCTCGCGCCCGCGCGCGGCGCACGCACGCCTGAGCCCGAGGCCGATGCCATCTATGAAGCGGCCGCCGCCGAAAGCGCGGGCCTGATGTCCCGCCTGGGCAAGCTGTGGGAACGCGGCCGGCTGCCCAGCGAATCCGAAGTCCGGCGTTTGTTCGAAGCGCGCCTGACCGACGTGGCCGCCAACAAGCTGGCCCGCCGCTGGTGCGAACAGTACAGCGCCGCGGATGGCAAGGACCGCCGGCTGATGCTGACCGCGCTGGCGCAGGCGCGCGGCAGCTACGCTGGCGAAGGCGGCGAGGGCGCGCGCCTCTTCAAGCGCTTCAATGCGCAGCCCCAGGGCCTGCGCTTCCTGGTGGAGCTGCGCGCGGACATGCTGCGCTGGCGCAAGCAGGTGGCGGGCATTCAGATGCTGGACAAGGACCTCGAGGGTCTGCTGTCCGCCTGGTTCGACGTGGGCCTGCTGGAACTGCGGCCGCTGACCTGGGATTCGCCTGCATCGCTACTGGAAAAGTTGATCCTTTACGAAGCCGTGCACGAGATCACCTCCTGGGACGACCTGCGCCGTCGTGTTTCGCCGGACCGTCGCTGCTACGCCTATTTCCATCCGCAGATGCCGGGCGTGCCGCTCATCTTCGTGGAAGTCGCCTTCGCCAGCCAGATGGCCGACAACGTGCAGGTGCTTTTGGACAGCACCCTGCCGCCGCAGGACCTGGACAAGGCGCGCTGGGCCATCTTCTATTCCATCTCCAACACGCAACCCGGCCTGAAGGGCATCAGCTTCGGCAACTTCCTGCTCAAGCGCGTGGTGGAGCAGCTGCTGCATGAACTGCCCAAGCTGAAGTCCTTCGCCACGCTGTCGCCCATCCCGGGCTTCGCCGACTGGCTGGGCAAGCTGGACGCCGAGGCGGTGGAGGCCATCGTGCGCGAGGACAAGGTGCGCGCCAAGGCGCGCAAGCGCGAGGGCGTGCCCGACGGGCGGCGCTGGGTTGCGCGCCTGGCCAAGGCGGCCCAGGGCAAGGCCGCCGACGTGGTCAAGCGCGCGGGTTTCCGCCTGACAGCCAATTATCTGCAGTCCATGAAGAACGGCATGCCGGTGGACGCGGTGGCGCGTTTCCACCTGGGCAATGGCGCGCGCATCGAACGGCTCAATTGGGCCGCGGATACCTCGCCCAAGGGACTCAAGCAGTCCTGCGGCTTGATGGTGAACTACCTCTACGACCTCGACGAGCTGGATGACAACCTGGCCCGGCTGGGCGAGGGCAAGCCCCAGGTCAGCCGCGGCGTGGGGCGGGTGGCATAGGCGTCGCGCCCGCGGCGCAACTACATAAGAAAGAGGGCAGGAGACATGACGGACAACGTGGCCGGCCGCGTGCTGCTGGAACGCGAGGGCGATCTGGCGCGGGTGACGCTATCGCACCCGGGGCGCCTGAACGCGATCACCGTGGGCATGTGGCATGAACTGCGGGACGTATTCACGCGCATTGCGCAGGACGATACCGTGCGCTGCGTGATCGTGCGCGGCGAGGGCGGCAACTTCGCCGCCGGCGCCGACATTCGCGAGTTCCCCGCGCAGCGCGGCGACATGGCCGGCGTGCAGCGCTACCACCGCGAGGTGCTGGCGCCTGCCTTGCAGGCGGTCGCCCTGTGTCCGCATCCGGTCGTCGCGCAGATCGAAGGCGTATGCGTGGGCGGGGGGCTTGAGATCGCCAGCCAGTGCGATCTGCGGATCGCGGGCGAATCCGCGCGTTTCGGCGTGCCGATCAACCGCCTGGGATTCCCCATGGCGCCGGACGAAATGAGCGGCCTGCTGGCCTTGGTCGGACGCGCCGCCACCCTGGCCATCCTGCTCGAAGGCCGCGTGTTCGGCGCGGCCGAGGCCCGCGAGCTGGGCCTGCTGACGCGCGTCGTTCCCGACGACCAGGTGGTCGACGCGGCCAAACGCAGCGCCGAGCGCATCGCGGCTGGCGCGCCGCTGGCCGCCCGCATCAACAAGCGCCTGTCGCGCAGGCTCGCCGCCGGCGGCGCCTTGACCGAAGACGAATACCAGGATTATTTCTCGTACGCCGACAGCCGGGACCACAAGGAGGGCGTGCGCGCCTTCCTGGCCGGCGTGGACCCTTCCTTTTCCGGAGACTAGACAAGGTGAGCAACGCTAATCTATATGCTGTCCTGCAAGGCGGCTTTCCCAAAGACCGCAGCAAAGTCGCGCTGGAAACGCCCGACTTGCAATACACCTGGGACGACATCGATCGCGCCACCGCGTGCCTGGCCAATCTGCTGACCTCGCTGGATCTGCCGGCCGGTTCGCGCGTGGCGGTGCAGGTCGAAAAGTCGCCCGAAGCGCTGCTGCTGTACCTGGCCACCTTGCGTGCCGGCCTGGTCTACCTTCCGCTGAATACCGCCTACCGCGAATCGGAAATCGAGTACTTCCTGGGTAATGCCGAGCCGGCCGTGGTGGTCTGCGCCAGCAAGAACCTGGACTGGGTGCAGCGCGCGGCAGACAAGGCGGGCACCGCGCACGTGTACACGCTGAATGAAGACCGCAGCGGCACGCTGCTGGATGCCGCGGGCGGCCTGCCGCAGACTTTCAAGACCGTCGCGCGCAAGCCCGACGATCTGGCCGCCATCCTGTACACGTCCGGCACCACCGGGCGCAGCAAGGGCGCGATGCTGTCGCACGGCAACCTCGCCGCCAACGCCCGCGTGCTGCACGACTATTGGGGTTGGCGCCCGGACGACGTGCTGCTGCACATGCTGCCGATCTTCCATGTGCACGGCCTGTTCGTGGCCTCGCATGGCGCCTTGCTGGCAGGGGCCAGGATGATCTGGCTGCCCAAGCTTGACGTCGACCAGGCCTTGCACTACCTGCCGCAGAGCACCGTGATGATGGGCGTGCCAACGTACTACGTGCGTCTGCTGGCCGACCCGCGCTTTGACCGCAGCGTCTGCGCCAACATGCGCCTCTTCATTTCGGGCTCGGCGCCCTTGCTGGCAGAGACCTTCTCGGACTTCCAGAAACGCAGCGGCCACGCCATCCTGGAACGCTATGGCATGAGCGAAACGGTCATGCTTACCTCCAATCCCTATGACGCCAAGCTGGGCGAACGCCTGGCGGGTACCGTGGGCCGCGCTCTGCCGCAAGTGCAGGTGCGGGTGGTCGACGATGCCGGCATCGCGCTGGCGCCGGGCGAGATCGGCAACGTGCAGGTGCGCGGGCCGAACGTGTTCTCGGGCTACTGGCGCATGCCGGAAAAGACCGCCGAGGAATTCACCGCCGACGGCTGGTTCAAGACGGGCGACGTGGGCCGCTGGGGCGGCGAGTCCGCGGGACGCGACGTGCCCGCCGACTACCTGTCCATCGTGGGCCGCAGCAAGGACCTGATCATTTCCGGCGGCTTCAACGTGTACCCCAAGGAGATCGAAACGCTGATCGACGACATGCCCGGCGTGGCCGAATCGGCGGTCATCGGCGTGCCGCACGCAGACTTCGGCGAGGCCGTGGTGGCCGTGGTGGTGCCCAAGGACGGCGCGGCGCTGGACGCGGACGCGATGCAGGCCGAGCTGAAATCGCGCATCGCCAATTTCAAGGTGCCCAAGCGCGTGCACATCATCGGCGAACTGCCGCGCAACACCATGGGCAAGGTGCAGAAGAACGTGCTGCGCGAAACCTACAAGGCGCTCTGACGTACGCGCCGACCGCTCCCCGATCTGGGGAGCGGGTTTTCTTCAGGCCCGGCGTGTGATGCGCAGGCCATCTTTCAGGAGCGCTCGCCCCCAAAAAAACCGCAAGTCCCAGCAGCCCATTCCATACAAAAACTTCAAGAGACGAGACGCACATAACCGCGCCGTCCCCATGCTGCAGCAAGAGGAGACAATATGAAATATCGCACCACCGCCGCGGCCGTATTCGCCGTGGCCGCCCTGGGCTTTGGCGGCGTCGCCGCCGCACAATGGCCTGAACGCCCGATCACGCTGATCGTCCCGTTCCCCGCAGGCGGCGGCACGGACACCTTTGCCCGTCCGCTGGCCCAGCAACTGACCACGCAGCTGGGCCAGCCCGTGGTCATCGACAACAAGGGCGGGGCGGGCGGAACCGTGGGCGCGGGCGTCGCGGCCAAGGCCAGGCCTGACGGCTACACCTTCTTCATGGGCGGCGCGCACCATGCGCTGGCCCCCTCGTTGTACAAGAACCTGAACTACGACATCCAGAAGGACTTCGTGCCGGTCGCGCTGGTCGCCCAGCCGCCGCAGGTCATCGTCATCAATCCGTCCAAGCTGCCGGTGAAGACGGTGCAGGAATTGATCGACTACGCCAAGAAGCGTCCCGGAGAAATCAACTTCGGCACTGCCGGCAAGGGCAGCACGCATCACCTGGCCGGCGAGCTGTTCGCCATGCAGACCGGCATCAAACTGGTGGACGTGCCCTACCAGGGCGCCGGGCCCATGCTGTCGGCGCTGATCGGCGGACAGGTGGACCTGGCGTTCGACGGCCTGGGTTCGTCCGCCGGCCATATACGCTCCGGCACGATCAAGCCCCTGGCCGTGGCTGCCACCGAACGCTCGCAATCGCTGCCCGACGTGCCCACCGCCGCCGAGGCCGGCGTACCGAACTACGTGGTGTCGACCTGGTACGCGATCTGGGCGCCCGCTGGCACGCCCAAGGAAGCGGTGGATCGGATGAGCGCCGAGATCACCAAGGCCCTGAATGCGCCGAAGATCAAGGAAACCTGGGCCGGCAACGGCTCGGCCGTGCCCACCCTGACCGGCGCCGAGTTCGGCAAGTTCGTCGATAGCGAGGTTGGGCGTTGGGCCAAGGTGGTGAAGGACTCGGGGGTGAAGCTGGATTGATGAGCCGGCGCTTTCTTGTCCGTCACTCCGGCAGGACAAGGAAGCGCCGCCTGCACCCCTGGTGGATCTTCGCCGCCAGAGCTCTGTGCTCCCGTCGTGATTGATCCACCAGCCTGGCCAGCTTGCGCGGGGAATGGATCTTGCGAGACTGAAGCCGATGTTGGAAACGGCGGATTTCAACCGAGGTGCAGGCCCGGCGCGCATGGCGCAGCAGGCCATGGATCTGCAGCAACCGCAGATTCTCCGGGTGGATCAACGCCAAGAGGCTTTCCGCTTTGTCGATCTTCTCGTGCAAGTGTTGCAGGGCCTCGGCTTCCGTCTGGACGCCGTACCGCTTCCAGGCAGGTTCGTGATGAAAAAGACGATTGCGGAACTCCCTCAGCGTCGCAACCAGGTCTCTGCCGTGGGCCAGTACGGCGCTCGCCTGGCGCGTGGGCCAAGGTCCGCGAAACACGGTGGATAGATGCTTGGGCCAGATCAGGCCCCGTCCCATGAAATCGGCATTGAGCAGGAACTCCCAGGATGAGAATTCAGTCTTGGAAATCACGCCTGCATGGTTGGGAATGATGTGACCGCGTAGCCGGTGACGACTGCGGACCTCGCTGATGTACTTGCGCGTTGCCTTGACAAAATTGTCATGCACCGCCTGCACGGCTTGAGGTGGCGCAGCGCCGGGCGCATACGAGCGATACAGTAGCCGCGGACCCGACCACCAGAACGACCCCAGGTCCGCGGTCAGCGCCCGGTCGATGGCATTGCGCAAGGTGATTTCAACCGCGCTGATCAACGGGTACAAGGCGCCGCTGGCATGGGTGTTCCATAAATAGGCGCCCATCAGTTCCACATCATTGGCTGGGCTGAAGACGGTCTGATAACTGCTCATGCGCTCGTTGCTAATGAGCGTGTCTATCAGAATCGGCCGATATTGCAGTGTTGTTGGCATGTCACTCACCCTGGAAAGATCCGCAGGTGTCCAAGATTGACTCTGGACAGCCTCGCGGAATAAGATCTCTCTAAGGTTGGTGATGGCTTCCAATTGGCGCAAGCCTACGACCCATCATGTAAGACCTGATGTCACCCCGGCCTTGAGCCGGGGATTTCTTTTTCAGCCCTGTAAAGTTTGTCCTATTCGGGGCGCGGACGTGCCGTTGCGGCTCGTCCGGTATTTTCACCCCTCCCTCACCGCCATTCACTCGCCTGGCTCAGCTTGGCCAACTGATCATGCGTCAGCGCCAGGCTGGCCGCCTTGACCAGTTCGTCCAGTTGCTCGAGCGAGGTCGCGCTGACGATGGGCGAGGTGATGCCGGGTTGCGCGATCTGCCAGGCCAGCGCGGCCTGGGCGGGCGTGCAGTTGGCGTCCTCGGACACTTCGTCCAGCGCTTTCAGAATCCGGTAGCCGCGGTCGTTGAGATAGGTGTCGACGATCTTGCGTCCGCGCGGGCTTTTGCCCGCGTCCGCGGGGCTGCGGTACTTGCCGCTGAGGAATCCGCTGGCCAGGGCGTAATAGTTGATCGTGCCCATCTGCTGCGTCTTCACCAGGCTTTGCAACCCGGACTCGAAGGGTTCGCGGCGGTACAGGTTGTATTCCGGTTGGATGCTCTCGTAGCGCGGCAGGCTGTGCCGTTCGCTCGCGATCAGCGCTTCGGACAGCCGCACCGCGGTGTAGTTGGAGGCGCCGATGGCGCGCACCTTGCCGGACTCGATGTGCTTGGCGTATTCGGCCAGGGTGTCGGTCAGCGGCGTGTCGGGGTCGTCCTGGTGCGACTGGTAGAGGTCGATGTGGTCCGTCTGCAGCCGGGCCAGCGAGGCTTCCAGCGAACGGCGGATGTAGGCGGGCGCCAGGCCCTTGGCGTCGGGTCCCATTTCCATGCCGACCTTGGTGGCGATCAGCACGCGGTCGCGCTTGCCGGAGCGCTTCAGCCATTTGCCGATCAGGGTCTCGGATTCGCCGCCCTGATTGCCCGGAACCCAGCGCGAATACACATCCGCCGTGTCGATGAAGTTCAGGCCGGCGTCAACCAGCGCGTCCAGCAGCGAGTACGTGCCGGCTTCGTCCACGGTCCAGCCGAAGACGTTGCCGCCGAAGGTGAGGGGAGGAATCTGCAGGCCGGAACGGCCCAATGCGCGTTTGATCATGGTGAGGCCTCTGGATGCTGCGGTTGGCGGCGTGAAAGAAGTCCGGTTTCTGCGGATCCGGCCGCTGCGATTCCGGGCTTTTCAGTATATTGACGCCGCTGCGCCCCGCTGCGGGGCATGCTGTTGCGGCATGCACCATTTCAGGGATTCCCCCGAAACGCTTTGGGTGGGCGGCAAGTTAGACTATACGGCTTTATGGCTAGTCCGGCCGGCGGGGAGCCGCCAGCGGCGCCGTAATAATGAGCAAAAACAAGGGTTCAAGGAGCTTATCTATGCTGATCGGAAAAAAACATTTTCTGACGGTTGGCGCCATGGCGCTGGCGATGGCTATCGCCGCGCCTGTGTCCGCGCAGCAGAAATCCGTGGCGGTCACCGCCATCGTCGAGCATCCGGCGCTGGACGCCGTGCGTGACGGGGTGCAGGATGCCCTCAAGCAGGCCGGCTACGAGCCGGGCAAGAACCTGAAGTGGCAATACCAGAGCGCCCAGGGCAACAACGGCACCGCCGCCCAGATCGCGCGCAAGTTCGTCGGCGACAAGCCCGACGCCATCGTCGCGATCGCCACGCCGTCGGCACAGGCCGTCGTCGCCGCTACCAAGGACGTGCCGGTGGTGTATTCCGCCGTGACCGATCCGGTCGCTGCCCAACTGGTCGCCAGCATGGACGCCTCGGGCACGAACGTGACCGGCGTGTCGGATCTGCTGGCCCTGGACAAGCAGGTCGAACTGATCAAGAAAATCGTCCCTAACGCCAAGCGCGTGGGCATCGTCTACAACCCGGGCGAGGCCAACTCGGTCGTGGTCGTGAAGAAGCTGCAGGAAATCCTGCCGAAGTCTGGCATGAGCCTGGTCGAAGCGGCAGCGCCGCGCTCGGTGGACGTGGCTTCCGCCGCCCGCAGCCTGATCGGCAAGGTCGACGTCATCTACACCAACACCGACAACAACGTCGTGTCGGCCTATGAGTCGCTGGTCAAGGTCGGCAACGACGCCAAGATCCCGCTGATCGCTTCCGACACCGACAGCGTCAAGCGCGGCGGCATCGCCGCCCTGGGCATCAACTACCGCGACCTGGGCGTGCAGACGGGCAAGGTGGTGGTGCGCATCCTGAAGGGCGAGAAGCCCGGCGCCATTCCCTCGGAAACCATCTCCAAGCTCGAGCTCTACGTGAACCCGGGCGCTGCCGCCAAGCAGGGCGTGACCCTGTCCGATGCGATCATCAAGTCGGCCGCGGTGGTTGTGAAGTAATAATCAGCCGTACCCGCCCCGCCATGCCTACCCGGCGTGAGCGGGGCTTGTTTTATGTTCTGGTGTCTTGCCTTACCCCATGGTCTTCAGGGCGGCAGCATTCACAAGATGCTCGCGGCCCGGCGCAATGTGCTGGTCTTGAATGGCCGGCGGCCCGCCTTACGGCGTTGTGCCCGCCCGGCGTTTTTGCTCCCTGAATGGTCCTGCAGACTCATGCTGGCGGCCCGGCCGTCCGGCACGGGAAGGCTTTGGCAGGAAACCGGAGAAAATCCCTCGCAGGGAAACGTTTCTTGCGAAAGCTGGGGTAAAACTGACCCCGAAACGCAAGATATCCGACGCGGCAACTCTTTAATATGCTCGTTTCTTGCCTTCGTGCAAGTTTTTAATATGCCCGCTTCTTACTGATTGGATTTGACCCATGTCATTGTTCTCGTTGTTAGGTGCGTTGGAGATCGGCCTGATCTTCAGCCTGGTGGCTCTGGGCGTGTATATCTCGTTCCGCCTGTTGCGCTTCCCGGACCTGACCGTTGACGGCAGCTTCCCGTTGGGCGGCGCGGTCTGTGCCACGCTGATCGCCTCGGGCACCGACCCGTTCATGGCCACCGTCATCGCCACCATCGCTGGCGCCGCAGCCGGGCTGGTCACCGGCTGGTTGAACGTCAAGCTCAAGATCATGGATCTGCTGGCCAGCATCCTGATGATGATCGCGTTGTACTCGGTCAACCTGCGCATCATGGGCAAGCCCAATGTCCCGCTGATCACCGAACCCACCGTATTCACCATCCTGCAGCCTGAGTGGTTGTCGGACTACGTCGCCCGCCCGTTGATCCTGATCGTGATCGTGATCCTGGCCAAACTGGCGCTGGACTGGTTCTTCGCCACGCAGACCGGCCTGGCGGTGCGCGCCACCGGTTCCAACGGCCGCATGGCCCGCGCCCAGGGCGTCAACACCGGCCGCATGATTCTGGGCGGAATGGCGCTGTCCAACGCGCTGGTCGCGCTGGCGGGCGCGCTGTTCGCGCAGACCCAGGGCGGTTCGGACATTTCGATGGGCATCGGTACCATCGTGATCGGCCTGGCCGCGGTGATCGTGGGCGAAAGCATCCTGCCGTCGCGCAAGCTGGTGCTGGCCACGCTGGCCGTCATCATCGGCGCCATTGTCTACCGCTTCTTCATCGCCCTGGCGCTGAACAGCGATTTCATCGGCCTGAAGGCGCAAGACCTGAACCTCGTCACTGCGGTGCTGGTCACGTTTGCCCTGGTCATTCCCATGCTCAAGCGCCGCCTGGTCGGCAAGAAAGGATGAGGCCCACCCCCGAAGCGCCTGCGGCGCTTCCCCCTCAAGGGGGCGTCGCGCGCGGACCGGCAAAGCCGGCTCCGCGGCGGCCCCGATCGGGCTGTATGGAATTGATGTGGCCTGTGTGCTGCGATTGCACAATGGAGTACTGAAATATGTTGTCCGCAAAAGACCTCAAGATCACGTTCAACGCGGGTACGCCCATCGAAACCCGCGCCTTGCGCGGCCTGTCGCTGGAGATTCCCTCGGGCCAGTTCGTGACCGTCATCGGCTCCAACGGCGCCGGCAAGTCCACCTTCCTGAATGCAGTGTCGGGCGACCTGCCGGTCGACTCCGGCCGCATCGACATCAATGGCGTCGACGTCACGCGCCAGCCGGTGTGGGCGCGGGCGGGCCGTGTGGCCCGCGTGTTCCAGGACCCCATGGCCGGCACCTGCGAAGACCTGACCATCGAAGAGAACATGGCGCTGGCGCAGATGCGCGGCGCGCGCCGCGGCTACAGCCGCGCGGTCAAGGCCTCCATGAAGGAGGGCTTTCGCGAGCGCCTGGCCACGCTGGGCCTGGGCCTGGAAAACCGCCTGACCGACCGCATCGGCCTGCTGTCTGGCGGTCAGCGCCAGGCGGTCAGCCTGTTGATGGCGGCCTTGCAGCCCTCGCGCATCCTGCTGCTGGACGAGCACACCGCGGCGCTGGACCCGCGCACGGCGGACTTCGTGCTGCAGCTGACCGCGCGCATCGTGGCCGAAAGCCAGCTCACCACGATGATGGTGACCCACAGCATGCGCCAGGCGCTGGACGTGGGTGACCGCACCGTCATGCTGCATCAAGGGCAGGTGGTGCTGGATGTGTCGGGCGACGAGCGCCGCGGCATGGACGTGCCGGATCTGCTGGCCATGTTCGAGCGCGTGCGCGGCGAGAAGATCTCGGACGACGCCCTGTTGCTGGGGTAAGCGCCAGGCGCCGGTTGTGTGAACCACAGCCGGCGGCTTCCTGCCGCCCTAGATGAACCGACCCGGCCGGAAGGCCTCGTGGCGCGAGGCAGCGCCGCCATCACACATCAGTTCTCCCAGTATCCTGGCCGTGCCGGGCGCGGTGCTGAAGCCGATGTGCTGGTGGCCCAGCGCCAGCCACAGGCCGGGATGGCGCGGCGCTTCGCCTATCATCGGCCGGCTGTCGGGCAGCGTCGGACGCCGCCCCAGCCACGCCTCGGCGTCCAGCCGCCGGTCCAGCGGAAACGCCTCGCGGGCCCGCGCCTCCGCCAGGTCCAGCTGCAGCGGCCGGGCGGGCGCTTCGCAGGCGTCCAGTTCCACTCCCGTGGTCAGGCGCAGCCCGCGTGCCATGGGCGACAGCACGTAGCCGCCGCCGGTGTCGTAGACCGGGCGTGTCAGGCTGGCGCCGTCTGCGCCGCTGTAATGCATGTGGTAGCCGCGCTCGAACGCCATGGGCAGGTCTATGCCCGCCGTTTTCAAAAGGCCCTTCGACCAGGGACCCAGCGCCACCACCAATCGATCCGCCGCTACTGACCCGGACCCCTGCACGCCTTGCACGATCCAGCCCTGGCCCTCGCGGCGGATGGCGCTGGCGGTCAGGCGTTGGAACGCGCCGCCCGAGCGCCGGAACAGGGCGGCATAGGCCGCGACCACTTCGTGCGGGTCATCGACAGAGTAGGAGCCCTGGATCCACAGGGCGCGGTGGAAGATGGGCGCAAGCGCGGGTTCGATCTCCGCGAGTTCCGCGGGCTGCAAGACCTGGGTCGGCACCTGGTACTGGGCAAAGGTCTTGCGCGACAGTTCGCCGCTGTTCCAGCCCTGTTCCGAGCGGTACAGGAAAACCCAACCCGTATCGCGCAGCCGGTGCGCCGCGCCCGATTCGTTCAGCAGCCGCAGGTGCTCGGGCGCCGAAAGCCGGATCAGGCCATCCAGCGCCTCCACGGTCTGCCTGAACACCGCCGGCCGGGCGTTGAGCAGGAAGCGGGCGGCCCAGCCCAGGTTCCGCGCCAGATAGCTCAGCTTGTAGCGGAACTGCACGGTGTCGTTCTTCAGCAGCCGCGGCAACTGCGGCCACAAGCCGGGGTGGTTGAACGGCATCAGCGAACTGCGCGCGATCACGCCGGCGTTGCCCAGCGAGGTTTCCAGGCCCGGCTCCTGCCGGTCCACCAGCGTGACGGACAGGCCGCGGCGCTGCAGTTCCAGGGCGCAGCAGACGCCCACGATACCCGCGCCTAGGACAACGACGTGCTTTCCCATGTCTTTTTATCTGAGTCCGGTCAGGAGGTGCCGTGATGCCCGGCAAGCTCGCGGAATTGTATTGCAGGCGGCCGGAGAAAATGCGGCGCGCGAACTTCAGGCCTGCGGCGGCTTCCGGCCCATGATCCGTCCTGCCGCGGCCACGCCCCACCACGAGGCCTCCTCGAATACGGAATAGCCTGAAAGGTCTGAGTGCGCGAACAGCACCGGACCGTCCACGTCGCGCAGCGCGGCCAATCCCCGATTGGACAGGTAGCCGCATAGCGGCGAGGCCATGGCGTGGCCGCGCACCGTGATTTCCAGCTGGCGCGCATGGCGCCAGAACTCCTTGCCGTAGGCCGCGACCAGGTCGGACGCGGCCTCGGCCCGCAGTTCTTCCGGACTGGCGCGGGTCAGCCACTCGCGCGCGGCCTGGGGCGTCTGTCCGCTGAGCGCGTGATACGCCGTGAAGACGCAGCGCGGCGTACGGGCCACGCGCAGCAGCTGGTGCGTGGAGACGACATAGCCCAGCGCCTTGCCCTGGTAGACGACGTTGTCCCAGGACAGCGGTTCGCCCGGGGCTTCGGCCGGGTAGCCTTCCATGACGAAGTTCGACACCATCCAGGGCGCGTGCGGCGGCGCGTGCACCGCCGGATCGTAGCCATAGGAGCGGATGTCGGGCAGGATGCGCTGAGCCACGAACAAGGGCATCGCGCACACGGCGCGGCGCGCCTGCACCGTGTAGGCGCTGGAAGACGAGGCGAGGCAGGTGACCAGCGCGCCGGCAGGCGTCTCCTGTACCCGGACCGCCGTGCCGGCGGCCAGCCAGTCGACATGGCCGAGCTTGTTCGTGATGGCGTCGCGCATGCGCTGCATCAACGTCGACAGGCCTCCAGGCCAGGTCAGCACCGCGCCTTCGCCGGCATTTTCGGCATGGCCGTCGCGGCTGGCGAAGTAGTGCAGGCCCGCCCAGGCCGAAATCGCGTCGTACTGTGCGCCGTAGTCGTCGCGGCAGCAATAGTTCAGGTACCAGTGCAGCGCGGGCGAGGTATAGCCCTCGCGGTCCAGCCATTGCTTGAACGTAATCGCGTCCAGCGCGCGCCAGGCCGGGTCCTGCGACGACAGCGTGAGCGGAATGCTGAAGACCTTGCGGCCGTCGTTGCCGGTCTGCGTGTGCAGACGATCGATCAGCGCAAGAAATTTGCGGTGCTGCGCCAGGTCCGCTTCCGGCAGCCCGCTCATGGGCAGCAGGTTCTCTTCCCAATGGCCGCCGCGCAGCAGGCGCTCCTGGGGCGAGTGCACCAGCGCGGTCTCGTCGTAGTAGGGGCGGGGGGTACTTGCGCCGCGCTCGATGATGCCGAAATCGGCCAGCATTTCGCGTATGTGCGTGGAGGCCATCGAGGGCAGCGGCAGGTAGTGCGCGCCCAAGGGGTAGTCCAGGCCGTCGCGCTGGCCGGCGGCCGCGTTGCCTTCGAGTTCGGGGCCCTGCACCACCAGGAAATCCGTGTGCCCTTCGCGCGCCAGCTTCCAGGCGCAGGACAGGCCTGCCACGCCCGAGCCCAGGATCACGACGTCGCGCTGGCGGCTGGCGGAGGGCTGAGGCCAGGCCGCTGCGTCGCGCAAGGCATGGCCTGCCTGCATGCCCGGGTAATGGATTTCCGGCGTGGTCTCGACGATGCGCGAACGGTAGTACCCGGCGGTGCCGGCGACGGCGGCCGTGGCCGCGCCCAAGAGGAAGCTGCGCCGCCGCATCAGCGGATGACCTTGCGCCAGTCCTCGTCGAAGTAGCGCACGAGCGATTGCTCGTTCAGACGGTTCGGAGGCATCGCCAGCGCGGGCATGTCGGCGGGGAAGTGGAACAGTTCGCGCGTCGTGACCGGGTCCAGGTAGCGCGTGGGCACGGTAATCGTGGTGGGCGGCTCGTAGTCGCGGCGCTTGCTGGCCAGAATGAAGCCCCAGTCGCCAAAGGACGGCACGTAGGTATGGTACGGCCAGGTGTTCAGGCCGGCTTCCTTCAAGGTGGCGTCCACGCTCCAGAATGAGCGCGGCGCGAAGTAGGGCGAGGTGGACTGCACCACCATATAGCCGTTCTCGGCCAGGTGGCGCGCCATCAGGTGATAGACCGGGACCGAGTAGAGGCGGCCCAGGCCGAAGTTGGACGGGTCCGGAAAATCCACCACGATGTAGTCATAGACCTCGGCGTGGGTTTCCAGCCAGCGGCCGGCGTCGTCATTGATCACCGTGACCCGGGGATCCTTCAGCGACCCCTGGTTCAGCTTGACCAGCGGTTCGGAGCGGGAGAACAGGCCGGTCATGGCCGGATCCAGATCCACCAGCGTCACATGTTCGATATTCTTGTACTTGAGGATTTCGCGCACCGCCAGGCCGTCGCCGCCGCCCAGCACCAGCACATTGCGCGCCCAGGGCAGGGCTTGCAGGCCGGGGTGCACCAGCGCTTCGTGATAGCGGTGCTCGTCGCGCGACGAGAACTGCAGGTTGCCGTTGATGTACAGGCGCAGGTCGTCGTGCCAGCGCGTGACCACCAGGCGCTGGTACTGCGTGGTTTCCGCGTGCACCACGTCGTCGCCGTACAGGCCTTTCTCGGCCCAGGCCGTCATGCTGCCGGAATAGATGAAGCCCATCCCCAAAAACCCGATCACCACCCCAGCGCGGATGGCTTTTTCGCCGGGCCTGCGCAGTTCCGCGCGGAACAGCCAGGTGGTCCACAGCGCCACGCTGGCGTTCATGATGCCGAACAGGAAACTGGTGCGCAGCAATCCGAGCTTGGGCGCGAGCAGCAGGGGAAACACCAGCGACACGGCCAGCGCGCCCAGGTAGTCGAAGGTCAGCACGCGGCTGACGATTTCGCGGAACTCGGCCTTGCGCTGATTGAACACTCGCATCACCAGCGGAATCTCCATCCCGACCATCAGGCCGATGACGAAGACGCCGACATACAGGGCGGCGCGGAAGGGCGCGGAAAGCCAGGCGAAGACCAGGAACAGCACCGCGGCGGAGACGCCGCCCAACAGGGCGACCAGCAGCTCCACGTCGATGAAGCGATTCAAAACGTCTTCGTCTCTTACATATTTTGACAACCATGAACCTATGCCCATGGCGAAGAGATAGCAGCCGATGACGGAAGAGAACTGCAGTATCGAATCCCCCAGCAAATAGCTGGCCAGCGCGCTGCTGATGAGCTCATAGCCCAAACCGCAGGAGGCGACGATCAATACCGAAAGGATGAGAACGCGGTCGCGCATGAGGTGTCCGACACGAAAAATGCGTTCGCAGTATATCGAACGCGCCGTATATACTGCGCGCAATTAGGAGGGCGGCAATGGGAGAAGCAATGCATCCGGTGGTGACCTATCTTATCTACATGGCATCTGCGCTTGCCATGCTGGGTGTCTTCACCTTGGTCTACACGGCCGTCACGCGCTACAAGGAATTCGAGCTGATCCGCGAAGGCAATATCGCCGCCGCGCTGTCGTATGGCGGCGCGCTGGTCGGCTTCAGCTTCACCTTGTGCTCCAGCATCGCGATCCATGCCAGCTATGCCATGTTCCTGCTGTGGGGCCTGGTGGCCATGCTGGTGCAGCTGGTCGTGTACGTGGGCGTATCCCAGACCGTGCGCGGCATGAACGAGGCCATCGAAGAAAACAACATCGCCATGGGCGGGCTGATCGGCTCGATTTCCATCGCCGCGGGCATCGTCAACGCCGCCAGCCTGACCTGACGCGGCCGCGCGCCGCACTCGATCTGACAGGAGAACGACTCATGAGTCTCGGTTCATTCATCCGCAAACAGTTCATCGACATCCTGCAATGGAACGAGGACCGCGACGGCGTGCTCGCCTGGCGTCATCCCATGCAGGATTTCGAAATCCAGTACGGCGCCAGCCTGACCGTGCGCGAATCGCAGATGGCGGTGTTCGTCAACGAAGGCAAGGTGGCCGACGTGTTCGGCCCCGGCATGTACAAGCTGACCACGCAGACGCTGCCGATCCTGACCTACCTGAAGAACTGGGACAAGCTGTTCGAGTCTCCCTTCAAGTCGGATGTGATCTTCTTCAGCACGCGCCTGCAACTGGGCCGGCGCTGGGGCACGGCGCAGCCGGTGACGCTGCGCGACAGCGAATTCGGCATGGTGCGGCTGCGCGCTTTCGGCGTGTATTCCTATCAGATCTCCGATCCCGCCAAGTTCTACCGCGAGATCAGCGGCACGCGCGACGAATACACCGTCGACGACCTGGAAGCGCAACTGCGCAACATGGTGGTCGCGGCGATGACGACGGCGCTGGGCGGCTCCAAGGTGCCGTTCCTGGACATGGCCGGCAACCAGGGGCTGATGTCGCAAAGCATCGCTGAACAGCTGGCGCCGGTGTTCGACCGCTACGGCGTCAAGCTGGACAACTTCACGGTCGAGAACGTGTCGCTGCCGGAAGAGCTGCAGAAGGCGCTGGACACGCGGATCTCCATGGGCATGGCCGGCGACCTGGGCAAGTTCACCCAGTACCAGACCGCCACGGCCATACCGATGGCCGCGCAGAACGAAGGCGGCATCGCCGGCATCGGCGCGGGCCTGGCGGCCGGCGCGGCGCTGGGCCAGACCATGGCCGCGGGCTTGGCAGGCGCCCAGGGGCAGCCGCAGGCCGCGCCGCAGCCCGCCCAGCAGGCGCCCGCCGCCGCGGGCGCAGATCCGGCGCAGCGGCTGCAGCAGCTCAAGGATCTGCTGGACAAGGGCCTGATCACGGCCGCGGACTACGATTCGGCCAAGGCCGAAGTGCTGAAGAAACTCACCAGCTAAGGCTCCATGCAGCAGGTTCTGTGTCCGCAGTGCGGCGCCCCAGTCAAGTTCACGTCCGCGGCATCGGTCATGGCGGTCTGCGGCGCCTGCCGCAGCACCTTGCTGAAGGACGCCGAGTCGGTCAAGCGCATCGGCGAGGCGGCCGAGGTCCTGGAGGACTACTCGCCCTTGTGCCTGGGCGCGGCCGGCACTTATGAAGGCAAGCGCTTCGACCTGATCGGCCGCGTCCAGCTGCGCTACGACGACGGCTTCTGGAACGAGTGGTACCTGTGGTTCGAGGACGGTTCCGACGGCTGGCTGTCGGACGCGTCGGGCCAGTACGCCGTGACCCGGCGGCGCAAGGTCAAGTCTACGCAGGGCATGCCGGCGTTCGACGACATCGCGCCCGGCGATGAACTGAAGCTGGACGGCCAGCGCTTCACGGCCGCCGACGTGCGCGCCTGCCAGGCGGGCGGCACGCAAGGCGAGTTGCCCTTCGTGCCGGGCGAAGGTTGGTTGGCCAAGGTGGCCGACTACCGCTGCCTGGACGCGTTCCTGACGCTGGACTTTTCCGACGGGCCCGAGCCCGAGCTGTACATCGGCAAGGCATTCGACCTGTCCGCCATGCAGGCGGCATCGCTGCGGACCAACGAGCAGGTCGAGGAGACCGCCGGCCGTTTCCGCGGCCAGATCAAGGCGCTGGACTGCCCCAACTGCGGCGGCCCGATAAGCTTCGTGGCCGCCATGGCCACGCAAGTGGTCTGCCCCTCGTGCGCCGCCGCGGTCGACTGCTCGGGGCCCACGGCCGAAGTCATCGAAAAGGCCCGCAAGGTCAAAGCCATCAAGACCACCTTGTCGCTGGGCGCGGTGGCCAAGATCGATGGCGCGTCCTATACGCTCATCGGCCTGATGAAGTGCGCCGATCCGGATCCCGAGGAACCGTCCGACTGGATCGAATACCTGCTGTTCAATCCCGCAAAGGGTTTCATCTGGCTGGTGGAAACCGACGAGGGCTGGGAGCGGGCGCAGGTATGCGACACCTGGCCCAGCCACAACAACGCCAGCAGCGTGCGCTGGCGCTCCAAGCTTTATCAGAAGCTGTACGACTACACCTCGCGCGTGGAACTGGCCCTGGGCGCCTTCAACTGGCGCGTCAAGGTCGGCGACAGCACCAAGATCACGGATTACAAGGCCGGCAACCTCAAGCTGACCCGCGAACTGAGCGAGTCCGAATTGGGCTGGTCCGCCTCGGGGCCGGTGGCGCCGGCGCAGTTGGCTGAATGGTTCGGCGATCCCGAACTTGCCAAGCAGAAGGCCATGCCGCTCAGCGGCAAGCCCGGGGGCTATCGCAAGTTCGCCTGGACGGCCATGATCGTGCTGGCCTTCCTGAATATCGACACCATTTTCAGTGGCGGCATCGTTCCGATCCTGATCGGCGCGGCGTTCCTGTGGATTCCGGCGGCGGTGGCGGACAAATTATCTGGCAAGGACGAATAAACAGGATGGGCAAGCTCTTTTACACCGTCTACGCCATCGTGGTGGTGATTTTCGCCACCGGCTTCAACACCCCCGGTGCGCGCATGTCCAGCGGCGGCTCCAGCAGCAGCTGGGGCAGCAGTTCTTCGGGCGGATCGGGCTGGTCCTCGGGTGGGTCCCACAAGTGACCCCGCACGCCACACCCGGCCGCCACGTGCTGGCGGATTTCCGCGGCGTGCCGGCGGATCGCCTGACAGACGCGCAAGCGCTGGAACGCGACCTGATCGCCGCGGCGCAGGCGGCGGGCGCGCACGTGCTGAGCGCGCATTTCCATCATTTCGGCGAGGGCGCGGGCGTGACCGGCGTGGTCCTGCTGAGCGAATCCCACATCAGCATCCACACCTGGCCCGAGCATGCGTTCGCGGCGCTGGACATCTTCATGTGCGGCGCGGCGCGGCCCGAGCTGGCGCTGGAGCACCTGCAGGCGCGGCTGGCGCCCGAGGCGGTGCACGCGACCACGGTGGCGCGCGGCTGAAGCCCGCGCCCGCCACTCCTTGATATTGCTCAATGCTCTCTGGGTAGCCAAATTGACGAGCGTTATATACCTATATATATTTCGTTACCGACTTAGCGATTTCCCCGGGAGAAGAACATGTTCCGCAAACGTCCGATCGTGGCGCTGTCCTTGGCGCTGGCCGCCGCATGGAGCGCCAACGCCACTGCCGGCGACCTGGTGGTGTCGGCCGCCGCCAGCCTGACCAACGCCTTCAAGGAAGTCGCGCAAGGCTACGAAAAAGAGCATGCCGGCACCAAGGTCATCCTGAACTTCGGCGCGTCCGACGTGCTGCTGCAGCAGATCGTCAAGGGCGCGCCGGCCGATGTGTTCGCCTCGGCGGACCAGAAGGCCATGGACAAGGCGGTCGAGGAAAAGGCCGTCAAGCCGGCCTCCCGCGTGGACTTTGCCGCCAATCAGGTGGTGCTGATCGTCCCGACGGACAGCAAGGCCAACATCACCGCGCTCAAGGACCTGACCCGCGACGACATCAAGCGCATCGCCTATGGCAACCCGGCATCGGTGCCGGTGGGCCGCTACACGCAGGGCGCGCTGGAGACGGCCGGCCTCTGGAGCGCGGTGCAGGCCAAGAGCGTGCTGGCCCAGAACGTGCGCCAGAGCCTGGACTACGTGGCGCGCGGCGAGGTCGATGCGGGCTTCGTGTTCGCGACCGACGCGGCCATCATGGCGGACAAGGTCAAGGTCGCGGTACGCGTGCCTTCGCAGACGCCGGTCACTTATCCCATCGCCGTCACCACCCGTGAAGCCGCTGCCAAGGAAGCCGAAAGCTTCGTTGCCTATGTGCTGTCTCCCGCAGGTCAGGCGATACTGTCGCGCTACGGCTTCCAGAAGCCCTGATATCCGTTGAATCGTAGGCATTGATGAGTGATCCGGTTTGGGTGCCCCTGCTGCTTTCCCTGAAAGTGGCGGGCTGGGCAACGCTGTTGGCGACCGTGGCGGGCACCGCCGCGGCCTATGGCCTGTCGCGCTGGCGCTGGCCGGGGCGCGACCTGCTGGACGCGCTGTTGACCTTGCCGCTGGTGTTGCCGCCCACGGTGCTCGGCTACTACCTGCTGGTGCTGCTGGGGCGCCGCGGCATCATCGGCGAGACGTTGGCGGGCTGGGGCATCGAACTGGTCTTCACCTGGCAGGGCGCGGTGATCGCGGCTTCGGTGGTGGCTTTTCCGCTGGTGTTCAAATCCGCCCGGGCCGCCTTCGAGAACGTTGATAGCCAACTGGAAAGCGCGGCGCGCGTGTTGGGAGTGTGCGAAGCGGGGGTCTTCTTCCGCGTCACCTTGCCGCTGGCCGCGCGCGGCATCGCCGCCGGGGTGCTGCTGGCCTTCGCGCGGGCGCTGGGCGAATTCGGCGCCACGCTGATGATCGCCGGCAACCTGCCGGGACGGACACAGACTCTGTCGGTCGCCATCTACGAGGCGGTGCAGGCGGGCGACGACGCCACGGCCAACATGCTGGTGCTGGTCACCTCGGTGACCTGCGTGGTGGTCCTGCTGCTGGCCGGCAAGCTGGTGCCCGTCAGCAGCGGCCGGCGCAACGGGAGCGCGCTATGAGCGTCAGCATCCAGGTGCGCAAGCAGATGGTGTCCGGCGACCGGCGCTTCGCGCTGGACGTCGCATTCGATTCGTCAGCCAAGCGTATAGCGCTGTTCGGCCCCTCGGGCGCGGGCAAGAGCCTGACCCTGCGCGCGGTGGCGGGCCTGCTGCGCCCTGACGCGGGCCGCATCGAGATCAACGGCCGCGTGCTGTTCGACACGGACGCCGGCGTCAACCTGCCGGCGCAATCGCGCCGGGTGGCCTACCTGTTCCAGGACTACGCCCTGTTTCCCCACCTGACAGTGGCGCAGAACATCGCTTTCGGGCTGCGCCGCGGCTGGCGCAACCCGCCCCGGCGCGAGGTCGGGCCCGAGGCGCAGCGCTGGGTGGACGCGTTCGAACTGGGTTCCATCGTGGGCAGCTATCCCAGCGAGATATCCGGCGGCCAGAAGCAGCGGGTGGCGTTGGCTCGAGCCCTCATGCTGCGGCCCGACATCCTGCTGCTGGACGAGCCCTTTTCAGCGCTGGATTCGCAGTTGCGCGGCAAGATGCGGCTGGAACTGAATGCCTTGCAGCGCCAGCTGGACGTGCCGATGCTGCTGATCACGCACGACCCGGCGGATGTGGATGCGCTGGCCGACGAGGTGTTCGAAGTGCGCGAGGGCAGGGTGCGACGCCACGATGAAGACGTGGGCGTCTGATCGGCTCAGTCCAGCACGCCCAGAATCACGCTGGAAGCCTTGAAGATCGCCACCGCGTCGGCGCCTGCGTCCAATCCCAGGTCCTGCGCGCTTTCATTGGTGACGATGGCCGCCAGCGTCATGCCGCCGTCCAGTCCGATCAGGATCTCGCTATTGACGGCGCCCGGGCGCAATGCCGTGATCTTGCCCGGCAGCTGATTACGCGCCGACAGGCGCAGGCCGGGGCCGGGCGCGCCCACGATGACGGACGACGCCTTGATCAGCGCGATGGCTTCCTTGCCGGTCGCCAGCCCCAATTCCTGCGTGCTTTCACGGGTGATGGTGGCCGTGATGGTCAGGCCCCCCGCGATGCGCAGCACGATTTCGTCATTGACGGCGCCGGCGCGGATCTGGATGACGGTGCCTAGCAGTTTGTTGCGTGCGCTGGTCTTGAGCATGAAACGCCTCATGAGATCGATGTCGCCACTGGCGTTCACGCCAGCGCGGGTCAGGTTTTCCATGAACTTGCGGTGTTCGGCTTCCAGGGCGCGGAAGGTGCCGATCAGGCCGCGCGCGCGGTCCGTCAGGCGCGTGCCGCCGCCGCCCTTGCCGCCGGCGGCCCTGATCACCAAAGGCTCGCCCGCCAGATTGTTCATGGCGTCGATGGCGTCCCATGCGCCCTTGTAGCTCATGCCCACGGCGCGCGCGGCGGCCGTGATGGATCCCGTGGCGTCGATCTGCGCCAGCAGGTCTATGCGGTTTTTTCCGCCCCAGGTCTGGGCGCCGGAGCGAAACCAAATCGAGCCGTCGAGTTCCAACATCTTTGTCGTGCCGTGGTCAGGGTATGGGATAGCTGAAAGTGTAATGGACGGGGGCTGTGCCCGTGGTTCACGGCGGACGCGATGCGAATGAGATTCTGTTGAAATTTTGCAGGCTTCGCGGCACTATGTTCAGGCATCGGGCTCACGGAGAAAACGACATGAAAGCGTTCAAATTGCTGGTTGCGGGTTCCATGACGGCGTTGTTGGCGGCCTGCGCCACTGGCCCTGACGTCAAGAGCGACTACGATCATCAGGCAAATTTCGCGCAGTACCGAACCTTCGGGTACATGACGCCGTTGGGCACCGACAAGGCCGGCTACAGCACCTTGCTGACCGAGCGCCTGAAGAACGCCACGCGCGGCCAGATGGAAATGCGCGGCTATACCTATAGCGCAGCAAATCCCGACCTGCTGGTCAACTTCAGCGCCAAGCTGCAGCAGAAGGTGCAGGTCACTCCGGCCGCGCCGCCCATGGGTCCGTACTACGGCTATCGCGCCGGCTTCTATGGCGGCTGGCCCGGCTACGGCTGGGGCGATGACGTCTACCAATATACTGAGGGCACCTTGAACATCGACCTCGTCGACGCGCGCCGCAGACAGCTGGTGTGGGAAGGCGTGGCGGTGGGCGAGGTCCAGCCCGATGCCAGCGCCTCGCCCGAGAACACGGACAAGGTGGTAGCGCAGATCTTCTCCAAGTATCCGTTCCGCGCGGGCGTGGCTGCGCCGCAGTTGCCGGACAAAAACAAGTAGGGCGGTCCGCCGGCCCTGCCTAGAGGAAGCCGCATGAGTACTCGCCGCAAGGCTCCGAAGCAAGACACCGGCGATACGCCGCCCTATGAAGTCGTCGCCCTGGTGCTGCAAGGCGGCGGGGCGCTGGGGGCCTACCAGGCCGGGGTGTACCAGGGGCTGCACGAAGCGGGTATCCGGCCCAACTGGATTTCCGGCATTTCCATCGGGTCGATCAACGCGGCCATCATCGCGGGGTCGCCCGAGGACGAGCGCGTGGAGCGCCTGCGCGGCTTCTGGGAAGCCATCTGCCGGCCGGCGGGTTTCGCTTCGGTACCCTGGGGCGAGACGCTCGGTCCCATGTTCGAAGGCTTGCCGTTCGGCTTTGGTTCGCCGGTCATGAACGGGCATGTGTCAGCCTTCCAGGCCTTGTTCTCGGGCCAGCCAGGCTTCTTCAAACCGCGTTTTCCGCCGCCCTACCTGGTGCATGGCAGGGGCGCGGCGTCCACCAGCTTCTACGACACCACGCCGCTGGCTGCGACCTTGCGGGAGTTCGTGGACTTCGACCTGCTCAATAGCGGGGCCGTGCGCGCCAGCTTTGGCGTGGTCAACGTGCGGACCGGCAACTTCGCCTACTTCGACAGCCTGAAGGACACGCTGCGGCCCGAGCACATCATGGCCTCGGGCGCCTTGCCGCCAGGCTTCCCTTCCGTCGAGATCGACGGCGAACACTATTGGGACGGCGGCGTCGTGTCCAACACGCCGCTGGCACAAGTGCTGACCACCGACAGCATGCGGGACACGCTGGCGTTCCAGGTCGATCTGTGGCCAGCGCGCGGCGGCCTGCCGAGCAACCTGGAGGAAGTGGCCGAGCGCCAGAAGGATATCCAGTACTCCAGCCGCACCCGCCTGGTCACGGACCAGCTGCGGCGCGTGCTCAAGCTGCGCCACGGCCTGCAACGCCTGCTGGCGAAGCTGCCGGCGGCCGAGCGCAACGCGGCGGAGTTCGCCGAGATCCGCAAGCTGTCCCATACGCCGGCCACCAACATCATCAACCTCATCTACGAGTCCAAGCACCGCGAGCGCTTTTCCAAGGACTACGAATTCGGCACCGAGGCCATGCGCGAGCACTGGGAGTCGGGCCTGGCCGACATCCGCGCGACGCTCGCCAAGCCCGGGATCCTGGCCCGTCCGACCCAGGACAGTTGTTTCGTCACTCACGATATCCATCGCAACGGCAAGCGCACCTGAGCTGGCGGGCAGGGGGGGCGAGTGCGGCACATCTGGACAAAGTCCGGACGGATTTCCTGCCGGATTGGTCTTATAGATGCCTTGCAATTTCAACGCCCACGGGTTCCAGCGGTAGGCTTTCGGGGCCAATTGCAACCTTGTTCCGGGAACCGGCCGCCACCCCGTGCGGCGCGGGCCTTCCTGGTGGAGATCCGTCGTGAATGCCCCCGCTCGCCTTGCACAGGTCGCGCCCGCCCGCGCGGCCGACACTTCTTACGCCATGGACGGCTGGTGGTCCCTGGTCTACCAGGGCTGGACACTGCTTACGCCCCATGGAGCCCGCATCGGCCTGACAGCCCTGGAGCGTACCTGCCTGCTTTGCCTGGCGGGCAATCCCGCCAGGGAATTGCGGCGCGATGAATTCATGGCGGTGCGCAAACGCACCACCATGCGCACACTGAATGTGGCGATCTGCCGCCTGCGCGGCAAGGTCCTGCTGGCCGGCGCCAGGCTGCCGCTGCATACCGTGCACGGCATGGGCTATGTGTTCCTGGGCAAGTTGCGGGAGCTTTCCGAGAGCTGATCTGTTGTATGAAATCCCCGCGCGCGTGGCATTTGAAGCACTAAAAATCAGTGATTTCCCCAATAACTGAGTTACATTACTGGGCTGATTACGTGCCTTGATGACGCATGCTTCTTATTTAACGTGGCCAATGCCGCGCTTAAATACTGCGATTACATGACGCGATTACGGTTAATTACGCTACGCGGGGGTTTCAATGCGGTTTTCGCCTAAACGTGTTTCAGGGCTGGCTTTTTCCGGCGGGGTCCTCGCACTGATATTGGCTGGTTGCGGCGAAAAGCCGCACATGAATCCAGGCATGCCCCAGGTCAGCGTCATTACGATCCAGCCGCAGCGCGCGCCCATCGTGTCCGAATTGCCCGGCCGCGTCGACGCCGTCCGGGATGCGCAGATCCGTTCGCGGGTCACCGGCATCGTCCAGAAGATCGCCTTCGAGCAAGGCGGCGACGTCAAGGAAAACCAACTGCTCTTCAAGATCGATCCGGCGCCCTACAAGGCTGCCTACGATCAGGCGACGGCGCAGCTCAAGCAGGCGCAGGCCAACCTGTTCAGCGCCAAGCTGCTGGCCGACCGTTACGCCCCGCTGGTCAAGGCCAACGCCGTCAGCAAGCAGGAATACGACAACGCCGTGGCTTCGTACCGCCAGGCCGACGCCTCCGTCGCCGCCGCCAAGGCGGCGCAGGACAATGCCGCCATCAACCTCGGCTACACCGACGTCACCTCGCCCATTACCGGCCGCATCGGCAAGCCGCTGGTCACCGAAGGCGCGCTGGTCGAGGCCACTTCGGCCACGCAGATGGCCACGGTGCAGCAGCTGGATCCGATCTACGTCGACTTCACCCAGTCCACCGCGGAACTCGCATCCTTGCGCCGCGCCTTCGCCAGCGGCCAACTGCAACAGGTCGGCAAGGATACGGCGCGCGCCACCATCGTGCTGGAAGACGGCTCCGAATACGGCCAGCCGGGCAAGCTGCTGTTCACCGGCATCACCGTGGATCCGACCACGGGCCAGGTGAACCTGCGCGCCGAAGTCCCCAACCCCGATGGCATCCTGCTGCCCGGCATGTACGTGCGCGTGCGCCTCGAGCAGGGCGTGGACGACAAGGCCCTGATGGTGCCGCAGCAAGCGCTGCAGCGTACCGCGGACGGCCTGCAAAGCCTGATGCTGGTCAAGGACAACAAGATCGAGCAGATTCCGGTCACCACCGGCGGCGCCCTCAAGAGCAACTGGATCGTCACCAGCGGCCTGAAGGCCGGCGACGTGGTCGTGGTGGAAGGATTCCAGAAGGTTCGCCCGGGCGCTCCGGTTCAGGCCAGCGAATGGAAGAACGGCACGCCCGCCCCGGGCGGCCAGGCGCCCGCGCAACCGGGTGCCAAGCCAGCGGAATCCGCCCCGCAGCCTGGCGCCAAGCCGGCCGAACCTGCGCAGCAGGACAAGGCCGCAGGCCAGAAATCTTAAGCGGCACGCGGCGCAAGCGCCGCGTTCCTCTTTGGTGAGCATCGCTTTCAGAGTCAGCCCACATGCCGCAATTTTTTATTGATAGACCGATTTTCGCCTGGGTAGTCGCCCTGTTCATCCTGCTGGCCGGGGTGCTGGCGATCCCGAACATGCCGATTTCGCAGTACCCGGACGTAGCGCCGCCCGCGATCACGATCACGGCCACGTACCCCGGCGCGTCGGCCAACGAAGTGGCCGAGCAGGTCACCAGTATCATCGAAGACCAGCTCAACGGCGCCAAGGGCCTGATCTACTACGAGTCGGTCAGCGATTCCTACGGCACCTCGACCATCACCGCGACCTTCGCTCCTGGCACCAATCCAGACTTGGCGCAGGTGGACGTGCAGAACCGCGTGTCCAACGTGGTCGCGCAGTTGCCCACCGCCGTGCAGCAGCAGGGCCTGCAATATGAGCAGACCAGTACCGGCTTCCTGATGGTGGCGGCGGTGTCGTCCACGGACGGTTCGCTGGACCAGACGGCGCTGGCCGACTACATCACCCGCAACATCAAGAACCCGGTTTCCCGCGTGCCCGGCGTGGGCCAGTTCCAGCTGTTCGCGGCGCCGCGCGCCATGCGCGTGTGGGTCGATCCCGCCAAGCTGGTCGGGTTCAACCTGAGCATGTCGCAGGTCAACCAGGCCATCGCCCAGCAGAACGTGGTGATTTCCGGCGGCAGCATCGGCGCGCCGCCCAACCCGGATTCGCAGCGCATCACCGCCACGGTCACGGCCAACGGCCAGCTGAGCACGGTGGAGGGCTTCGGCAAGATCGTCCTGCGCGCCAACACCGACGGCTCCAAGGTGCTGCTGCGCGACGTCGCCCGCATCGAAGTCGGCGCGGACAACTACCAGTTCGGCGCCCGCCTGAACGGCAAGCCGACGGCCGCATTCGCCATCGTGCTGTCGCCCAACGCCAACGCGCTGGCCACCGCCCAGGGCGTGCGCCAGCAGATGGAAGAGCTGTCCAAGTACTTCCCGGGCAACATCACGTACTCCATTCCGTACGACACGGCGCCCTACGTCAAGGTGTCCATCGAGCAGGTGGTCCACACCCTGGCGGAAGCCATGGTGCTGGTGTTCCTGGTGATGTACCTGTTCCTGCAGAATGTCCGCTACACCCTGATCCCGGCCCTGGTGGTGCCGGTGGCCATGCTGGGGGCGTTCGCGGTGATGCTGGCGCTCGGGTTCTCCATCAACGTGCTGACCATGTTCGCCATGGTGCTGGCCATCGGGATTCTGGTGGACGACGCCATCGTGGTGGTGGAAAACGTCGAGCGGATCATGTCCACAGAGGGCTTGCCACCCAAGGAAGCCACCAAGAAAGCGATGCCGCAGATCAGCGGCGCCATCATCGGCATTACGCTGGTGCTGGTGACGGTGTTCCTGCCGCTGGCCTTCATGAGCGGTTCGGTGGGTGTGATCTACCGCCAGTTCTCGATCGCGATGGCCGTGTCGATCTTCTTCTCGGCACTGCTGGCCCTGACCTTCACCCCGGCGCTGTGCGCCACCATCCTCAAGCCGGTGCCCAAGGGCCACCACGAGGACAAGAAGGGCTTCTTCGGCTGGTTCAACCGCAAGTTCGACGCCACCACCCACAACTACCAGAACTGGGTGTCGCGCATCCTGCACAAGGGCGGCCGCATGATGCTGGCGTTCCTGCTGCTGGTCGTGCTGCTGGGCTGGCTGTACCTGCGCCTGCCTTCGTCCTTCCTGCCCGAGGAAGACCAGGGCTACGTGGTCAGCAACATCGAGCTGCCCACCGGCGCTACCGCCAACCGCACGGTCGAGGTCATCGAGCAGGTCGAGAAGTACTTCTCGGACGTGCCCGCGGTCGAGAACATCATCGCCGTGCAGGGCTACAGCTTCAACGGCAACGGCCTGAACGCCGCTATCGCCTTCGTCACGCTGAAGGACTTCAGCGAGCGCAAGTCGCGCCAGGACTCGGCGGGCGCCATTGCCTTCCATGCCTTCGAAAAGCAGCTGATGGGCATCCATGACGCGCAGGTGTTCACCTTGGTGCCACCCGCCATTTCGTCCCTGGGCAACGCGACCGGCTTCGACTTCCGCCTGCAGGATCGCGGCGCGGCGGGTTCCGCCGCCCTGGCCGCGGCCACCGGCGAACTCATGGGCCTGGTCATGAAGAGCCCCGTGCTGTCGCAGGTGCGCATCACCGGCCTGGGGCCGGGCGCGCAGCTCAGCCTGACCATCGACCGCGAGAAAGCGGCTGCGCTGGGCGTGGACTTCAACGAGGCCGCCTCGCTGATTTCCACCGCGGTCGGTTCCGCCTACCTGAGCAAGTTCCCCAACCTGGGCCGGATGCAGAACATCTGGGTGCAGGCCGACGCGCCGTACCGCATGCAGCTCAATGACGTGCTGCAGCTGAACGCCCGCAACAGCCAGGGCGGCATGGTGCCGCTGTCCACCTTCGTCAAGGCCGAGTGGAAGCAGGGTCCGGTGCAGGTGGTGCGCTACAACAGCTACGAGTCCATGCGTATCGGCGGCGACGCCGCCCCTGGTTACACCACGGGCGAGGCGATGGCCGAGATGGAGCGTCTGGTGGGCCAGTTGCCGCAGGGCTTCGGCTACGAGTGGAACGGCCTTTCCTACCAGGAACGCCAGGCCGGCAACCAGGCTCCGATCCTGATGGGCCTGTCGCTGCTGGTGGTGTTCCTGGTGCTGGCCGCCCTGTATGAAAGCTGGGCCATCCCGATTTCGGTGATGCTGGTGGTGCCGCTGGGTATGCTGGGCGCGGTGGCGTTGATCAGCGCGCTGGGCATGTCCAACGACGTGTACTTCCAGGTGGGCATGGTGACCGTGATCGGCTTGGCGGCCAAGAACGCCATTCTTATCGTGGAATTCGCCAAGGATCAGTACGCTCGCGGCATGGGGCTGTATGAATCCGCGGTGGAAGCCGCGAGGCTGCGGTTCCGTCCCATCTTGATGACGTCGCTGGCCTTCATCCTGGGCGTGGTGCCCCTGGCCATGGCGACCGGCGCAGGCGCCGCCAGCCAGCGCGCCGTGGGTCTGGGCGTGCTGGGCGGCATGTTGGCCGCCACGCCGTTCGCGGTGATTTTCGTGCCGACCTTCTTCGTGGTGGTGCTGGGCCTGTTCAAGACCCGGCCGCGCCTGCTGGGCGCCGAACTGCGCGCCTTCGAGGAAGAGCAGGCGGCCAAGAAGGCGGCCGGTCAGGTTGCCCCGGACGCTGCCGCGCAACACCCCGCACAACCCAACGGTGGCCAGGAGGGCAAGGAATGAAAGCCCTGAAGTTCAAACAGACCGCCTTGTCCGCTTTCGTGGCGGTGGCGTTGGCCGGCTGCTCGCTGGCGCCCGATTACAAGCGCCCCGATGCGCCGGTTTCCGGTACGTGGCCCGATCAGCCCAAGGTGCAGTATGGCGGCTACGCCAAGCCCACCTCGCTGGGCACCCAGCCGTCCACCGCGGTCATGCCGCAGGACGGCACGCCGGCGGCCAATCTGGGCTGGCGCGAGTTCTTCCGCGATCCGCGCCTGCAAAGCCTGATCGAGCTGGCGCTGGTCAACAACCGCGACCTGCGCGTGGCGGTGGAGCGCGTGGAAGAGGCTCGCGCCCAATACGGCATCCAGCGCGGCGCGCAATGGCCCAGCATCGGCGCCGGCATCCAGGGCCAGCGTCAGCATCTGCCCCAGAACATGCGGCAGCCCGGCGCGGGTTCGATCAGCAGCTCGTACCAGGCAGGCATCGGCCTGACCACCTTCGAGATCGACCTGTTCGGCCGCCTGCGCAACCTCTCCGAGGCGGCGTATCAGCAGTACCTGTCGACCGAGCAGGCGCAGAAGAGTGCGCAGATCACGCTGGTCGGCGCGGTCGCGCAGTCGTACTTCAACCTGCGCGCCGCCGAGGTCCAGCTGGACCTGACGCAGCGCACCCTGGCGTCGCGCCAGGAATCCTATGACCTGGTCAAGCGGCGTTTCGACGGCGGCGTGGCTTCGGAGCTGGACCTGAACCAGGCCAAGTCGCTGCTGGATACGGCCTCGTCCGATCTGGCGCAACTGGCCCGCGCCCAGGCCCAGGCCATGAACGCGCTGGTGCTGCTGGTCGGCACGCCCTTGCCGCCGGACCTGCCGGCGCCGGCCGTGTTCGGCCGCGACCAGCTTCTGGCGACGGTGCCAGCCGGCCTGCCGTCCGATCTGCTCGAGCGCCGTCCGGACATCATGGCCGCGGAAAACCAGCTGCTGTCCGCCAACGCCAATATCGGCGCGGCGCGCGCGGCGTTCTTCCCGACCATCTCGCTGACCGGCCTGCTAGGGGTGGCCAGCCCCTCGTTGGGCGACCTGTTCAAGGGCGGCCAGGGCTATTGGAGCTTCTCGCCGTCGATCACCACGCCGCTGTTTGCCGGCGGCAGCATCCGCGAAGGGCTGAACCTGGCCAAGGCGCGCGACAATATCGCCGTGGCGCAGTACGAACAGTCCATCCAGCAGGCGTTCCGCGAAGTGTCGGACGCGCTGGCCGGCGAAGCCACCTACGGGGCGCAACTGGATGCCCAGCGCGCCCTGCAGGACGCGTCCGGCCGCACGCTGGAACTGTCGAATCTGCGTTATACCAATGGTATCGACAGCTACCTGCAGGTGCAGACCGCGCAGGTGGACTTTTTCAATGCCCAGCTCGCCCTGGTCCAGACTGGCCTGGCCGCGCTGATCAACCGCGTGGAGCTGTACAAGGCCCTGGGCGGCGGCTGGGAAGAAACAACGAAAGTGCAATGATAGAACTTGGTGTAAACATCGATCACGTTGCCACGCTGCGGCAACAGCGCCACACGACCTATCCGGACCCGGTGCTCGCCGCGCTGCGCGCGGAGGACGCCGGCGCCGATCTGATCACGCTGCATCTGCGTGAAGACCGGCGCCATATCCAGGACAAGGACGTCTACGCCATGCGTCCGCAATTGCGTACGCGCATGAACCTGGAATGCGCGGTGACGGCGGAAATGCTGGAGATCGCCTGCGCGGTCAAGCCCAGCGACGTTTGCCTGGTGCCCGAAAAGCGCACCGAACTGACGACCGAAGGCGGCCTGGAAGTCGCGGGCGCCATGGGGCCGGTGTCGGATGCGGTGGGCCTGCTGGCCGAGGCCGGCATCCGCGTGTCGCTCTTCATCGATCCGGATCCTGTGCAGATCGCGGCCGCGGCCAAGGCCGGCGCGCCGGTGATCGAATTGCACACCGGCGCCTACGCCGAAGCTGAAGGCGAGGCCGCCGAGGCCGAACTGCAGCGCTTGCGCCTGGCCGTGACCGAAGGGCTGCGCCACGGCTTGCGCGTGAACGCAGGCCACGGCCTGCATTACGGCAACGTCAAGCCGGTGGCCGCGCTGGAAGGCATTTCCGAACTCAACATCGGCCACGCCATCGTGGCGCAGGCGGTGTTCGACGGCTGGGAAAAAGCGGTGCGCGACATGAAGGCGCTGATGGTGCAGGCCCGCCTGCAAGCGCTGCGCGGGCTGTGACCGCGAGCCCGGTATCCCGTTTTTTCCTGCGGCCGCGCGCTGATTCCCATGTCTGACGCTTCCCGCCCCGCTGCGCCCGCAGGCGCCATTGCCGGCATCGGCATGGACCTGCTGCGCATCGACCGCATCGAGCGCGCGCTGGCGCGCCACGGCGACCGTTTTGCCGAAAAGATCCTGGGCGTCGAAGAACTGCAGAAGTTCCACGCGCGCCGCGCCCGCGACCCGGTGCGCGGCCTGCGTTTCCTGGCTACGCGCTTCGCGGCCAAGGAGGCGTTTTCCAAGGCCATAGGCCTGGGCATGCGCATGCCCATGACGTGGCGGCGCGTGCAGACGCTGAACGCGCCCGGCGGGCGTCCCGTGCTGGTGATCGCGCCCGAACTGCTGCAATGGTACGAGCAGCGCTTTGGTGCGGCCCACGTTTCCATTACCGACGAATCCGACATGGCCGCCGCTTACGTGGTGGTCGAACGCAAGCCCTGATCGGCGGACTCGTGTCCGCCGCCGGCTTGCCAGACTTAGACAGAAGGACAGCCTGACATGGCCAAGAAGAAATCCAGGGCGGTCCTGCCGCCCGGCCCCGTGATGGTCGATGTGGCGGGATACTCGCTGACGAAGGCGGAGAAGAAGCGCCTGCGCCATCCGCTGGTGGGCGGCGTGATCCTGTTTGCGCGCAACTTCGAAAGCCGCAAGCAACTGACCGAGCTGACGCGCCAGATCCACAAGGCCCGCAAGGAGCCGCTCTTGATTCTGGTGGACCACGAAGGCGGCCGTGTGCAGCGCTTCCGCGACGACGGCTTCACGGCGCTTCCCGCCATGCGCGACCTGGGCGCGTTGTGGGACCGCGATCCGCTGCAGGCCATGCGCCTTGCGACCGAAGCCGGCTACGTGCTGGCCGCCGAGCTGCGCGCCTGCGGCGTGGACATGAGCTTCACGCCGGTGCTGGACCTGGACTACGGCGTCAGCAAGGTGATCGGCACTCGCGCCTTCCACCAAGACCCGCGCGTGGTCACGATGCTGTCGCGCGCGCTGATCCAGGGCTTGCAGCTGGCGGGCATGTCGGCCTGCGGCAAGCATTTCCCCGGCCATGGTTTCGTGGAGGCGGATTCGCACCACGAGATCCCGGTGGACCCGCGTCCGCTGGACAAGATCCTGCAGGACGATGCCGCGCCGTACGCCTGGCTGGGCGATGCAGTGCTGCCGTCGGTGATGCCTGCGCACGTGATCTATCCCAAGGTCGACAAGCACCCGGCCGGCTTCTCCAAGCGCTGGGTGCAGGACATCCTGCGCACCCGCCTGGGCTACGATGGAGTGGTGTTCTCGGACGACCTGACCATGGAAGGGGCCTCGGTCGCGGGCGACATCCTGGACCGCGCCAACGCGGCGCTGGGCGCCGGCTGCGATATGGTGCTGGTGTGCAACCGGCCGGACCTGGCGGACGAATTGCTCGAACGCCTGAAGTTCGAGCACGCGCCCGAGTCCGTGGCGCGCATCCGCCGCCTGATGCCGCGCTTTGACGCGCCGGACTGGGATACCTTGCAGGCTGAAAGCCGTTATCAGAATGCCCGACGACTTCAATCTCAAATCGTTCCTGGCTGACCTGCCGCATCTGCCGGGCGTGTACCGGCATCTGGATGCGGCCGGAGAGGTCATGTATGTCGGCAAGGCGCGCGACCTGAAGAAGCGCGTCTCGTCGTATTTCCAGAAAAACCTGGCCAGCCCCCGCATCGCCCAGATGGTGGCGAAGGTGGCGCGGCTGGAGGTGACGGTGACGCGCTCCGAAGCGGAAGCGCTGATCCTCGAAAACAACCTCATCAAGACCCTGAAGCCGCGCTACAACATCCTGTTCCGCGACGACAAGTCTTATCCCTACCTGCTGATCACCGGCCACGAATGGCCGCGCATTGCCTATTACCGCGGCGCTACCAACAAGCGCGGCCAGTACTTCGGGCCGTTCCCCAATGCCTGGGCCGTGCGCGAGACCATCCAGATCCTGCAGAAGGTATTCCGCCTGCGGACCTGTGAGGACTCGGTCTTCGCCAACCGTTCGCGACCCTGTCTGCTGCATCAGATCGGGCGCTGCTCGGCGCCCTGCGTCGGCGCGATCGAAGCCGCCGACTACGAGCGCGACGTGCAGCGCGCCGTGCGCTTCCTCAACGGGGAAGCCAAGGAGGTGATGGGCGAAATCGAAAGCCGGATGCAGCAGGCGGCCAGCGAACTGCGCTTCGAGGAAGCGGCGGCGCTGCGCGACCAGATGGGGTCGCTGGCGCGCGTATTGCACCAGCAGACCATGGAAAACGTCAGCGGCGAGGACACCGACATCATTGCGGTGGCGATCGCGGGCGGCAAGGTCTGCGTCAATCTGGCCATGGTGCGGGGCGGCCGCCATCTGGGCGACAAGCCATTCTTTCCCACGCATGCCGAGGGCGAGGCCGCGCCGCAGGTGCTGGAAGCCTTCGTGGCCCAGCACTACACCGACAATGCCATGCCGCCGGTGCTGGTCTGTTCGCACGCCTTGCCGGATCCTGACCTGATCGGCCTGTTGGTGGAACAGGCGGGCGGACGCCCGTCGCGGGTGCTGACGCGTCCGCAAGGCGCGCGCCGCGCCTGGCTGGAGCAGGCGGCCAAGAACGCCGAAATGGCCTTGGCCCGCGCCTTGACCGAGTCCGGCGCCCGCGCCGCCCGGACACTGGCGCTGGCCGAGGCGCTGGACCTGGACACGGACGAAGCCGCGCTCGACGCGTTGCGCATCGAATGCTTCGACATCAGCCACACGGCGGGCGAAGCAACCCAGGCGTCCTGCGTGGTGTTCGAACACCACGACATGCAGCCGTCGCTGTACCGCCGCTACAACATCGCCGGCATCACGCCGGGCGACGATTACGCCGCGATGCGCCAGGTACTGAGCCGCCGCTTCGCCAAGGTGGCGGACGGCGAGGCGCCCATGCCCGGCCTGGTGCTGATCGACGGCGGCAAGGGCCAGGTGGAAGTCGCCCGCCAGGTGTTCGTGGAACTGGGCCTGGATATCCAGACGTTGGTAGGCGTGGCCAAGGGGGAAGGGCGCAAGGTCGGCCTGGAGACCCTGGTGTTCGCCGACGCCCGCCCGCCGGTGGCGCTGGGCGGCGAATCCGCCGCGCTGATGCTGATCGCCCAAGTGCGCGACGAGGCGCACCGCTTCGCCATCACCGGCATGCGCGCCCGCCGCGCCAAGGCCCGCAACGTTTCTCGCCTGGAAGAAATCGAAGGCATCGGCGCCCGCCGCCGCCAGCGCCTGCTGGCCCGTTTCGGCGGCTTCTCCGGCGTGGCTTCGGCCAGCATCGAAGACCTGGCCTCGGTCGACGGCATCTCCCAAGACCTGGCGATCCGCATCTATGAAGCCCTGCGGTAGCCGCCATGCATAAATGCCGGCGGTTACTCACCCTCTGCTCGGTTACAGACGCAGCAACCGGCGTAGCGCCCGCCGGGCCGCGCGGATCCGGCTCCGCCGGTCCGCAGCGGCGCCCCCCTGGGGGGGAAGCGCCTCAGGCGCTTCGGGGGGGCGTCTTACTGTTAGCATACGGACACTATGCCAATTAATGTACCCATTATCCTGACATGGCTGCGCATCGCCATGATTCCGCTGGTGGTCGGGCTGTTCTACCTGCCCGAAAGCTGGATGTCGGTCCCTGTGCGCGACACTTTCGCCGCCTGGGCTTTCATTATTGCGGCGCTGACCGACTGGTTCGATGGCTGGCTGGCCCGCCGCTGGAACCAGACCTCGGCGTTCGGGGCCTTCCTGGATCCGGTCGCCGACAAGCTGATGGTCTGCGCGGCCCTGATCGTCCTGCTGGACCTCAGCCGCGTCGACGCCTTTATTTCCCTGATCATCATCGGCCGTGAAATCACGATTTCCGCGCTGCGCGAATGGATGGCCAAGATCGGCGCCAGCGCCAGCGTGGCGGTGCACCGGCTGGGCAAGTTCAAGACGGCCGCGCAAATGGTGGCGATTCCCTGCCTGCTGTACAACCAGCCGATCTACGGCGTCAGCTCGCGCCTGCTGGGCGATGTGCTGATCATCGTGGCGGCGGTACTGACGGTGTGGTCGATGCTGTATTACCTGCAGCGCGCGTGGCCTGCCATCCGCGAAAAGGCCATGTAGTCCAGAGTCCGTATTTTTGTTTGGCAGAGCGGCGGCACGGCTCGCGCAAGGCGGCCGCCGTTACATACCAAGAGCGATCCGCCGGCGTGTCCGGGACGGCGCCTACAGTCCAACGCCCGGAACATCCGGACGTTGCCGGAGACAACCCGCGCACCGCCGCATCGGCGCCGCGCCACCTGCCGCTGACCGCGGCCGCCTGCAATGAACACCGCTGCGAATACCCTGGCCCTGGACGCCGCCGCCCGCCGGCGCGACTGGAAGATCATTCTGCTGATCGGGGTCGCCCACGCTTCCTCCCACTTCTTCCAACTGGTCCTGCCCTCGCTCTATGTCTCGCTGGGCAACGAGTTCGGCCTGGACTTTGCCCGCCTTGGGCTGCTGGTGTCCACGTTCTATGTGGTTTCCGGCATCGGCCAGGCGTCCTCGGGCTTCGTGGTGGACCGCATCGGCGCGCGGCCGGTGCTGTGGTTCGGGCTGGCGTGCTTCGTGTTGTCCGGCGTGCTGATCGGATCGGCCAACGGCTACGCCATGCTGGTGGCGGCGGCTGTGGTGGGCGGCATCGGCAATTCGGTTTTCCACCCGGCCGACTATTCCATCATCAACCATCGCATTTCCGCGCCGCGCCTGGGGCATGCCTTCTCCACGCACGGGCTGACGGGCAATCTGGGCTGGGCGCTTACCCCGGTTTTCATGACCAGCATCACCTTGCTCGCAGACTGGCGCGTAGCGGCCTATAGCGCCGCCGGGCTGGTGGCCTTGGTGCTGTTGTTGACGATTCTGGGTCGCGATCTGATCGGCGGCCCGTCGCCGCTGGAAGGCCACGCGGACGTGGAAGCCGGCAAGGCCGCTCCCAAGCCCGCGGCAAAGCCGCAGGAAAGCGTGCTGACGACGCTGACCACGCTCTTGTCCAAGCCGGCGCTGTGGGGCGCGTTCCTGTTCTTCGCCTGCACCTCCATTGCGCTGTCCTCGGTGCAGAACTACACCATCCCCTTGCTGGGCCAGCTGTACGACCTGTCCAAGGTCGCGGCCAGTTCGGCGCTGTCCGGCTACATGGTGGCTTCGGCCGTCGGCATGGCCGCGGGCGGCTTTCTGGTGTCGGCCAATCCGCGCACCGAACGCACCGTGATGGTGGCCCTGATCCTGGCGGGCCTGACGCTGGTGGTGCTGGCGCTGGGTTTGGTGCCGGCTGTGATGGCCGCACCGGTGGTGGCCCTGGCGGGCTTCTGCTCCGGCGTCGCGGCGCCGTCGCGCGACATGCTGATCCGCCGCGTCACGCCCAAGGGTTCCACCGGCTCGGTCTACGGACTGGTGTACTCCGGCATGGACGTGGGCTCGGCCCTGGGGCCGCTGGCCTTCGGCCTGCTGCTGGACGCCGGGCTGCGGCAGGGCCCCTGGGTGGGCGCGGGCGTGGCATTCGCTGCCGCCGCCTTCCTGGCGCAATGGATCGCGGTGCAGGCGCGGCGTGCGGAACCCGCCGCTGCGGCTTCGGCGGCTGTGCGTTCCTGATCATGGCGGGCCCTGCACGGGCCCGACCGTTTGACCCGGCGCAAGGTTCGACCCGTTTCCCTCTGATGTAATGACCTTTATGGGACAAAGGTTATTCACAGGAGAAGCGAAATGAGAAGGGCAAGCGCGTTGCTGGCGGCCGGGGTCGCCTTGGGCAGTTGGATGGGTCTGGCCCAGGCGGCTTCGCAGGAACCGATACAGCCGGTGGAGCCGGCGGTCATCAAGGAGCCGGCCAAGGTCGAACTGGGCAAAAAGCTCTTCTTCGATCCGCGCCTGTCCCGGTCCGGCGCGATTTCCTGTAATTCCTGCCACAACCTGGGCATGGGCGGTTCGGACAATCTCAAGGCCTCGATCGGGCACAAGTGGCAGCAGGGCTCGATCAATTCGCCGACGGTGCTCAACTCCAGCCTGAACATCGCCCAGTTCTGGGACGGCCGGGCCAAGGACTTGCGCGAGCAGGCGGGCGGCCCTATCGCCAATCCCATGGAGATGGCGTCCACTCACGAACTAGCGGTGCAGGTGCTGAATTCCATTCCCGGCTACCGGGCGGAATTCAAGCAGGTCTTCGGCAAAGACGACATCACCATCGACGAGGTCACCGGCGCCCTGGCCGCGTTCGAGGAAACGCTGGTGACGCCCAATTCGCGCTTCGACCAGTGGCTGCGCGGCGACCAGAAGGCGCTGACGGTGCGCGAGCTGGCCGGCTACGAACTATTCAAGAACAGCGGCTGCGTGGCCTGCCACAACGGCGTGGCGGTGGGCGGCAATTCGTTCCAGAAGATGGGCCTGGTCACGCCCTACGTCACCGAGAACAAGGCCGAGGGCCGCGCGGCGGTGACGGGCAAGGACGCCGACCGCTTCAACTTCAAGGTGCCGACGCTGCGCAACGTGGCGCTGACCTATCCGTACTTCCATGATGGCGAGGCAGCTACCTTGACGCAGGCCGTGGACGTGATGGGCCGGTTGCAGCTGGGCCGGACCTTCACGCCCGACGAGAACGCGCAGATCGTGGCGTTCCTGAAGACCCTGACGGGCGATCAGCCGGCGATCCAGTACCCGGTGTTGCCGCCGTCGGCGGACGATACGCCGCGGCCTGAGCCTTTTGTGAAGTAACGCGGTTTCCGGCGCCTACTGGCGGACGGTACGCACGTCCGCCGGCGGCCCGGCTTCGAAATTGCTGCGCCAGGGGTTGATGTCCAGCCCGCCGCGGCGCGTATAGCGCGCATAGACCGTCAGTTGCTCCGGCCGGCAGGCCTGCATGATGTCGCTGAAGATGCGTTCCACGCAATGCTCGTGGAATTCCGCATGCTGGCGGAACGAGATCACGTAGCGCAGCAGCGACTCGCGGTCTATGGGCGCGCCACGGTAGCGGATCTGCACGCTGGCCCAGTCGGGCTGGCCCGTGACGGGGCAGTTCGATTTCAACAGGCGCGACGCCAGCGTTTCCTCGACCACGTCGCCCGCGCGGGTGCGCAGCACTTCGGGGGCGGGCTCGTAGGTATCGATTTCGATATCCAGCTTGTCTATATAGACGCCATCCATTTCGCCCATCTGCAATTCGGAGAAGCGCTGCGGCAGGAAGAAATCCAGCCCCACCGGCGCGCCGGCGGCGGCGCTCAGGTCGCGCTCCAGGCGACCGCGCAGGGCGGCCGAATTGACCAGGCGGGTCTGGTTGAACGAGTTCAGATAGAGCTTGAAGGACTTGGACTCGATGATGTTGGGGCTGTCGGCCGGCACCGAGAAGGTGGCCATGGCCACGCGCGGCTTGCCCTTGGCGTCCAGCCAGGACAGCTCATAGGCATTCCACAGGTCCACGCCGGTAAAGGGCAGCTTGCCGGCTTCCAGGTTCAGCGCCGCGCGATTGTGCGAACGCGCGATGGGGAAGAGCAGGGAGGGGTCGTATTGCGAGGCGTAGGCCACGCTCTGGCCCAGCGGGCCGTGGGACAGCGTCATAGCGGAGTCATCGGAAACTTGAAGAATGAACGCATTGTAGGCGGTCGTAAAAAAGGCCGATTTTCCACATTGTGAAATGTAACCTTCGTCATGTGAAAGCCACTGCTGCGCAGCAGCGGGAGCCCATTTCACAGATGATAATTGCGTTCCGCAATACGAAATCAAGTTTGTAATTTATTGATTTATAAGAATAATATTTTTCGTCTTCTATAAGACATCAGTCCACATTGCTCCGCAGCAGAGGCATAGACTTTGTCCAACGATTCACGCAACGCAGGACGCGAATCTTTTGAAGTCTTCCCATCACTGACCAGGAGCATCAACATGAGCAACCGCGAAACCGAAATCCGCAATCTGCAGAAGGACTGGGCTGAAAACGCCCGTTGGCAAGGCATCAAGCGCGACTACAGCGCCGAGGACGTCATCCGCCTGCGCGGCTCCATCGGCGTGGAACACACGCTGGCGCGCCGTGGCGCCACCCGCCTGTGGGAATTGCTGCATAGCGAGCCTTTCGTGAATTCGCTGGGCGCCCTGACCGGCAACCAGGCCATGCAGCAGGTCAAGGCCGGCTTGAAGGCGATCTACCTGTCCGGCTGGCAAGTTGCCGGCGACGCCAACCTGGCCGGCGAGATGTATCCCGACCAGTCGCTGTACCCCGCCAATTCGGTGCCGCAAGTGGTCCGCCGCATCAACAATTCGCTGACCCGCTGCGACCAGATCCAGTGGATGGAAGGCAAGAACCCGGGCGACGAAGGCTACATCGATTTCTTCGCCCCGATCGTGGCGGACGCCGAAGCCGGCTTCGGCGGCGTGCTGAATGCGTTCGAACTGATGAAGGCGATGATCGAGGCCGGTGCTTCGGGCGTGCACTTCGAAGACCAGCTGGCTTCGGTCAAGAAGTGCGGCCACATGGGCGGCAAGGTGCTGGTCCCGACCCGCGAGGCCGTCGCCAAGCTGGTGTCGGCGCGCCTGGCGGCCGACACGATGGGCACGCCCACCGTGCTGCTGGCCCGCACCGACGCTGACGCGGCCGACCTGGTGACCAGCGACGTCGACGAGAACGACCGTCCCTTCATCACCGGCGAGCGCACCGTCGAAGGCTTCTTCCGCACCAAGGCCGGCATCGACCAGGCCATCTCGCGCGGCCTGGCCTATGCGCCGTACGCCGACCTGATCTGGTGCGAAACGTCCACGCCCAACCTGGAATACGCCCGCAAGTTCGCCGAGGCCATCCATCGCCAGTTCCCGGGCAAGCTGCTGGCCTACAACTGCTCGCCCTCGTTCAACTGGAAGAAGAACCTGGACGACGGCACCATCGCCAAGTTCCAGCGCGAGCTGGGCGCCATGGGCTACAAGTTCCAGTTCATCACGCTGGCCGGCTTCCACGCGCTGAACTACGGCATGTTCGAACTGGCCCACGGCTACGCCCGCCGCCAGATGAGCGCCTTCGTCGAACTGCAGCAGAAGGAATTCGCTGCCGCTGAAATGGGCTTCACCGCCGTGAAGCACCAGCGCGAGGTCGGCACCGGCTACTTCGACGCCGTGACGCAGACCATCGAAGGCGGCCAGTCCTCGACCACCGCGCTGACCGGTTCGACGGAGGAAGCCCAGTTCGAACACGGCAAGGAACAGAAGGCCGCGTAAGCATCGCAGGAGAGTTATGCAGTTGTAGTTGCTGTTGTAGGGTGGATTCGGGTGCCTTCGGGCACCCTTTTTTTTAGAGCCCGAAGAACGCCGAATACACCAGCCTTTCCTCCACCACGCGACGCTGCTGGATGGCGCCGGCGCGCCGTTCGGGCACGGCGTTGTCGGTGTAATAGCGTTCATACTCGCGCACCGCGATGCGCGCGGGCTTGCCGCCGCGGTCGGGCAGCGTGACGCTGGCGGACCAGATGACCGGGTCCAGCAGTTCGCCCAGCAGAGGCCCCTCCAGTACCGGCGGAAAACGCACCACCGGGCCGACCGCCACGTTGCCCAGGCGCGATAGATCGGCCAGCGTCGCGGGCGTGGCGGTTTCCAGGATGGGCAGTTCGCGCATGCGGTCTATCAGTATGGGGCCAGGTATCGGGCCGGGCGGCTGGGGCGCCGGCCCGGACGGGTCCAGCAGGCCCGACGCCAGCACGGCGGCGTCGCTCCAGGCCAGGTCGCTGTCCAGCGCCGGGTCGCGCGTCTGCAGCACCAGCTCTACGCGGTTGCGGCCGCTTTCGGCGGTCTGGCCTATGCCAGGGATGAAGGAGATGTTCAGGTACTCGGAGTCCAGCGGGAACTTCATGGGTCCATGCTTGGGCACCACGCCGCGCAGGCTGAACGCCAGCCGGCCGCGCTTGACCTCGAACACCGCGCGGCGGCGCGGCAGCACCTGGGAGAACTCGGCCTGCACCACCCGCGACAGCTTGGCCGAACCGATGGCGTTGGGCTGATAGCGCGCCAGCGCCAGGCGCACGAAGGGCATGTAGGTCCGGCCGGGATCGAGCTCGATGTCGCAATACCAGCGCGCGCGTTCCTCGCTCCAGCGCACGCGGTGTCCGACCACGTGGACCAGCTGGGCCGGGATTTCCTGCAGATAGACCTGCTCGTCGGTGACGCGCGCCGAGAAGTCCGATACGCGCGCCTTGTGCTTGGGCGGGGGCGTCTCCCAGAGCGGATCCATGCCCCATTGCGTCACCAACGGCGTCAGCGGGTTGGTGATGTCGGTGAAGTTCTGGCCGTCGCCCGCGATCACCACGCCCAGCAGCTCGCCGTCGCCGGAGGAGAACCAGGGCCGCTCCAGCCAGACCCGCAGGCCGTTGCCGAGTCGCGTCACGTCCAGCTTGCCGTTGCTCGCCGTTTCCTCCCAGCGGAAGGTCGGCACGACGTAGGTCAGGACGGGGGCGTCCGGCGGCGCGCTGGCGCGCACGATGGTGTTCTGCGCCGTGCCGTCGCGCCTGAGCACCGGAGCGCCCGGGTCATCGTCCGCGCCTGTTTCCACCAGCGGGCCGTCGGCAACGGGCCCCAGCCGCGTGACCTTGTCCGTCTGCGCGTACAGCGAGGGCGGCAGGTATTCGCGGAACCGCGTGGCCGCGCGCAGGCGGTAGCGGATGAGGCGAAAGCGGGTGTCGCCGAATTCATGGCGGTCGCCGCGCGCGCGCAGCTTGCCGTCCGCGTTCAGTTGTTCCTTCACCGCATTGCTCAGGGTGAAGAGGTTTGCGTAGTTCTCGGACAAGGGAACCTCCGCCAGCACGCCATGGCCGGCCTGGCGTTCCGGACGCGGCTTCTGCAGGTCATCCACCCATTCGTGCCAGTCGGCCTCGATCTCGACCTTGCCGGTGGTGGGGCCGTGCAACCGCACGCGGGCATACAGGTTTGCATGGGCATCGCCAGGTCCGCGCTGCGGTTCCTCGGCCATCAGCAGCAGGGGCTCGCAGATCGGCTGCTGGGTCGCATGGACCAGCACCAGCGAGCGGTACGGCGTGACCATCCAGCAGCCGCCCAGCACGGACGACAGGCGCAGCGTCGCGCGCTCGCCTTCGTTGCTCGCCCAGGCGGGGATGCCGAAGGTGTTGGCCAGGCCGGGATTCACAAAACTGGAATAGCGCAAGCGGGCAATGCGCCCTTTGGGCAGGTAGAAGGTCAGGACCCGCTTGGCCTCGTCCCAGCTTGGGAGTCCGTCGTCGAGGAAATCCTCCGAGCAGGGCGGATCGGCCAGGGTGGCGCGGCGCTCTTCCAGCACGATGCGCAAGCCCAGCGTGTCCGGCCATTTGGACGCATGCGCCACCAGCAGCACAAGTTCTTGCGCGGGCGTTAGCGCGATCACCGCGCTGGGTCCCAGCACCTTCGGTCCCGTGACGCCAGGCAAGGCATGGCCGGGCTGGGCGCGCAGCGCGATGCCGCCCGCAGCGGGGTCCGGCAAATAGGGCGTGAGCACCTGGGCTTCGCGGTGGATGACATATTGCCCGGCGGCCAGGCGCTCGCCGGTGGGGTGCTCGGGCGAGGGCTCTTTCGGCGGCACCTGTGCGGTGGTGGCGATCTGGTCCAACGCCTGCGGCGTCACGAGTTCTATGTCCGTGCCCGGCCCCTGGTCGTAGAGCGTGCCCGCGTCGCGGGCTGCGATTTCATAGGCCTGCTTGATGTTGGCGGGGTTGCCCATCATGCCGTCGAACAGGCCATGTGTTTCGCATTGCAGCTGCGAGGCCTTGGGCGGCACCACGTGGCGTTCATTGATGGCGGTATACGCGTAGTCCTTGGATGCGTCCTCCTGGCGTGCAGCCTTGAAATCGGGGCTGTCGAGGTAGGCCGCCGGGTCCATGCCGGTATTGCTGCGGATCACCATGCGTTCCAGCGACTCGCCTTCGCTCAGGCGGGCGCGCTGCACCAGCGCGGGCGGATCCACCGGTTCGAAGCGCCAGTAGACGACCGGCTGGGTGGCGTTGTCGTCGCGCTCAAGCGATGGATCGTCATGCGCCAGGCTGTTGCCGGCCAGGTCCACCAGGCGCGCGCGGAAGCGGTAGGGCATGCCGAAGCGCAGGCGCGGCAGGCTGCCCTTGGCCGCCGCGAAGCTGACCGCCAGGCCGTTGCCTTTTTCCGTGGCCGTGTCCTGCACGTCTTCCGGCGTTTCGCCCTGCACGCCGCTGTCCGGATCCACGCGGTCGCGCAGGGTGCGTCCCGGACGCGGCGCCACCAGGCTCCAGCCAGTCCAGCGGAACAGGGATTCATGCAGGTATTGGTCGTCCGGATTCTCACCGCCGCTGGTGGAGGCGCCTTTCACATAGCCCTCGTCATCAGGAAATTGCAGCGGCGCGCCGCCGTCCGTGCAGCGGTAGGTGCCGGCGCGCTGGCACAACGAGCGCCATTTCGGGGAATCGCCTGGAGCCTGCGCTTGCGCATCCACGCGATAGCCGCGCAGCAGATCCTCGGCATAGAGCACGATGCTGCCCGGCGCGCCCGACAGGGCGGCATTCTTCAGGGCCGCGGCCGCCGCGTTCTGCGCCACTTCCCAGGCGCGGCCGCGCCGCGCCACGCCCAGGCCGCCCGAGCGCAGCGCGGCCACGCCCTGTTTGTCGCCGGTGGTGTAGGTCACCGCGCCGTCGGCGCCCAGCGCCAGGCTCCTGGCGATCAGATTTTGTGCGCTGAGCACGAAGTCCACAGTCTTGAGCGCCGCGCCGTCGGCGTCGACCTGGTAGACGTCGAACGGCGTGCGGGGTTCGTACAGGTTCCAGCTGTCGTCGGCGCGGCGCAGCTTCAGCATGCCGCGCTCATGGTCGGCGGGGTTTCGCGGACGCGTGGTGAAGCGTTCCGCGTCGCCCGTCCAGGCGGTGGCGGGACAGGCGTCATCGCCGGCGTCGTGCCCGTCCTCCCAGCGCAGGGTCAGGAAGAAATAGCCCTGCGCGGCGGGCGCCGCCGCCAACTGCTGTTCCAAGGCCGAGCCCGGCGGGACCAGGCAATCAATGACCAATCCGAGCTGGCGCAGCAGCGCCGGGTAATCGCCGTAGGACGCCACGATGGCGTGGAAATCCATTTCCGGCTGGACGGGCGGCGCGGGTACGTTCTCGCCGTCCGGCCGCCGGATGCTGCGCTGTTGCGCCGTGGGCGGATCGCGGCGATAGAAGCGGTTGGCCTGGAACAGGGTGTACTCGGCCTGTGAGTTCCATAGCTTCATCAGGTTCTGGTCGGGGCCGGCGAGCCCGCCGTCGTTCCAGCGGGTGGGCAGGGCGCGCAGCGGAAAGCTCACCCCGGGCTGGGGATTGCCTTCGGCGTTCATGCCCGGCGCGGCGGCGTGGCCTTCGTAGACGCTGTGCGGGCCGTAGACCTGCGAGCGCAGCACGCGCTCCGCGCCGTCGCCGCCGTCGTCGAAGAAGCGGTCGAAGCCAGGCAGTGGCATTTCGACGCGCCGGTCGCCCAGCGAGATGAAGGTCGTGCGCGTGCCGCAGTCGCCCAGCATGTCCTTCAGGCCCGGATGCGCGTCGCGCCAGGGCAGCAGGGTGGGCGGCGTGCCGGTGGCCTGCACCGCCAGCCTGCCGTAGTGCTTGCGCGCCAGGCCCAGCACACCCGCCACCGAATACGAGAACAGGTTGACCTTGCTCATGTCGCGGAACACGAAGCCGGCGACCGGCGTGGTCTTGGGCAGCAGCCGTTCCCAGAGCGCCGCGTCGGCCTGCGCCTGCGGCTCCAGTTCGATCTCCGCCGCGCCGGTGTTCAGCGCAAAGCGCACGCGCTCCAGCGTGCGCGGCCAGTTGACCCAGTCGGCGAACGCGTGCAACTGCTGCTCGTTGACGGCCTGCGGCGTCAGGCGCGGCGAGGCCACGATGGAGATGCGCAGCCGGCCGGCGTCGGGGCCGGCGGGCACGCGGCCGTTGGGGATCGCGGTCCAGACTATCGTTTGCTTGGCCATGGACGTTCCTCAGGCAAAGGCTTCGGCGTATTCGCGCCAGGCGTACTCGCTGCTGTCGTCGATCTGCGCCAGCTCCTGCGCCAGCGGCAGGTCGGGATGCGGCCCCATCAGGTCGCGGAAGCCGGGGTCGCCATTGGACCCGGCGAACTTGCGTTCGCATGACAGCGACACGCTCATCGAGAACATGAAGACTTCGATCTCGACGGTGATGGTGGCGCGCCCCGCGCATTTGCCGCTTTCGAACTCGTAGCGCAGTTCCAGGTAGATCTCGATGGAAATGCTGACGATGCCGAGCACGCTGACGCAGCCACCCATGCGGAAGTAGCCGGCCAGCGAGCAGGCGTTCTTTTCCATGCGGAAGTAGATGCCGGCCATGACGTGCACGCCGCCGGAGGCCACGCCCAGATTCACCGACACGCTGGCGCCGAACTCGAAGGCCGCTTCCATCAGCTGGATGCCGCTGGGATCCAGGGTGATGCCGAAAAACCCGCCGCCGCCGAACATGCATACCGACAGGTTGAAAGGCTGTTCGCGCGTGCAGAAATTGAAGCGCACGGACAGGGGCTGGCCGATGAAGGGCACGGTGAAGCCCGCGCCCAGACTGAGGTTGGACAGATTGAAGACGCCGATGGCGACGGCCGGCAGCGCCAGGTCGAAACCGGCGTCCACGCCCTTGGCCGAGATATCCAGATAAGGCGGATCGGAGAATCCGTCCAGCGGGATCAGGTCGCGCAGCGTTTCGACGAAGGACAGCGGGCCCACGAACTTGATGTCTGTCAGCAGCACGTCCACGTTCATCTTCGCGGCCGTGTCGATGCGGAACTCGATCTTCTCGAAGTTCAGCTCCATGAAGCTGGCAGGCGCGATCAGGACCAGGTCGAAGTCCTTCAGCGAGCAGACCACCGACATCTTGGGCGCGCTCTGCCCGTTCTTGCGCACACGCGCTTCCACCGCCACGCGAAAGCCATGCGTATCGTTGACGCGGAACAGCGGCGGGTCGCCAGGCTTGATCGACCAGCTCTTGATCACCGGATTCCAGTCGAAGCGGAGGGTGAGCTCATCGCCGGTCAGCAGTTCCAGCAGCCCCGCGCTGGCCAGCACCGCATCGACCGCCAGCTTGACCGCCTGCAGCGCTGTCTGCGCGATCTGGCGCGGCGCGCCTTCCAGCAGGCGTGCGCCGCCTATGGTGCCGGACAGCGGATCGACCGCGGCCGTGATGGCCTGCAGACGCGGCCTGAGCGTCGCGGCGTCGGCGAACAGGTCGTCCAGCTGGTCGGGGTGGCCCACAACCGCGTCGAGCGCGTCGTACAGCGCCTTGCCCTGCACCAGCAGCGCCGGCACGACGCCGACGCTGTCCAAGAGCGTCTGGGCGGTGTTGGCGGCCTGGCGCAGCGATTGCCGCAGGCCATCAGGCAAGTGCGCGCCGTTCACCTGCGCGTCCGCCGCGGTGCTCAACGCCCGCGCGGCATCGCGCGCGGCGGTGAGCACGGCGGGCAATCCCGGCAGCGCGGGCGCGGCGTCGAAGGACAGTCCGGCCAGCAGCGCGACCTGCGCGCGCACGGCGTCCAGCGCGGCGATCAGATCGTTGACGCGGGCCTTTGCGTCCTGCACCAGGTTCTGCGCGTAGGCCTGCGCCTGGCCGAGCAGATCCTGCAAGGTGTCTTTCAACACCTGCAACGCGGCCTCGGCGATGCGGCCTGGTTGCTGCGCCAGATCCGCCACCAGGGCGTAGAGCCGGCCCATTTCGTTGACCAGGCTTTCCAGCTGGGAGCAGGCTTCCGATACGAAGCGCGGCACCCGCTCCGGCGTGCCGGCGGCGTTGGACACCGCTTCAATCACGTCGCCCAGCGGTATGCAGCCGAACAGCAGCGGAAAGGGCAGGTCCGAGGACATGACCTTGGGGAAGATATCCGGGCCGCTCATCTTGCCGGCGACGAAGTCCGAGACCTTGCCGCTGACCGGACCCGCCATGCGCGACAGCGCCGTGGGGCGCAGATTCGGCTGGACGAAGCCGCCCGCGCGGTCGCCCTGCGCGGAGAAGTTCAGCACCGCGTCGCCGCGATAGCCGGGCTCGGCGTCTATGTTGCCGAAGACCTGGCCGACGTTGCCGGAATCGAATCCGAACCGGAGGTAATGGTCGTTCCAGCTCAGCACGCTGTTGCTGTCGCTGCCGGTCAGTTCAGCCAGCGCGGCGATGCGGATCTCGGCGCGCTTGATGCCGGGATAGAACAGCGGGCCGTTCAAGGAGTCGCTGTAGGCGCGCAGCTGGGTATTGCCCGGATCGACCAAACCGTCGAACTCGATCGTCTCCGCTTGCGCGGCGGTATCGCCGGGCTTGAGCGGGGAGGCGAACGTGACGCGCTGCTGCTTGAACTGCGCGGTGCGGCGGCCGGATTCGGCATCGCGCCAGGCCTTGCGCGTCTGCTTCGCGAAAATCTCCGCGTTCACGTAGTCCGGCGTCAGCCATTGGCCGCTGAGCTTGCGCGGGCAGGCATGGCCGCCGTCCATGAAGATCATGGGCAGGTCGAACTGCACGATGCGGCCATCGATGTCGGTGGCCGAACAGGCGAAGCGGAAGGGGGTTCCGCCTATGCACGGCCAGAACAGCAATTGTCCCAGGCCATCGATGTTGCTGGCCTGGGAGGTAGGGGCATCCAAACTTGGCGTGACGGTGGTCAGGATGCGCACGCTGGAGAATGGCATCTGCCGATGCAGGAAGATCATGTTCCCCGAGTCGTCCCGCGCCTGCAGCTGCGGATCGGCATACACGCGTTCGCGCTGGCGCACGATGATGAACAGGCGTTGGCGCAGGTAGGCCGGGTTACCCGCCCTGGCCGTATGGAACTTGCGTTCGCTGACCTTCACCAGCGAAGCGCGGTGGCCGAAGGGGAACAGCAGGCCCTTGTAGACCACGCGGACGTAGTGGTCGCGGCCCATGGCGCCGCGATGCGTCCATTCTTCCAGCGACAGCCCGGGCGCGTCCCAGTTGCCGCGCGAGTCCAGCCAGGCGCCCAGCGCGGACAGCATCAGCAGCTTGGCGTCCACCGGCTGCGGCGTGTAGTTGGCGACGGAAAAATTCGACGACAGGTGCGCGATCTGGAACCGGTCGAAATCGTCCATCGGCATGCGGAAGGGCGAGGTGTTCGGTTGCGGCAGATAGGTCGTCGCCGGCACGGGAAACGCTGCCTGCATGGGCTTGGTCGTGCCTTCGCCGCCCAGCGCCCAGATGGCGCGCAGGGTCGGCTTGGGATCGTCCGCCTGCGGCGCCGTTGCGCTGTTCTCCGGCTGCGCGGCCAGCAGCTGGGTATGCCAGAGCTCGGTGTGCTGCGTGGCGGCGGAAGTCGCTGGCGCCTTGGCGTGGCGCCAGCGTTCGTCCGCATGCGGGCTGAGGATCAGCCGCCACGGCAGTTCTATCGCCGTCTGCTGCGCGGCGGGCAGCGCGGGTTTGGGGCCGCGCCTGAGGATTTCGATCAGGGCGCTGGTGCGCTGAACCTCACGGACCGGCGCGCCGCCGCCCAGGCGCAATGCGCGCAGGCCTGGCGCGCCGCCGGCCTGCCGCAGCAACAGCGCACCGGGCGCGTTCTGCTGCGTGGCGATGCGTGCGCTGCGCAGCGCGAAGCTCGATAGCGCGGCGCGTTGCACCGGCGAGAGCTTGTCGATGCGGGTGTCGAACAGATCGCGCAGGTTCAGGCGCGGCGCGCTGGGCCCGGGCGGGCGCGCATTGGCGGCCACGGTCAACGGCAGCGACTCCATCGCGGCCAGCACGCCTTCCAGCGTGTAGGGCACGTCGAAGCCGTCGGGAACGTCAAAGGCCAGCCGCGATTCGCCGGCGATGCGAGCGCGCACCGGCGGACCGGTGGGATCTTCCACGCCGCCTGGTTCCGGCTTGCCCGGCGTGGGACGGGGCGGCGGCTGGTTGGCGGTGCCGGGAGGCGGACGTTCGAAGAACGTCTCTTCGCTGATCGACTGCGGCGGGAAGTGAACGATGAGCGTGGCGGCCCCGTCGCCAGCCTTTTTCAGGCGAGGAGGTTGGCCCGGCGCGACCGTCAGGTTGCGCAGCTCCAGCCGCAAGGCCAGCAGATCGGCCGGGCGCAGCACGGCGTGGCCGGGGCGGGTGCCGTCGAAGAAATTACGGTTGGGATTGGGGGCCAAAACAGGAATGTTCAGCCTTCTGGTGACCATGCCAGTTCTCCTGCAAATAAGGAAACCCAGGAACGAAATCCTGCACGTCCAGCTACCTGCGAATCGAACTGCCAATGTGGCGAAAATTATCGTTGTGTTGCGTTAGTAGTCAACAACGCACGAGCATGCGGCCGCCGTCGCCGCGGCCGCGCCGGCTTGAGAATCCGGATGTGGCTGAAAGATGTAGGAGAGGCATGCTTACGCGGGGGAAGTTCATGCTTTGCATGAGACTTTTGCCGCCATCCTCAGCCACGCGAAGTGCTGCGGGGGTACCTGTCCGCGTGGGGGACGGGTGGCCGTCAGCGGAATTTATTTTGTACGAATGCGTAACGGCTACGGCCCCGGAAATCACGCCATCCGCGGCCGCGCCAGGATCTCAACTGGCGACCGCGGGCGCACCGCCCAGCGCCTGCAGGCATTCCGCCAGCGGAGGAATGGCGCTGGCCAGGGCCTGGACGGTTTGCGCGTCGACCTTGGCCAAGGGCGGAATCTCGGCCAGCACGCGGACGTCGCCAAAGCGCTCGATGGCTTCCTTGTTGCCCGCCGAAAGCGGTCCGCTCATGATCACGCCCAGAACCGGAATGCCGCGGCGCTTGAGGGCCTCCAGGCTGAGCAGGGTGTGGTTGATGGTGCCCAGTCCGCTGCGGGCGGCCAGCACCACCGGCATATCCAGCCTGGCGATCAGGTCGATCATCATGTGGGTGTCGTCGATCGGCACGTAGAGGCCGCCCGCGCCTTCCACGATCAGCGGCGCCTGCGTGGCCGGCGGGACGATGCTGGTGGCGTCGACGATGGTGTCTTCCAGCGTGGCCGCGGCCCAGGGCGACAGCGGCGCCTGCAGCACGTAGGCGGGCAGGTGCAGGCGTTCGGGCGGCAGCCCGGCCAGTTGCGCCACGGTCTCGGTGTCGCCGGGTTCTTCCGCCACGCCCGTCTGCACGGGCTTCCAGTAGTCGGCGTTCCAGGCGCGCGCCAGGATCGCGGACACCAGGGTCTTGCCGATGCCGGTATCAGTGCCGGTCACGAAAACGCCGGCGGGGGACTGGTTCGATTTTTTCCACATACCGTAGGCCAGGTGATAGGTCACCCCGGCTCCTTGTTCGTCAAACGCCGCCAGCACCCGCCGCAGTTGCGCCGCGCCCAGCGGCGCGCGTCCTGGAGCGGGCGTGGTGGCGCCTATGCCTTTCAGGGCGCGCAGGAAATGCAGCCCGTCAGGATGATTTTGTATCAGCCGTTCGCTGCGCACGCCACCCGCCAGATTGCCCCTGTCCGGATGGATGGAGGCGGCGGCCGGGTAACGCGGCGTGGCGGCGGCAAGCCCTGCCACAGCATGGGCGGCCTGCCATTCCTGGAATGTGCCGTCCGCCAGCGTCGCCACGGCCAGGCAGCCGCCCGGGGCGAGCAGCGCGGCCAGCCGGCCCAGCCCGGCATTCAGGTCGGAAAACCATTGCACCGCCAGGCTGGAGCAGATCAGGTCGTAGCCGCCTTCGAGCCCAGCGGGGTGCTCGCCGTCCAGCAATTGATAGCGGGCCTGGCCTGGCAATGCGGGGCCGCGCTGCGCGGCCGCGAGCATGCCGGCAGCGATGTCGGTGACGGTCCAGTCGGCGGGACCGATGCGGCGCGCCAGCGCCTGGGTCAGCAGGCCGGTGCCGCAGCCGATCTCCAGGATGCGCGGGCGGGATGGCAGGGGCAGCAGCGCGATATCGCCGGCCAGCCGCTCGGCTGCCAGCCGCTGGACGGACGCGTGGTTTTCATAGGCGGGGGCGGCGGCGCCAAAGCGCGCGCCGATGCCAGCGTTGCGGGGGGCTTGCGTCATGCGGCGTGCACCAGTCCGGCAAAGAAGGCGCGGATCCGCTCCGCGCACCAGGGCGCATCCGACACCGGCAGCAGGTGGCCGCCGCCAGTCCGCTCATGGATCTCCATGTCGGCCTTGCCGGCAAAAACTGCCTGCGTCATGGCCGGGGGCACGATGGGATCGTCGGCGCCAGCCAGGACCAACAGCGGCACGGGCAGCGCCGCCAGGGCCTCGCGCCGGTCCTCGTCGCGCAGGGCTTGCAGGTCGCGCGCCAGCGGCGCCAGCTGCGGCTCGCTGAAATCGGTGGCGTCGCCGCAGCGCTGGCGGAAGTCGCCCAGCACCGCCGCGGGGTCGGAGGACAGGCGCCTGGACATGCGATCCAGCACGCGCGGCGCCACGCCGGCCTCGAAGTCGGGGCCGGCGGAAAAGCGGGCGAAGCCGTTGATCGACACCAGGCCGAGGCAGTCTTGCGGCAGTTCGCGCAACAGGCGCAACACGCCCAGCGAATGGCCGATGGCGATCACCGGGCCGGCCATGGCAGGCTCCTGCGCCGGCCCGAAGTAGCCCGCGTCGAAGACGGCTTGCGGCCAGTCTGCGAGTTCGGCGCGCAGCGGCGTCCAGACCGAGGCGTCGAAGGCCCAGCCGTGTACGAACAGCAGGGTGGGGCGGGGCATGCCGGCTTGCATGGGAACGGCGGCCGTCACGCCAGCGCGGCGGCGAAACCGTCGATCAGCCGCGCCACGTCCACGTCGCGGTGCGCGGCGCTCAGCGTGACGCGCAGGCGGCTGGTGCCGGCGGGGACGGTGGGCGGGCGGATCGCCACGGCCAGCAAGCCGCGCTGTTCCAGTCCCGAGGCCAGCGCCAGCGCGCGGGCTTCGTCACCCACGATGGCCGGCACGATCTGGGTGGAGGATGCCCCCGTGTCCAGCCCCATGCCGCGCAGCGCGGCGCGCAGGTTGTCGCCCGCGGCCGCCAGGCGGGCGCGTTCGGCGTCCAGCGTGGGCACCAGGTCCAGTGCCGCGTCCATGGCGCCCAGCACCGCGGGCGGCAGCGCCGTCGTGTAGATGAAGCCCGAGCAGGCGTTGACCAGGTAGTCGCACAGCGCGCGCGAACCGGCGACGTAGGCGCCGAATCCGCCCAGCGCCTTGCTGAACGTGCCCATGGCCAGGTCGATGCGGCCGGGCGCCAGCCCTGCCAGCCCCATGCCGCGGGGGCCCAGGACGCCGGTGGCGTGCGCTTCGTCCAGGTAGACGAAGGCGCGGTAGCGGTCGGCCAGGGTTGCCAGCCGTTCCACGTCGGTCCGGTCGCCGTCCATGCTGAACACGCTTTCGGTGACGATGAATCGCGATACGGGCTGGCCGGCCGCGCTGTCCGCCCTGGCGGCCAGCAGGCTTTCCAGATGGTCCAGGTCGTTGTGCCGGAAGCGGATCTGCTTCACGCCCGCCGCCTGGCAGCCATGGTGCAGGCTGGCGTGGTTGAGCTTGTCGGCATACAGCTCGACCTCGCCCTGGCTGGCGGCCGCGCGCAGCAGGGCGGGCAGCACGGCGGCGTTGGCCTGCCAGCCCGAGGCCAGCAGCAGCGCGGCTTCGGTGCCTTTCAGCCGGGCCAGCTTAGCTTCCACCTGTTCGTGCAGGTCCAGGTTGCCGGTCACCAGGCGCGACGCCTGGGCGCCCGCGCCGTGGCGGGCTGCCCATTCGCGCGACCGCTCGACCAGCAGCGGATGCCGCGACAGGCCGAGGTAATCGTTGCTGGAGAAGTTCAGGACCGGCTCGCCCTCGAGGACGAGGCGTCCCGGGGCGGCGGCGGAGGCCGTGCGCAGGCGGCGGCGCACGCGGCGCGCTTCCGCGCGCGCCAGCTCGGAGGAGAAAAGCGGATCCAGCTTGGACATCTATATTTCCGGCAGCGGCCGGGCAGGGGGGAGGCCGCGCCAGGCCGTAGAATGCGGGCCATTGTAGTGGAGGCGGACGCTGCCCCCGTTCCGGCCGGATGCGCCGGGCGGACCCGGGTCGCGCCGCCGGTATCGAGAGGTGAATCATGCACACGCCCGACTGGGTGGCCCAGGGCCAGCCCCATATCTGGCTACCCTATGCCCAAATGAAGACGGCCACGCCGCCGCTGCCCGTGGTGCGCAGCCATGGCAGCCGGCTTGAGCTGGCCGACGGCCGCAGCCTGATCGACGGCGTCGCGTCCTGGTGGACGGCCTGCCACGGCTACAACCATCCGCACATCGCCCAGGCGGTGCGCGCGCAACTGGACGCCATGCCGCACGTCATGTTCGGCGGACTGACCCATGAACCCGCACTGACCCTGGCCCGCCGCCTGGCCGGCATGCTGGGGCCGGGACTGGACCGCGTCTTCTATACCGATTCCGGCTCGGTGGCGGTGGAAGTCGCCATGAAGATGGCGCTGCAGTTCTGGCTCAACCAGGGTGAACGCGGCCGCAGCCGTTTCCTGGCGTTCCGCGGCGGCTATCACGGCGACACCTTCGGCACCATGGCGGTGTGCGATCCGGACGAGGGCATGCACAGCCTGTACCGCGGCATGCTGGCCGAACACGACATCGTCGACCTGCCGCGCGGCGAAGCGGAGCTGGTTGCGCTGGAGGCCCACCTGGAATCCCATGGCTCGCGGCTGGCCGGCATCCTGGTCGAGCCGCTGGTTCAGGGCGCGGGCGGCATGCTGCTGCACGACCCGGAAGTACTGCGCCGTCTGCGCCGTTTGGCCGACCGGCACGGCCTGCTGCTGATCTTCGACGAGATCTTCACCGGCTTCGGCCGCACTGGCACCATGTTCGCCTTCGAGCAGGCCGGCATCCGGCCGGACATCGTGACCTTGTCCAAGGCGCTGACCGGAGGCACCCTGCCGCTGGCCGCCACGGTGGCCAGCAGCCGGGTATTCGAGGCGTTCTGGTCCGACGATCCTTCGCACGCGCTGATGCACGGCCCCACCTTCATGGGCAATGCGCTGGCCTGCGCCGCAGCCAACGCCTCGCTGGATCTCTTTGAGACCGAACCGCGGCTGGCCCAGGCGCAAGCGATCTCCGCGAGCCTGACAGCCGGCCTGGAACCGTGCCGCGAGCTGCCCTGGGTGCGCGACGTGCGCGTGCTGGGCGCGATCGGCGTGGTGGAACTGGACGGCATCGCCGACCGCGAGGGCCTGAAGCGGCGCCTGGTCGAAGCCGGCGTGTGGGTGCGGCCGTTCGGCAATGTGGTCTACCTGACGCCGGCGTTGACGATCGCCGACGGCGAACTCGCCAGCCTGATGCGGGCGGTAGTGGACGTGCTGCGCCGCCAGCGTCCCTGAGCCGGATCGCGCCCGGTCGGCGTTGCCGGGGCAAACCCGCCAGATCCGCCTTGATCCAGATCAAGGCGGCTTTGTAACGCGCTGAGTAACATCGGCGCATGCGAGCAAAATCGATCTTCGCCGTCCCGGCCGGCCTGTCCGACGCCGACCGCCAGCAGCGCCGCCATGCGCTGGTGCGCCTGTCGCTGGCGTGGCTGGCGATGATGCAGGTGATGATGTTCGCCTGGCCCGGCTACCTGCGGCATGAAAGCATGCCCGCCGATGCGCTGGAAACGCTGGACTGGGCCATCGTGCTGATGAACTGGGCCAGCTTTGCGCTGACTGTGCCGGTCGTGGTGTATTCGGCCTGGCCGATCTGGCGCCACGCCGGCGACAACCTGCGCCATGGCCGCGCCGGCATGGACGTGCCGGTGGCCCTGGGCATCGTCGCCGCCTTCATTCCCAGCGTCCACGCCACCTACACGGGGCGCGGCGAGGTCTACTTCGATTCGGTCACGATGTTCGTGGCCTTCCTGTTGACCGCGCGCTACCTGGAGCTGTGCGCCCGCCAGTCCTTCGGCGGCGCGGCAGGCGGTTTGCGCCACGAGCGCGTGGAGGCGCAGCGCCTGGAACTGGGCGCGCGCGCCGACCGGCTGGCCTCGCGCTTCGTCATGGTCCAGGTCGCGCTGGCGCTGGCCGCTGCGGCCGCCTGGGCCTACATCGATCCGGCGCACAGTATCCCGGTGATGGTGGCGCTCCTGGTGATGAGCTGTCCCTGCGCCATGTCGATGGCGGTGCCCACCGCCATGGCCTCCGCCCATTCGGCGCTGGCCGCCCATCCCAACATGTCCGATGCGGCGCTGGACGAGCTGCTGGGCGAGGCGCGCCGTCGCGCTCGTCAGAACCTGAACGGATCGGTGGTCTGGCACCTGCTGATGACCCCGCTGGCGCTGGTCGGCTGGGTCACGCCATGGCTGGCCGCGATCACCATGCTGGTGTCCTCGCTTGCGGTCGCCTACAACTCGTGGCGCCTGTGCCGCCGCGACTGGGCTGGCGCGCCCGCGCCCGCCGCCGCGCTGGAAGCGGCGCAATGACCATCCTCTATCTGCTCCTGCCCCTGTCCCTGCTGTTCGTGCTGGCCATCGGGGTGTCGTTGTGGTGGGCCGTGTTCAACGGCCAGTATGACGACACCGATGACGCCGGCCGCGCCATCCTGCTCGATGACGACAGCGGCCCCGCCAGCCGCGGCTGAGCGGCGCGCTTGATTTCGCGCCTGGACCCGTTGCGCCGGCGCCGCGTTCCCCACCGTGTAACCAGATGCTTGATCCAGATCAACGCTGCCTTGTTTGACTAGTCCCATCATTGCAGCCTGGAGCTATCTGTAACTTTAGGGGAAGGGCGATGAACGATTGCGCCGCAATCGCAAGCAAGGCCGATACCTTCAACTACAAGATCGTGAGGCAATTCGCGCTCATGACGGTAGTGTGGGGCATCGTCGGCATGGCTGTGGGCGTTTTTCTCGCTGCGCAGCTTATCTGGCCGCAGCTGAACTTTGACACCGCATGGCTGAGCTACGGCCGCCTGCGCCCGCTGCACACCAACGCGGTGATCTTCGCCTTCGGCGGCAGCGCGTTGTTTACGACGTCGTACTACGTGGTCCAGCGCACCTGTCAGGCGCGCCTGTTCTGCGGCCCGTTGGCCGCCTTCACGTTCTGGGGCTGGCAGATCGTCATCGTCGCCGCCGCCATCACCTTGCCCATGGGCTTCACCAGCAGCAAGGAATACGCCGAACTCGAATGGCCCATCGACATCCTGATCACCCTGGTCTGGGTGGCCTACGCCATCGTGTTCTTCGGCACCATCATCAAGCGCCGTTCCAAGCACATCTACGTGGCCAACTGGTTCTTCGGCTCGTACATCCTGACCATCGCCATCCTGCACATCTTCAACAACATTGAAATGCCGGTGTCGATGTGGAAGTCCTATTCCGCCTACTCGGGCGTGCAGGACGCCATGGTGCAGTGGTGGTACGGCCATAACGCCGTGGGCTTCTTCCTGACCACCAGCTTCCTGGGCATGATGTATTACTTCGTGCCCAAGCAGGCCGGCCGTCCCATCTATTCCTACCGCCTGTCCATCGTCCACTTCTGGGCGCTGGCCTTCACCTACATGTGGGCGGGCCCGCACCACCTGCTGTACACCTCGCTGCCCGACTGGACCCAGTCGCTGGGCATGACCTTCTCGCTGATCCTGCTGGCGCCGTCCTGGGGCGGCATGATCAACGGCATCATGACCCTGCAGGGCGCCTGGTACAAGCTGCGCACCGATCCGATCCTGAAGTTCATGGTGACGGCGCTGTCGTTCTACGGCATGTCGACCTTCGAAGGCTCGATGATGTCGATCCGCACGGTCAACGCGCTGTCGCACTACACGGACTGGACCATCGGCCACGTGCACTCCGGCGCGCTGGGCTGGGTCGCCATGATCTCCTTCGGTTCGCTCTACTACCTGATCCCGCGCCTGTACGGCCGCGAGAAGATGTACAGCGTCAAGGCCATCGAACTGCATTTCTGGATCGCGACCATCGGCGTGGTGCTGTACATCGCCGCCATGTGGATCGCCGGCGTGCAGCAGGGCCTGATGTGGCGCGACACCGCCAGCGACGGCACCCTGGTCTACAGCTTCGTGGAGGAGCTGAAGACGCGCGTCCCGTACTACCTGATCCGTTTGCTGGGCGGCACCTTGTTCCTGTCGGGTGTGTTCGTCATGGCCTGGAACGTGTGGATGACGGTGCGCGGCGCGCAGCCGGTCAACCCCGCCATTCCGCAAGACGATCCCCATGCCGCACGCCAGCCGGTTCCCGCGACCGCTGTGCCGGCCACTGTTTGACGAGGACATCATGGCCAACAATAAATCTGGTTTCTTTTCGCACCAGACGCTCGAGAAGAACATCGGCTGGATGATCATCGCCAGCATCCTGGTGGTGTCCTTCGCGGGCCTGGTCCAGATCGTGCCGCTGTTCTTCCAGCACAGCACGACCCAGCCCATCGCGGGCGTGGAACCCTACAGCCCGCTGCGCCTGATGGGCCGCGACGTCTACATCCGCGAAGGCTGCGTCGGCTGCCATTCGCAGCAGGTGCGGGTGCTGGCGGCCGAAGTGCAGCGCTACGGTTCGTACTCGCTGGCCTCGGAATCGGTCTTTGACCATCCCTTCCTGTGGGGCTCCAAGCGTACCGGTCCCGACCTGGCGCGCGTGGGCGAACGCTATTCCGACGATTGGCACCGCATCCACCTGCGCGACCCGCGCAAGGTGGTGCCGGAGTCCAACATGCCCGCCTATCCCTGGCTGGAAAAGACCGTCATCACTGGCGAGAACGTGAGCGACCGCATGCGCGCCCTGCGCAAGCTGGGTGTGCCCTACACGGACGAGGAGATCGCCGAGGCGCCCAAGGCCATCGAAGGCAAGACCGAGGAAGACGCGCTGGTCGCCTACCTGCAAGGGCTGGGCGTGGGCGTGCGCAAGGCCAAGCAGGCCGAGCAGGCCAAGAAGGCGGAAGAGGCCAAGAAGGCCGCCGCACAACCTGCGGCGCAACCCGCCACCCAAGCCGCCGCGCCCGCGGCCGCGGGAGGCTGACCATGCTGGGCTATCTGAGCGCCGTCGTCACCGCCATTTCGATGGCAACTTTCTTCGGCATCGTCTGGTGGGCCTGCTCGCGCGGCCGCCAGAGCGCCAACCTCGAATCGGCCATGCTGCCGTTCGCACTGCCCGATGAGTTCGGGCAGGGACAACAAGATGGAGCGAATCGGTCATGAGCGATTTCGTTAGCGGCTTCTGGGGGTATTTCATCTCGATCGTCGCCGTGGGCGGCGTGGTCTGGTGCGTGTGGCTGCTGTACACGCAGCGCCGCTGGCTCAGCACCAAGCCGGCCAACGGCAAGGTCGAGGACACGGGCCACGTCTGGGACGGCGACCTGACCGAGCTGAACAACCCGGTGCCGGGCTGGTGGACCTGGATGTACCTGCTGGCCTGCGCCTTCGCGCTGGGCTATCTGTTCTTCATGCCGGGCCTGGGTGAGTACAAGGGCCAGCTGGGCTACAGCAGCACCGAGGAAGTGGCCAGGCAGCAGGCCAAGATGGCCGAAGCCGTGCGTCCGATCTACGCGCGCTTCGAGACCATGGACATTCCGCAGATCGCCCAGGATCCAGGCGCTCGCGAAATCGGCCAGCGCCTGTTCCTGAACACCTGCGCGCAATGCCATGGCTCGGACGCCAAGGGCGGCCCCAGCTTTCCCAACCTGGCCGACGGCGACTGGCTGCACGGCGGCTCGCCTGAAGCCATCATGCAGACCATCACGCAGGGCCGCGTGGGCGTGATGCCGCCCTGGAAGGCCGCGATCGACGCCAAGACGGCTGCCGATATCGCCCAGTACGTGCGCTCGCTGTCGGGCCTGACGGCGGATCCGGTCCGCGTGTTCCGCGGCAAGCGCGAGTTCGCCAATTACTGCGTGGCCTGTCACGGCGTCGACGGCAAGGGCAACCAGGCGCTGGGCGCGCCCAACCTGACGGACGACGTCTGGCTCTACGGCAGCTCTGAAGCGACCATCGTCAAGACCATCCTGGATGGCCGCGACAATCGCATGCCGGCGCATGGCGACATCCTGACGCCGGAGCAGATCAAGATCCTGACGGCCTGGGTCTGGGGCTTGTCGAACAAGCCCGAAGCGACGGCCAGCGCCGCGCCGGGCACGGCAACGAAGTAAAGGCTTTACAGCGCGTTTTTGGGGGCCGCGCCTGGCGTGGCCCCCATATCACTGGACATACAGCAGGGAGCAGGAAATGGAAGATGGGTCAGCCGCAAGGGTCGGCACTACGCCTGACGGTGACCCGCCGCCCTGGCGGCCGCATGTGAGGCCGCCGCGTCCGGGGACGGAAACCCTGGAGCAGACGCTGGCGGGCGTGCGCAGCAAGATCTACCCGCGGTCCGTCAGCGGCATCTTCGCGCGCTGGCGCATCGCGTTCGTCTTTCTGACCCAGCTGATTTTCTACGGCCTGCCATGGCTGCAATGGAACGGCCGCCAGGCCGTGCTGTTCGACCTGGGCGCGCGCAAGTTCTATCTCTTCGGCCTGGTGCTGTGGCCGCAGGACGTGGTCTACCTGGCGGTGCTGCTGGTGATTTCGGCGCTGGCGCTGTTCCTGTTCACCGCGGTGGCGGGGCGGCTGTTCTGCGGCTACGCCTGTCCGCAGACCGTGTACACCGAGATCTTCATGTGGATCGAGCGCAAGGTCGAAGGCGACCGCGTCGCGCGCATCCGCCTGGACGAATCGCCCTGGACCTGGCGCAAGGTGCGCCTGAAACTCACCAAGCATTTCCTGTGGATCGCGCTGGCCTGGTGGACGGGCTCCACCTTCATCGGTTATTTCGCACCCATCCGCGAACTGGGCCATGAGCTGTTCGCGCTGCAACTCGGCCCCTGGCAGTGGTTCTGGATGCTGTTCTACGGCTTCGCCACCTGGGGCAACGCCGGCTTCATGCGCGAATCCGTGTGCAAGTACATGTGCCCGTACGCGCGCTTCCAGAGCGTGATGGTGGACCCCGACACCTTCGTGGTCACCTACGACAAGCGCCGCGGCGATCCGCGCGGCGGCCGCTCGCGCAAGGTGGACCACAAGGCCGCCGGGCTGGGCGACTGCGTCGATTGCAGCCTGTGCGTGCAGGTCTGTCCGACCGGCATCGACATACGCGACGGCCTGCAATACATGTGCATAGGCTGCGGCGCCTGTATCGACGCCTGCGAACAGGTCATGGACAAGATGCAGTACGAGCCCGGCCTGATCCGCTATACCTCGGAACGCGCCATGTTGGACGGGCTGTCCGCCAAGAGCGCCCGCTCCCATCTGCTGCGTCCGCGCGTGCTGATCTACGGCACGCTGATCCTGGCGCTGGCCATCGCTTTCGTGGCGTCGCTGGCCATGCGCAACCCCTTGCGGGTGGACGTGATCCGCGACCGCGGCGCGCTGGGGCGCGAAGTGGCCGGCGGCATGATCGAAAACGTGTACCGCCTGCAGATCATCAATACTTCCGACCAGCCGATGCGCCTGCAGCTCTCGGTCGAGGGCATGCCCGGCCTGAAGGTGATGATGGGACAGCAGGGCTCGGACACGGTCGACGTCGAGGCGGCTGCCAACAAGCTGGTGCCCATGGTGATCCGCGCGCCGGCTGGCGCCGAGCCGGGCGCCCATGCCATCACGCTGCGCGCGCGCGGCCAGGACGGCGAGAGCCGTCCGGTCGAGACCGACGAGCCCGCCAGCTTCTACGTACCCGATTGAATACTGAAAAGGACAAGCCCATGACCGCCGCCCAACCCGCCAAGACCGCCAAGCCCTGGTACCGCGAGCCCTGGCCCTGGATCCTGATGGCCGGCCCGTTCGTGGCCATGATAGGCTGCTTCGTCACGATCTATTTCGCTTTCACCAACTTCAGCAATCAGCCGATCCAGGAGGGCGTGGTCAAGCGCGGCCTGGTCATCGAGCAGGCCGCGTCCAGCGCCAATCCGTAATCGGGGAGAACACAGATGGGCTTGCGATCATTGATGTGGATCCTGTGGCCGTCCTTCATGGCGGCCGCGGCGGGGAGCGCGCTGATCTTCGCCCTGATCGACCCCCTGGATGTGGCGATCTTCGGGCATGTGCCTACCGGACGCACCGGCTTCTACACCGTGTCTTTCTTCGTGCTGTGGGTGATGGCGGGGTTGTCCAGCACGCTGACCGCGTACCTGATGCCCAAGGCCGAGGAACCCGAGGACCTGTAGCCGGGGCGCGGCGTGGCCGCGGCCCGGGGCCGTCGCAAGCGGCGGCCTATACCTTCTTCACGAACTCCGACTTCAGGCTCATCGCCCCGAAGCCGTCGATCTTGCAATCGATGTCGTGGTCGCTATCGACCAGGCGGATGCCCTTGACCTTGGTGCCCATCTTGACCACGCCGCCGGAACCCTTGAGTTTCAGGTCCTTGATGACGGTGACGGTGTCGCCGTCCTGCAGCACATTGCCGGCCGAGTCGCGGTAGACGCGCGCGGCTTCATCGGCAGATTCCGCGGCCTGCGCCGGCCATTCATGCGCGCATTCCGGGCAGACGTAGAGGGCGCCGTCTTCATAGGTGTATTCGGACTGGCATTTGGGACAGGCGGGCAGTGCGCTCACGTGTGGACCTCAGTGTAAAAAACGCGCGATGCGCAACACGCGATTGTACTGCGCGGCATGCTGTTTTCCCCTGCGCCGCGAGAGTTTTCCCCCTTTGTATTGCGCGCTCTCAAGCTGTTGCGTCGCCATGCAGCAAGCCCACGAAATGCCGCGCGGCGGCGCTCAGCGGACGGTCGCGCGGCACGATGCTGCCGAAGGCCGTCAGACTTTGCCGGATCTGGTAGGGCAGTATCGCCAGCAGGCCATGCGCCGCGTAACGGCTGGCCACCGATTCCGGAATCACGCCCAGCATCGTCGATTTCATCGCCAGGTTCGTCGTGGTCAGGATGGACGCTGATTCGATCAGGCCCCTGGGCGTGGAGGCGTTGTGCGAACGGAACTCCTGTTCGATGACGTCGCGCATCGGACTGCCATGCGGCTGCAGCACCCAGGGATAGTCCAGCATGGCGTCAAAGCTCACGCGCTTGCGGCCGGCCAGCGGATGGTCCACCGACGCGATCACCGACAGCGCCTCGTCGCCGATCGGGCGAAAGACGTACTGGCTGTCCGACAGGGTCAGCATGCGGCCGATCACCACGTCCAGCTTGCCTTCGTTCATGCGGCCGATCAGCAGGTCGCTGGTGCCGGTGGAGATTTCTACCGCCAGCAGCGGATAGGTCTGTTTCAGGCGCAGCAGGGCGTCGGTCAGATGGCCGGGCGATGCGGCCATGATGCTGCCGATGAACAGCTTGCCCGCGCTGCCCAGGCGCAGCTCCTCCAGTTCGCGCGCCAGCGACGAGACCGTGCCGCGCATGCCCCGGAAGTACCCCATCACGCATTCGCCCACCGCGGTCAGCGCCAGCCCGCGGCCGACCCGTCCGTATAGAGGCTGGCCGATGGCCAGTTCCAGCTCGTGCAGCATCTTGCTGGCCGCGGACTGGGTCATGTTGAGCTGGCTGGCGGCGGCGCGCAGCGTGCCGCGTTCCTCGATCGCCAGCAACAGGACGATCTGCCGCATGCGCAGCCGGGCCAACAGGGAAGGGACGTGGATCGCGCGTTCCATGATTGATCGCCTCAGGTGAACGATTAGTGCAAAAGTTTCATTTTACGGAAACAGCGCTTCTTTCTAAGATGGACTCACAAAAGATTGCCTCTTCAACGGGCAAAAAACCAACCAAGGAGACAACCATGAAGACTAGGCTATTGGCCGCGATGGCGGCCGGCGCCCTGTGCCTGTCGGCCCTGGCGCCCGTCCAGGCGCAGACCGCCGACTGGCCCAACAAGCCCCTGCGCCTGCTGGTGGGATCCGCGCCGGGCGGCGGCACCGACGCCATGGCGCGCGCCGTGGCCGACAAGCTGGGGCCCTTGCTCAAGCAGACCGTGGTGGTCGAGAACAAGCCGGGCGCGTCCAACACGCTGGCGGCCGACCTGGCGGCCAAGTCCACGGACGGCCACACCATGGTGATGGGGGTCTCGACCGCCCATGCCATCGCGCCGCACCTGCTGAAGCTGGGCTATGACAACGACCGCGACCTGACGCCGGTGGTGTTCGTGGGCGCCGTTCCCAACATCCTGGTGGTCAACAACGACGTGCCGGCCAAGTCGGTGCAGGAACTGATCGCTCTGCTCAAGAGCAAGCCTGGCACCTACAACTTTGCCAGCAGCGGCTCGGGCAGCACCCAGCACATCGCCGCCGAGCTGTTCAAGGACGCCACCGGAGTGCAGATGATCCACATCCCGTACCGCGGCAGCGGCCCGGCGCTGGTGGACCTGATGGGCGGGCAAGTGCAGATCGCGTTCGAGACCGCGTCTTCCGTGATCCCCCACATCAAGAGCGGCAAGGTGCGCGCGCTGGCCGTGCTGAGCGCCAAGCGCAACGCCCAGTTGCCCGACGTGCCGACGATGGCCGAGGCCGGCGTCCCAGGCGTGGAAATGAGCGCCTGGTACGGCATCTACATGCCCAGCGCCACGCCCGCCGCCAATCAGAAGCGCATCCATGACGCCGTCAACGGCATCCTGGCCCTGCCCGACACGCAGGCCCGCCTGCAGGCGATCGGCGCCGACATCAACCCGATGAGCCAGGAGCAGTTCGCGCAGTTCCATAAGAGCGAAAACCAGCGCTACGCCGGCGTCATCAAGAAGAACAACATTTCCGTGGAATGACCCAGACATGAGCAAGCAGCAGAAACCCGTCATCGCCCTGACCCTGGGCGACCCCGCAGGCATCGGCGCCGAACTGATCGCCCGCCTGCTGGCCAGACCCGAAGCCATGCAACAGGCGAACATCGTGCTGGTGGGCGACGAGTGGCTGTGGCGCGAAGGTCAGCGGGTGGCAGGCGTGCAGGTCGCCACCCAGCCCGTGGACAGCATCGAGGCGGTGCGCGGCCGGCCGGACACCGGCGCGCCCGCCTGGCTGGGGATGGATACCATCGACCCCGGCCAGGTGCATGTCGGCCAGGCCGAGGCCGCGGGCGGCGCGTCGGTGCTGCGGGTGCTCAACGCCTGCATGGACGCCGCGCGCGACGGCCACGTCGACGCCATCTGTTTCGCGCCCCTGAACAAGTACGCCATGAAGCTGGGCGGCCTGAGGCACGACGACGAACTGCACCACTTTGCGCAGTACCTGGGCGTGACCGGCTACTTCTGCGAGTTCAATACCCTGGGCGACCTGTGGACTTCGCGCGTGTCCTCGCATATTCCGTTGAAGGACGCGGCGGCGGCGCTAAGCATCGACGGCATCAAGGACGCTACCCGGCTGATCTACCGTTCGTTGCAGGCCAACGGCATTGCCGAGCCGCGCGTGGCGGTGGCGGCCTTCAATCCGCATGGCGGCGACGGCGGCACCTGCGGCCGCGAAGAGGTGGACATCATCGCGCCCGCCGTGCGGCAACTGAACGATGAGGGGCTGCCGGTGCAGGGCCCGTTCCCCGCCGACACCATCTTCCTGAAGGCCCAGGCCGGCGAGTTCCAGGCCATCGTCACCATGTACCACGACCAGGGCCAGATCGCGATCAAGCTGCTGGGCTTTTCGCGTGGAGTGACGGTGCAGGGCGGCCTGCCCATTCCCATCACCACGCCGGCCCACGGTACCGCCTACGACATCGCCGGCCAGGGCCGCGCCAATCTGGACGCCACCTGGCAGGCCTTTCTCATCGCCTGCCGCATGGGCCTGTCGCACCGCGCATCGCGCACGCGGGCGGGCTGATCCGCCGCTTTCATTCCATACCCTTATTCCAAGCAGGAAATCCTCATGAAGATCAAATCCGTCCGCGCCCGCGTCTACGAGTGGACCGGCAAGACCGTGCCGCCGCAGGGCAATTTCTGCTCCAACGCCATGGACCTGCTGTATTCCAAGCAGGAAACCATGAGCACCTTCCGCTTCCACGGCTGGACCGTGGTCGAGGTGGAGACGGACGACGGCATCGTGGGCCTGGGCAACGTGGCGCTGGCGCCGCGCGTGGCCAAGGCCATCATCGACCAGTACCTGGCCCCGCTCGTGATCGGGCAGGATCCCTGGGATTACGAATACCTGTGGCAGCGCATGTACCGCTCCACCCACGCCTGGGGCCGCAAGGGCGTGACCATGGCCGCGATTTCGGCGGTGGACCTGGCCATCTGGGACATCCTGGGCAAGTCGGTGAACAAGCCCGTCTTCAAGCTGCTGGGCGGCCGAACCAAGGAAAAGATCCCGGTCTACTACTCCAAGCTCTACCGCACCGACCTGAAGGCCATGCAGGAAGAGGCCCAGACCTATCTGGACCAGGGCTTCACGGCCTTCAAGATGCGCTTCGGCTACGGTCCGGCGCACCTGCAGAAGGGCGTGTCGGAGAACCTGAAGTCGGTGGAGGCGGTGCGCGAGGTGATCGGCTACGACACCGACCTGATGCTGGAGTGCTATATGGGCTGGAACCTGGAGTACGCCAAGCGCATCCTGCCCAAGCTGGAAAAGTTCGAGCCGCGCTGGCTGGAAGAGCCCGTCATCGCCGACGACATCGACGGCTATGCGGAACTGAACCAGCTGACCTCGATCCCGATCTCCGGCGGCGAACACGAATTCTCGCTCTATGGCTTCAAACAGTTGCTGGACCGCAAGGCGGTGTCGGTGGTGCAGTACGACACCAACCGCGTGGGCGGCATCACGGCGGCGCACAAGATCAACGCGCTGTGCGAGGCCTACAGCGTGCCGGTGGTGCCGCATGCCGGCCAGATGCACAACTACCACCTGACCATGAGCACGCTGGCCTCGCCCATGAGCGAGTACTTCCCCATGTTCGACGTGGAAGTCGGCAACGAGCTGTTCTATTACATCTTCGACGGCGAGCCGGTGGCCAAGGAAGGTTTCATCGACCTGGACGACGACAAGCCCGGCCTGGGCCTGACGTTGAGGACGGAATACCTCAAAGACTTCAACATCATCGAATGAACATGGCTACCTACCAGAACCCGCGTTATCGCGGCATATTCCCGGTCGTGCCCACCACCTTCACCGAATCCGGCGAGCTGGATCTGCCCAGCCAGAAGCGCGCGGTGGATTTCATGATCGACTCGGGCGTGGATGGCCTTTGCATCCTGGCCAATTTCTCCGAGCAGTTCGTGCTGTCGGACGACGAGCGCGAAATCCTGACGCGGACCATCCTGGAGCACGTCGCCGGCCGCGTGCCGGTGATCGTGACCACCACGCACTTCAGCACCCAGGTCTGCGCCGCGCGCAGCCGGCGCGCGCAGGAGCAGGGCGCCGCCATGCTGATGATCATGCCGCCTTACCACGGCGCGACGATCCGGGTGTCCGAGGAACAGGTGGCGGGATTCTTCCAGCGCGTGTCGGACGCGGTGGATATCCCCATCATGATCCAGGATGCGCCGGTCGCAGGCACGCCGTTGTCGGCGGCGGCGCTGGCGCGGATGGCGCGCGAGATCGAGCACGTCGCCTACTTCAAGATCGAAACCGCGGGCGCGGCCAGCAAGCTGCGCGACCTGATCGCGCTGGGCGGCGAGGCCGTGGAAGGGCCCTGGGACGGCGAGGAAGCCATCACCCTGCTGCCCGACCTGGATGCCGGCGCCACCGGCTCCATGACCGGCGGCGGCTTCGCCGATGGCCTGCGGCCCATCATCGAGGCCCATCGCGCAGGCAGGCGCGACGAGGCCTACCGCCTGTACGAGCGCTGGTTGCCCCTGATCAATTACGAGAACCGGCAGGGCGGCATCCTCACGGCCAAGGCCTTGATGAAGGCCGGCGGCGTGATCGCGTGCGATGCGCCGCGCCACCCTTGGCCGGCCATGCGCGCAGAGGTCCGGCAGGGCCTGCTGGAGACCGCGAGCCGTCTTGATCCGCTGGTCCTGCGCTGGGCACGCTGAGCAGGGATTGATCAGCCTGCCAAACACACTGTTCCGTCACGGCGAACAAGCCTGTCACGCGTGACGGTTAAAATCCCTGGCTATCCATCCAGTCGGGGGCGCGTGTGCAGCCGGTCATTTCAGTTCAGGATCTATCCAAACGGTACGCATCCGGATTCCAGGCGCTCAAGAGCGTTAACCTGGACATCCGGCGCGGCGAGATCTTCGCCCTGCTCGGGCCCAACGGCGCGGGCAAGACCACGCTGATCAGCATCATCTGCGGCATCGTCAATCCCACCGCCGGCCGCGTGCTGGCAGACGGCCACGACATACTCACGGAGTTCCGCGCGGCCCGCGCCAAGATCGGCCTGGTGCCCCAGGAAATTTCCACCGACGCGTTCGAAAGCGTCTGGAACACCGTCAACTTCAGCCGCGGCCTGTTCGGCAAGCCGACCGACCACGCCTACATCGAAAAGGTGCTGCGCGACCTGTCCCTGTGGGACAAGAAGGACAGCCGCATCATGGCGCTGTCGGGCGGCATGAAGCGCCGCGTCATGATCGCCAAGGCGCTGTCGCACGAACCCGCGATCCTGTTCCTGGACGAGCCCACCGCCGGCGTGGACGTCGAGTTGCGGCGCGGCATGTGGGAAATGGTGCGGCGCCTGCGCGAAAGCGGCGTCACCATCATCCTCACCACGCACTACATCGAGGAAGCCCAGGAAATGGCCGACCGCATCGGCGTGATCCGCAAGGGCGAGATCATCCTGGTCGAAGAGAAGCACGCGCTGATGGCCAAGCTGGGCAAGCGCCAGCTGGCGCTGACGCTGAAGGCGCCGCTGCCGGGCATCCCCACGGCGCTGGACGCCTTCCAGCTGGACCTGTCCGACAACGGCCACAAGCTGGTCTACACCTACGACAACCAGGGCGGCGGGGAAATCTCCCGGCTGCTGCATGAGCTCTCGCGCCTGGAGATCGAATTCACCGACCTGAATTCGTCGGAAAGCTCGCTCGAGGATATCTTTGTCAGCCTGGTGCACGGTCAATCATGAACTTCTACGCCATCCGCGCTATCTACCTGTTTGAAATGGCCCGCGCGTGGCGCACGCTGATGCAGAGCGTGCTGTCGCCCGTGATCTCCACCTCGCTGTATTTCGTGGTGTTCGGTTCCGCCATCGGTTCGCACATGGTCGAGATCGACGGCGTGAGCTACGGCGCCTTCATCGTGCCCGGCATGATCATGCTGTCGCTGCTGACGCAAAGCATCGCCAACGCGTCCTTCGGCATCTACATGCCGCGCTTCTCGGGCACCATCTACGAAATCCACTCGGCGCCCATCTCCTACGTGGAGATCGTCATGGGCTATGTGGGCGCTGCCGCCAGCAAGTCCATCATCCTGGGGCTCATCATGCTGGCCACGGCGCGCCTGTTCGTGTCGTTCGAGGTCGCGCATCCGTTCTGGATGCTGGGTTTCCTGGTGCTGACGGCCGTGACCTTCAGCCTGTTCGGCTTCATCATCGGCATCTGGGCGGATGGCTTCGAAAAGCTGCAGATCATCCCGCTGATGATCATCACGCCGCTGACCTTCCTGGGCGGCACCTTCTATTCCATCAAGATGCTGCCGCCGTTCTGGCAGACCGCCACGCTGTTCAATCCGGTGGTGTATCTGGTCAGCGGCTTTCGCTGGGCCTTCTATGGCGTGGCGGACGTCAGCGTCGGCGTCAGCGTGGGCATGACGCTGGTGTTCCTGCTGGCCTGCCTGATCGGCGTGCGCTGGATCTTCAAGACCGGCTACCGGCTGAAGACCTAGCGCAGACGGACAGGGGGACGGTGGCTCAGGCTTGGGCCGCCGGCGCGCGGCGGGCCAGGCCGTCATGGGCATCGAGCAGGCGCTCGCGCCAGGCGTGGACCGGATCGTCCTGGGCCAGCAGTTCCAGCGTGCTGGTGCAGCGCGCCCACATGAACATGCCAAACACCGCGTAGTCGGCATAGGCCGGCTGCGCGCCCGCCAGATAGGGCTGCTTGCCCAGCATCTGCCGCAAGGGCAGCAGCGCCGCGCGCAGCGCGGCGATCTGGTCTTCATAGCCCGCCGGCAGGTCTTCCAGCCGGCCGAAGCGCTTCTCCCGCGTGGCGCGGAAATAGTCCCGGTCCTTTTCATGGATCAGGCCGTGGATGCTGGGCAGCAGCAGCCGCGCCAGCGTCGGCACCAGGGTTGTGTCCGACCATGAATTCACGAAAAGGCTCAGCGCACGGCCGCTGGCGCCGCCGAACAACGAGGGCCGCTCGGGGAAGGTGTCTTCCAGGTAGCACGCGATCTGCCAGGAATCGCTGACGACATGGTCGCCGTGCACCAGCACCGGCACCAGCTTCTGGCCGGAAAAGTCTATGGCTTCCTTTTCGGTGAAGCGCCAGGGCACGGTCGCCGCGGTCAGGCCCTTGTGGGCCAGGGCCATGTGGGTCTTCCAGCAATGCGGGCTGAAGCGCAGCGAGGCGTCGGCGCCCGCCAGGTCATAGAGAGTGAGATCCGGGGTCAAGATGCTGCGCTCCTTCTGCGTGTCGGTGAGGGAATCCGGAACAGGATAACCGGTTGCGCAGGGCGGGTGGCTCAGGCTTGCCGGACCCGCTATTTGCCGGCGTCGGGCCGGGCCAGCGTGCGGCCTAGCAATTGGCCGGGCCAGCCATTCACGTCGAAGGTCGAAATCCGTTCGTAGCCGCAGGATTCGTAGAAGCGCACCAGAGCGCCGCTGCCGCCGCCGTAGCAGTCCACCCGCATGCGTTCCACGCCGGCGGCGCGCGCCTGCTCATCGGCAAATGCCAACAGGCGCCGGCCCAGGCCGCGCGCCCGGTCGTCGCGCGAGGCCACCAGCAACCTTACGTAGATTTCTGGTGCGGTCGCCGCAGGCACATAGGGCATGGATGCGCCCAGCACCAGCGCGCCATGGATGCCCCCGCCCGGTTCCTCGGCGACCCACGCCCCGGGCAGCGCGCAGGCTTCGGTCACGTTGGCGATGCGCTTGGGCAAGGCCGACCAGGGCTCGCTGCCCCATTGCCCCTCATTGCCCATGTCCACGAACCAGGCGATCACTTCGTCGAAGACCCGCAATACTGCGGGGGCATCTTCCACGCGTGCGCGGCGGATCGTCAGCTGGTTTGTCTCGTTTGCCGTCAAGGTCACAACGCCTCCTGGTTCCTTTCGCTCGGGTATCCCGAACTGGCGTCATCATAGTTGCGCCGCCAGGAGCCTGGGCGATTCGCGCTCAGTTCCACAGCAGCCTGAGCGCCGCCGCCGACAGATAGAGGCCGCAGCCGAACACCGCATGCGTCGCCAGGCTGCGCAGGCGGTTCTTCCAGGGCGTGGGCGTGCGGGATGCGGCAATTCCCGCGCCCATGGCAGGCTGCATGACGAAAAACGGCATGACGACGGTTGCCACGCCCACGGCCAGGGCGGGCAGCCATGTGGGATCACGCAGCCATGCCGCGCCCTGGACGCCGACCAGCAGCGCGGCGAAGGCTACGCCCACGGCGTAGTGGATCGTCCACCCCAGCGCCGATTCGCCCGCGATGGGCTCGGCCCGGCCGATATTGGCGTGGGCGAGCTTGCCCCGGCACAGGTGGCCGGCCCACCGGCCGACCAGCGCGTAGCCCAGCGTGGGCATGCCCAGCGCTTTCTGGAGCATGCCCCACAGGTCCATCACGACCGTCGCGCCGATCCCGATCAAAACCACTTTCGCCGCCAATTCCATCGATTCCATGTCCTGTTCCTTCCGTTGATGACCGCATCGTTTGCAGGCATGATAGAAGTTGAAGTCAACTTCAAGTCAAGGAGGATGCCATGGATATCTCGGAAGTCGCCCGGCGCACGGGCCTGCCGGCCTCCACGCTGCGCTTCTATGAAAACAGGGGCTTGATCGCGGCGGTCAGCGCCGCCGGCGAGCGCCGGCGCTTTGCGCCCGGCGTGCTGGACCAACTGGCGCTGATTGCGCTGGGGCAGGCCGGCGGCCTGTCGCTGGACGAGATCCAGGCCATGCTTGCGCCCGACGGCGCGTTGCGGGTGGACAGGCAGTTGTTGCTGGACAAGGCCGACAGCATAGATGCGACCATCAAGCGCCTGCGGGCGATGAGTCAGGGCCTGCGCCATGCGGCGGTATGTCCTGCCGCCAACCATGCGCAATGCCCGACTTTCCAGCGCTTGCTGAAGGCGGCTTCCGGCAGGGTGAAGCAAAGCAGAACGGCTCCGGCCGCCGCAAGGAAAAAAAACGCCATCCGTTCCTGAGGACGGATGGCGCCAACACTAGCTCTCGGAGAGCCTTACCCTACTTCGCGGCGGGGGCGCCCTTGCCCATGCTCATCAAACGTTGCTTGAGCTGGGGGTCCTGCTGGATGGCCTGGCCGATGCCGTTGAATTCCTCGACGCTCAGGCCGTCGGCCTGCACCAGCTTCACCATCTTGGCGTCGGCTTCCTCGACGACCTTCTGCTTGGCGGCATCTGTCTTGGCGGCGTCGACCTTGGGACGGTATTCGTCGACGACGCCGGAAATCTTCTGCGAAGCCGAAGCGAAACGCTGCAATTGCTGGTCGGTCGGCTGGATCGCGGGTGGGGGCGCCATGCGCGGTTGAGCCTGGGCCTGGCCTTGCGCCTGGCTGGCTTGCTGCGCAAAGGCGGGAGCACCGGACAGCGCCGTCGCCAGCACGGCGGCGGACAGGAATGCATAAGTGGAACGCTGCATGAAACCTCCTTGTTCCGGTTGAATGTCGGGCCATGATGACGACCGGGGCGGTGCGGGGGCAAGTTTCGCGATGTGTTTTCCTGTTTCGGCAGGCCACGGGATCGGCGCGCGCCCCGGGAGGGAGTCCCCCGGGGCGCGGCGGAAACGTTTTGCGCGGTTTCGTAGTCGCTGCTGGCCGCGATGTTTCCTTAAATTTATGCGGGACGGGTCTACACGATCAGCATGCTCAGCATTACCAGCGCCAGCAGCAGCACGTAGACGCGGGCGTGCAGGCGGTCGGGGATGCGCGGGATCAGCGGCGCGGCCAACCGGATGCCGACCAGCGAGCCCAGCGCCAGCGCGGCGAAGGCCAGCAGGTCCACATAGCCCACGATCCAGGGCGCCAGCGGTTCGGCCAGGCCGCCGGCCGCAGCCATGTAGGCCAGCGTTCCCACCACCGCCACCGGCAGCGTCAGCGGGTTGGCCATTGCCGCCGCCTTGGCCATGGGCAGGCCGCGACGGCGCAGCAACGGCACCGTCATGACGCTGCCGCCCACGCCCAGGAAGGCCGCCACCGCACCGATGATCACGCCGCCGCCGACCAGGACGCCACGGTCCAGGGGCTGGGGAGACGCGTCCTGCTGCGCCATGAAACCCTGGCGCAGCAGGCAATCCAGGATGGTCACGCCCAGGTAGGCGATGAAGGCGTAGCGCACGAAGTCGCCGCTGGCGCGCGTGGCGGCGAGCGCGCCTAGCGCCGCGCCTGCGGCGATGAAGCCGGCCAGGGGCCAGACATAGGCCCGCAGGATGTTGCCGGCGCGCTGGTGTTTGCGCGTGGCCGCCACCGAATTCACGATCATGACGCAGGTGGAAGTGGCCACCGCGATGTGCATGGCCGCCAGGCCGATGGCGTCGTGCGCGCCGTGCGCGGCCGTCAACACCGCATACAGCACAGGCACCACGACAAAGCCGCCGCCAAAGCCGAACAGTACGGTCGTCACGCCGCTCAAGCAGCCGAACAGGGCCAGAACCAGATAAAGCATTGCTGCGTCCTTCCAGGGGAAAACGCCACGATACGGCGGCCGGCCTTGGCCCGCTTTCGAGGATGAGACAATAATGTTCGAGTTTCGGCCAATCGACCCGCCGTGAAGGCGCTTGAACGGGCCCTGATTCCCAGGCTATGCGCCCCAGGCTATGCGCAATACCCACATCGACCGCTACGACCATCTGAACCGCGCCGTCGTCGCCATCGGCAACGACTATCCGCCTGGCCGGCTGCTGCCGGCCCACGCGCATCGCCGCGCGCAACTGCTGTATGGCGCCACCGGCGTCATGCACGTGGTCACGCGCGACGGCAACTGGGTGGTGCCGCCGCAGCGCGCGGTGTGGATCCCGGCGGGCGTGACGCACCAGGTCCGCATGCTGGACGTCAGCACGCGCAGCGCCTACATCGAGCCGGGAGCGGCGCGCGCGGACCGCGAGGCCTGCGAAGTGATCGAGGTGTCGCCGCTGCTGCGGCAGCTGCTGCTGGACGCGGTCGACATGCCACCCGCCTACGATCTGGCGGGGCGTGACGGCGCGCTTGCAGCGCTGCTGCTGCACGAGGTCGAGCGCGCGCCGGTGCTGCCGCTGCATATCCCGCTGCCGCGCGACAGGCGCCTGGCGCCCTTGTGCAAGGCCTTCATCGCCGCGCCTGACGCGCGCGCGGCGCCGCAGGCCTGGGCCGAGCGCCTGCACATGAGTCCGCGCACCTTCAGCCGCCATTTCCGACAGCAGACGGGCATGGCGTTTTCGGAATGGCGGCAGCGCGCCTGCGTGGTGCTGGCCCTGGCCCGCCTGGCCTCGGGCGAGTCGGTGACCGCCATTGCGCTGGATTTCGGCTACCAGAGCCCGGCGTCGTTTTCGACGATGTTCCGGCGGGTGCTGGGCCGTCCGCCCACGGAGTATCTGCGCGAGGGCTGAGGGCAGTTGGTACTATGCCGGCTCCCGTGGCGGCCCCTTCGGGCCGCCGGGCCACGCCATTCCATGACCATTACACATACGCCGCTATCCATCGGCATCGCCGGCGCGGGCAGCGCCGGACTGGCCGCCGCGCTGGCGCTGGCGCAAGCTGGCCATCAGGTGCGCGTCTTTGAAAAGCACCAGGGGTTCACCACCCTGGGCGCGGGGCTGCTGCTGCAGCCGCCCGGCGTGCGCGCGCTCAAATCGCTGGGCGTCGACGTCGCGGCGCTGAACGTAGGCGCGCCGATCGATCGCCTGCTGGGCCTGTCGCATCGCGGCTGGCGGGTCGTGGACATCGATTACGTGGGCGACGGCGCGCGGGCCGTGACGCGGGCGGCGCTGGGCGGGGTGCTGTTCGAGGCCGCGCGGCGCGCGGGCGCCGAGTTCTCGTTCGGCTGTCCGGTCGAGACGCTTGCGACCCGCGAGGGCAGGGCGCACGTGACGCATGGCGCGGGCGCAGCCCGGGCCGAGTCCAGTTTCGATGTGTTCGTGGTGGCCGACGGCGCCGCGTCCGCGCTGCGCGAGCAGGTCGGATTGGCGGCAAGTTCGCGCGCCTACGCCTGGGGCGCGTTGTGGGGCCAGTTCTGGACGCCCGGATGGCACGGCGCGACGCAGCTGTTGCAGCGCTTTCGCGGCACCCGCGAAATGATGGGCTTGCTGCCCACCGAGATCGACCCGCAGGGCGTGCGGCTGTCGCTGTTCTGGAGCATCCGGCACGACGCCTTGCCGGCCTGGCGCGCCGCGCCCATCGGCGCCTGGAAAGACCGCATGCTGTCCCTGTGGCCGGAGGCCGCGCCCGTGGTCGATCAGATTTCGCGGCACGACGACCTGGCGGTGGCCACCTACCGGCACACCTGGCCGCGCGGATTGGCGGCGGGCCCGTATTGCGCCGTGGGCGATGCGGGCCACGCGATGAGTCCTCAGCTGGGATTGGGAACGACGCTGGCGGTGCTGGATGCGATGGCGCTGGCGCGGGCCCTGGGGCAGCATGGCGCCGCCGCGGGACCCGCGCGCTACGCCCGCAGCCGCTTATTGCCTTCGCGCCTGTACCAGAGCCTCAGCCGGGCGCTGACTCCGTGCTTCCAGGCTTCAGGGCCGGGGTTGTGGCGCGACCTGCTGTTCGGCGGCGGGCTGCTCGTGCCGGGGATGAAGTCATTGATGAAGCGCGGCCTGCTCGCCATGCCGCAGCCGGGGGAATCGGGCCGCGGCTGAGCGGCCGCGCGGCGGCCCTCAGGCCGCGTACCAGAGCACGGCGAAGAAGTGGCACACGGTGCCGGCGAGCACGAACAGATGCCAGATGAAATGGCTGTAGCGCCAACGGTTGTCGAGCACGAAGAAGGCCACGCCGCCGGTGTAGGCCAGTCCCCCCGCCACCAGCCACCACAGGCCGCCCGTGGGCACGCGCTCGATCAGCGGATTGACTGCGATGATCACCAGCCAGCCCATCGCCAGATACAGGCCCGTGGAGATGGCCGGGCGGTTGAGCCGCTTGCTGGCTTTCAGCCCGACTCCCAGCAGGGCCATGCCCCAGACCAGGCCGAACAGGGTCCAGCCCCAGGGGCCGCGCAGGGCGCCCAGGGCGAAGGGCGTGTAGGTGCCCGCGATCAGCAGATAGATGGCGGAATGGTCCAGCACGTTGAAAAGCTGCTTGGCGCGGCTTCTGGGCAGCGCGTGATAGATGGCGGACGCCAGGTACAGCAGGCACATCGTCGCGGCGAAGACCGCGGCGCCCGCGATGAAGGCGGCATCGCCCTGGCGCACGGCGGCCAGGATCAGGATGGGGGCAGAGGCCACGGCGCCGGCGGCGCCGACGCCGTGGCTGATGGCGTTGGCGATTTCCTCGCCCAGGGTCTGGGGTCTGTCGTTGGGAAACATGAATGCGTCTAGGTTGGTTTAGCCTACACCTTAGGCGCTTTGGGGCGGCGGCTCAAGGCGGCGAGCCGGTTGGTCGCGGTCGAGGCGGTATCCGTTTGATCTACTGCAAATCGACCTGCGCGTCGGCGTCCCGAAAGCGCTGCCTGGAAGTTACTCTGTGATACATTCAGCGCGCAAGCAAACGCAGGTTTACTGGCCGAGGCCCAGCAATGGCGCGCAGTTTCACCAACTTGTTTTTCAAGGCCGCGAAGAAAATCGGCAAGCTGCAGCGCGCCGCCATGCGCATGGCCACGCCCAAGGCCGCCAAGAAGCGCAGCGCGCCCAAGCGCCGGGCCGCCAAGCCCGCTGCGGCCTCCGCTTCCCGCAGCGCCGCCGCGCCTTCGCTGGGGACGGGCCGCTGGGAAGCCTCCCGGCAATTCTCCGACGCCCAGGGCCGCCGTCTCACCTTCGCGCGCTACACGCCCGCCGCGGCGCCGCGCGCCGGCATGCCGCTGGTGGTGATGCTGCACGGCTGCAGGCAGACGGCGCTGTCGTTCGCCCGCGGTTCGCGCATGAATCAATGGGCCGACGCGGGCGGCTTCATGGTGCTGTATCCGCAGCAATCCATGACCCGTCAGGTGCAGCGTTGCTGGCGCTGGTTCCAGCCCGACGACGCGCACGGCGGGGCGGAAGCCGACCTGATTGCCGCCCTGATCCGCGCGGAGTGCGCCAGGCATGCGCTGGACCCCGAACGCGTCTACATCGCGGGGCTTTCGGCCGGGGCCGGCATGGCCGCGCTGGTGGCATTGCGGCATCCGCGCCTGATTGCCGCCGTGGCCATGCATTCCGGGCCGGTCGCGGGGGACGCCCACAGCGCCACCGGGGGCATAGGCACCATGCGGCGTGGCGCGCTCAAGCCGTTATTGCCCTTGCTGGAAAAGGTCGCGGACCCGGCGGTGTTCCGCCTGGGCATGCCCGCCATGATTCTGCAGGGGCAGCTGGATCCTACGGTGGCGCCGCGCAACGCGCGGCAGTTGTTCGAACAGTTTCGCGCCGTGAACGATCTGCCGCCCGAAAGCGTACCGGTCGAGCGCGTGCTGGGGTTGGGCACGGATAAGTCCTACCGCCGCGTCGACATGCTGCGCGGCAGCCGCACGCTGCTGCGGCTATGCGAAATCACGCTCGTGGAGCACGCCTGGAGCGGCGGCGACGCCTCGGTACGCTATCACGCGCGCAGCGGGCCGGATGCCTCGGCGCTGATCTGGCGCTTCTTCCAGACGCACCGTCGCGTGGCGCGCGGGCAGGCGGAATAGGCCTGGGGCAGCCCGCGCAGCGGGTGGCGGTTCCGTCACCGCCTCGGCAGTAAGATCAGCGTGTTCCCGGCGTATTCCGCGCCTACCGCCTCGTCCCTGTAGGGAGCTCCGACATGTCACTATCCATGTATCAGGCCAGCGTGCCTGCCTTCGTCCGCGGCCTGAAGGTGCTGGCCGCGCTACTGCAAAAGGCCGCCGACCACGCGGCCGCCGCCGGCATGGATCCGGCCGAACTGATCAATGCCCGGCTGGCGCCGGACATGTATCCGTTGAGCGGCCAGATCCAGCGCGCCAGCGACGCGTCCAAATTCGCGGTGCAGCGCCTGTCGCGGGTGGAAGCGCCCAAGTTTCCGGATGAGGAAACCACGTTCGAGCAATTGCAGCAGCGCATCGCCGCCACGCTCGCGTATCTGCAGGACGTGCCGGCGGACCGGCTGGATGGCGCCGAAGGCCGCAAGGTTTCGCTGGCGTTCGGCGACTTCAAGCAGGAGTTCCGCGGCGACGACTACCTGCTGACGTTCGCGCTGCCGAACTTCTACTTCCATGTCACGACGGCCTACGCCATCCTGCGCCACGCGGGCGTGAAGATCGGCAAGCTGGATTTCCTGGGGCCGTATCCGCAGCCGGCCGCTTAACTCTGTTTCTTGGTCGCGTCGCCGCAGCCTTCCATCGGCCCCATCTTCGCCATGTTCTCCTGGACTTCTTGCGGCGTCAGGTCGAACTTGTGCGTGGCGATGGACCAGCGGTGTCCGCAAGGGTCCACCACCTGGCCGTAGCGGTCGCCCCAGAACATGTCCGCCACGGGCATGGTCACCTGGGCGCCGGCCGCCACCGCCTGTTTCATCGCCGCGTCCACGTCGGCCACGTACAGGTGCAGGGTGACGGGCGTGCCTTTAAGCGCCTTCGGGCCCAGGCTGCCCCATTCGGGGAAGTCGTCCATCAGCATCATGACGGAATCGCCGATGCGTATGGCGGCATGCATGATCTTGCCGTTGGGGCCGGGCAGCCGGGCCAGCTCCTCGGCGTTGAAGGCTTTCTTGTAGAAGTCGATGGCCTGCGCCGCGCCTTCGCACACGATGTGCGGGGTGAGCGTATGCATGCCCTCGGGTATGGGTTTGCTTGCAGGGTTAGCCATGAGGTATCTCCAGATTGTTGCGTTTGAACGGGCGGGAAAGATCCTGCCGCCTCAGTTGCCTACCAGTGTGGCGAAGCCGCCCCAGCACATGCGCTTGAAATCGAACACGCCTTCGCAGCAGTTCTCGGCCAGGCGCGGGTCCGACATGACCTTGGCGTTGATCCGGTCGCGCTCCGCCTTGTTGGCGTAGGTGATCCAGGCGAACACCACCGTCTCGTCCTCGCGCGCGCCGGCAGCGGCGCTGAATGCGGCGAAACCTTCCTTGTCGATCTCTTCGGCCACGCATTCCCGGTAGTCGAGGGCGCCGTGCTCCAGCCACACTGTCTGCGCCTGCTGCGCCATCTTCCGGTAGGTTTCGAGGTTGGCCTTGGGCACGGGCAGCAGGAAGCCGTCTACATACTTTTCCATCAGTAACTCCTTGATCCACGTTGTTCTGTTCCGCGCCAGGACGCCCCGCAAGCCGCCCCTGGCGCTGCCCGGATCTCATTCCGGTAAGTGTCACTGTATCGGGATCGGCGGCGATCTCAGATAGGCGATTGCGACAATCTTGAGGGTGGATTGCGACAGCTGGCAGGCGTATGCTTTGCAGGATGAAAAACGTCGCCTTCCTACTGCCCCTGGGGGCGAACATCGCCTCGCTGGAAACCGCCAGGCATGGCTTCCTGGTCGCCAACGAATACCTGGCTGCGCACGGGCGCGAACCCCGGTTCACGGTGCGCACCCTGGCCGTGAACCGCGAAGTCCGCCTGGACCAAGGCCGCATCACGGTGCAGGCCGACATGGTCCTGGCCGATGCCCACGACATCGACATCTGCATCGCGCCGCCGCTGCTGGGCTCGGTGTCCGACGCGGTGTTGTCCAACCGCGAACTGATCGAATGGCTGTCACGCCATCACCGCGATGGCGGCGAAGTCGCCAGCCTGTGCATGGGCGCCGCGTTGCTGGCGGCGGGCGGCGTCCTGGACGGCCAGCAGGCGGTGGTCCACTGGGTGGCGCAGAACCTCTACGCCAGCATGTTTCCCAACGTGCAATGGGTCAGCGACCGCGTCGTCATGGCGGACAACGGTATCTACACCAGCGGCGGCGCGTTCTCAGCCGCGCACCTGGTGCTGCATCTGATCGAAAAATACACCGACCGCGACACTGCCATCTGGTGCGCCAAGTACTTCCAGCTGGACTGGAGCCGCCAGAGCCAGTTGCCATTCGCGGTGTTCGTGGGGCAGAAGGCCCACGCCGACGAGGTCGTGCGCGCGGTGCAGGATTACATCGAAGGCCGCTACACGGAAAAAATCACCGTCGAGGAACTGGCGGACCGCCACGCCATGGGACGCCGCACGCTGGAGCGCCGCTTTCGCCAGGCAACCGGCAACAGCATCGTCGAGTACGTGCAGCGGGTGCGGGTGGAGGCGGCCAAGAAGCGCCTGGAGACCTCGCGCAAGAGCGTGGCCGAAGTCATGTACGAAGTCGGCTACAACGACACCAAGGCCTTCCGGGATATTTTCAACAAGTACTGCGGCATGTCGCCGGTGGGCTATCGCGAGCGCTACCACTTCCAGTAGCGGCTTTAGCGCAATGCGGTGCGACCGGGTATCGCGCGCCGCGACATCCGCGGGTTCGGGCGCGCTACCTTAGCGTGGTCGCCGACACCCTGTCCGGATACCAAGCGGTGAATTTCATTGCGCCGGCCAGCGCCGCCACCGTCACTGCGATGGCGACCGCCTGCGGCAATTGGGGCTTGTACAGCAGCAGCGCGTCGGCCGCCACCATGCTCGCAAACGCCAGCGCCCAGGCCGTGGCCACGGCATAGTTCATGCGGGCATAGCGGCGGTTCTTCCAGACGTATTCCGGTTCTTTTTCCCGCGCATATTCCAGTGTGAACGGCCGGCGCAGCGCCAGGGTCAGCAACACCAGGACCAGTATTCCTGCGTCGACCCGCAGGCGCGCCTGGGCGATCGTCCAGGAATCCCCGTCCGCCATCGGGGCATACAGGGTCAGTCCTGTGAACAGTAGCAGCGTGCCGGTTTCCAGGATCTTGATGCGCCGTTCGGGGCTGAGCCAGTCGCGAAGCACCAGCCCGGCGGATACGAAGGTGCCGGCAGCAAGCCCTTCCAGCACACCGACGGTTCTTTCAATGATGACAAACACGATGAACGGCGCGAACGCCAACAGGATATTCATCTTGGTTCCCCGACCTCGAGCGCGCGCCCCCGCGCGTTGTCAGCGTCGCCTTGAGAATCAAGACGCGAACTTGTCTATTTACGCCTGTCCGCCAGGGTGCGGGATATGACGCCGTTCGCCTATCGGCAAGGTGACCGTGCACGTATGGACTATTGTTCCGGCGGCGCAGCGATGCATCGGCCGTCTGGCCGGCGCCGGCTGGCGCAAAGAAGTAGTTCGATGGGCGATGGCCGGCTGGCGCGCGGCGCACAGGACGGACCACCTTCGGCGGACCTTCCGCCGCGACGACGCAGACGTTGATCCGCCAGCGGACGTCGGCTAAGGTCATGGGCTGATTACAACCCCGCCGCCGAGGAAACCATGACATCAGCCCTTCCGTCCACGACCCTGAGCGTGGATCCCGCCTGGATCGACGAGTACGGCCACATGAATGCCGCCCATTACGTGGGCATCTTCGACCGCGTCGGCTTCCAGTTGCTGCGCGAGGTCGGGGTGGGGCTGGACTACACCGAGGCCACGCGCTGCGGCATCTACACGATGAACGTGCACGTGGCTTATCTGCGTGAAGTGCTGGCGGGCGATCCGCTCGCGTTGCGCATCCGGCTGCTGGAAGCGGACGACAAGCGCCTGCTGTGTCTGATGGAGCTGATGCAGACCCGCGATGGTTACGTCGCTGCCACCATGGAGCAGCTGTCACTGCATGTGGATCTGGAAACGCGGCGCGCCAAGCCGTTTCCGCCGGAGTTGGCGCAGCGGCTGGCGCGCACCGTCACGGAGCACGCCGCCCAGCCGCTGCCGGCGGGCTACCGGCGGCTCTTGCCGCTGAAGCCGCCGCGTTGAGTCATCCCGCCTGACCGGCCCGACCGTTCAGCGCGCGACCGCGATCGGCCGGTCGCCCGAGATCGTGGTGCGGTGCATCTCGCGGTCGAAGCCGTCATAGTCGTTCATGGCCAGGTGCTGGGTGCAGCGGTTGTCCCAAAGCGCCAGCGAGCCCGGCGCCCAGCGGAAGCGGCAGGTGAACTCCGGCCGCGCCGCGTGGCGGTACAGGAACTGCAGCAGGGGTTCGCTTTCTTCCTGGGTCATGCCGTCAAAGCGCAATGTATAGGTGCTGTTCACATACAGCGCCTTTTTGCCGGTGGCCGGGTGCACGCGCACCACGGGGTGGATCACTTCGCTGGCGGCGCGGTCGTCGGTGCGCACGTCCATCTTGTGGGCCGGGTCGCCGTTGTTCACCACCGCGCCACCCGCGCCATAGGAGCGCACCGCGCTGTGCACAGCGCCCAGCCCGTCCAGTATCTGCTTCAGCCGGTCCGACAGCGCGTCGTAGGCGCGGTACATGTTCGCCCACATGGTGTCGCCGCCGTAGGGCGGAATGACGCGGCCGTATAGCGCCGAGCCCAGCGGCGGCTCTTCGGCATAGCTCATGTCCGTGTGCCACAGGCCGCCGAACAGGCGCCGGGTGGTTTCCGCGCGGCCTTTCATCACGGGCAGGATGGTCGGGTGTCCTTCCAGCGCCCGCACGAAGGGCACTTCCAGCAGCTCGCCGAAGCGCGAGCTGAAATCGATGTGCTGCTGCGGCGTCAACTGCTGGTCGCGGAAGAACACCACCAGGTGCTCGTGCAGTGCGTTGCGCACTTCGTCGAACTGATCGTCCGATAGCGGCCGCGACAGGTCGATGCCGCGGATCTCGGCGCCCAGCGCGCCGGCTATCGGTTGGGTTTCCAGATGGCGATACGTGGTCATGCTTGTCTCCTTGCCTATTGAAGCTTGATCTGCGCCTTGCTCACCAGCGCGCCCCACTTGTCGGTTTCCGCCGCGATGTAGCGGCCGAAGTCCGCCGGCCCTTCGGCCGAAATGATGCCGCCCATGGCGCCTATCTGTTCGCGCACGTCGGGCATGGCCAGCACGGCCAGCAGTTCCTTGTTCAGGCGTTCGATGATGGGCTTGGGCGTGGCGGCAGGCGCCAGCACGCCGAACCATCCGGCGATCTCGTAGCCCGGCAGGCCTGCCTCGGCCATCGTCGGCACGTCGGGCAGCTGCGGCGAGCGCGCCGTGCTGGTGATCGCCAGCGCGCGCAGCTTGCCGGCCTTCACCAGTTGCAGCGCCGAGGGCATGTTGTCGAACATCATCGGCACGTGGCCCGCCACGGTGTCGTTCAGGCCCGGCGCGCTGCCGCGGTAGGGCACGTGGGTCAGGCGCACGCCCGCCGACGCGGCGAACAATTCGCCCGCCAGGTGCAGCGAGGTGCCCGCGCCGGGGGTGGCGTAGTCCAGCGGCGCTTTCGATTTCTTCGCGTAGGCGATCAGTTCCTGCACCGAACGCACCGGCAACGCGGGATTGACCACCAGCAGGTTGGGCACGCTCATCAGCATCGTGACGGGCGCCAGGTCCCGCTGCGGCTTGTAGGGCAGGTCCGGGTAGAGGGCGGGGTTGATGGAAATGGGGCCGATATTGCCCATCACGATGGTGTAGCCGTCGGCCGGCTGCTTGACCGCGAAATCGGTGCCTATGTTGCCGCCGGCCCCCGCCTTGTTCTCGACGATGACTGGCTGGCCCAACCGTTCGCCGAGCTTGTGGCTGACCAAGCGGGCCAGCATGTCGGTCGATCCGCCCGGCGGGTAGGGCACGATCCATTTGACCGGCTGCGCGGGCCAGCTTGCTTGCGCTGCGGCGGATCCCGTACAGAACACGAGACCCGCCGCCAAGGCGAGTGCGATGCGTTTCATAGCTATGTCTCCTTCCCGGGCTCGCCGGTCTTGCCGGGAGCATCGTTTATGTGTATTGTTCACCTAGTGATCAATACGTTTATTAGGTGAACGATTGAAGAATAATAGATCGATTCAGCGGTGTCTATCCATCATGCGGACCTTCCGCGGCAACGGCCGACCCACGCTGGCCGAACTTGCGCGCGCGGTCGACCTGCCGCACGCGACCGTGCTGCGGTTTCTGCAGACGCTGGAAGAAGAGGGCTACGCGGCGCGCGAAGACAGCCGCTGGCGGCTTACGCCGCTGGTTTTCGAGCTGGGGTTCGCGGCCATGGAGAGCCTGGGAGTGACGGACGCCGTGCAGGAGATCCTGCAGAACCTGGCCGACGCCTATTCAGGCACGTCCAACCTGGGCGAGGCCAACCCCGAAGGCGTGATCATCATCGGCCGCGCCATGGCGCCGGCCGAGCGCCGCCGCCTGGTGGTGATGAACCTGCGCGTGGGCAGCGTGCTGCCGCCGGCGAGCGCGCTGGCCGGCGGCTTGCGCCTGGGGCCGGGGCAGTGGACCCGGTTCGACTATCCGGACAGCAACCAGGTGTCGGTGGCCGTGCCCGTGCCGCAGGCCGGCTCGCGCCTGTTGTCGGTGGGGATTTCGGTGGCCGCCCCGGAAGTGGCAGGGAACCGGCTGGAAGGGGACATGGTGCCCGCCTTGCAACAGGCGGCGCAGACCATCGCTGGTGTGATCCGGGTCGGCGTAGTGTGAGCGCGACGGCCCGGATCAGTCCTGGGCCGTCTGCGGCAGTTTCGCGATCACCTTGATCTCGAAGTCGAAGCCGTTGAGCCAGGTCACGCCCACCGCGGTCAGCGCCGGGTACGGCGCCACGCCCCAGAATTCCGGCACCACCTGCCAGATCGTCTCGAACCGGGATGCCGGGTCGACCATGAACACCGTCACGTCGACCACGTCATCGAAGCTGCTGCCGGCCGCCGCCAGGATGGCTTGCAGATTGCGGAACGCAAGCCGCACATGCTCCTGCAGGTCGGGCTCGGGCGTGCCGTCCTCGCGGCTGCCCACCTGTCCCGAGACGAACAGGAATCCATTGGAACGAATTGCGGGTGAATAGCGGTCGCGCTCATACAAGGCGTGACGCCCCGGGGGAAAAACAACGTCGCGTTGGGTCATGGCTATCTCCATCTATGGGCCGCATCCGGCCCGGGATTGACGATGTAGGCACTTTAGGTGCCCCCGTTGCCGCGATAAACGGGCAAGTCCGTCCATCACTGTTTGTAGAATCCAAATAATCAGGAAGAGCGGGAGCAGAGATGGACCGTTTCGACGCGATGCAGGCCTTCGTCCGCGTGGTGGAAACCGGCAGCTTCACCAAGGCGGCCGAGACCTTGCACATGAGCAAGACCAGCGTGACGCAACTGGTGCAGCAGTTGGAGGCGCGCTTGCGCGTCAAGCTGCTGAACCGCACCACCCGCAAGGTCAACGTGACCGCCGACGGCGCCGCCTACTATGAGCGCGTGCTGAGGCTGCTGGCCGACATGGACGATGCCGAGACCAGCCTGTCCGGGGCGTCGGCGGTGCCGCGGGGGCGTTTGCGCGTGGACGTGCCCAGCCCGCTGGCGCGCATGATCCTGGTGCCGGCCTTGCCGGCGTTCCATGCGCAATATCCCGACATCCAGCTGGACATGGGCGTGAGCGACCGGATCGTCGATCTGATCGGCGAGAACGTCGACTGCGTGGTGCGCGGCGGCGAACTCACCGACCAGTCGCTGATGGCACGGCGCGTGGGCGACTTGCTGCTTGGCGTGTACGCGGCGCCGGAGTACCTGAAGCGCGCAGGCACGCCGGCGCATCCGCGCGAGCTGGAGGACACGCATCACCGTATCGTGGGCTTTCTGTGGGCGCGCAACGGCAAGGCTTTGCCCTACGCCATGCGCCGCGGCGGCGAAAGCCTCAAGGTGCACGGGCGCTACGTGCTGGCGGTCGACGACGGCAACGCCTATCTGGCGGCCGGCCTGGCCGGGCTGGGCGTGCTGTGGTTGCCGGACTACATGTCACGCGCCCACGTCGACAGCGGCGAGCTGGTGCCGCTGTTCCAGGACTGGCGCCTGGATTCCATGCCGATGTACGTGGCGTTTCCGCCCAACCGGCACGTGAGCGCCAAGCTGCGCGTGTTCATCGATTGGGTCGCCGGGCTGTTGGGGCAGTACACGCCGGACCGACCGCGCGCCTGAGACTGGCGCGCGGCGCGGGCCGGCTTCGCGTCTTTCAAGCCTGCTGGCTGCGCGCTCCGCGCAGCAGCTTGCCCGGCAGTTCGCCGGTGGCCGCGCCGCCTTCGAAGATCGGCAGGCCATTGACCAGCGTGGCCACGTAGCCGTCGGCGCGCTGGATCAAACGGCGGCCGCCGCCCGGCAGGTCGAACACCATCTCCGGGCAGTGCACGCGCACCGCATCGGGATCGATGATGTTGACGTCGGCCTTGTAGCCGGGCTGCAGCAGGCCGCGGTCCAGCAGCCCGTACACGCTGGCGGTGTCGCGCGTCTGGCGCTTGACCACATGCTCCAGTTCCAGCAGCGGGCCGCGGCGGCGGTCGCGGGTCCAGTGGCTGAGCATGAAGGTGGGCATGCTCACGTCGCAGATGTAGCCGCAATGCGCGCCGCCGTCGGACAGGCTGTTGACCGTGTAGGGCTGCTGCATCAGCTGGTGCAGGTGGTCCAGGTTCTCGTACGAATAGTTGAAGGACGGGTAGTAGAGGATCGCCTGGCCCTCGTTCTCCAGCATCAGGTCATAGACGATCTCCAGCGGCGCGCGGCCGCTGCGTTGCGCCATTGCGGCCACGCTTTCCTCGGGCAGCGGTTCGTAGTCGGGATCGCTGCCCAGGCGGAAGATCTTGTGGAAGCTGCTGAACAGCGTTTCAGCGCGGCGGTCCAGAAGGCCGCGCTGTTCGTTCATGATGCGGCTGCGCGTGGCGGGGTCGCGCAGGCGGGCCAGCTTTTCCGCCAGCGGCAGGGCATGCAGCGCCTGATAGCTGGGATGCGCGATGAACGGGTGCAGCGTGCTCTGCCACGAAAACAGGATGCCCAGCGGACGTCCGCTGATGCCTGCCAGCAGCGGCACGCCTGCGCGGTGCGCGCGGTCCAGGCTGCCGGCGATCTGCTTCCAGACGTCGGGCGCGGCGTCGGTCTGCTGCAGGTTGAACAGCACGGGCAGGCGGTTGTGGCGCGCCAGCTGCTCCAGCCACGGCATTTCGCCTTCCATGGCGGGATGGTTGGCGGTCATCTGGAACACGCCATGCCCGACTTCGCCCATGACCGAGCCCAGGGCGGTGATCTCCTCGCCGGTGGCGAAGGTGCCGGGCGGATACTTGCGTTCGTCGTACTTGTGCAGGAAGGTGCGCGAGGTGGAGAAGCCCACCGCGCCGGCGGTCAGCGCTTCGCGCACCACTTCGCGCATGGCGATCAGGTCGCTGGGCGAGGCCTCGTCGTGGTGGATGGCGCGTTCGCCCATCACGTAGGCGCGCACCGCGCTGTGCGGGATCTGTGCGCCCACGTCCAGGGCCTTGGGGCGGCGGTCCAGCGCGTCCAGGTATTCGGGAAAGGTCTCCCAATCCCACTGGATGCCTTCGGAAAGCACCGAGCCGGGTATGTCCTCGACGCCCTCCATGACCTTGATCAGCCATTCGCGCCGTTCGGGTTTGACGGGGGCGAAGCCCACGCCGCAGTTGCCCATGATGGCCGTGGTGACGCCGTGCCAGGTGGAAGGGCTGAGATACGGGTCCCAGGTGGCCTGGCCGTCGTAGTGGGTGTGGATGTCCACCCAGCCCGGGGCCACCAGGCAGCCGTCGGCGCGGATCTCGCGGCGCGCCGCGCCGGCCCGGCCTTCGGCCTGGACCACGCGTCCGTCCTCGATCGCCAGGTCCGCCTGGTAGCGGGGCCGTCCCGATCCATCGACGATGGTGCCGCCGCGTATGACCAGATCATGCATTGCGCTCTCCTTTCGATACGTGCCGCGGTTACTGGAGGACCAGGCCGATGCGCTTGATCACCGCGCCCCAGCGTTCGCTGTCCTGCTGGACGATCTGCGCGAACTCCTTGGGACCCGCGCCGCTGACTTCATTGCCCTGGGACACGATGCTCTGGGTTACGTCGGGCGAGTCCAGCGCCTCGCGGAACACCTGGGCCACGCGCTCGGCCAGCGCGGGCGGCATGTCGCCGGGGCCGAAGATGCCTTGCCAGCCGACGATGTCCAGCCCGGGTATGCCTTGCTCCTTCAGGGTGGGCAGGTCCGGCAGCACGCTCAGGCGGCGGTCGGTGGCCGGGCCCAGCAGCTTGACCTTGCCGGCGCGCGCGTTTTCCACGGCGGTGGCCGTGCCGTCGAAGTAGACCTGGACCTCGCCCGCCAGCAGCGCGCGGCTGGCGTCGGCCGTGCCCTTGTAGGGCACGTGCACGATGTCGATGCCGGTCTGCTGCTTGAGTATTTCGCCGTTCAGATGCGAGGTGGACCCCGGGCTGTAGGAAGCGAAGTTCAGCTTGCCAGGATTGGCCCGCGCGTAGTCGATCATCTGCGCCGTGGTCGAAAAGGGCGCGTCCTTGTTGGCGACCAGCACGGTTGCAGAACGCACCACCTGGATGACCGGGGTGAAGTCCTTGACAGGGTCGTAGGGCAGCTTCTTGTACAGATGCGGATTCTGCGTGTGCGTGACGACGATGGTGTAGAGCAGGGTGTAGCCATCGGGGTTGGCGCGGGCCACTTCCTGCGCGCCTATCATCGTGCCCGCGCCGGGCTTGTTGTCGACGATGACCGGCGCCCCGGTGCGTTGCGTGACCTTCATCGCCAGCATGCGCGCCAGCGCGTCGGACCCGGACCCGGCCGGAAACGGCACTACCAGGCGGATGGGCTTGCCGCCGCCAGGCCAGGGCGGCGCCTGGGTGACGGGGGCGGCGGCCGCCGAAAGACAGGCCAGGGCGCCCAGCATGGCAGCCCCGCCGCTACCCAACAGCTTCAAGAACGACTTGCGGTTCATCTTGTCTCCTCCTGGGGGTAGGCAATGTCTGGCATTGCTCTGGAATGAGGTTCACCACAGGGCGCCGGTGCTGCAATCTTCCGTCGCTGCAAGTCTTTTGTAGTCTTGCCTTTGCGCTCAATCAAATGCATATTTGGCGCAATATTGATGAGAAAAATACATGAGCCTCACAATACGGTCGCTCCAGCACTACGCCGTGCTCGTCGAGGAAAAGCACTACTCCCGCGCGGCGCAGCGGCTGCATCTGACGCAGTCCGCGCTGACGCGCAGCATCCAGTCGCTGGAGGACTCACTGGGCCTGGTGCTGGTGGACCGGGCGTCCACGGGCGTCACGCCCACGCAGGCCGGGTGCATGGTGCTGGAGCGCGCGCAGCGCATCCTGGCAGAAACCCGCGACCTGCGGCGCGAAGCCGAGTTGATCCGCGGCCACGACACCGGCCGGGTGAACCTGGGCGTGGGGGCGTTTCCGGCGGCCGGATTCCTGTCGCCGCTGCTGGTGCGCATCGCGCGCGAGCATCCGGGCCTGAGCGTGCACGTCGAGATCGAAAGCTGGCAGCGCCTGCTGGACAAGCTGCTGCAGGACAAGCTGGATTTCGCGGTGGCCGTGACGCACAGCCTGCCGCCGCCCGACGACTTTTCGGTGCGGCCCTTGCCTCCGCAGCATGGCGGCCTGTTCACGCGCGCCGGCCATCCGCTGCAGGGCCTGGGCAAGCCGCGCCTGCGCGCCGCGCTGGCGCAGTACCGGCTGGCCGCCACCGACCTGCCGCTGCGGGCGCGCGAGTACCTGGCCCGGCTGTATCAGGTGGCACGGCCGGAAGACCTGCCCATCGCCTTCGAATGCGATAGCGTCGCGACGTTGCGCGAGGTGGCGCTGGGCAGCGACGTGGTGCTGTTCTGCACGCGCGAGGCTATCGCGTCCGAACTTGCGCAGGGTGTGCTGGAGCCCTTGCCGCTGTCCTATCCCGCCGCCGGCCCGCTGACCTACAGCGTCATCCACCGCGCGCGCCGTACCCTGTCCCCGACCGCCGAGCGGGTCATCGAGCTGGTGCAGGACCTGCTGTCGGGCGCGGCCGCGCCGCAGGCCGTCTCCGGGAAAACGCGCCGGGCGCGGCGCTAGCGTCGCGGCCCAAGGGGGCTGAATGCCAGGGGCCGCGCCTACATCCGCTCGCCGGGCAGCGCGCAGGCCTGCTGCACCCAGTCCATGAACTGCGCTTCGTCCAGCTCATCGTCCTCACGGATATCCAGATAGCGCGTGTCCTGGCTCTTGGACGGTCCCGGCGGCACGGGCCGCAGCTGCGCGCCGCGAAAGAACGCCACCTTCACGTACTTGGTAAAGCAATGGATGCTCAGGAACCAGGCCTGGCCGTCCATGCCATACAGCGGCGAATTCCACTTGACCGCCTTCTGCACGCCGGGCGCTGCGCGCTCGATCAAGGCGTCCAGGCGGCGTCCGAGATCGCTCTTCCAGCCAGGCATGGCCGCGATATAGGCCTGCACCGGCGCGTCGCCCGCGCCCTTGGCGATCTGCGGATTGCCGCCGGACAGCAGGACGGGTTGCGAATCTGCTTTCTTGGTGGCCTTCACGGATTTCGCCGTGGATTTTTCTGCCATGCGTGGGCTCCTTTCGCTTGACCTCAAGTCGACTTGAAGTGAAAGACTATCTGCATTCCGGCACGAGACGGACGGGAGTGTTCCCTTGCCCTGAGCCGTGACCAACAACCTGGGAGTTCAAGCATATGTGGGATGAACGCTACGCCGTCGACGAATACGTGTATGGAACCGAGCCGAACGCTTTCCTGGCGGAAAACGCCGGCTTGCTGTCCGGGCCGGTGCTCAGCCTGGCCGAGGGAGAGGGGCGCAACGCCGTCTTCCTGGCCTCGCTGGGCCTGGACGTGCTTGGTGTGGACGGTTCCGCCGTTGGACTCGCCAAGGCGCGCAGGCTGGCGGGGGCGAAGGGCGTATCGATCCGCACCGAAACGGCGGACTTCGCCGGGTACGAGCCGCCGCCGGCATCCTTCGGCGCGGTGGTGTCGATCTTCGCCCACATGCCCAGCCACGTGCGCAGGAGGCTGCACCGCCTGGCGGAACGCTCCCTGCGGCCAGGCGGCATCATCCTGCTGGAGGCATACCGGAAAGCGCAGTTGGGTCGCGGCACGGGCGGGCCTCCAGATGCGGACATGCTCATGGCGCGCGAGGACCTGGAGCAGGACTTCCCGAATTGCCAGGTGCTGCTTTCGCAGGAAATCGAACGCGACGTGGTCGAAGGCATATTCCACACGGGTCCGGCATGCGTGGTGCAGTTCATCGCCAGAAAGACGTGAGGGCGGCCAGGCCCACTCCTCAATCGGGAATCTCCGGTTCGACCAGCCGCATCAGCTGCGCCAGCGACTCCTGCCAGCCCAGGTAGCACATCTCCGGCGGTATCGCCGCCGGTATGCCTTCCTGCACGATGCTTACCTCCGTGCCGCAGGCGACCTGCCGCAGCGTAACGGTGGTCTGCATGCGGCCGGGCAGGTTCGGATCGTCGAACTGGTCCGAGTACCGGATCTTCTGGCCCGGCGACAATTCCAGGTACTCGCCGCCGAAGTCGTGGCTGTGGCCCGTGCCGAAGTTGCGGAACGACATCTTGTGCATGCCGCCGACCTTTGCATCCAGTTGATGGACCTGGCAGGTGTAGCCGTAAGGAGGGAGCCAGCGCGCGATCGCGTCGGGTTCCAGGAAGGCCCGATAGATGCGTTCGGCCGGCGCGCGCATGACGCGATGCAGGGTTACGGTTCCGGTAGTCATGGTAAGTTCGCCTTTCAGGAAAGTTGTGCGTACTGACACGACGTACGAGTTGACCGGAAATCGACAACCGAAATCCTGGGGGAAACCCTTAAACGGCACATCTGGTCACGATTGGCCGGGCCGATGCGGACCTTTATTCGATGGGCTCGCGCATCACCAGCACGGCGATCGTATGGTTCTTCCAGAACACCTGGTGTATGCGGGGCGCCAGCGCGCGCAGCTCCTCGGGCCCGGCGCCATCGAACGTCACCAGGACCGCGGGCCGTTCGCCCTCGCTAGGCACCCGCTGGATGCGGTCGCAGGATGGAAAGCCGTATTTCATGAGAAAACCGCGGATGTCCTCGTCGGAGGTGCTTTCTTCCACATGGTTGATCAGCAGGGCGGCCATGAGCGTTCTCCTTGGAAGCCTGCGGGCGTCAGAGGCGCACCGCTCAGAATTTGGCGGGGACCATGCGCAAGGGATGTCCCGGGTCGCGGTAGCCGCCGGCTTTCTGCCGCTTGGGCAGCTTCACCTTGGCCCGCGGCATGCGCTTGTAGGGGATGCGGGCGAGCAGGTGGCTGATGATGTTCAGGCGCACCTTTTTCTTGTCGTCGGATTGCGCAACATACCAGGGCGCCACGCCGGTATCGGTGGCCGCGAACATGTCGTCGCGGGCGCGCGAGTAGTCGTACCAGCGGCTGTACGAATCCAGGTCCATTTTGGTCAGCTTCCAGATCTTGCGCTCGTCGTTGATGCGGGCCTGGAGCCGGCGGGTCTGTTCTTCTTCGCTGACCTCCAGCCAATACTTGAGCAGGATGATGCCCGAGCCCACGATGGCCCGTTCGACCAGCGGCACGCCTTTCAGGAAGATCTTGACGTCGTCCTTGGAGCAGAACCCCATTACCCGTTCGACGCCGGCCCGGTTGTACCAACTGCGGTCGAAGATCACGACCTCGCCCGCCGCCGGGAGGTAAGGCAGGTAGCGCTGCATGTACATCTGGGTTTTCTCGCGGTCCGAAGGGGCGGGCAGGGCGATCACGCGGAAGACGCGCGGGCTGACCCGCTCCGTGATCGCCTTGATCGTTCCGCCTTTGCCGGCGCCGTCGCGTCCTTCGAAAATGATGCAGACCTTGGCGCCCGTCTGGCTGACCCATTCCTGGAGCTTGACCAGCTCCACGTGCAGCCGGGCCAGTTCCTCGGCGTATTGCTTTCCCGAAAGCTTGGCTTGCGCCGGCTGCTTGTCCTCTGCTGCTGCCTTCTTCTGAGCGTTCATGATGGCACTCCAGAATATGCTGCGGGGAAACGGTCGGAACGTTGGAATTTTTCACTTTAGCGCCGACCGTTGCCCTTTGTACACAGGCAGGTAGGAGCAGTTCGTTTTATTTAGTGCTTGCATCGATACTATCCTCTGGCGAGAAGCGGAAAAGGCCAATAGAATCAATTCGCGCACAGCGCTCCGGCAAGGTCGGAGCTGCGTCGTGGACCATGGCGGTCAGGCTCTACACGGACCCGATAACCGATGTCGCCGCTGATCTGTTTGAATCGGCTGTTGCTGATCGGCATGCTCTGCCTGGGCGGCTGCATGCGTGTGGGGCCGGACTTCGAGCCCCAGCGCACCAGCTGGGTCGCGGACTGGAGCACTCCCGCGCTGCAGCAGGCCAGCCTCCAGCAACAGCAGCCGGACGCCCGGCAGTGGTGGCAGATTTTCGGCGACCCCGTCCTGGAAGCCCTGATCGCCCAGGCCGATGCCAACAACGCGGGCCTGCGCATCGCCGGCCTGCGCATCATGGAAGCGCGCGCGCAGCTGGGCATCGCCCAAAGCGGACGCTACCCGCAATCGCAAGTGATCGGGGCCAATGCCCTGTATCAGCACCGGTCCTCGCGCTCGGCCGAAGGCAATCCGCGCCCCAGCAGCTTCTGGCAATACAGCGCCGGCTTCGACATAGGCTGGGAGCTGGACTTCTGGGGCCGGTTCAGCCGCGCCATCGAGTCGGCCGACGCCCTGTACTTCGAGGCCCAGGCCAATCGCGACGACGTGCTGGTGCTGCTGCACGCCCAGGTGGCCGAAAGCTACTACGCGCTGCGCACCGCCGAGGCGCGGCTGCGGATCGCCCGCGACAATGCCGCCATCCAGAAGCGCAGCTACGAGATCACGCAAAAGCTGTTCCGCAGCGGCGAGACCGACGAACTGGACCTGCAGCAGGCCCGCACGCAGTACCTGAGCACGCTGGGCACCATTCCCGAATTCGAAAGCCAGATCATGCGGACCCGCAACGCCCTGGCGGTCCTGGTCGGCCGGCCGCCCGGACCCATGCCGGAACTGGACAACAAGACGGCGGAGGTGCCGCTGATCGACCGCGCCGTGCTGCAGGACGTGCCCGCCAACCTGCTGCTGCGCCGTCCCGACATCCGCGCAGCCGAACTGCGCATCGCCGCACAGTCGGCACAGGTGGGGGTGGCCGCAGCGGACCTCTATCCTTCGCTGACCCTGCTGGGCAGCATCGCCTGGTCCGCCACCTCGCTGGCGGGCACGGCGGGCGGCGCGGCGCTGCTGGCCGGCCCGGTCCTCAGCTGGAACGTATTCGACCACGGCCGCCTGCAGAACAATGTGCGGGTGCAGGATGCCCGGCTGCAGCAACTGATCGTGGCCTACCAGGACGACGTCCGGCAGGCGGCGCGCGAAGCCGACGACGCGGCCAGCGGCCTGATCAAGGCGCTGGAGCGCGACGGCATCCTGCAACAGTCGGCGCAGGCCGCGGGGCGTTCGCTCACGCTGGCCAACGCGCTCTACCGCGAAGGCTATACCGATTTCCAGCGGGTGCTGGACGCGCAGCAGGCACTGGCCGTCCAGCAGGACGCCTACGTCGTGAACCGGGGCGGCGCCGTAAGCGATCTCATCGCGCTGTACAAGGCGATGGGTGGCGGCTGGTATAGCGCGGAACCGGTGCTCGACCCGGCGACCCGCGAACAGATGCGGCAGCGTACCGATTGGGGCGATCTGCTATCCGAGCCGGCGCCTGCCTCCCCAACAGCCCTGTCCGCGCAAAAGGTGCGACCCGATGAGTGACTCGCCGTCCCAGCCCGCCGCAGCCCCCGCGCCCGATCCCGCGAAAAAGGGCGTCCGATGGACGGTTCTGTTCATCGTGCTGAGCCTGGCCTGGTATCTGCTGGCCGACCGCTATACGCCTTACACGCAGCAGGCGCGGGTGCAGGCCTTTGTCGTGCCGGTGGCTTCCGAGGTATCGGGGCGCGTGACGCGGGTGTACGTGCGCAACAACCAGGATGTCGAGGCCGGCGCGACGCTGTTCGACGTCGACCCGGAGCACTACCGCATCGCCGTGGATCGCGCCCGCGCCGACCTGGAGTCCACGCGCCGGCAGATCGGCGCCGGCACGGCGGGCATCGATTCGGCACAGGCTTCCTTGCGCGCGGCGCAGGCCAATGAGCTGAAGGCCCGCCAGGACAGCACGCGGCTCGAACGGCTGTACCGCGAGGACCAGGGCACCGTATCGCTGCGGCGGCTGGAAATCGCGCGGGCGAATCTGACGCAGGCCATCAGCCAGGTCGCGGCCGCGCGCGCCGAGGTGCAGCGCGCGCGCGAACAGGAAGGCGGCAGCGAGGAAGACAACGCCAAGCTGCGCAGCGCCGCCGCTGCCCTGGAAAAGGCCGAGCTGGACCTGGCCAACACGCAGGTGCGGGCGCGTTCGGCGGGCCTGATCACCGACCTGCGCACCGACACCGGGCAGTTCGCGGCCGCCGGCAACCCCGTCATGACGCTGATCGCGATCCACGACGTCTGGATCAGCGCTGAAATGACCGAGAACAACCTGGGCCACGTAGAGCCCGGCACGCCGGTGTCCATCATCCTGGACGCGCTGCCCGGGCAAATCTTCAAGGGCCGCGTGCGCAGCGTTGGGTATGGCGTCAATGTGGGACCGGGCACGCCGCCCGGCGCCTTGCCCACGGTGCAGAACAGCCGCGACTGGCTGCGGCCCGCGCAGCGCTTTCCCGTGATCGTGGAATTCGATCGCGACGACCTGCCGGCTTTGAGCGGCGTGCGCGTGGGCGGCCAGGCCGAGGTCATGGCGTTTCCCAGTTCCGGCAATCCGCTCAACCTGCTGGGCCGCGCGTACATGCGGCTGATGAGCTGGCTTTCCTATGCGTACTGATCCCGATCCTCGCGGACGCCGCGCGCTGCGTGTGGGCGCGGGCGCGGCTTTCTGCACGGCCATCAGCTATGGCCTGGACCTGCCCATCGCCATGGTCGCGCCGGTGCTGGGCGTCATGTTGCTGGCGTCGATGAACCGGCCCCTCTCGTTCAGGAGCGGGCTGGGCCTGATGCTGATGGCGCTTCTTACCACCGCGATCGGATTGCTGCTGAGTCCCTTGCTGCGCTACTACCCCTTGAGCGGCGTGCTGCTCATCGCCCTTTGCCTTTTTTTCGCTTTTCGCCACGGGCTGCGCGGCGGCAATGGCTTGTTGTCGACCTTCCTCATCATCGGGCTGACCATGATCTCCGCCGCCGGCACCGTCGACTTCGCCTTGGCTTCCCTGGTGATCGAGGCGCTGGGCAAAGGGTTGCTGGTCGCGGTCCTGGTGTTGGGCGGCTGCCACCTGCTGTTTCCCGAGCCGGCGGCCGCGCCCGCGCCGCCGGCGGCGCCCGTGCTGCCGCCCGACCAGGCCAGCCGCCTGGCCTTGCGCGCCTCGCTCGTTGTGATGCCGGCGTTCCTGCTGGCGCTGACCGACCCGCTGGGCTACATGCCCATCATCCTGAAATCGGTCAGCCTGGGGCGGCAGAGCTGCGTCACCGCCGCGCAGGGCGCGGCCCGCGAACTGCTGGGCTCGACCTTGCTGGGCGGCGCGCTGGCAGTGGCTTTCTGGTGCGCCCTCAGCCTGTTCGTGAACCTCTGGATGTTCTTTCTCTGGATGCTGCTGTTCGGCCTCATCGCCGCGCGCAAGCTCTACCGGCTGAGTCCGACCCGCCATCCCCCCAGCTTCTGGCTGAACACGCTGGTGACGCTCATCATCCTGCTGGGCCAGTCGGTGCAGGATAGCGCCGCCGGCAAGGACGTCTATACCGCGTTCGCGGTGCGCATGGGCTTGTTCATCGGCGTCACGCTCTACGCCTGCCTGATGCTGCGCCTGCTCGAATCGCGGGCGTCGGGCAGCCCGAAGCCTGGAGCGAATCCTTCAACCGCAGTCCCCTCAAACGCTTGACCAGGAGGCAGCCATGCCATTGCCAGACGAACCGGTCCAACCCGCGCCCGCAGCGGGCTGGCGCTTCAAATGCGGGATAGGTTTGTTCATCATCGCCTTCGCCCTGTGGTTCCTCATCCCGGTGGCGGGCTACCTGGACGTGCCAGGCCCGCGCATCGCCGCGCTGACCGGCACCATCTTCATCGCCAACAAGGTGCTGCTGCTGAGCTGCATCGCCGTCATGGGCAAGGAAGGCTTCCAACGGCTGAAGTCCATCGTGTTCGGCCATGCCAAGAAGCTGGCGCCCGTGCAGAAGGTCGGCCCCGTGCGCCATGCCATCGGCCTGGTCATGTTCTTCCTGCCCATCCTGACCTCGGTGCTGGAACCCTACATCGACGAAATGTGGCCGGGCCTGCGGCCCAATCTGTGGCAGGCCCAGCTGGTCGGAGACATCATGCTGATCGCCAGCTTCTTCGTGCTGGGCGGGGATTTCTGGAGCAAGCTGCGCGGCCTGTTCGTGCGGACGGTGTAGCGGGCGGGCCGCCACGGCCGGAGCCGGCGTTTTCATAGGAAAATGCCGGCTTGCGTTCCGACGCGTAACCTCAGCCATCAACCAGGATCCGCCATGCCGCAACTCGACATCTATCAGGTAGACGCTTTCACCGCCGCGCCCTTTGGCGGCAATCCGGCGGCGGTCGTGCCGCTGCAGGCATGGCTGCCGGACGAAACGCTGCAACGCATCGCGGAAGAAAACAATCTGTCCGAAACCGCCTACTTCGTGCGCAAGGGCGATGTCTACGAGCTGCGCTGGTTCACGCCCGCGGTGGAGGTGGACCTGTGCGGCCATGCCACGCTGGCGTCGGCCTGGGTGCTGTTCGAACAGCTGGGCGCAACGGAAGACGTGCTGCGCTTTGCCACGCGCAGCGGCGAACTGCAGGTGCGCCGCGCGGGCGACCGGCTGGCGATGGATTTTCCGGCCAAGCGGCCCGAAGCGCAGGAGATCCCGCCGGGTCTGCTGCAGGCGCTGGGCCTGCCGGGCGCGCAGGCGTTCTACAAGACGGACGACTATCTGGTGGTGATCGACGATGAAACGCGGATCGATGCCTTGAAGCCGGACTTCGCCGCGCTGGCGGCTTTCGAGACGCGCGGCGTGGCGGTGACGGCGCCGTCGGCGCAATTCGATTTCGTGACGCGCTGGTTCGGGCCGCGGGTGGGCGTGAACGAGGATCCGGTGACCGGATCGGCGCACACCTCGCTGGCGCCGTACTGGGCCCAGCGCCTGGGCAAGCGCAGCCTGAGCGCGCAGCAGGGCGGGGCGCGCAAGGGCCAGTTGCAATGCGAGGTGCTGGATAACGGCCGGGTGATCATCAGCGGCCAGGCGGCGCTGTACCTGCGCGGCTCGATCTTCATCTGAGGCCTGGCGGGCCGCGGCGCAGGCGCGCGGCGGCGTAACAAAAGAGACGTTGACACGGTTTATGCTCAACACTAGCATAAACCGTGCTCTTTTTTTGACCATTAAATGCTCAATATGAGCATAATATTTCGCGAGGAGACGCGTCCATGGACACCCCCAACCGCCGGTACGTCGAATTCGATCTGCCTGCCACGACTAGCTGCCCCAGCGCCGTCGGCCAGGCCTGGGCCCGCGTGCCCGAACCCTTGCCAGCCAATGAACGCGCCGCCTGCGTGGCGCGCATACGCGAACTCCTGGCGCGTGAACGCGCCGTGCTGGTCGCCCACTATTACGTCGATGCGGAGTTGCAGGAGCTGGCCGAACAGACCGGCGGCTGCGTCGGCGACTCGCTGGAAATGGCTCGCTTCGGCCGCGACCACGAGGCCCGCACGCTGGTGGTGGCCGGCGTGCGCTTCATGGGCGAGACCGCCAAGATCCTGAGCCCGGACAAGCGCATCCTGATGCCGGACCTGGACGCCACCTGCTCGTTGGACCTGGGCTGTCCGGCCGCCGATTTCGCCGCCTGGTGCGATGCCCATCCGGACCGGACGGTGGTGGTCTACGCCAATACCAGCGCAGAGGTGAAGGCGCGCGCGGACTGGGTCGTCACCTCGTCGATCGCGCTCGACGTGATCGCCGACCTGCATGCGCGCGGCGAGAAAATCCTTTGGGCGCCGGACCGCCATCTGGGCGACTACGTGCAACGCCAGACCGGCGCCGACATGCTGCTGTGGCAGGGGTCCTGCCTGGTGCATGACGAGTTCAAGGGCACCGAACTGGAGCTGCTGCGCGCCGAGCATCCCCAGGCCAAGGTGCTGGCGCATCCGGAATCTCCCGCGGCGGTGCTGGCGCAGGCGGACGTGGTGGGCTCGACCACCCAGCTGATCGAGGCCGCGCGCAAGTTCGACGCCGGGCTGCTGATCGTCGCGACCGACCAGGGCATCCTGCACAAGATGCGCGCGCAGGCGCCCGGCAAGACCTTCCTGGCCGCGCCCACCGCGGGCAACAGCGCCAGCTGCAAGAGCTGCGCGCATTGCCCCTGGATGGCGATGAACGCCTTGGGCAACCTTGCCGAGACACTGGAGCACGGCCGCAACGAGATCACGCTGGACCCCGCGCTGGGCCTGCGCGCCAAGGCGCCGATCGACCGCATGCTGGACTTCGCGGAACAACGCAAGCGCCGCGTGCAGGCCAGCGGCGACTTCGCACGCGACACGGCGCTATACGCCAGCGTCGGGCCGGCCTAAGGACTACCGGAGGTCCGCTCATGGAATTCGACGTCATCATCATCGGCAGCGGCCTGGCCGGCATGGCCGCGGCGCTGGAACTGGCCCCGCGCAGGCGGGTCGCCCTCGTGTCGAAGGGCGAGTTGCGCGACAGCGCCAGCAACCGCGCCCAGGGCGGCATCGCCGCGCCGCTGGGCGCGGACGACAGCATCGAGGCGCATGTCAGCGACACCCTGGTCGCGGGCGCAGGCCTGTGCGACTTGCCGGCCACGCGGCACATCATCTCCCGGGCCTGCGGCGCGATCGTCTGGCTGCAGGAGCAGGGCGTCGCGTTTACCCTGGAGCAAGGCGGCTTGCATCTGACGCGCGAAGGCGGGCACGGCCTGCGCCGCATCGCGCACGCGGCGGACGCGACCGGCAGCGCCATCGTCGCGGCGCTGGAGGACCGAGTGCGGCGGCAATCCGGCATCACGCTGCTGCAGGCGCATTGCGCCGTGGACCTGATTCTGGACGGCGCCGCGGGTACGGCCGCGGCGCGCTGCCGCGGCGTGCGCCTGCTGGACCTGCGCAGCGGGCGGATCTTCGACGCAACGGCCGGCCATGTCGTGCTGGCCACGGGGGGCGCGGGGCAGGCATACCAGACGACGACCGCGCCGCCGGCCGCGACCGGCGACGGCATCGCCATGGCCTGGCGCGCGGGCTGCCAGATCGCCAACATGGAGTTCACGCAATTCCATCCTACCGGCCTGCACCACGCGCAGGCGGGCGGATTCCTCATCTCCGAGGCCGTGCGCGGCGAGGGCGGTGTGCTACGCCTGCCCAACGGCGCGCGCTTCATGCCGGCGCACGATGCGCGCGCCGAGCTGGCGCCGCGCGACATCGTGGCCCGCGCGATCCAGGGCGAGATGGAACGCCATGGGTTGGAATGCGTGCAGCTGGACATCAGCCACCAATCGCCGCAATTCCTGCGGGAACACTTTCCCACCATCCGGGCGCGCTGCCTGGCGCTGGGCATCGACATCACGACGGCTTCCATCCCGGTTGCGCCCGCCGCGCATTACACCTGCGGCGGCATCGCCGCCGACATGGCCGGGCGCAGCAACCTGCCCGGCCTGTACGCGGTGGGCGAGGCCGCCTGCACCGGGCTGCATGGCGCCAACCGCCTGGCCAGCAATTCGTTGCTGGAATGTGTGGTGACGGGGCGGGCTGCGGCGCAAGACATACTCGGGCAGAAGCGGGCCGATGTTTCCCGCAGAACTCCGGCACCCGACGCAATCGCCGTGCCGGCGTCGCCCGATCTGGCGCGGCTGCGGCGCGACCTGCGACAACTGATGAGCCGGGACGTGGGCGTGCTGCGCAGCGATGCATCGCTGGCGCGTGCGGCGGCCTTCATTGGTCCGCTGCGAGCACAGACGGAAGCGCGGCTGTTGCGCGAGGGCTTGAGCCTGGAACTGCTGGAGCTGCGCAACCTGGCTCTGGCGGCTGATCTCATCGTGCGGGCGGCGAGTGCGCGGGGTGAAAGCCGCGGGGCGCATTTCAACCGCGATCGTCCGGGCCAGGACGCCGTGGATTTGCGGCTGCGCGCGCCTGCCGCAACCGCCTAGGCGCGGGCAGGGCAGTGTCCGGCCGGCCAGCGGCTCAGGAAACCCCGGTCAGCAGATGCTGCGCCGCGCCCGTCGCCGCGCGCCTGAAACGCGACGGCGACACGCCCATGTGCTCGCGGAAGAAGCGGGAGAAATTGCCGGGCGTGGAGAAGCCCAGGTCCAGCGCTACGGAGGTCAGGGGCTGCTCCTGGTGTACCAGCAGGCGCACGGCTTCTTCGACGCGCACGGCGCTCCAGAAAACTTGCGGCGTGGTGTTGAGCTGATCGCGGAACAGCGCGAAGAAATGGCCGCGCGACAGGCCCACGCGGCTGGCGACTTCTTCGGCCGTGATGGGTTCATGGGCGTGCTCGCGCATGTAGGCGATCGCCGCGCGCAGCCGGCGGTCCAGCGCCGGCGTCGCGGGCATCTGGTTGCGTGGGCGCTCCGGTTCGATCGACGATTCGATTGCCGCTTGCAGCAAGGCCTCGACTTCGGCATCCAGGTCCGCGCCGGGGTGGTCCTGCGGCGCCACGATCTTGTCCAGCAAGCGCCAACAGCCCTGGCGCACCGCCGCGTCGATGGGCACGCCCGGCGCGGCGAAGTGGAATGGCCGCCCCGTGGCGGCCCGCCGTTCGTCCAGCCAGGGCTTGGCGATGTAGAGCACCAGGAAGATGGCCGGGCCCGACCGTTCGAGTAGCCTGGCGTCGTGCGATTCGTACGTATTGGTGCCTAGCGCCAGGTGTTCGCTGTAGGGGACCGGAGTCTGGCCGACATGCCCCAGCACGCGCGCGCCGCCCAGCCACAGGGCCAGCTGCACTTCCGCATGCGCGTGCGCGATCAGGTCGTCGCGCAGTTCCAGCACAACGGCGCGGCCGAACGCGCCTTCGTGCAAGGCGTAGGTCTCCTGCATGTCTGTCTCCCGTTTTTCTTATCGCCTCGTCGCGCAAGCCAGGGCCTGCGTGCGGGCGGGTGCGGCGCTCAGGGAATTTTATGGGCGTTTACGCGTTTGTCCGCGCTAGGTGTATTCACTAGGCACAAAATCTGACTCTGCGATAAGTCCGCGCACGCAGCGATAAGCGCGCCACCGCCTGCGCCGATACAGTCCTGAAAAATTGCCGGCGCGGTGCCGATGCAAACAGCGACTGTTCAGATAAAGGGAGGCGGCAGCATGAGCACGCAACACGTCAACGGCATGGCCGTGGAAATCGACGGCGAAGGGCCGGCACTGTTGTGCATACACGGCCTGGGCGGTTCATCGAATACCTGGACGCCCGTCATGGGCGCCTTCGACGGTTTCCGCGTGATCCGTCCTGATCTACCGGGCAGCGCTCGTTCGCCGCTGGGCGAAAAGCGCCTGTCCATCGCTACCTACGTGGACGCGTTGGTCGGACTGCTGGACGCATTGGATATCGATGTGGCGCATGTCGCCGCCCATTCGCTCGGAACCGTCGTGGCCCAGCATCTTGCCGTGGCGCATCCGGGCAGGGTCAAGTCGCTGGCCCTGTTCGGCCCGCTGGCCGCTCCGTCCGACGCGGGCCGGCCCGGCATCCGCGCGCGTGCGGAGCTGGCGCGCGGCGGCGACGCGGCCATGCAGGAGATCGCCGACGCCATCGTCAAAGGCGCGACCAGCGCCCAGACCAAGCAGGATCAACCCGCCGTGCTGGCGCTCGTGCGCGAGAGCGTGATGCGCCAACCGCCGCAAGGCTATGCGCAGAGCTGCGAGGCGCTGGCGGATGCGCAGCCGGCCGCCGTCGAGACTATCGGCGCACCGGCCCTGCTGGTCACCGGCGATCAGGACGGCGTGGCGCCGCCCGGCAATGTCGAGGCCCTGGCCGCGCGCATGGCAGGCAGCCGCCGCATCGTGCTGGACGGATGCGGCCACTGGACCACTTACGAAAAGCCCCAGGCCTGCATCGAGGCCCTGCGGGAGTTCCACGCGGCGCTGCGCTAAGCCACGTTTTCCTGGCGTTTCAACATAAGAAATCGGCCCCCAAACGCGGGCCGGAGGAGACCTGTCATGTCCAGAATTGCCATTACCAACGTCGTCATCTTCGATGGCAGCGGCAAGCAGCCTTTTCAAGGCGAGGTGCTGATCGACGGCGCACGCATTTCGCAGGTCGCGCGCACGCCCGAGCAGGTGAGCCGGGAGGGCGCGCGCATCATCGATGGGCGCGGCCGCTTCCTGATGCCGGGCATGACGGAAGCGCATACGCATTTTTCCTGGAACGACCAGCCCACGCTGGCCGCGATCCAGTTCATGCCGCCGGAAGAGCACATACTCTGGTGCGTGCGCGTGGCCAAACGCTATCTGGAAATGGGCTGGACCTCGGCCATCGGCGCGGCCGCGGCCAAGCCGCGCCTGGACGTGGTGCTGCGCAATGCCATCAATGCCGGCGAATGCCCGGGGCCGCGCTACCTGGCGGGCAGCCAGGAGATCACCACCATAGGCGCGCTGGGCGACAACTCGCTGCCGCACATGCCGTTCGACGAACTGAGCTTCGGCAGCGTGTGCTGTGGCCCCGAAGAGATCCGGCGCTCGGCGCGCACCTTCATCAAGTACGGCGTCGACCACCTGAAGATCAACCTGTCGGGCGAGTACATCGCCGGCCTGCCGGCCGAGATGTCGCCCTTCGCCGAAGACGAGATCGCCATGCTGGCGAACGAGGCCAAGCGCTATGGCAAGCGGGTCGCGGCGCACGCGCGCTCCAGCGAGTCAGTCAAGCAATGCGTGCGCCATGGCATCGAGATGATCTACCACGCCAGCTTTGCCGACGAAGAGGCGCTCGACATGCTGGAAGCCAACAAGGACCGCCATTTCGTTGCGCCCGGCATAGGCTGGCTGATCCGCACCGCCTTCAACGCTTCCGAATACGGCATCACGCCCGCCATCGCCGAACAGATGGGCTACAAGCGCGAGCTGGAAATCGCCTCGGAGTCGCTGCGCAAGATGCACAAGCGCGGCATCCGCATCCTGCCCGGCGGCGACTACGGTTTTGCCTGGATGCCCCACGGCACCAACGCCCGCGACCTCCAGTACTTCGTGGACTACATCGGCATGACCCCGACCGAAGCGCTCGTGTCCGCCACCCGGCTGGGCGGCGAGATCATGCAACGTCCGCACGAATTGGGCATGCTGCGCCCTGGCTATCTGGCGGACGTGGTCATGGTCGATGGGGATCCGCTGAAGGATCTGTCGTTGCTGGTGGATCCGGAGCGGATCTTGCTGGTGATGAAGGATGGGGAGGTGTGTAAGGACATTTCCCGGCAGGGGTTGGATGCGGAGCCGCTGCGTGCCGAGGCGGGCAGGGAAGCTGCGCTGGTGTTGTGAGTCTGGCGGCGCCTTTCCAGGCGCCGCGTTCACCCGCTCAAGCCTCTCCCACCCCCTCCCTCACGCTAGCTGCCAGCATCTGCGCCGTCGCCGCCGACAAGGTCCAGCCCAGGTGCCCATGCCCCGTGTTGTAAAACACGCCGGGCCGCCTGCCTGGGCCCACGCGGGGCATCATGCTTGGAGTCATGGGGCGCAGCCCGCACCACGGCACCACGCGCGAGGTGCGGATGCCGGGGAAGTGCTTGCGGGTCCAGTCCACCAGGGGCTGCACGCGCTCCGCGCGGATGTCCATGTTGAAGCCATTGAACTCCGCCGTGCCGGCCACGCGGAAGCGGTCGCCGAGGCGGCTGGTGACGATCTTGGCGGCTTCGTCCAGCAGGCTGACGCGCGGCGCGGCCGCCTGGCTGGCGGCGTCGTCCAGATGCACGCTGATGGAGTAGCCCTTGACCGGGTAGATGTTGAGCGTGTCGCCCAGCTGCCTGGCGAACTGCCGGCTGACGGCGCCGGCGCAGACGACGATGGCGTCGGCCTCGTGCTGTTCGCGGCGCGTGCCGCCTTCGCGTACGACGTCGAGCACGTAGGGCGCGCCGTCCAGGCTGATGTTGCGGATGTCCGCGTCCTGCGCGAAGCGCACGCCGCGGCGTTCGCAGGCGCGGGCCAGGCCGCTGGTGAACTTGTGGATGTCGCCGGTGGCGTCCGAAGGCGTGTAGAAGCCGCCATGGCAGGCGGTTTGCAGCGTGGGTTCGATGCTGCGCGCTTCCTCGGGCGAGACCGCGTAGCGCTCCAGCCCGCCTTCCTGCAGCAGGGCATTGGCGCGGCGCGCGGTCTCGAAGCTGGCGGCGTCGTGGTAGATGTGCAGGATGCCGCGGCGCTCCAGGTCGAAATCTATGCCTTCTTCTTCCGCCATGGCGTACAGATGCTGGCGCGCGGCGATGGCCAGCCGGGTGGTCTCGATCGTGTTGCGGCGGTAGTTGCGGATCTGTCCGATGAACTGCGCCAGCCAGGAGTACTTGTGCCAGCTGAAGCGGGGATTGAGCAGCAGCGGGGCGTTGTGGCGGCCGAGCCAGCGCAGGCCTTTCATGATGGTGGCGGTGCTGTTCCAGACCTCGGCGTTGCTGGCCGACAACTGGCCGCCGTTGGCGTAGGAGGTCTCCATGGCCGGATAGCGCTGGCGGTCATAGACAGTGACGTGATATCCCAGTTTGCTCAAGGCATAGGCGGACGTGACGCCGGTGATACCGGCGCCAATGATGGCGATGCGGGGCATGATGGCTCCAGATTGAGTGGCCGCGGCCACCCGGCCGCAGCACCCCATCTGTCTCTGTACCTGAGAGCTTCACCCGCGGCGCAGACGGCGGCGGGTTCCCCTTCGGTGGGCGCGCTTGGCGCCTCTCTCCAGATTGTCTAGACCGCGCAGTCCTGTTTGCCTGAGAGTTTCCGGGGCGGTTGCTCCGTCGGCGCCTGCCGCGGGGGCAGGTCTCTTCTGCGGGGTTTTGGATCGACGAGGCGAGAATAGCCAAATTCCCCTGGGATGAGACCAAGGGTTAGTACCAATAAGGCGTCGCATCGCGCTACGATGCATGCGCGCCGCCGTCGCGGCGCCACGGATCCGACACGACAGGGAATGACGAGAATGCGCTTGAACAGCATGCTGCGCACGGGATTGTTTGCGCTGATGGCCGCAGGCTGCGCGCTGGCGCAGGCCGGCCAGGCAGAGACGGACCGCAAGGTCGACGAGGCGGTCCAGGCCGTCATGCGCGAACACGGCATTGCGGGCATGTCGATCGCCGTGACCCGCAACGGGGCGCAGCATTTCTACAACTATGGCGTGGCGTCCAGGCAGACCGGCAGGCCGGCCGGCAGCGATACGCTGTACGAGATCGGCTCCATCAGCAAGACCTACACGGCAACCCTGGCAGCCTATGCACAGGTGCGCGGCCGCCTGGCCTTGAGCGACAGTCCGGCCAAGTACCTGCCGGAGCTCGCCGGCAGCGACTTCGCCAAGCTGAGCCTGATCAACCTGGGGACGCACACGACCGGCGGCTTCCCCTTGCAGGTGCCCGACGCGATCAAGAACCAGGCGCAGCTGATGGCCTATCTCAAGGCCTGGAAGCCCGAGCATGCCGCTGGCACGTATCGCACCTACGCCAACCCCAGTATCGGCATGCTGGGCATGGTGGCGGCCAAGAGCCTGAACCGGCCGTTCAAGGCGGCCATGGAACGGGACCTGTTTCCGAAGCTGGGCCTGACCAGCACCTACATCGACGTGCCCGCCGCCAGGATGGCGGACTACGCGCAGGGCTACAACAAGCAGGATGCGCCCGTGCGCGTGAATCCGGGCGTGCTGGCCGACGAAGCCTACGGCGTGAAGACCAGCGCACGCGACCTGATCCGTTTCGTCGACGCGAACATGGGCTTGAACCTTGCGGATGCCGAACTGCGCGGCGCAATCGCGCAGACGCACGTCGGTTATTACCAGCTGGGCGACATGACCCAGGACCTGGCCTGGGAGCAATTGCGCTATCCGGCAACGCTGGACGCGCTGTTGACGGCCAATGCTGGCAATTACAACAGCCAGAGCCAGCCTGTGTCGGCGTTGAACCCGCCGCTGCCGCCGCAGGAGGCCGTGTGGATCAACAAGACGGGTTCGACCAATGGCTTCGGCGGCTATGTGGCGTTCGTGCCGTCGAAGAAGCTGGGCATCGTGATACTGGCCAACCGGAATTATCCCAACGAGGCCAGGGTCCGGCTGGCGTACCGGATCCTGGGCGAACTGGAGCAGTAGGCCCGCTATCGCGCGGGCGGCTGCCTCGCCGCGCCGTAGCGGGGCAGCAGGTCCATCACTTCCAGGCGCTTGCACAATTGCGCCAGCCGCTCCATCTTGTAGGCATTCACGTCCATGCCGGCGTAGTCATAGAAGCCCTGGCCGTCGCGCAGCCCGTTGCGCCCTTGTTCCATATTGCGGGCGATGACCGCAGGCGAGGCGAAGCGCGGATCGATGGCATCGGCGAGGTAGCGCGAGGCGTAGTAGAGGATGTCGCCGCCGCCCCAGTCGATGAACTCCAGCAGCCCCAGAACCGAAAAACGCAGGCCGAAGCCCAGGCGCACGGCCGTGTCGATGTCTTCGGCGCTGGCCACGCCTTCCTCCACCATGCGGGCCGCTTCGTTCATGGCCAGGGCCTGGATGCGGGGCACGATGTAGCCCGCGGCGGGGGCGCACTGCACGGGCTTCTTGCCCGCCAGGCGCAGCGCTGCCAGCAGCCCTTGCGTCGCGGCCTCGCTGGTCTGCGGGCCGCGGCTCACTTCCACCAGCGGTATCAGGTAGGCGGGGTTGAGCCAGTGCGCGTTCAGGAAGCGCTGCGGGTTTTGCACCAGTTCCGCCAGCTCGGTGACCAGAAAGGTGGACGTGGTGGACGCGATGATGCTGTTCGGCGCGCAGGCCGCTCCCAGCCATACAAAGGCATCGCGCTTGGCGTCCAGGCGTTCAGGCACGGCTTCGAACACCACGCGCGCCTGCCGCAGGTCTGCCTCCGCATCCTCGCGCGTGCATAGGCGCACGCGCGCCAGCGCAACCTCCGCCTGCGCGGCGTCGAGCAAGCCCAGGCTGCACAGGATGCCGAGCTCGCGGCGCAGGTCGTCCCGCACGCGGGCGAAGTACCCGGCTTGCTCGGCGGGCGTGCGCGATTTGATGTCTATCAGCGTGACGTCCAGTCCGGCATGGATGTATGACAGCGTGATGCCCACGCCCATGCGGCCGGCGCCGACTACGCACATTTTTTCATTCATGGCTTGCATCTCCGTGTCAGCAGCCTTCGGCCAGAAGCTGGCGCATGTCCGCGTGCGACAGGCGGTCCAGGCCCAGGCGTTCGAATGTGCGTCCTTCCGCGTAGAGGTCGCGGCCGGTGAGCGCGCTGGCCAGGCTCAGCAGGCCTTGCGCGACCGGCGTCGGCACGCCCGCCCAGCGGCCGGCGGACACCAGGAATGACAGGCCGAGCCGCGTGTCTTCGAGCATGTAGCGGTGCGTGTGCAGGTCTATGTCCTCGCGCCAGTCGCCGCTGTCGGTGAGCTTGCCATGGGCGCCGCGGCCGTACATCCATTCATCGCCTTCGGCGGCATAGTGGTCGGCCAACGGGAAGTGGGGCGCGGCATAGCCCAGGGCCACACGGATGGCGATGCGCTCCGCGTCCAGCGCGTCGGTCACGCGCCGTATGGAGGCCTGGGTGCCTTCGTTGTGGATGTCCCATTTGTCGAAGTGTTCCAGCGGCCCTGCATTCATCATGATGAGCGGCGGATGGATGATGGGGCCGGCGTTCATCAGTGCGCCCGAAAGTCCGTCCTCTATCGGTTCGATGCTGGGGTAGGCGCGCTGGACCACGGCCAGCGCCTGCTCCGACAGCCGCCGCGGAAAGACGCCGGTGGGCAGACGGGTGGCGTAGCCGCTGATCACGACCTTTTCGCCATGCTTGCGGGCCAGATAGGGCAGGGTGCCGGTTTCGGCGAAGGCCGTATCCGCGGCGTTTCCCGCGTCTTTCATGGCGCGGGCGAAGACGTAGCAGCCGAAGGTGCCAGGCGGCAGGAACACGACCTGGCCGTCGCGCAGCAGCGGCGCCAATTCCCGCGCCAGCGCTTCGTGGGTGGTGGAAGGCAGGGGAATGACCAGCAGCTCCGCATGCTCCACGGCTGTGGCCAGGTCGCGCACCAGCTGCAACTGCCGCGGTCCGTCGCCCAGCGGAACCTGGCGGCTGCCGCGATAGTCGGTGACCGTCAGCGCGCCCGCATCCCGCAAGCCCTGGAAGGCCGACCAGTCCCTGCGCCACCAATGCACGTGATGGCCTTTCTCAAACAGCTCGGCCGCTGCCGCGTAGCAGCCGTGGCCGCCGCCTATGACGCTGATTCTCATGGTCAAGCTCCGTCAGATGGAGCCTTGATCCTAGCGGCGGCGTGCAGGCGGGGCTGCGCCGAACGCGCAAGCGGCGTTCCGATCCGGCAAGCGAATCCGGCGCTGCCGTGCGACGCCTAATGCCTGCTTTGGCGCAGGGTGTCCGACGGCAGGCAGCCGTAGCGCTTGCGGTAGTGGGTGGCGAAATGCCCGAAGCTGGAAATGCCGTGCCGCAGCAGGATGTCGGTGACGCTATCGCCTTCGCCGGCTTGCGCAAGCGCCGCGTGCACCTGGGCCAGCCGCTGGTTGCGCACGTAGTCGCTGGGACTCTGCTTCAGGAACTGCGAAAAGCCGTTTTGCAGCGTGCGCACGGAGACGCCGCAGTAGGCCGCCAGGTCCATCAGCGATAGCGGCTGGTCCAGATGGCTTTCTATGTAATCGCGCGCGCGCCGCACGTGCAGCGGCAACGGCTGGCGGCGGTCTGCCTGCAAGGCCTCGGAGTAGTTGTGCGGCAGCTGGGTCAGCAGCAGCGTCAGCAGGTAGTCTGAAAAGCCGGCGGCCAGCGTTTGCGTGACGCCTTCAATGGCGGGATGGCGGTACAGCCGGCACAGATAGTCCAGCGTTTCGCGCACCGCCACCGGTCCGGAAGCGTCGGCATCCATTTGCAGGTCGAACACCAGCGCCTGCTTGATAGGGCGTTCAAGCAGCCGCTGCAGCTGGCGCTCCAGCGCCTCGCGCTCGATGCGCAGGATCAGGTTGCGGCAGTCGCGGCCGATGCGGATCACGCTGCGCTCGGACGGCGAGGAAATGGTCAGGCTGCCCGCGCTCATCGACGCGCTGCGCTTGCCCAGCGTGATCAGCCCGGAGCCTTGCAGCGTGATTCGGATCAGGTAGTAGCTGGCGATATCGCCGGCGTCGATCTCGACTTCCGCGCCATAGTGCAGATCGAACAAGGCCGCATTGCCGAAGAAGACGCCGTACAGGCGGGATTGCAGGGGTTTTCCCGGGGGGACGCACATGCGGTGCGACCAGAGGTGCTGGCTGACCTGGTCCTTGATCTCGGCGATGTTGCCCGAGTCCAGCAAGCAATGGCGGTCCAGCGGATTGGTGTCGTTGAACATGCTTTCCTGCGCAGCGGGAACAGTCATTGCGTCAGGCGTATAGAGGCTGGCTGCGCAAAGACCTACAAAAGATGGGCCTGCAAGCAAGTGAGACGCGACCCGGTCCTTGGGCATGGGCAGATCTCACCACCATACAAGGGAAACAAACCATGACTGACGGCAGCCCGCGGCACGGATCAAAACCTAGCTACGCCTACGAGTGGTATGTCGTGGTGATATGCATGCTAGCGTACATATTTTCCTTCGTCGACAGGCAGATCCTGGCGCTGATGATCGAGCCCATCAAGCATGATCTGCAGCTGTCCGACACGCAATTCAGCTTGCTGCACGGGCTGGCGTTTTCCTTGTTCTACGCCTTCATGGGCATACCGATCGCCTTGCTGGCGGATCGCTATTCGCGGCCCAAGATCATCGCGATCGGCGTCGCATTCTGGAGCCTGGCCACGGCGGCATGTGGCCTGTCGCGCAATTTCGCGCAGATGTTTCTTGCGCGGATCGGCGTGGGCGTGGGCGAGGCGGCGCTGTCGCCTGCCACGTACTCCATGCTCAGCGACATGTTTCCGCGTGAAAAACTGGGGCGCGCAGTCGGGATATATTCGATCGGCTCGTTCATCGGCGGCGGCATGGCATTCCTGATCGGCGGCTACGTCATCAACCTGCTCAAGAGCGTGGATACCGTTGCCTTGCCCTGGATAGGCGCGATGCGGCCCTGGCAGGTGACCTTCTTCATTGTGGGATTGCCAGGCCTGCTGATCGCGCTGCTGATCCTGCTGACGGTGCGAGATCCGCAGCGGCTGGGCTTGCGGCGCAATGCCTCGGGGCAGGTGCAGAAGCCTGCCATGAAAGATACTTTCCGCTTCCTGGGCCGCCACCGCAGCACCTTTTTCTGCCACTACCTGGGCTTCTCGTTCTATGCGATGGTGCTGTTCGCGCTGCTGGGCTGGACGCCGGCGTTCTACATGCGCAAGTTCGGCATGTCGCCTTCGGAAGCCGGCTACATGCTGGGCGTGGTGGTGCTCGTCGCCAACACCGCCGGGGTGTTCTGCGGCGGCTGGCTGATGGACTGGCTGGCCAAGCGCGGCTACAGCGATGCGCCGCTGCGCGCCGGCGTGATCGGCGCGGCCGGCATGGCCTTGCCGGCGGTGATCTTCACCCAGGTCGATTCCCTGTGGTGGTCGGTGGGCTTGCTGCTGCCGGCCATGTTCTTCGCCTCGTTCCCCATGCCGACCTCGACGGCTGCGATGCAGATCCTGCCCCCCAATCAGCTGCGCGCCCAGGTGTCGGCGCTATTCCTGCTGATCTCGAACCTGATCGGGCTGGGCCTGGGCACCACCGCCGTGGCCATGCTGACTGATCGGTTGTTCAAGAACCCGGCGGCAGTCGGGCAATCCATCTCGGTCCTGATTGGCGTGGCCGCGGTGTTGTGCATCGGCCTGCTCGCCGCTGGCTGCAAGCACTACCGGCGCAGCCTGAACCTGGAGGCGCAGGAGGCGCCGCCGCTTGCGCCGGCGCGCGTGTCGCCCTGAACGCGGCTGCCCGGGTCGCGATGCGGCCCTTTTTTGAACTCTGTTACCTCTCCGTTGAACTGCACATTCCTCGTAAAAGAAATGGTGCCGGGGATGCGCTATAACGGACGCTTGACGCATTACTGTTCCTCCAATTCATGCCCCGTTTTTCCCGCAGTTCGTCGCTGGCCCTGTCCGTTGCCCTGGTGGGCGTCCTGGCGGGATGCTCATCCCCCAAGCCAGAGTTCGAAAAAGAAGACTTCACCCAGAACAACACCTACTCGCGCACCGTCGAAGCAAGTAACGTCGCCGCCTGCGACGCGGGCCGCCGCGCCTTGCTGAGCCAGGGCTACAACATCGACAAGTTCGAGGGTTCGCGGGTCACGGGGCACAAGAATTTCCAGGACGAGAACGGCCAGCATACGCAGATCGCCTTCAACATCGAATGCGCCTCCGACGGCAGCGCGAACGAGCGCGCCACGGTGTTCGCCAACGCGGTGCAGGACCGCTATTCGATCAAGCGAACCAACAGCTCGGCCAGCGTGGGGGTGAGCGTGCTGGGGCAGGTGTCCATGCCGTTCGGCTCCAGCGACGATTCGCTGGTGAAGACGGGCAGCCAGACGGTTGCGCGACCCAAGTTCTACGAAGGTTTCTTCCAGTTGCTGCAGCGTTTCCTGCCGGACGCGCAGGCGGCCGCCGCGCCTCATCCGCCCGCGAGCCGTGCCAAGGCGCAGCCCAAGGCCGCGCCGGCCGAGCCCGCGGAATCTCCGGACAAGCCAGCCGATACCCTGAATCCGGCCGCGGCCAACGGCGGTAGCGAATCTCCAAAAGCGCCTGCACCTGGTGGGCCCGCGTCCGCCGCTCCGGCAAGCGCCGCGCCGGCAAGCGCCGCGCCGACATCCGCCGCGCCCGCTTCGACCGCTCCCGCTCCGGCGTCGGCCCCTGCATCCGGCGCGGCCGCCCCGGCCAGCCCCGAGGCGGCCAAGTAAGGCAGCCTTGCCGGGCACCGCTTGCCGTAGCGCAAACGGATGCGCCGCGCCGACTCGCGGCGCGGTCCGCATCCGGCGATAATCGCGGGCATCATGACCTATCAACTCCTGAAAATGCTTCACGTGGCGGCCGTGGTCGCCTGGCTGGGCGGATCGCTGTTCGTGTCCTTGTTCCTGCTGTCCTCGCAGCCGCAGGACAGCGAAGAAGCGCCCAAAGAACGCAAGATGCTGGGCGCGTTGCGCCGTTGGACGCTCTACGTGACCACGCCGGCCATGGTGCTGACCTGGCTGGTCGGCCTGCACCTGGCCATGACTTTCGGCTGGTTCGCGATGACCTGGATCTGGGTCAAGGTTGGCTTCGCGCTGGCGCTGTCGGCGCTGCTCGGCATCCAGAGCGCGGCATTGCGGCGCATGGCCAATGGCAGCGCCAAGCGTCCGCCGCTGGTGGATCTGTACGCGCCTTTCACCGTCATCGCTTCCGCGGCCATCGTGACGCTGGTGGTCGTCAAACCCTTCTGATCTGCGCGGCGCATGTGCCGGGACCATATGCCCAGCCGCCATAACCAAACGCCCCTGTAATAAGGACTCAACGAACTATTCGTTCGCGGGGTCCGTCCCCCTCCCTAGAATCGTTTCTCTCATAACCGCATAGCCTGAGAGGCGATTCCAACATGACTTCCCGTTTCTTCAAGCGCCTGCTGGGCGCGGTGCTGGCTTCGGCGGCAATGTTCCATGGCCCGGCTTTCTCGGCCGATCCCAAACCCCTGAAGGTGGGCGTGCGCGGTGGCGTCGACGAGCAGATCTGGGAGGTGGTGGCCCAGGTCGCCAAGAAGAACGGCCTGGCCGTGGAGCCCGTGGTGATCACAGGCACCGCCAGTCCGAACGAGGCGCTCAACAACGGCGACCTGAACGCCAACGCTTTCCAGCACATCCCCTTCCTGAACGACCAGATCAAGCAGCGCGGCTACAAGCTCGTATCCGTGGCCAACACGCTGATCTCGCCCATCGCGTTCTACTCCAGGAAGTACAAGTCGCTCAATGAGCTGCCCGAAGGCGCCCGCGTCGGCATTCCCAACGACCCCAGCAACCAGACGCGCGCGCTGGTCATCCTGCGCGACCAGGGCCTGATCACGTTGAAGGACGGTTTCGATCCGGCCACCGGCACGGCGACCTTGGCGGACGTGACCTCCAACCCCAAGAAGCTCAATTTCGTGGAAAGCGCCTCCGTGGTGCTGGCGCGCTCGCTGCCGGACGTGGACACCGCGGCCATCGTCAACAGCTTCGCCTATCAGGCCGGGCTGATCGCCACGCGCGACGGCATCGCGGTGGAGAAGAAGGAAAACAACCCCTACGTGAACATCATCGCGGTTCGCGAACAGGACAAGAACGCGCCCTGGGTGCCTGAACTGGTCAAGGCCTATCACTCCGAGGAAGTGCGCCAGTTCATCCTGAGCAAGTACGAAGGCTCGGTGATTCCGGTTTTCTGAGATCGGAATCGGGCAATGATGCAACACGAATTCTCCATGGCCGAGCTGGCCGACGCCGCACCGCGACCGCAGGCCGTTGATGCGCACGTCGTGTTCGAAGGGCTGCAGAAGCGCTACGAGGGCGCGCAGGGGCCGGTGGCCGCGCTGTCCGATGTGTCGTTTTCCATCGCCCGCGGCGAGGTCTTCGGCATCATCGGACGCAGCGGCGCAGGCAAGTCCACGCTGCTGCGTTCCATCAACATGCTGGAGCGGCCCAGCGCCGGCCGGGTGCGGGTGGACGGCGTGGATGTGGGCGGCCTGGACGAGAACGCGCTGGTGGGGCTGCGCCGTCGCATCGGCATGATCTTCCAGCACTTCAACCTGCTGTCGGCCAAGACCGTGGCCGAGAACGTGGCCTTGCCTTTGCGCGTGGCGGGCGTCAGGCCCGCCGCGGCGCGGGCTCGGGTGGAGGAACTGCTGGAACTGGTGGGGCTGCGCGACAAGGCCGATGTCTATCCGGCCAAGCTGTCCGGCGGCCAGAAGCAGCGGGTGGGCATCGCCCGCGCGCTGGTGCATGAACCGGAGATCCTGCTGTGCGACGAAGCCACGTCGGCGCTGGACCCGGAAACCACGCAGTCGATCCTGGCCTTGTTGCTGGACATCAACCGCAAGCTGGGCCTGACGGTGGTGCTGATCACGCACGACATGGCGGTGATCCGCGAGGTCTGCCACAGGGTGCTGGTGCTGGATGGCGGCCGCAAGGTCGAGGAAGGCGAGGTCTGGCGCGTGTTCGGCAATCCCCAGGCCGATGCCACGCGGGCCTTGCTGCGGCCCTTGCAGCACGACTTGCCCGCCGATCTTGCCGGCAGGCTGGTGCCCGACCTGCAGGGCCGCGCGGGCATAGCGGTGCTGCGGCTGCGCTTTACGGGGCAGGGGCGTCCGGATGGCGTGTCCCTGCAGGCGTTGGCCGCGCTCGGCGCCGGTGCGACGCTGCTGCATGGCGGACTGGACCGCTTGCGCGGCCATGCGCAGGGCAGCCTGCTGGTGTCCGTGCCTGCGGACGCATTACAGGAAGAGGCCGCGCGCGCCGCGCTGGTGGCCGATCAGATCAAGGTGCTGGGTTATGTCGCTGCCGATGCTTGATAAATACCTGCAGGCATTCCTGCAAACCCTGGCGATGGTGAGCGTCTCTGCCGTCATCGCCATCGTTTTGGGCCTGACGCTGGCTGTGGTGCTGACCGTCACCGCGCCGGGCAATCTCTATCCCAGGCCGCGCTTCAACAAGGTCCTGTCGGTGACGGTCAATACCTTCCGCGCCATCCCCTTCATCATCCTGCTGGTGGCGATGCTGCCGTTCACGCGCTTCCTGGTGGGTACCACGCTGGGCACGTGGGCCGCCATCGTGCCGCTGTCGGCCAATCTGGTGCCGTTCTTCGCGCGCATCGCCCAGGTCAGCCTGAACGACGTGGACCACGGGTTGGTGGAGGCCGCCAGGGCCATGGGGTGCCGTCGCTGGCACATCGTGCGCCACGTGCTATTGCCGGAAGCCTTGCCGGGCATCATCGGCGGCATGACCGTCAGCGTCATCGCAATGATCAACGCCTCGGCCATGGCAGGCGCCGTAGGCGCCGGCGGCCTGGGCGATCTGGCGATCCGCTATGGCTACGAACGCTATGAGACGCGCGTGATGTTCGAGGTGATCGTGATCCTGATCGCGCTGGTTTCCATCGTGCAATTCACCGGTGAATGGCTGTCGCGCCGCGCCGACCACAAACGCTGATTCCGCGCCGGGGCTGTGCGCCCCGGCCTTACCCGAACATACAGGAACGCTGAAATGTCTTTGTCCTCGCAACACGGTTTTGCCACGCGCGCGATCCACCTGGGCTATGACCCGCTGGACGAGCAGGGCGCCTTGGCTCCGCCCCTCTACCTGACTTCCACATACACCCAGGACAGCATCGAATCCTTCGACCAGATCCGTCTGGGCGAAAAGCAGGGCTACGTCTACGGCCGCACCCGCAATCCGACGCAGGCGCTGCTGGAAGAGCGCCTGGCTTCGCTGGAAGGCGCCGAAGCCGGCGTGGTGACCGCGTCCGGCATGGCGGCGATTTCGGCGACCCTGTTCTCGCTATTGCAAAGCGGCGATGAAATCGTCGTGGACCAGATCGTGTACGGCACCGCCTTCACCCTGTTCACGCAGGGACTGGCGCGCTTTGGCGTGCGCGCGGTATTCGCCGACTTCACCCGACCCGAGACCGTAGCCGCGGCCATCGGTCCCAAGACACGCGCGGTCTATTTCGAGACGCCGGCCAATCCCAACCTGCGCCTGGTGGATATCGCGGCGGTGTCCGCCATTGCCCGCGGCAAGGGGCTGCTGACCATCGTCGACAACACCTTCGCGACGCCGGTGCTGCAGCGTCCGCTGGAGCATGGCGCCGACATTGTGCTGCATTCGGCCACCAAGTACCTGGGCGGCCACGGCGACCTGCTGGCCGGCGCCGTGCTGGGGCGCAAGGAACACATCGACGCCATCCGGCTGCAAGGGCTGCGCTACTTCACGGGCGCCACCTTGTCGCCGTTCACCGCCTTCCTGGTGCTGCGCGGCATCAAAACGCTGGAGCTGCGCGTGGCGCGCCACAGCGAATCCGCCTTGAAGGTGGCCAGGCTGTTGCGCGAGCATTCCGCGGTGGCCGACGTGTTCTATCCCGGCTTGGCGGATACGGCGGGCGCGGAGATCGCGCGTCGCCAGCAATCGGCCGGCGGCGGCCTGGTCGCGTTCGAACTCAAGGGCGGACTGGCGGCGGGGCGCGCGCTGCTCAACAGCCTGAAGCTCGCGCGCATCGCGGTCAGCCTGGGCGATCCCGAAACCCTGATCCAGCATCCCGCGTCCATGACGCATGCCAGCTACTCGGCCGAGGATCGCGAACGCTACGGGCTGTCGGAGGGCTTGCTGCGGCTGTCGGTGGGCCTGGAGACGCCCGAGGACATCCTGGCCGATCTCAAGCAGGGCCTGGACCGGGTGTAGCGGCTGCGCGCCGCCACGCCACCCATTCCCCACTGTCCTCGAAGTTGCGTGGCCCGCGCGCGGCGGCGGCCAGCCCCGCGCGCAGCGCGCCCATGTCCAGCCCGGGCATGTTCCGTTGCAGGGCGGGAGGCAGCCGTTCGGCGTCCAGCGTGGCCTCGTCGAACTCCATGGCCATCAGCCCGCCGCCGTCGCTGGGCACGCGCAGGAACCACAGGCCTTCCATGTAGTCGCCCGACCAGGGGTCGGGAAAGACGGCCTGCGTATAGCGGAAGCCGAATTCATGGATCTCGCTCCAGGGCCAGAATTCCCGCTGGCCCAGCGCGCGCGCCAGTTCGCTGCTGCGCGTGAAGCCGGCTTCATCGAAGCTCAGGGTTTCGCGCAGGGGATCTTCGGGCGGCGTCGGGCCGGCTAATAGCCGTTTGATGAATGACCACATGGCGCAGGGGCGGGTGACGGGAGACCAGTGTAGCGGCCGTGCGCTCTGCAAAAATGTTACAACGTTTGATCGAAGTCAAATCCGCAGGGCAGGGCTCGGAGTAGCGTTTGCGCTTTTCCCGACAGCGGCCCCAGGCGCAAGCCTGACAGGCGCGGACAGGACGATCAGCGTAGCGAGGACAGGATCGATGACAGACAAGACAACGCCAGCCACCGAACAAGCCGTAGCCGAGACGCCGCGCAAGCGCGCGGCCAAGCGGACCGCAGGCGCTGACACCAGGGCGGTCACCAAGCCGGCCGTCAAGACGGTAGTCAAGACCGTCGTCACGCCAGTGACCACCAGCCGCAAGCCGCGCGCGGCCAAGACGCCCGCGGCGGGCGACGCCGTGTCGGCCGCGGCCGCCGCCGAGCCGGCTCTCGATGTGCGCAAGCGCGTCGTCGCGCGCCAGGACGCCGCGCGTCAGGAGACGGTGGCCGTGCTGGCCGATATCGCCCGTCGCTACAACGTCAGCGCACCGGCCCAGGCGCGCGAGGCGCTGCGCTCGGTCATCGAGGAACTGTCGCCGGACGACGCGCAGGCCGTGCATCGCGCGCTGCTGGAAGCCAATTCGGCAGCGCCGCGCACGCGCCGCAATCCTGACGATGAACTGGCCGCGGACTGGCGCGAAGGCATCTATCCCTATCGCCACCGCATGCTGCGCCGTAACTACGAAAAGCAGAAGTACAACCTGCAGGTCGAACTGCTGAAGCTGCAGGCCTGGGTCAAGGCCACCGGCCAGCGCGTCGTGATCCTGTTCGAAGGCCGCGACGCCGCCGGCAAGGGCGGCACCATCAAGCGCATGATGGAACACCTGAACCCGCGCGGCGCGCGCGTGGTCGCATTGGAGAAGCCCTCCGATACGGAAAAGGGCCAGTGGTACTTCCAGCGCTACGTGCAGCATCTGCCCACCGCGGGCGAGATCGTCATGTTCGACCGCTCCTGGTACAACCGCGCCGGCGTGGAGCGCGTAATGGGCTTCTGCACCCAGAACGAATACCTGGACTTTCTGCGCCAGGTGCCGGATTTCGAGCGCCATCTGGTCAGCAGCGGCATTCACCTGATCAAGTTCTGGTTCTCGGTCAGCCAGGAAGAGCAGCGCCGCCGTTTCCTGCAGCGCAAGGTGCATCCGCTCAAGCAGTGGAAGCTCAGCCCGGTGGACCTGGCCTCGCTGGACAAATGGGACGACTACACCCGGGCCAAGGAGGCGATGTTCGCGCACACCGACACGGCCGATGCGCCCTGGGTGGTGGTCAAGTCCGACTGCAAGAAGCGCGCGCGTATCAACGCGATGCGCTACGTGCTCAGCCGCCTGCCGTACGAAGGCAAGAGCAGCGATCCCATGATGGCGCTGGATTCGCTGATCGTGGGCCGCGCGCTGTAGCTGCTCAGGCGCCCAGCGCCTGCAGGTTCAGCGTGTAGCTGCGTCCGATCCACACCGCGCAGTCGCGGTGGTCGCGCAGGGAGTCGCCTGTGTTGGGATGCATGAAGACATCCAGCGCCCCGTGGTGCAGCGTCAGCCAGGTGGCGATCTCCGCGAAGCGCTCGGGCGTGAAGGCAATCTGGTAGCTCCACTGGGGATGCGGGCCGACGGGGCGCTCATGGAAGCGCCCCAGTTCCATCTGGCCGGCGAAGCGCGCGGCGATCCGTTCGCGCAGGGCGTACGCGGCGTCGCGGCTGGCGGCGTCGAAATAGACATGGGCGTGCCAACTGGCGACGGTGCTGGTTTGGGGTTCGGTCATTGCTGGTGCTCCGTCGGTGTCAGCCGCCCGCGCGCTTGGCGCGGATGCCTTGTTTTTGCAGGGATTCCATGACGCGCTCGCAGTGGTCGCCCTGGATTTCGATCACGCCGTCCTTTACCGTTCCGCCGGAGCCGCAGGCGTTGCGCAGCTGTTTGCCCAGCGCATTCAGCGCCGCGCCGTCCAGCGCCAGGCCCTTGATCACGGTGACGCTCTTGCCGCCGCGCCCCTTGGTTTCGCGCGACACGCGGGCCACGCCATCGCCGGCGGGAATCGTCTGTGCCTGTTTGCACAGGCACTGCGCCAGCGGCTTGCGGCATTCGGGGCACATGCGGCCGCCGTCGGTGGAATAGACCAGGCCGCCTGTAGAACTGCTTTTCATGATGGACACGCGCAAAAGTCCCTATCTTAATCGCCGGCAGGCCAGCCAGTCCCGGCCTTACAGCAGACCGGCTTCGCGCGCCAGGGCCACGGCGCGGGTGCGGCTGTCGGCGCACAGTTTTACGTTCAGGTTGCGCAGATGGGTGCGCACGGTGCTTTCGGATACGAACAGGCGCTGGGCGATGGCGTTGTTGGAATGGCCGTCCGCGACCAGGCGCAGCACGTTCAGTTCCTTGGCCGTCAAGGCGTCGGCCGGCGCGCGCTCGGCGGCTGGCGCGGCCGGGCTGGCGTCCACGGGCATTCCGGCATGGCGTTGGAAACGGTTGAACCAGGCCTGGGCTGACGCGCAGCCATTCAACCATGCGCAGCCGACTGGCGAGGAGAAAAAGCGCGGCAATAGCGAGAGGAAGGCGCTGCCTTCGTCAGCCAGCACGCGGCATAGTCCCTCGCGCTGCGCCGTGTCCAGCAAGGTTGCCAACTGCTGGTGGGCTTGCGCTTCATCGCCCGCGCGCGCCAGGGCGACGGCGCGGAATATCCCCAACTTGTAGGCGCGCCGGACGCGGCGGGCCGATACGGCGCGCGCAATGTCCGCATCCAGCTGGCGCAACGCATCCCCGGGCTTGCCCGTGTAGGACTGCACGCGCAGCATCCCCAGCCGCGGGTACAGCAAGTCGTTGGAAGGCAGGCGCAGCGTTTCGATGCGAGCCCACAGATCGTCGTCTTCCGCGCGCCTGAGCTCGTCGTGCGCGGCCTGCGGGTGTCCTTGCAGCAGCAGCACGCGCGCGCGCTCCACGCGGGCGCTGCCTGCAATCCGGGGCAGGCGGCGTTGATGGCCGAGGTACTCCAGTTCGCCCAGCAGATAAAAGGTCTGCACGATGTCGCCCGACAGAAAGGCGATGCGCGCCAGCATCACATAACCGAGTATCAGATGGTCCGGGTGTCCCGTGTCCCGCCCCAGCGGCACGTAGACGCGCAACAGCCGGGCAGCCTGCTCCAGATCGCCGGCTTCGTATACCCCGGCCGCGTACAGCACGCCGGCCCAGGCGTTGCCGTTGGCCTGGCCGTACGCGCCTTTGCGGGTGGAGTGGACCGCCATGCGGAAATGCGCGCCAGCCTGACGCATGCGGCCCTCCTGCAGGTCGATGATGCCCTCCACCGCTTCGGAGTACATCTGATTGAAGGCGCTGGCGGCCAGGCTCTGCGCGCGGCGGGCGGCATCCAGCAGTTGTTGCGCTTCCTGGTAGCGGCCAAGCACGGCTGCGACGTTGGCCATGGCATTGGCCAAAGCAGTCGCGGCGAAGGTGGATGCGTTCGCCGCGGCGGCGATGCCGGGCATGCCGAGCGCGTAGGCCTCTTCGTGGCGATCGGTCATGGAGAGCAGCAAGGGCCGCAGGGCCTGCACGTGCGCGCGGACGTCGGGATCGGGGCTGCAAGCCAGCCTCAGCTCGTCCATCTGCAGCGATGCCTCGCTGGCGCCCCGCGTAAAACAGGTTGCCCACACCTGCACCGCCTGCAGCGCCGGGCGGCGGGCCAGGACGGCCGCGGGCAATTGCGTGAACCAGCGGGAGAGCAGCCGCATGCGCCCCTCGGCCAGCAGCGCTTCCGCGTGTGTCGCCAGCAAGGCGAGGGCCTGATCGAAGTCGCCGCCTTCGATGGCATGATCGATGGCAGGAACGGGGCGGCCCTGCTCGGCGTACCAGCGGGAGGCCGCCAGATGCAGCGCGGGAATGTCCGCTGGATCCTGCTGCCGCAGTCTGGATTGCAGATAGCTCGCGAACAGGCCGTGGTAACGGTATTGAGCCGCATCCGCGGAGGAGCGCGACAGCAGGATCTGCCCGTCTTCGAGTTCGCGCAGGATGCTGCCGCAGTCCAGGTCCGGCAGCAAAGCCTGGCATAGCGCCGTGTTCAGTTGCTTCAGGATGCTGGTGCGCAACAGAAAGCGCCGCAACTCGGGCGTCTGTCCGGCGAGCACATCCTGGGCCAGATAGTCGGAGACGGACTGGTCGCTGCCCGAAAAGCGTTCGATGAACGCCGAGGCGGAGTCCTGTCGCGCCAGCGAGACGCAGGCCAGCCAGAGCGCGGCGATCCAGCCTTCGGTCTTGTGATGAAGCTGGCCGATTTCGGCGCGCGTGATCGCAGGGTTGCGCCGGGCGAAGAACAGGGTGGTCTCGTCCAGCGAAAAGCAAAGCTGGGCGGCGTCGATTTCCAGCAGCCGGCCGTCGGCCCGCAAGCGTCCCAGTTCCAGGCCGGTGGCGTGACGCGACCCGATCAGCAGCCGGCCCTGTGGCGGCAGGCGGTTGATCAGGTTCTGCACGAAGTCCAGCACGCCTGGCGCGACGATGGACTCGAACTCGTCCAGCACCAGCGCAAAGGGGGCGGTTTGCGTAGCGATGGCTTCGATGAGGGCGAGCGCCAGCGCGTCGTCGGCCTCCATGTCCGCCAGCGCCCCGGGCGGTGCGGCCAAGGGTTCCAGCGCGGCGGTCAGGCATCGCAGAAAGCGCGGCAGATCGTTATCGCCGCGGTCCAGCGTCAGCCACGCACCGCGCACGGATTGCGCGCTCAAGCGGGCCAGGCACTGGGCTAGCAGCGTGGTCTTGCCATAGCCGGCGGGGCCGCGCGCGAGGACGATCTTGGGACTGCCGGGCGCACAGACCAGTGCGCACAGCGATTCACGCGGGATGTGGTCGGCGTGGGCAGCGGGGATGCCGAGCTTGCCGCTGGCCAGCGCATGTCCGGGCGAAAACAGAGGGCGCATGATCTGCCTGTTGGGTGAGGAACGACTGCGCGCCGGCTCGGGGGAAACCCGCAAGCAACACGAAAATCGTCGCTTTGGACGAAGCTGAAAAATGCGTGCCTACGATACAAAAGGACTCGGGCCGGGGCAATAGGCCAGTTGCTGCGCAAATGGCGTTTACTCATAACGGAGACATATCGATGGCAATCGTGAAAACGGTGTACGCGTTGGCGGGCGCCGCTATCGTTGCGGCAGGCGCACAAGCGCAGCCAGCCGGCGGCCCAGTGAAGATCGGCGTAATGGCGGACATGAGCTCGGCGTATTCCGACATCGGCGGCAAGGGCCTGGTAGAGGCCGCGCGCATGGCCGTGCAGGATTTCGGCGGCAGCGTGCTGGGCCAGCCGGTCGAGCTGGTGTACACCGATGGCCAGAACAAGGTCGACGTCGCCAGCGCGGCGACGCGGCGCTGGTTCGACCAGGATGGCGTGGACATGGTCACCGACTTGCCCACGTCGGCGCTGGCGCTGGCCATCAGCGAACTCGGCCGCGAAAAGAAAAAGATCGTCATGGTGACGAGCGCGTCGACCTCGGAATTGACCGCCAAGGCGTGTTCGCCCTACACCGTCCATTGGACCTACGATACCTACGCGCTGGCCAACGGTACGGGCGCGGCGGTGTCCGCTCAGGGCGGCAAGGAATGGTATTTCATGACCGCGGATTACTCGTTCGGCTACGCGTTGCAGGCCGACGCCTCCGCGGTCATCGAGAAGAACGGCGGCAAGGTGCTGGGGGCTGTGCGTTCGCCCCTGAATACGCCGGACTTCAGTTCCTATCTGCTGCAGGCGCAGACTTCCAAAGCGGGCATCATCGGCCTGGCGTTGGGCGGCAACGACGTGATCAGCGCGATCAAGCAGGCGGCGGACTTCGGTATCGGCCGGCCGGGCGGCCAGCAGAAGCTGGTGGCGCTGCTGGCGTTCCTCTCGGACGTGAAGTCCATCGGACTGCCCCTGGGCCAGGGGCTGCTGTTGACCGAGGCGTTCTATTGGGACCAGAACGACGCCACGCGGGCCTGGTCGCAACGCTTCCAGGACAAGGTCGGGCGCAAGCCGACCATGACCCAGGCCGGTACCTACGGCGCGGTGCTGCATTATTTGAACGCGGTCAAGGCGGCCGGCACCAAGGACGCCGACGCCGTGATGGCCAAGATGCGTGAGACGCCCATCAACGATTTCATGACGCGCAACGGACGGCTGCGCGCGGACGGGCGGGTGGTGCGCGACATGTATCTGTTCGAAGTGAAGAAGCCGGAGGAATCCCGCGGCGAGTGGGATCTGTACAAACAGGTGGCGGTCATCCCGGGCGACGTCGCATTCCGGCCCGAAGACCGCGGCGGCTGCCCATTGATCAAGCAGGCGATGCGATGATCAGCTATGACGTAACCGACTTTGGTCAGCCGCTGGTTCCCATCGAGCGCCCGGCGCCCGAACCGCAAGGCGCGCAGGTGTTGCTGCGGGTGCTTGCCGCGGGCGTATGCCATACCGACGTGCATACGTGGGAGGGCTACTACGATCTGGGCGGCGACAAGCGCCTGCGCGTGGAGCAGCGCGGCGTCACGCTGCCGTTGACTCTGGGCCATGAGACAGCGGGCGTGGTGGTCGCCGCCGGGCCAGACGCAAATGGGGTTGTCGCGGGACAGCGCTTTCTGGTGTATCCATGGATCGGTTGCGGCGACTGCAAGGTCTGCCGGCGCGGTCGCGAAAACCTGTGCGCCGCACCGCGCTTCCTGGGGATCTTTCGGCCGGGCGGCTATAGCGACCATATCCTGGTGCCGGACGCCCGCTACCTGATCGATATCGGCGACCTGCGACCAGAGCAGGCCGCGCCCTACGCATGCTCGGGCCTGACGTCCTACAGCGCCATCCGCAAGATTGCGCCGGAGGTGCTGCAGGCGGAAACGGTCGTAGTGGTCGGCGCAGGCGGCCTGGGCCTCATGTGCGTGAGCTTGCTGCGCGCCTTGGGGTGTCCGCAGGTGATCGTGCTGGAACCCGATGGCGCGCGCCGGGGCGCCGCGCTGGCCGCCGGCGCCAGCCTTGCCGTGGACGCGCATGCCGCAAACGCGCTGGACGAGGTTCGACGCGCCGCTGGCGAGATCTGGGCGGTGATCGATTGCGTGGGCGCGGCGGGCACGGTGAAGCAGGGCATGGATCTGCTGGCCAAAGGCGGGCAATTGATTTTGATCGGGCTGTTCGGCGGGGAATTGCCGCTGTCGCCGGCCTTGGTGCCCATGCGTGCCATCAGCATCGAAGGGTCCTACATCGGCACGCTGGCCGAATTGCAGGAACTCATGACCTTGGTGCGGGAACGCGGGCCGCGCGCCATTCCGATTTCCTGCCGCTGCCTGCAGGACGCCCAGGCAGCGCTACTCGATCTGGCGGCTGGCCGCGTGGTGGGGCGCCAGGTCCTTTGTCCCGAACAACCCAACGCGAAACAGGCATAGAACCATGCAGCTGAATCTGGATTCCGGTTACACCATGACGGTGGATGGCCGCGCGGAAACGTCGGTGCAAACCTTCGATGTGCTCAATCCCGCCACGGAGGAACGCATTGCCACCGTGCCGGACGCGTCGCTGGCGCAGTTGAACGAAGCAGTCGCGGCCGCGACGCGCGCATTTGCGCAATGGAGCGAGACGCCCTTGGAACGGCGCCAGGCAGCGCTTCTTGCCATGGCTGACAGACTGGAGGAATACACCGAAGGCTTCATGCGCCTGCTCACGCGCGAGCAGGGCAAGCCTCACGCCGACGCGCGCGCCGAGGTCGGCCGTTGCGTCGCCTGGCTGCGCGCGACCGCGGCGCGCGATCTGCCCGCCACGCGGCTGGACGACGGCGCCGGCCGCGTGTTCGAGACTCGCCATGTGCCTATCGGCGTGGTGGCTGCGATCGCGCCTTGGAATTTTCCGATGACGCTGGCCATCTGGAAGATCGCCCCGGCCTTGCTGGCGGGCAACACCGTCGTGTTGAAGCCGTCGCCATTCACGCCGCTGACTTCGCTCAAGATGGGCGAACTGTTTCGCGACCTGCTGCCGCCAGGCGTGCTGAACGTGGTGTGCGGCGGAGACCGGCTGGGGCCCTGGCTGACCGAGCATCCGGGCATCGACAAGATCGCCTTTACCGGCTCGACCGCGACGGGCAGGCGCGTCATGCAGAGCGCATCCGGCAGGCTCAAACGCATCACGCTGGAACTGGGCGGCAACGATGCCGCCATCGTGCTGCCGGACGTGGACGTGCGCGAGACGGCCGCCAAGCTGTTCTGGGGAGCGTTCCGAAATTCCTCGCAGTTTTGCCTGGCCACCAAACGGCTGTATGTGCATGAATCCATCTATGACGAGTTCGCCGCGGCGTTGGTGGAACACGCACGGGGCGTGGTCATGGGAGATGGCGCGCAGCCGGGGACAGGGCTGGGGCCGATCCAGAACCGCCCGCAGTACGAGCGGGTCAAGGATCTCATCGCGGATGCGCATCGCAACGGCGTGCGCTTTCTAGCCGGTGGCGACATTCCGCAAGGCAAGGGCTATTTCGTGCCGGTCGCCATCCTGGACAATCCGCCGGACGACGCGCGCAGCGTGGTGGAAGAGGCGTTCGGACCGGTGCTGCCCTTGCTGAAATACCGGGACATCGACGAGGTCGTCCAACGCGCCAATGACACAGACTATGGACTGGGCGGGTCGGTATGGTCCAAGGACCTGGCGCTGGCGCGGTCCATCGCGCGGCGCCTGGAAACCGGCACGGTATGGATCAACCATATCCACGCCATGTCGCCGGACGTGCCGTTCGGCGGGCGCAAGCAGTCCGGGCTGGGCGTGGAGAATGGGCTGGAAGGGCTGCTGGAGTACACCAGCGTGCAGACAGTGGCGGTGTTGGCGGACGAGGCTGCTTGAGCGCCGTGGAAGGCGGCCGGGACATGCGTACGCGTTCCGGCGGCGCCCGGGGACTTACTTGCCCCGCATCTGGTCTATCAGCCGCCGGTCGCGCTTGGTCGGGCGTCCGGCTTCTATGCCCAGCGCGGGCTCGGGCGCCAGGCGGCGCATTTCCGCTGCGCGCTCACGCGCCGCCACGCTTTCGGGCGTTTCCTCGTAGAGCTGGCGCGCGACGGGGGCGGGGCCGCGCACGCCGCTGACGGCCATCACCCGTACATGCAGCGCCGGGTCCTCCTTGCGCACTGTGACCAGATCGCCTGGCGCGACTTCGCGCGCGGGCTTGGCGGGCTGGTCGTTCACCAACACCCGGCCCTTGCCGATTTCCTGCACGGCCAGGCTGCGCGTCTTGTAGAAGCGCGCGGCCCACAGCCATTTGTCTAGCCGGATCTTGTCCATGGTTCCTTACTTGCCGGTATTGCTGCTCAGGCGCTCATGATAGCCGCCGTGGCCCGTCTTGCTGTCAGACGGCTTTCGATCACCCAGCCGGAACGCTTAAGCCAGGCTTAAAACGGCCTGTGCTCCGGAACTCGATGCGCGCGTCTCGTCTAACCAGAAACGCGTATCGGAGGGCAATCGACTCATGGACCTGAACTGGCAGCAGCAACTGGCGGAAAGCGGGCTCTGGCTGGCGAGCGCGTTCGGCATCTCGGCCGTCGCGCTGATGCTGGTCGGAGGCGTGCTTGCGCGTTACACGGATTGGGGACGCAAGTTCTGGCGGCTGGCGCGGCCGTATCTCGATCCCCGCCGCAGTTGGCGGCCCGTGCTGACGCTGGCGCTGCTGTTGTTCCTGGCGATGTTCGCCGTGCGCATGACGGTGCTGTTTTCGTTTTGGTACAACGGCTTCTACAGCGCGTTGCAGGCATTGGATCAGAGCGCCTTCTGGCGCTTTTTGGGCATCTTCTCGGTGCTGGCCTGTGTGCACGTGATGCGCACCCTGGCCGACAGTTATGCCGGGCAGGCTTTCGACATCCGCTGGCGCGTGTGGCTCAACGACAGGCTGACCCGCGACTGGCTGGGCGCGGGCGCCTACTACCGCGGCCATTTCGTCGACTCTCCGGTCGACAACCCCGATCAGCGCATCGAACAGGACATCGCCATGTTCGTGACGGGGTCGCGCACGCTGGCGATCGGCGCGCTGAGCGCGGTCGTCTCGCTGGTGGCGTTCACGTCCATCCTGTGGGGCCTGTCCGGCGCCTTGACGGTGGCGGGCGTGGAGATCCCGCGCGCCATGGTGTTCATGGTGTACCTGTATGTGATCGTGGCGACGCTGTTCGCGTTCAAGATCGGGCGTCCGCTGATCAAGCTGAATTTCCTGTCCGAACGCCTGACGGCGAACTTCCGCTACGCGCTGGTGCGCCTGCGCGAGAACGCCGAGAACGTGGCGTTCTATCAGGGCGAGAACGTGGAGCGTGCCACCTTGTGGACGCGTTTCTCGGCCTACATCGCCAACTTGTGGGCGCGCGTGTACCGGGGGCTGAAGTTCGACGGCTTCAACCTGTCGGTGAGCCAGGTGGCCGTGGTGTTCCCATTCATCCTGCAGGCGCCGCGCTTTTTCAGCGGCGCGATCAAGCTGGGCGACGTGATCCAGACTTCGCAGGCCTTCGGGCAGGTGCAGGATTCCTTGTCGTTCTTCCGCACCTCCTACGACACCTTCGCGCAGTACCGCGCGACGCTGGACCGGTTGAACGGCTTTCTGGACGCCAACGAAGCTGCGCGCGTGTTGCCTTCGGTGCGGACGGAGAGCCTGCCGGACGGCCTGGATATCGAATCCGTGCAAGTGTCGCGCCCCGACGGCACGGTGCTGTTGCGCGACCTGAACCTGAACTTGCGGCCGGGTCAGGCCCTGCTGATCAAGGGATCGTCGGGCAGCGGCAAGACCACCTTGCTGCGCGCGCTGGCGGGCCTGTGGCCCTATGCGCAGGGTGCGGTGCGCCGGCCGCAGGGCGCCTCTGCCTTGTTCCTGTCGCAGCGGCCCTATCTGCCCCTGGGCGACTTGCGCGGCGCGGTCGCGTATCCGGGATTGGCGCAGCCCGAGGACGATGCGCGCCTGGCCGACGCGCTGCGGCTGGTCAACCTTGGACATCTGGCCGGGCGCCTGGATGAAGTCGCGGATTGGTCGCGCATGCTTTCCATCGGCGAACAGCAGCGCGTGGCGTTCGCGCGCGTGCTCTACAACCGGCCCGCCATCGTGTTCCTGGACGAGGCCACGTCCGCTACCGACGAAGGGTTGGAGCATGCGCTGTACAGTCTGCTGCGCGAGGCGCTGCCGTCATGCATGCTGGTCAGCGTGGGACATCGCAGCACGCTGGACGTGTTCCATACGCACAGGCTGGACCTGGATGGCGCCGGGAACTGGCGGGCGGGACCGATGGCGCGGGCGGGCGCTCCGGTAGAGCGCTTGCGCCCGGTGGACGGGCCGCGGCGGGCGGCGGCCTAGCGCGGCGCCCGCCGCGATTCAGGTACCCACGCGCAGCGGACCGGTCAGCTTGCGCAGCGCGGCGACCACGCTTTGCGCGGTGATGCGGCCGGTCTTGGGATTGGCCGAGGGAATGTTCTGGATTTCCATCGAAAACGAGGCCGAGTCGGACACGACCTCGACGCGGTGCAGATTGCGTTCCAGCGAGGGATCGGCCCAGATTTCCAGCGTGGTCTTGTCCGGGCCGATGCCGGCCAGCGATACGCTGACCGCCACGTTCAGGTTGGCCGGAAAGCCCACCGCCGCTTCCCGTGGCGAGCCGCGGAAGATCAGGCGTGGCTCGGTGATGTTCGCGATATCGATGTTGTTGTCCGTCAGGTAGGGCGCGCCCAGCAGGCCGCGCACCGGCTTGCGCGTGATCATGGTGACGGAATGGATGACGCCCTCGGCGGCGGCCGTGATGGCGTCCAGGCCCAGGATGGCGCCCGAGGGCACCAGGATCTGGCCGTGGTGCTGGCGGGCCAGTTCGATCAGGTCGTCATGGCGCAGCAGCGCGCCCGAGCTCAGCACCACCATCTTCTTGCCGGCGCGCAGCACGGGTTCGGCGATGTCGCGGAACACCGCGGCGGGGGCACATTCCACGACCACGTCGCAGTGTTCGTGCAGCGCATCGATGGTGGTGTAGGCGGGCGCGGCCTGAGTCCAGGCAAAGGCCGGCGGAGCCTTGGGATCGCGCACCGCGACGGCGGTGAGCGTCAGGCCGGGCACGCCGGCATCCAGGGATTGCGCCACGGCCTGGCCGATGGCGCCGAAGCCGGCGATGCCGACACGGTAGCTGTTCATAGGGGTCCAGAGTAGGGCCGCGGCGCGCCGCGGGCGGTTCGGAAAGGGGCTGGGCGCCGATGCGATGACGCGGCGCCGGGCTGCCGGCCACTGTAGCCACCGTGCCGGCAGGCGTCAATGCGGAATGGCGACTATGCCCGGCTACACTTTGCGCTTGAGCCTACAGGAGTCGAGGCATGCACATCCTTCCCGAAACACCGGACGACCGCGAGGCGATCTTCACGCTGACGCAGGCCGCCTTCAAAGACAATCCCCACAGCCAGCAGACCGAGGGCCACATCACCAACGCGCTGCGCGAGGCCGGCGCGCTGACGCTGTCGCTGGTGGCGCGGGTGGACGGGCGTGTCGCGGGCCATGTCGCGTTTTCTCCGGTGACGATCAGCGACGGTTCGGCGGACTGGTACGGCCTGGGGCCGGTCGCGGTGCTGCCGGAACTGCAAGGCCGGGGCATAGGCGCGGCCTTGATCCGGGACGGTCTGGCGCGCTTGAAGGCATTGGGTGCGGCGGGCTGCGTGGTGATGGGCGATCCGGCGTACTACACGCGATTCGGTTTTGCGCAGACGCCCGCGCTGACGTATCCCGGCGTGCCGCCGGAGTACTTCATGGCGCAGGTCTACACGGGTGCGGCGCATGGGGACGTTTCCTATCACCAGGCGTTCGAAGCGACCGCGTAGCCGGCGCGGGCAGGGGGCGGCAGCGTGAATTCCGGCCCCGCGTAGTCGGATGCAATGTCCAGGGTTCCCGCTGCGAGCCGGCCCGCCCACTCATCCAAAATACGGCGTTCTTCCGCGCCGACTTTCGTGCCCAGCACCAGCCGCAGCGACGCGGCTTCCTCCAGGCCGTAACGGGTCACGCGGCTCACCGCCAGCGCGCCCGCGGCATGGTCGGCGGCGGCGCGCTGCACGCACAGTCCCGAATCGGCCAGCGCCGATGCCAGATAGACCTGCGGGTCGCGCGCCACCCAGTCCAGCACATTGCCGATCTGCCACACGCCCGTTTCGCGGCACACGCGCGTCACGCCATCGCGGCCGCCGTCCATCATGGCAAACAGTACGCGGGCGTCGCGTGCGGACAGCGCGCGGGCCCAGGCCGCGCCCAGCGCCGGATCGTGCTGGTTGCCGCAGAAGGCGGTCAGCGGATCCTGGCCCGTGACGCGCCGCACGCCATCGGCATAGGCGGCGCGGCCCTTCAGGCCGGGCCGCACTTTTTCGCTGGACAGATGGGCGGCCCGCCCGTTGGCCGCGCGCAGGCCCGCCAACACCCCGGCAAGAAAAGCCGAGTGCTCTTGCAGGATCTCGTATGACGCGACGTTGGCGGCGGTGTGGTGCCCCTGCGTGATGGCGAACTGCGTGCGCGGATAGCGCGGCGCCACCTTGGCCACGGGCGCATCGCCCTGGCCGCCATGCACGATGACCAGGTCGGGAGCGGTGGCGCAAAGCTGTGCGAGGCGTTCGGCGCGCGCGGCGGCGTCGTGGTCGGCGATCCATTCCAGCTGCAAGGGCTGGCCCGCCTGCGCGGCGCGTTCCGCGCCACGCACGGCCGCTTCGTTGAAGCCGCCGCGGCCCGGATGGCCGAACAGCACAAGCATGCGGCGGGCGCTCACAGGCTGGCTCCCGTGGCGCGCACCACCGGTCCCCAGGCTGCGGCCTGGCGGCGGACGAAGTCGGTGAACTCGGCGGGGGATTTTTGCGCCAGCACGAAGCCCTGTCCCTCCAGCCTGGCGCGGATGTCCGCGCTGGCCAGCGTCTGCGCAATGGCGTCGTTCAAGCGCTGCGAGACCGCGGCCGGCAAGCCGGCGGGACCGGACAGGCCGACGAAGTTCTCGGCGATCAGGCCCGGATACCCCAGCTCGCCCACTGCGGGGATGTCGGGCGCCTGCGGCACCGGCTTGCTTGTGGTGACCGCCAACAGGCGCAGTTGGCCGGATCGCAGGAAGGGCAGGTTCTGCGGCAACGCGTCCACCGCGAAGCGAATCTGGCCGCCCAGCAGATCGTTGCGCATGGCGCCAGATCCCTTGTACGGAATGTGCTGCAGGCGCGCGCCGGTTTGCCGGGCATACAGCTCGCCCACGATCTGGCCCACCGACGCCAGTCCGCCGCTGCCGTACTGCACCGGCTGGTCCTGCGCGCGGATCCAGGCGGTCAGCTCCGCAAAGCTGGATACCGGCACGGAAGGATGGACGACGAACACGGTGGGCACCGCGCCCAGGTACGCGATATGGTCGAAGCTGGCGAGCGCGTCGTATCCGCCTTGGGGCATCAGGGCGGGAGAAATGGACAGCGGCGCCGAGTTCGACATCAGCAGCGTGTAGCCGTCGTTGGGCGCCTGCGCGACCAGGCTCGCGCCTATGGTCGAGCCCGCGCCGGGCTTGTTTTCGATGACGATGGGCTGGCCCAGCCGTTCGGCCAGCGTGGGCGCGATGAGGCGCGCGGCGATGTCGCTCGCGCCGCCGGGCGGGAAGGTGACGATGAGCCGGATCGGACGCTCGGGCCAGGCGGATGCGCGCGCGATGCGCGGCCGCGCCAGCGGCAGCGCCAGTGCGCCGGCAAGCATGAAGGTTCGACGGGAGATCGGCATGGCGTGGCTTCTACGTGACTGCCGCGGGGGCGGCAAAGGGGCGTACTGTAGAAAGCCGGGCCGGGCCTGACAAAGAATTTGTAGCCGTTTGCTTATGCCCGCCGCATCGCGCGGCGGGCATTTTTCAAACGCGCGCGGGGCGCGCGGATCAGCTGCCTTTCTGCGCCTGCGCCATGTAGTCCACGGTCAGGTTCGACAGCGCGCGCACGCCGTTGATGAGGCCGGACTCATCGACGTAGAAGCGCGGCGAATGGTTCGGCGCAGCCTTCTCGACGTCGGTGCCCTTGGGCGTCACGCCCAGGTAGAAGAACATGCCCGGCACCTTCTCTTGATAGAACGAGAAGTCCTCCGACGCGGTGGACTTGGGCTGCAGGCCGTAGTTGCCTTCGCCCGCCACTCGCCGCAGCGTCGGGCCCATCTGCTCGGTCAGCGCGGGATTGTTGACGGTGGCGTTGTACAACTCCACCACGCGCACGTCCGCCTTGGCGCCCGCGCTCTGCGCGATCATGTCCGCGGTGCGCGCGATGCGTTGGTGGATGTCCTTCTTCATGCCTTCGTCATACGTGCGGATGGTGCCGGTCATGGCCACGTTGTCCGGCACGATGTTCATGCGGTTGCCGCCGTGGATGGCGCCCACGGTGATGACCGCCGGCTCCAGCATGCTGTTGATCTGGCGGCTGGGGATGGTCTGCAGGCCCAGGATGATCTGCGAGCTGACCACGATGGGGTCGATGCCGGACCAGGGCCGCGCGCCGTGCGTCTGCTTGCCGGTGACGTCGATCCAGAACTGGTCGGCGGCGGCCATGGCGGGGCCGCTGCGCCAGCTGAGCTTGCCCGCCGGATAGGCGCTGGACACGTGCAGGCCGAAGATGGCGTCCACCTTGGGATTCTCCAGCACGCCTTCCTGCACCATCATCTTGGCGCCCCAGATCTTCTTGCCGTCGGGCTCGAAGTCGGCGGGGCTTTCCTCGGCGGGCTGGAAGATGAACTTCACGCTGCCGGGGAGCTGGTCCTTCATGCCGGCCAGGACTTCGGCCGTGGCCATCAGGATGGCGGTGTGGGTGTCATGGCCGCAGGCATGCATCACGTCCACTTCCTTGCCCAGGTAGGTGCCCTTGGCCTTGGACGCGAAGGGCAGGTCCACTTGCTCCTTGACGGGCAGCGCGTCCATGTCGGCGCGCAGCGCCACCACCGGCCCGGGCTTGCCGCCCTTGAGCACGGCGACCACGCCAGTGCCGGCAACGCCGGTTTTCACTTCCATGCCAAGCGCGCGCAGGTGATCGGCGACCAGCTTGGCGGTGCGGTTTTCCTGGTTGCCCAGTTCGGGGTGTTCGTGGATATCTCGGCGCCAGGCGATGAGCTTGTCTTCGATGGCCTTGGCGCGTTGATCGATCTGCGCGGCCAATGCCGGATTGGGCGCGGGGACCAGCGGGCCTTGCGTGCCGGGCGCGCTTTGCGCGGCGGCCGGACCCGCCATCAGCAGGTGGGCGGCGAGCGCCAGCGGGGCCAGGCGGAACAGGGGTTTGCGGTAAGGCATGCTTTGCTCTCCTCGTGGTTGTTAACCTGTTATTGGACGAGGATCTTACCGAAGCGCAAGACGGCGCGAGCGTTTGTTACCAACGCTTAAAAACAGGCTGTTTTGATTCCGGCCGATGGAATTCCGCGCGCCGGAATCCGCGAGTCATGCGGCGTGCAGGACGTTCTTTGCGCCGCGCGCGAGGAACAGCAGCAACAGTGCCGCCAGCAACGATGCGGCGCCTGCGAAAAGCATGGCGGCATGGAAGCCGCCGGCCAGCGCGGCCGCGGCCAGTTCGGCCGCATTGGCGGGTTGCGCCGGCAGTTCATGCAAGGTGATGGCAGCCCGCGCCAGCGCCTGCGCGTCGGGTGCGCCCCGTTGCGCGAGCGAGGCCGTCAGCGCTTCGATGGCGCGTCCGCTCATCAGCGCGCCCAGGAGCGCGATGCCTATCGTCATGCCGGTCTGGCGCAGCGCGTTCATGGTAGCGGAGGCCATGCCGGAACGCTCGCGCGGCACCGTGGCCATCACGGCCATGCTGGTCGATGGCACGGCCAGGCCGGTGCCCAGGCCCAACAGGACCAGCAGGGAGCCGGACACGAGGTAAGGCGTGTGCGCTTCGAAGCGCGTCATGCCCAGCATGGCCAGGCCGATGAAGGCGAAGCCCGCGATCATCAGGCGCGGCAGGCCGAAGCGCAGGTTGAGCCGGCCGAACACCAGCGACACCAGCCCGGCCGCGGCGAACTGCGGCGCCAACTGCCAGCCAGTGGCTAGTGGCGACAGTCCTTGCACGTGTTGCAGGTAGAGCGAAAAGAAGAACAGGCTGCTGTAGGCGGAGAAGCCCAGCACGAAGGAGGCGAAGTTGGTGATGGCGAAGCCGGCATCGCGGAACAATCCCAACGGCAGGATGGGCCGCGCGGCGCGGTGCTCAACCCACAGAAAGGCGAGCAGCCCGACGGCGGCGATGGCGAGCGCGGCCGTGGCTTGCGGTGCAGCCCAGCCGTGTTCGCCGGCGGCGATCAGCCCATAGGTCAGCGCGCCCAGCCACAGCACGCTAAGCGCCTGGCCCGCGGGATCGAAGGCTGCGTGTTCGGGATGGGCGCTTTCCGTGATGCTCCAGGCGCCCAGCGCGATGGCCAGGGCGCCCACCGGCAGGTTGATGAGGAAGATGCTCTGCCAGTTGAAGTGGGCGACCAGCACGCCGCCCAGCATGGGGCCCACGATGAGCGAAATCGCGTTGCACGAGGCCCAGATGCCGATGGCCTGGGCGCGTTCCTTGGGATCGGGAAAGGCCTGGGTCAGAAGTGACAGCGCGCCCGGCACCAGCAGGGCGCCGGCCACGCCCTGCACGGCGCGGCCGATCAGCAGCGCCGTCAGGTTGTCCGCCAGGCCGCACAGCGCGGATCCCGCGGTGAACAGCAGCACGCCGGCCAGCCAGGAACGCTTGCGTCCATAGCGGTCGCCCAAAGGCCCAGCGGACAGCATGAAGGCCGACAGGAACAGGGCGTAGGCGTCCACCACCCATTGCAGTCCGGCCATGTCGATGCGCAGGGCCGCCTGCATGGTGGGCAGCGCCACGTTGACGATGCTGATGTCCAGGATGGTGATGAAGCTGCCCAGGTTGACGGCGAGGACCAGGGCGCGGCGGCGTGCGGGATGCATGGCGGGATGCTGAGTGGGGGAAGGTGTATTCTATGCATCGACCGACCGTCGGTCAATGAAAAGAAGAACGATTCTCAGCTTTTGATCGCGGCCCTGTGCCTCCTCTACACTGGCGCCTTGCTGCTGACCTGACCCCTGGACGATATGCCCGCTGCTCCCGCCGACCCGCTTTCCCTGCCTGGCACGGACGCCGCTCCCAAGCCCCGCACCAAGCCGGCCGCCGTGCGGCTGGACGAGTTGATGGCGGCTGCGCAAGCGCTCTTCATCCAGAAGGGTGTCGAGGCCACCACCATCAACGAGATCGTGGAACGCGCCGGCGTGGCCAAGGGCACGTTCTATCACTACTTCACGTCCAAGAACGACATGCTGGCGGCGCTGCGCGCCAAGTTCTCGCAAGGGTTCCTGGACCATATCGACAGCGAAGTGCGGGCCTGTGCGCCGGACGATGGCGTGGCGCGGCTGCGGGCCTGGACCCGCGCCGGCGTCGAGGCCTACTTCGACGGCTACGAGCTGCATGACGTGGTGTTCCACGACGCCCAGCATCCCGATCGCGGCGTGGCTGAAAAAAGCGCCGTGCTGGAACAGCTGGAAGCGATACTCGAGGCCGGCGCGCGTGCCGGCTGCTGGAAGCTGGACGATGCGGCGCTGGCCGCCATCGTCCTGTACCACGGCATGCATGGCGCGGTGGACGCCTCCATCGCGCAGGGCCGGCGCGACGCGCAAGCGTTGTCCGGCTCCTTGTCGGCGATGTTCCTGCGCACGCTGGGCGCGGCCTGAAGGGCGCGTCTTCAAACCCGCGCCGCTGCAAGCGCCGCTATTGCAGCTTGATGCCCAGTTCCTTGATCAGTGGTCCCATGTCGGCGCGGTCGGCTTCGATGGTCGCGGCCAGCTCCTCGGGCGTGCTGCCGATGGGGATCATGCCCAGGGTTTCCATCTGCGCGCGCATCGCCGGTTCCTTCAGGATGTCCGCCACCGATTTCTGGATCAGCGCCACGCGGTCGTCCGGAATGCCGGCGGGCGCCATCAGTCCGATCCAGGGCTGCGGCGCGTAGTCCTTCAATCCGGATTCCTTCAGCGTGGGCGTGTCGGGCAGGCCGCCGAAGCGCTCCGGGCTGGTGATCGCCAGCGCGCGCAGCCGGCCGCTTTCGATCAGGCCCTTGGAACTCGAAGGCGCGTCCAGGCCCACGTCCAACTGGCCGCCGATCAGGTCGTTCTGCGTCTTGCCCGACGAGGACGAGGGCACGTACAAAGCCTTGATGCCGGCGCGCCGCGCCGTCTGTTCCCAGACCAGATGGAACGCCGTGCCGATGGAGAACGAACCCACGCTGAGGTTGCGCGTCTTGCTTTCGCGCACGAAGTCTTCCCACGTTTTGAGCGGACTGTCCTTGGGCACGATGAAGATGAAGGGCGTGCGCGCCACCAGCGAGATCGGCTTGAGGTCCTTCTGTGTGTCGAACGGCAGGCTGTCCACGGCGAAGGGCACGATGGTGACGGACGAGGCCACCACCATGCCCAAGGTGTAGCCGTCGGGCGCGGACTTGACCAATGCGCCGGTGCTGATGATGCCGGACGCGCCCGGCTTGTTCTCCACCACCACGGGCTGGCCCCAGGCAGCGCCCAGTTTGCTGGCCAGCACGCGCAGCATGACGTCCACGGGACCGCCGGGCGGGTTGGACACGATGATCTTGACGGGCTTGTCCGGATAGGCGGCGGTAGCCGCCAGCGGCGCCAGCAGCGCCAGCGCGAGCGCGGTTTGCTTGAACATGGAATTCCCCTTGTTTTGATGTGTTGGATGCGCGGGCGGCGTCCGCTCGCGCCAGCGCGCAGGCCGTCCCGGCTCAGGCCAGGATCTGCATGTGCGGGGCCGACGGCCAGCCTGGCGCGTCGCCGCGGATGAACGCGATCCACGCCTGCTGCGTGGCGCGTGCAAGCTGCCGCGCCTGTTCCGCCGGCAGGCCGGCAAGCATGGGCGCGCCGGCGAATGCCGCCAATGTGTCGAAGACGAAGGGCAGCTCGATGCAATGGCAGGCGCCGAAGGCCGCCGTGGGCGCCACGTCAAAGCGCGCCAGCCAGGCTTGGCGGCCTTGGGCCGCGGCGTCGGCGGCCCACTGGCGCGAGGGCGCACCGAATACCGCGTCGCCCAGATCCTGGTCGGAGGCAGTGCGGCCATTGCCGGGAAAGGCGGCCATTTCGTCGCGCGTGTAGCAGACCAGCACGTCGGCGCGGGACGAGGCCCGCTTGAGCGCGGGGGCGATGTCCTGTGGCAGCACCTGGCCGTCGAGCACCGGCGCGAACTGGCTGCGGCTGCTGCCTTCGGCGCGCAGGGTTTCGGCGACGGCGGGCGCCTGCTGCGCCGCCAGCAATGCCGCCACGGGCAGTTCGCGCGCGGCTTCCAGGGAATCGGCTCCCGCGGCGCGCAGGAAGGCCTGTCCCAGCGCATCGGCCTGCTTTGCGCTGCGAAACCCCCGGCCCAGCGCCGCGCTTTGCAGGATGGCGCGGGAGAAGCGCGGCTGGCGCGCCAGCATGGCGCAGATCGAGGATGCGCCCGCCGACTGGCCCATGACGGTGACTTGCTCGGGATCGCCGCCCAGGTCCTGGATGTTGTCCAGCACCCAATCGATGGCGGCTTCCTGGTCCAGCAGGCCCGCGTTGGCCGTCTGGCCAGGCACGTACAGCCAGCCCAGCGCGGCCAGCCGGTAGTTGACCGCGACCACCACCATGTCGCCGCGCTGCGCGAGGCTCGCGCCGTCATACCAGTCCAGCGCGCCGCCGCCGCTTTGCCAGGCGCCGCCATGCAGCCACACGACGATCGGCCGCCGCCTGCCGTCGGCGGCGGGCGTCCATACGGTCAGGTGCAGGCAGTCCTCGGAGTGTTCGGCGTCGAAGTCGCCCATGGCGCCGCGCAGGCGCGAGGGCAGTTGCGGCGCGACCGGTCCCGGCCGGGTGGCGTCAAGCTTGCCGCGCCATGCTGCGGGCTGCGGCGGTGCGAAGCGCAGGCGGCCAACGGGCGCCTGCGCGTAGGGAATGGCGCTGTAGCGGCACACGCCGCTCTCCTGCACGCCGGTCAGCGTGCCTGCCTGCAGCGACGCTTCCACGAACTGACTCATATCCTGCCCCTTGTTTCTGGTCTGTAGCCCGGCCGCGGCAGGCGCCGCGGCGGTCGGACTATGGTAGGGAGGAATGGGCCGCGCCAGGCATGCAGGTTTTGAACATTGCCATGCGCAATCCGCATGGCTGGGGCCGGAGCGCCGGCTACTTGAGGATGCGCGCGTCCAGGCTGTTGTCCGCCAGGGCCTGGGCCTGCGCCCGCGACATGCCCAGATGCTCGTACAGCGCGTGGAAGTTCTCGTTGACGTAGCCGCCGAAATACGCGGGATCGTCGGAGTTGACGGTGACCTTCACGCCCGCGTCCAGCAGCGACAGGATGTTGTGGTCGCGCATGTGCTGGAACACGCGCAGCCGGGTGTTGGATAGCGGACAGACCGTCAGCGGGATCTGCTCGTCGATCAGGCGCGCAATCAATTTCGGGTCTTCGGCGGCGCGCACGCCGTGGTCGATGCGCAGCACCTTCAGCAGGTCCAGCGCTTCCCAGATGTATTCCGGCGGGCCTTCCTCGCCGGCGTGCGCAACGCCCGGCAGTCCCTCGGCGCGGGCGCGGTCGAACACGCGCTGGAACAGACGCGGCGGAAAGCCCATTTCGCTGCTGTCCAGGCCGACGGCGATGAACGCGTCGCGGTGGGGCAGGGCGGCTTCCAGCGTGCGCATGGCCTGCTCTTCGGGCAGATGGCGCAGAAAGCTCAGGATCAGTCCGCTGCTTACGCCCAGCTGCTTGCGGCCGTCTTCGAGGGCCTGGTTGATGCCGGTCAGCACTACGTCGAACGGCACGCCGCGATCGGTATGGGTCTGCGGGTCGAAGAACGGTTCGGTATGAACGACGTTCTGCTCGCGGCACTTGAGCAGATAGGCCCAGGTCAGGTCGTAGAAATCCTGCTCGGTGCGCAGCACGTCCGCGCCGCGGTAATAGAGGTCCAGGAATTCCTGGAGATTGCCGTAGTCGTAGGCCGCGCGCAGGGACTCGATGTCCGGCCACGGCAGCGCCACGCCGTTGCGCTGCGCCAGCCGGAACAGCAGCTCGGGTTCGAGCGAACCTTCCAGGTGCAGGTGCAATTCCGCCTTGGGCAGTGCGTTGAGCCAGTCGTACATGGGTGCTCCGATCAAAAAGTGTTGCCTGTCCAGAATAACGCGCAACGCGCCGGCAGGCTCAGGCCGTCAATGCGACGGCGTCGGCCTGGATGGCGAGCTGGAGCTGGGCGGCGAAGGCGCGCGCCTGCCGCGTGCTGGGGCGGTCGCGGCGCCAGATGGCCGCCAGCGGCGACTTGCGCAGGACCGGCCGGTCGGCCAGGACCACCAGCTCGCCGCGCGCCTGCCGGATAGCGGCCACGCTGCCGGGCAGCATCCACAGATACAGGCCGTCCAGCAGCATTTCGCGGCCGAATTCCAGCGACAGGGCGCCGATCATATCCGGAATCGCCAGCCCCGCCTGGCGCAGCGACATTTCCAGTTCGCCGCGGATGCGGCTGCCGGGCAGGGCGGTGATCCAGGGATAGGCCACGTAGTCGGCCAGCGTGGCGCCGGGCTGGCCGGCCAGCGGATGATGCGTGGCGCAGGCCAGCACTACCGGATCTTCCAGCAGCGTGGTGGAGCGGTAGACCTGCGGATTGACGGTGGACGAGAAGCGGCTGATCAGCACGTCCAGCGCGCCGGCGTCCAGGTCTTCGATCAGCCGTTCATGCGTGCCGATTTCGATGGTGAGCGTGATGCGCGGATAAGCCTGGCGGTAGGCGCGCGCGGCCTCGGCCACCGGCCAGCCCGCGAACATCGAAAAACAGCCTACCGTCAGGCTGCCCTCGTCGCCGCGCGAGACCGCGGCGAGATCGATCTCGGCCTTGCGGAAGTCGGTGAGCAGCAGGCGGGCATGGCGGCACATGGTTTCGCCCAGCGGCGTGCAGGTGGTGCCGCGGGCGGTGCGTTCGAACAGCCGCGCGCCGACCAGCTCTTCGATCTCGGCGATGGCGCGCGACAGCCCCGACTGTGTGCTGTGCAATTGCGTGGCGGCCTTGGACAGGTTGCCCAATTCGGCGACGGTCAGCACGATTTCCAGATGCCGGATGCGGAGCTTGCCTCGGAACGGTGTCATGGCGCGGGTCGGAGGGGAGTAGCCGATTATTCTCTCCCGGCGCGCGCTTGGCAACGCGGTGCGGGATTCGGCCGGCCGGGATTCGGCCGGCCGGGATTCGGATATAGTTCGCGCCAGACCGATAGTCGGACGCGCGGCCTGGGCCAGCGCGGCGGCCGGCAAGAGCAGAGGGCAGGCATGAAGGCAGCGGTGTGCGGCGCGTGGAGAGTGAGCAGGCTTGCAGCGGCGGCGCTGGCTGCGCTGGCCTTGAGCGGCTGCGGCGCATCCCGGGTCGACGGGGTGTCGGTTGCCTGGCCTCCGTTCCGGGACGGGACGCTTGCGGCGCTGCCATCGGATCCGGCCCAATGCCCGGATCTGGCCGGCGTCTATCGGGCGCAAGGCGAGTTCGTGTCTGGCGACCGCGAGGCCGGCGCATCGATGGACCTGCGCAAGTTCCTGCAGTATCCCCTGGACCTTCCGGGCATGTCCGACAACCCGTTGCCGGAATGGCGTTCCGGACCCGAGGCCACTGTGGCTTTCACGGCCGCCGCGGACGGATGGGAGATATTGGCGCTGGACGGGCAGGGCGCGCGCGCCTTGGGCCGCCTGCCGCAGTTGAACGGCGAGCAGGATCCTGCCGCCCTGCCTGGCGCGGCCCAGCCTTCCAGGCCGGATGGCATCCGGCGCCTTGGCGGTTGCACGCAGGGCCGGCTGTGGATCAGCGTGCGGCACGACTGGCGCCAGTACGAGTCCATGGGTGTGCGGCGCCACGTGGCGCTGCTGCGGCCCGAGGCGGGAGGCCTGCTGGTGACGGTGGGCCGGGAATCCGACACCATCGGCCTGTTGCCCTGGTATTCGAATGAGGGCAGCGTGTACCAGTATTGGTTCGCGCCCGCGGGCCGCTGAACGCGGGCCTGGCAATTCACCGCGCGGTCTGACCGCGCTCCATCCACGAGCCTCATGACCTCTGAAAACCTGTCCTCCGCCGCATCCGACCCGCGCGCCCGCTTCGTCTCCGGGCCGATGGGCCCGCATGTGCTGGAAATGGTCCTGACCGGCTGGGCCAGCATGCTGGCCGTGTTCGCGGTGGAGTTCCTGTCGCTGCTGTACCTGGGCACGCTCAAGGACGAGGCGGTGCTGGGCGCGGTGGGCTTCGGATCGATGACGCAGTTCACCATCATCTCGGTCTGCATCGGCGTGAGCGTGGGCGGCACGGCCCTGGTGTCGCGCGCGCTGGGGGCGGGCGATGCGCCGCGCGCCCGCGCGCTGGCGGGCGCCTCGCTGGTGCTGATGGTTGCCGCCGCGCTCGTGTCCGGCGCGTTGTTCCTGGCCGTGATCGGCCCCTACACGGCAGCCATCGACCTGGCGGAGGACGTGCGCGCGCATCTGCTGTCCTACGTGCTCATCACGACCCCGTTCGCGGTCGTGATGGGCGTGGGCATGATGCTGTCCAACCTGTTGCGCGCCGCCGGCCATGGCCGCCAGTCCATGTGGGTGCTGCTGGCGGGGACGGCGGCGGTCGCGGCGCTGGACCCGCTGGTCATCTTCGTGCTGGACGGCGGCATGGAGGGCGTGGCCTGGGCCGGCGGCATGGGCCGCCTGGTCACGGTGGCGCTGGGCGCCTGGCTGGTGTTCGGCAAGCATCGCCTGGTGACTTGGCCCGCCGGCGCCGCGCTGCGCGCGCACCTGGCCGCAATTGGGCGGATCGCCTTGCCTGCCGCGCTGACCACGCTGGCCACGCCCGCGGCAGTCATCTTCACCCTGTCCACATACGCCGGCTTCGGCTCCAGCGTGATGGCGGGCGCCACCGTGGTAGACCGGGTGCTGCAACTGGCCTACGCGCTGTTCTTCGTACTGCCCGGCGCCATCGGACCCATCCTGGGGCAGAACCTGGGCGCAGGGCAATGGGACCGCGTACAGGAGACGGCGCGCGTGACCGCGCGCTGGTCCTTGACGTATGGCTTCGGCGTAGCGGTCCTGCTGGCCTTGCTGGCGCCCTGGATGCCGGATCTGTTCCAGGTGACCGGACCTGGGCGCGACCTGATCGTTTTTTTCTGCCGCTACGGCAGTTTCGCCTGGGCGCTCAACAGCCTGTACTTCGTCGCCGTCGCGGTGTTCAACAACCTGGGCTATGCCACGTACTCCACCGCCATCGGCTGGCTGCGCGCTACCGTGGGCACCTTGCCCTTCGTCTGGCTGGGCGCGCATTACGGCGGCCCGGAAGGCGTGTTGGCGGGGCAGACCGTGGGCTTTGCCCTGTTCAGCCTGATCGCCATGCTGCTGTGCCGGCGCGTGCTGCGCGCGCCGCCCGCGAGCGCGGCGGCGCAAGCGCGGCAGGCTGCCTAATGCACTGTTTTCGGATCCCCTTCATGGGTAGATGCCGTGAGCCGGTGACCGGGCGGAGGGATCCGAAGCGCAGCCCCACCGGGGCGAGCATCGGAATCCCGCAGTCCGGACGCCGGCGGCTCAAGAACCGTGCTTCCCAAAACCGAAGTGCGGGTGGCAGGGATTCGAGCTTGCGGATGTCAGAGTCCTTTAGCCGCCGAGGCCACCCTGCGCCATTCCGATGCTCGCCCCGGTGGGGCTGCGCTTCGGATGGCTCCGGGCAGCCTCGGCTGAGAGTCGCCTAGGGCGCCGCGAAGTCGCTTCCAGCCTGCAAGGCGTTTGGGCGGCAATGCGGGCGGGCCTGCCCAGGAGGCCGTTCGATTTTGACGGCCGGTCGCGGTACGATCCCGGCTGACTTCGATTTTTCAGGATTGCCATGCGTCAGCGTTCCGTACGCCTTCGAATCGACACCTTCTCCCGTGTGCTGCTGGCCGCGGCTTTTGCCGCCGCCGCAGCCGGCGCCGCTCAGGCGCAGGGGCCTGCTTCAGCCACTGGATCGCGCGCCCAGCCGTCGGTGCCGGTGCAGACCCTGCCGGCCCTGACGCCCAAACGCAGCTTCGACGACGCTCCCGCGCCAGCCGCCACCGCGCCGGCGGCTCCGGCCGATGACCGGGCCGGCCAGGTGTTGCCTCCCAGGTCGGCTGCGCCCGCGCCGGCAAGCTTGCCCGCGCCCGCGACCTTGCCTGCGCCCGCGGCGGCTCCGGCCGCTGCCGTCCCGGCGGCGACCGCTGCGCCTGCCGCAACGGCTGCGCCGGCTGCCACCGCGGCGCCCGCCGCCACCGCCACCCCCGCGCCCACGGTCATCATCCCGACCGAACTCGACACCAAGGCCTGCATCGCCAAGCTGCGCAAGGGCGCCACGGCCAACGGCCTGACCGTGGCCGATTGGGACAAATACACCGCCAACGCCAAGCTGCTGCCCACCACGGTCGCATCGGCCAAGGGCCAGCCCGAGGGGCGCGAGGCCTGGTGGGACTACATCGCCAAGACCGTGGACGAAGAGCGCGTGCGCGACGGCCTGGGGGTGCTCGCCAAGTATGGTCCGCAACTGTCGGCCATCAGCCAGCAATACCAGGTGGATCCGGCCACGCTGGTCGCGATCTTCGGCATCGAGACCAACTACGGCCGCCAGGTCGGCAGGACCAATGTGCTGGACGCCTGGCTGACGCGCGCCTGCACCGAGAACAAGTCGCTGTGGGAAAAGAACGCCTACGCCTCGGTGCGCCTGCTGCGCGACGGCGTGGTGCCGGCGGACAGCTTCGTCGGTTCCTGGAGCGGCGCCTTTGGCATGACGCAGTTCATCCCGACCTCGTTCTATGAACTGGCCGCCGATGGCGACGGCAACGGCAAGATCGATCTCTACAACTCGCTGCCCGACGCGTTGGCGTCGACCGCCAATCACCTGCGCAAGCGCCGCGCCAAGTGGACGCACAGCCTGCCCGCCGTGATCGAAGTGCGTGTGCCGGCCGAGCTGGCCTCTGCCATTCCGGCCTCGCCCGAAGCCGAATACGTGGGCTCGCAGGACCGCCGCACGATAGCCCAGTGGGCCCAGGCCGGCGTGAAGCAGGGCAACGGCTCGGCCTTGAAGTTGGCGTCGGGCAACGAGGAGCAGGCCTATCTGTTCGCGCCCACGGGTTCCGCTGGCCCGGTGTTCCTGGCGACCGTGAATTTCGACGCCATCCTGCATTACAACCAGTCGCGCCGCTATGGCTTGGCGGTGTCGATGCTGCTCAATCGCCTGCAAGGCGGTCCGGATCTCGTCGCGGCCTGGCCCACGGACGACCCCGGCCTGTCGCGCGCGCAGATCAAGGAGCTCCAGGAGATGCTCTACGGCCTGGGCTATGACGTAGGCGTGGCCGACGGCATTCCGGGCAGCAAGACCCGCGATGCCGTGCGCGAAGAACAGGTCAAGCGCAAGCTGCCGGAAGACGGCCGCGTGGGCAAGCGCATCTACGACGCCATCAAGGCCACCTGGCCGCCCGCGGCGATCCAGGCTCGGCCGGCAGCCCAGCAATGACAGAGGCTTCCGGCACGCAGGGCTACGGTGAAAACGCCGCGGCCCTGGCGGACCAGTACGAGAGCATCGCGTTCGCGGACGTGCACCGCAGTTGAAAGCCACGCCCCGGGGCCGGCCTCGACCCGGGGGATTCGTCCGTTGGACGATGGGCCGGCGGGCCGTCCGCCGGTATCATTTCCGTCACGCCATTCCTTCCGCCCGCCATGTCCGCCGCACTGCTCCCCGACACTTTCCAGACCGCCCGGCTGCAAGCCCGGCGCATGGACGAAACTGATTTTTCCTTCATTGCCGCGATGCATGCGGACGAGCGCCTCATGGCCACCATGGGCGGCACCCGGACGGACTCGGCCAGCCGCCGCTATCTGTTGCAGAACGTCGAGCATTGGGCCGAGCTGGGCTACGGCATGTATGTGCTGGCCGACCGCGCCAGCGGCGCGCTGGCGGGCCGCGCGGGCTTGAAGCGCACCCAGTCGCGGGGCTGCGACGAGGTCGAGGTCGCCTATGCCTTCCTCCCCGCGAGCTGGGGCATGGGATATGCCACCGAAATCGCCCAGGCGCTGCTGTCGTTGGGATTCGGGCGCTTGCCGGTCGAGGCGCTGTCGGCCGTGGCGCTGGAAGAGAATGCCGCGTCCTGCCGGGTGCTGGAAAAATGCGGCATGCGCCAGATCGGCGGCGCGGGAGCGGGCGGCGCTGGCAAGCGTCGCTACGAAATCCGCCGCGCCGAATGGCCGCTGCCAGAGGCGGACGCGGCGGCTGGCGCAGGGCATCGGCGCTAAGATTCGGGTATGAGCACCAAGCAGATCCCCGACGACGACCCGCAACCCGTTCCGCCCGTCGCGCCCGAACCCGAAGAGTGTTGCAACAGCGGCTGCATCCCCTGTGTCTATGACACCTACAACGAAGCCATGGACGATTACCGGGAAGCGCTGAAAGCCTGGCGGGCCAGGCATCCGGAGCAATCCAAAGGCTAGGCGCCTGGCGGGGCGGGCAGGCGTCAGCCCGCCAGCTTCATGTGGATGATGGGACGAGGGCGACCCGCGTCGTCGTGCTCCGAGCGGCCCACGTCCTCGAACCCGTAGTGCTTGTAGAAGCCGTGGGCCTGGGGATTCTGTTCGTTGACGTCCACCACCAGGGTGCCGTGCAGCGAGCGCGCGAAGTTCAGCAGGCGCCGGCCAGCTCCCTTGCCGCGCTTGTTGGCATCCACGAACAGCATCTGGACCTTGTTGCCGTTCAGGCCCATGAAGCCAGCGACTTCGCCGGCATCGTCCTCACAGACCCAGACCCGCACCGAAGGCAGGTCGGTATTGAGCACCTGCGGGTACATGGCCTGGATTTCCTTTTCCGTCAGGAACGTGTGGGTGGCGCGTACCGAACGGAGCCAGATGTCCACCAGGGCCAGGTCATCGCCGTGGTTGCGTTCTCGGATATTCATTTTTCTAATGGTTTTACAGGTCGGGTGCCGGCGCGGTCCTTGGCTACGCCGGTCTTTTTGCCGCTAGAGCCCTGCGCGGTAGAGCTCGGTCGCCGCCAGGACGGTTTCCATCTGCACAGTATGCGCGAAAACGAAGCGGTCGCCGTAGACGGTTTCATCCGGAAACTCGGAAATCAACGCCATGGGCAGGTCCTCGCGGTCGCTTTCGCTGATCTGCACCGGGATGCCGTTCAGCACGTCGAATCCGGTTTCGAGCGCGTGCGCCTGGAATAGTTCAAGTTGCCGCGCATTGAACTCGACCAGGCCGGGAACATTGCGGGCCAGCCGGGCGGTAACGCCTTCGATCAGGCGGCGGGCGCGGTCGCCCCAGCCCGGATGATGGCGCAGCACCAGGAAGAAGCCCTTGGGGATGGTCCACAGTTCGAAATGGCGCGGCAGGTAGCCGGATAGCGGCCGGGTCCATTCATGGGCGGGATAGCCGTGCAGGTTGATGTGCAGCTGCGCGCCGCTGATCGCATGCGCCTGGTGGCGGCCTTCGCGTTCGAAGAACGGGGCGCGCTCGCGGTAGGCGATGTCGTCGCCCAGCGCGCTGTAGCGCGAGGCGTGCAGCATGTGGCGCGGATGGTGCGCGCGCAGGCGGTTGAACAGCGCGTAGCCATCGGGATTTTCGGCGGCGATCAGAGCGAAGTGCGCGTCGCCGCGCTCGGCCAGCGTCTGCGCCGCGCGCAGGGCGCCGACCACGCCAGAGGTTTCGTTGGCGTGCTGCGCGCCCGAAATGAAGACCGCGGGGCCGGGGCCGCGCAGGTAGGTGCCCAGCACCGGACGGCCCTGGCGCGATACGGCCTGGAAGGAGTCTCCGCCGAACGCCGCCATGCAGCTGGCGATCTGGCCTGCCGACAGCGGTTCGCGGGCCTGGGCCAGCGGTGCAGCCAGCGGCGCGGGCGCAACGGGCGCCAGGGCGCCGAAATGCTCCAGCGAGATCTGCACGCGCGCCGCGCCGTCGTGGCGGCGGATGTCGGGAATGATCTGGCCGGGTTGCAGGCCGCGGTCGCCGGACGGGCGGCCCGAGTGTTTCTGGAAATGTTCCAGCAGCGAAAAATAGATGTCTTCGTGCAGCGCCTCGAAGGTGCTGACGATTTCCTCGTCCACCGGCAGGGCGAAGTCGATGCCCGGCAGATCCACGCGGATTTCCAGGCGTTCGAAATAGGGCTCGTGCGCGCCCCAGGCATGGTTGCGCACCGTGTCCAAGATGGCGCGGAACGCCTGCTGGTATTCGGTGGCCTGGGCGGCATCGGTCTGAAGCGCGCCTTCGGCGTCGCGCACGCGCAGCCAGCCGGTGGGCGACAGTTCGGGCGTGCCGTCCTGGGCGTACCCGACCTGGTTGGGCGCATAGACGCGGGTATCGAGCTCGCGGCCATCGGCGTAGCGCAGGCTGACGTCATAGTGCAGGTCATCGGCGCCGGGCTGCATGGCGACGTCCACGCCTTGCAGCAGCGCGATGAGCGGGTAGGCTTCCAGCGTGAAGCGCTTGGCCTGTGCATGTTCGTGCAGCGGATAGCGCACCACGACGGACGCCAGCCCTTCGCGCTCGACCTCTTCCAGGAAGTAGTGCAGCAGCGGCTTGTAGGCGCTGCGAAAGCGCGCCGTGACGCCGGCTTGCGCCAGGCGTTCCTGGGCCGCGCGGCGCGCTTCCACGCCTTCGAACAGCCAGCCTTCCACGACCGCGCCGCGCCAGGCCGGCGCCATGTAGGCGTGGGTCCAGGCGTCCAGCGTGCGGTCGAATGTTTTTTCCAGCAAAGACATACTCGATATTCCTTTCAGGCGGACCGGGGCGGCTTCAGACCTTGCCGGTCGGATCCAGGCGGTCGCGCAGCCAGTCGCCCAGCAGGTTCAGGCCCAGCACCGTCAGCATGATGGCCAGGCCCGGGAAGACGCTGACCCACCAGGCCGTCTGCATATACGTGCGGCCGTCGGCAAGCATACCGCCCCAGCTCGGGATCATGGGGTCCACGCCCAGGCCCAGGAAGGTCAGGCTGCTTTCCAGCAGGATGTTGTTGGCGACGTTCAGCGTCATCAGGATGACCAGCGGACCCAGCAGATTGGGCACGATGTGGTGGCGGATCATGGCCAGGTCGCGCACGCCGAAGGCGCGGGCGGCCAGCACGAACTCACGCTCGCGCAGGGCCAGGACCTGGGCGCGCACCAGGCGCGCGTATTGCACCCACTGCGACACGATCATGAAGAAGATGACGTTGAACAGCCCGCCGCCCAGGATGGCGATGAAGGTGATGGCCACCAGGATGAACGGCAGCGCCAGTTGCACGTCGGCAAAGCGCATGACGATCATGTCCCAGAAGCCGCGGTAGTAGCCGGCGATCAGGCCCATGACGATGCCCAGCAGCGCGCCGCCGACGACCGAGGCGAAGCCCACCGTCAGCGAGATCTTGCCGCCGACGATGACGCGGGCCAGCACGTCGCGGCCCAGCGGGTCGGTGCCGAAGGGGTGGGCCGCAGAGGTAAAGGGAGCCATCAGGCGGGCGGCCAGGTCCATGGCTTCGCCGCCGTCGGGAAACAGCCAGCCGGAGGTCAGCACCAGCACGATCATGGTGCCGGTCAGCAGCGCGCCCAGCACGAATTCCAGCGAGCGGTAGCGGCTGCGGGGCTTGGCCGCCTTGGGAGCGGCGGCGGTGGGGGTAGTAGTCTGCATAAGGCTCAGCGCGTGCGGATGCGGGGGTCGACGATGCCGTAGGCGATGTCGACGATCAGGTTGACCAGGACGATGACGGAGGCCAGCACGGTGACCGTGCCCTGCAGCACCGGGTAGTCGCGGCCGGAGATGGCGTCGAACGCCAGCGTGCCCAGGCCGGGCCAGTTGAAGACCATTTCAATGACCACGATGCCGCCGATCAGGCCGCCGAACTGCAGGCCCAGGTAGGTGATGAGCGGAATCGCACAGTTGCGCAGCGCGTGCTTGTACAGCACCACGCGTTCCTTCAGGCCCTTGCTGCGCGCCACCATGATGTATTGCGCCGACAGCGTTTCCAGCATGGTGGTGCGCACCAGGCGGATATTGGTGGCGCTGAGGATGATGGCCATCGTCAGCGACGGCAGCACCAGGCTGGCCGGCCCGCTCCAGCCGGACGGCGGCAACAGCGGGAAGGTGATCGACAGCAGCAGCACCAGCATCAACGCCAGCCAGAAGTTGGGAAAGGACAGCCCCACCAGCGACAGGATGCGAATCGCCTGGTCCGTGGTCTTGCCGCGCTTGATCGCGGCCTGGATGCCCAGCGGCAGCGAGATCAGGATCGACGCCAGCAGCGAGGTGAACGCCAGCATCAGCGTGGCGGGCAGCGCATCGCCGATCAGCTTGGCGACCGACGTGCCACCCATGAAGCTGCGGCCGAAATCGCCATGCAGCAGCCCCTGCATATAGGACAGGTACTGCTCGTAGAAGGGACGGTTCAGCCCCAGCGCCTGGCGGATATTGGCCAGGTCCTGCTCGGTGACGCTGCCCGAGCCCTGGCTGAGCATCAGCGCAGGGTCGCCGGTCAGGCGCACGGCATAGGAGACGAGCAGTGTCACCGCGACAATCACGAAGACGGCCTGCAACACGCGTTTGATGAGAAATCCGGTCATAAATCGCCGTCCCGGCTTGCGCCGGAACGGGTCGGTAAGGTTAATGCCTCAAGGCAGCGCCAAAAGCATTCCAAAAAAAGTGCCGGTTGTTCATAGCGTCATCACGCCAATAGCAACCGGTCCTCCCCCAGCGGGATGCCACGGAGCCGGCTCTGCCGGTCCGTAGGCATGCCCCCCTGGGGGGGAAGCGCGTAGCGCTTCGGGGGGGGGACCTACTCTACTCCACAGAGGCGTTCAGGAACCGGAAGCGGATGTCGCCCGGAACCTCCAGATCCTTCACGCGCTTGTTCACCCCGACGATCGTGTTCAGGCTGTACAGCGGCATTTCCAGCGCCTGGTCGGCCACGTAGCCGGCGATCTCCTGCAGCATGGCTTCGCGCTTCTTCACGTCATAGACCGTGCGCTGCGCTTCCAGCATGCCGTTGAGCTTGGCGTCGTTGTCGTACGGGTTCCACTTCTGGCCCGTGTGGTACATCAGGTAGGCCGTGTTGTCGTAGTCGTAGGTCCAGCCGCCCCACTGGTTCTGCCACATTTCGCCGGTCTTGCCGCCGGGGATGATGTCGTTGAGCAGCACGCCGGTTTCATACGGCTTGATCGTGGCGCGCACGCCCACGCCTTGCAGATAGCCCGACACGGCCTGGGCCACTTCGCGGAAGTTCGAATCGCTGCCGCGGACGTCGATCTGCACGGTGGCGCCAGGCTTCACGCCGGCGGCGGCCAGCAGCTTCTTGGCTTCGGCGGGGTTGAAGGGCAGGGGCTTCTGCTCGGGGTTGTAGCCGAAGGACTGCGGACCCTGGAAGCTGGCGATGGTCTTGGCCTGGCCCAGCAGCAGTTGCTTGACGATGGCGTCGCGGTCCACGGCCATGATCAGCGCGCGGCGCACGTCGCGGTTCTGCGTGATGCCGCTCTTGGTGTTGTAGCGCAGCGCGAAAGCGACCGGGCCGCCGGTGGAGATGACATCGGCGTTGCCGGACTTCTTCACGGTTTCGATCAGGCCCAGCGGGATCAGGGTGGCGACGTCGATGCGGCCAGCCTGCAGCTCGGCGACTTGCGTGCCCGGCTCGCCGATGAAGCGGTAGACCACCTTGTCCAGCTTGGGCTTGCCGCCCCAGTAGTCGTCATTGCGCGCCAGCGTCACGTTGACCTTGGGCTGGTAGCTTTCGAACTTGAACGGGCCGGTGCCGACCGGGTTGGTGTTGAAGTTGTCTTCGCCCTTTTCCTTGATGTACTTGGGCGGCACGATCATGGCGCCATAGCCGGCCAGCTTGGTCAGCAGGACCGGATCGGGCTGCTTCAGGATGAAGTCCACGGTGTATTCGTCCACCACCTTGATCTCGCCGATCGAGTCGTAGTTGGACTTCTGCGGACCCTTGGCGCCTTCCGCGCCCAAGAGGCGCTCGAAGGTGAACTTCACGGCTTCGGCGTTGAAGGGTTCGCCGTTGTGGAACTTGACGCCTTCGCGCAGCTTGAAGCGCAGGCGCTTGTTGTCGTCCAGGTATTCCCAGCTGGTGGCCAGCCCCGGCTGCAGCTTCAGGTCGGCGCCGCGCATGGTCAGGCCGTCATACAGGTTGCTGCCCACCGAACCCCAGAAGGTCACGAAGGTGTCGATCGGGTCCCAGCTGCCCGGGTCCTGGTTGATGGCGACATTGAGCGTGCCGGCGGCGTGAGCGGTCGTGAAGACTGCGGGCAGCGCGCCGCCCAGCGCCAGAGCCAGGGCGGTGGCGGTGTAGGTTTTGCGTAGGGAGAGCATGTTCAACTCCAGGAACGGGAAGCCGGACGGGCCGACGTGAAAAAGGATATGCGGCTCAAGCCGCGCGGGCCACCTGGTGGCCGGGCGCGAATTCAACCAGGGGAATGATGGCGGGTTCGTCGCCGACGCGCCGCACCGGGCTGGGAATCTCGCCTTCGATCAGCGAGGTGTCGATGTGGCGGCCGGGCTCGGCCACCGGCACGGCGGCCAGCAGCTTCTTCGTGTACGCGTGTTGCGGCGATTCGAAAATCTGGCGGCGGGTGCCGAGTTCGACGATCTGGCCCAGGTACAGGACCGCGACGCGGTGGCTGACTTTCTCCACGACCGCCATGTCGTGCGTGATGAACAGATAGGACAGGCCGCGGTCCTTTTGCAGGTCCATCAGCAGGTTCAGGATCTGCGCCTGGATCGACACGTCCAGCGCCGACACGGATTCGTCCGCGATGATCAGTTTGGGATTGCTGGCCAGTGCGCGCGCAATGCAAACGCGCTGGCGCTGCCCGCCCGAAAATTCATGTGGGTAGCGCTTGGCGTGTTCGGGCTTCAGGCCGACCTGCTCCAGTAGTTCGCCGATGCGGCGGGCAATGGCGTCTTCGCTGGTCAACAGGCCGTGCGTGCGGATCGGTTCCGCGATGCTGAACGCCACCGTCTTGCGCGGATCCAGCGAGGCGTAGGGATCCTGGAAGATGTACTGGATCTCCTGGCGCAGGCGTTGGCGGCCGACGCTGTCCATCGAGAAAATGTCCTGGCCGTTGTAGCGCACGGCGCCCGAGGTCGGCGCCACCAGCTGCTGCAAGGTCTTGCCGATGGTGGACTTGCCGCTGCCGGACTCGCCCACCAGCGCCAGCGTTTCGCCAGGGTAGACGTCGAAGCTCACTTCCTCGACGGCGTGCACGCGGTGCGTGACCCGGCCGAAGAAGTTGTGGCCCACGTCAAAGCGGGTGGTCAGTTTTTCCACGCGCAGCACGGGCTCGTCATAGCGCGCGGTGTCCTGCTCGCGCGTCTCGCCCACTTCGCGCAGCGTGTCGCCTTCCAGCACGGTCTGCGGCGTGCGCAGCGGCAGGTCGCGGCCCGTCAGGCTGCCCAGGCGCGGCACCGCCGCCAGCAACGCGCGGGTGTAGGGATGTTTAGGCGCGTTGAAGATCTCGTCCACGGTGCCTTGCTCGACCTTCTTGCCGCGTAGCATCACCACCACGTCGTCGGCCATTTCCGCGACCACGCCCATGTCATGGGTGATGAAGATCACCGCGGTGCCCAGGTCGCGCTGCAGTTCGCGGACGGTGTTCAGGATCTGCGCCTGGATGGTGACGTCCAGGGCCGTGGTCGGCTCGTCGGCGATCAGCAGGCGCGGCTGGCACGACAGCGCCATCGCAATCATCACGCGCTGGCGCATGCCGCCCGACAACTGGTGCGGGTAGCGGTCCAGCATTTGTTCGGCGTCCGGCAGGCGGACCTTCTCCAGCAGTTTGCGCGCCGCCTGGCGCGCGGCCGAGCGCGACAGCTGCTGGTGCAGCATGATGGCCTCGACGATCTGGTCGCCGACGGTGAACACCGGGTTCAGCGAAGTCATCGGCTCCTGGAAGATCATCGCGATGTCGTTGCCGCGGATGGCGCGCATGTCTTCGTCGGAAGCCGCGGTCAGGTCGATCTCGCGGTCGGCGCTGTCGCGGAACAGGATCTGTCCCGTGGCGATGCGGCCGTTGGTGTAGTCCGTCAGGCGCATGATGGCCATGGACGTGACCGACTTGCCTGAGCCCGATTCGCCGACGATGGCCAGCGTCCTGCCGGGGCGCACCTCGAAATCCAGGTTGTCGACGGCGCGGAACACGCCGTTTTCGGTATTGAAGTCGACCGACACGCCGCGCACGGACAGCAGCGGGGCGGAAGTAGATGCGGTGGTGCTAGACAACTTGGATTCTCACAGGGAGGTGGCGGCGCGGGCGGCCTGGTCGTACAGGCCCGAGAGGGCGCGCAGAGTGTTGGCCAGCTGATGGCTGGCGTCGTCCGCCGCGGGGGAGTCGATGAAGGGTTTGACGAGGCATTGCTCGCGCACTTCGGCGTAGCGCTGGATGGCGGCCGCGCCGGCGTCGGTCGCCGTGTAGATCACTTCCTTGCCCGTCTTGGCGCTTTGCACCACGCCCAGGCGCTCGAGTTTCTTCAACGAGTAGTTCACCAGGTGGGTGTCTTCGACGTTGAGCGTGAAGCAGATGTCCGCCAGCTTCTTGCCCCGGCCGCGGTGGAACACGTGGTTGAGCACCAGGATGTCCAGCGAGGTCAGCTCGGGCAGTCCCGCACAGGCCATGCAGCGCACCATCCAGCGGTTGAACGCGTGCGAGGCGATGATCAGGCCGAATTCGACTTCGGAAAGCTCGGGGGCTGAAGAGGCCAGGTGGGAGGAGGAAACAATGGCGTCCCGGACGGATACAGGCATGGGCTGGGAGGGGAAGGGGACGGATCGGCGATAAAACGTTGGCGAATTATTGACGATTTGTTGATATGCCCGTATCGGGGATAACCCGTGTGCAAGCGGCCGGTCCTAGGTTTTGCCGCCAGATCTCGAACTTCTCCTATTTGCCCGCGACGCGTGTCCGCGTAAAAAAAGCTGCCGGCTCGCGAACTTCGAACTGCTTGCGATTTGTTTCACATCAAATCGCTTCTACTGCGATCGTGATAGTTCCGGGCTACGGAACTATGGCATTCACGCATGAATTTGCGCTTCTTTATGCTCTAAATTCCACCAATTCCGTTAATTTATGATCTTATACATTCAGATATTTATTGTTATTAATTGTGTTTTAAGGCAAACTCGAAACACATTTGGTTTCATAAAGCGATAACAAGGAGCGCCGCGCACGTCCGCAGGCGCCATACCGGCATGAATCACTATTGGCGCCTGCGCATGGCCGCGGGCATGTTGGCGGCTGGCTTTTTCCCGGCTGGATCCGGTGCGCAGCCGCTGCCCGAAGCAGCGGTGCGCGCTACCGAAATCGAACGTCGCCAAGAACAGGAACTTGGAGCGCAGCGCGCCCGAGCGGCCGAACGGCCGGACGTGCTGTCGCCCGCCGCGCCCGCCGCCGGCGGCCTGGTCCTGCCGGTCGAAACGCCTTGCTTTGCCCTGAAGGAAGTCGTCTGGGACGGAGCGCAGCCGGCTGAATCGCTGGCGCGCGCAGCCGATGCCGTCGTTGGCCATTGCGTGGGCGGCCTGGGGTTGCGGGCCTTGCAGGAACATCTGATCGGCCTGCTGATCGATCGCGGACTCGTCACGGCGCGGGTGGTCGTGCCGGAACAATCCCTGGCCGCGGGCACGCTGACGCTGCGCTACCTGCCGGGCCGCATATCCGCCGTCAAGGGCGAGGGCGCCATCGGCTGGTGGCGCACGGCCTTGCCCACGGGGCCGGGCGGCGAAGTGAACCAGCGCGACCTGGACCAGGCGCTGGAAAACATCCGCAGGCTGGGCAGCCAGGCCGATGCGTCCATCGACGTCGCGCCCGGGCCGGAGCTGGGCGATTCCGACATCCTCATCCGTCCCGGCACCGGCAAGCGCTGGCATGGGTACATCGGCGGCGACAACGCCGGCATGGACGCCATTGGCAAGTACCAGGTCAACGCCGGCCTGACCCTGGACTCGCCCCTGTTCCTGTACGACCAGCTGTCGGTGTCGTGGAACAGCAATGCGCGCTGGCGTGACGCCGAGTCGAACACGCGCGCCGCCTCGCTGAACTACAGCATTCCCTTCGGCTACTGGACTTTCTTTGCCGGCGCCAGCAAATCCACCTACCGCCAGACCGTGGCCGGCTTCGATGAACCCATCATCTACGGCGGCACGACCAAGCAGGTGCAGGCAGGCGTCTCGGTGGTGCCGTATCGCAGCGCCGCCTACAAGGGCACGGCATCGCTGACGCTGCTGCGCAAGCGCACCACCAGCACGCTCAACGACGTGGACATCGAGGTGCAGCGGCGCGACGTCACCGGCTACGAGTTCAACCTGGGGCATCGCCACTATCTGGGCCGCGCCGCGCTGGACGTCGGCGGGGGCGTGCGCGGCACGCTGACCGGGCTGTCCGACCAGCCGGGCTACGTCTATGGCGATCCGGATTGGAACGGCCGCAGCACCATACTTTCGGCCAATGCGGGCCTGTATCTGCCGTTCGAACTGGCGGAGCAGCCCTGGGCCTACCAGCTGAATTGGCAGATCCAGCACGCCAAGACGCCCATCGTGCCGTCCGACTACTTCACCATCGGCAACCGCTATGCGGTGCGGGGTTTCGACGGGCAGATGACGCTGGCCGCCGAGGACGGCTGGACCTTGCGCAACGACTTGTCGCTGGGCCTGGACAAGCTGCTGCGCGTGCCCGGCCACCAGTTGTACACGGGCCTGGACGTGGGCCGGGTGGGCGGTCCGTCGGCGGCGTCGCTATCCGGCCGCACGCTGGTCGGCGCCGTGGCCGGGCTGCGTGGACGGCTCGCCATGCCCTATGTCAATGCCAGCTATGACCTGTCTGCCGGCTGGCCGCTGAAAAAGCCCGAGTCCCTGAAAACCGCCTCGACCATGTTCGCGGCGGTGCTGATGTTCGAGTTCTGATCCGGCGGCCTTGCGCAGCCAAACCGCAGTCCATCCTTAGTCCAACCGGATACGCATGATGTCCAAGCTTCGCTCCCTGATAGTCTGGTCCGTCGTCTTCACCCAGGTCTGGTCGCCAGTATTGGCGCAGACCTTGCCGATTTCGGTGGACAAGAGCGTGGCGGGAGCGAAGCCCTCCGTCGGCGTCAGCAACGGCGTGCCGGTCATCAACATCGCGCCGCCGTCGGCGGGCGGCGTGTCCAACAACCGCTACACGCAGTTCAACGTGGGCCCGTCCGGCGCGGTGCTCAACAACAGCGGTGGCGCCAGCCAGACCCAACTGGCGGGGCAGGTGGGCGGCAATCCCATGCTGGGCAATCAGCGCGCCAGCACCATTCTCAACCAGGTCACCGCGCCCAACCCGTCGCAACTGCTGGGCACGCTGGAAGTGGCCGGCAACCGCGCCAACGTGATCGTCGCCAACCCGGCGGGCATCACCTGCAACGGCTGCGGCTTCTTGAACGCAGACCGCGCCACCCTGACCACCGGCAAGCCCCAGGTCGGACCGGACGGCAGCATCGGCTTCGACATCGCGTCAGGCAAGATCCGCGTCGAAGGCGCGGGCCTGAACGGCGCCAACCTCAGCCAGGTGGACCTGCTGGCGCGCACGCTGGAGATCAACGCGGACGTGTGGGCCGACAAGCTCAACGTGACCGCGGGCGCGGCGCGCGTCGATTACGCATCGGGCGCCGTTGCGGCCCAGGCGGGCGAAGGCGCGGCGCCCGAGGTGGCGCTGGATACCGCGGCGCTGGGCGGCATGTATGCCAACAGCGTGCGCCTGATCGGCACCGAGGCCGGCGTGGGCGTGAATATCGGCGGCAACCTGGTGGCGCTGACCGGCGACCTGCAGGTCACGGCGGCGGGCGACGTCCGGATTGCGCCGCGCGGCACCGCGCAGGCGGCCGGCAATCTGCGCGTGGACAGCGGCGGCGATCTGTCTGTCCAAGGCGCGGCACAGGCCGGCGGGACTGCCGCGCTTGCGGCTGCGCGCGACGTTTCCGTGCAGGGCGCGGTCGGCGCGGGCGGCGCCTTGACGCTCGACGCTGGCGGCGATGTGGCTGTCGGCGCGCAGGGCAGCCTGCGCACGCAAGGCGCCTTGCGCGTGGCGGCGGGCAAGGATCTCTCCTTGTCGGGAGGCTTGCTGACTTCGGATCAGGACTTGCGTGCGCAAGCCGGACGCAATCTGAAGGTGGCGGGCCAGGCGGTCGCGCCGCAGCCGGGGCAAGGCGGGAACACGGGTGGCGGGACCGGCGGGGGGGCAGGAACCGACAATGGTTCGGGCTCCGGCGCCGGATCGGGAACTGGATCTGGATCGGCCACCGGCGGCGAGCCCGGCAAGACTCCTGACCCGTCCGCGCCGGGCGAGCCGAGCGGCGGCGTTTCCACGGCGGGTGGCGTGGTTTCCGCGAAGGAAGGCGTCACGCTGCAGGCGGGACGCGACATGCTGTTGTCGCGCCAGGTTTATGCGTCCGGCGTGTTGCAGGCGCAGGCGGGCGCGGACGCGGTGTCGGAGGCCGGCGCGCAGCTGCAGTCGGCAGGAGGCATGACCATACGCGCGGGTTCAGGCGTCACGCTGGCCGGCGCGGCCCTGACCGATGGCGCGATGCTGGTCGAATCCACGCGCGACCTGCGCCTGGACGGCAGCGCGCTGGCTTATGGAGGTGCGCTGGACCTGAAGAGCGGCGGCGATCTGCGCATGGGCGCGGCCAGCAAGGCGCAGGGCAAGCGTGTTGGAATCGATGCGGCGCGCGATCTGCGAGCCGATGGCGAACTGGTGTCGGAGACGGCAGCTGAACTGAAGGCCGGACGCGAAGCCGCGGTGGACGCCCGGGTGTTGGCGCGCGGCGATCTGGACCTGAGCGCGCAAGGCGCCACGGCCGTCACCGGACAGGTGGAAGCGCTGGGCCGCGCGCGGCTGCAGTCCGGAGCAGGCATTTCGCTTGCGGGTAGCCTGAGCGGCAATCAGGGCGTGGACATGCGCGCGGCGGGCCCGCTCGCCATCAGCGGCGCGGTGGGCGCGGCAGCGGGTGAACTGACGCTGGCTTCCGGCGGCGACCTGTCGGTCAGCGGCAGCGCGCAGGCAGGCGGCCCGGTCAGGTTGAGCACGCAGGGCGCGCTGAACGTGGCGGGTACGGTCTCCTCGCTGGCCGGATTGACGGCCCAGGCCGCGCGCGATGCCGCGGTCGACGGCAAGCTGCTGGCTGGCGGTCCGCTGCTGCTGGAAGCGATAGGCCAGATGGCGGCGGGCGCGGACTCGCGTCTGCAATCGGACGGCGCCATGCAGCTGCGTGCTGGCCAGAGCATGCTTCTGGCCGGCGTGGCGGAAACCAATGCCGGCCTGACACTGGGCGCGGGCCGCGACCTGCGCGTGGACGGCGCGGCGCTGGCTTATGGCGGCGTCCTGTCGATGGATGCGGGCCAGGATCTGCGTTTGACCAATGCCAGCCGCACGCAGGGCGAGGGCGTGTCGGCGCGCGCGGGCGGTGACCTGCAGTCGGACGGCGCGATGGCCGCGCGCGGCGATATCGCGTTGACCGCGGGGCGCGATGCGCAGCTCGGCGGCAAGACGGTCGCCACCAACGATGTGACGCTGGCGGGAGGACGCAACCTGGCCATTGCGCAGGGCGCGCAGCTGGAGGCGGAACGCTCGGCGCAAATCCAGGCTGGGCAGGACGCCACGCTGGCTGGCGCTGTGCGCACCAATCAGGGCATACGCATCGACGCCGCTGGCAAGCTGCGGCTGGACGGAGAAACCTCCTCGGTCGCGGGCGCCATCGATTTGCTCGCGGGCGGCGATCTGTCCGTGGGCGCGCAGGGCAAGGCATACGCGGGCGGCGCGCTCAGCGGCGCAAGCGGCGGCGCGTTGCGCGTGGACGGCGAACTGGCCGGCCAGGGCGCGTTGACTTTCGTATCGGTGGGCGGCGCTACGGTGAACGGCAAGCTGCTGTCCGGCGACGCCCTGTCGCTGCGCGCGGGCACGGACCTGCGCACAAGCCAGGCGGCGCAACTGCAATCGTCCAAGAACATGACGTTGAGCGCGGGCCAGGACGTCAGCCTTGCGGGCGCTGCCTTGAGCGATGGCGGCATCGCGATCAACGCAACACGGGAGCTGCGCGTGGACGGCAGCGCGCTGGCCTACGGCGGCGGCCTGTCGATGAGCGCCGGTCGCGATCTGTGGCTGGGCGATATCAGCAAGACCCAGGGCAAAGGCATCAGCGCTCTGGCTGGGCGCGACTTGGGCGCTGGCGGCGAGATGGTGGCGCCGGGCTCCGTGACGCTCACCGCGGGCCGGGACGCGGTCATCGGTTCCAGGCTCAGCGCCGACGGCGGCATAACACTGCGTGCGCAAGACACGGCGCAAGTCACGGGCCAGCTGGAAGCGACCGGCGTGGCCAGCCTGCAAGCCGGCGGCGACATGACGTTGTCGGGCGGCGTGCTCAGCAACCAGGGCACGGAACTGCGTGCTGGGGGCGCGCTGGGCGTCAGCGGCACGGCGGGTGCAGCGCAGGGCGCATTGACCCTGGCCTCCGACGGCGACATGACGGTGGGCGGCAGCGCCCAATCCGGCGGTCCCTTGTCCATGGTCGCGAAGGGCGCGCTGAACGTGGCGGGCACGGTGTCCTCGCTGTCCGGCTTGACGGCTCAGGCCGCCGGCGACGCGACGGTCAATGGCAAGCTGCTGGCCGGCGGTCCGCTGCTGCTGGAAACGCTGGGCCGGTTGGTGGCAGGCGCGGATGCACGCTTGCAATCGGAAGACGCCATGCAGTTGCGCGCGGGCCAGGATCTGGTCCTGGCAGGCGAGGCGGAAGCCAACAAGAGTCTGACGTTGGACGCCGCGCGCGATCTGCGCGTGGATGGTGCGGCATTGGCCTACGGCGGTCAACTGTCGATGGACGCTGGCAATGATCTGCGCTTGGGCGACGCCAGCCGCACGCAGGGCGAGGGCGTAGCCGCGCGCGCCGGCGGCGATCTGCTGGCAGAGGGGACCATGGCTTCGCGCGGCGATATCGCACTGGTCGCAGGCCGCGATGCCAGCCTCGGCGGCAAGACCGTGGCCGCAGGCGACCTGAAGCTGGATGGCGGGCGCAATCTGGCCATCGCCCAAGCCGCGCAACTGGATGCGGAAGGCAAGGCGCGACTCAAGGCAGGGCAGGATGCGACGCTGGCGGGTGCATTGCGCAGCAACCAGGGCAACCACATCGAGGCCGCCGGCGCCCTGCGCCTGGACGGCGTAACTTCCGCGGCATCCGGCGCAATCGATCTGCGCGCGGGCGGCGATCTGACGGTGGGAAGCGCCGGCAAGGCGCTGGCGGGCGGCGCACTGCGTGGTGAGAGCGGCGGCGCGTTGTCGGTCGCCGGTGAATTGGCCGGCCAGGGCGCGTTGACTTTCGTATCGGTGGCCGGCGCAACGGTGGACGGCAAGCTGCTGTCCGGCGACGCCTTGTCGTTGCGGGCAGGCCAGGGCCTGCGCACGGGACAGGCCGCGCAACTGCAATCGTCCAAGAATATGACGCTTAGCGCGGGCCAGGACGCCAGCCTCGCGGGCGCTGCCCTGAGCGATGGCGGTATCGCGATCGACGCGGCGCGCGAGCTGCGCGTGGACGGCGGCGCGCTGGCCTACGGCGGCGAATTGTCCATGACTGCCGGCAGCGACCTGCTGCTGGGCGCAGCCAGCAAGACGCAGGGCAAGGGCGTCACGGTCCAGGCGGCGCGCGACCTTGTCACGGCCGGCGAAATGGTGGCCGCCGGATCGGCCGCCCTGACGGCGGGCCGCGATGCGGTGTTCGGCGCCAAGCTCGGCGCCGACGGCGACCTGACGCTGCGCGCACAGGACACGGCGAGGGTCACGGGCGACCTGCAAACCACGGGCGCGGCCAGCCTGCAAGCTGGCGGAGACGTGGCGCTGTCGGGCAGCCTGCTCAGCAACCAGGGCACGGAGTTGCGCGCGGGAGGCGCGCTGGACGTCAGCGGCACGGCCGGCGCAGCCTCGGGCGCATTGACCCTGGCCTCGGACGGCGACATGACGGTGGGCGGCAGCGCCCAATCCGGCGGTCCCTTGTCCATGGTCGCGAAGGGCGCGCTGAACGTGGTGGGCACGGTGTCTTCGCTGGCCGGCTTGACGGCGCAAGCGGGAACCGATGCGTCGGTGACGGGCAAGCTGCTGGCTGGCGGCCCGCTGCTGCTGGAGGCGATAGGACGGTTGCAGGCCGGCGCGGATGCGCGCCTGCAATCGGAAGGCGCCATGACCTTGCGCGCGGGCCAGGATCTGGTGCTCGCCGGAGAGGCGGAAACCAACAAGGGCCTGACGCTGGATGCCGGGCGCGACGTACAGGTGGACGGGGCGGCGCTGGCCTACGGCGGCCAACTGGCCATGAACGCGGGCAAGGACCTCCGCTTGGGCGACGCCAGCCGCACGCAGGGCGTGGGCGTGGAGGCGCGCGCCATGGGCGATCTGCTGGCGGGCGGCGTGATGGCCGCGCGTGGCGACATCCTCTTGAACGCGGGACGCGATGCGCGCATCGATAGCAAGGCTGCAGCCACCGGCAACACGTCGCTGATTGCAGTGCGTGACCTTGCCATGGGCAAGACGGCGCAATGGGACGCCGAAGGCGCGTCGCGCGCCCAGGCCGGCCAGGACATGACGCTGGCCGGCGTCTGGCGCGGCAACGGCGACATGAACATCGATGCCGCGGGCAAGCTGTCCGTGGACGGGACGCTTGCCGCCAGCGCCGGCGGCCTGAGCTTGAACGCCGGCGGCGACCTGTCGATGGGCGAGCTGGCGCGGGTCGCGGCCAAGGGCGCGGTCAACGTCACGACGCTGGGCGATCTCCGCGTGGCGGGCGCGCTCAGTTCGCTGGACGCCCTGACGCTACAGGCCGCGCGCAACGCGGCAGTGGCGGGACAGGTCTACGCGGCACGCGGCCTGGACCTGAAGGCGGGCCAGACGCTGACGGCGGCGGGCGGCTCGCACCTGCAATCCGACGCATCGATGACGCTTGCGGCCGGGCAGGATCTGAACCTCGCCGGCACGGCGCTGGCCGAAGGCGGCATGTCGCTGGACGCGTCGCGCGACCTGCGCGTGGACGGCAATGCGCTCGCCTATGGCGGGGCGCTGCAGCTCAAGAGCGGCAATGACCTGCTGCTGGGCGCGGGTAGCCAGCTGCAAGGCAAGGGCGTGCAGGCTGACGCCGGGCGCGACCTGGCGCTGGGCGGCGTTCTGGTGTCCACCGCGGACGCGGAACTCCAGGCGGTGCGCGATGCGCGCGTGGACGGCAAGCTGGGCGCCGACGGCGCGCTGGATCTCGGCGCAGGGGGCAATCTGCGCATCGGCGCGGCGGCGCAACTGGACGCCGCGGACCAGGCGCGGATCGCGGCTGCGGGCAATCTGGAGATGGCCGGCGTCGTGCGTGGCGACAAGGGGGCAAGCCTGGACGCCGGGGGGCGACTGGATATGTCCGGCACGGCGGCATCCGCCAACGGCGCCCTGAATCTGAAAGCGGGTGAAGACCTGGTCTTGACGGCCGGCAGCCGGGCGCTGTCCGGCGGCGCGCTGCAAGCGCGGGCGGGCGGTTCGCTGACGGCGGCAGGTACGATTTCCTCGCTGGCCGATCTGATCCTGGAGTCGGTTGGCAACATCAGCCTCGACGGCCAGAACCTGGCGGCCGGCAATCTGGCGCTACAGGCCGGCGGCGCGCTGGCCACCGGCGCGAACGCGCGCCTGCAGGCCGATGGCTCGGTCGATGTGCAAGCCGACAGCGCCGCCTTGGCGGGCACGCTGGTGGCCGGGCAAGCGGCGACGCTGCGGATCGACAAGGATCTGGCGGTGGACGGCACGGTCCTGGCCGATGCGGGCGCGCTCAAGGTGGACAGCGGCGGCGCCATGACGCTGGGCGCCTCAAGCGCGCTGCAAGCAGGCGGACTGCTGCAAGCACAGGCCGGCGGCAAGCTGCTGGCAAACGGCACGATTTCGGGCGAGCAGGACATCACGCTGAAGGCCGGCACGGACGCCGAACTGAACGGCAAGACCGTCGCCAACGGCACGCTGCGCGCGGACGCGGCCGGGAACCTGAGCATCGGCCAGGCCGGCCTGGCCCAGGGCAGCAGCAAGCTGCTGCTGGGCGCGGGCCAGGACCTGCGCATCGCAGGCACGGCGGGCACCGCCACGGGCGCGGGCGCCGCGGGCGGCGTCTTGCAGGCGCAGGCGGGCCGCGACCTCTTCATCACGGGCACGGCGACCGCCGGTTCCCCCATCGTCCTGGGCGCGCAGCGCGACATCCGCATCGACGGCATCGCCACCGCGCTGGAAGGCGGCCTGACGGCCGATGCGGGCGCGAACCTGCTGGTCGGCGCGGGCGGCAGGATGCAGGCATCCGACGGGCTGAGCGCGCGCGCAGGCGGCAACCTGGGATCAGACGGCGTCATTGCCGCGGGCGGCGGCCTGACGCTCGCCGCAAGTGGAGACGTCCTGTTGGGTGGCCTTGCTGCCGCCCTGGGCGAACGCGCGGCGGGCAATGCCTCGATCAAGGCGGGACGCGATCTCGTCGTCAAACAGAACGGCCAACTGCAAGCCGCTGGCACGCTGACTGCCCGCGCGGATCGTGACCTGTACGCAACGGGCGCCCTGAGTTCGGTGGGTAACATGCTGCTGGCCGCCGCGCGCGACGCGCGAGTGGACGGCACTGCCGCCACCGATGCCGATCTGACGCTGACGGGCCGCGACGTGACCGTCGGCGGGGCCGGGCTGGTGCAGGCCGGCCGCACGTTGACCGCCACCGCGCAAGGCGCGCTGCAGGCCGCCGGACGCATGCTGGCCGGCGCCTCGCAGATCTTGACCGCGGGCGACAAGATCTCGGTCGATGGCACGGTGGCCGCCTTGCAAGGAAACTTGTCGCTTATCGCCCAGCGCGGCGATATCGCGCTGGGCGCGGCGTCGCGCCTGCAGGCAGGGAGCGCGCTGACCGCGCAGGCGGGGGGCGCGCTTACCGCGCTCGGCTCGGCCGCCGCGGAACAAGGCATGACCTTGCGGGCCGGCACGGACGCGACGCTGGGCGGCATCGCCGCCACGCAGGCCGGCGACCTGGTCGCCAGCGCCGGCGGCAAACTCACCATCCTGGCGGACGGCCGCTTGCAGTCCGGCGCGGCGCTGGACCTTAGCGCGGGCGGCGCGCTGCTCAACGCGGGCATCGCGTCCGCGGGTACGAATGCCAAACTGTGGGCGGGATCCACGCTGGACAACACCGGCTCAGTGCTGGCTGGCGGCGATCTCATCGCCACCGCCTTGGGCCAGCTTTCCAATGCCGGCCGCTTCGTGGCGGGCGTGGGCGCCGACGGCTCGCTCAGCCAGCCGGGCAGCATCAGATTGACCGGGGGTTCCATCGTTCATGGCGGCACCAGTCTCGCCGGCCGCGATCTGAGCCTGTCGGCAGGCAGCCTGAACCTGGCGGGCGGCAAACTGTCTGCCATCGGCAAGGTCACGCTGGCCACGGCGGGCGACGTCGACAGCCGCAACGCGGTCGTGCAGGGCGGCGCACTGGACATCAGCGCCGCCAATCTCTACAACCAGGGCGGCAAACTGACGTCGACGGGCGATGCCGCGATCAAGCTGGGCGGCGGCCTGAACAACACCGGCGGGGTGATCGCAGCCGCAGGCAATGCGAGCATCGAAGCTGCAAGCGTCGTCAACCGCGACGGCACGCTGGCCGCTCGCGACCTGACCATCACCGCCCCGGGTGCGGTGGACAACCGCGGCGGCCTGATCCAGGCCGACAACGTGCTGACGCTGAACGCCGCCAGCCTGGACAACAGCGGCACGCTGACCGCGGCCGGCACGCCGCCCAAGGGCGTGCTGGGCAAGGTCGTCTCCATCATGGCGGACCGCGTCAACAACCAGGGCGGCTCCATCGAAGCGATCGAGGACCTGACCCTTACCACCAAGGAACTGGACAACACGGGCGGCGCCGTCGCTTCCCAAGGCAACGCGCGCATCGTCGCGGACACGCTCAAGAACACCCAAGGCACGCTGCAGGCGGGCAAGAGCCTGACCGTCATCGCGCAGGCGCTGCAAGGGCTGGGCGTGCTGCAATCCGCGGGCGACCTGTCGTTCGCCTATGCCGGCCCGCTGAACCAGCAGGGCGACATCTCCAGCGGCCGCGACCTCAACCTGTCGGTCGGCGGCGCGATGGACAACCGCGCCAAGATCAGCGCCGGCCGCGACCTGAGCATCTCGGCGGACTCGCTGAATAACCAGGCCTCCGGCCAATTGCTGGCCGGAGGCCAGAACCGCATCACGGTGACGCAGGGCCTGACCAACGCCGGCCTCATCGACGGCGGTTCCACCCGCATCACCGCAGGCCGCGTCGACAACACCGGCCGCATCTACGGCGATGCCGTGTCGATCCAGGCTGGCACGCTGGTCAACGGCGCGGGCGCAGGCGGCGGCGCCGTCATTGCGTCGCGCGGGAACATGGACCTGGGCGTGGGATCGCTCATCAACCGCGACCACGCGCTGATCTACGCGGGCGCCGACCTGCGCATCGGCGGCGCGCTGGATGCCGCCGGCCGTGCCATCGGCCAGGCCGGCTCGCTCCTGAACGCCTCCGCGACCATTGAAGCGGCCGGCAATGCCAACATCTCGGCCGCGTCCATTCGCAACCAGAACGACCGCTACACCAACGAAACAGTGCAGGTGTCCAGCACGTCCAAGGTGTACTTCACCCCGGCCGGCACCACCGACATGTACGACGCCGAGACCAATTGGCTGTGCGACGAAGTGACGCCGATGTGCAGCAAGGATCCGGCCTGGCTGGACGACGATCCGGAACGCATGTTCCTGTTGCCGTCGACCAAGTATCCGGCGTCGCGTTATGGGCCGCCGTTTGACTACGCGCCTAGCAAGAAGGGCAGGGGTGGCGAGACGTCGCCTATCACGCCGACCTATACCCCGCCTGAATCCGGTTGTTCCGGCGGCGATGCGGCCGATCTTTGCTGGGACACGCCGGAGAAGTTCCTCTACGGTTCCGGAGAGCGCATCTGGGCTGTCTTCGGTGTCACGCCGCCGTCCGGCCCGATGCCGGTCTGGGTGCCGCCGCGCTACGAGAACTGCGCGATCCTCAATGAATGCGCTGCCGAGAAAGCGCGTCGCAAGGCCTACGAAGATGCCTACGCCGCGTACAAGGCGCCGCACATGGAGCTGGAAGCGCGCATCCGGGAGTTCAACGCCGACTTCAACAACCGCCTGGTCGGCACCTTCACCTACTACCGGGTGCAGGAGACCGTCACCGAGACCCGCACCCTGTCCTCCGATCCCGGCAAGATCCTGTCGGGCGGGGCCATGACGCTCACGGGCTCAGTCACCAATGACAAGAGCCAGATCGCCGCAGGCGGCGCGCTCACGGTGGCCGGTCCCGCCATCAACAACATCGGTGCGGGCGGCGAGCGTACCATCACGCGGACGGGGACCATGACGGTTACCCAGGCGCGTTCGCGCGACCGCAAGGAATACTCCGAGGCTTACAACGCAACCCTGGCCGGCCAGCCGATCGAACTGCCAGTCGGCACGTCCGGCGGCAACGTCGCCGTCCAGCTCAACGGCTCCAAGCCCAGCGCCAGCAATGGCGGCGCCGCGCCCGGGCCGGTACTGGTCGCCAGCGTCGGCCTGCCCGGCGGCACGGTGGTTCGCACCGTCTCCAATCCTGCCGGCATTCCGGACAGCCAGCTCTACACAGTCAACGGCAGGCCGGACGCGCCCTACGTCGTCGCCACCGATCCGCGCTTCGTCGGCCAGCGTCCGACCGTCTCCAGTGACTACCTGCTGGACCTGCTGAGCCAGCCGGGCGTGCTGCCCGGCACCACCATCGGCAACGGCGCCGGCTCGGGCGGCGGCCTGGCAGGCCAACGCAACGACCAGCCCGGCACGGCCGGTACGGTCAATGCCGGCGTGGGCACCGGTTCGGTCTCGACCCCGGGCCAAGGCGGCACGTCCGTTGGTGCCAGCAGCGGCCTTGAAGGCCAGCGTATGGACGGCCAAGGCGGCTCCGGCCCTGTCAACGCCGGCGTCGGCGCGGGTTCAGTTTCGAATGCGGGCCAAGCCGGCGCCACCGTCGGCGCCAGCGGCGGCCTGGATGGCCAGCGCCTGGACGCGCAAGGCGCATCCGGACCCGCCGGCGCCGCGCTCGGCACGGGCGGCTCGCTCTCCGCCAGCGGCGCCACCGCCGCGGCGGACGGCCAGAACCTGTCCGGCGCGCGTCTGGGCAGCTGGGATTCCCTGGTACCCGCAGGCGCCAAGTTCCTGACGCCCTCGGGCCAGCCCAAGCGCCTGGGCGACGGCTTCTATGAACAGAAGCTCGTGTCCGACCAGATCCTGGCCACCACCGGCCAGCGCTTTCTCGATAAGTACAGCGACAACGACAGCCAGTACAAGGCCCTGCTCGCCGCTGGCGCGCAATTCGCCCGCGACAACGGCGTCCAGCTCGGTGTCGCGCTGACCGAGGCGCAACAGCGCCAGCTGACCACCGACCTGGTCTGGCTGGTCGAACAGACCGTCACGCTGCCCGACGGCACCACCGAGACCGTGCTGGTCCCGCAGGTCTACCTGCTGGTGCGCGAAGGCGACCTGAAGGGCGACGGCACTCTCATGGCCGGCCGCAACGTCAAGCTGGAGGCCGAAGGCGACATCGTCAACAGCGGCACCATCGGCGCGCGCGAAGCCACCGTCATGACCGCCGGCAACATCGTCAACCAGGGCGGCGGGCTGATCCAGGGCTCCACCGTCGACCTCGCCGCCCGCGAGGACCTGACCAACCTGGTATCGCTGATCAAGGGCGACAACGTCGCCCTGAAGGCCGGGAACGACATCGCCCTGACGTCCACTGCGGCGTCCGAGAACTTCGGCAGCACCTGGGGCACGCACGTCAGCGGCGTGGCCCGCATCGATGCCGACAACCTCAACATGCAGGCCGGCCGCGATATCACGCTGACCGCGGCGCAAGTCTCGGTCAAGGACGACGCGCGCCTGCAGGCCGGGCGCGATATCGCGCTGGAAACGCTTACGGAGAGCCATGGCGAAACGCTGGTCTTGAACAAGAACAATCGCCACGACCTGAGCACCAGCTCCGAAGTCGGCTCGACCATCGCGGCGGGCGGCAACCTCACGCTGGTCGCGGGACAGGACGTCAACGCGCGTGCGGCCGAAGTCACCGCCGGCAAGCAGCTGGCGGTGGGCGCGGGACGCGACATCAATCTGGTCGCTGGGGTGGAAACCGGCTCGGCTTATGACGAGGTTCGCTACAAGACCAAGAGCTTCCTGTCTTCCAAGACCACGCACACCATTACTTCCAGCGACTGGGAACAGGCCAAGGGGTCGACCTTTACCGGCGACACGGCGGTGTTGATGGCTGGGCGGGATTTGAATGTGGTGGGGTCGAATGTCATCGGCGACAACGACGTCACGCTGATGGCGAATCGGGACATCAACATTGCCGCAGCGACCGAGTCGTACAAGGACTACCAGTACGAGAAGGTGACCAAGTCTGGCTTTGGCGGTGGCGGCGGCTTCAGCGTCGGCTATAGCAAGCAGCAACGAACCGACTGGATGAAGGGCGAAAGCGGAGGCTACTCCAGCAGCACTGTCGGCAGCGTGGGCGGCAATCTGACCATGGACGCCGGGCGCGACGTGGGGATCTTCGCCAGCAACGTACTGGCGCAGGACGGCGATATCTCGATCAGCGGCCGCAATGTGGCGATCGTTGCCGGCGTGGGTGAAGCCCGTCAGCACGAATACCACGAGTTCAAGCAGTCCGGAATCACGATAGGCGTGGCGGGCGGTGTGCTCGGAGCTGCCCAACAGATACACGGCACGCTCAAACAGGCAGATGACGCCAAGAGCAGCCGCCTGGCTGCGGTCAAAGTGGGCCAGGCCGCCTATCAGGCGGTGCAGGCCAACCGCATGCTGGAGGCTGCGGAAGGGGCCAACGCCACGGCAGCTGAAAAGGAGAACGCCAGCGCCCAGATCCAGATCAGTATAGGCGCCAGTAAATCCGTCAGCGAAACGAAGCGCACGCAGGAGTCGGTGTTCGGCTCTTCCGTCATGGGAGGCGGCAATGTCTCCATCGTGGCCCTGGGCGAGCGAGGCGTTCCAGGCTCGGGCAATCTGTCCATCATCGGAAGCGATGTCACTGGCAAGAACGTACTGCTGGGAGCCACGAACGATCTTTCACTGTTTAGCCAGGCACAGAGTTCCACAGAGATCTCAACCAACAAGAACAGCGGCTGGAAGGTCGGTGTGGGCATCGGCGTGTCCGATAGCGGCAGCGGCGGAGGCATCAACATCTTCGCCAGCGGCTACATGGGCAGCGGCAACGCCAAGGGCAACGGCACGACGTACCGCGAAACCCAGATTAGCGCCCGCGACAACCTGACGCTGGCTTCGGGGCGCGACACGTTGCTGGAAGGCGCGCAGGCGCGCGCCGACAGCATCCGCGCGGACATCGGCAGGAATCTGACCATTGCCAGCCAGCAAGACACCGACCGCTACAACGCCAAGCAGAAGCAGGCCAACGCGGGTGGCAGCTTCAGCTTCGGTTCCATGACCGGCAGCGCCTACATCGGCGCCAGCACGGGCAAGACCAAGTCGAACTACGACAGCGTGATTGAGCAGTCCGGACTGTATGCGGGGTCGGGCGGCTTCGACGTCTACGTGGGCAAACATACCCAGCTCAACGGCGCGGTGATCGCCAGCGACGCGGATGCGGCGAAGAACAGGCTGTCGACGGAAACGTTGGGCTTTACCGATCTGAAGAACAAGGCCGACTACAAGTCCACCACCGTGGGCGTGAACCTGGGCATGTCAGGCGCATTCGACGTTGCCAACAAGGGCGGCGCAAACAAGGCCGGTCCGTCAGGGTTCAGCTTCGGCCAAACCAGTGGCAGCGATTCCGGCACCACCTACGCTGCGATTGCTCCGGGCACGATCGAGGTGCGTTCGGACAAGGACAGCGGCCGGGATAGCACGGCGGGACTTAGCCGGGATACTGCGGGCGCGAATGGCAGCATCGGGCAGATCTTCGACAAGGACAAGGTCCGCGAGCAGTTGGAGTTCCAGCAAGCCTTCGGCCAGTTGGGGATGCAGCTTGCGGGGGATGCGCTGAAGACCCTAAAGGAGAAGGATCCGGATCTTTGGGGGGAAGGTAAGCCGGGCGCGATCGGGTTGCATGCGGCAGTGGCGGGGATTGGGGCGGCGTTGGGCGGGGGAAATGTAGCTGGGGCCATTGCGGGCACGGTTGCTGGAGATCTTGCAACCAACTTGGTTAAGGAGCAGGTGGAACAAGCCGTTGCGGGCTTGTCAGGCGAAGCGCGAGAACAGGTCACCAGGGTGATTCTCAACGTCATCGGAAGTGCGGCTGGCGGGGCTGTTGGGGGGCTCAGCGGAGCAGGGGGAGCCTCCGTTGCCGACATGTACAACCGGCAATTGCATCCCGACGAGGGCGAGTGGATTAGAAAGAACGCTGCGCGCTATGCAGAGCAGCAAGGTATCTCTCTAACTCAGGCGCTAGCTGAACTGACAGGGCAGGCGGAACTGCAAGCCGATGCCGAGGTGGCTTTGCGCCATGTCGAGAACCAGAACGCTCGAGCATTCTTGGCTGAGATGACTGGAACCCAAGGTACCGGGTTCGTCTATTTTGATGGCAAGGCTGATGGATCTTATTACGACCAGCTCTTGTTCGCGGGTGGTATTAAGTCAAACGCTGACTTGGCAGAGTTGTATGACCTGGCGTGGGAGAAGGTACAAGAAGGAGCGAAGCATCCCACAAGACTGACGGGCTCCAATTTGGCGCTCGCGGATGCAAGCAGGGATGTCGCGAATTACATTCACTATCCAGAGGAGGTCGCCAAGGTAGCGCAGGCACTGCAGGAAGAGAAAGCCAAAGCAGAGGCTGCGCAGGATTATGTTCTTGCCCGCGTCATTGACGACAAGCTGACGAACATATCGCTCATGCAGAACGGTGGGCTGTTCGATCTACAAGATCTGACCTGGGAGCAACGGGATGCGCTTGGTGCTGCGTTTCAGGCCGCATTGGAAGGCGGGAAACTCTCGGCAGCTCAGGTTCGGGCGATGGTGGCGAAGGCTAGAGTGGAGGCGGTATCTGGTGTTCGAGGTGGTGAGATTGCGCAGTCCTCTGAGTCCTTAGCTGCAAAAGGAGCTGGAGCGGCTGAGGTGCCAGCTACTTCTGTAATTGCACGAGAGGGCTTATACAACGACCTTCGAGCAGCTCAAGCCAAAGACCAGCTTATCGGCACTACTTTGCCAGGTGCGAAGGCTCCAGTTACCGTTACTGCGGAAGGTAGCGTTGGTGGGAAAGTGCTGGTTGATACTAACCAGACGGCGCGCTCTACCATCGTTGCTGATCCTAATAAGCCAACTCTTATTGCAGACTTGATTCCACCAGGAAAGCCAAACTCAACAATGGCTAATGCCCACGCTGAAGTTGCAGTGATTCAGAGAGCGTATGATTCTGGATTAACTCGCGGTCAGAATATGTCTATTGTTGTTCGCGGTGAGGAGATATGTTCGTTCTGTCAGTCTTCAACCAATATATTGGCTGCTGCCGAGCGTTCAGGGTTGAATAGCTTGAAGTTGGTAGAAGCAAAGACTGGGAAGACTTTCACCTGGACGCGCGGTGTCGAAGGATGGCAATAATGATTGATTATGAAGAAGCCTCAGAAACTATTCTTGAGTTGTGTTATGGTGATAATTCATCTTCCTCCCTGGCGGTCACAATTGAGAGGCCGGTCTGGGAAAGCATAGAGGAGGGCATAATTAAATCATTTAATTTTGGGGGGTTTGTTAGGCTGAAAGTTGTTAGTCCTAAGACCTCCTTCATTAGTCTTCTGTCGATGAAATCTCTGCAGGGAATGTTTAGGCTGGAGGTTCTAACGCGCTCGCCTAATCCTAAAGAAGAATATCTCGAGTGGTGGGAGCTTTCCGAATCCACTTTTAGGGGTGCGGTCAGGTTTGGTGATGATGATTGCGATGCCCGAACAGTTTGCACGGACATCTCAGTAGCAGAAGCTATTTTCAAGGAGCTTTATGAAACTGGAGATTTGGAGGCGGGACTATTTCAAATGCGCTCCCCGTGGAATCCAAAGCCATAAAGTGCTCTACACAAAAGCCCCGGCAGCGAAAAAATAAGGTGCCAGACTACATTTTCCACAGCTGAAAATGTGAAAAAGGTGTCAGACTACGTTTTCGATAGTTGAGATTTTTATCTGGAGAATATTTTAAAAGATATATGGGGCGAAGATGGACTCTCGATGCGGGACTTCCGGTTGAGTGAGCACTTTGTCCCGCATTGCTCCAATGGCAGTCGGAAGCTCTTTTAGGTGGATTTCTTAGAAATCAGAGAATTAGAAGACTATGCTTTTCTGTAGATTTATATTGACACTCTCCTCGCTATTCGCTTCCGCAGGCTGCTCCTTCATCATGGGCTCGCCGCCGGCAGCCTTGGCAACGAACCCGGAACCTCGCGAAATGATCAGTCCGGTGCTGATCTACACCACCGATTGCGATTTCAAAAAGAAGATCGATAGCGTCGGTTTCATAGGTGCCAGGACAGCCTATCCTGCGACCTACGCTGCCGAATCAGTATGCAACGCATTGAATGCCGAACTGCCAGGTGCCATGGACGCAGCGGGAGTTAAGGCTGTATTCAAGTTGCGCAAGTTCGATCTCAAGACGGCCAGACCGAAAACGATGAACGAGGACGCGTTGGCGGCTGGTGTCAAATATGTGGTTGCGGTGAGCGAGCCGGGCGCATTCGAGGGTTCACAACAGTATCCTGCCAGTGTGTCAGTGGGTATCCGTATGTATGACGCAGAGTCGGGCGAGTACCGTGGCATGGCCGAGGATACGTATGGGATCTCTCTGCGTGATTTTTCAAATCGTGGGCCGAATGCCGAAGGACAGCGGATCGCGGCGGATGTCGCGAGTAAACTGGCGCGCTCCATGGTACAGCGGTGCACCGAAAAGTATCCCTACCAATGTCACAAGACAGGTCTACTGCGTTTTGCGGAACCTCGCGATGCATTCGGGAAATAATCTGTAAATTAGTAGAGCGTCGGATTTTTTTTAGCTGTGAAAAAAGGTGTCAGACTACATTTTCGATAGTTGGAGTTTTTATCTCAGCCGAAAATGTAGTCTGACGCCTTTTTATACTGTTACGATATTTACGGAGCGGGCTGCGTGCAGTAGTTGTTTGGGGGTGGCTGAGCAGTTCAAAGCTAAGTATCCGAATATTCAGGTTAATATTTTGGATAACAATGGTGTGGTCATGCGACCTCCGAAAGGAAATTAATGTGGAACAAGATCGTGTTTCCTATTTTCAAATTAAGAGCTGGATTTTGGAGAACTACTGGGACGGCTGCCGGGATCATGGGCCGTTCCCCACGGGCAAGGGACAAAGAGGATGGACACTAGAGCAGATAGCGTCTGACGTTTACGATGGATATGCGGGGGGAGAGGGTAGCTTTGATTCTCCCCTGGAGTACTTGATGCTTGAGGTTGTTTGTTTGGTTTTGGCTTGCTGGTATCCGGCACAAGCCGAATATCATAGAGCGCAAATCTGTCGTTTGCTTTCGGAGCATGCTCTAGATAATTTGCTTCAATTGGTGCCTCAGGACGAGAATGATGAGTTTAGGCACGATCTAAGCATCTTAGGATTTATATAGTAAATAAGATAGCGTCTTGCCCGTCAAGAGATTAGGCGTAATCCGGGCGATAGGATGAACGCGTTTTGAGCACACCGAAGCAGAGATGAGCAAGCTTTCTCATTGCAGCGCCGAGCGCGGACATCTTGCTTTTACCGGCGTCTAGCAGTCGGGCGTAGAGGGCTTGAACATGCGGGTTATAGCGCGTGGTCACAATCGCGGCCATGTACAGCGTTGCTCTCACTCTGAGAAATAAGGTGTCAGACTACATTTTTCAAACCTGAAAATGTAGTCTGACACCTTATTTGAGCGAATTATGAGTACGGGTATTGGAGTGTTGGTCGTTTGTTTAGTATTCATGTTTATAACGTGGTGTTTGTTTGGTCGAGTGGAACGTCATGGAAAACGGGAAAAATTCCTGTACTGGCTAAAATCGACCGCAATCACAGCTTTTGCTCTTATGTTGTGGTTTTTATATAGTGAGCCGACTTGGAATGTTTTTTATTCCTCTTTGTTTTCTTTTGGATTTGCAGGATTTATGAATCTATGCCGATCTCAGGCTGGCATGATGCATACTTAGAAAGTGGGTGTTAATTAATTTAATTTTTTATATTAAGGTCTGGTGGCATGTTGTTTCAATTGTTGGTGGGCGATCCCCTCCCGCGTGGGAACCATTTCGGAATTTTTCGCTGATTTGCCGTCTGTTTGAAATTTTCTTGCCGGAAGAATAAAAAAGGTGTCAGACTACATTTTCCAAATCTGAAAATGTAGTCTGACACCTTTTTTTGACATTTTTTAAATGGTACGCCCAAACTGGAACCGGCGGGATCTACACCGCGAAGGGAGATCCCGCAAAATGGGTGGCATATGAGGTTCGTGATGGAGTACGTATGCGCGTCGTGTATCAGCCAGCAACAGGGGAGGTAATTACCGCTTTCCCTGATAATGCACCAATTCCACCCTATAAACATATAAATTGATTTCTATGTACTCGGATCGCATTATAAAATTTGGAAATAGATTCAAAGGAAGAATTAGTTCCTTCCTGCTTCAGGACACGTTGGACTATATCTCATACAATGAAGAGGGCTTGGCCTTCGAAATTCTATGTGATCATCTTTGTGAGTACGATATCTTGATAACGGATGAGGAGTATGTGGAGGCTATTAAATTGGCTTCTGACATGGGATTAAGTTTGGAAGAAGGACCTTTCAAGCACTTGGCAGGACTAAGAAAATAAGCAGTGAGAAAAAGAGACCGTCTTGTCCGTCAAGAGATTAGGCGTAATCCGGGCGATAGGATGAACGCGTTTTGAGCACGCCGAAGCAGAGATGAGCACGCTTTCTCATTGCAGTGTCGGAAAAAAAGGTGTCAGATTACATTTTCCAAATCTGAAAATGTAGTCTGACACCTTTTTTACACAACAGGTCAAGCTTTACTCGGATGCGTTGGGCGACAGTGCGGAAGCACAAGCTGCACGCGCCGCGCTGCACACGTTGGTGGGATGTGCTGGAGGCTCGGCGCGCGGTGAGGGTTGCGGGGCTTCCGCGCTAGGCGCGGGAGCTGCCTCCGTGGTGAACGCCTTGTTGGATGCAGCCAGCGGCAAGTCTGGTTCGGCGTTGTCACCGGAGGACAAGGAGGCTCGTAGCCATCTGGTGTCCTCGCTGTTGGCAGGCGTCGCAGTCGGGCTGGGAGCAGATGCGAGTGCGGTGGTCAACAGCGGCAGACTGGAAACGGAGAACAACGCGGTAGCGACCCTGCTCAAGCGCGGTGGTATGGCGGCGCTAGGGGCTTGCTTCCGGTCACCAGCATGCGAAGAGAAGGTGATCGGGCCAGTTGCATTCGCAGTGATCACAGCGATGACCGCAGACTTGATGGGCAAGACGCCTGGCTTATCGGAGGACCAAGCGCTGTTGTTGGCGGTTGTTCAGTACATCGCCACCGGTGGCGAGCCACAGAACATTCCAGGGAAACCCGGAGACCCGGTGCCACCGGTGGGAGTGCCGCCGGGTGGTGGTGTGGGAACGGTGCCGGATACGCAGTTGCCTGGTAAGTCGGGGGATGTGCCTGAGAGTGGTGGGGTGCCAGGACAGGAGAATAAGGGGCCGTGGGTGGGGGTCACGACCACTACGCCGTTGCCGGATGAGCCGGGGCCATGGTTAATATTTGATAAAGGCGATCTTGGTGGCTCAGAGTATGAAGAACGAGCGCTACCGGGGATCGGTCGACCATTTCGTGAGCCAAATCCTGATTTTCCACCTAACCATGATGTTGTGGAAGCGATGAGTGATCCGCGGGTGCAGAAGATGGTGAAGGATGTTACGTGCGCAGATTGCTCGGACATTGCGGCCTACTTGTATAAGGCGGCGGGACAAAAGGGGCAATATTGAATGTTAAACCCGCTCTGCGAAATAACCTGAACGTTCTGGAAAATGGAGTATTAGAAAAAAGGCAAACTTACCATCAAGTTTACTCCGATGGGCAGTACGTATACGATCCACGAGTGTCGTCACGACCGGTGCCGCAAGGTGATTGGCTTCAATTGATGAAAGGGACCAATCCTGACGGAATTTCAATTTCAAAGATTAAGTAGGGGGCGGCATGAATAAGAGTCTGGCTGATGGTGATGAACTATATAAAGTAATAGAAGAATTTTCCGATTTGGAATGGAGAAAGTTCCAGACGAGAATGGTAATGGTTAGATTGAAAGGGGGAGGGGTCTATCAGAGAGATAATTCCAAAGCCCCTCCGTTTACCACAATTAGATTTAGGGTTGAAAATCGAGAATTTGTCGAAGAACTGCGAAAGGCAGTAGAAGGCTACGAGGGAGATATGGTTTGGAAGATGTTTCCGCACCAAAGATTGATGTTTCCGGATGTCAATTGGGTGATTCGTCCTGCTTTTGTTGACGAAGCGGTTGCAATGGCGGGAGGGGATGTAGGGAATTCACAAGATTTTATGTCGGAGCATTATCCTGACTTTGCGTTGAAAGCGTATAAAGATATGTTGGGATTGGCTGAACATGTTCGCAAAGAGCTTGAGAAAAAATATAAGATATGAGATTAAGGCGTCAGGCTGGAATTGCCAGGGAGTATGGTGTCAGGATGGGAAAAATATACCGTCTTGTCCGTCGAGATATTAGGCGTGAGAAAAGGTGTCAGACTACATTTTCCAAATCTGAAAATGTAGTCTGAGCTAACCCGGGTTTTCCGGACACCCGAAGAAGTAGACAATACTTGAAGGAGGTGTCCCATGGATAAATCCAAACCCGAAGGCAAGCCGCTTGAAGCCAAACGCCCGTATCACAGTCGAGAGTTCAAGATCGAGGCGGTCAGACAACTGGAGGAAGGCAAGGTCAGCGGCACGCAACTATCGCTGATGCTGGGCCTGAAGCGGTCGATTATTTACCGATGGAAGAAAGAGCTGGCTACACACGGCCCAGACGTCTCATTTCCCGGTAAAGGCAAGGCTCGCACCGACGAGCAGACCGAGATTCAGCGCCTCAAGCGTCAGTTGGCCGAGGTCACCGAAGCGGGAACTGCCGTGAGGTACGCCTTTGTGCAGGCTCATCAGCAGCAGTTCCGGGTCGCTCGGTTATGCCGGGCCTTGCACGTCAGCCGCAGCGGATATTACGACTGGCAACGTCGTGAACCCTCGGCAAGGCAGCAAGAGGACGTCAAGCTGCTCGCGGCCATCGAGCAGACCCATCAGACCTGCCGGCAAGTGTATGGCGCGGAAAAGACCTGGCGCGCGCTTAACGCCAACGGCGTGGCGTGCGGCAAGCATCGCGTCGCAAGACTGCGACGCCAGGCCGGCATCGAGGCGCTGCGCAAGCAGCGGTTTCGTCGGCTGGAGAAGCATTCGCTGCTGGGGCCAGCCCCGAACCGCCTGCAACGTCAGTTCACCGTGCAATGTCCCAATAAAGTCTGGGTGGGCGACATAACGGTTGTACCAACACGGACAGGCTGGCTATATCTGGCCGTACTGCTGGATCTCTACTCTCGGTCGGTGATCGGCTGGAGCATGGCGGAGAAGGCCGACCGCAGGTTGTTGGTTCATGCACTTCAAATGGCCCTAGCCCGGCGCCGTCCCGATCCTGGACTGTTGCACCACAACGATCGCGGTGCGCAGTACAGTTCGGCAGAGTACCGAGGCATGCTTAAGGACCACGGCATCATCATCAGCATGAGCGCCAAGGGGGATCCCTACGATAATGCCGTCGCAGAGAGCTTCTTCAGCAACTTAAAGAAAGAATTAACGCATCACAAGGTCTTCCACAGCAGGGAGCATGCGCGGCTGGCGATCTTTAACTACATTGAGGTTTTCTATAACCGCCAGCGAATCCACCAGGGGCTAGGTTATCGAACCCCTGCCCAGGTCGAGGCCTCCGTGCCTTAACCAAACTGTCCGAGAAATCCAGGTCAGCTCAGTCTGACACCTTTTTAAATTAAATAGGCGGGGTGGCGGACGGCCTTGTCAACGCCGGTTAGTGGGCGTGGCGTTGGGTATGCTTGAGAATTAATAAAACTATGTTTATTTTTTTTGGCGCCATTCGGCCAAAAATAAAAAATCAGACCGGCATTAAGAATAGCCGTGCCTTGCCGTTAGGAATAAGTAGAGGAGGCATGGTTTTTGGCTTCCATCTGGAACGGTAGGGCGTAGAAATCCTGTCTCAATGCAGCGCTGCGGGGCGATGCATAGGGGGAACGCTGGATAGATTGAATCAATAAATAACCGTCCATCGGACGGTCCAGCCAGGATTCCCCTCCACGCAACCTGTTCATGTCCAAGGTTTTGGACGAATGGGGCGTGGCCTGCGACTGCCGAAGTGGTATCGGAATGACAAATCTTCGAATAAATAATATTCCAGCTTGAGATAGCTACGATTCGTCAGCTATCCCCAAAGTCAAGGAAGAATTCGAATAAATAATAGACCTCACAAAAAAGGTGAGGCTGGCACCCTGCGGAGGGCTGCTTTGGTACTTGGTGCCATACGGGTTTGTTTTTGAAGTTCTGGAGGATCATGAAGTTCGTAAAAATAATACCTTACGGGCTGAAGCGCGCCGTTTTTCGCGCGTCTCCGGCCCTTGCCAGAACACTAGGCCTGGATTTCCGCTTGCGGGTGCCTAGCCGGATGTTCATGGAGCAAGAAGTCTTCAAGTACGTCAATCAGCAGTTCCGCCGCGCGGCGACCGCTCCGGCTGCGAGGTGCTTGTTCATCGGCTTGGATAAGCACAACTGGCACTACGACCGTCTGCTGGACCTAGACTTCTATTCGATAGACCTGAATCCGCGCAATGCGGCCTACGGCCCGCCCGGCAGGCACGTGGTAGGTTCGGCGACCGAATTGTCTTCGTACTATCCGCCGAACAGCTTCGATGTGATTTTTGCAAATGGGCTTATCGGTTTCGGTTTGGATACCGAGGAAGCGTTCAATCAGCTGATGTTCGAATGCCATCGCGTCCTGGCCAGCGACGGGATGCTGGTGCTGGGCTATAACGACAAGCCCGACCGTCTGAGCTTCAAGGTTGAACAGGCTGCAGGCTTTGAGGCCTTCAAGACTTTTGAACCCGGCATAACAGGAATGACTGGCGCGCGTCACATCGTGGCGGACGGGTTCCGGCATTGTTATGTGTTCCTTCGTCCACGGCGCTTGGGTCATGCGGCGGGCCAGATGGATCTGGTTGCTGCGGCCTGACCGGGTCGCGGCCGCTACATTTTTCCCATTTCTGGCCGTTAATCGTAGGTCCTTTGGGGCGTTCCGCGCTTGTGCGGAGCGCCCGTATTTATGGAACCGGAACAGGCTTTTCTCATGATCATCGGTATCGACCTGGGTACGACAAATAGCTTGGCGGCCCTGTGGCAGGACGGCCGGGCGCGCCTGGTGCCCAATCCGTTGGGGAGCTTTCTGACACCCTCCTGCGTAAGCCTGGATGAAGATGGCCGTGTGCTGGTGGGGCAGGCCGCCCAAGAGCGCCTTCAAACGCATCCCGAGCGCACCGCCGCGTTGTTCAAGCGGCACATGGGCAGCGACAAGCTGTTCCAGTTGGGCGACAAGGAGTTCCGCGCCGAAGAACTATCGTCGCTGGTGCTGCGCGCGCTGAAGGCAGACGCCGAAGCCGTGCTGGGCCACCCGGTTACCGAGGCCGTGATCAGCGTACCGGCCTACTTTTCCGACTCGCAGCGCAAGGCAACGCGCAACGCGGGGATGTTGGCGGGCCTGACCGTCGAACGTCTGGTCAACGAACCCACCGCGGCCGCCCTGGCCTATGGTCTGCACCAGAGCGAGGACGAGACTCAGTTCCTGGTTTTTGACCTTGGTGGCGGCACGTTCGATGTGTCGGTGCTGGAACTGTTTGAAGGCGTGATGGAGGTGCGCGCCACCGCCGGCGACAACTTCCTTGGCGGCGAGGATTTCGTCAATGAGATCGTTCAGAAATTCTTCGATACCCATGCGCGGGCGGCGGCTGCGCGCGAGGACCGGCGCTTCATGCAACGGCTGCTGGCGCAGGCTGAAAGCGCCAAGCGCCAGTTGTCGACGCAAGCTGCAGCCCGCATTGCGCTGGACTGGCGCGGCGAAGAATATGCGTTCGAATTGAGCCAGGAACTGCTTGGGCAGTTGTGCACGCCGCTGCTGACGCGTTTGCGCATGCCGGTTGAGCGCTCATTGCGCGATGCCAACATCAAGAGCCATGACATCGCCACCGTGGTGCTGGCGGGCGGCGCCACGCGCATGCCGCTGGTGCGCCAGCTGGTCACGCGCATGTTCGGCCGCTTTCCGAATGCCGAGATGGATCCCGATCAAGTGGTGGCGGCAGGCGCTGCGGTGATGGCGGGGCTAAAGATGAAGGACCAGGCGCTGGAAGAGGTCGTGATGACCGACGTATGTCCCTACACGCTGGGCATCAGCACCACGCGCACCACCTCGTCTGGACAGCGTTTGCCGGGCCAGTTTTCGCCCATCATCGAACGCAACACCATCGTGCCGGTCAGCCGCCAGGAAACATACATGCCGATGGAAGACGGCCAGGGCGAGGTCGAGCTGCACATCTACCAGGGAGAGTCCCGCCTTGTCCGCGACAACATCCTGCTAGGCACCCTGAACATGCCGTTGCCGCGCTTGTCGCGGTTGGAAAGCGCCATCAATGTGCGTTTTACCTATGACGTGAACGGATTGTTGGAGGTCGAGGCTGCGCTGGCGCAGGGCGGCGCGGCACAACGTCTGGTGATTCAGGGCGGCGGCACGCAGATGAGCGACGCCGATATCCAGCGCCGCCTGGGTGTATTGGCCGAGTTGAAGATCCATCCCCGGGAGCTGGCGGTCAACCGCGCCTTGGTGGCGCGGGCCGAGCGTGTCTACCAGGTGGCGCGCGGCAATGACCGTGAACTGCTCGCCCACGAAATAGTGCTGTTTGAACAGGCGCTGGAAACCCAGGAGGAGCGGCTTGCCGTGCGTGCCGCAGAGCGGCTACGTCGCGTGGTCGACGTCCTTGAACGGGCCGCCGTGTTTGCTCCAGGTTTTGATCCCACACAACAGGACTAGTACGGTGGCAGCAGCGAGCTTTACCAGATTGGGCATCGAGCCCACCAGCGACCAGAAGGTCATCCGCCGCGCCTATGCGGCGGCGCTCAAGCGGATCGACCAGGCCGCTGACCCGGAAGGCTTTGCCAACCTGCGCGGCGCATACGAGCATGCGCGATCCTGGGCCGAGATACAGATCGAGGAAGGGGAATCCGCCGCTTGCAGTGCGTTGCCTTTGTCCGACGCGCCGCAAGCGGGACCTGACGCAGCGCCGGGGGACACGCCCGAGTTCGCGCCCGAGTCCGGGATGGAAGCGGTCCCGAGGCAAGCACCGCCAGCGCATGCGCAGGAGCCAGGGCCAGCGGTTCAAGCAGAATGGTTTCCGCCATCCCGAGAGGAACTGGAAGCAGATATCGAGCACTGGACCGGCCGCCTGATGCAGGCGCCCGATGACGAGGTTGCGCAGATGCTCGCTAGCGCCCTGGCTGACCGCCGGCTAGACCATCTGGAGGCCAGGGATGCTCTGGCCTGGAGCCTGGCCCGGGCGATGCGCCTGCAGCCGGACGGCCGCCTGGCGCTCTTCAATGGCGCGCGCCGGGCGTTCGGCTGGAACGGCCTGAGTGCGCCATTTCCGCATGACCAGGACCTATCCGATTGGGTCGACATGCTGTTGGACCAGATGGAGCAGTACAGCCAGCTGCCGCCGCCCTTGCGTGTGCGCCTGGATGCAGTCCTGAGGTTGGCGCACAGGTGGGCTGAACCCAATCTTGTACAAGCGTACTGGCATGGAAGGGATTTCGCACAGTTGTTGGGCATTGCGCCTGATCTGTCGGTGCTGGACCTGGGATGGGCGCGCATCGAGGCATGGCGCGCGGCTTCCGCACGCTTTGACCGCGGCCGGAACGCGTTGCGGTGGTTGGCGGCCAACAAGCTGAAGATGGTGCTTGCGGCGATTTGCGTCATGGGATTGGTTTTGATGTACCGGGACGCGCGCGACGGCACGACCTACGAGAAGCCAGGGCCGACCCGGGAGCAACTGGCGAATGGCCTGGTGACCGTGCATGCGCAACGCGCGGCACCCGAAGTTCAACCCTGCCAGGTTCGATCTCCGCTTTCGCCGCCGTTGGGTTGTCCCGTGGCGCAGGCGGATCAGGCGTCGCCTGAGCCATGGCCGACGGCCATGCCCAAGACGCTGGTCATTACCGGCGTTCCCGCGCTGTCCTATCCACCGCAGGCCAAGTCGGCTGGGGCCAAGGGCACAGTCTGGGTACGTGTGATGCTGGATGCGCAGGGCAAGGTGCTGCGTAGCGCGCTGATGTTCCCATCAGGGAACCGCACCTTGGATCAGGCTGCCGTCGAAGCCTCGGGCGCGGTGCGCATGATGCCCGCGATCCAGGATGGCAACGCAGTGCCGAGCCAGGCGCTGCTTGTGTTCAGTTATGAGATGGACGTTCCGTGAATCCGGTGTTGACGTGCAGCTCCGCCCGCGATGATAAAAAAAGGAGATTGACAGCATCATTCTCATCGATCCCGGAACGGCCATTTCACGACCCGCGACGCCAAGTCAGTTCGCAACGTGAATGCCGGACGCCAGGAATCATGGACGCCTTGAGCCTTGTCTTGCAGGTCCGGACCTGCGGTCTGCTGCCGCTACAAGAATAGGTAAATACGAGTCCAGAAAAACTCAGAATAGAAGAAAAAGCCTCAACCTAGAATTCAAAAAAATGACGCTGATGGCCTGCTGGAAGGCCACTCGGATATAGGCGCTATTCGGGGTTTTAGGGATCATGAAGTTCATAAAAAAAATATCGTATGCCCTGAAACGCGCGGCTTTTAGGGCTTCTCCGGCTCTTGCCAAATCGCTAGGCGTCGATTTCCGGCTGCGTGTGCCTAGCCGGATGTTCATGGAGCAGGAGGTCTTCGACTACGTCAATGAACATTTCCGCCGCGGCGCGGCGGCGCCGGCGGCCAGGTGCCTTTTCATTGGCCTGGACAAGCACAACTGGCATTACGACCGGCTGCTGGATCTGGACTTCTATTCGATCGACCTGAATCCGCGCAACGCCGCCTACGGCCCACCCAACAGGCACGTGGTGGGTTCGGCGACTGAACTGTCTTCGTACTATCCGCCGCATGGCTTTGACGTGGTGTTCGCCAACGGACTGATCGGCTTCGGCCTGGATACGGAAGACGCATTCAATCAGTTGATGTTTGAATGCCATCACGTGCTGGCCGACGACGGGATGCTGGTGCTTGGCTATAACGACAAGCCCGATCGGCTGAAATTCAAGGTCGAGCAGGCGAAGGGATTTCAGGTCTTCAAGACATTCGAGCCCGGAATAGTGGGAATGACGGGCGCGCGCCACGTCGTGGCGGACGGGTTTCAGCATTGTTATGTGTTCTTGAGGCCGCGGCGCCTTGGACTGGCGCAGCAGGGCGTGGCTTGGTAGGGGCATCGCAAAGCGCAAAGCGGCCCGCCATGTCAAAAACGTAATCCCGCTATCCGCTTTCTGTCCGCATCGCTTTCCTAGAATTTGATCGTGCAGTCCCCTCCACGATACATAGGAAACAAGCATGCAGATCATCCGCAAAGCCGCATTCATCCTGGCACTGTCGGCCGCCGCTACCGGCGCGGCGCTGGCGCAGTCCGCGCCGCCGCCCGCTGGTTTGGCCAATCCTTATGGCCCCTCGTTGACGCGCGCCGAAGTGCTGGCCGACCTGGCGCTCTGGAAGCGCGCGGGGGTGGACCGGTTCTGGCGCGGCGAAGAGACGCCGGACATCTATAGCCGGGAGTACAAGGCGGCATTCACCGAATACTTCCGCCTGCGTTCGGGGCCGGAGTACCAGGCTGAAGTGCAACGCCAGAACGCGTCGCGGCGATAGCCGTCCGCGGGGCAGGAGCGCCCGGCGTGGCCGAATCCTCCGTGATCAATCCCCCCCAGTCCAGCCCCAGGTTGCAGCTTGCCGACCTGGAGCTGGACTTGTTGCGTTGCCGCGCCTACCGCGACCGGCAGTTCCTGCCGCTCACGCCCAAGGAATTCGGCTTGCTGGCCTTTCTGATGCAGCGGCCCGGGGTCGTGTGCTTGGGATGGGAGCTGGCCGAGCAGGTCTGGAAAATGAAGCTGCATATCCACGACAAGCGCAATTTCAAGTCGCATGCGGTTGCGGTCGCCATGCGCAGGCTGCGCAAGAAAGTGGACGCAGGCCCGGGGCCCAAGCTGCTGCATACGATACGGGGCGGCAGCTATATGCTGGCGGCGGGTCCTTTGTGATCGGCACAAGCCTTCATGCGCGGCCGGCAACTGCGCGGTGTCAAAAAAACGCGCGCCGGAAAGGCGCGCGGCGATCATCTGGCCTTCCCTTCGCGGAGGAGGGCGCGATCAAGGGACTCCCTGCATACAGCGTCTTGTGAAAGCGTGCGCTAGAACCGGTGGCGGATGCCCATGTTCACTTCGGTCGCCTTGACGTTGTCCAGGAACGCCCAGTTGGTGGTGTAGGACGCCACTGCGTACAGGTCGGTCCGCTTGGACAGGTTGTAGTTGTAGCCCAGGCTGTAGGTGTTGCTGGTGGCATCGCCGCCCGTGAGCTGCTTGTTGTTGGCGTCGGCGCGCTGCCACGATGCGAACGCGCCGCCGGATTTGCCGACCGGGGCGGCCAGCGCCAGCATGTAGGCGTTGGAGCGGAAGCCCTTGACGAATGCGTAGGACGGCGTGCCGGTGAAGCCGCCGATGCTGCCGCCATTGGGGAAGCCTTTGCCGGCGAACCAGCCGTCGGTCGTGCGGTTATAGGCCAGGGCCAGCTTGACGACCTCGAAGTCGTAGGAGCCGCCGACAATGTAGGAGCGCGGTGTGGCGTCGGTCTGACTTGGGCTCAGCTTGTTCGAGGCATTGAGCTGGTCATAGGTGGCAAAGCCCATCACGGGGCCGTTGTCGTAGCGCAGGCCGGTCGTGATGGCGCGGGTGTTGTCGGCAGTGGCGAAGCCTGTCTGGGCCAGGCGGCGGTCGTCGGCGTTGAAGGCATAGCCGACGGCGCCCTTGAAGCCGCCCATCGACGGGGTTTCATAGACGACCAGGTTGTCGTAGCGCACGAAGTAGGCCGAGCTGAAGCCCAGGCCCGCGCCGGTGTTCAACTGATTGAAGCCGCCGCCGAACGACGAGCCGAACATGCCGGTGAAGTAGCGCGCGGCGACGTTATATTGCCGGCCCAGGCGGACTTCGCCCCAGTCGGCGCTGCCCAGGCCCACGGTGGCTTCGCGGCCGAACAGGCGGTCGCTTTGCAGCGAGTTGCCGTTGCGGCTGTCGTAGCCGGACTCCAGCTGGAAGAGCGCATACAGGCCGTCGCCCAAGTCTTCCTTGCCGCGCAGGCCCCAGCGCGAACCCGCTGTGGTGCCGGTGGTGGATCCGATGCGGCTGCTGTCGACGCGGGTGCGGCTGCCGGTGGCGGGATCAGTGTAGGCGCCATCGACGTTGGCGTAGCCGATGCCGGTGTCGATAAGGCCATAGAGCGTGACGGAAGAGGGCTGCGCATAGGCGGCGCCAGACAGTGCCGTGGCGGCCGCCGCGGCGTATAGCTTTTTCATGGGGACTCCGTGAGCGGGGAAGATCGATATGCGTCATACCGACCGGAAGCCACGGAAACCATGTCTTCTGGCGGATTGGCAGGGCCAGTGTGCAGGCCGTCGCCCGACAATCCGCAGTCATTGGAATTACAAATCCGATCGTCCCGGCGTCACGGTTCTGTCATGTCCGCATGGGTCGTACCCCGCCTGCCTTATCCCTCCAATCCCCCCAGATCCGGAGGCCGGTTCTCGATGATGGCCTCCATGCTGAAGAACCCCGTCACCGTCGACAGTTCGAAATCCGTGATCAGCTTCTGGTAGAAGCGGTCGTATCCGGCCATGCCGCGGCAGACCACCTTGATCAGGTAGTCCCAGTCTCCACCGATGCGATAGAACTCCGTCACTTCGGGCAGGCGTTCGACGTGCTGGCGAAAGCCGTCGGCCCAGGCCTTGGCGTGGTGGCTGGTGCGGATCATCACGAATACCGTCAGGTCCAGCCCCAGTTCAACCAGATTGACCTCGGCCCGGGTGCCGCGAATGATGCCGCAGGCGTTCAAGCGCTGGAGCCTGCGCCAGCAGGCGTTTTGCGACAGGCCGACGCGATCGGCCAGCTCGCGCTGGGACAGCGCGCCGTCCTTTTGCAGGCAGGAGATGATATTCAGATCAAATTTATCTATTTTTTCCATTTAAAAGATCAAATGACCCAATTTATGAGGTTTTCGGCAAAATTTAGGTGAGGTTTCAAATTTCTTTCCATCGTATGATATTTCGGTGTGCCCAGGAACATCCCCGACATGAATACGCCTACCAAAACCACCCCCGCCAAGATCACTCCGTTGCAGCAATTCCAGGAAAGCCTGAAGACGGACGACGTGGCCGCGGCGCTGGCCGAGGGGCTGATCGGCAAGGATGCGGTGGTCGAGGGGCCCTATGGCATCAAGCCGCTGGTGTACGCCGACTACGTTGCGTCCGGCCGGGCGCTGATGCAGGTCGAGCGTTTCATTCTTGAGCAGGTGCTGCCGTACTACGCCAACTCGCATACCGAGGCGTCATACTGCGGCGGTTTCATTACCCGCCTGCGCCGCGAGGCGCGCGCGGCGATTGCGCGGTGCTGCGGCGCGAGCGATGAGCATGCCGTGATTTTTGCGGGGTCTGGCGCGACGGCGGGGATCAACCGGCTGGTGCATCTGTTCGGCGTGCGCGAGGCCATCGCCGCGGGCCGCAAGGTGCGCATCATCATCGGCCCCTACGAACACCATTCCAACATCCTGCCGTGGCGCGAATGCGGCGCTGAAGTCGTCGAGCTGGCGGAAAGCCCGGAAGGCGGCCCCGAGCTGGCCCAGCTGGACGCGGCGCTGCAAGCCGGGAAGGGCGCGCTGGTCGTCTGCGCGCTGTCGGCGGCTTCGAACGTGACGGGCATCGTGGCGGACGTGGCGGCAGTGACCCGGCGCGTCAAGGCCGCGGGCGCCAAGATGCTGTGGGACTACGCAGGCGGCGCGCCCTATCTGCCGATCCGGATGACGCCCGCCGCCGACGCGGCGATCGACGCGATTGTTTTTTCGCCGCACAAATTCATCGGCGGCCCGGGCGCGTCTGGGGTGCTGATCGTGCGCCGCGACGCGGTGCTGGACACCAAGCCCACCTGGCCCGGCGGCGGCACGGTGCGCTTCGTTTCGCCCGCGGGCCACGACTACAGCGGCAGCCTGGAAGCGCGCGAGGAAGCGGGCACGCCCAATGTGGTGGGCGATATCCGCGCCGCGCTGGTGCTGCTGGTGAAGGAAGCCCTGGGCGCCGACTTCATGCGCCAGCGCAATCAACACTTCGTGGAGCGTGCGCTGGCCAGATGGCAAGGCGTCGCGCAGCTGGAGCTGCTGGGTTCGCTGACGGCGGCGCGCCTGCCGATCTTCTCGTTCCGGGTGCGCAATGGACGCGGCGGCTTCGTGCACCAGCAACTGGTGACGCGCATGCTGAGCGACCGCTTCGGCATCCAGGCGCGCGGCGGTTGCGCCTGCGCGGGACCCTACGTGCATCGCCTGCTGGATATCGACGCTGAAGAATCGCAGCAGATGCGCCAGGCCATCCTGGACGGCCGCGAGATGGAAAAGCCGGGCTTCATCCGGCTGAACTTCAGCGTGCTGCTGCCAGACGAGAAGGCCGATTTCATCCTGGATTCGGTGCTGGCGCTGGCCGCGGATGCGACCGAGTTCGAGCACCGCTACGGCTTCGATCCAAGCCGGGCCATCTTCTTCCCGCACAGCGCTGAGAAGCAGGCCGCCTGAGCCGCGCGCCCGCCGGCTGGCGGGCCGCTCAATCCTTCATCTGCAGGCCGCAGGTTCTGATCCATGCGGCCTTTTTGTCGGCCAGTTCCTCGGACGCGTCGCTCAGCGCGCGCGCCATCTTCGCCGGAAACTCGACCCCCTTGCGGCGGCAGGCCTCGAAGTCGTCGACCAGGGCGTAGCGCGCATCCAGCAGGTCCAGCCGGCCCTGGCACAGCTCGCGATTCAATTGCAGATCGTTGGATGCTTCGCGCGTGCGCTGCACGTCCTGCGCGCGGTCGATGCGCGCCTGCTCTGCCTGGACCTGCGCAACGCAGTCTTGCGCGACGGCGGGGGCGCTGGCGGCGCAGAGGAGCAGGACGGCGAGGGAGCGTCGGTCAAGAGCGGCCATGCGGGGATACCTTGGGAATGCGACTGAATGGGCAGCATCATAACTGCCGCGAGCATCAGTGCGCCGGATGGGCAGATCCGTCCGAACCCGCTGCCGCCAGATGCTTCCAGATCGCCTCGGCCACTGTCTGCGGCGCAATGCTGGCCATGTCGCCCTTTACGGCGGCTTCAATCGGATGCAGCCAGGGCACATACCGCAACGCAGGAGTGGCGCCGAACAGACCTATGGTCGGTATTCCGTGGGCCGCCGCAATGTGCATGCCCATGCTGTCGTTGGAAACAAACACCGAACAGCGCGCGATCAGCGCCTGGCTATCGCATATGTCCGTGGCCTGTTGCGTTGCGTCCAGCAAAACAATGGACTCGGGCAGCAAGCTGCGAATTTCTTGGGCGATCTCCTGGACATCGCTGCCGCCCACCAATGCAAAACGCAGTCCGCTATCTTGCGCATGCAAGATGCGCGCGACCTCCGCAAAAGCTCTGCCGCTATAGCGTTTGCAGGGTATCGATCCATTCAAGCCGAAGCCAACCGTCCGCGATTGCGCTTGGCAGAACTGGATGGCCTTGCTGCTCGCCGAATCCGTACAGAATAGCGACGGATAACGTGGCTCATACTGATAGCCAGCCTTGGCATACAGCAACGGCAGCCATGTATAGATGTCGGGGTGCGGGGTTCCTTTGCGGCGTACCCAGAGACGATGCGTGAGCAGTGCCGCGAGATGCGGATGATGCATGCGTACGAAACCGATGCGCCGTGGAATTCCTGCCAAGCGGGCCGCCAGCGCAATGTGAGTACGGAAGGTAAAGAGAAACAGGCTGTCGTAGGCGCGATCCGCCAGGACCTGCTTCACCCGTGTGATTCGTTCCCAGCCTTGCAGCCGGTTTTCCGATCGCAGCGAGATGACTTCCCCTACATAGGGCTGAGCGCGGAACAGTTCTTGCGCGGACTCATTTTGAGTCATGAGCAATGAGACCGTCCCTCCGGTTTGTTCGGCCAATGCCCGGGCAAAAACCATGCTGAGCACTCCGTCGCCGATGCCGCCGGAAATATAAATCGCACAATTTCGCGCAGTGCTGCACGAGACGGAGGGGGCGGTCGACATGGCATCCAATAGATACGCTCACTGCCCTTTGAAAAGGAACTGAATTTCGGATCCATTAGTCTGGCGGAGGTATGTTTCCTGCGTGTGTAGTTTTTTGTATTGAATATATGGAAAGAGTGTTGTGCGATGGCCCTGGATCAGGTGATGGCAGGTGGGGGTGCAGCGGGCGCATGACGCATCCCATGCCTCTTAAGTTCTACTCCGATTTATCCCCTGGTTACTGGTCGAAAACCCAGTTTACGGTTGCCTGAAACTCGCCTACTGTTCTTTACATATCAACGACTTGCAACGCCGCCTGGCGCGCTCGCGAGACAGTCGGAGATAGAAATTTCTGTTTTATCAACAAGTTACGTTGGAGATGAAAGAGAATGACCGATACCCTCATCAAGGTCGACCTGGCCCAATCCCCCTACGAGAACGCACAGATCCACAATCGCTGGCATCCGGACATTCCGATGGCCGTGTGGGTCAAGCCCGGGGATGACTTCGTGCTGGAAACCTATGACTGGACCGGCGGCGCAATCAAGAACGACGACAGCGCCGACGACGTCCGCGACGTAGACCTGTCCACGGTGCACTTTCTCTCGGGGCCGGTGGGTGTGGAAGGGGCCGAGCCTGGCGACTTGCTGGTGGTGGACCTGCTGGACATCGGCGCCAAGCCGGACAGCCTGTGGGGGTTCAACGGCTTCTTCAGCCGCAATAACGGCGGCGGCTTCCTGACCGAGCATTTTCCGCACGCGCAGAAATCCATCTGGGATTTCCATGGCATGTTCACGTCGTCCCGCCATATCCCGGGCGTGAACTTCGCCGGGTTGATCCATCCCGGGCTGATCGGCTGCCTGCCGGACAAGAAGCTTCTGGATACCTGGAACCGGCGCGAGCAGGCGCTGATCGACACCAATCCCAACCGCGTGCCGCCGCTGGCCAATCCGCCCGCGCCGAAGACGGCACACATGGGCGCCATGCAGGGAGCGGAGCGCGACAAGGCGGCGGGCGAAGGCGCGCGCACGGTGCCGCCGCGCGAGCACGGCGGCAACTGCGACATCAAGGACCTTTCGCGCGGCGCGCGCGTGTTCTTTCCGGTCTATGTGAAGGGCGGCGGCCTGTCGGTGGGCGACCTGCATTTTTCGCAGGGCGACGGCGAGATCACGTTCTGCGGCGCCATTGAAATGGCGGGCTGGGTGCACATGCGCGTGTCGCTGATCAAGGGCGGCATGGACAAGTACGCGATCAGGAATCCGATCTTCAAGCCCAGCCCGATCACGCCGGCCTACAAGGACTTCCTGATCTTCGAAGGCATTTCGGTGGACGAATCCGGCAAGCAGCACTACCTGGACGTGAACGTCGCGTACCGGCAGGCCTGCCTGAACGCCATCGAGTACCTGAAGAAGTTCGGTTATTCGGGCGCCCAGGCGTATTCGTTGCTGGGCTGCGCGCCGGTGCAGGGGCATATCAGCGGGGTGGTGGACATCCCTAACTCCTGCGCCACGCTGTGGCTGCCGACGGAGATTTTCGACTTCGACATCCAACCGTCGGCGTCCGGCCCCGTCAAGCACATCCAGGGCGGCGTGGACATGCCGCTGTCGCGCGACCGCTAGGAGCCATCCCATGCCCATGTATGACTATGCCTGCGGCGATTGCGGCGAGTTCGCGGCGCTGGTGCCTCTGGCCCAGTGGCGCGATCCCGCGGCCTGCCCGCAATGCGGCGCGATGTGCGGCCGCATCCTGGGCGGAGCGCCGGCGATCTCGGCGCTATCGTCCGCGGTGAACCGGGCGCGCGCGGTCAATGAACGCAGCGCCCACGAGCCGCGCAGTTCGCGTTCCGGCCACGGCATGAATTGCGGATGCTGCTCCGGCGGCAAGACGGCGGGCAAGACGCGCACCACGCCCGATGGGGCGAAGTCGTTCGCGGGCGCAAGGCCCTGGATGATCAGCCACTGAGGATGCGACGATGGCGCATAAAACAAGGCCCCGCTCGAGCGGGGCCTTGTTCTTGCGAGGCGCGAGCAACGGGCTCAGGCCTCCAGTGGCGCCACCGCGGCGCCCTGGATCTTGTGGCGGGCCAGGGCTTCGGCGACGAAGCCCGATTTCTTCATGGCCTCGACGAAGGCAGCCAGGTAGGCGCTGGCCTTGTCGCCGCGGCTCTTGGGCACGCCCATGGCCTGCCGGATCAGCATGAAGTGGCCGTCCAGCAGGCGCAGGCCGCCCAGGCGCTGCGCGTCGGCTTCAAGCTGCTGCTTCACGCCTGCGGCGACTTCCATGTTTTCCTGCATGAAGGTGTCGACGACGGCGGGCGAGGTTGGCGCGCGGAAGATCTCTGCCTGCTTGAGTTCCCGCGTGAGGTGCAGGTCGTAGGCGCTGCCCTTGCCGACCACCACGCGCTGGCCCTTGCGGTCCACCTGGTCCATGCTGGCGATGGGCGAGTCCTGGCGCACCAGGTACGCGCCTTCGATGACCACGTAGGGCGCGGTGAATGCGATCTGCGCGCCGCGCAGCGGATCGATGGCGAAGAAGCCCACGTCGGCCTCTTCTGCGGCCACGGCATTGACGGATTCGCCGGCCGACTTGAAGACCACCAGTTCCAGCTGCACGTCCAGGCGCCGCGCCAGTTCAGTTGCCAGGTCGACCGAGACGCCGCCGGCCTGGCCGGTGACGGGATCGGCGTGGGCGAGGATGGGATTGCCCAGGTTGATGGACGCGCGCAACGCGCCGGTGGGGGCGAAGGCGGAAAGCAGCTCGTGGTCGGTCTTCATGGTTTCCTTGGGCGTAGGGGCGCGCGCTGGCGCGCACGATGCGGCAAGCATAGCCGCAAGCGCGCGCGTTGCGCGATGCCTTATTGTGCGCGGCGCAGTACGTAGTGCGGGGCCAGCGGACCTGTAGGTCGGGTGCCGTCGCGGTACAGCATGGTCACCTGGTTTTCGCCCACGAAGTAGCGCTGGCTGTCGCCGGACGCGTCCAGGCGGATGGTGCTGCCGTCGGACTCCCAGCTGAATGTGCCGGTTACCACCTCGGGCTGCGGCTGGCGGTCCAGGTACTGGGTCTGTCTTTCGTAGCGGCCATCCTGTTCCAAGGTCAGGCGGGTTCGGATGCCCGGGCAGTCGGCGCAGGGCAGGGTGCCTTCGTAGCTGCCGGCCCAGTCCAGCGAATCGCGGGCGGTGTGGCTGTCGACGGGGGCGGAACCGCCGGCGCCGGGCCGGGAGGGCGCGCAGCCGGCGAGCAGGGCTAGCGTCAGGGCGCAGGTCAGGGTGGTTTTCATCATGGCGAGCTCCTGTTTGGCAAACCGGTCACGATACGGACAGTAACGGGGCGGTGCTGAAACGGGATGTAAAGCGCGGGGGCCGGCAGCGGCCGTGCATGCGCTACGCTACCTTATTTTCCAGGCGCACCGGCCCGGGCCTTCCCTCTTGAACAGGACGATTCCGATGAAAGGCGAACACCGTTACAACGTCACCGTCGACTGGACCGGCAACACCGGCTCCGGCACGTCCAGCTACGCGGCCTATTCCCGCGACCACGTGATCCGTGCGGCGGGCAAGCCCGATGTGCCGGGATCGTCCGATCCGGCCTTCCGCGGCGATCCCGCGCGCTGGAATCCCGAGGACATGCTGGTGGCGTCGCTGTCCGCGTGCCACAAGCTCTGGTATCTGCACTTCTGCGCGGTCGAAGGGGTGACGGTGGAGGCCTACCGCGACGAGGCCGAAGGCGTCATGGTCGAGGACCGCGAGCGTGGCGGCTTCTTCAGCGCCGTCACCTTGCGCCCCGAAGTGACCATCCGCGCTGGCGACGACGCTGCGCTGGCGGCCGAACTGCACGAGCGCGCGCATCATTTCTGCTTCATCGCCAATTCGGTCAACTTCCCGGTGCGTTGCGAGCCGCGCATCGTGCAAGCTGCCTGAGGACCATCGCCATGCTGACCATTTGGGGACGCCGCAGTTCATTCAATGTGCAGAAGGTGCTGTGGCTGGCGGGAGAGCTGGGCCTGGAGTACGAACATGTGCTGGCTGGCGGCGAGCACGGGCTGCTGGACACGGCCGAGTTCCGCGCCATGAATCCGCACGGCAAGGTGCCGCTGCTGCGCGATGGCGCGACGACGGTCTGGGAGTCCCATGCCATCCTGCGCTATCTGGCCGCGCGCGACGGCGCCGGCCGCTTCTGGGCGGACGACCCCGCGCAGCGGGCCGGCGCCGACGGCTGGATGGACTGGGCCCAGACCGCCTTGCAGCCAGCCTTTCTGACGGGCGTGTTCTGGGGCTGTTACCGCACTCCCGAGGCGCAGCGCGACACGGCGGCCATCGAGCGCTCCATCGCCGCCACGCATGCCTGCCTGCGGCAACTGGACCGCGCGCTGGCGGACCGTCCGTATCTGGGCGGCGAAACCCTGGGCCTGGCCGACATTCCGGCGGGCACCACGCTCTACCGCTACTTCGAACTGGACATCCCGCATCCGTCCATGCCCCATCTGCAGGCCTGGTACGAGCGCCTGCAGGCCCGTCCAGCCTATCGCGAACATGTGATGGTGCCGTTCGGGGAGCTGCGCGGACGGCTGGCTTTCTAGCCGGATTTACAAATTTTCCGGCGGGCGATGTCACGTCATGGCAGGCTGTCTCGTCCTACGGGTAATGGCGCCGCATCCTGCGGCGCATGCCTACCTTGCCGGAGACCCGCCATGAGCACCGCCCGCCTGAACGCCTACACCGCCTCGCCCAAGGCCATGAAAGCCATGATCGCCCTGAACGACTTCGTCGAAAGCTGCGGCCTGGAACACAGCCTGCTCGAACTGGTGAAGATGCGCGCTTCGCAGATCAATGGTTGCGCCTACTGCCTGCACATGCATTCCACCGATGCCCGTAAACAGGGCGAAACCGAAATGCGCCTGTACCTGCTGGATGCCTGGCGCGAATCTTCGCTGTATAGCGAGCGTGAGCGCGCCGCGCTGGCGTGGACGGAGTCGTTGACCAGACTTGCCGATACTCGCGCGCCGGACGCGGACTACGCCGAAATGGCAAGGCATTTCAACGAGGAAGAGCAGGTCAACCTGACCGTCGCCATCAACATGATCAATAGCTGGAACCGCATCGCAGTCGGGTTCCGCTCGCAGCATCCCAAGCACTGAGGCCAGGCCGTATGAGCGCGTCCGCCATTCCCGATGCCGTTGCCGACTTCGAGCCCCATCGCAGGCATTTGCAGGGTCTGGCCTACCGCATGTTGGGGTCATGGGCGGAGGCCGAGGACATCGTGCAGGACGCGTGGCTGCGCTGGCGCGACGCGGACCGCGGCCGGGTCGAGACGCCTCGCGCCTTCCTGTCGCGGACGGTCACGCGGCTGTGCCTGGACCAGTTGAAATCGGCGCGCGCGCGGCGCGAGGAGTACGTGGGGCCATGGCTGCCCGAACCCTTGCCCGACGCGGGCAGCTATGAGGCGGCGGGTGCGGGGGAGATTGCGCACGATCTGTCGGTGGCGCTGATGCTGGCGCTGGAGCGCCTGTCCGCATTGGAACGGGCCGCTTTCCTGCTGCACGACGTGTTCGACATGCCGTTCGCGGAGATCGCGGCGACGCTGGGCCGCAACGAGGCAGCCTGCCGCCAGTTGGCCGCGCGGGCGCGCAGCCGCGTGCGCGACGCGCGTCCGCGGTTCGCAGTGACGGAGCAGGAAGGCGCGCGCATCGCCGATGCCTTCTGGCAGGCATCGCGCGCGGGCGATGTGGATGCCCTGCGCAGCCTGTTGGCGCATGACGCCGTGCTGCATGCGGACGGCGGCGGCAAAAAGCTGGCCGTGTTCAGGCCCATTCTGGGCAGCGACAAGATCGCGCGTTTTTTTGCCGGTCTGGCGAAAAAGCCCAGCGGCCAGTTCCTGGACGCCGTGGTGACGCAATTGAACGGCATGCCGGGGGTGCTGGCGACCGAACTGGACGGTTTGCCCCGGTCCACCACGCTGGAGGTGCGCGACGGCAGGATCGCCGCCATCTACATCGTGCGCAACCCTGATAAGCTGCGCCATGTCGCGGCGCTGCCGCCGCAGCCGACCGCGCCCCAGGATGATTCCGCACCTCACTGACTATCCGCAGGACCTGCCCGTACTGGGGCTGGAAGGCTTGCGGCTGCGCCCATTGCGGGAAGCAGACGCGGCCGATTGGCACGCATATCTGCGCGACGAGGCGGTCACGCGCCATACCAGCTGGCAGTTGGACGGACCGGATACGCTGGTGCGCCTGATCCGCAGTTATGGTCAGCCAGCGGTATCGCACAGCCTGCGCCTGGCCATCGTCACGCTGGACGGCGTCTTGGCGGGCACCATAGGCTTGAACGAGATCGCTGCGTCCGCGCGGCGCGCGGAGATCGCCTATGACGTCGCGCCGCCGTACTGGCGGCGTGGCATCGCCACGCGCGCCTGTGTGTCCGTGACCGAGTGGGCCTTGCGCGAGCTGGGCTTCGCACGCATCCAGGCTACCGTGCTGGATACCAACGTGGCGTCGGCCGGCGTGCTGGAACGCTGCGGATTTCAGTGCGAAGGACTGATGCGCCGCTACCGCCTGGTGCGCGGCGAACCTCGCGACTTCTGGATGTACGCGCGGGTCGCTGCCGCGCAGGACTGAAGCCCAACCAATTTGAGAAAACCATGACCTCCGCTTTGATCGTGATAGACGTGCAGCGCGCGCTGTTCGAGACGAATCCCGCGCCAGCCGATGCCGAGGCCGTGCTGGCCCGTATCAATGCGCTGGCCGGGCGTGCGGCGGACATCGTCTTCGCCGCCGCGGCTGCCTGGTGACCGCCATGGATCCTGAACTGCTGTCCTTGCTGGTCACGCGCACCATGCCCTTCGGCAAGTACCAGGGACGCCTGATCGCGGATTTGCCCGGGCCCTACCTGGCCTGGTTCGCGCGCAAGGGCTTTCCGCCGGGTGAATTGGGGCGTCTGCTGGCCCTGATGCACGAGCTGGACCACAACGGCTTGTCTTCCTTGCTGGCGCCGCTGCGCCAGTCCGTGCCGAAGAAGTAGGGTGCGGCCCGCGTAGGGCGGCCCGCCAGAGAAACCCCGGGAAACAACTGTGGCGGATTGTGTAGCGTCTTGGCACGCCGCGCGCCAGCGGCCGGGGATACCATAGTGCGGCATGCCCAGGGGCCCCGGAGCGCGCCCTGGACGTCAGTCCATTGAAGAGAGGTCGTCATGAAGAAACTCCACATTTCCGCCTTCCTGCTTGCCGCCTTGTGCGCGGCCGGCGCCGTACAGGCGCAGAATGCGGCGCCCGTCACGCAGGAGTACCAGTACCCCAGCGTGCGCTCCAAGGACGGCAGCCTGTCGCCGCCTTCCACGTTGCGCATGACGGTCACGCCCGAAGCCGGCTCCGCGCCCGCGGTCATCCGCGACACGCCGGAAAGCCAGGCCCAGTACGTGCGCTGCCGCGAAGTGTCGGACCGCGCCGCCGTGTCGAACGCGCAGATGCAGGCCGGCGTGGCGCAGTGCCTGAAAGAGCTGGAGCAGCGTCGCCAGCAATAAGGCGCGCGCCGCCGCCCAACGGGCGGCTTTCCGTTCTGGTCAAACGGTAATAATATTCAATCTCATCAACAGCGCTGCCCGCCGCGACGGAGCCGCCATCTTGACCGCCGCCCATCCCGAACCTGATTGGACCGTATCGGCCGCCACGCCCGCTATTTCGCTGGCGGGCGGCACGCTGCGCTTTGGCCGCGACGAGCGCGTGCAGGAGCGCCTGGAGCCGGGCCTGAAGCTGGTGCTCGTGCTGGACGGGGACCTGCGCTATAGCGTGCGCGGCGCCGCGTCCACCCGCGTGAGCGGGCCCGCGCTGCACCTGAGCGTGTGCCAGGACGCCATGGGCATGGAGCACGAGTTTGGCGCCCATCAGTCCTTGCGCTTCGTGTCCTTGCGCACGGGACTGGACCATCTGCGCGATGCCTTTGCCATGGACCCGGCCCAATTGGCGGGCCTGCTGCGCGCGCCGCGGGCCGTTGGCGCATACGCCGAGGCCAATATGCGGGCGGACCGCAAGCTGGAGGCCCTGGGCCACCAGATGCTGGCCTGCCCGGTGCAGGGCGCCCTCAGGCGCATGTACCTCTCGGCCAAGGCGCTGGAACTGACCGCGCTTGCCTTGGGCGCGCTGCAGCCGGCGGAGCAGGGCGCTCCCGTGCGCGGCCTGACGCGCGCCGACGTGGAACGCCTGCATCACGCGCGCGACCTGGTTGCGGCGAACCTGCAGGACCCGCCCTCGCTGCCCGAACTGGCGCGACGCGTGGGCGTGAACGTCAACAAGCTCACCACCGGCTTTCGCAAGCTGTTCGGCCAGAGCGTCTACGCCTACGTGCGCGAGCGGCGCATGGAGCAGGCCCAGGCGCTGCTGGCCGAAGGCGCCTATACCGTGTCCGAGGCGGCCTACGCCTGCGGCTATACCGATTCGCACTTCACCAAGGCGTTCCTGCGCCGCTACGGCGTGCTGCCCAGCAGTGTCGCGCCGGGCCGCTAAGGCGTCGAAACTTCCGCAATCGCCAGCAAGACTTCCGCAATCGCCAACGCGCGGCCGCTGTCGTTCCTAGAATTACTTGAGAATTATTCTCAATAAAATTCTAAGAGGACAGGCAGTGCGAAAACAGGTGAAAACGGGGGCGCCGCGCAGGAACGCGGCGCGGGCGCGGCATTGGCCGCTGTGGCTGGCGGTGGCGACGGGGCCGGCGCTGGCGCAGGAGGCCGCGTCGCTGCCGGCGGTGACGGTCAGCGGCGAGGGCGTGGCGCAGGACATGGCGACCCTCGGCAAACTGCCGCTGACGCTGCGCGAGATTCCGCAGTCGGTGACGGTGATCGGGCAGGAGCGGATGCGCGAGCAGAACCTGCAAAGCCTGGATGAGGTGATGCAGCACGCCACCGGCATCACGGTGCAGCCCTATCAGCTGCTGACCACCGCGTACTACGCGCGCGGCTTCAAAGTAGATTCGTTCGAGCAGGACGGCGTGCCCGTGCTGATGGGCAACATGGCGGCATCGCCGCAGGACATGGCGGTGTACGAACGCGTGGAGATCCTGCGCGGCGCCAACGGCCTGATGCATGGCGCGGGCAATCCCGCCGCCACGGTGAACCTGGTGCGCAAGCGGCCGCAACGCGAGTTCTCGTTCAACGGCTCCCTCAGCGCCGGCAGCTGGGATCGCTACCGTGCGGAGACCGACCTGGGCGGCCCCTTGAACGACAGCGGCAGCGTGCGCGGCCGCATCGTCGGCGCCGTGGAAGACCGTGGTTATTTCTATGACGTCGCGGATCAGCAATCGGCGCTGCTCTACGCAATAGGCGAGGTGGACCTGGGGCCGGACACGGTGCTGTCCGCCGGCCTGCAGACTCAACGCATCCGCTCCACCACCAACATGGCCGGCGTGCCGCGCTACAAGGACGGCGGCGATATCGGCCTGAAGCGCTCGACCTACCTGGACGTGGCCTGGGACCGCTTCAACTGGGATACGACGCGCGTGTTCGCGGACCTGGAGCATCGCTTCGGCCAAGGCTGGAGCGCCAAGATCAGCGCCAATTACCTGACCGCGGACAGCAACCTGAAGTACGCCGGCGCTTATGGCGCGATAGACCGCCAGACCGGGTTGGGTTCCTCCTTGATGGGCGCGGCCTACAAGTTCGACAACACCCAGGCCAGCGTGGACGCCTATGTCGGCGGCCCGGTGCAACTGTTCGGCCGGCGCCATGAACTGCTGCTGGGCGGCAATGCCCAACGCACCACGTCCGAGCAGTACAGCGCGGACCTGACGCCCTATCCGAACGTGCCGGTCAATGTCTTCGACTGGGATCCGCACAGCGTGCCCGAGCCTGGCGTGGGGCCGTACACCTCGCCCGGCGAAACCCGGTTGAAGCAGCAGGGCGTCTACGGCATGGGCCGCTTTTCGCTGGCCGATCCGGTGACGCTGGTGCTGGGCGGACGCATGAGCTGGTGGAACCAGAGCGCGCCCCGCGCGCGCCAGCGCATCGATCCGGAGTTCACGCCCTATGGCGGGCTGATCGTCGACCTCGACCGCCAATGGTCGCTGTATGGCAGCTATGCGCAGGTCTTCCAGCCGCAGGGCGAGCTGACGCGCGACGGCCAGCCGCTGGATCCCATTACCGGCACCAACTACGAGGCCGGCGTCAAAGGCGAACTGGCGGACGGCGCCTTGAACCTGTCGCTGGCCGTGTTCCAGATACAGCAGAAAAACCGCGCGCAGGAGGACCCGGCATGGCCATGCGTGGGCCGCAACTGCTACTACATCTCGGGTGGGGAAGTGCGCAGCCGTGGGATCGAGGCTGAAGCCTCCGGCAGCATCACGCCCTATTGGACGGTGGCCGCGGGCTACACCTTCAACACCAGCAAGTACCTGACGGATTCGGAATCCGGCGGACAGCCGTTCGCGCGCTTCACGCCCAAGCACATCTTCCGCCTGTGGACCAACTATGCCTTGCCCGGCATGGAGCGGCGGCTGAGCGTGGGCGGCGGGCTGCAGGTGCAGTCGGGCTATTCCACGGTGTCCGGTCCCGTCACGCTGCGCCAGGGCGGCTATGCGCTGGTGGATCTGCGCATGGCCTATCGCGTGGACAAGCACGTGACCGCGGCGCTCAACGTCAACAACCTGTTCGACCGCGGCTATTACCAGAGCCTGTCGGGCACGGCCTGGAACAACCGCTACGGCGAGCCCCGCAACGTCATGCTGACCCTGCGCGCCGAATACTGATGACCCGCGGCGGACGCCCACCGCGCGCGTCCGCCGGCAACCAGAAGGAGAGATCGATGAGTGCACCCGATACCGGGCCGGTGTTCGACTGGCTGGACCACTTCGTGGCGCTGGGGCGCGACGGCGCCATGCGCGACGTGGGCCGTCTGCGCCGCCTCGCGCCGCAGGACGAATGGCTGGTCGGCATCAAGGCCGTGGCCAGCGACGCCGACGTGCATGGCGATGTGTGGGAGCGCCACCCGGCCGGCGATGAAATGCTCTGCGTGCTGGAAGGGCGCGTGGTGGTCACGCTGATGGCGGAGGACGGCGTCCAGACCGACATGCTGCTGGATACCCGACGCAGCGCCATCGTGCCGCGCGGCGTGTGGCACAGGCTGCACGTGGCCTGTCCCGGCAAGATCCTGTTCGTGACGCCGGGGCAGGGCAGCGAACACCGTCGCGCGGATGCGCCGCAATCCCGCAGCCCCTTGTTGAAGGAAATCTGAAGTGAACCGTATTGCAGACGCACGCATGTTCGTGATGATAGGCGCCTTGTATTTTTCCCAAGGCATACCGCTGGGCGTGGCCATGGAGGCTTTGCCCACGCTGCTGCGCCGCGACGGCGCGGACCTGCACGCGCTGGCCTGGCTGCCGCTGGTCGGCCTGCCGTGGGTGCTGAAGTTCCTGTGGGCGCCCATGGTCGACAACCGCTGGACCCGCGCCATGGGCCGGCGGCGCAGCTGGATCCTGCCGATGCAGGCCGTGGTGCTGGCCTGCCTGCTGGCGCTGTCCTTGCTCGGCATCGATGCCGCGGGGGCGGCCTGGGTGGTCGCCCTGATGGCGCTGGCTTCGTTGGCCAGTGCGACGCAGGATATCGCCACCGACGGCCTGACGGCGGAGCGCTTCCAGGGGCAGGATCTGGCGCGCGCCAATGCCGTGCAGGTGGGCGGCACCATGGTGGGCTTCTTCTTCGGCGGACCGGGTTGCCTGGTACTGGCCGGCCATATCGGACAGACCGGGGCGTTGCTGACCCTGGCGGCCGTGGTGGCGTTCAGCCTGCTGCTGGCGGCCGCCTGGCGTGAAACCGAACTGGCCATGCCCGCGGCCAGGCGCCGCGCCACGCTGGGCGCCTTCGTGCGCCGCCCCGGCGCCTGGGCCCTGGCCGCGGCCGCCTTCCTGTCGGCCATGACGGCGGTGGCGGGCTATGGCCTGTCCAAGCTGTTCCTGGTGGATGCGGGCTGGGCGGTCGAGGCCGTGGGGCGCGTCGGCATGGCGGGGGGCGTGGTGACGGTGCTGCTGGGCTGCGGCGGTGGGGCATGGCTGATCGGCCGGCTGGGCGCGCGCGCGGTGCTGGCGCTGGGCCTGGCTGCCTCGGGCGCGGCCGCGCTGGCCTGGATGGCGCAGGCCCAGGGCTGGATGCCGTCGCAGGCGGGCAGCGCCCTGGGCGCGCAGGCGCTGGGCGCGTTCGGCGCGGGCGCCGCGTCCGTGGCCCTGATGACGCTGGCCATGCGCTTTGCCAGCCGCGGCGAGCAGGCCGGCACCGACATGACGGCGGTGCAGAGCGCGCGCGACCTGGGCGAGATCCTGACCTCGTCCCTCATGACCGGGCTGGCGGCCCAGGTCGGCTACGCGGGGGGCTTTGCCAGCGGCTTGCTGGTGGCGGCCGCGACGCTGGCGTTCACGGCCAGGGCGCTGGCGCGCACGGGCTGATATGGCGATTCTGGCGGTTGCGGCTACACTTATGCGCCGTTTTGCTTTCAGCCCCAGAATTCCCCATGATTTCCACCGCATGCGGCGTCGACTTCGGCACGTCCAATTCCACCGTGGGCTGGAGCCGCCCCGATCAGCGCGCGCTCCTCGCCCTGGAAGACGGCAAGACCACCTTGCCCTCGGCCATTTTCTTCCATGACGAAGACGCCGAAGTCAGCTATGGCCGGGCCGCCATCTCCGACTACCTGGCGGGCTACGACGGGCGCCTAATGCGCTCGATGAAGAGCCTGCTGGGCAGCTCGCTGATCGACGGCTCGACGGAAGTGCAGGGCCGTTCGATTCCGTTCCGCGTCCTGCTCACGCGCTTCATCGCCGAACTCAAGCGCCGCGCGGAAACCGCAGCGGGGCGCGGCTTCACGCGCGCCGTGCTGGGCCGGCCGGTGTTCTTCGTGGATGACAATCCGGCCGCCGACCAGACCGCCCAGGACACGCTGGGCGAGATCGCGCGCAGCGTCGGCTTCACCGATATCGAGTTCCAGTTCGAGCCGCTGGCCGCCGCATTCGATTATGAATCGCAGATCGACCGCGAAGAACTGGTGCTGGTCATCGACATCGGCGGCGGTACTTCCGATTTCTCGCTGATCCGCCTGGGGCCCGGCCGCGCCACCAAGGCCGACCGCCGCGAAGACATCCTGGCCTACGGCGGCGTGCACATCGGCGGGGTGGACTTCGACAAGCAGCTCAGCCTGGCGCACGTGATGCCCATGCTGGGGCTGGGCAGCCAGCTGCGCAGCGGCAAGGATGTGCCCTCCACGCAATATGGCAACCTGGCCTGCTGGCACACCATCAACCAGGCCTATACGCGCAAGGCCGCCGAACATTTCGCCTACATCCGCGCCGAGGCTGGCGACCGCGAGAAGATCGACCTGCTGCTGAACCTGGTCAAGCAGCGCGCCGGCCACTGGGTGGCGGTGCAGGTCGAAGAGGCCAAGATCGCACTGTCGGAGACGCCCGCCGCGCGCATCGACCTGTCGCGCATCGCGCCGGAGCTGGGCGTGGACGTGACGCGCCCCTCGTTCGACGCCTGCGTGGGCCGCCTGATCGAAAAGGTCGAGACCACGGTGGGCGCGTTGCTGCGCGACGCCGGCGTATCGACCGCGGACGTGGATACGGTGTTCTTCACCGGCGGTTCCAGCCGCGTGCCGCGTTTGCGCGAATCGGTGTCAGCCCTGGTGCCGGGCGCGCGCAGCGTCGAAGGCGACCTGTTCGGCAGCATCGGCGCCGGCCTGGCGCTGGACGCCCGCCGCAAGTTCGGCTGAGCCGCTCAGGCGGCCAGCATCGAGGGTACGCGGGCCGCCAGCGCGTCGATGGCGGCGCGCGTCTTGGACGGCAGGTAGCGCGCTTGCGGCCAGACGGCGTGCACCTCTTGCGCGGCCAGGCGATCGCCGTGCATCAGCACGTCCAGCTCGCCGGTGCGCACATAGTGCGTCAGCATCCAGCAGGGCAGCCAGGCGAGCCCCGCGCCGGCGATGGCGGCGTCCGCGATGGCTTGCAGGTCGTCCAGACGCAGGCACGGACGCGGGCGCAGCTGCAGTACCTGGCCGTCGGGCCCATGCAGCGCCCAGGCCTTGTCCACGCCGTTGCGCGTGTAGACGATGGCGGCATGCCGCTGCATCTCATCCACGGTGACCGGGCGGCCATGTGCCTGGATGTATGCGGGAGAAGCCCCGATGCCCATGGTCTGCATGCCCAGCCGCCGCGCGGCCAGGCTGGCGCTGTCGGGCAGCTCGCCCACGCGGATGCCCAGGTCGTAGCCTTCCTCGATCAGATCGACCACCCGGTCGTTGAATGAAACCTCCACCTGCAGTTGCGGATGCTGCTGTGCCAGTTCGCGCAGCACGGGCGCGACGCAATGGCGGCCGAACACCAGCGGCGCGCTGACGCGTAAGCGACCCTGGGGCTCGCGCCGGCCGCTGTCCAGCTCGGCCTCGGCGGTCTGCAGTTCGGCCAGCGCGCGCACGCAACGGTCGTAATAGGCCTGGCCATCGTCGGTCAGGCTTTGCTGGCGGGTGGTGCGGTGGAACAGCCTGGCGCCCAGCCGCGCCTCCAGCCGCGCGATGGACTTGCCCACCGCGGAGCGCGTGAGGTTCAGGCGTTGCGCCGCGAGCGCGAAGCTGCCTGCTTCCACGGCCTGAACGAAGACTTCGATGCCGCTCAGCCGGTCATAGGTGATCGCTGTAGCCATCATGGACTCCCTGCATTTATTGGTTCCTAGTAGGATTCGATGAAATGAAAAACATTCGCCACTAGGGAAATTGGTTCCCATATATCTTATCGGTACTTGACCGTCACGGATAGCCGCCAATGGCGGGCGGCGGTCTTTTTTGCCGCCGGGCCGCCCCAAGGCAAAAAAGCCCCCTTGGGGGCAGCAAGCCGAAGGCGCAGCGTGGGGGCCTTTTTTGAATCGATAGGAGAAACAACATGCAGGCATACACCGTCACCAGCGGCAAGGACATCGCTTCGCTGGAGCGCGTCACGCGCCAGCCTCGCAGCCTGGGGCCGTTGGAGCTGCGCGTGCGCATCAAGGCCGTGTCGCTGAACTACCGCGACCTGATGGTGGCGCGCGGCGAGTATCTGAAGGGTTCGGGCGATCCGGTCATACCCGCCTCCGACGCCGCGGGCGAGGTGATCGAGGTGGGTGCGGGCGTGAGCCGGTTCAAGGTCGGCGACCGCGTCATGGGCGCATTCATGCCGGACTGGATCGATGGCGAGCCCACGCCCGCCACGGTGGCGCTGGCGCCGGGCGCCGCCACCGACGGCCTGCTGTCCACCGAGAGCGTGTTTGCCGAGCACGCCCTGGTCGCAACGCCGGCATCCTTGAGCGACGAGCAGGCCTCGACCCTGCCTTGCGCCGCCGTCACCGCATGGAACGCGCTGTTCGTCGCCGGACGCGCCAAGGCGGGCCAGACGGCTTTGTTCCTGGGCACGGGCGGGGTTTCCATCTGGGGCCTGCAACTGGCCAAGGCAGCCGGCATGCGCACCATCATCACCTCGTCCAGCGCGGACAAGCTGGCCCGCGCGCGCGAGCTGGGCGCGGACCTTACGATCAACTACCGTGAAACGCCGCAATGGCAGGACGAAGTGCTGCGCCTGACCGGCGGCGAGGGCGCCCACGTGGTGGTGGAAGTCGGCGGCGAAGGCACGCTCGAACGTTCCGTCGCGGCCGCGCGCATGGGAGGCACCATTGCGGTCATCGGCGGCGTCAGCGGCTTCGCGGCCGTGCCGGTCGCGCCCTTGGCGTTGATTGCGGGCGTCAAGCGGCTGGAAGGCATCTTCGTCGGCAGCCGCAAGATGCTCGAGGACGTGGCGCGTTTCGTCGACGTGGCGCGCATCGCGCCGGTCATCGACCGCGTCTACTCGTTTGCCGAAGCGCGCGAGGCGTTCGAGCACCTGGCGTCGGGCCGGCACTTCGGCAAGCTCGTCATCCGCGTCGCGGAGTAGGCGTCATCGGGGAAGGCGGGCGGCGATGGTAAGCTCGTGCTGCCCGCGCGGACTGGCCATCATCCGCGCGTCCCTTGAGGTATCCGACCCGCCATGACCCGCAAGCCCGATTCCCATCTCGAAGAAAAACTCGTCGCCAGCGAGGCGCCATACAACGGCGCCTTCCTGAAGATCCGCCGCGACACGGTCAGCCTGCCCAACGGCAACACGGCCACGCGCGAGTACGTGGTGCATCCGGGCGCGGTGGTGGTGATCCCGCTGCTGGACGATGGCCGGGTCCTGCTGGAGCGTCAGTTCCGTTATCCCATCGGACGCGTGATGACCGAGTTCCCGGCCGGGAAGCTGGATCCGGGCGAGGATCCGCTGGCCTGCGGCAAGCGCGAGCTGCTGGAGGAAACCGGCTATACCGCGGATCAGTGGGCGCATGCGGGAGCGCTGCACCTGGCCATCGCGTATTCCACCGAGATCATCCATATCTACTTCGCCCGCGGCCTGCGCGCCGGGCCTCGCCAATTGGACCAGGACGAATTCCTGGATGTGATCAGCGCGGATCCCGCCGAGCTGATCGAGGCTTGCGCCAAGGGCGAGGTCACCGACGCCAAGACGCTGACCTGCGTGCTGTGGATGCAGAACGTGCTGTCCGGCGCCTGGCAGCTGGACTGGCAGGACAACGCGGGCTGAAGCCCGGTCCGGAATCTGTCCAGACATGTCCGCATTTCCCGTTCTGGTGCAGCCCGCCGGCCTGCGCTTTGACGCGCCGGCCGATACCTCCGTGCTGCTGGCGGCGCAGGCGGCCGGCATCAAGCTGCCCAGTTCGTGCCGTAACGGCACATGCCGCGCCTGCATGTGCCTGCTGCTGGAAGGCGAGATCTCGTACCGCATCGAGTGGCCGGGGCTGTCGCGCGACGAGAAGGAAGAAGGCTGGATCCTGCCCTGCGTGGCGCAGGCCGAGTCCGCCCTGGAAATCCAGGCGCCCCTGGCCGCGCCGATCGAGGCCGCGCCCGTTGCGCCACCGCGCCCGCTTACCGGGGCGCGGCGCTAGCGCCTGCAATCAGCGCCGCGGCGGCCATGGCGACGCCCATTCCCAGCGCCATGCCGGCCGCCATTCCGCCGAATGGCGCGACGCTCGCGGCCAGCGCCGCCGCCATGCCCCATTGAGCCCCTGCCAGCATGCCCAGCCCCATCGCCAGTGCGCAGGCCAGCCGCGCTGCCATGCGCGGCGCGCCTGGCAGCGGCAATAGCGCGGCAATCAGCATGGCTGCGCTGCTGGCGGGCATCAGGGCCGCATGGCGCCAGGCTTGGTCCAGCAGCCCGCCGGACGCCCCGCACAGGCTGGCCAGCAGCGCCGCCGGCGTGCGCAGCGTGTCTGCCCACAGCCCCGCGGCCATGGCTGCGGTGCAGGCCAGCCACAGGACGGCGGCGTCGGAGGCCACGCGGACTGCATCGCCGGGCTTGCGCCTAGCCGCAGGCGTGGCAGGCGTGCGGCCGCGCGTCGTCGTAGCGGTCATGGTGGCGTACCCAGTCGCCCAGGTTGAAGTGCGGGCCGTTCTCGTTGCGGCCCAGGGGCGCCAATTCCAGGTAGTTGTAGGCCCCGGCCAGCCTTTCCACGCCGCGCGAGAAGCTTGAATAGGTATGAAAGATCTCGCCGTCCGGGTCGCGGAAGAACGCGCTGGCGCCGGAGTTTTCCTCCATGCTGCCGTCGGCCTTGGGCACGGAGGCCAGCAGGTCGAAATTGAAGTCGCAGCCTTCGGACGAGTACCAGGGGAACTGCCAGCCCATGCGGCGCTTGAAGGCCTCCAGCTTGGCGTAGGGGGCTCGCGACACGGCGACCACCGTCACGTCATGCTGGCGCAGGTGCATGAGCGCGCTGTCCATGTGGTCGGCCAGGAACGAGCAGCCCACGCAGCCTTCCTCCCAGTCCGGGCCGAACATGAAGTGGTAGACGATGAGCTGGCTCCTGCCCTGGAACAGCGCGGCCAGGTCCACGGAGCCGGCCGCGCCCTGGAAGCGATAGGGCTTGTCCACTTTGACCCAGGGCAGGGCCATGCGCTCGCGGGCCAGCGCGTCCTGGGCACGAGTCAGTTCTTTTTCGCGGCGCAGCAGCGCCTCGCGCGCGATGTCCCATTGCGCTCGGGATACGACGGGGTGATCGGTCTGCATCGTGTGTCTCCTTGGAATGGGCCGGCAGGCCCGGGTAGGGCGAACGGCGGGGATTCAGGCCGGCTTCGCCAGATGGGCCGCCAGCCGTTCCAGCGCGCCCAGCCAGCCATGCTGGTGGCTGTCGCGGGTGGCCTGGTCGACGAACGGGGTTTGCAGGAAGGCAAGCTCGGTGCCGCCGCCGGCAGGGGTGAATTCCAGGGTGATCAGCGAGACTTCCGCGGGCGTATCGCGCCAGGCCCAGGTAAACACCAGGCGGCGCTGCGGTTCGACTTCGCGGTAGTGGCCGCTGGCGTGGTGCTCCAGCCCGTCCTCGGTGGCGAATCCCACCTGATAGGCGCCGCCCACGCGTACGTCGGTTTCCGCCCGCAGCACCTTGCGGGTTTCGGCGGGACCGAACCAGCGCATCAGCGCTTGCGGGTCCGTCCAGGCGCGCCAGACGCGTTCGACGGGGGCGTCGAAGCGGCGTTTGAGGCGGAGTTCGATGGGGGCTGTTTCGCCTCGGGTGCTTCGTTTTTCCATGGGTGGACCTCTTCCTCGTGGTACAGGTAGCGCGCCAGCGAATCCAGCTGCCCGTTCCAGAACTTCTCGTAGCGGGCCAGCCAGTCGGATGCCGCCCGCATGGGTTCGGGCGATAGCGTGCAGTTCACGACGCGGCCGTCCTTGGCGCGGGCGATCAGGCCGGCGTCTTCCAGCACGCGCAGATGCTTCATGAAAGCGGGCAGGGACATGGCGTGCGGCCGGGCCAGCTCGCTGACCGAGGCCGCGCCTTGTTCCAGGTCGGCCAGCACCCGGCGCCGCGTGCCGTCTGCCAGGGCCGAAAAGATGCTGTCCAGTGTGTCGTCTTTAAACTTAACCATAGGGTTAAGTATTAAGCCGAAGCCGCGGGACTGTCAAGCAACAAAGTTGGCGCGAAAGGAATCAGGCGTGCTGGTGCATGGCCGACCGGTGCTTGGTGTCGCGCATGGTGGCGTACACCAGCAGCGACAGGAAGATGATGCCGGCGAGGTAGTAGTAGAACCACTCCTCGTGCCCCTGCTGTTTGAAGAACAGCGCAATGGCCGGCGCCGTGCCGCCGAAGATCGACACCGTCACGGCGTAGGGCACGGCCACGCCGGTGGCGCGGATGTTGGTGGGGAAGAGCTCCGCCTTCACCACCGCGTTGATGGAGGTGTAGCCGGCCGTGAACACCCAGGCGCCGCAGATCAGCAGGAAGGCCATGAAGGGCGAATGCGTATGCGACAGCGTCATCAGGATGGGCACCGTGAGCGCCGCGCCTGCCACGCCGAAGAACACCAGCAGCGGCTTGCGCCCGATCTTGTCGGACAGCGCGCCATACACCGGCTGCAGGATCAGCGCGAAGATCAGCGACCCGGCGATGATGTAGGTGGTGACGATGTCGGAGAAGCCCGAGGTCTGCCGCACGAAGGTCTGCATGTAGGTGGTGAAGGTATAGAACGCCGCGGTGCCGCCCGCGGTCAGGCCCACCACGATCGCGACCTCGCGCGGATATTTCAGCAGGCCGCGCAGCGAACTGGTCTGCGGCTTGGGCGCTTTCTGCGCCTCTTTGTAGGAATCCGTCTCGGGCATGTCGCGCCGCATCAGGGCCGTGATGATGGCCAGCATGGCGCCGATCACGAAGGGGATGCGCCAGCCCCATTCCACCAACTGCTCGTGGGTCAGGAACACGTTCTGCAACAGCAGCAGCACCAGGATGGCGCAGAGCTGGCCGCCGATCAGCGTGACGTACTGGAAGCTGGAATAGAAGCCGCGATGCTCGGGGTCCGCGATCTCGGTCAGGTAGGTGGCGCTGGCGCCATACTCGCCGCCCAGGCTCAGCCCCTCGATCACGCGCGCCAGGGCCAGCAGCGCGGGCGCGGCCAGGCCGATGGTGGCATAGGTGGGCGTGACCGCGATGATCAGCGAGCCCACGCACATCATCCCCACCGACACCATCAGCGACAGGCGCCGCCCATGGCGGTCGGCCAGATGGCCGAACAGCCAGCCGCCGAGCGGACGCACGATGAAGCCGGCCGCGAACAGCGTGGCCGCGTTCAGTTGCTGGACGACCGGGTCGTGGGACGGGAAAAACGCGGGGGCGAAGTACAGGGCGAAAGCGGTATAGGCGTAGAAGTCATACCACTCCACCAGATTGCCCATGGAGCCGATGAAGATCGCCTTGATGCGGCGCTTCGCGTCGGGGATGTCGAGATACGCTTGTGTCATATCCATCCTTCGGGTGCGTTTGTCGGGGGACGCCGGACACGCGATCGCGGGTGGGCCGCGAATGGAACATGCATTGCGTTATGTTGCGCCTGCGCGCGCGGAAATGCACGCGTATCAATACCGCTTCTTGTTCAGCTTTTTGTCAGGCCTGGCCGCGCCGGCTCACTTGCCGCGTGGCTTGATGACTTCGCAAGGCGCGGCGCCTTCCGCCGACTGGGCCTCGTCGCCCAGCAGCGCCTGCGTGCCGCAGACCGAGCCGAACATGCCTTTGTTGTTGTGGCCGATGCCGGCCACTTCGAAGGCGCGCCGGTGCAGCGTCACGGGTTTGGCGCCGCGGGCGGCCAGCACGTGTTCGTATTGTGCGTAGCCTGTGCCGCGGGCCAGCCGGGTCGCGCCCTGGGCTTCCGCGCCGCAGGTCTTGTCCAGCAGGCGGTCTTCGGGATTGTTGTCGGCGCCGCCCAGCAGATAGGTGACGTCGCGCGCGGCGTAGCGCACAAAGAGCTTGGATTCGTCGGTCTCGCGCGAGTACGCGGGCAGCTTGTCCGGGCCGTACTTGTACTGGTTGTAGGTGGGGCAGATGCCGCGCTCGTAGGGCGCATAGCCCTTGCCGTCGGCGCGGGGGCGCTCGTTGCTCAGGTACAGGTAGGACGAAGGATTGGCGACGACGTAGCGCAGCGCCAGCCCGTCGCGCCGCAGCGGGCCGTCGATGTTGTTCAGCACCGCGTAGCGTTGTACCAACTGCCCGCCGGCCGAGTGGCCGGCCAGCACGATGCCGGCCAGCGAGGCCAGGCGCTTGCGGTCGTCCAGGCTGCGCAGCAGGTCGTCCAGCACCTGGAACGAGCTGACGGGCGCGGGGCGTCCCGCGGCCTGCACGCTGTCTTCCCCGTCTTCCCAGCTGGCCTTGCGCCAGGCCGCCATGCCGCCGAAACCCGAATCGATGGAGCCCGAGAAGCGCGGCGCCAGGATCAGGGTGTCGCGGGCCCGCTCGGGGTTGTGCGCCAGCAGCGCGGCGACAGATTCGTAATAGCGGTCGGCGTCGCGCTTGACGCCGTGGATCACGACCACGACCTGCTTGATGTTGCGCAGGTCGTCCTTGGCCAGGTCGCGGTTGGCGTAGACCGGCATCTTGTAGCGGTGGCCGGGCTTGCCCAGTTCCACGGACTGCCAGCGCAAGGGCGCCGTGCGCTTGGGCGCGGGCGCGGTTTCGCTGTAGTCGTAAGGGTCGGGCAGGGGCGTCTGCGCGCGCGCGGCCAGCGGCGCGAGCGCCGCCAGGGCGAACAGCGCGGCCAGGCCGCGCATGCGGTCCGGCCGCGCTACAAGCAAGGGGAGGATGGGTGCGCGGCGCATGGCGCGGCGGAAATTCAGCAGCTCTCTTGGCCCAGCAACTGCTTGAGCGCGGGCAGGTCCAGGATGCGGACCTCGCGCTGGTTGATCTTGATGAGGCCGTCGCGCGCAAAGCGCGAGAACAGCCGGCTGACCGTTTCCAGGGTCAGGCCGAGGTAGTTGCCGATTTCCTCGCGGCTCATGCGCAGCACGAATTCGGTGGAGGAATAGCCCAGCGAAGCGTAGCGCTGCGACAAGTTCAGCAGGAACGCGGCCAGGCGCTGCTCGGAGCGCATGGAGCCCAGCGATGCCAGCATCTGGTGCGAGCGGTTGATTTCGCGGCTCATCAGGCGGCGGAACTGCTGCTGCAGCGAGGGCAGGTGGGCCGCGACCCGGTCGATGTCGGCCAGGCGGATGACGCAGACCTCGGAATCTTCCAGCGCCACGGCGGTCGAGACGTGCTTGCCGTCCAGCATGCCGTCCATGCCGACGATTTCGCCGGGCAGATGAAAGCCGGTGACCTGGATCTGGCCGGTCGCGTCTTCCAGCTGCGTCTTGAGGCTGCCGAAGCGCACGCTGTAGACCGCGTCCAGCGGGTGATTCAGCGAATAGAGCGGCTTGCCTTTTTCAAGGCGCACGCGTTCCCTGACCAGTTCGTCCAGCTTTTCCACTTCCGCGGCTGCCATGCCCACGGGCACGCATACATGCCCCAGCATGCATGTGGAGCAATGGGCGGCATCAGGGGCAACGGGGACCCGTTTTTGCATACGATGACCTCTATAGTGCCCATTGCGCGGACGGATGCCGGCATGGGTATAAAGCTTAAGACAAGCTGTATTGTAGTCCGTTGTTACTACGGGCGTCTTACGGGGCGTCCGATAGGGGGCGCGCAAGGCGGTAAGCGACCCAGTCGTCGGCGGCTATATCGACCGCCGCGCCGCGCAGGGCCGGGTCTATCGGGTAGTACTGGCAGCGCAGTTCCGGGGCTTGCGCGGGCGGTTCCAGGCGCGCCACGACCTCGCGCCGCACGAAGCAGCAGGGCTTGCCGGATTCGTACTCCTCGATCTCGTCCATCAGCGCCACCAGGGCGGGCTCCACCTGGAAAACGTCGCCGCGCACGCGCCGGCCGTCGTCCACCGGGATCAGGCCGGGCCAGTCGCCGAAGTCCACCAGGCGGCCCGGCACGCTGGCCGGACCGACATGGCGGGCCGCCGGCAGGCCGCGCCGGGCGGCGGCTTGAGCCAGGTCATTGATTTCGCCCGCGCGTAGGGTGCCGTAGACAAAAACGTATATGCTCATAGGTCAGGTTGTTGCTGCACGTCGAAAAAACCATGGCGCGGGCAGGGTGTTGAAATTCTCGCATCTGGCCGCATATTCAGGATATCGAGCCAGCCGGCACGTATCGGTCAGGCTCCCCAACAAGCCAAACGACCATTATGCGATTCGACAAACTGACTACCAAGTTCCAGCAAGCCCTGGCCGACGCTCAGAGTCTGGCCGCCCGCAACGACCATCCCTACATCGAGCCCATCCACGTGCTCTCCGCCTTGCTGTCGGATTCCGACAGCGGCGCGGGCAGCCTGCTGGCGCGCGCCGGCGTGGCCGTCAACCGGGTGCAGTCGGCCATCGACAGCGCCCTGAAGTCCCTGCCGCAGGTGCAGGGCGACGACAACGTCCAGGTCGGCCGCGACCTGCAGGCGGTGCTGACCCGCACCGACAAGGAAGCCGCGCGCCGTGGCGACACCTATATTGCCAGCGAACTGTTCCTGCTGGCGCTGGCGGACGACAAGGGCGACGCCGGCCGCATCCTGCGCGACGCGGGCCTGCAGAAAAAGGCCCTGGAGGCCGCGATCGACGCCGTGCGCGGCGGCGAGAACGTCTCCGGCGCGGAAGGCGAATCCAACCGCGAAGCCCTGTCCAAGTACACCATGGACCTGACCGAGCGCGCCCGCCAAGGCAAGCTCGACCCGGTGATCGGCCGCGACGACGAAATCCGCCGCACCATCCAGATCCTGCAGCGCCGCACCAAGAACAACCCCGTGCTGATCGGCGAACCCGGCGTGGGCAAGACCGCCATCGTCGAAGGCCTGGCGCAGCGCATCGTCAATGACGAAGTTCCCGAAACGCTGCGCGGCAAGCGTGTGCTGTCGCTGGATCTGGCCGCGCTGCTGGCCGGCGCGAAGTTCCGCGGCGAATTCGAAGAACGCCTGAAGGCCGTGCTGAAAGAGCTGTCGCTGGACGACGGCAGCAACATCGTCTTCATCGACGAACTCCACACCATGGTGGGCGCGGGCAAGGCCGAAGGCGCGATGGACGCGGGCAACATGCTCAAGCCCGCGCTGGCACGCGGCGAGCTGCACTGCATCGGCGCGACCACGCTGGACGAATACCGCAAGTACATCGAGAAGGACGCGGCGCTGGAGCGTCGCTTCCAGAAGGTGCTGGTCGACGAGCCCGACGTGGAATCCACAATCGCCATCCTGCGCGGTCTGCAGGAGCGCTATGAAATCCACCACGGCGTCGAGATCACCGACCCGGCCATCGTGGCCGCGGCCGAACTGTCGCACCGCTACATCACCGACCGCTTCCTGCCTGACAAGGCCATCGACCTGATCGACGAGGCCGGCGCGCGCATCCGCATGGAAATCGATTCCAAGCCGGAAGTGATGGACAAGCTGGACCGCCGCATCATCCAGCTCAAGATCGAGCGCGAAGCCGTCAAGAAGGAATCCGACGACGCTTCCAAGCGCCGCCTGGGCGTGATCGAGGACGAACTCGAAAAGCTGCAACGCGAGTACAACGACTTCGAGGAAATCTGGAAGGCCGAGAAAGCGGCGGTGCAGGGCACGCAGGCCATCAAGGAAGAAATCGACAGCGTGCGCGCCGAAATGGCGGAACTGCAGCGCAAGGGCCAGTTCGACAAGCTGGCCGAGCTGCAGTACGGCAAGCTGCCGGACCTGGAAGCGCGCCTGAAGGCGGCCGAAGTGGGCGCCGCGGAAGCGGCCGAGGAAGCCGAGGGCGGCGAAGGGCGTCCGCGCCTGTTGCGCACCCGCGTCGGCGCCGAGGAAATCGCCGAGGTCGTGTCGCGCGCCACCGGCATTCCGGTGTCCAAGATGATGCAGGGCGAACGCGAGAAGCTGCTGCACATGGAGGAATACCTGCATAAGCGCGTGGTGGGCCAGGACGAGGCTGTGCGCCTGGTGTCCGACGCCATCCGGCGTTCGCGCGCCGGCCTGGCGGACCCGTCGCGCCCCTACGGCTCCTTCCTGTTCCTGGGCCCCACGGGCGTGGGCAAGACCGAGCTGACGCGTGCGCTGGCCGAGTTCCTGTTCGATTCCGAAGAGCACATGATCCGCATCGACATGAGCGAATTCATGGAGAAGCACTCGGTGGCCCGCCTGATCGGCGCGCCGCCGGGATACGTGGGCTACGAAGAAGGCGGCTACCTGACCGAAGCCGTGCGCCGCAAGCCGTACAGCGTGGTGCTGCTGGATGAAGTCGAAAAGGCCCATCCGGACGTCTTCAACGTGTTGCTGCAGGTGCTGGACGACGGCCGCCTGACCGACGGCCAGGGCCGCACGGTGGACTTCCGCAACACGGTGATCGTGATGACGTCCAACCTGGGTTCGCACCATATCCAGAGCCTGGCCGGCAAGCCTTACGAAGTGGTCAAGGAAGTGGTGTGGGACGAGCTCAAGCAGACCCTGCGCCCCGAATTCCTGAACCGTATCGACGAAGTGGTCGTGTTCCATGGCCTGGAAGCGCAGCACATCGAGTCGATCGCCCGCATCCAGCTGCGCCGCCTGGGCGAGCGCCTGGAAAAGCAGGAGATGCGCCTCGAAGTGAGCGAACCCGCGTTGGCGGAACTGGCCCGCTCCGGCTTCGATCCGGTGTTCGGCGCGCGCCCCTTGAAGCGCGCGATCCAGCAGCAGATCGAAAACCCGGTGGCGCGCCTGATCCTGGAAGGCCGCTTCGGCCCGCGCGACGTGGTGCCGGTGGACTGGCAGGACGGGCAGTTCGTCTTTACGCGGACCTTGCAGTAAACGGGTCCGGCGCGGCGAGATCCCGGCCGCGCATGAAAACAACCCCCGGAAGCTGGACTGACGTCCAGTTTCCGGGGGTTTTTTACATGCGTCTTCAGCTTGCGTCGGCGTAGTCCTTGCGTTGCGCCGCCATCTGCCTGCCCAGCGTCTGCAGCGCCCGCAGCACCACGGCCATGCCACGGCGGGTGTCCTCATCGCGCATCAGGCCGATGAGGCCGGTCAGGCTCGGAGGGCGCGCTTCCTGCAATGTGCGCGTGTGGGCATCGCGCAGCGTATTGGCGGCGGTCCAGGCGGCGCTGCTGGCCTGTTCCGACAGCAGCGCCAGCTTTTCCACCATGGACTGATCCAGCAGATCCACCAGATCGGACGCCAGCGACAGCAGGTCGGCGATGTTGTCCAGCCGTCCCGCTTCGGCCAGCAGGCCCAGCCTGTCGGCCAGCGCGCGTGCGCCCGGCCCGCCGCCCAGGAACGGAGCGGCCGCGTCGGCGGCCTGCGTGGCGCTTGCTTCGTGCGGCGCGTTCATAGCATTCCCCTTGCGACGGCCCAGTACAGGCCGCGGTTGAACCCGTGGCGCAGCAGGCCGCCGAGTTTGGTGGGCGGCGTGGGCAGCACGTCATGGGTGTAGTCGTACCAGAGCGGCATGCCGGCGTTCAGCCCCATCTGGGCCACCGCCTGCACCCGGCCGTCATAGGCGCTGCACGGTTGGCCCAGCCGGATCTCGCCGGCGATGTTGTTGGCGATGACCGGCGCCTGGTTATGGCAGGAGCCGCCCGCCTTGCTGACCGGCAGATCGACGGTGTCGCCGATGACGTAGACATTCTGCAGCCCGTAGACCTGCAGCGTCTCGTGGTCGGTCGGCAGCCAGCCTTCGTTGTTTTCGGCTTGCGACACGCCGGACTCCAGCACGACATCCACCGCGCGTATCGGCGGCGTGGCCATGAGGATGTCGAAGGGCTGTTCGCCGCCTTCCTCCGAGTAGGCGATGCGCCGGTCGGGATCGACCCGCGACAAGGTGAAGCCGCGTTGAAACTGTATGCCCTTCTGCTCGAAGATGGCGGGTAGCACTTCGCAGGTTGGCCGCTGCAGGAACAGGCAATTGCGAAGCAGCTGCGAGGTGGTGGGGTAGGTGTAGATGATCTCCACCTTGTCGCGCACGCCGCGCCGCCGCAGGTAGTCGTCCAGCATCAGCGTGGTTTCGATCGGCGCGATGCCGCACTGGTGCGGGACGTTGGGCGTCTTGGGGAAGGTGACGCTGATGAATACCCGCCCGCGCTCGATGCGCGACAGGCGGTCCGCCAACTGCCTGGCGGGCGCGTATTGGTAGAAGTGGTCTCCGGCCTCCTTCAGGCCTTCGATGCGTTCGGGCGAGGGTACGCAGCCGGTGGCGATGACCAGATAGTCATAGCCGTAGCGCTTGCCGCCCTGCGTGGCGACCTCTTGGCGGTCGAAGTGGAACCGCGTGACCTTGTCGACGCGGAATTCGATCTCGGGGCGCAGCAGGGAACGTTCCGGCCGTTTCAGTTCCTCTTGGAAGAAGAGGTTGAAGGCCACGTACATGAACGCCGGTTTGTAGTAGTGATCCGGCGTGTCCGACAGCAGCGTGATGGAGACTTCACCGCGGCTGATTTCGGGGTACAGCTTTCCGGCGAGCTGATTGGCGAGCATGGTGCCGCCTACGCCGCCGCCTACGACAACAATACGCTTGTTCATAAACCACCTCTTATGGAGAGATTCTGAGGGCAAGTGCAATGCGTCTGTGTGTGTAACAACTGTTGTCGGCGGCGTCAACCTTTCAATCGATTTTCAGATTCGAATCGGCCGCGTAGACGCGTCCCGCGTCCACGCGCAGCGGTTGCGGGTCGAGCGCCGCGCCCTGGCAGGGGCCTTCGATGCACAACCCGTCCTCGAAGCGGAACAGGGCCGAATGATGCGCGCACATCAATACCTGGGCTTCGTAGGTCAGGACCGCGCCGTCGGCCGCGTTGAGCGTCACCGAGAAGTGGGGGCAGCGGTTGACGTAGCCCCAGACCGTCTGGCCCCGCCGCAGCAGGACCACCGGCTGCGCGCCCATCTCCGCCGTCAGCGAGCCGCCATCCGGAATGTCTTCGACCCGGCACAGCGCCGCCCCGGCGGCGTGCTCAAGCGCGGGGCAGCACGAAGTCATAACGTCCCTCGTGGAAGTCCGACCCGAAGCCGTAGCGCTTGCCCAGCGCGGAATCCGCAGCTTGCGGGCGGTATTGCAGCACCAGCGAGGGCTTCACGCCGAACACCGCGTCCGACGCGAGATACGGATCGCCGGCGTTGAACAGATGGGTTACCAGCCGCTGGTGCCCAGGCGCATCGATCATGAAGTGCAGATGCGCCGGCCGGAAGATGTGCCGGCCGGTCGCCGCCATCATGCGGCCGACGGGACCGTCGCCCGGGATCGGATAGGACACCGGCAGGATGGTGCGGATCGCGAAACTGCCGTCTTCGCCGCTGCGGTAGCGGCCGCGCAGATTGCCCTGCGGCTGGTCCAGGTCCTGGCCCGAATACATGCCGTTGGCGGCCGTCTGCCACACGTCGAGCACGGCGCCGGCCAGCGGCCGGCCTTCGGTGTCGCGCACATGACCATGCACCAGCGCGGGCTCGCCTGGCGTCTGCGCCATGTCCTCGCCCGCCGCGCGCTCGGGCATGCCGGCCATGTAGAAGGGGCCGAACACCGTGCTCTCGGTGGCCTGGCCCGGCTTGCGGTGGTTGATGGCGTCCACCAGCATCGATACGCCCAGCGTGTCGGACAGCAGGATGAATTCCTGCCGCACCGCGCCGTCACAGATCTGGCCGGTCTCGGTCAGGAACCGGATCGCGGCCATCCATTCGGCCTCGGTGGGCTCGACGTCGGCAACGAAGGCGTGCAGATGCCGCACCAGGGACTGCATCAGCTGACGCAGCCTGGGATCCGGCGTCTGGGCGAAGGCGGCGGCGACCGTGTCGGTCAGGGCGGTTTCGGCGTTCGGCATGGCAGGGTTCATGGCGGCTCCTCAGCGCTTGAAATGCGGCGGCACGGCGGCGTCCACATTGACCCACACGGACCTTGCCTCAGTGTAGTCATGCATGGCCTCGAAGCCCATTTCGCGTCCGTAGCCGGACTGGCCCACGCCGCCGAACGGACTGCCGGGATTGACCCGCTTGTAGCAGTTGATCCAGCACATGCCGGCGTGGATGGCGCCTGCCATTTTGTGGGCGCGGGCCAGGTCGCGCGTCCACAGGCCGCTGCCCAGGCCGTAATCGGTGGCGTTGGCGATGGCCAGCGCTTCCTCGTCGCTGCCAAAGCGCAGCACGGTGACGAAAGGGCCGAAGACTTCTTCCTGCGCGACGCGGTCCTGGGGCCGGGCTTCGACGATGGTGGGCGCGACGTAGTAGCCGCGGGCCAGTTCGCCGCCGGGCGCCTGGCCGCCGGCCAGCAGGCGCGCGCCCTGTTCGGCGGCAATGCCCACGTAGGACAGGACCTTGTCGCGATGCTGCGCCGAGGTCAGCGGACCCATTTCGGTATCGGGCGAACGCGGGTCGCCCAGGCGGATGGAATTCGCCAGCGCCGTGAAGCGCTCCAGAAAGGCATCGGCGATCTTGTCGTGCAGCATCAGGCGCGAACCTGCGATGCAGGCCTGGCCCTGGTTGTGGAAGATGGCCCAGGCCGCGCCGTTGATGGCAGCGTCGAGGTTGGCGTCGTCGAACACGATATTGGCGCCCTTGCCGCCGAGTTCCAGCTGTACCCGCTTGAGGTTGCCCTGGGACGCCTGCACGATGCGGCGGCCGGTGGCAGTCGACCCCGTGAAGGCGATCTTGCCCACGCCGGGATGCTCGGCCAGGCGTTGGCCTGCGGTGTGGCCGTAGCCGGGGACCATGTTGACCACGCCTTCGGGAAAGCCCGCCTGGGCCATCAGTTCGGCGATACGCAGGGTCGACAGGGGGGTGAGTTCGGAAGGCTTTAGCACCACCGTGTTGCCGGCCGCCAGCGCCGGCCCCAGCTTCCAGCTGGTGAACATCAGCGGGAAGTTCCACGGCACGATCTGGCCGACCACGCCGATGGGCGCGCGCTGCACGTAGTTGAGGAAGCCCGCTTCCACCGGAATGACGCTGCCTTGCAGTTTGTCGGCCATGCCGCCGAAGTAACGGAAGCAGCCGGCGGTGCGCGGCACGTCCAGGCCGCGCGTGTCGCGTATCGGATGGCCGGTGTCCAGCGTTTCCAGCTGCGCCAGTTCTTCCGCGTTGGCTTCGATCAGGTCGGCCAGCTTGAGCAGCAGGCGCCCGCGTTCGGCCGCCGCCATGCGCGACCAGGCGGGAAAGGCGCGTTGCGCGGCCGCGACCGCGCGGTCCACGTCTTCGGCTTCGGCCGCGGCGATGGCAGTGATGAGGGTTCCGTCGTGCGGGTTGAGCACGTCTATCGTGCCGCCGGCGGCTGCGTCCACGAAACGGCCGTCGATAAAGAGTTTGTTCTGCATGGCTCTGGATACGTGATGGGTGGAAGGAGGCGGGTTCAGAACTCGACGGGGTAGGGCGCGAGTTCGCCGCTTTCGTAGCGCTGGGGCAGATCGGGGGTGGCGTTCTCCCAGACCAGCAGCATCGAGCGCTTGGTCGAATAACCCTGATGGCGGATGTCGGCGGGCATGGCGCAGATGTCTCCTGCGCGCATGGTGACGCGGGCGCGCGGCGCGCCGGTGTCCTTGTCGCCGATGTCCCAGACGATTTCGTCGGACAGTTGCAGGAACCATTCGACGCGGTCATTGCCATGGAACACCGGCAGGATGAACTCCTCGGTGGTGGGGCAGAACAGGCTGGCGCCGCAGACGGAGGTGACAGAAGGGTTCCAGGTCACGTCCGAGCGCGACAGGTACTTGAACAGGCTGAACGCGTGCAGCGCGCCCTCGTAGCCCGGTTCGGCCTGGATCTGCGGCTCATCCTGGGTCACGTCGGCGAAGGCGCGGTTGACCGGCAGGTCGTCGCGCAGCGGCGAGTCTTCCGGCAGGCCGGGCATGCGGCGCGTGGCGATGCGCGAACGCTCGATGGCGGCGATGTTGTCGCCGTGCTTGCGGCCGAAGGCGGAGCCGGTTTCCTCGGGCGCGGCGAACGGATCGAAGCCTTCGTTGGTCCAGTCGTGCAGCATGGCCTTGAAGGTGGCCATGATGAGCGGCGTGTCGAAGGTTTCCGTGTAGTCCACGCCCGCGGCCTTCATGACGCCGTTGAACGAGCCGGCGTAGACGTCCACCTTGCCGTAGTGGTTGCGCGTGCCGAACACGTGGTCGAAGTTGACCCAGCCGTAGAAGAAGCCCCAGGCCACGTCGCGCATCAGCGCGCGCAGGAAAGCGTCGGCCGCGATGGCGTGGGTGCGCGTCTGGCCCTTGGAAGGCCAGTGCACCTTGACGAAGTATTCGTCACGGGTGAAGGTGAACGCGCCGAGATCGAAGCGCTTGTAGCCGGTGACGGCGTCGGCGGGCCTAGCCACGACTTTGCCGGCGGCGAAGGAAGAGGCGGGAGCGGGGGTGTCCAGCATGGCCATATCGGTACTCCAGAAAAGGAAAAAGGGGGGCGGCTTACTGCAGGCAGATGTCCGCCCACTTCTCGACGGACAATTCGCCGGCGCGGGTCTGGATCAGCAGCACGCCCGGATACGGTGCGGTGAAGCGGTAGGCGCAGCCGGCGGGCAATAGGCATTGGTGTCCGCGGCCCAGCAGCACGCGGCCCATGGGCTTGCCGGCGGGGGCCGTCCCCGCCAGCGCCGTGCCGTCAGCGGCGGGGGGCGGCTGGTCCAGCGCCAGGAACTCGACCTGGGCCTGGCCGTCCATCAGGATCGCGAACTCGTCGTGGCTGCAGGCGTACCAAGGCGATACGCCTTCGGCGCGCAGCGTTTCGATGACGTATTCCAGGTTCTTGCCGACGACGACCTTTTCGTAGGGCGCCGAGTTCGCGGCCACCTCGAAAATGTTGGAAAAGACGTAATGGCGCGGCGAGCCTTGCGTGATCTCGATCGAGCCCTTGCGGTAATCCTTGAGCGAGCCGAAGACGGTGGTCGGTGTTGCGGTGTTCATGGTGCCTCCTGTGTCGGGTACTGCTGCCCGCGCGGCGGAAAGGGCGCGGACGGGGGAAAGGGGCGGGCGTCTCAGTCCACCTTGAGATTGATCTTGCGGATGACGCCGGTCCATTTGGCGGCGTCCTCGCGCAAGCGCAGCGCAGTGGCGTCGGGCGATTCGGGCTGCGGATCGAGGTCGTTGCCTTGCAGCTTCTGCTTCACCTCCGGAAGCGCCAGGGCGCGCGCCACCTCCGTATTCATGCGTTGCACGATGGCGGCCGGCGTGCCTTTGGGCGCGAACAGCATTTCGCGGAAGGTGGCGTCGTAGCCGGCCACGCCGGCCTGCTGCATGGTCGGCACGTCCGGCGCCTGGCCCGAGCGCGCGCTGCCCGACACCGCCAGCCCGTAGAGCTTGCCGGCCGCAACGTAGGGCGCGACCACCGGCGAGGCCAGATAACCGCAGGGCACCTGGCCGGCCAGCACGTCCTGCGTGGCGGGCGACGGCCCCTTGTAGGGGACGTGCAGGATGTCCAGGCCGGCGCCCGACAGATAGAGCTCCATCGCCAGATGGCCAGGCACGCCCTGGCCGCCGGAGGCATAGCTGAGGGCGCCAGGCGTCTTCTTGGCTTGCGCGTCCAGCTGCGCCAGCGTGCGCAGGCCCGAGGCGGCCGAGCACACCAGCATCTGGTTGAAGTTCGCCAGCGCGACCACCGGCGTCAGGTCGTCGGCCTTGAAATTCAGCTTGCGGTAGATGGCGGGGTTGATGGTGACGACGGTGTCGGGCGCTTCGAGGAAGGTGTAGCCGTCGGCGGGCGCACGGACCACCGCTTCGGCGCCGATGTTGCCGCCCGCGCCGGGGCGGTTCTCGACGATGACCGGCTGCTTGAGCGACTGCCCCACGGCGTCGGCCACGATGCGCGCGGCGGTGTCGCCCGGCGATCCCGCGGGAAAGGCGACCACGATGCGGATGGCGCGCGTGGGCCACTCCTCCTGCGCCTGGACGTGCGACGCCGTGCTGGCGGCCATACAGGCTGCCAGCGCAAGTAATTGCGATTTCATGCTGTCTCCTGAGTTTATTTTTTCAGGCGCCCTGGTCCGGGCGCGCTGCGCTACCACCTGCCGATATGGATGCCGACCGAGTCCTCCTTGCGTGTCCATCCCGTCATGGCGGCGTGGCTGACGGTGGGGTGGATCCTGCGGTTGCGCAGCCAGTCGAACAGCATGGCCTGGTAGCGTTCCCGCACGGACGCGTGCGCGGGATCCGCGCCCAGGTCGTCGTACTCGTCCGGGTCGGCGCGCAAATCGAACAGCTGCGGACGCAGGCCTTCGAAATGGACGTACTTCCAATCGTGGTCGCGCACCATGATGGTGTGGCAGCCGTCGGCGGGACGGCCCAGCGGTTCGCGCACGAAGTCGCGGAACGCGTAGTTGTTTTCCGAGAACACGGCGCGGCGCCAGTCGGAGGGTTCCTCGCCGCGCAGCAGCGGCAGCAGGGAACGGCCTTCGAGGATGTGGTCGGGGATCTCGGCGCCCAGCGCGTCCAGGATGGTGGGCACCAGGTCGATCGCTTCCACCAGCCGCGATTCCACCGCGCCGCGGCGCGCGCCGTCGCCGGGCAGGCGCACGATCAGCGGCACCTTGGCCACGCAATCGTGAAACAGTTCCTTCTCGCCCAGGTAGTGGTCGCCCAGGTAGTCGCCATGGTCGCTGCAGAAGATGACCATGGTGTCCTGGTCGCGGCCGCTGCGCCGCAGGTAGTCGAACAGCACGCCCAATTGGTCGTCGACCTGCTTGATGAGGCCCATGTAGGTGGGTATCACGGTCTCGCGCACCTGGTCGCAGGAAAAGTTCCTGCTGACCTCGGCCTGGCGAAAGCCCTGCAGCACGGGATGCGCGTTTTCGAGTTCGCGCGCCGCGCGTTTGGCGGGTTGCATGTCGTCGGCCGAGTACATGGCGTGGTACGGCGCGGGTGCGACATAGGGCCAGTGCGGCTTGATGTAGGACAGATGCAGCACCCAGGGCTGCTCGCCGCTTTGCTCCATGAATTCGATCGCGCGCCGCGTCATGTAGGGCGTTTCGGAGTCGGCTTGCGCGACGCGCGCCGGCAGGCCGGCATAGCGCATGTTCCAGCCGGACAGGATCTCGCCGTTGGCGCCCAGCGCCGAGTTGGCGTGGTCGTGCCAGGGATTGGCGCCGTCGTAGCCTTGCTTGCGCAGGTATTGCGTGTAGTGGTGCGATTCGTCGCTGAAGCCCGGCGGCCAGATGCCGTCGTCGCGGTCGTAGGGCTCGAAGCCGCCTTGCGCGGCCAGCAGGCCGCTGGCGCTTGCCGGATCTATGCCCAGGCGCCGCATGCCGGACCTGTCGGCCTCCACGTGGGTCTTGCCCGCCACCGCCACGCGCACGCCCAGGGGGCGCAGGTAGTCGCCCAGCGTCATTTCGCTGACAGGCATGGGGACGAAGTTCCACACCGCACCGTGGCTGGTGACATAGCGGCCGGTGTAATAGGACATGCGCGACGGCCCGCAGACCGGGCCCTGCACGAAGGCATTGTCGAAACGCATGCCTTCGGCGGCCAGACGATCGATATTGGGGGTGCGCAGGCGCGGGTGCCCATAGCAGGACAGGTAGTCCCAGCGCAGTTGGTCGCACATGATCCAGAGCACATTGCGTACAGCCTGTCCGCTCATTCCCGCCTCTCTTCCCGTTCCGCCAGCCACCGCGGCTTGCGTTAGACGCCACGATATTTCGCGGGGGGTGGGCGGCTCAAGCAGGTTTTGCTAGAGTTTCACTGAGTGAAATTTCCGGTTGTGCTGAAAGAGGGGGCGCAATGAGCCGTTGGACGCCGAAGGTAAAGACCATAGACGCGCTGGAGCGCGGCCTGATCGTGCTGGACGAGGTGCGCGCCACGCAGGGCGCAAGCCTGCAGGAGCTGCATGTGCGCACCGGCTACGCCAAGGCCACGCTGCTGCGCATCCTGGCGACGCTGCAACTGCGCGGACTGATCTGGCGGCGGATCGCGGACGACTATTTTTGCCCCGCCAGCTCGCTCAACGAGCCCAGCCGGCGCGCGCGCGTGCTGGATCTGCTGGGCCAGTGCGCGGCGCCGGAGCTGGACCGGCTGCAGGCGCAGGTGCTGTGGCCGTCGGACCTGACGGTGCGCCGCGGCACCGCCATGATCGTGCGCGAAACCAACCGCAGCCAGTCGTACTTCACCATCCGCCGCGACAACATCGGCTTCCAGATCAACATGCTGCGCTCCGCGGTGGGGCGCGCGTATCTGGCGTTCTGCGCCGACAAAGAGCGCGATTCGATCCTGGCCGCGCTGCGCCGCAGCCGCCGCGAGGGCGACGCGCTGGCCCACGATTGCGCCGCCGTGGAGAAAATGCTGGAGCAGACACGCCGCCAAGGCTACGGCCTGCGCGAGCAGCGCTTTGGCGGCGACTACGACAAGACCCGCAAGGACCAGAACGATAGGCTGGAGGCCATCGCCCTGCCTATCCTGGCCGCGCCGGGGCGGCTCTACGGCTGCGTCAACATCGTGTGGATCCAGGGCGTGCGCACGGCCGAGCAGATGGTGGAGCAGTGCCTGGAGCCGCTGTGCCGCACGGCGCGGGCCATCTCCGCCGGGATGAACCGGCGCGATTGAAGCCGTTCAGGCCTTGGCGGCCTTCGCCTCTGCGCGCGCCTGCGCGATGATGGCGCGGGCGGTCCAGCGCGCCACGTCCGTGAGTTCGGCCAGCTCCAGTTTCCAGATGTCCTTCAACACCAGGAACACCTCCGTCCCATAGACCAGCGACAAGGCCTGGGCCACGCGGTCCAGCTGGGCCGGGGTCAGCTCGGGCGCCAGCGGCGCGATGGCGCGCCTGAGTATGTCGACGCGATGGCCGCGCACCAGCCGGGGTTCGGTTGCGGCGCGTCCGGCGCTGGCTTCGGCGTGCTGCTGCAGCGACACCATGATGGCGGCGCGCAGCGGCGCTTCGTGCGCTGCCAGCCGGGGGTAGGCGAAGCGCAGCAGTTCGTCGATGCGGTCGGCGGCGTCGGGCGCGGCAGAGTCCCAGGCCAGGATGGGCCCGAGGCTCTCGTCCACCACGGCTGCGATCAGCGCGCTCTGGCTGGGAAAGTAGCGATAGGCGGTGGCGCGCGATACCTGCGCGTGTTCGGCCAGTTCGGCCACCGACGGCGTGATGCCCTGGGCCATCAGCCGCTGCGCCGCATCCAGCAGGATCTTGCGCATGCGCGCGCGCGGCCCGTGCGGCGGTTCGCCGCTGGCGGCGGCTTGCGGACTGGCCGGCGCGATCAGGCGCGCCGTGCCGGCCGCGGAGGGGGCGGGAGTTTGACGTGAGACAGGTGTCTCAGTATGATTCTTTCGTCTCATTTCTAGATTCTACAGGCCTCGCGGCCTCACATATCGAGGCGCGCACCGAGTGTAGCCGCCCGCGGAGGAGTCATGACGCATACGAATCGGCGGATCTACGTGGCCGCCACCTATGACACCAAGGGCCAAGAGGCTGAGTACGTGATGGACCTGCTGCGCCGGGACGGACTGGATCCGGTGTCGGTGGACGTGTCCACTTCCGGCGCCGCCAGCGCGGCACAGGTGCAGGCCAGCGAGGTGGCCGCCAGCCATCCGGGCGGCGCCGGCGCGGTCTTCACCGGCGACCGTGGCACGGCCATCGCGGCCATGGCGCTGGCGTTCGAACGCTACGCGGCCGGCAACGCCGGGATAGGCGCGCTGCTGGGCCTGGGCGGCTCGGGCGGCACCGCGCTGATCACGCCCGCCATGCGCGCGCTGCCGATCGGCACGCCCAAGCTGATGGTGTCGACGATGGCCTCGGGCAATGTCGCGCCCTATGTCGGGCCCTCGGACATTGCCATGATGTATTCCGTGACCGACGTCGCGGGCCTGAACCGCATTTCCCGCCGGGTGCTGGCCAATGCCGCCGGCGCGATCGGCGGCGCCTTCAAACAGGCGGCGAGCGCTACGGCCGATGACGGCCGGCCCGCCGTGGGCATCACCATGTTCGGCGTCACCACCGCCTGCGTGCAGCAGGTGACGCCGCTGCTGGAGTCCCGCTACGACTGCCTGGTGTTCCATGCCACCGGCACGGGCGGGCAGTCGATGGAAAAGCTGCTGGACAGCCATCTGCTGGGCGGCGTGCTGGACCTGACCACCACCGAAGTCTGCGACTTCCTGTTTGGCGGCGTGCTGGCCTGCACCGAGGACCGCTTCGGCGCAGTGGCCCGCACCGGGCTGCCCTACGTGGGCTCCTGCGGCGCGCTGGACATGGTGAATTTCGGCGCCATGGACACCGTTCCGGAACGCTACCGCGGCCGCAAGTTCTATCCGCACAATCCGCAGGTGACGCTGATGCGCACCACCGTGGAAGAAAACACCCGCCAGGGCGAATGGATCGCCGCAAGGCTGAATCAATGCCAGGGTCCGGTGCGCTTCCTGATCCCGGAGGGCGGCGTCTCTGCGCTGGACGCGCCGGGACAGGCGTTCTGGGATCCGGAAGCCGACGCCGCGCTGTACGCGGCGCTGGAGGCGAATCTGGTGCAGACCGCCGACCGCCGCCTGGTGCGCGTGCCGTGCCATATCAACGACCCGCTCTTCGCCCAGACCGCGGTCGACCAATTTCTTGAAATCGCTACACACTGAGGACCGCCGCCATGCCGCGCTTTGACCGCAACGAACTCCTGGACAAGTATCGCGCCATGGTGCGCTCGCGCACGCCCATCGTCGGCGGCGGCGCGGGCACCGGCCTGTCCGCCAAGTGCGAGGAAGCGGGCGGCATCGACCTGATCGTGATCTATAACTCGGGCCGCTACCGCATGGCGGGGCGCGGGTCGCTGGCGGGGCTTCTGGCTTATGGCAACGCCAACGAGATCGTGGTGGACATGGGGCGCGAAGTCCTGCCGGTGGTGAAGAAGACGCCGGTGCTGGCCGGCGTCAATGGCACCGATCCGTTCTGCGATTTCGACGTGTTCCTGGACGACCTCAAGCGCCAGGGCTTTGCCGGCGTGCAGAACTTTCCCACCGTGGGCCTCATCGACGGCACCTTCCGCGCCAACCTGGAAGAGACCGGCATGGGCTACGCGCTGGAAGTGGACATGATCCGCCTGGCCCACAAGAAGGGCATGCTGACCACGCCCTACGTGTTCAACGAGGACGACGCCGTCGCCATGACGAAGGCCGGCGCCGACATCATCGTGGCCCATATGGGCCTGACGACCGGCGGCTCGATTGGCGCCGAGACCGCGCAGACGCTGGACGGTTGCGTGGCGGCCATCGACCGCATCGCCGCTGCCGCGCTGGCGGTGCGCCCGGATATCATCGTGCTGTGCCACGGCGGTCCCATCGCCACGCCCGAAGACGCGGCCTACGTGCTGCGCGCGTGCAAGCATTGCCATGGCTTCTATGGCGCCAGCTCGATGGAGCGGCTGCCCACTGAACAGGCACTGACCGCGGCAACGCGCGAATTCAAGAGCCTGACGTTCTGATTCCGTCGCTTCCGACGTTTTCTCCATCCCTGGGCCGCGCGCCCGCAGGAGTCCGCATGCCGCATACCGTACACGTCAGCGCCATCATCCACGCGCCGCTTCAGAAAGTCTGGGCCAGTTTCCGCGACTTCAACGGCCTGGCCGCCTGGCATCCCGGCATCGCCGAAAGCCGCCTGGAAGAGGGCGGCCGCCATGACGCCGTAGGCAGCGTGCGGCACCTGTCGCTCAAGCCTTCCGGTTTCGTCCGCGAGCAGTTGCTGATGCTGGACGATCCGGGCACGGCGCTGCGCTACTCCATCATCGAGACCGACCTGCCCATGCGCGACTACATCGCCGGCGTGTCCCTGCATGCCGTCACCGAGGGCGGCCACACGCTGGTGGAGTGGTGGGCGGATTTCCGCGTCGAGGGCGCGGAGCTGAGCGACGTGGCCAACGCCGTGGGCCGCAACGTGTTCGCGGCGGGGCTGGCGGCGCTGGATGAGAAGCTGCGCGGAGCCTGATCGCGCCGAGCCTGTCTTTCAGGCTTTCAAAGCCTTGGCTGGCATGCGCTTGCAGCCGGCCGGCAGCGGCGCGCTGCGCAGGTAGTCGTGGATGGCGCGAATCAGCGCCTGCGCGGCGGGGCTCAAGGGGTATTCCTTGTGCCGGATGATGCAGACCGTGCGCACGACCGTGGGTCGCGCCAGCAGTGCGTAGGCCAGTCCCGGCTCCATTACCCGCTGCGCGGCCAGCGCAGGCAGTAGCGCCACGCCCAGGCCGGCCTGGACCAGCGCCGCCTGCGAGGTGGTGCTGGACGCTTCGTAGAATGGCGCGCCGGCTTCTATCGGCAGGTCGGCGCGGGCGCGCAACAGCGCCATGATGCCGGTCTCGTCCACCACCCCCACCAGTTTGCGGCCGGCCAGGTCCGACCAGCGCATCGTGCCGTCGCGCACGGGGCGCAGGCTGGCGTCGTCTTCCCGGTACAACACGCCGAAACGATCTTCCAGCAGGGCGTCGAACTGCAGGCCGGGCGCGTCGGCCCAGCGGCTGGTCAGGCCGAAGTCGACCTCGCGCGCGGCGACCTTGCGCTGGATGCGGCCGGAGTTGTCGTCGCTGAGATACAGGCGCACCGCCGGGTAGCGGGCGGAAAACGCCGTGGCGGCGGGCGCGATGATCTGCGTGATGGCAGACGGCGCTGCCGCCACCCCGACCCGACCGCGCTCCAGCGCGCCATAGCGCTGCACGTCGTCTATCACCCCATCGAAATCCGCCAGCAGCCGCATGACGCGCGGCAGGAATTCCTCGCCGGCCGCCGTCAGCAGCACGCGCCGGCTGGTGCGCGCGAACAGTTGCGTGGCGAGCGCGTCTTCCAGCTGCCGCACCAGGCTGGTCACCGACGACTGCGTCTGGAAGAGGCGCTTGGCCGCGTGCGTGAAGCTGGATTCCTGGGCCACCGCGACGAAGGCGGTCAGGTGCTTCAGGGTGACGTGCTTGGGCAGACGATTCATTTCAAATAGCGATAGATGGATCAATAAAAACAATTTTCCCAGATTGATCCGGCCGACGATACTAGACCCTTTCGGCGTCCGCTGGCCTGGCGTATCCGCCGGCGACACCCTCAAGGCGGGAGCACCATGCGGCAGGAACCTCTGGATCTGATCATTGAAGGCGGCTGGGTCATCGACGGCCTGGGCGGCCCACGTCGGCGCGCCGACGTGGGCGTGGCGGGCGAGCGCATCGCCGCCATCGGCGACCTGTCGGGCAGGACTGCCACGCGCCGGGTGGACGCGCGCGGCAAGATCGTGGCCCCCGGCTTCATCGATGTGCATGGCCACGACGACCTGATGTTCGTGGAGCGGCCCGGCCTGGAATGGAAGACCACCCAGGGCATCACCTCGGTGGTGGTGGGCAATTGCGGAGTGAGCGGCGCCCCGGCGCCCTTGCCGGGCAATACGGCCGCGGCGCTGGCCCTGCTGGGGGAGACGCCGCTGTTCGCCGACATGCAGGCCTATTTCGGCGAGTTGCGCGCGCAGCAGCCCATGATCAATGTGGCGGCCCTGGTGGGGCACGCCAACCTGCGACTGGCCGCCATGCGCGACCCCGCGGCGCAGCCTACGGCCGAAGAACAGGACAGCATGCAGCGCATGCTGGACGAAGCCCTGGCCGCGGGCGCGGTGGGCTTCAGCACGGGCCTGGCCTACCAGCCTGGCGGCGCGGCGCGTCCCGCTGAACTGGAGGGGCTTGCGCGGGTGGCGGCGGCGCGCGGCGCCATGCATACCAGCCATATCCGCAACGAAGGCGACGAGGTCGAGGCGGCCGTCGACGAGGTGCTCTCGGTTGGTCGTAACACGGGTTGCGCCACCGTGCTGTCGCACCACAAATGCATGATGCCGCAGAACTGGGGCAAGAGCCGCGCCACGCTGGCCAACATCGACCGCGCGCGTGGCGAGGGCGTCGAGGTGGCGCTGGACATCTACCCGTACCCCGGCAGCTCCACCATCCTGATTCCAGAGCGCGCCGAGACCATCGAGGACATACGCATCACCTGGTCCACGCCCCATCCCGAATGCGGCGGCCAGTTTCTCAGCGACATTGCGGCGCGCTGGGGCTGCGACAAGACCACCGCGGCGCAGCGGCTGTGTCCCGCGGGCGCGATCTACTTCGCCATGGACGAGGCCGAGGTCCAGCGCATCTTCCAGCACGAATGCTGCATGGTGGGCTCGGACGGCCTGCCCAACGACGCGCATCCGCATCCCCGGCTGTGGGGCAGCTTTACGCGCGTGCTGGGCCGCTACGTGCGCGAGGCCGAGCTGATGACGCTGGAGACCGCGGTCGCCAAGATGACTTCCCTGCCGGCCCGCGTGTTCGGCCTGGCCGGGCGCGGCCAGCTGAGCGAGGGCGCCTGGGCCGACATCGTCGTGTTCGACGCCGACACGGTCGAGGACCGCGCCACCTGGGAGGCGCCGACGCTGGCTTCCGCGGGCGTGGAGCACGTGCTGGTCAACGGCCAGCAGGTCTTCCCGGCCGAAGCCGGCATGGCCCGCCCCGGGATGGCCCGCCCCGGCAAGATCCTGCGCCGTGAAGCAATGGCGCAAGCCGCCGCCGGCGCGGCCACATAAGAATTCCAACCATCCGTACAGGAGACATACCCATGATGCGCAAGACTTGCGTAGCCCTGGCGCTGGCCGCCATGCTGCCCGCCGCCCACGCGGCTTTTCCCGACCATCCCATCACGCTGATCGTGCCGTTCCCTGCGGGCGGCCCGACCGATATCGTGGGCCGGCTTGCGGCCGCCAAGGCGGGCGAGATCCTGGGCCAGCAGATCGTCGTGGAGAACCGCACGGGCGCGTCCGGCACCATAGGCATGACCGCCACCGCTCGGGCCAAGCCGGACGGCTACACCGTGGGCCTGGCCACCGTCAGCACGCACGGCACCGCGCCGCACCTGTTCCCCAAGCTGGCTTACGATCCGGTGAAGGATTTCACGCCCGTCAGCAACCTGGTCACCAGCCCCAACATCCTCAGCGTGAATCCGCAGTTCCCAGCCAAGACGCTGGCCGAGTTCGTCGAGCACGTGCGCGCCAATCCCAACAAGGACGGCTATGCCAATGCCGGCGCGGGCGGCGTGAACGACCTGGGCATGATCTGGTTCCTGCAGATCATCGGCGGCAAGATGAACAGCATTTCCTAGCGCGGTTCGGCGCCCGCGCTGACCGATACGGTGGGCGGCGTGGTGCCGGTGATCTTCGACAATTTCCCGTCGTCGCTGCCCTATCTGAAGAGCAATCACCTGCGCGCCCTGGCCATCACCGGCGCCCAGCGCAACCCGCGTCTGCCGGACGTGCCGACGTTCGCGGAGCAGGGTTACAAGGATTACGACGTGACGGCCTGGTACGGCGTGGTGGGACCTGCCGGCATGCCTGACGACGTGCGCGACAAGCTGGCCGACGCCTTCGCCCGCGCCGTGCGCGATCCGGCGACCGCGGCCAAGATGGAAGAGACGGGCGCGTTCCCGCTGGGCAATACTCCGGCCGAGTTCGGCCAGCAGATCCGCGCCGAGCGCGACCGCTGGAAGACCGTGATCGAGAAGGCCGATATCAAGCTGCAGTAAACACAGCTCAGTACACGTCGCGGCGGTAGCGGCCGTCGCGCTGCATGGCCTGCAGGCGCGCGGCGCCCAGTATGTCCTGCAGGGCGGCGTCCACGCCGCCGGCCATGCCTTGCAGGCTGCCGCAGACGTAGATCGCGGCGCCGGCATCGGCCCAGGCGCGCACGGCCTGGGCCTCATCGCGCAGATGGTGCTGCACGTAGCGGCGGTCGGCCTGATCGCGCGAGAACACCGCGTCCACGCGTTCCAGCGTGCCGTCGGCGCGCCAGGCGTCGATCTCTTCCCGGCAGAACCAGTCATGCGCCGCATTGCGTTCGCCGAACACCAGCCAGTTGCGACGGCGGCCCGCGGCGCGGCGCGCCTTGATCAGCGCGCGCAGGCCGGCCAGGCCGGTGCCGTTGCCCACCAGCAGCAGCGGACGGTCGTCGGCAGGGGCGTGGAAATTGCGGTTGACGCGCACGCGCAGGTCGATCGCGTCGCCGGGCTGGGCGATGTGGGTGAGCCAGCCGCTGCCCAGGCCCAGCGCGCCATCGGCGCCGCGCATCTGGCGCACCAGCAACTGGATCGAACCGTCTTCCGGCAGCGATGCGATCGAGTATTCGCGATGCGCGAGCAAGGGGCCGCCGGCTTCGCGCCGCGGGCCGATCTCGGCGATGTCGCCGGCCTGCCAGCCGCGCACGCCATCGGCTGGCGGCGTCAGCGTCAGCAGGTAGCAGGGGCCGCCCTGGCTATGTGGATTGAGCTGCTCGCGCGCGGCCAGGCGCCAGGATTCGTACACCGGCGCCTGCCAGTCGGGCAGGTCGCTGCGTCCGGCCAGCAGGCCCAGGTGGTGTTGCCAATGGCGCAGGGCGGCGGGGTCGCCGTTGTCGACTTCCACCAGGTCGAACAGCGGCGTCGCGCCCTGCGCGTGCAGCCAGTCGTCCAGGCGATGGCCGAAGCCGCAGAACTGGGCGTATTCGCTGTCGCCCAGTGCCAGCACCGCGTAATGCGCGCCGGCCAGCGCCGGGACCGTCTGCTGCATCTGTTCGGCGAAGGCCGCGGCGGCGTCGGGCGGATCGCCTTCGCCATAGGTGCTGACCACGAACAGCATGCGGCGATACGCCGCAAGACGCTTGGCATCCAGCTGTTCCAGCGAGGCCACGCGCACGGCGAGGCCGCCCGCGCGCAGGGATTCGGCGGTCTGCGCCGCCAGCGATTCGGCATAGCCGGTCTGCGTGGCATAGGCGATCAGCAAGGTGTCTTCAGGGACGGGCGCCTGCAGGGCTTGCAAGGCCTGCTCCTGCTGCGCCTGATGGCGCTTGGCGCGGCGGCGGGCCCAGACGCACAGAAGCAGCCAGGCGCCCACCACGCATGCTGCCGCGATCAACCGGGTTGCTGGCATGTCGTCAGGCTATGGCGGCAAGCGCCTGGAATGCGGGCGTGGCGACGACGCGCCAGGCGTCGCGCTCGCGCAGGATGAACAAGGCCGCCAGATCGTGGCGGCGCGCATAGGCCAGGCCCTCGTCTTCGCCCAGCACGGTCAGGGCGGTGGCGAGCGCGTCGGCCTGCATGCATCCGGAATGCAGCACGGTGACCGAGGCCAGATTGTTGCGCACCGGCAGTCCGGTGCGCGGATCGATGGTGTGGGCGTAGCGCTCGTCGCCGTTGCCCGCGTGGCGGCGGTAATCGCCCGAGGTGGCGATGCTGCGGTCGGATAGCGGCAGGGCCAGCGCATGGTCGTCGCTCGCGTCCGGCACTTCGATCGCGACGCGCCAGGGCTGGCCGTCGGGCCGTTTGCCGCGCGCGCGCAATTCGCCGCCCACTTCGACCAGGTATTGGGTGATGCCCAGGGCATCGAGCGCCATCGCGGCGCGGTCCACGCCGTAACCCTTGGCGATGGAGGAAAGATCCAGATAGGCGCCGCCCGGCTGCAGCGCGGCGTGGCGTTCGGTGTCGAGCCGCACGCGGCGCCAGCCGCAGCGCGCGCGCGCCGCCTCGATGGCGGCAGGCGCGGGCGGCTCGAAGGCGCGCTGGTGCGGTCCGAATCCCCAGGCGTTCACCAGCGGTCCTACCGTGGGGTCATACGCGCCGCCGGAGTCCCCGGCCAGCGCCAGCGCGTGGCTCAGCACATGGAAGAATTCCGCGGGCAATTCCTGCCAGCCGGCCGCGGCCTGGTTGTAGCGCGTGATGTCGGAATCCGCTTCCCAGGTGCTCATCTGGGCGACCACTTCGTCCAGTGCCGCCTGGATGGCATGGCGCGCCGCGGCTTCCGTGCGTCCGGCCGGCAGCGCCATGCGCGCCGACCAGGTGGTGCCCATGGTGGCGCCGGCCAACGCCGCGGGCGCCGCCGGCATTGCCGGCATGGCGCCATAGGCGACGCGCACGGCCGCGGCCGGCGCGCCGCGCTGGGCGTACGAAGGAGAGTTGGCCATGCGCCTGCGGCGGCTTAGGGCTGCAGCACTTCGACCGTGCCCGCGTAGGACAGGCGGCGCTTCTTGGCTTGCGGCACGCTGACCTTGGCGTCTTCCATGCCGGCCTCGATCCAGTACAGGCCGGGCTGCGGCCACTTCACGGAGAACTTGCCGTCCTTGTCCGTCTTCAGCTGGATTTCGCCGACCTTGTCGCGATAGCGGCTGCCGCCGGGTACCACGTTGACTTCCAGTTCGGCGGCGGGCTTGCCGTCCAGCAGCATCTGGAAGGTGGCGGGCTCGTCGGTGAACAGGTCGTTCGGGTGGGTCACGGGCGCCAGTTCCAGGCCGCGGCCGACCGGCTTGACGGCCGAAGGCTTGCCGGCGGTCACGAAGGTTTCGACGCGGCCCAGGCTTTGCGAGACTTCCAGTTCATCGGCCTTGGCCGGCACGGCCTGCGCCAGGCCTTCGGGCTTGCCGAAGTAGCGCTTGTTCTTGCCGTCTTCCTTCCAGCGCGCGAACACGCCGTCGTTGACCACGGCCACGCGGTAGGTGCCGGCCTGCTTCAGTTGCAGGTCGAAGGTGCTGCGCAGCTTGCCCTTGTTGATGTTCTCGGCTTCGGCGGCGCTGCCGTCCGGGGCCGTCACGGCCAGGCCGTCCAGGCGCAGCGGGGCGTGGTTGAAATAGAACTTGTCGTTGCCGACGGCGGCGTCGACGGTGACCCAGCTGTCGGTGCCCGACAGCACCGTCGAGGACGGCACCATCCAGACGTCATGCGCCTGGGAGGCGAAGGGCAGGCACAGCGCCAGGGCGGCGGCCAGTTTGGCGGCGGATTTCATCGTTGCGCTCCTAGGGGATCTCAAGGTTTCAGGTCGAGCGCGATGGCGCCCAGTTCGTGTTCGCCGCGCGCGGTCAATTGCTCGGCTTTTTGCGGCGGCCATTGGAAGGGAATGCGCAGCAGCTCGCGGCCGCCGACTTCGCGTGCGGCTTCGACCACCACGGCGTACTGGCCGGGCTTCAGGCCCGACAGCGGCTTGCTGGCCGCGTCAAAGCTCAGCGCATGCTTGCCCACGGGCTTGGTCGCGCCGCTGACGCCGTCCACCGGGAACTGCTGGTTGCGGCCGCTGCGGCGCCACCATTGGCGCATGTCCTTGAGCCATTCCGTGCCTTCGTTGTTCTTCTTGGCCACGTCGTACCAGACGGCCAGGTCGCTCGCGACGCTCTGATCCGGGTTTTCGATCCAGATCGCGACGTAGGGGCGGTGGTACTCCGCCACGTCCAGGCGCGGGATCTCGATGGACAGGCCGATGTCGGCCGCTTGGGCCGTTCGGGCGATCAGGCCGGCCAGCAGGGCCGACAGCAACAGCTTGCGCATGGAAATCTCCAGGGGCGGATCGTTGGAATCAATGTATGAAAAGTAGGGCCAGCACCACCGGGATCACCACGCCCAGGCCGACCATGGGCCAGGTCGCGCTGCGGTTGCCGGCGTGCATCTTGAGCAGCACCAGTCCGGTCAGCGAAAAGACCAGACAGGCGACGGCGAAGATGTCCAGGAACCAGCTCCAGGCCAGGCCGGTGTTGCGCCCCTTGTGCAGGTCGTTCAGGTACGAGATCCAGCCGCGGTCGGTGCGTTCGTATTCCACGTCGCCGCTGGCCAGGTCGATGGACAGCCAGGCGTCGCCGCCAGCGCGCGGCAGCGACAGGTAGACCTCGTCGGCCGACCACTCGGCCGGTTTGCCGGCGGCGGAGGCATCCAGCGTCTGGTCCAGCCATTGCGCGACGGGCGCGGGCAGCGGCGCCTTTTTTTGGGCTGGCGGGGGGGACAGTTGCTGCAGCACGGCGTCCGGCATGCGGGCCTCGCGGCTGGTCACGACCGCCCGGGACTCGATATGCGAGGCATTGTTCAGGGTCAGGCCCGTCACCGCGAACAACAGCATGCCCAGCAGGCACAGCGCCGAGCTGATCCAATGCCATTGGTGCAGCGTCTTGAGCCAATAGGCCCGGCGGCGGGGAGTGGGTTGACTGTCCATGGGGTATAGGGTGAAAGCCCGCGGATTCTAACATTTAATGAGAATGACTCTTATAAATGCCTCCGTGGTCCGCCCAAGGAAATTTCAATTGGTTTCGGGGCAAGCGTCGGCAGAAAAGGGCGCGTCGTGGCGCCTGCCTGCCAGCGGCGATAAGATAGGCCACCCGTTACAAACACCGGAGGTCGTCATGCTTGAACAGCAAGTCGTGGATCAGATCGGTCGTCATTGGGGTTGGGTGGCGTTGCGCGGCGTCGTCGCCATCCTGTTCGGGCTCATGGCCTTGCTCATGCCTGCCATCACCTTGTCCGCGCTGGTGCTGGTGTGGGGCGCTTTCGCGCTGGTGGACGGCGTGCTGGCCCTGGTCGCCGGCGTGCGCATCCGCGACAACGGCAAACCTTTGTGGGCGCTCATCATCGTGGGCCTGCTGGGGATCGCGGCCGGCATCGTCACCTTCCTCTATCCAGGCCTGACCGCGCTCGTCCTGCTCTACATCATTGCGATCTGGGCGCTGGTGTCCGGCATATTCCAGGTTGTCGCCGCCATCCGTTTCCGCAAGGACATCCGCAACGAGTGGTTGCTCGGCCTCTCGGGCCTGGTGTCCATCCTGTTCGGCGGCATGCTGATCATGCAGCCGGGCGCGGGCGCGCTGGCGCTGGTCTGGGTCATCGGCGCCTACGCCGTGTTTTTCGGCATACTGCTGCTGGTCTTTTCCTTCCGCCTCAAACAGCACAAGGCGTCCTGAAATCCGATGTCCGCATACCAAACCCTGATTCCCCTGAATTTCCTGGCCGTGGGCCTGGGCGCCATGTTCGGCGCCTGGACCCGCTGGCTGGTCAGCATGTGGCTCAACGTGGAGTCCTGGCCCTGGGGCACCTTCGCGGTGAACCTGGCCGGCGGGTACCTGGTCGGATTGGTCCTGGCGCTGGTGGCCGGGCATCCCGAATGGCCGGCCTGGGTGCGGTTGGGCGCGATCACGGGTTTCATGGGAGGCTTGACCACGTTCTCGACCTTTTCGGCCGAGACGGTGGCGATGCTGGAGCGCGGCGCCTACGCCAGCGCGCTGGGCTATGCCGGGTTCAGCCTGATCGGGTCGCTGCTGCTGACGGCGGCCGGGCTGGCCACTGCCAGCCTGCTGCGCTAAGGCCTGCGGGCGGCGTTCAGGCTGCTGCCGGATTCAGCACGCGGGCGGCCTGCAGGCCGCTGCGCACCGCGCCTTCGAGCACCCCAGGGTAGCCCGTGTCGGTCCAGTCGCCGGCCAGCGCCAGCGTGGGCCAGGGCGTGGAATTCAATGGCCGGGTCAGGCCCGGCACCGCCGCGAAGGTGGCGCGTTTCTCGATGAACAGTTCCGCGGCCGTCACTTCCGGCATGGCCGGCAGGCGCGCGGGATGGCGCGCCGCCTGTTCGGCCACCTGGTCGATCAGCGCTTCGATGACCTGCCGGCGGTTGCGTTCCGCGATGCCGGTGGCCGCGCTGGTCACCACGGCCAGTTCGCCGGCCTTGGTGTCGCCGGCCAGCTGCGCGCGGTCGAACAGCCATTGGCCGTAGTGGTCGCGGGCGGATTCCTCGCGCAGCATCATCATGGGTTCGGGCAGGCGCCAGGGATCCTGCAGCCGCAGGTTCAGCGTGGCGATGGGCATGTACTCGAATGCCTTGAGCGCATCCAGCAGCCCGGTGGCGCCCGCTTCCCGCAGCGGGGCGTCGAGCAGCCGCGCGGCAAAGGCGGGCGGCACCGCCAGCACGGCCGCGTCGAACCGTTCCTGGTTGATGTCGATGCCTTCAGCGGACGGGCGGAGCTGGCGCACGGTGCTGCCGTAGCGCATGGTCACCTGGCGCGCGGCGGCGTCGGGCCAGAGCGCGGACAGGTCGGTGCAGGGCAGCAGCATGTCGCTGTTTTCGCGGCTGCCGGTCAGGCTGTCGCGCAGCACGCGCGCGAACAGCGCGGCGCTGGCCGTGGCGGTTGGCGTGTTCAGCGCGGCCAGGCATAGCGGTTCCCAGACCTGGCGGATCAGTGCATCCGATTGCGCGTGGTAGTGCAGCAGGTGCAGGACGGTCCATTCGCGCGGCGGCGTCCAGGCCATGGTCTTCAGGCCGCGCATCAGGCGCAGCGTCGCCAGGCGGTCCTTCCAGGCCAGGCCGCGCGCGCGCAGGATCGCCGCCGCCATGTGCAATGGGGCCGGCAGCCGCGGCGCGGCCAGGCGGAAGCGGCCGTCCAGGCTGGCCAGCTGCAGCGGCCGGCGCATCAGCAAGGCGTCCGGGTTGCGGCCGACGCGGCGCATCAGCGCCAGCGTGTGCTTGTAGGCGCCCGACAGCAGGTGCTGGCCGTTGTCCAGCGGCGCGTCGAAATCGGTGTGGAAGACGCGCCGGGCGCGGCCGCCCGGCGTATGGCCGGCTTCGAAGACGGTGACTTTGGCGCCGGCTTCGCGCAGGGCGACGCTGGCTGCCAGGCCAGCCCAGCCAGCGCCGATGACCGCGGCCTTCACCGCGCCAACCGGCGGACCAGTCCGCGTCCGCCGCCCACCCAGGTCTTCCAGGCGAGCCACAGCTTGCGCAAAGGGGTGAGCGAGATGCGCTGATGCAGCACCTGCCAGTTGTCGCGCTCGATCTCGTCGAGCAGCGCGTGGTAGATGGCCGCCATCATCAGGCCCGGGCGCTGCGCGCGGCGGTCCGCCTCGGGCAGGTTGCTCATGGCCTCGCGGTACAGTCCGCGGGCGCGCTCGGCCTGGAACTTCATCAGCGCGCTGAAGCGGTCGGAGTACTCGCCGTTCAGGATGTCCGAGGCCTTGACCTCGAATTGCTGCATGTCGTTGACCGGCAGGTAGATGCGGCCGCGCCGGGCGTCGTCGCCCACGTCGCGGATGATGTTGGTCATCTGGAACGCCAGGCCCAGCTTTTCCGCGTAGACCAGGGTCTTGGGGTCGGAGTAGCCGAAGACGCCGGCCGACAGTTCGCCCACTACGCCGGCGGCGTGCCAGCAGTATTTGCGCAGGCCCGGCCAGTCCAGGTAACGGGTCTGGTCCAGGTCCATTTCCATGCCGTCGATGACGGCCAGCAGGCGTTCGCGCGTGATCGAACAGCTTTGCAGGTGCGGCTGCAGCGCGCGCGTCACCGGGTGGTCCGGATTGCCGTTGTACATCTGGTCGACCTGCGTGCGCCACCAGGCCAGCTTGACGCGGGCCAGCGACGGGTCGGTGCATTCGTCGACCACGTCGTCCACTTCGCGGCAATACGCATACAGCGCCGTGATGGCGCGCCGCCGCTCGGGCGGCAGGAAGAGGAACGAGTAGTAGAAGCTGGAACCGCTCTTGGCGGCTTTCTCCTGGCAATATTCGTCAGGGGTCATATCAGGTAATTGCGCGCCACAACATGATGGCCCAATCTTTGGCGCCCAATTCGGGGCGATTCATGAATACATCGTAGCCGCCCGCCTCGATACGCTCCAGCACGCGCAGCCCGCCTTGCACCACCAGACGCAGCTCCAGGCCCATGCGGCCCGGCAGGCGGCGCGCCAGCGGAGCGCCGAAGTGTAGCAGTGCGCGGGCGCGTTCGACTTCGAAGGCCATCAGGTCGCGCCAGGCGGGCGTCAACCGGCAGGCGGCCAGGTCCTCGTCCGTCACGCCGTGGCGGCGCAGGTCTTCCTGTGGCAGGTAGACGCGCTGCTTGTGCCAGTCCACCCGTACATCCTGCCAGAAATTCACCAGCTGCAGGCCGGTGCAGATGGCGTCGGCCTCGGTCACGTTATGCGGATTGGTGGCTTCGAACAGGTGCAGCATCAGCCTGCCCACAGGGTTGGCGGAGCGGGTGCAGTAGTCCGCCAGCGTGGCGTAGTCTTCGTAGCGCTTGACGCTGATGTCCTGTTCGAAGGCGGACAAAAGGTCGTAGAACGGCGTGATGGGCAACTGGTGGCGCGCGATGGTGGCCGCGAGCGGCACGAAGATGCCGGCCAGTTCGGGCGAGCCGGGTTCGGGCGTGGCGCCTGGTTCGGCGCCGATGCGGTGCAGCTCGGCGCGGAACGCGGCCAGCTGGCTCAGCCGTTCCGCGTCGGTGGCGCTGCCTTCGTCGGCGATATCGTCCGCTGCGCGGGCGAAACGGTAGATATCGGTCACGGCGCCGCGCAGCCTGCGCGGCAGCAGCAGCGAGGCGACGGGAAAGTTCTCGTAGTGATCGATGGGCATATTTGGAATTGCGGATCTGGCCTGGAGGCCTGGACCGATCCATTTTAGAGTAGTCGCATTCCGGCGGCACGGCGCCATGCCGTGCGGGACGCGGATCAGTTAGACTTAAGCGCCACAGGATCCCACACCATGCCGCGTCCCATATCCGCCACCGTCTCCGTTTCCGCGCTTGCGCACAATCTTGCGGCCGTGCGCCGCCACCTGGACCAGACGGCCGCCGCGGCTTCCGGCCTGCCGCCCTCCATCTGGGCAGTGATCAAGGCCAATGCCTATGGACACGGCATCGAGCAGGCCGTGGCCGGCTTCTCCAAGGCCCAAGGCCTGGCGATGCTGGACCTGGACGAAGCGGTGCGCTGCCGCGAGGCGGGCTGGGGCGGCCCCATCCTGCTGCTGGAAGGCTTTTTCGAACCCTCCGACCTGGACATCGTCGACCGCTACCACCTGAGCACCACGGTGCACAACCGCGAGCAACTGGACATGCTGGCCCGCGCGCGCTTCTCGCGCCGCGTCGACATCATGCTCAAACTGAACAGCGGCATGAACCGCCTGGGCTTCAGCCCCGCCGCCTACGCCGCGGCGCATGAGCGCGCCATGCTGCTGCAACAGCAGGGCGTGCTGGGCTCGGTGGGCAAGATGACCCATTTCGCCTGCGCCGACGGCCCCCAGGGCGTGAACGAGCAACTGGCGGTATTCAATTCGGTGACGCATAAGATGCCGGGCGCCATCAGCGTCTGCAATTCGGCTGCCACGCTGCGCTTCGCGGAGATCGCGGTTGCCTCGGAAACCCAGGCGCACTGGGTGCGCCCGGGCATCTGCCTGTACGGCGCGTCGCCGTTCGCGGACGCCGAAGCATCTTCCTTCGGTCTGAAACCGGCCATGTCGCTGCGATCGGAAATCATTGCCGTGCAGGATTTGAAAGCCGGTGATTCGGTGGGCTATGGCGCCATCTTCCGCGCCGACCGCTCCATGCGCATCGGCATCGTGGCCTGCGGCTATGCCGACGGCTATCCGCGTCACGCCACCACCGGCACGCCGGTGGTGGTGGCCGGCATCCGCACCCAATTGGTGGGCCGTGTTTCCATGGACATGCTGATCGTCGATCTGGGGCCCGTCCCCGCCGCCGGCGTCGGCTCCCCCGTGTCGCTCTGGGGCGAGGAAGGCCCCTCCGTGGACGAGGTGGCCCTGGCCGCCGGGACCATCGGCTACGAGCTGCTGTGCGCCCTGGCGCCGCGCGTTCCGGTCACCCGGGACGTCTGAAAAGGGCCGGTCCCTTGCGGCCGGGCAGGCTGTCCGGCAGGCAAGAATTGCTACGCAATTTACAAGACAGGTGGCGCCGGATGGTGTCTACTTGGAAGACCGGGCGCCCAAGCGCCCGTTTTTTACCAAGAAAACAGAAGCGAGGTTTCAACCCATGAAGGACAAATGCGTGCTCGTCACGGGCGCCACCAAAGGCATAGGCTGGGCGCTTACTCAGCGGCTGTCCGACATGGGCTGTCATGTGGTGGGCATCGCGCGCAACACCACCGACGTGGACTTCCCGGGCTACCTCTATGCCTGTGACCTGGCGGACGCCGGCCGCACCGAAGAGGTGCTGCGCGAGATCCGCGAGAAATTCCCGGTCGACGCCGTGGTCAACAACGTCGGTATCGTCTCGCCCCAGCCGCTGGGCGAGATCGATCTGGCCACGCTGTACAACGTGCTCGACCTGAACGTGCGGGTGGCGGTGCAAGTCACCCAGGCCTTCATCGAATCCATGAAGGTGCGCCGCGCAGGGCGCATCGTCAACGTGGTCAGCCGCGCCATCCACGGCGGCCTGGAGCGCACCGCCTATTCGGCCGCCAAGAGCGCGCTGGTCGGCTGCACGCGCACCTGGGCGCTGGAACTGGCCGAATACGGCGTCACCGCCAACGCGGTGGCCCCCGGCCCGATCGAAACCGAGATGTTCCGCGCCACGCGGCCTGCCGGCAGCGACGCCGAAAAGCGCGCGCTGGCCTCCGTGCCCATGAAGCGTTTGGGCACGCCCGCCGAAGTGGCGGCCGCGATTGCCTTCCTGCTGTCGGACGATGCCGGCTTCATCACCGGGCAGGTGCTGGGCGTGGATGGCGGCGGCAGCCTGGGCGGCCGTTCCTGACGTTTTCAGGCTTGTTTTCAGCCTTTCACTGCGCTGCGGAACGCCGCGCCCAGGGCCGTCAGCGCATCGCGCGCGCGGCCATCCCTGACCCTGGTGTGCAGTAAGACCGGCAGTTGCGGCAGGGCAGGCAGTCCCATCCTCGGGCCCGCGTCGACCGCGCCGAAGGGCAGCATGCGCGGAGACAGCGCCGCAACGCCGAGTCCCGCCATCACGGCGGACGCGACCGCCATTACGCCGCCGCCCACAAAAACTTCCGTCCACGGTATGCCCGATTCGTCGAGCAGTTGTTCGGCGATGGCGCGCACGCCGCAAGGTTGCGCCATGGTGGCCAGGGGCAGCGGTTCGCCTGCCCGGTGCTGCCAGTCGGGCGCCGCGTACCAACCGAATTTTTCCTTGGTCAGGACCTGGCCGTCGTCGCGTCCCGCATGCAGGCGCACGATCACCGTATCGAGTTCGCGCCGGTCGTAGCTCTGGAGCAAATCGCCGGATGAGGCAATCCGGATTTCGATCAGCAACTGGGGATCCGCCGCGTTCATGCGCGCGATCAGCGCCGGCAGTTCCGGTCCCGCCACGTGTTCGCTGATGCCGACGGCAAGGCGCTGCCTGTCCTCGGCAGCCGCGGACAGTGCACGGTCATGCGCCGCCAGCAGTTCGCGCGCCTGTCCAAGAAAGGCGGCGCCCCTGGCCGAAAGCTCCACATACCGCGGCGTGCGTTCGATCAGGCGGAAACCGAGCCGGTCCTCGAGCCGCTTGAGTTTCAGGCTGATGGCGGCCTGCGTCGTCTGCAGGACTTCGGCGGCGCGCGTGAAACTGCCCAGTTCGGCAATGCGGACAAAGGCCCTGACCGCGGCGATATCCAGTGGGCGTTCAGTCATTTCAGATGCTTATCATTGAAATATAGAGCCATAGCTTATCAGAATGGCTAACATGGAACGGCACAACAACGGAGAACCACCATGCCGCTAGTCCATGTCTCATTGCGCGCTGGCAAGCCGCAAGCCTATCGCCAGGCCATCTTCGACAACATCTATCTGGCCATGCGCGAAACGTTCAATGTTCCCGAAGACGACCAATTCATGACCATGACCGAGCATGAGGCGTCGAACTTCCGCTATAGCCCGACCTACATGGACGTGGCGCGCAGCGACGACCTCGTCTACATCCAGATCACGGCGAACAACACGCGCAGCCTGGAACAGAAGAAGGCGCTGTTCCAGCGGATCGCGCAGCGCCTGGGCGAAGATCCCGGCCTGCGGCCCGAGGACGTGTTCGTGAACCTGGTGGAGGTGGCGAAAGAGAACTGGTCTTTCGGTTACGGTCTCGCGCAATACGCCTGAGACCGGGAGGCGGCTGCGGCGCTACGCGCCCAGCGCGCCAGCTTCCACCCGCAGCGCGTCCAGAAAGCGCTGCAGCGCCGGCGCCGCTTCAACCTGCGCGCGCTGCACCACGCCTACCGGCGGCAGGTTCCAGTCGGGGCGGAATCTCAGGATGGCCAGCACGCCCAGCGCGGCATAGTGCTGCGCCACCGCGCGCGGCATGGCCGAAAGCAGGTCGCTGCTGCGCAACAGCACCTCGTTGGCCAGCAGCGATACCGATTCGGCCATGGGCGCGCGCAGCGTCAGTCCCTGTTCGGCGAAGTAGGAGTCGATGCGCTGGCGCAGTGGCGCCTGGGGCGGCGGCAGGATCCAGTCCTGCCGCGCCAGCGCAGCGGCGGTGATGCGGGTGGACTTGGCCAGCGGATGGCCGACGCGCGCCACCACGCAGATGGGCTCTTCGTACAGGACCTCGGTACGGAACACGGGCTGTGTCGCGTCCAGCATCAGGCGGCCCAGTACGCAATCGAGTTCGCCGCGCGCCAGGCCGGCCAGCAGCGCGTCGTGCGCGCCTTCCTGCAGCATGACGGTGACGCCGGCATGGTCGGCGCGCAGGCGCTGCAGGGCGCGCGGCACCAGCACGGGCAGGGCCACCTGCTGCACGCCGACGCGGATGCGGCCGCTGGCGCCGGCGGCCAACGCGGCGATCTCGTTGCGCGCGCCGGACAGGTCGGACCAGAGCACATCCGCCTTGCGCGCCAGCGCATGGCCGAAGCCCGTGGGCACGATGCCGCGGCGCGTGCGCTGGAACAGCGGCACGCCGAACATGTCTTCCAGTTCCAGCAGCTGCTTGCTGGCCGCGGGCTGCGTCATGCCGAGCTCGGCCGCGGCCTTGTGCACGCTGCCCAGGGCATAGAGGGCGCGCAGCAGGTCCAGGTGGCGCATGCGCAGGCGTCCGCCAATGTGGTGCAGTTCGGGAATGCGGGGCGTGGCAGGCATTTTTTGCAATTCCTGTTGGTTATCACAGCATTCTAATAATTGATTAGATTGTATGCACCCCATCCCTATACTGGATCGCAGTTCAACCGACCTGTGCAAAAGGGGAAAACATGAAGATCACGATGCTGGGAACCGGAGCCGCGCTGCCCGATCCCGACCGGGGCCAGTCCGCCATCCTGCTGACCCTGGATGACGATACCCACTACCTGTTTGACTGCGGCGAGGGCGCCACGCGCCAGATGGTGCGCGCCAACGTCGATCCGGCCAAGGTCGGCTTCGTGTTCCTGACGCACCTGCACCACGACCACATCTGCGACTATCCCTACTTCGTCATCTCCAGCTGGATGCTGAACAAGACCGGCGCGCCGCTGGTGCTGGGGCCGAAGGGCACCCGCCATTTCGTCGACCACCTGTTCGAGAACGGCGCCTACCACACCGACTACCAGGCGCGCAGCGCCTATCCGGTACGCCAGGCCAATCTGGAAGCCATGCGGCCCGAGGTGCGGGAAGTCAGCCCCGGGCCGGTGTTCGACGACGGCAGGGTGCGCATTTCGGTCGATTGGGTGGAGCACATTCCGCGCGACGTCTGCGAATGCTTCGGCGTGCGGGTGGAGGCCGAAGGCAAGGTCATCGCGTTCAGCGGCGACACCGCGCCCTGTGAAGCCATGGTGCGCCTGGCGCAGGACGCAGACCTGTTGATCCATGAATGCACCTTTCCCGAATCATTCATCGCGCACCGCGCCAAGACCGGCGTGGGCACCTATGCGCACACCAGCCCCACGGACCTTGGCATCATCGCCAGCCGCGCCGGCGTCAAGAGCCTGGTGGCGACGCACTTCGGCCATTTCGATTCGACCAGTCCGGTGATCAAGCGCGCTGCGGCCAAGCATCTGCCGGTGGAACTGATGGGACCGCACTTGATGGACGAGATCGTGGCCGACATCCGCAAGAACTATTCGGGCCCGCTGCGGCTGGCCCATGACCTGATGCGCATCGACTTGTAGCATCCGCGAGGAAAACCTGCCGGCCGCCGGGCCGGCGCGCGCGGGCACGGCCCGCCGGCCAGGGAGAACACCATGACGTACCGGACTTGCGCCGTATCCGTTTTGCTTGCCTGGGGCCTGGCGGCATCGCCGCTGGCCGCCCGGGCGCAGTATCCCGATCATCCCATCCGCGTCGTCCTGCCGTACGCGCCGGGCGCGGCGGGCGACGTGGCCATGCGCCAGATCCAGCCCCTGCTGGAAAAGCGTCTGGGCCAGCCTCTCGTCGTCGATTACAAGACGGGCGCCGGCGGCAACATCGGCGCGCTGGAGGTGGCGCGCGCCAAGCCCGACGGCTACACGCTGGTGCTGGGCGCGACCAACAACTTCGTCATCAACCAGTTTCTGTACCGCAAGCTGGGCTTCGATCCGCTGGCCGACCTGGAGCCGGTGGGCAAGCTGGCGGACGTGCCGGCCTTCGTCTACGTCAGCGCGCAAGTGCCGGCGCAGGACTACGCGCAGTTCGCGCAGTATGCGCGCGCGCAGGCCGGCAAGCTGAACTACGGATCGCCGGGCATGGGCACTACGCCGCATCTTTCCGGCTACCGCCTGTCGCATGCCATGGGTGCGGGCATGACGCACATCGCCTACCGCGGTTCCTCGCCGGGGGTGCAGGCCTTGCTGGCCAACGAGATCCAGATGTACATCGGCGGCTACAGCATCGCCGCGGCCTACATGCCGCAGGGCAAGGTGCGGGCCTTGGCGGTGGCGGCTCCCGAGCGCTTTGCCGGCCTGCCCGACGTGCCTACCGCGGCCGAGGCTGGCATGCCGGACGTGGTGCAGGGCAACTGGTGGGGCTTTGCCGCGCCCAAGGGCACGCCGCCCGAGCGCGTGGCGCGCTTTGCCGACGTCCTGCACGAGGTGCTGGCCTTGCCGGAGGTGCGCCAGGCGTTCCTGGCGGGCGGCTTCGTACCGGGACAGGACACGCCCGCGTCGTTCGCCTCGGCCTGGCGCAGCGAAGCGCCGCAATGGCAGGCGGTGGTGCGCGAATCCGGCGTGGTGCTGGACAACTGAGGAGCGGGACATGAAGTACACGCGCCGCGGTTCAGGCCGCCCGCTGTTCCTGCTGCATGGTTTCTGTTCATCGTCTGCGATCTGGAGCGGCCTGTTGGGCGCGCTGGCCGATGAGCATGACGTGATCGCCGTGGATTGGCCGGGCTTCGGGCGCGGCGCGCAAGCGGCTCCCTTGCAGGGTTTGCCGGCCTACGCGGACGCGCTCGTCGCGCTGGCGGATGAACTGGGCATCGCCAGCTTCGACGTATTGGGGCATTCGTTCAGCGGCTTCGTTGCGCAGCAGCTGCTGTGCGCGGTTCCGGGGCGCGTCGGCCGTGCCGTGCTGTACGGCGCGGGCTTGAGGGTAGATGGCGCCGCGCGCTTTGAGCCCATGGACCAGACCTTGGCGCGCCTGCGCGCGGACGGCCCGCGGGCCACCGCCAGGCGCGTGCTGGGCGCCTGGTTCCGGCAGGGGGAGCAGGCGCCGGCCTACGCGGGCTGCCTGGAAGACGGCATGTCCATGAGCGCGGCCGGCGCGGCCTCGATGATCGCGGCGGTTGCGGGCGTGGACTACACGCAGGCGCTGGCGGCGGTGCGCGCGCCGGTGCTGGTCATATCGGGCGAGCTTGAACGCAGCCATCCGCTGCCCTCGGCGCTGGCCTTGCGCGCCGCCTTGACCCACGGCAGCCTGTGCGTGCTGCCGGACTGCGGGCATGCCGCGCACCTGGAGCGCCCGCTATTGTTCAATACCGCCGTGCGCGAGTTCCTGGCGGGCCGGGACGGTGCGCCCCGGCCTGCGGGTCAGTAGGGACCCTTGGCCGCCACGGGGGCGGCCGCGTTCTTGAATTGGCCCGCCAGCTGTTCGGCCGCGCGCGCCAGCAGGGTTGCGTCCACGCCCACGGCGACGAAGGTCGCGCCCAGCGACAGATAGTGCTTGGCGCGGTCCACGCCGCTATGCAGGATGCCGGCGGCCTTGCCGCTGCGCACGATGCGCAGGATGGCGTCGTCGATCGCCTTGACCACTTCCGGATGCTCCGGCTGGCCCAGGTAGCCCATGCTGGCCGAGAGGTCGGCCGGGCCGATGAAGGCGCCGTCCACGCCGTCCACCGCGAGGATCTCTTCCAGCGCGTCCACGCCGCGCGGCGTTTCGATCTGCACCAGCACGCACATCTCGTCATTGGCGCGGCGCAGGTAGTCGGGGATGCGGTTCCAGCGCGACGAACGGGCCAGCGCGCTGCCCACGCCGCGCACGCCTTGCGGCGGATAGCGCACCGCGGCCACGGCGGCCGCGGCTTCTTCCGCGGATTGCACCATGGGCACCAGCAGCGTCTGCGCGCCGGTGTCCAGGATCTGCTTGATCTGCACCGCGTCGTTCCAGGCCGGCCGCACCACCGGAGCGACCGGATAGGCGGCCATGGATTGCAGCTGTTGCAGCGTGGTCTGCAAGGTGTTGGGCGCGTGCTCGCCGTCGATCAGCAGCCAGTCGAAGCCCGCGCCGGCGATGATTTCGGTGGAGTAGGCGCTGGCCAGGCCCGCCCACAGGCCGATCTGGGGCTTGCCGCTGCGCAGGGCCTGCTTGAAGGTGTTGGTCAATATGTCCATGGATGGTGGCGTGGTCAGATGAAATGGCAGTTGACGGAACCCAGCACGCCGTAATCGACGTTGAAGGTATCGCCAGGGCGGGCCAGCACCGGCCGGGTGAAGGAGCCCGACAGGATGATCTCTCCCGCTTCCAGCGCCACGTCGTGGGCGGCCAGCTTGTTCGCCAGCCATACTACGCCATTGGCGGGATGGTTCAAGACGCCCGCGGCCACGCCGGTTTCCTCGATCACGGCGTTGCGCGACAGGATGGCGCCGATCCAGCGCAGGTCCAGCTCGCCGATCTTCACCGGCCGTCCGCCCATCACCACGCCGGCGTTGGCGGCGTTGTCGGCGATGGTGTCGAACACCTTGCGCGGGCGCTTGCTGTCCGGATCGATGCTGTGCGAGCGCGCGTCGATGATTTCCAGCGCCGGGATCACGTAGTCGACCGCGTCATAGACCTGGAACAGCGTGACGTCGGGGCCTTGCAGGCGCTTGCCCAGCACGAAGGCGAGTTCGACTTCCAGCCGCGGCAGGATGAAGCGGCCCGCGGGTATGTCCGCGCCGTCATTGAAGAACATGTCGTCCAGCAGCATGCCGAAGTCGGGTTCGTCGATCTGCGAGGCCTGTTGCATGGCGCGCGAGGTCAGGCCGATCTTGTGGCCGCGCTTGATGCGGCCTTCGGCCAGCTTGATGTCCATCCAGGCGCGCTGGATGGCATAGGCGTCGGCAATGGTGATGTCGGGGTACTCGAGCGAAATCTGGCGGATCTGCTGGCGGGTGCGTTCGGCTTCGTGCAGGCGCGCGGCGATGGCGCGCACGGTATCTTTATCTAGCATCGGAGTTCCAGGTGTCATGGAGTTGGTGTGGAATCAATTGGGGAAGGGGACGAGCGTGTTGACCAGCCGTCCCACGCCTTCGATCTCGGTCACGACTTCGTCGCCGGGCTGCACGTTGACGATGCCGTCGGGCGTGCCGGTCAGGATCAGGTCGCCGGGCGAGAGCGTCATGAAGCTGCTGAAGTACTCGATCAGCGCGGGCACGTCGAACACCATGTCGCGGGTATTGCCGCGCTGCGTCTCCACGCCGTTGACGGTGGTGCGCAGGTTGAGGTTCATGGGGTCGGGCACGTCGTCGCGGTCCACCAGCCAGGGGCCTAGCGGTGTGCAGGTGTCGCGGCTTTTCACGCGCAGATTGGGGCGGTACCAGTTTTCCAGGTAGTCGCGCAGCGCATAGTCGTTGGCCACGGTGTAGCCGGCCACGCAGTCATAGGCCTGGGCGCGGCTGACCTTGCTGGCGGTCTTGCCTATCACCACCGCCAGTTCGCATTCGTAGTGCATGAAGGCGACGTCGGCGGGGCGCAAGGTCTGGGCGCGGTGCCCGACAAAGGTGTTGGCGGCCTTGAGGAAGCCCAGCGGCTCGTCCGGGGCCTTGAACGCCAGTTCCTTGGCGTGGTCGGCATAGTTGATGGCCAGCGTGAAGGTGGTGCGCGGCTCGAAGGGCGGCAGCCATTGCACCGCGTCTTCGGCATACACGCGTCCGTCGGCCAGGCGGACCTGGCCGGGGCCGGCTTCGGTGGCGGCATGGATGACGCCGTCCAGGGAAATACGGGCATGTTTCATGGCGGGCTCCTGGGCTTATCGGGCGGCGGCCAGCGCATTGCCCAGCGTGCCAACCCGGGAAATGCTGATCTCGTAGCGCTGTCCGGCGCGCGCGCGGGGCGCGCCGTGAGGCGTGCCGGCCAGCAGGATGTCGCCCGCTTCCAGCGTCATGAACTGGGTCACGTCGGCGATCAGCCGCGCTACGGGACGGATCAGGTCGGCGGTGCTGGCGCGCTGCGCCACCTGGCCGTCGATGCGCACTTCGATGTCCAGGGCATCCACGTCGCCGACCGCGGCCACGGGGGCGAGATCCTGGCCGATGGGGCAGAAGCCGTCGCGGCATTTCTGCTTGAGCGCGGGGCGGAAGTAGCTGGCGTGCGGCACGGACAGGTCCGCCACCACGCGGTACCCCGCCACATAGTCCAGCGCCTCGGCTTCGCTCACGCGGGTCGCACGGCGGGCGAACACCACGCCCAGGCAGGCGCCCACTTCGACCTCGTCCACGTCGGCGGGCAGGGCGATCACGTCGCCATTGCGGGCATAGGTATTGGCCGGCTTGATGTAAAGCACGGGCGCCTTGGGCGCGGCCTTGTAGGGGGGCGCGTCCACGGCCTCGCCCAGCGCGGCCAGCGCCTGGCGCGTGTTCAGCGCCGCGCCCACCACGGTCCGCGGCCACGGCGTCGCGGCCGCGGCTGCGCGCGCGGCCAGGTGTTCGCGGTAGTTGTTGAGCTTGTAGTTCAGCACCGGGTCGGCTTCCTCGATCTGCATCGAGATGCCGAGCGGGCGCGCCGCCATCTGCGGCGCGAGCGCGGCGGTCAGCGCCTGGAACACCCGCTCGCCCAGAGCGGCTTTCTGTTCTGCATTGCGGCCGTGGCCGATGCGCAGCACCACGTGGACGAAGGCGTTGTCGGGATGGCCGTCGACGATCAGGCAGTCATCCACGCGCAGCGCGCGGGTGCGCGCGCCGGCCAGCGGGAACAGGCTGCCGTCGCCCACGGCGGCGTCCTGCACGGTCCGCATCAGCGCCTGCGTATCCAGGGCCAGATTGCCGGAGTATTCGATCCAGATATGGGGCATGGCCTTGCTCCGCATGATGTAATTATCATGTTAACTAGTTTAATGAAAAACTGCGATGGCAACAATCGGCCATAGGGTTGCCAGGGCCTGTTCCGCCTGGGGGTTTCCCGACGTTGACAGCGCGTTCCGGCAAGCATAATGTTAACTTGTTAATTAAATTTGCGCCGGACGGTCCGGCGCGGACAGGACGAGGAGCCGCGCGTGAGCATCAAGCACTGGATCAACGGCAAGCAGGTCGACAGCCGCGACCGCTTCATCACCAGCAACCCGGCCACGGGCGAACCCATCGCCGAGGTGGCCGCAGGCGGGCAGGCCGAGATCGACGCGGCCGTCGCGGCAGCCGCCGAGGCCTTCCCCAAATGGGCCAACACGCCTGCCAAGGAACGCGCCCGCCTGATGCGCAGGCTGGGCGAACTGATAGACCAGAACGTGCCGCAGCTGGCCGAACTGGAAACCCGCGACACCGGGCTGCCGATCTCGCAGACCCGCAAGCAGCTGATCCCGCGCGCCTCGGAGAATTTCAATTTCTTCGCCGAGGTCTGCACGCGCATGAACGGCCACACCTATCCGGTGGACGACCAGATGCTGAACTACACGCTGTACCAGCCGGTGGGCGTGTGCGCGCTGGTGTCGCCCTGGAACGTGCCGTTCATGACCGCCACCTGGAAGACGGCGCCTTGCCTGGCGCTGGGCAATACGGCGGTACTGAAGATGTCCGAGCTTTCGCCGCTGACGGCGGACCAGCTCGGGATGCTGGCGCTGGAGGCCGGCATTCCGGCCGGCGTGCTGAACGTGGTGCAGGGCTACGGCGCCACCGCTGGCGATGCGCTGGTGCGGCATCCCGGCGTGCGCGCAATCTCGTTCACCGGCGGCACCGTGACCGGCAAGAAGATCCTGGCCAGCGCTGGCGGCGTCAAGAAGTATTCGATGGAACTGGGCGGCAAGTCGCCCGTGCTGATCTTCGACGACGCGGACGTGGAGCGCGCGCTGGACGCGGCGCTCTTCACCATCTTTTCGCTCAACGGCGAACGTTGCACCGCGGGTTCGCGCATCTTCATCCAGCAATCCATCTACGACGATTTCGTGCGCAGGTTTGCCGAACGCGCGCAGCGCCTGGCCGTGGGCGACCCCACCGATGACAATACCCACGTGGGCGCGATGATCACGCGCCAGCACTGGGAAAAGGTCACGGGCTACATCCGCCTGGCCGAGCAGGAAGGCGCGCGCATACTCGCGGGCGGCGCGGACCGGCCCGCAGGCTTGCCGGCCCACCTGGCGGGCGGCAACTTCGTCAGCCCTACGGTGCTGGCGGATGTCGACAACCGCATGCGTTGCGCGCAGGAAGAGATCTTCGGACCGGTCGCCTGCCTGCTGCCATTCAAGGACGAGGCCGAGGGCCTGGCGCTGGCCAATGACGTGAAGTACGGTCTCGCGTCCTACATCTGGACCCGCGACATTGGGCGGGCGCACCGACTGGCCCGCGGCATCGAGGCGGGCATGGTATTCATCAACAGCCAGAATGTGCGCGACCTGCGCCAGCCCTTCGGCGGCACCAAGGAATCGGGCACGGGACGCGAAGGCGGCGAATACAGTTACGAGGTCTTTGCCGAGATCAAGAACGTGTGCGTGTCCATGGGCAGCCACCACATCCCCAGATGGGGCGTCTGAATCCGGCCCCGACCACAAGAACGAGGAGACTAGCATCATGGGCAAGCTCGCGCTGGCGGCCAAGGTAACGCATGTGCCGTCCATGTATCTTTCGGAACTGCCTGGCAAGCACCAGGGTTGCAGGGAGGCGGCGATCCAGGGACATCGCATCATCGGCCAGCGTTGCCGCGACCTGGATGTGGACAGCATTGTGGTGCTGGACGTGCACTGGCTGGTCAACGGCGGCTATCACGTGAACTGCAACAGCGGCTTCAAGGGCCGCTACACCAGCAACGAGCTGCCGCATTTCATCAAGGACATGGATTACGCCTACCGCGGCAATCCGCAACTGGGGCGCCGCATCGCTGAATGCGCCAACGCCGCGGGCGTGGGCACGCGTTCGCATGAAATCGACAGCCTGGAACTGGAGTACGGCACACTGGTGCCGATGCGCTACATGAATGGCGACGGGCGCTTCAACGTGGTGTCGGTAGCCGCCTGGTGCGCCTGGCACTCGCTGGACGAAAGCCGCCGCTTCGGCGCGGCGTTGCGCCAGGCCATCGAGGCCAGCGACAGCCGCGTGGCGGTGCTGGCCAGCGGTTCGCTGTCGCATCGCTTCAACGACAACGGCAGCCCCGAGGCCGCCATGCACCAGATCAGCCGCGAGTTCTTCCGGCAGGTGGACTTGCGGGTGGTGGAGTTGTGGCGCCAGGGCGACTGGAAGGCCTTCTGCGCCATGCTGCCCGAATACGCGGACCTGTGCGTGGGCGAGGGCGGCATGCACGATACCGCGATGCTGCTGGGCCTGTTGGGCTGGGACGGCTACGACCAGCCGGTGGAGATCGTGACGGATTACTTCGCCAGTTCCGGCACGGGGCAGATCAACGCGATCTTCCCGGTGCCGGCCTGATCATTCTTCTTCGGAGGCGCGCGCGTCGGCGGGCTCGCGCTTGATCAGTTCGACCATGGTGTCGACGTCGCGATACAGGCGGTCCAGCAATTCCTTGCCGATCCGGGCCTCGATTTCCTGGTACTTCGCGTCCACTTGCGGACGCATGCGGTCGATCAGCTTGTTGCTCTTGGGCGTCAGCGAAATTTCCTGGCGCCGCTGATCGGCGCTGGAGCGCGTGCGCTTGATCAGGCCCTGTTCCTGCATGCCCGCCAGCATGCGCGTGAGGCTGGGGCTGAGAATCTGGCAGGTGCGGGCGATCTGGTTGGGTTCCATGGAGCCCACTTCGCTCAGCGTGCGCAGCACCCGCCATTGTTGTTCGGTGACGCCCGCGGCGTGCAGGATGGGGCGGAAGTGCGCCATCAGCGTTTCACGCGCGTAGAGCAGCAGATGGGGGAGATTGCGGTGGTGGAAGCTCGGACTCATGGCGGCTATGTTAGCAAGAAGCCGGGCCGCGCCGCAGCGAAATCGGACGCGCGCGCCCATCGGTCCGCGCCGGGCGCGGCGCCGATGGGTGGCGGTGATCAGGCGGGGTTCTGCTGGGCCAGTTCCTGCAGGTCGTCGGGCAGGGTCAGGTCGGGGGCGGCCTGCTGCAATTCGCGCAGCGCCTGTACTGCCTCTTCCTGCTGTTCCTCGCGCACCAGCGCCCGGATGTGGGTCACGCGGGCTTCGATGTCTTGATCGCTGAGGGCGGGCGTTTCCGGCGCGGCGGGCTCGGCGGCTGGTTGTTCCGCGGGCGAGGTTTCCTGAGCGGCGGGGGAGGCTTCCTGGGCAGGAGCGGCTTGCGGCGCCGTTTCTTGCGGCGGCGCGGCCACGCGTTCGGTGACGGGCGCGGACTGTTCGGCGGGCGCTTGCGCAGGCGTGGACAGCAGCGCGGGCGCGCGTTCCGAGCTTGTCCCTATTTCGTGGGGGGTGATGACAGGCGTGTTCTGCTCGGGAAAGTCCTGGGCTTCGCGCATCTCGGTCCAGGCGAACAGGCCGAAGACCATGGCCGCGCAAGCGGCAGCGCCCCAGGCGGGGTGCCAGCTATGGCCGGGATGCCAACGGCGGCGCACTGCCGCGTCCAATTCGGGATTGGCGCCGGGACCGTGCCTGCGATACAAGGCGCGCAGATCCCGTTCATCGTCTTCGTCGAAAGGGGGGCGGTAGGTAATGCTCATGCGCGTACTCCTCGCACATGCGCCTGGTGGCAAGGCGCATCCGCGTCTGACCTCTGCGCACGCCGCGCCGGTGGTCCGGCGGTCTCGTCGTAGCTCGGGTCCTGTTCCGGTTTAGGCGGCTTCCTGGAAAGCCGCGGGTGATTGCGCCGCGATTCCCGCCGCCGCGCCCCGAGGGCGTCTGGCTGCAGGTATGCCGCCCTGGGCCGGGCGGTTCGTCAATGCGCTGCACCTGATGATTATGCGCGATTTGGAGAAATCCGCCAGAGAATTTCTTGAGTTTGCATCATGTAACTTCAGCACGTCCCTGTTTTTGAAAGCAGAATGACAGATACCGCCCCATCATGGGGCGTGCAAGGACGAAAGCGCGCGTGTGCGCGCGCATGCCGCCCTGGCTTGCCGGTACACTTTCGCGCATGGCCAAATCCCGAACCGTATATGTGTGCTCCGATTGCGGCGGCACCACCCCCAAGTGGCAGGGCAAATGCCCGCATTGCAACGCCTGGAACACGCTGGAAGAAACCGTGGAATCGTCGGCGCCGGCCGCCGCCTCCCACCGTTATGCGCCGCTGGCGGCCGCCAGCCCCGTGCGCAGCCTGTCTGAAATCGAGGCCCGCGAAACGCCGCGCCAGCCTACCGGGCTGGAAGAATTCGACCGTGTGCTGGGCGGCGGCCTGGTGGCCGGCGCCGTGGTGCTGATCGGCGGCGACCCGGGCATAGGCAAGTCCACCTTGCTGCTGCAGGCGCTGGCCTCGCTGTCCGAAGTCACCAACGTGCTGTACGTGACGGGCGAGGAATCCGCCGAGCAGGTGGCGCTGCGCGCGCGCCGGCTGGGCCTGCAGACGGGCAACGTCAACCTCCTGGCCGAGATCCGGCTGGAGTCGATCCAGGCGGCGGTGTCGGAGCAGAAGCCCACTGTGGCGGTGATCGACTCGATCCAGACCCTGTACAGCGGCGAACTGACCGCGGCGCCGGGGTCGGTGTCGCAGGTGCGCGAATGCGCGGCGCAGCTCACGCGCCTGGCCAAGCAGACGGGCATCGCCATCGTCATGATCGGCCACGTGACCAAGGACGGCGCGCTGGCCGGGCCGCGGGTGCTGGAGCACATCGTGGACACCGTGCTGTATTTCGAGGGCGACACGCATTCCTCGTTCCGCCTGGTGCGCGCCTTCAAGAACCGCTTCGGCGCGGTCAATGAACTGGGTGTCTTCGCCATGACGGACCGCGGGCTGCGCGGCGTGGCCAACCCTTCCGCGCTGTTTCTGTCGCAGCATGAACAGCAGGTCGCGGGATCCTGCGTGATGGCCACGCAGGAAGGCACGCGCCCGCTGCTGGTGGAGATCCAGGCGCTGGTGGATAGTTCGCACGCGCCCAACCCGCGCCGGCTCACGGTTGGCCTGGAGGGCAACCGCCTGGCGATGCTGCTGGCGGTGCTGCACCGGCACGCCGGCGTGTCCACCTTTGACCAGGACGTGTTCGTCAACGCGGTGGGCGGCGTGCGCATCACGGAACCTGCGGCCGACCTGCCGGTGCTGCTGGCCATCATGTCCTCGCTGCGCGACAAGCCGCTGCCGCGCGGCCTGATCGCTTTCGGCGAGGTCGGCCTGGCGGGCGAGATCCGGCCCGCGCCGCGCGGACAGGAACGCTTGCGCGAAGCGGCCAAGCTGGGCTTTTCGATTGCGCTGATCCCCAAGGCCAACGCGCCGCGCCAGCCCATCGAAGGACTGGAGATCTGGGCGGTGGACCGGCTGGACGCCGCGCTGGACAAGCTGCGCTGACGCCGAGAGCGGCGGCCTGCGGCGGTTTCATATCGACATTCTGATTGCCCGGCCTGCACTGGCCGGGCCTGCTGGAGCAAGAAGTGAGTCTGTTAGTTATCGCCGCGTGCCTGGCTGCGGGCGGCCTGATCGGTTTCATGGGCGGCGTGCTGGGCATCGGGGGCGGCCTGATCGCGATTCCCGCGCTGGTGCTGTTGATGGGCATGTCGCAGCAGTTGGCGCAGGGCACGGCGCTCATCATGGTCCTGCCCACCATCATGATGGCGGTGCGCAAGTACAACCAGCAGACCCGCATCGACAAGCGCGTGGCGTTGGCGGGAGCGGCCGGGGCCGTGGTGTTCACCTGGGTCGGCGCGCAACTGGCGCTGGGCATAGATTCCGGCATCCTGCGCCGCAGCTTCGCCGTGTTCCTGTTCTTCATTGCGCTGTTCTATGTGTGGCAGACCTGGCGCGCCTCGCGTCCCGTTGCGGCGCGCAAGCCGGCGGCCAAGGGCGATGCGCCGGTCTTCACGCCGCGCCGCGCCAGCGTGCTGGGCATTTTGTGCGGCACGCTGGGCGGCTTCTTCGGCGTGGGCGGCGCGGTGCTGGCCGTGCCCATCATCACGTCCGTGTTCAGGTTGCCGCAGACCACGGCGCAGGCGCTGGCGCTGAGCATGGTGATTCCGGGATCTTTCATCGCGTTGATCACCTACTCCTGGGCGGGGCAGGCCGATTGGCTGGTCGGCGCGCCGCTGGCGATAGGCAGCCTGCTGTTCGTGCCGGTGGGCGTGAAGCTTGCGTACCGTCTGCCTGAACGCAAGCTGAGAGCCTGCTTCGCATTGATGCTATTCGCCACCGTGGCGCTGCTGGCGTTCGAGAGCTGAACCGTCCGCGCCATATTTCGAAGCGTTAGCGACCGAAATTTTCTGGTTCCGCGCTGAACCTTCTGGATGGGGCCGGTTCAAACGGGAACGGGTAAAGCGGCGATGTTGCCGCCCCGTGTCGAAAAAAGGACTTCGGTCCTTTTACATTCAGGAGTTCATGAAATGACGACTCACTCCCGTATTGCTGCGTTCCTATCCACCTCGGCCCTGTGCCTCGGTCTGGCTGCCGCGCCTTCGGCGTTTGCAGCGGGCGCCGATGCCACGTCCAAGACGGGTGAAACCAAGACCCAGGCGCAGCACAAGCATCACAAGTCCGACAAGACCTCCGCCAAACCGGCGGCGGCCAAATCGGGCGGGGCCGCGAAGACGGATCATTCCGGCGCAGCGGCGCCAGCGAAGTAAGCACTGAGGGCCTGAGCGCCCGGTAGTTCCTTTGCGCAAACGACTTCCGATTCCCGCGGGGGCCGGAAAGTCGAAAGCCTCTCGGTATGGGCGCCGAGAGGCTTTTTCATTTGGCGCGCCGCGGCTGCGGCGCAGGGCGGGCCTTACTCCGCAGGAGTGATCACGCGGCCGGTCTCGAAGAACGCCTGCAGGTTTTCCAGCATCAGGTTCTCCATGGCCACGCGGGTTTCCAGCGTGGCGCTGCCGATGTGCGGCAGCAGCACTGCGCGATCGGTCTTGAGCAACGCTTCGGGCACCTTGGGCTCATGCTCGAACACGTCGAGCGCGGCGCAGCCCAGCTTGCCGGCTTCCAGCGCGGCGACCAGCGCGGTCTCGTCGATGACGGGGCCGCGCGCGATGTTGACGATGATGCCCGTGGGGCCCAGCGCTTCCAGCACTTCGCGGTTGACCAGATGGCGCGTGCTGGGACCGCCGACGGTGGCCACGATGAGGAAGTCGGCCCACTTGGCCAGGTCGGTGAGCGAGGCTTCGTAGCCGTATTCCACGTCATCGCGCTTGCGGCGGTTGTGGTAGCGCACGTCCATGTCGAAGCCCATGCCGCGGCGGGCGATGGCCTCGCCGATGCGGCCCAGGCCGACGATGCCCAGCTTCTTGCCGCTGACGCGCTGGCCCAGCGGGATGCCGCCATGCACCTGGCCCCACTGGCCCGCGCGCACGAAGCGTTCGCCCTGGCCCATGTGGCGCGCTCCCGCGATCAGGAGGCCCCAGGCCAGATCGGCGACGCAGTCGGTCAGCACGTCGGGGGTATTGCTGACCTGCACGCCGCGCTGCTTGGCGGCCTGGACGTCGATGGTCTCGTAGCCCACGCCCCAGCTGCAGATGGCCTTCAGGTCGGGCAGGGCGTTGATGAGTTCGGCGTTGGCGCCGTAGGTGGCGGACGTGACGACGGCGGTGACGCCCTTGCCATGCTCGGCCAGCGCCGCCTTGCGGTCCGGGTACTTCCATAGTTCGACGACGTCGTAGCGGTCCGCGAGCGTCTTGTTGGCGTAGGGGGAACCGGCCAGCGAGCCGACCTGGATGATGCGATGCTTGGTGGTCATGTTGTCGTACAGGTGGGTGGCAAAACGTTGATGCTACTTGATCCGGCCTTGATGCAGGCTGACAGGATGCCCGCCAGGGGCATCCCGGGTCCCGGTCGCGACCTTACTCGAGCTGGATGTTGGCTTTCTGGATGACGTCCTTCCAGCGCTTGACCTCGGCCTGCTGGAATGCCGTGAACTGCTGCGGCGTGTTGGCCACGACCTCGAAGCCCAGGCCTTGCAGGGTCTTCTCGGTCTGGGGATCGCGCAGCGCGGTCTGCAAGGCCTTGGACAGTTGCTGGACGATGGGCGCGGGCGTGCCCTTGGGCACGGCAAAGCCTTGCCAGGAGTACACCACCATGTCCTTGATGCCGGCCTCGGCCAGCGTGGGCACGTCCGGCAGGTCGGCGGCGCGGGCGTCGCCCGTGATGGCCAGCGCCTTGAGCTTGCCGGCCTTGATGTGGGTCTGGACCGCGCCCAGGTTCTGGAATGACACGTTGACCTGCCCGCCGATCAGGTCGGCGATGGCCGCGCCGCCGCCGCGGTAGGGGACGTCCACGCCCGTGCTCTGGGTGCGCTGGCGGAACAGCACGGCGGACAGGTGGTCCGACGAACCCGTGCCCGACGAGGCATAGGACACCTTGCCCGGATTCTTCTTCGCGTATTCGACCAGCTCGGCGACGGTGCTGGCCGGAAACGTCGGCGCTGCCACCAGCACGTTGGGATTGCGCACCGCCTGCGTCAGGTATTCGAAGTCCTTGCTGGGGTTGTACGACAGGTTCTTGTAGAGCGCCTCGTTGATGGCGAAGGTGCCGATGGAGCCGACCATCATGGTGTACCCGTCAGGCGTGGAGCGGGCCAGCGCCTGCGCGCCGATGGCGCTGTTGGCGCCGGGCTTGTTTTCGACCACGAAGGTCTGCCCCAGGATTTTCGTCAGCCCCGGCGTGACCGAGCGCGCGGTAATGTCGGAAGAACCGCCCGGCACGAAAGGCACGATCATCGTCACGGGTTTGTCGGGATAGCCGGCGGCCTGCGCCGCGGGCATCCCGGGCAGCACGGCGCCTGCGGCGACGGCGGCTGCGACGGCCGCGGCGCTCATCAGTTTGTTCATGGTGTCTCCTGGTTCGCGTGCTGATGAAGAGCCCGCCGCCCACGCGTTGCGGACGGACCCGGATCGGCTTGGGGTCAGTCGACCTTGGCGCCGGATTTCTTCACGACCTCCGCCCATTTGGCGGATTCCTGCGCCATGAACTGTTTGAACTGGGCCGGCGTGTTGCCGGAGGGCGTGGCGCCTTGCGCCTGCAACTGCGTGCGCACGGATTCCTGCTTGAGGGCCGCGGCCACGTCGCGCTGGATCTTGTCGACCACCGCCTGCGGCGTGCCGGCGGGCGCCAGCAGGCCGAACCAGCTGGACGCGTCATAGCCCTGCACGCCGGCCTCGGCCATGGTGGGGACGTCGGGCAAGGCGGGTGAACGCTGGGCGCTGGTGACGGCCAGCGGGCGCAGCTTGCCGCTCTTGAGAAACCCCATGGAGGACGGCAGGTTGTCGAAGATCAGATCGGCGGAACCGGCCATCACATCGGTCAGCGCGGGGCTGCTTCCCTTGTACGGCACGTGGGTCATGCGCGTACCCGTCATGTTCTGGAAGAGCTCTCCCGACAGATGCGTGGAGGTGCCGTTGCCGGTGGACGCCATGTTGACGCTGCCCGGATTGGCCTTCAGGTACTTGATCAGGTCGGCCACAGTGCGGATGCCGTGCTTGTCGGCAAACGCGGGGTTGAGTTCCAGGATGTTGGGTACGGGGATCACCAGCGTCACCGGCACGAAGTCCTTGACCGGGTCGTAAGGCAGCTTGGCATAGACCGACTGGTTGATCGCATGGGTGCTGACGGTGCCCATCAGCAGCGTGTAGCCGTCCGGCGCGGCCCGGGCGGCTTCGGCCGTGCCGACGTTGCCGCCTGCGCCTGCCTTGTTGTCCACCACCACGGCCTTGTTCCAGGTCTTGCCGAGTTCGGCGGCGACGATGCGGGCCGCGATGTCGGTGGTGCCGCCGGCCGGGAAGGGCACGATGATCTTGACGTCCCGTTCCGGGTAGTCTGCCCGCGCCGGCGCGGCCGGCGACAGGAAGGCGGCCGCCGCCAGGGCGGCGCTGCAAAGAACGGCCAAGGCGGACCGGCCTCGCGCAGGGGCTGCATGCATGGAATTCGTCTCCTCGGTGTGCGCGTGGCCGCGCATCGTTTCTGGGGGTATTCCGCCCCTGGCATGGCCCGAGGCTTTGACGCCGCATGGCGCCCCGCGGCGCCCTGCGTTTTGCTGCCGGACTACTTGTAAAACAAATATATGTATTGAGCTTGTGCTTGTCAACCAAGTATACTTTTTCGAACCCCCACACCCGATAGCAGGATCAGCCAGGAGCCCCGTCCATGAAAACCTCCCCGGTCACCGCGCAGGATTTGCAGCGTTCGGTCATCGCCGTGCCGCCGCTGGCGCGCCACGACGATCTTTCCCTGAACGAGGCGGCCAACAAGGCCTTGCTCGGCCATCTGGAAGCGGGCGGCGTGCGCAACGTGATGTATGGCGGCAACGCCAACTTCTACAACGTGGGCGTGGGCGAGTACGCGCGCATCGTCGACATGCTGGCCGGACTGGCGGGCGCGGACACGTGGATCCTGCCTTCCGTGGGGCCCGACTACGGCAAGATGATGGACCAGGCGGCGATCCTGCGTACGCGTGCGTTTCCCACGGCCATGTTGCTGCCCATGTCCTTTCCCTACACGGACGCGGGCCTGGCCGAAGGCGTGCGCCGCTTCACGGACGCGCTGGGCAAGCCCGCGGTGATCTACATCAAGTCGTCCGGCTACCTGGCGCCGGAAAGCGCCGCGCGCCTGATCGAAGAGGGTCGCATCGTGGCCTTCAAGTACGCCGTCGTGCGCGATGATCCGTCGCAGGACGCCTACCTGTCATCGCTGCTGCAGGCGGTGGACGCGCGCTGGATCGTCAGCGGCATCGGCGAACGTCCGGCCATCGTGCACTACCGCGATTTCGGCCTGAAGAGCTTCACCTCCGGCTCGGTCTGCGTGGCGCCGCGCGGTTCGATGCGCCTGTTGCATCTGCTGCGCGACGGCCGCTATGACGAAGCCGAGGCTGTGCGCCAGCAGTACCTGGGCCTGGAAGACTGCCGCGACAGCATCAGTCCCATCCGCGTGCTGCACGATGCCGTGACGCTGTCGGGCGTGGCGGACATGGGGCCGATGCTGCCCCTGCTGACCGGCATCTCCGCCGCCGAGCGCGAGCGGGTGGCGCCGGTGGCGCGCGCCCTGGCGGCCTGGGACCGGGAGGCGGCTGCTGCGTGAGCGCACTGGCGCCGCGCATTGACGGTACGATGAGCGCTGTCCCGCCATCGCGGACAGCGCCATAGCATCGAGGAGGTTTCGTGGCCCGACCCAAAGCAACACCCGCGCCAGCGCCGCAGGCGCCCGCCGAACACGATGCCGCGGGCGCGCTGGTGCTCGAACGCGGGCACCGGGTGCGGCTGGCGGATCAGCTGTACGGCCAGATCTTCGAGCAGATCGTCTCTGGCGGGTTGAACGTGGGCGACAAGCTGCCTTCCGAGAACGAAATATCCGAACGCTTCGGCGTCTCGCGTCCGGTGGTGCGCGAAGCGCTGCTGCGGCTGCGCGCCGACGGCCTGATCACCGCGCACCAGGGGCTGGGCACCTTTGTCAGCCATGCGCCCGCACCGCGCCTGAAGACCTTCAACGACGTGCAGAACGTCAGCGCCTACCTGCGGGCCCAGGAGGTCCGGGTGGCGCTGGAGGGCGACGCCGCGCGCCTGGCGGCGCTGCGGCGCACCGACGAGCAGCTCAGGAAGATCGCCGATGCGCATGCGGCCTTCGCCGACAGCCTGGCGCGCGGCCAGGTGTCGGCCGAGGCCGACCTGGCCTTCCATGCCAGCATCGCCGAAGCCAGCGGCAACGACTTCTATCTGGGCGTGCTGGAAAGCATCCACGAATCCATCAGCGGCTTCATGCGGCTGACCTTGAACCTGACCCGCACCGGTTCGCGCCAGCGTGCGCAGCGCGTGGTGGACGAGCATGCCGCTATCCTGGACGCCATCCGCGAACAGGACAGCGAGCGCGCCCGCGTGGCCATGCAGTTCCATCTGGGCCAGGCCCGTCACCGGCTGGTGGACCGCGAGCGCGATTGATCCCTTCCGTCCGCCCGCTGCGATCAAACCAAAACTACAGGAGACCAGAGTGCAAGGGAATATCGCGGCGGAAGTGCCGGTGGAGCAGGTCCGCGAGCAGATCCTGCAGGTGCTGATGGCCTGGGGCATGGCGCAGGACCTGGCGCACATCACCGCGGGCCTGATGGCGCGCACCGACCTGCTGGGCATCGACTCGCACGGCATCTCTATGCTGCCGGCATACGAGGACAAGCTGCGCGCTGGCGCCCTGCGGCTGGACGCCAGGCCGCGGATCCTGCGCGACGGCGGCGCCAGCGCGCTGATCGACGGCATGGGCGGCCTGGGCTATCCGGTGGCGGCGCAGGCCATGAACCTGGCGGTGGACAAGGCTTTGGAGCACGGCGTGGGCGCCGTGTCGGTCTGTAATTCGCATCACTTCGGCGCGGCCGGCGTCTATGCGCGCATCGCGGTCGAGCGCGGCGTGGTCGGGCTGGTGACCAGCAGCGCCAACGGCGTCATCATGGTGCCCACGCGCGGCGCCATGCCCATGCTGGGCACCAATCCCATCGCCTTCGGCGCGCCGGCCGCCTACAACGAACCCTTTGTGCTGGACATGGCGACCACCACCGTCGCCGCCAACAAGGTCAAGGTCTACGACTTCCTGGATCAGCCCTTGCCGCCAGGCTGGGCGGTGGACGGGCAGGGCGGCGCGGTTACCGATGCGGCGGCCGCCATGCAATTCATCTTCACGCATCCCGAGGGCGGCCTGACCCCGCTGGGCGGCACTGCCGCCATGAGCAGCCACAAGGGCTACGGCCTGGCGATGATGGCGCAGATCCTGGGCGGCACGCTCAGCGGCAGCGCCTTCGCCGCGCGCCGCGCACCGACGCGCCGGCCGGGCGAACCCGACGATGTGGGCCATTTCTTCCTGGCCTTGAACCCCGACGCCTTCCGCGCGGCGGGCTCGTTCGAGTCCGACATGGACGACATGATCGACGCCATGCACGATACGCCGCCCGCCAACCCGGACGAGCCGGTGCTGGTGGCGGGCGAGCCCGAAGCCGCCGAGCGCGCGCGCCGGCTGCGCGCCGGCATACCCATTTCCGCCGCGCTGGCCGAACGCCTGCGCGCCATCTGCGAGCGCGCCGGCACGCCTTATCTGCTGGACCCGGCGTGATTCCGTTTTCCCTATAAACCCTTGCCCAAGAGCACAGGAACAGAGACATGAGCAATTCAGACAAGCGCAAGAAACCCGAAGAACTGCGCAGCCACCGCTGGTATGGCGTGCGCGACCTGCGCTCGTTCGGCCACCGTTCGCGCACCGCGCAGATGGGCTATCACCGCTCGGACTACGCCGGCAAGCCGGTGATCGCCATCATCAACACCTGGAGCGACATCAACCCCTGCCACAGCCACTTCAAGCAGCGCGTCGAAGAGGTCAAGCGCGGCATCTGGCAGGCGGGCGGCTTCCCGGTGGAAATGCCCGCCATGAGCCTGTCGGAACCCTTCCAGAAGCCGACCACCATGCTCTACCGCAACCTGCTGGCGATGGAGACCGAAGAGCTTCTGCGCTCCTATCCCGCGGACGGCTGTGTGCTGATGGGCGGCTGCGACAAGACCACGCCCGCGCTGCTGATGGGCGCGGTGTCCATGGACTTGCCCACCATCTTCATGCCGGCCGGCCCCATGTTGCGCGGCAACTGGAACGGCAACACGCTGGGCTCGGGCTCGGACACCTGGAAATACTGGGCCGAGCTGCGCGCCGGCAACATTACCGAGGAAGACTGGCAGGGCGTGGAGGACGGCATCGCCCGTTCGCCCGGCCACTGCATGACGATGGGCACCGCGTCCACCATGACGGGCGCGGTCGAGGCGCTGGGCCTGTGCCTGTCGGGCGCTTCGTCGATCCCCGCGCCGGATTCGCGTCACGCGCAGATGGCCAGCCTGACCGGCAAGCGCATCGTGGAGATGGTGTGGGAAGACCTGAAGCCCTCGGACCTGCTGACCGCCGCGTCGTTCGACAATGCCGTGCGCACGGTGCTGGCGCTGTCCGGCTCAACCAATTCCGTGGTGCACCTGATCGCCATGGCGCGGCGCAGCGGCTTCGGGCTGGACCTGGACCGCTTCGACCATCTGGCGCGCACCACGCCGGTGCTGGCCAATCTGCGGCCGGCCGGCAAGTACCTGATGGAAGACTTCTATTACGCCGGCGGCCTGCGCGCCATGCTGGTGCAGCTGGGCGACCTGCTGGACACGACGCAGCGCACCGTGGACGGCCGCACGCTGGGCGAGAACATCGCGGGCGCGCGGATCTTCAATGAAGACGTGATCCGGCCGCGCGCGCAGGCGCTGATCGAGCGCGACGGGCTGGCGGTGCTGCGCGGCAACCTGGCGCCCGACGGCGCGGTGATCAAGCCGCCCGCGATGGAGGCGCATCTGCAGGTGCACACGGGCCGCGCGGTGGTCTTCAAGGACTACAACGACATGGCGGCGCGCATCGACGACCCCGACCTGGACGTGGATGCCGACAGCGTCATCGTGCTGCAGAACGCGGGGCCGCAGGGCGCGCCCGGCATGCCCGAATGGGGGCAGTTGCCGATTCCGCAAAAGCTCCTGAAGCAGGGCGTGCGCGACATGGTGCGCATTTCGGATGCGCGCATGAGCGGCACCAGCTATGGCGCCTGTGTGCTGCACGTGGCGCCTGAGGCCTATGTGGGCGGCCCGTTGGCGCTGGTGCAGGACGGCGACCGCATCACGCTGGACGTGCCGGCGCGGCGCCTGGAACTGCTGGTGTCCGACGAGGAGCTTGCCGCGCGCCGCGCCGCCTGGCAGGCGCCGCCGCCGCGTTTCGAGCGCGGCTATGGCGTGCTGTACCTCAAGCATATCGGCCAGGCCGACACGGGCTGCGATTTTGATTTTCTTCAGACCGAAACGCGCGCTCCGGCCGCGGGCGAGCCTGAAATCCACTGACCCGGACACCGGGCGCACATACTAAAAAAACCATAGAGGAGACAACCATGCAACAGAAGAAACCGGCGGCGCGCGCGCGCCTGGCCATCCTGGCGGCGGCGGGGACACTGGCCATGCTGCCCGGCATGCTGATGGCGCAGGGCGCGGCCTGGCCCGCCAAGCAACTCAAGCTGGTGGTGCCGTTCCCCGCGGGCGGCAGCACCGATTCGGTGGGGCGCCTGCTGGCGGCCGAACTGTCCAAGGAGCTGGGCCAGACCGTGGTGGTGGAGAACAAGGGCGGCGCCAATGGCAATATCGGCTCCGACATGGTGGCCAAGGCCGAGCCCGACGGCTATACCCTGCTGCTGTCCGGCGTGGGGTCCAACGCCATCAGCTACGCGATCTACCAGAACATGCCATACCGCAACAGCGACTTCGCGCATATCTCGCTGCTGGCCACCGGCCCCAATGTGCTGGTGGCCAACAACGACTTCCCGGGCAAGACTTTCGCGGACTTCATCAAGCTGGCGCGGGAGAATCCGGGCAAGTACACGCATGCGAGCTCGGGCAGCGGCTCCTCCGGCCACCTGGCCATGGAGATGCTGAAACAGGACGCCAAGATCGACCTGGTGCACGTGCCCTACAAGGGCGGCGCCGCCGCCATCACCGACACCATCGGAGGCCGTGTCTCGGTATTGTTCCTGAACCAGGACGCGTTGCTGCCGCAGGTCACGTCGGGCAAGCTGCGCGCACTGGCCGTGGCCAGCGCCAAGCGCAATCCCGCCTATCCCGATACGCCGACGGTGGCGGAATCAGGCTATCCGGGTTTTTCGGCCGAGTCCTGGTTTGGCTTGTCGGCGCCAGCGAAGACGCCGCCCGCCGTGATCCAGCGCCTGAACCAGGCGACGGTGAAGGCGCTATCCTCGCCCGAGATCCGGCAGAAGCTGGAGAGCGTGGGGTTCGTGGTGGTGGCCGACGACCCGAAATCGTTCTCGGCGTTCGTGGATAACGAGATCACGAAATGGGGCAAGGCCGCCAAGGCCTCGGGCGCGAAAATGGATTGAATGCGTGGATTGAATGCGCGGCCGGGCTTGCTGGCCCGGCCTGACCTGTTTTTCTTGATGAAGTGAAAAGTGCAATGAACTCACCCCTACCCAACCGTTTCCGCCAACGCATCCTGGCGCGCGAACGGCTCATCGGATTCTGGATGTGCATGTCCAGCCACATCACGGCCGAGCTCGTGGGCCTGGCCGATTTCGACTGGCTGCTGCTGGACGGCGAGCACTCGCCCAACGAGGTGCCGATGTTCCTGCAGCAGCTGCAGGCCTTGCAGGGCAGCGCCAGCGCCGCTGTCGGCCGGCCGTCGTGGAACGATCCGGTGGAGATCAAGCGGCTGCTGGATATCGGCTTCTACAACCTGCTGATTCCGTTCATCGAATCCGAAGAGGACGCGCGCCGGGCCGTGGCCGCCACGCGCTATCCGCCGCAGGGCATGCGCGGCGTGGCGGGCGCCCAGCGCAGCAACCGCTATGGCACGGTGCCGGACTACCTGCACACCATCAACGACAACATCTGCGTGCTGCTGCAGATAGAAAGCCGCCCGGGCATCGCCGCGGTGGACGAGATCGCTTCGGTGGAAGGCGTGGACGGCGTGTTCATCGGGCCGTCCGACCTGGCCGCGGCGCTGGGACATATCGGCAATCCCGGCCATCCCGAAGTCCAGGAGGCCATCCGCCATCTGTACCAGCGGGTGTCCGCCCAAGGCAAGGCCGTGGGCATTCTTGCGCCGGTGCATGCGGATGCGCGGCGCTACCTGGACATGGGCATGCACTTCGTGGCGGTGGGCACCGACCTGGGCGTGTTCAAGCAGGCAACCTTCGCCTTGCGCGAGGCGTTCCCGACCTGATGGCGCTCAGGCGTCTTCCAGCGCCAGCAGTTCGCCTATCGTCTGGCGCCGGCGGATCAGCCGCGCCGCGCCGTTGTCCAGCAGCACTTCGGGCGCCAGCGGGCGGCTGTTGTAGTTCGAGGACATGGACGAGCCGTAGGCGCCCGCGTCGTGGAACACCAGGAAGTCGCCGATGCGCGGCTGCGGCAGCAACTGATCCGACACGACGCCGCCGGCGTCCTGGGTGAACACGTCGCCCGATTCGCACAGCGGGCCGGCTACGGCGATGCGGGTCTCCGCCGCGCCCTGCGGCTTGCCGCCATCGGGCGCATGCACCGAAATGCGGTGATAGCTGCCGTACATGGCCGGGCGCATCAGGTCGTTGAAGCCGGCATCGACCAGCGCGAAGTCGCGCTCCGGGCGGCGGTTGATCGAATGCACTTCCGACACCAGCGCGCCGGCCTCGGCGACCAGGAAGCGGCCCGGCTCGATCTCCAGGCGGATCTCGTGGCCCAGGCGTTCGGCGATGCGGCGGCGCGCCGCGTCCCATTGCTCGAAGTAGTGGTCGCAGTCGATACGGGCATCGCCTTCGCGGTACGGGATGGACAGGCCGCCGCCCGCCGAAATGGCTTCGATGTCATGGTCCAGCGAGGCGACCACGTCGACCATGGCGTCGCACACGCTGGACAGGTGGGCGTAGTCCACGCCCGAGCCGATATGCATGTGGATGCCGACCAGCTTCAGGCCGTGGCGGCGCACGATGGCCATGGCTTCGGCTACATCGCCGATCCAGATGCCGTGCTTGCTCTGCGGGCCGCCGGTATTGGTCTTGTTGCTGTGGCCGTGGCCGAAACCCGGGTTGATGCGCAGCCAGACGCGATGGCCGGGCGAGGCCTGGCCCACGCGGGCCAGCATGTCCAGGGAACCGGCGTTGACGGTGATGCCGTGCTTGAGCACCGCGGCCAGCGTGGCGTGGTCGATCAGGTCCGCGGTGAAGACGATGCCTTCCGGCTCGCCCTGGGGCTGGAAGCCGGCAGCCAGGCTGCGCTCGATCTCGCCCAGCGAGACGGCGTCCACCACGGCGCCTTCGGCGCGCATCAGGCGCAGGATGTGCAGGTTGGAGCAGGCCTTCTGCGCATAGCGGATGGTGTCGAAGCGGCGCAGTTGCGCAATGCGTTCACGGATGACGGCGGCGTCGTACACCCAGAGCGGCGTGCCGTGCTCGGCGGCGAGTTGGGTGAGTTGGCGCGGATCGAAGGCCATGGCGGGCGAAACCTTGTTGGTGGAAGTGAAAACAAGGCGGCATGATGCCCGGCTTCGGTCATCCAGTAAAATGCTTAAAATTCCTTGATCGATTCATTTTTGATATGGGTAGGCGATGCTGACGCACCGGCAAATCGAAGTCTTCCGTGCGGTCATGATCGCCGGCAGCGTGACCAAGGCGGCCGAGCTGCTGGGCTCTTCCCAGCCGACCGTCAGCCGCGAGCTGGCGCGCATGGAGCAGGGCATAGGCTTCACGCTGTTCGATCGGGTGGCAGGGCGGCTGCGGCCCACCATGCCGGGCCTGGCGCTGTTCGACGAGGTCCGCCAGTCCTACGCCGGCCTGGAACGGGTCGCTTCGGCCGCGGCCCGCCTGCGGGCCTACAAGGGCGGGCAACTGTCGGTGATCGCGCTGCCGGTCTTTTCCCATTCGATCCTGCCGGACGCGTTCCGGCGTTTCCATGAGCGCCATCCCGGGGTGAGCCTGGCGCTGGAAACCCAGGAATCGCCCTTCCTGGAGGAATGGCTGAGCGCCCAGCGCTACGACCTGGGCCTGACCGAGCACGACGCGGCGCCGGCCGGCACGCGCGTGGAGCTGCTGCTGGAAGTGGACGAAGTCTGCGTGCTGCCCGACGCCCACGAACTCCTGGGCAGGCAGCGCATCGAGCTGGCCGATTTCGAAGGCCATGCATTCGTCAGCCTGTCCTCCAGCGATCCCTATCGTATCCAGATCGACGAAGCCTTTGCCGAAGCCGGCGTGCTGCGGCGGTCCATCGTCGAGACGACGACTGCCGTGTCTGTGTGTACTTTCGTGCGTCAGGGCCTGGGCCTGGCCATCGTGAACCCGCTGACTGCGCTGGATTTTGCCGGCCGGGGCCTGCATATCCGCCCCTTGGCGCGCTCGTTTCCGTTCCGGGTCAGCGTGGTGTTTCCGGAGCACCGGCCGGGCAATCCGCTGGTGGATGCATTGATGGCGTCGTTGCGCGAGGCGGCGCAGGCGGCCCGGAGCCGCCTGGCGTCTGGCCTGGATCAGGAAATGCCGCGCAGTCGTCGCTCTGTCGCCAGCCGGTAGGCCTGCAAGCGCGCCTTCAGCAGCGGGTCGCCCGCGAACTCGATGCCGGCAGGCAGGATGGAAGGGTCGAATACCAGGGTGCGCTGTGCGTCCTGATCTGGCGCAAGGCGTTCCAGCATCAGATATCCCAGGAGCATCGAGCCGCCATGTCCTGACCAGCCCGTGGACGGGTCGTCCGTCGTGCCTCGTTCCGGCTCCGGGGTAAACGCCAGTTCCAGCGCCACCGGGCCCGCCGCCATTGCATGGCGCAAGGCCTCGTCCATACAGTTCCGACCGGTCAGGGCCTTGTGAGCGCCATCGGCGTTCCTGCCCCGGATCGTCAACCTGCCAGTTCGCGTTCCGCCATCCGCGGCGGTCAGGCGGTAGGAATGAAGCATGTGATAGCTGCGGGAGGCGTAGCCCGTGGGCAGGGCGTCTTGCTGCAGTTGGCCGAAGCGTTGCGCCGGCGCATTGGTCGCCAGATGGGCTTGCAACGCCTCGGGGGCGGTGTGCTGCGTGTTCAGGGCCTGTATGAATGCAAGAAACGTCTGCGGGTCTTGTGCGGGAAAACCTTCGATCGAGTGGCCTACGAGCACCAACTGCGAACCCTGTCCGATACGCACGGCCAGGCCGCGCGGTTCGGCTTGCGGACTGTCCTGGCGAATCCGCGGGTCGGGGCCGGAGTCCGAGAATCGGGCGAGGAGCGGCTGCTCAGCGTCGTTGAACATGGGCGAAGCGCAGAATTGCGCTGCCCGGGGCACGCCAAGGAATCTGCCTTCCACAAGCAGTCCGCGCGCGTGATTGACGCGGCAGCCTGGCGGGACGTCCGCGCCCGCATGGAGCGCGTCAATCAGCTTTGCGGCGATGGAATCCGGCATGGGAGCCTCCTTTTTTCTAATGGATGTTCTGGCTGGTCGGCATTACCCGAGGCCGGATTTGAGCGCGATGTGCTTGTATTCGATGAAGTCCTCCAGCGCGGCCACGCCATTCAGGCGTCCCAGCCCGGATTGCTTGAAGCCGCCTTCCTCGGTGCTGTCGTAGACCTTGGCCCAGTCGTTGATCCATACCGAACCTGCGTCGATGGCTTGCGCGACACGCAGCGACCGCTCGACGTCGCGGGTCCAGACGCTGGCGGCCAGGCCGTATTCGCTGTCGTTGGCCAGGCGTATGGCTTCGGCCTCGTCGGCAAAGCGCTGGATCGTCAACACCGGGCCGAAAGTTTCTTGCTGGACGATGGCCAGGCTGTTTTCGGTCACCTCCAGGAGCGTGGGGCGGTAGAAGGCGCCGCTGGCCAGCGGGCCTGTGTCCACCGGCCCGCCGCGCTCGACTGCCGTAGCGCCCGCGGCGATCGCTAGGACGACGGCATGGTCGACGCGTTCTACGCTGGCGCGGTCGATCAGCGGCCCCATGTCGCTGTCCGGATCGGCAGCCGGGCCGACCTTGACCTTGCGCAGCCGGCAGGCCAGTCCGTCGCGAACCTCGGCGTAGATGCCGTCCTGGACCAGCAAGCGGGAGCCGGTCATGCAGAACTGGCCGCTGAAGACAGTCAAGGCCTTTTCAAGCACGGGCAGCGCCGCGTCGACGTCCGCGTCATCGAACAGGATCATGGGAGTCTTGCCGCCGAGTTCCATGCCGAAGCGCTTCAAGTGCCTGGCGCCGGCGGCGCTGATCGCGCGGCCCGTGCGGGTGGAGCCGGTGAAGCTGATGACGGGCACCTCGGGCGAGTCCACCAGATAGGCGGAGCCATCGGGTCCGCTTTCGAAGAACAGATTGATCACGCCGTCCGGAAGGTCCTCCGCCTCGGCCATGATCTCGGCCATGAAGCTGGCTGTTTGCGCCACCTGGCCGGGCAGCTTGACGACCGCCGTGCAGCCGGCCGCCAGCGCCGGCGCCAGCGACCGTATCGTCAGCACGGCCGGTGAATTCCAGGGCGCGATTACCGCCGCTACGCCCATGGGTTGGCGCAGGACCATGGAAATGCTGCCGGGCCTGGGCGTCAGCGCCCGGCCGCTTTCGAGCAGGGCGGCGGCGGCCGCGTAGCGCAGCTTGCTTGGAATCATGTCGAGCTCGAAGCCCGCTTCGCCCTTGATCTTGCCGTTTTCGAGGGAGAGGATGTCCAGCAGCCGGTCGCGGTTGCGCTCGAATGCCCGCGCCAACTGCTCCAGCACGCGGGCGCGCAGTTCGTGGTCATGGGCCCAAGGCGTCGTGCGGAAGGCGCGTACGGCTGCCGTGACGGCCGACTTTGCCGCCGCCAAGCCGTTGTCGGGGTAGTGGCCGATGATGTTGTAGGTGGCAGGGTCGATCGATTCCCTCAGGGCGCCTTCGGAGCGCTGGACGCCGCCGATCCAGTTGTAGGCCTTGCGGGTCCAGGCGGTGTTTGCGGCATCTTTCATGATCTGGCCTCCGTGTTCCTGATCCAGTGGCTGACGCGTTCGGCCAGCATGACTACGGTGGGATTGGTGGCGACGGAGGGGACGTCCGGGAAACAGGATGCGTCCGCGACTCGCAGTCTGGCGATGCCGCGCACGCGTCCCTGATAGTCCGTTACCGCGCCAGGATCGCCGTCGCCGCCCATGGGGGCGGTCGAGGTGGGGTGGTGATAGATGTCCAACGCTGTCGGCAGGGCCGCTTCCAGCGCCGCAGCGTCTGCTGCGGCGGGGCCCGGCACGAGCTCCTGAGCGATGATCTCGGACAGCGGGCCCTGGCTCGCGATCCGGCGGATCAATTGAATGCCTTCGACCATCAGTTTCCGATCGCGCGCAGTCCCCAGGATGTTGAGGTCGATGAGCGGCGCAGTGCGGGGATCGCGGTCTTGCAGCTTGAGGCTGCCGATGGAGCTGGGACGAGTCAGCGCCAGGGCCAGCATGAAGATTGCGCCGGTGGGCGAGTCGGCGGGGTCGCCATAATGCACTGCGCTGACATGCAGGTCGCCGTCGCCGGGCCCGGCCCGGGATGACCGGGTCCACAGGATGGCGCCAACCGGCGGGATGGGCAGCCCCAGCCGGTCGGGATGCGCGGCCCAGACCGTGAAGTAGAAGGGATGCTCCTGCAGTCGCAGGCCGACCGGAAGATCGGCGACCACGGGGATGTCCAGGGCCTTGAGGTCCGCCGCCGGCCCGATGCCGGAGCGAAGCAGGATGGCCGCCGATCCATACGTCCCAGCCGCGAGTACGACTTCGCCAGCTGCGATCCGCTCGCCATCGGCCAGGATCACGGCCTGCGCCCGGCCATTTTCAATCTCGACGCGGTCCGCCAGCGTCTCGCTGTAGATCGTCAGGTTGGGGCGGGCGCGCACGACGTCCGACAGGTAGGTCATACCCGTGTTCAGCCGTTGGCCCATGCGGTTGTTCATCGGGTAGGGACCGACGCCGAAAGGCGCGTCGCTGTTGAAGTCCTGCACGCGGGCATGGCCCGCCATCTGGGCCGAAACCAGGAACGCGCGCTGCATGTCGGAGATTTCGTCGTCCTGCAACTGGTGCACCGGCTCCGGGCCGGTGCGGCCATGGCATTGGTCCGCGCCCGAGGCGGTCCATTCACTGCCGCGGAAGAATGGCAGCGCGTCGGCGATGGACCAATGCGGCAGTCCTGCTCGGGTCCAGCGCTCGAAGTCGGCTGCGGGCGCGCGCATCCAGACGCCGGCATTCACGGCCGAGGAGCCGCCCAGCACCTTGCCCCGCGGAACCGGGAAGGACTTTCCGCCCCAGCCTGGCTGGGACACGTATCCCCAGTCGTGTTTGGCGTCGCCGCCGATGATGTTCTGGGCGCGGACGGCGTCCGGGTAGGCGTGGGGCGGATAGGCCTGGCCGGCCTCGAGCAGCAGTACCCGGCGGGCGGGATCCTCGCTCAGGCGGCTGGCCAGCACGGCGCCCGCCGAACCGCCTCCCACCACGATGATGTCGAAGGCAGCGTGCTGAAAGTCTGAATTTTCTGACGCCGAAGGGTGGCGTAGTCCTGTATTCATTGTGGTCTCCTCTAAAAATTCCAGCCTTGTGTCAGGATCGGAGGTTCAAGCGCATCGACGGCTGATCGAATCAGCTGTAGCCAGCGTTCAGCCCGGCATCCCATTGGGATGCATCATTCATCGGTACCGCCTCCGACAGAAGACGGGTGGCGGTCTTTAGAGTCGCGAACATATGTCCGGAACCTTTTCGATCGAATCGTTCAGTGGAATGGTGGCCTTCGCGGCCACGGTGGAGTCCGGCAGTTTCGCTGCGGCCGGGCGCAAGCTGGGCCTGTCCGCGTCCGCGGCGGGCAAGGCGGTTGAAAGGCTGGAGCTCAAGCTGGGCGTGCGGCTGCTGCATCGCAGTACGCGCTCTCTGGGGCCGACCGGTGAAGGCGAGGTCCTGTACCGCTATGTCAGCAAGATCCTGAAGGATCTCCAGGAGGCGGAGCGCGAGTTGCAGCTGGTGCAGAACGCGCCCCGCGGCCGGCTCAAGATCAGTGTTCCCACGGTGATGGGCCGCAGGATCGTGTTGCCGGCGCTCAGCGACTTCCACGCGCGCTTTCCCGAGGTGATGGTCGACATCAATCTGGACGACCTGATCGTCGACGTGATCGAGGACGGATACGACCTCGTATTGCGCCTGGGCGAACTGGAGGATTCAGGGCTGCAGGCCCGCAACATCGGCCCGCACGCGTTCACGACTTGCGCCTCGCCCGCCTACCTGGCCCAGCGCGGCACGCCGCGTACGCCTGCGGATCTCAGTGAGCATTGCTGTATCTACTATCGGTTTCCAACGACTGGCAGGACGGAAACCTGGGCTTTCAAGGGAGAGCCGTCGGGCAGGGTATTCAAACCCTCCAGCATATTGAATGATGGCGAGGCCCTGGCATCCGCGGCGATCGGCGGCTTGGGGATCGTGCAGGCGCCCAGCTACCTGGTAAAGGAAGACGTGGCGGCGGGGCGGCTGCGGCCGGTGCTCGAGGATTACACCGAAAACCGGGGCAGCGTTTCGCTGCTATGGCCGCCCCGATCGGCGGAGGTTGCCCGGGTGCGCGCGTTCATCGATTTCTTCGCCGAGCGGATCGCGGCGCAGTTATAGCCGCGGCGGGCGCAAGGGGGCAAAGGGGAGTATATGGACGCCGAAAAATAGAGGCTTTGCGGCGGCCCGAAACGCAAAAAAGGATGCCCATGGGCATCCTTTTTCATTTGCCGTATTCGTGACGCCCTGAAAACAGGGCGGCAGAATGGCTTAGGCCAGCGCCTTGATGGCGGCAGCCAGGCGGCTCTTGTGGCGAGCGGCCTTGTTCTTGTGGATGATGTTCTTGTCGGCCACGCGATCGATCACGCTGGAGGCCTTCTGGAACACTTCGCCAGCCGCAGCCTTGTCGCCAGCGGCGATGGATTGGCGAACGCGCTTGATGGCGGTGCGCAGCATCGAGCGCAGGCTGGAATTGTGCTTGTTGCGCTCAACGGATTGGCGAGCGCGCTTGCGGGCTTGGGCGGTATTGGCCATGTTGCTATATAAGTTGAATTCGGCAAAGTCGAACATTGTAGCAAGTCCCTACGGGAATGCAAGCTTTTAATGTTTGATCAGCCGATGGAGCGCCCGTCAACCGGGCGGGGGGCGCTGCGGGAGGAATTCCCTGGGCTGGAGAGCCCTTGCGGATGGTCCTCATGCGTTTGAGGAAAACCCGTGGCGCCTACTGGATAAAAACACCGTGCTTAGTATACAACGAAGCCGCTCCGGCGGCACGGGGCGAATGCCGGCGTTGTCAGGTGGCGACGCTGATGGAGACGAACCAGGGCGTGAAACGGCGGACGTGGATGGGCATGATGTCGCGCAGCGTATCGAGCGCGGCGTCGGTGTCGTCCAGCGGGAAGTGGCCGGATACCGGCAGGCCGCCAGCGGCCATGGACACGCGCAGCGTGCCGCTGCGGTAGGGGCGCAGGGCGGCGATCACTTCGGCCAGCGGGCGGCCGCGGGCTTCGACCCAGCCGGCTTCCCAGGCGGCTTCGGCCATGAGTTCGGCGCGCGGGGTGTCCATGCGGGCCGCGTCGAACCGGGCGCCGGTGCCGGCGCGGACGGTGCCGTGGGCCCCGGACATGGTTTCGACCTCGACCTCGTGCTCATGCACCACCACCAGGGTGCGCTGGGCTTGCTGGCGCACCATGTAACGGGTGCCCAGCGCGCGGACCGTGCCTTCTGCCGTCTGGACCAGGAAAGGGCGGCGCGCGTCAGGAGCCACCGACACCGTCACGGCGCCGTCCAGCAGGCGGACCTGGCGATACGCGGGAGTGAAGTCCAGGTTAACGCGGCTGCGCGCGTCCAGCAGCAGTTGGCTGCCGTCGGACAGCACGTAGCGGCGACGCTCGCCCGTGGCCGTGGCGGCATCCGCCGCGACGTTACCCAGGGGATAGAAGGCATTGCCCACGTAGGCGGCGCAGGCGCCGGTACCGGCGAGCGCCAGCGCGCCGGCCAGAAAACGGCGGCGAGGGGGCGCAATGGCGGGGCCGGGAGGGGCCGCGAGATGCGGGATGGCCGGGCCGGTGGTCGCGTAGCCGGCGGGATAGGCGTCGCCAAGCCGGCCGAACGTCGATCCTTCCAGCGAGCCGGTCAGCTGCTGCCAGGCGTTCTCGTGGGCTGGGTCGGCAGCACGCCACGCCAGGAAGTCGTTATAGTCCTGGGCGGTCGCCTTGCCGGAGCGCAATAACAGCAGCCAATTGATTACCTGGTCCGCCATGGGTTGTCCTTGGGCGTACTTCACTTCATGTCCCCGCAGTGCTTCAAGGGGGATCCTTTCGATGGCAATTTGTAAATAATAAAGGTTTTTTACCAAAGATTACCGGCTGATTGTCAATTCTTGACGAATCTAATGCAAAAAAAGCCGGTACTAGACCGGCTTTTGACGTGTATATAGGCAGATTGTCCGAACTTAGCGCGCCGGACGTCGGCCGAAGTCCCTAGGGCGGAAGCCAAACAGTAACAACATTCCAAAGTAGACCGCGCCGCTGGCCGCCAGCACCCCAGTCAGCCAGGCCACCCGCTGACCGGAGTGGGCCTGCAGGGCGATCCAGTCGATGCGTCCGTCCGCATACCAGAGCAAGGCCGCCAGCGCCGCCAAGGCGGGCAAAAGGCGCAGCGCGAACGCCGCCCAGCCGGGGCCGGGCTGATAGACGCCGCGGCGGCGCAGGCCGATCAGCAGCGCCAGCGCATTCAGGCAGGCGCCCAGGCCGATTGCCAGGGCCAGCCCGGCATGCGCCATCAGAGGCACCAGCACCAGGTTCATCAACTGCGTCATGATCAGCACCCCGATGGCGATCTTCACCGGCGTGCGGATGTCCTGCTTGGCGTAGAAGCCGGGCGCCAGGATCTTCACTGCCAGCAGACCGATCAGTCCGGCGGAATAGGAAATGACCGCCAGCCGGGTCTGGCTTACGTCCTGGGCGGCGAAGGCGCCGTAGTGGAACAGGGTGGCGACCAGGCCGTCGGACAGCAGCGCCATGCCCACCGCCGCCGGCAGGCCCAGCAGCAGCACCAGGCGCAGGCCCCAGTCCAGCAGTCCGCTGTAACCGCCGTGGTCGTCGCGGGCATGGGCGGCGGACAGGCTGGGCAGCAGCACCGTGCCCAGCGCCACGCCCAGCAGCGCCGTGGGGAATTCCATCAGGCGATCGGCGAATGACAGCCAGGTAACGCTGCCCGGCGTGAGCCAGGTGGCGATGTTGGTGTTGATCAAGAGCGAGATCTGCGCGACCGAGACGCCCAGGGTGGCGGGCGCCATCTGCTTGAGGATGCGCTGCACCGTGGGGTCGCTCCAGGCCTCGCGGAACCGCAGGGTGAAGCGTGGCGTCAGGCCGAGCCGGGCCAGGGCGATCCATTGCACAGCCAGTTGCGCGACGCCGCCGATCATGACGCCGATGGCCAGCGCGTAGACCGGCACGTCCATGCGCGGCGCGAGCCAGATGCAGGCCGCGATCATCGCCAGGTTGAGCAGCACCGGCGTGAAAGCCGGCACGGCAAAGCGCCGCCAGGTATTGAGCACGCCCGAGGCGAAGGCGATCAGCGACATGCAGAAGATATAGGGGAACATCACCCGCGTCATCCAGACCGCGGCGCCGAATTCGGTGTCGCGGGCGGCTCCGCGCAGGCCGCTGGCCATGGCCGATACCACCCAGGGCGCGGCGACTATGCCGATGAGGGTGATGAGCATCAGCGCCGCGGTCAGCAGCAGCGCCACGCGGTCCAGCAGGGTGCGGACTTCGGCTTCGGAACGGTTGTTGCGCGCGGCGCCCAGGATGGGCACGAAGGCCTGGGCGAAGGCTCCTTCGGCGAACAGGCGGCGCAGCAGGTTGGGAATGCGGAAAGCGACCCAGAAGGCGTCGGTGATGGGGCCGGCGCCGAAAGCGCGGGCCACCAGGATGTCGCGGATCAGGCCGGAAATGCGGGACAGCAGGGTGAAGCTGCTGACCGTGGCCGCCGAACGAAACAGGCTCATGGAAGACTACGTAAAAAGGGGGCCGGCAGGCCCCATAACCAACATTGCCCCTTGAATGGGGCAACACTTCGCCCTACGTTTTTTCTCTACGCCGGAGCGCCTTTTTCCCTTGGACCGCCCCAAGGGAAAAAGAGCCCCCTCGGGGGGCAGAGAGCCCGCGCAGCGGGCGAAGCGTGGGGGCATTATTTCGGCGGCATGCGGATGGCGCCGTCGAGGCGGATGGTTTCGCCATTGAGCATGTCGTTGGTGATGATGCTGTGGACCAGCTTGGCGTAGTCTTCCGGGCGGCCCAGGCGGGCGGGGAAGGGAATGCTGGCGGCCAGCGAGTCCTGCACTTCCTGCGGCATGCCGAAGATCATGGGCGTGCCGAAGATGCCCGGGGCGATGGTCATGCAGCGGATGCCGGTCTTGGACAGGTCGCGCGCAATGGGCAGGGTCATGCCGGCCACGCCGGCCTTGGAGGCGGCGTAGGCGGCCTGGCCGATCTGGCCGTCGAAGGCCGCGACGGAGGCGGTGTTGATCATCACGCCGCGTTCGCCGGTGGGTTCGGGCGCGTTGGCGCTCATGGCCTCGGCGGCCAGGCGCATCATGTTGAAGCTGCCGATCAGGTTGATCGACACGACCTTCTGGAACAGTTCCAGCGGATGCGCGCCGTTCTTGCCCACGATCTTGGCGGCGGGCGCGACGCCGGCGCAGTTCACCAGGCCAAAGAGCGAGCCCAGCTCGAGCGCGGCAGCTACGGCGTTCTTGCCGTCGGCTTCCTGGGTCACGTCGCAGTGGACGTAGCGCTGGCCCAGTTCCTTGGCCAGGGCCGAGCCCGGCTCGTCCTGCACGTCGGCGATGACGACCTTGGCGCCGTTTTCGACCAGCATGCGCACCGTGCCGGCGCCCAGTCCGGACGCGCCGCCCGTGACGATGAATACCTTGTTCGCGATTTCCATGTGTCTACCACCAGTAGTTCTAGGGATGAAAGCGGCGCGGCAGGCGCCGGATATGACTAGGCCTTCGGGGCCGGCCGGACGCGTTGCGTTCCGGTGCCAGCGCCGAAGGCCTGTGAGCCATCGAGGCGCCGATCAGCCTTGGACGGCTTCGAACAGGCGGGCCTTGATTTCTTCGACCGCGCCGACGCCGGAGATCTTGCGGTACTTCGGCGCGTCGGCGGGATTCTGCTGCGCCCAGGACGAGTAGTAGTCGACCAGGGGGCGGGTCTGGTCGCGGTACACGGCCAGGCGGTTGCGCACGGTTTCCTCGCGGTCGTCGTCGCGCTGGATCAGCTCTTCGCCGGTGACGTCGTCACGGCCTTCGACCTTGGGCGGGTTGAAGCGCACGTGGTAGCTGCGGCCGCTGGGCTGGTGCACGCGGCGGCCGCTCATGCGTTCGATGATGTCTTCTTCGGGGACTTCGATTTCCACCACGTAGTCCAGCTTGACGCCGGCGCTCTTGAGCGCGTCCGCCTGCGGGATGGTGCGGGGGAAACCGTCGAACAGGTAGCCGTTGGCGCAGTCGGGCTGCTTCAGACGGTCCTGTACCAGGCCGATGATGATCTCGTCGGAAACCAGACCGCCGGCATCCATGACCTTTTTGGCTTCAATGCCCAACGGCGTGCCCGCTTTGACCGCGGCGCGCAGCATGTCGCCGGTGGAAATCTGGGGAATGCCGAAGTGTTGGGTGAGAAACGCGGCCTGGGTGCCTTTGCCGGCGCCGGGAGGTCCGAGCAAGATGAGACGCATGAGTGCTCCTGAAGGGGTGTATTTTTTGTGATCCGGGGAATTATGCCGCAATGCAGCAGCCGATGCGGAGCCGCGCCATAGGAAATAACCCTTATATCTGCTTGCTGTAGACCAGTCGGACGCGTTCCAGATCTGCCGGGGTATCTACGCCTGCGGCAGGAGGGTTGGACGCCCGATGGACGACGATGACGTGGCCGTGTTCCATGGCGCGCAGCTGCTCCAGAGATTCGAAACGTTCCAGCGCGCCCTGCGGCAGGGACGGATAGCGGCGCAGGAACGACACCCGGTACGCGTACAGGCCGATGTGGTGCCAGGCCGGCAGGCCGTCGGCCAGCACGCGTTCGCCCGAGGCCAGCGCATCGCGGGCCCAGGGGATCGGGGCGCGTGAAAAATACAGCGCGCGGTCGTTCGCGGCGCAGACCAGCTTCACCACGTTGGGGTTGAACAGGGCCTCGGCGTTGGCCAGGGGACAGGCGCAGGTCGCGATGTCGGCCTCGGGGCTGGCTTGCAGCTTGGCCGCGACCGCGTCGATGAGTTCGGGTTCGATCAGGGGCTCGTCGCCCTGCACATTGACCACGATGGCGTCGTCAGGCAGGCCCAGTTGCTCCACGGCTTCGGCCAAGCGGTCGGTGCCGGTCGGGTGGTCGGCGCGGGTCATCAGCGCCTGCAGCCCGTGCGCCTGCGCCGCCTGTTGCACGCGGACGTCGTCCGTGGCCACATAGACGCGGGAAGCGCCGGACAGCGCCGCGCGTTCGGCGGTGCGCACGACCATGGGCTTGCCGGCGATGTCGGCCAGCGGCTTGTCGGGCAACCGGGTCGAGGCGGTGCGCGCCGGGATCAGGGCGATGAAGCTCATGCTCGGCGGTTCAGTGGGAAGCGGGGGCGTCGTCCAGCGCGCGGGCTTCCGATTCCAGCATGACGGGGATGCCGTCGCGCACAGGGAAGGCCAGGCGGTCGGCGCGGCAAACCAGTTCGGCTTGCTGCCGGTCGTGTTCGAGGCGGCCCTTGCACAGCGGGCAGACGAGGATGTCGAGTAGGCGGGATTCCATGACCGGAATTCTAAAGCAGTTTGCCGAGGGCCGGGCCGCGCGGCGCTGCCAGGCGGACGGTTTGCTAGGCCCGGACTGGCTGGCGCAGCGCCTGCGCCAGCCAGTCGAACAGTTGCGGATCGGAGAAGCCGGCGCGCACGGGCACTTCCCACAGCCGCGGATCGTCCAGGGCGGCGCATTTGATCGCGTCCTTGGAGGTGATCAGGATGGCCTCGGCTGTCAGCGCCTGGAAGGGCGACTCGGCGTAATCGTGATGATCGGGCAGGGCGAGCGCGGTTTCCAGCTGGATGCCGGCGCCGCGCAGGGTGGTGAAAAAGCGTTCCGGATTGCCGATGCCGGCCGCCGCCGCGATGCGCGGCTGGCCGGCAAAGGCGGCCAGGGGGCGCGCGCCGCGGCCCGAGACCTGGCGCGTATCGCCCGGTTCCAGCCACATGCGGACTTGCCGCGGCCGGACGCTGCCCCCGGCTTGGGGCTGGCCGCCGGGGGTGCCGATGTTCGTCACGACCACGTCGACCTCCCGGAGCCGTTCGGCGGGCTCGCGCAGGGGGCCCGCCGGCAGCAGGCGGCCATTGCCCACGCCGCGCTCGTCCTGCACCACGATTTCGATGTCGCGCGCCAGCGCCAGATGCTGCAGGCCGTCGTCCGACACGATCACGTCCACCTTGGGGTGCGCCTGCAGCAGGGCCTGGGCGGCCAGGGCGCGCTTCGGGTGCACGGAAACCGGCGCCCCGGTGGCGCGGGCGATCAGCGCGGGTTCATCGCCAAAGCGGGCGGCTTCGAGTTGGCCCAGCCCGACGCGGGCGTGCGGCCCGACCTTGACGCCGTAGCCGCGGCTGACGACCCCGGGGGTGTAGCCGCGGGCCCGCAACGCTTCGACGGTGGCGATGACCATGGGGGTCTTGCCCGTGCCGCCGACGTAGACATTGCCGATCACCACGACGGGAACGGGGGCGCGGTACGAGCGGCGGGTGCCGTCCAGGTAGCGCTGGCGCTTGCGCGCCACTTCCCAGGCGGTCAGCCTGGACAGCGGCAGCAGCAGATTGGAGAGCCAGCCGCCGTGCTGCCATTGGCGCGCCAGCAGCGTCGAGGCGCGCTTGGCGGTCACCGGGTGGTCTGCGCGGCGAAGTTGACGCGGCCGATGCCAGCCAGCCGGGCGGCTTCCATGATGTTGATCACGGACTGGTGGGTGGCCTGGGCGTCGGCGTTGATGACGACCAGCGGTTCGGTCTTGCCGGCGGCGGCCTGGCGCAAGGCCTCGGCGATTTCGGGCGGCGTGGAGACGTCGATGAGCGTGCCGTTGAGCGCGTAGCGCCCGTCCTGGCTGACGGCGACTTCCAGCGCCGGAGGCGTGTCCTGTTCCATCGAGGCCTGGGGCAGCGTCACCTTCAGCTGGGTGAAGCGCGCGAAGGATGTGGTTGCCGCCAGGAAGATCAGGATGACCAGCAGCACGTCGATGAGCGGAATCAGGTTGATATCCAGCTCATCGCGCTCGCCGCGGGGGCCGCGGAAATTCATGAACGGCCCTCGCGCATGGCGGACCCGGGGGAGACGGCGCGGACCAGGCGCGACGCGGTCTGTTCCATGGCGCTGAGGTAGCCGTCCACACGGCCGCGCAGATAGCGGTGCGCGATCATGGCGGGAATGGCGATGAGAATGCCGAAGCCGGTGTTGTACAGCGCCATCGAGATGCCGCGCGCCAGTTGCGCGGGATCGCCGCCGCCGGGGGTGTAGGAGCCGAAGATCTCGATCATGCCGACCACGGTGCCGAACAGGCCCATCAGGGGCGCGACCACGGCGATGGTGCCGATGGCGGAGATGTAGCGGCTGAGGTCGTGGGCGACGGCGCGGCCGGTATCCTCGACCACGTTGCGCAGTTCCTCGCGCGGCAGGTGGCGGTGACGCATCACCTCGGCCAGGATCCGGCCCAGCGGCGAGTTGCGCTCCAGGCGGTTGATCGCGTCGGGAGTGTCCTGGCGGTTGCGCAGCATTTCAGCGACTTGGTCGCTCAGGCCGCGCGGCATGACCAGGCCGCGGCGCAGGGAGAGGAAGCGCTCGAAGATCAGCGCCAGGCCCAGGACGGATGTCGCCAGCAGGGGCCATATCGGCCAGCCGGCCTCGCGCAGTATGGAAAGCAAAGCGTTCAACTCCCGGGGGACCGGTGCGCAAAGCGGCGCGAACCGGCATCTGATCAAGCCGAAACTGTAACGGTGCGGCGGGGGTGTGGCAAGTCGGTACGACCCCCAATCTATCCACAGATCTTGTGGATAATTCTGTGCAAAACTTCCCGGAAGTGCTTGTGGGCACAGGGCTTGCACTTGTTTGCTTCAATTTCGAGCAGCTTTGTTTTCAATAAAGTTATATAAAAATCAATGATTTAGTTCGAATTTGCTGGCTTTCGGGCCGGTTGGGGGAAATCTGCTGGGACGCGGTATGATTGCGGCCCGCTACGCGGCTCCTGTGGACAGGTACGCATCGGAAAGCCCCATGACAATTGAATCTACAGTCACAAACAACGTATTTGCGCGGGATATCCTGACGGTTGCCCAGCTGAATCAAGCTGTGGGGCAGTTGTTGGAGCGCAGCATCCCGGCGCTATGGGTGCGTGGAGAGATTTCCAACTTCACGGCGGCGGCTTCCGGGCATTGGTACTTCACGCTCAAGGACAGCCGGGCCTCCGTGCGGGCAGTCATGTTCAGAAGCCGCGCCAGTGCGGTGGGTTTCACGCCGCGGGCCGGTGATCAGGTCGAAATCCGGGCCCGCGTGTCGCTCTACGAGCCCCGTGGCGACTATCAGCTGCAGGCTGACGCCATGAGACGGGCCGGACTAGGCAATCTGTACGAGGCGTTTCTGCGCCTGAAGGAGCAACTGGCTTCCGAAGGCCTGTTCGATCCCGCCGCCAAGCGCGAACCCGTGCGCCTGCCGCGGGCGATCGGCGTGGTGACGTCCCTGCATGCCGCGGCGTTGCGGGACGTGCTGTCGGCGCTGGCGCGCCGCGCGCCCCAGGTGCCCGTGTTCATCTACCCCGCGCCGGTCCAGGGCGCGGACGCCGCCGGGCGGCTGGCCGCCCAGGTGCGCATGGCCAACCAGCGCGCCGAGGTCGATACCCTGCTGCTGGTGCGCGGCGGGGGCAGCATCGAGGATCTTTGGAGCTTCAACGACGAAGCCTTGGCCCGCGAGGTTGCGGCCAGCGCAATCCCCGTCATCAGCGGGGTGGGGCACGAGACGGATTTCACCATCGTCGATTTCGTGGCCGACGTGCGCGCGCCGACGCCGACCGCAGCCGCCGAACTGGCCTGCGTGCCGCGTTCGGAATTGCTGGGCCGGGTCATGCAGGCGGCAGAGGCCATGACGCGCGGTCAGCAGCGCCGCCTGGAACGCGCTGCCCAGCGGCTGGACCGCGCTGCCGCGCAACTGGTGTCTCCGGCCCAACGGCTCGAACATCAGCGGGAGCGCCTGAACAGCCTGCGTTTCCGCCTGGCCACCGGCTGGTCCGGTCCCCAGGAGCGCCGCGCCGCGCGCGTCAATCTGCTGACGCAGCGTCTGGCGCATCGCGTACCCGACACGGGCCGCGCGGCCGACCGGCTGGCCGGCGCGGCGCGCCAGCTCGGCCAGGCGCATGCGCGGCTGCTGGTGCAGCGGCGCAACCGGCTGGCCGCCGCCACGGCGCAATTGCGCGCGCTGGATCCGGGCAACACACTGGCCCGCGGCTACGCCATCGCGCGCGACGAACAGGGCCGCATCGTGCGGGACGGGGCCGCGCTGACGGCGGGGCAGGCGCTGGACCTGAGCTTCGCGCAGGGCGGAGCCGAAGTCGCGGTCACGCGCAGGCGCGAGACGCGCGAGGCTTCCTGAAAGAGGGCGGTCGGGCCGCTGTCATGAACACATGCTTCCAGTCATAAGCAGATGCGTCCCTTAACCCCGCGCGGGCGGGGGGTTAACGCGGTATCCTCAGTAGTTGCCGATACAATTGAACGGCTTGATCGTGCACTCAACAGAAGGAACCTCACATGGCACATACTCTTCCCCCCCTGCCTTACGAACTGGACGCGCTGGCTCCGCACATCTCCAAGGAAACGCTGGAGTTCCACTACGGCAAGCATCACCAGACCTACGTCACGAACCTGAACAACCTGATCCCGGGCACGGAATTCGAAACGCTGTCGCTGGAAGACATCGTCAAGAAGTCCTCGGGTGGCATTTTCAACAACGCCGCCCAGATCTGGAACCACACGTTCTACTGGAACAGCCTGGCTCCCAAGGCCGGCGGTGCGCCGACCGGCAAGCTGGCTGACGCCATCAACGCCAAGTGGGGCAGCTTCGACGCTTTCAAGGAAGCCTTCAACAAGTCGGCCGCCGGCAACTTCGGTTCGGGCTGGACCTGGCTGGTCAAGAAGGCCGACGGCTCGGTCGACATCGTCAACACCAGCAACGCCGCCACCCCGCTGACCACGGCCGACAAGCCGCTGCTCACCTGTGATGTGTGGGAACACGCCTACTACATCGACTACCGCAACGCCCGTCCCAAGTACCTGGAAAACTTCTGGGCGCTGGTGAACTGGGAATTCGCGGCCAAGAACTTCGCCTGATAGGCAAAGCCAGGCCCGCCGCGGCGTCAGCGTCGCGGCTCCTGCTGATCAACCCCTCGCGCAAGCGTGGGGTTTTCTTTTTTGTTCAGGAAAAATTCAGCCTGCGAAATCCCTGTCGATTGTCGAATTCATTGCGGGGAAATGAAGAACAAACCGGCTTTTCTTCCGGGTAATCCCTAGGTTTGCCAGCCACTATCGTTGGCCCCGGTCGGCGACTGAACCACGGGGTCCACGGCCGCGGCATGCCCGCCATAAACCGTGGTACTTACAGGGAAGGGAAGCATGTTGCGGTTATTTTCGGGTTTGCGCATCGGCGCGCGCCTGTCGGGCGCGTTTTTGCTGGTGGCGGTGATAGGCGGTGCGATTGGCGGCTTCGGGGTCTGGGGCCTGGCGCGCATCAATGAAATGAACGACCGGCTTTACGACACCGAGCTGCGCGGCATCTCGGACGTCAAGGAAGCCAACATCAATCTGATCTATGCGGGCCGCGCCCGCAACGGCTACCTGGCCGCGTCCACCGACCAGGAACGCCAGGCCTTGCGCAAGCAGTTCGACGACGCCGTCGCCAACATGGACGCGCTGCGTGAAAAGGCTGCGGCCAACTTCTATTCCGAAGAAGGCAAGCGCGCGCTGGCGCAGTTCACCGAGACCGAGCAGGTCTGGAAGCGCGAGTCCGCGGCCTTCTTCGCCGCCGCCCAGGCGCGGCCGCTGACCCAGGCCGATCCGCGCGTTGCCGAAATCGAGGCGCGCGTGATCGCTTCGTCGCAGAAGCTGGATGACCTCATGACGACCTTGGCGAAGACCAAGGAAAACGCCGCCGCCCAGACCGTGCAGAGCGGCACGGATCTGTATGAAACGTTGCGCGCCGTCATGGTCGCCCTGGCCGTGATCGGCGTGGCGGTCGGCATGTTGCTGGGCTGGCTGGTGACACGCGGCATCGTGCGTCCGCTGGAACAGGCCGTGACGGCGGCGCGCCAGGTTGCGGCCGGCGACCTGACGACCGACATCCAGGTCGCCACGCGCGACGAAACCGGCGACCTGATGGGCGCGCTCAAGACCATGAACGAAAGCCTGGCGCGCATCGTCAAGGACGTGCGCGACGGCTGTGAGAGCATCGCCTCGGCGTCCTCGCAGATCGCGCAGGGCAACGCAGACCTGTCGCAGCGCACCGAGGAACAGGCCTCGTCGCTGGAGGAAACCGCGGCGTCGATGGAGCAACTGACCAGCACCGTGCAGCAGAACGCCAACAACGCCAGCGAAGCCGACCGGCTGGTCAACCAGGCTTCCAGCGTGGCCGTGCGCGGCGGCGAAGTGGTGGAGGGCGTGGTCCAGACCATGAGCGCGATCTCCGACAGCTCGCGCCGCATTGCCGACATCACGGGCGTGATCGACGGCATTGCCTTCCAGACCAACATCCTGGCGCTCAACGCAGCCGTGGAAGCGGCGCGCGCCGGCGAGCAGGGTCGCGGCTTCGCCGTGGTGGCGGGCGAGGTGCGCACGCTGGCGCAGCGCTCCGCAGTGGCCGCGAAGGAGATCAAGGCCTTGATCGACGAGTCGGTCACGCGCGTCGAGGGCGGCACGCGCCAGGTCGACGAAGCCGGCCGCACCATGCGCGAAGTGGTGGACAGCGTGCGCCAGGTCGCCACGCTGGTGCGCGAAATCGCCAGCGCTTCGGAAGAGCAGTCCGCCGGCATCGGCCAGGTCAACCAGGCCGTGGCGCAGATGGACACCGTGACGCAGCAGAACGCCGCGCTGGTGGAAGAGGCGGCAGCGGCGGCGGCCAGCATGCAGGAACAGGCCACGCGCCTGGCCCAGGAAGTGCGCCGCTTCAAGGTCGAAGCCGGAGGCGGATCGGCCCGTGAAGCCCAGGTCCGTTTGGTGCAGGCGGTGCCTGCGGCGCCGCGCAAGCCGGCCGCGCCGGTGGCGCGTCCCGCGCTGGCGCAGGCCTCTGACGACGACTGGTCGACGTTCTGATCCTGCGCTGTGGGCTGGCGGTCAGGTGGGAGTGGTAAGGTTAGCCACTTTCAACCGCGCCGGCTTCTGCCCATGAACCTGCCCGACCCTCTACGCCGGCTGCTGGCCGGCCCGCGCCGATGGGCGCATCGCAAGGTGCGCCAGATCAACCGCCTGTCGCGCAAGAGCGTGCAGATGGGGCTGTTGCTGGGGGGCGCCGGCCTGGTGGCGCTGATGTCGCTGGGCTTTGCCTATCTGGCCGACAAGGCGCTGGAATGGAACCGCGAGTGGGTCGCCTACAACGGCTGGCTGGCCTTGCTGGTCCTGCCGCTGAGCCTGGCGGCCTTGCGCTGGCTGACTTTGCGCTTCGCGCCCAATGCGTCCGGCAGTGGCATTCCGCAGGTCATCGGCGCCTTGTCGCTGCCGCCGGGCGCCAGCCAGAACAGCCTGGTGGCGCTGGGGCAGACTCTCTGGAAAATTCCTCTTGCGTTCGGCGGCATGCTGGCCGGCGCCTCGATCGGCCGCGAAGGGCCGTCCGTGCAGGTGGGCGCGGCCTTGATGCTGGCCTGGGGCGACTTCTGGAAACGTCGCGGTGTGCAGCTGCGCGGCTTTCACGCCAACGAACTGATTGCCGCCGGCGCCGCGGGCGGCCTGGCGGCCGCCTTCAACGCGCCGTTGGCCGGCGTCATCTTCGCCATCGAGGAGCTTGGGCGCGGCACGGTGCTGCGCTGGCAGCGGCTGGTGTTGATCGGCGTGCTGGCCTCGGGCTTCCTGGTCGTGGCCGTGGTCGGCAACAACCCCTATTTCGGCGTGTTCGGCGGCGCGCCGCTGACGCATGGCATGGTGATGTGGGTGGCCATCTGCGCGGCGCTCAATGGCGCATTGGGCGGCATATTCGCCCGCCTGCTCGGCAAGGGGGCTGCTGGCAGCGCGCCACAGTCCTGGCGCGCCTGGATCCGCGCCCATCCGATCTGGACCGCCTTCATCATGGGCCTGATCCTGGCCATGATCGGGCTGGCTACCGCCGGCAGCGTCTACGGCACGGGATATGGCGTGGCCGCGGACCTGCTGTCGGGCAAGGACACTGCACCCGCGAGCTTCGGGCTGGCCAAGCTGGCCGCGACGGTCGCCTCCTATTGGGCGGGCATACCGGGCGGCATCTTCACGCCGGCCCTGACCACCGGTGCCGGCATTGGCCATCACATCTGGCAACTGGCGGGAGAGGGCGTCGACCATCGCGTGCTGGTGCTGATCTCGATGGCCGCGTTCCTGGCCGCCGCGACCCAGGCGCCGCTGACCGCCAGCGTGGTGGTGATGGAAATGACGGGCAGCCAGCCCATGCTGTTCTGGCTGCTGGTCGGCTCTCTGCTGGCTTCCGGCGTGTCGCGCCAATTCTGCCCGCAACCCTTCTACCACCTGGCTGCGGGGCGTTTCCGCCGGCAAGCCATCGTCGATGCCGGACGCGCCGCCAAGCCGCCGGCGTGAGTCCATAAGCCGCGCCCGCGCCCCGGCGCGGTGCACGGGGCGCGCACAGGCAGGGTGAACAGCCATTGGACACTGTCCGTGCAGCGGACATCCCGCAGGCGCACCAACTTGGCGCGAAAGCGCTGCGTTAAGATCGCCCGATCCGGATTTTTTCTCACTGACTTCGAGCCTCCCATGACCGTGCATGCTTTTATTTGTGATGCGATCCGCACCCCCTTCGGCCGCTACGGCGGCGCCCTGGCTTCCGTGCGCCCCGACGATCTCGCTGCCGTAGCCATCAAGGCGCTGGTGGCGCGCAATCCTGGCGTGCGCTGGGAAGAACTGGACGACGCCATCATGGGCTGCGCCAACCAGGCGGGCGAAGACAATCGCAACGTGGCCCGCATGGCCACGCTGCTGGCCGGCCTGCCGATCGAAGTGCCCGGCGCCACCGTCAACCGCCTGTGCGGTTCGGGCCTGGACGCCATCGGCGGCGCTGCCCGCGCCATCCGCGCTGGCGAAGCCGGCCTGATGCTGGCCGGCGGCGTGGAAAGCATGAGCCGCGCGCCCTTTGTCATGGGCAAGGCCGACAGCGCGTTCTCGCGCAATGCCGCGATTTACGACACCACCATCGGCTGGCGCTTCATCAACAAGCTGATGAAGGCGCAATACGGCGTGGACTCGATGCCCGAAACGGCCGAGAACGTCGCCGACGATTTCAAGATCAACCGCGAAGACCAGGATCTGTTCGCGCTGGCCAGCCAGCAGAAGACCGCGCGCGCGCAGAAGGAAGGTTTCTTCGACACCGAGATCGTGCCGGTGTCGATCGCCCAGAAAAAGGGCGACCCGATCATCGTCAGCAAGGACGAGCACCCGCGTGAAACCACGCTGGAAGCGCTGGCCAAGCTGAAGGGCGTGGTCCGCGAAGGCGGCACCGTCACCGCCGGCAACGCCTCGGGCGTCAACGACGGCGCGGCTGCGCTGCTGCTGGCCGACGAAAAGGGCGCCGCCCGCCATGGCCTGACCCCGCGCGCCCGCGTGGTCGGCATGGCCACGGCCGGCGTCGCGCCGCGCATCATGGGCATTGGCCCGGCGCCCGCCACGCTGAAGGTGCTGGCCCAGACCGGCCTTACGCTTGCGCAGATGGACGTCATCGAACTGAACGAGGCGTTTGCCGCCCAGGGCCTGGCCGTGCTGCGCCAGTTGGGCATCGCCGACAACGACCCGCGCGTGAACCCCAACGGCGGCGCGATCGCCCTGGGCCATCCGCTGGGCGCCAGCGGCGCACGCCTGGCCACCACCGCGATCAATCAGTTGCACCGCACCGGCGGCCGTTACGCGCTGTGCACTATGTGCATCGGCGTGGGCCAGGGCATCGCGCTGATCATCGAACGCGTGTAATCGGGCTGGCGCGCAGCGGCTTGCTGCGCGCAGGAACGAAAAGGGAGCCTGCAGGCTCCCTTTTCATATCCGCCGGCGGTTCGCCTCAGGGCAGGCCGTCCAGCTTCTTGCCGGCCTTGATGCCGTGCTGTTCGAACCAGCCCTGGGCCATTTCCAGCGCGTAGCGCACCGGCTTCTTGGCGCAGTGCGGGTCTTCGGTCTGCGGCGCCATGTCTTCAATGTTGACGATCGTGCCATCGTCGGCGATAAAGGCAATCGAGAGCGGAAGGATGGTGTTGCGCATCCAGAAGCACTGCACGTCGGGCTGTTCGAAGACGAACAGCATGCCGTCGTTGCCGGGCAGCTCCTTGCGGAACATCAGGCCGTCGCGGCGGGTCGCTTCCGTGTTCGCGACTTCTGCGCGGATAATATGGATGCCGGCCGAAAGCTGGGTGGTGGGCAGCGGGGCTTGCGGTCCGGTTTGCTGTGCGCTGGCCGCCAGAGGCAGGGCCATGGCGATGGCTGCCAGGGCTTTCGGCAGGAAGTTTCTGAAGAACGCTGTCTTGAACAACGTGAGGCTGACAGGATTTAAAACGGCGTTCTTGGGCATGACCTGGCGCAATGAATGAAAAATAACAAGGCGGGGCTCGAAAGCCCCGCCTGAATAATGGCGCAACCTTACCGTTGCGCTTTAAGGGTAACTCAGGCAGCTGTGATATTAAGCGCCTGTTTGCCTTTGGGCCCCTGGATAATCTCGAAGGCCACTTTCTGGCCTTCCTTCAGGGTTTTAAAACCATTCATCTGGATGGACGAAAAATGGGCGAACAGATCTTCACCGCCGTCGTCGGGCGTAATGAAGCCGAACCCCTTTGCATCGTTGAACCATTTGACGGTGCCCGTCGATTTGGGATTGTCCCCTTGGACGGCGGTTGCGGTCGTATCAGACATGCGGACTGCCTCATTGAATCGTATGTTGACGAAGGGCATCGCGGCCTAGACCCCTGTCCCCCCTCCGGCTTCCTGGCAGATTTTCGGTGCTTTGAAAACCCCAGAATGCGTGGATAATGCGCCGCTTTTCTTTGCGGCGTCAAGTATGGAAACTACGCATTTCTACGTGTAATTTTCCGTAAGTTACACGCTAGCCGTCCCCCGTTTAAATAGAATAGCGGCCCTATGAGTTCTACCTTGGATACCCAGCATGATTTGGCCGTCGAGAAGGCTCCGGCGCGCGCCGCGCCGCCTCCGATGTACCAGGTCCTGCTGCTGAACGACGACTACACCCCGATGGAGTTCGTCGTGAAAGTACTGCAAAAGTTCTTCAATAAGAATCACGAAGAGGCTACGAGGATCATGTTGCAGGTGCATCACGAAGGGCGTGGTGTATGCGGGGTTTATCCCCGGGACCTCGCCGCCACGCGCATCGCGCAAGTGGCCCAATACGCACGGGCGCGCCAGCACCCCCTGCAATGCGTGATGGAACCCGTCTGAACCCCAGAATCAATGCGCCGCCTGTCATGGCGGCGTTGTGTTGTCCGGTTATTTTGTTTTGACAAGCAGTATCCGCGTACCCGAGAAGCGCGCGGAATGATCAGGTCGGCAGCTCCGCCGCTTAGGAGCGGTGCGTCTGCATTTGAGTAAGCGGGAGATTTACCGTGAGTGGAAAGATAAGCAAGGCCTGGCTGGCGACAGCCGGGGTCGTTGTATTGGCCGGCGCCATCGGCGTGGGCTGGTGGATGGGCAAGGAACGTCAGCCCGCCAATCCGGCGCCAGCCGTCGTGTCGCAGCCTGCTGCCCCGGCGGGTGGCGGAGATGCCAAGCCGGCATTGCCCGCCAGCGCGGTGGTCGGCGCGGCCGACCCGTTTGCCGCGCTTTCCTGCCAGCCGCGCCAGTACAACGATACGCTGGCGCTGGCCGTGACCTTCACGCAGCCGGTGGATGCCAAGTCCGACCTGGACAGCTTTCTGCAGGTGACGGACACGGGTTCGGCGTCCGACAAGGACAGCGAATCGGCCGCCAGCAACGGTGACCAGCCCGCCTCGGTCCGGCCGGGCGACTCGGCGCCCAAGGGCAAGATCCTGAAGGGCAACTGGGTGGTGGGCGACAACCCCCGCATGGTTTATTTCCCCTACGTGCAACCGCAGCGTTCCTACGCGATCTCCGTGCGTGCCGGGCTGCCCGGCGCGGGCGGCATCAAGCTGGCGGAAGCGTCGAATTGCGAGGTGAACACGCAGGCCATGCCGCCGTCGTTCTATTTCGCCAGCCGCGGCGTGGTGCTGCCGGCCGGCCAGAATGGCGGCCTGCCCGTGGCCACGGTGAACGTGTCCGAAGTGGACGTGCAGTTCCTGCGCGTATCGCCTGAGCGCGTGCCTGAACTGTTCGACACCGTGCTGGGCATCGGCCGCAGCACCGGCTCCGGCGAAGAAGAAGACAGCAGCGACGAAGATGACAACTGGCGCTATTCCGACAACCGCAGCCTGAAGGGCTCGGTCAGCAACTGGGACCTGGACCGCCTGAACTCGCTGACGACCAGCGTCTATCAAGGCCGCTTCGTCACCGACGACAAGCCCAACCGCCGCCATGTCACGTTCCTGCCGGTCGAAGGCATCAAGGAATTGCAGGAACCCGGCATCTACATCGCGGTGATGAGCCAGCCCGGCCGTTTCCGCTACGAATACCAGGTGACGTATTTCTACGTCAGCGACATCGGCCTGCACGCGCGCCGCTACAGCGACCGCATCGAAGCCTATTCGGTATCCCTGAAGAGCGGCACCGCCATCTCGGGCGCCGTGTTCGAACTGGTGGACGGCGCCGGCAAGTCGCTGGCCAAGGCCGCGGCCGATGGCCAGGGCCATGTCCGCTTTGACGGCAGCTTCGCCAATGCGCGCGTCATCCGCGCCTCGCGCGACAAGGAAATGACGGTGCTGGCCCTGGGCGAACCTGCCCTGGACCTGTCTGAATTCGACACGGGCGGCCATGTTTCCCGCCCCAACAACCTGTTCGTCTACGCTGGCCGCAATCTGTACCGCCCCGGCGAAACCTTCAACGTCTCGGTCCTGCCGCGCGATCTGGACGGCCGCATGCTGGCGCCGTCGCCCCTGACCGCGACCATCAAGCGCCCCGACGGCCGCACGGTGCTGAGCACCCTGTGGCAGCCCCAGAAGGATCTGCCCGGCTATATCGAGCGCAGCATCGACCTGCCGCTGGATGCGCAGACCGGCACGTGGCTGCTGGAACTGCGCGTGGACCCCGCGTCGCGCGCGCCGGACGCGTCCTGGAAGTTCCAGGTCGAGGAATTCCTGCCTGAACGCATGAAGATGGCGCTGACCTCCGACCAGGAGGTGCTGTCGCCGGAGGAAACGCTGACTGTCGACGTGCAGGGCGACTATCTCTACGGCGCGCCCGCCGCTGGCAACCGCCTGCTGTCCAGCTTCCAGGTCAAGCGCGACCGTTTTGCGCTGCCCCAGCAATGGCCTGGCTTCATCTTCGGCGACGTTGCCGACGATGCCCGCCGCCATTTCGAAGAGCTGCCCGAAACGGCCCTGGACGACAAGGGCCGTGGCCAGCTCGAGGTCGATCCGCGCACCGGCGGCACGCGTTCGCCGATGAAGGTGCGGGTGTCGGCCAGCCTGCTGGAATCCGGCGGCCGTCCGGTGGTGCGCTCGATCGAGCGCAGCGTCTGGCCCGCCGACCGCCTGATCGCCGTGCGTCCGCAATTCGACGGCGACGTGGCCCGCGAAGGCGCGCCCGCCGGGTTTGAAGTGCTGCGCGTGGATGCGCAGGGCAAGATTGCGCCGCTGGCGCAGGCGCAGATGCGCCTGTACCGCGAAGACCGCCAGTACTACTGGCGTTTCGACGACCAGCGCGGCTGGAACAGCGGCTACACCGAAACCGAGGAATTGCTGGATTCGCGCGAGATCGCGCTGAACGACCGCTCCCAGCTGACCGTGCCCGTGAAGTGGGGCCGCTACCGCCTGGAAATCGCCGATCCCGAAACCGGCCAGACCCTGCGCTACCGCTTTTACGCGGGCTGGAACGCGCAGGACTCCGACGCCATGGGCAATCGTCCCGACCGCGTGCAGATGAAGCTCGAAGGCGTGCCGGCCAAGCCGGGCGACACGGTCAAGCTGACCCTGACGCCGCCGCATGACGGCCAGGCGCTCATCACCGTGGAAGGCGACCGCATGCTGTGGTCTACCTGGGTGGCCGTGAAAGCGACGGGCACGCAGGTCGAGATCCCGGTCGACAAGAGCTGGAAGCGCCACGACCTGTACATCGCCGCCGCCGTGTTCCGTCCCGGCAGCGAAGGCGACCGCGTGACGCCGGCGCGCGCGCTGGGCCTGACCTTCCTGCCCATCGCCAGCGCTGACCGCAAGCTGGACGTGAAACTGACGGCGCCGCCCAAGGCGGTGCCCGAGACCAAGGCGACCGTGCGCGTCAAGGTGGACGGCGCCCAGGGCAAGCAGGCCACCGTGACCCTGTCGGCGGTGGACGTGGGCATCCTCAACATCAACCAGTACAAGACCCCCGATCCGCTGGACTACTTCTTCGGCAAGCACCGCTACGCGCCCGAATTGCTGGACATGTACGGCAAGCTGATCGAGAAAATGGACGGCACGAAGGGCAAGCTGAAGTGGGGCGGCGACGCCGCCATGCGCGGCGACAGCAAGAGCCTGCCCAAGAAGGTCAAGCTGGTGGACCTGTTCTCCGGTCCGGTCAAGCTGAACGAGCAGGGCGAGGCGGACATCCCCCTGGACCTGCCTGATTTCAACGGCACGCTGCGCCTGATGGCCGTGGCCTTCACGCCCGACAACTACGGCAGCACCGACACCGAAATGGTGGTGGCGGCCCCCATCGTGGCCGAGCTGAACACGCCGCGCTTCATCACCCCGGGCGACCAGGCCGCGATTGCGCTGGACGTGACCAACCTGAGCGGCGCCGAGCAGAAGGTGACGGTCAAGCTGGAAGCGCTGGACCCGCTGGCCATCGTCGACGGCGTCAAGACCGTGACTCTGAAGGACAAGCAGCGCACCACGCTGCGCTTCACCGCCACCACCACCGGTTCGTACGGCCTGGGCCTGATGCGCCTGACCGTCGACGGGCAGGGCGGCGGCAAGCCCTTGCGCATCGTGCGCGAATCGGTGCTGCAGGTGCAACCGGCCTACGCGGCCGAGCGCCAGGTGCGCCGCCTGCGCCTGAATCCGGGCGAAGCCAACGCGCCGCAGGCGTCGTGGGTGGCGTCCTACTACCCGGACTCGACCACGGTCAGCATGACGGTATCGAACCGTCCGCCGATCAACGTCAATCGCCTGGTCGAAGGGCTGCTCAACTATCCCTACGGCTGCACCGAGCAGACCATCAGCGCGACCCTGCCGTGGGTCATGCTGGATGAGGCCGCGGCCAAGCAGTTCGGCCTCAAGCCGCGCACCAAGGCCGAGCGCGACGCCAAGGTGGCCGGCGCGATCGGCCGCCTGGCGGGCATGCGCAACGCCGTCGGTTCGTACAACCTGTGGAGCAGCTCGTCCTCGCGCGATGTGTGGCTGACGGCCTACGCCGTCGGCTTCATGCAGGACGCCCGCGACAACGATTTCGAAGTGCCCGAGGCATCGCTGGACCGTTCGCGCCAGTGGCTGCTGGAGCAGGTGCAGCAGAGTTCGGGCGCGTTCGGCACCTGGTCGGCCAACCTGAAGCGCGGCGTCGAATCCGGTCGCTACGACTCCAGCGACGCCAACATCCTGCGTGAGGACCATCGTCGCTTCGCCGGCCTGGCCACTGCCGCCTTGGCGCTGGCGCGCGACAAGAAGGCGCCGCTGTCCACGGTGCGTCAGCTGTACGACAACTACCAGGAGCGCGCGCGCTCGCCGTTGCCGCTGATCCAGCTGGCGGCCGCGTTCAAGCTCATGGGCGACGAAGGGCGCATGAAGAGCGCGCTCGACCAGGCCGTGGCGCGCGAGTACGGTCTCAACAATCGTCGCAACTCCGGCTATTACGACGAATGGCTGGGCGACTACGGCAGCGGCGTGCGCGACTATGCGCTGGCCTTTGCGATCGCGGAAAAGTACGAGCTGCGCCATGAGCGCCTGGACAACCTGCTGACGCAGCTGGCCAGCCGTCTGGGCAACCGTTCGTACCTGTCGACGCAGGAACAGATGTCGCTGTTGCTGGCCGCCCGCGCTATGGGCGGCGACAAGGCTACGCCCTGGTCCGCCACGTTGACCGTCAATGGTTCCACCAAGGCGCTCGCTGGCGGCACCAGCGACCAGACCGTGTCGCTGTCGGCGGCCGACCTGGCCGGCGTGCAGTTGCTGAACACCGGCAACCAGTCCCTGTTCGTCGAATACGACATCCAGGGCAGTCCGACCACCACGCCTGCGCCGCGCAATGACGTGATCCAGCTCAAGCGCGGCTGGTACCGTCCGGACGGCCGCCCGTGGGATGGCGGCAGCCTGCAGACCGGCGACATGCTGGTGGTGTGGGTGCAGGCCAGCGCCAACCAGAACATTCCGGATGGCTTGCTGGTGGACCGCGTGCCGGCGGGTTTTGAAGTCGAAAACCTGAACCTGTCGCAAAGCCCCGAGATGCAGGAATGGACGATCGGCGGACGCCGCGTGGCCGAAGCCATGTCCGATCCCAACATCAAGCACCGCGAGTTCCGCGACGACCGCTATGTGGCCGCGGTGTCGCTGGGTCGCGGCAAGGTGGACGTGTTCTATCTGGTGCGCGTGGTGACGCCGGGCCGCTATGCGGTGCCGTCGACGGTGGCCGAAGACATGTACCGGCCTGAAATCCGGGGCGTAGGCGAGCAATGGAGCACGGTAGAGATCCGCGACCGCGGCGCCAAGCGTCCTTGAACCCCGCCGCCACCCCGGTGGCGGGCGCCTCGCGCGCCCGCCGCTGGCGGCGGCGAGGAATCTTCGCGGCCAGCGCGTTGTTTGCGCTGGCCGCGTTGTTATTCACGCTCGACCGCCTCTATCCCTTGCCGCCCGTGGATTCGGGCGGCGCCGCCGTCGTCGTGGCCGCCGATGGTACGCCGCTGCGCAACTATCCCAGCCGCGACGGCATCTGGCGCTATCCGGTCAAGCCCGACCAGGTGTCCGAGCGCTATCTGGAAACGTTGCTGACCTACGAGGACCGCTGGTTCTACTGGCACCCGGGCGTCAACCCGGTGGCGATGGCGCGCGCCGGCTGGCAGTGGGCCACCAACCGCCGCATCGTGTCGGGCGGGTCCACCCTGACCATGCAGGTCGCGCGGCTGATCGATCCGGAACTGGCCGGCAAGCCCTCGCGCTCGATGTCGGCGAAGCTGCGGCAGGCCTGGCGCGCCATCCAGCTGGAAATGCACTACAGCAAGGACGAGATCCTGTCGCTGTATCTGACCCACGCACCCATGGGCGGCATCGTCGAGGGCGTGGAGATGGGCTCGCGCCTGTGGCTGGGCAAGCCCGCCCGCGATCTGAGCCCGGCCGAAGCGGCGATGCTGACCGCCTTGCCGCAGGCGCCATCGCGGCTGCGGCCGGATCGTCACCCCGAGGCCGCGCAGGCCGCGCGCGACAAGGTGCTGGACCGCATGGTCGAACTGGGCCGCTGGACCCCGGCCGAGGTGGCCGACGCCAAGATCGAGAACGTGGTTGCGCCGCCGCTGCGCGCGCGCTGGCTGGCGCCCCTGGCCGCGCAGCGGTTGCTGCAGGAGGCGGGCAGCCAGCGCAAGGCGGGCCGGCGTCCTGGCGAGCGGCCCGCGGTGGTCACATCCACCCTGGACGCGGACATGCAGGCGGCGGTGGAGCGCATGCTGCAGGATCGGGTGGACAGCCTGCCGCCTAAAGTGTCGATGGCCGTGTTGGTGATGGACAACGATACGCTGGAGGTCAAGGCCTATGCCGGCTCCGCCGATTTCTCCGACGAAAGCCGGGCGGCCCACGTGGACATGGTGCGCGGCGTGCGTTCGCCAGGCTCCACGCTCAAGCCTTTTTTGTATGCGCAGGCGCTCGACGAGGGCCTGATCCACTCCGAAAGCCTGCTGATCGACGCGCCGATGTCGTTTGGCGGCTACGCGCCGGGCAACTTCCAGGCCGCGTTCGCCGGCCCGATCAGCGTCGCCCAGGCTCTGCAGCGTTCGCTCAACGTGCCGGCGGTGGATCTGCTGGACCGCGTCGGGCCCAGCAGTTTCGCCTCGGTCATGCTGGCCGGCGGGGTACGGTTACGTTTGCCCGCGGGCGCGGAACCGAATTTGAGCTTGATTTTGGGCGGGGGCGGCACCACATTGGAAGAACTGGTGGGCGCTTACCGGGCCTTGGCCCGCGGCGGCGTCTCAGGGCGGCCCCGGCTGCGGCCGGAGCAGCCGCGGGTCGAGTCCCGTATGATGAGCCCTGGGGCGGCCTGGATCGTCCGTGACATTCTGGAGAGCGGCGGCCATCCCGACCGGCCGTTCTACCAGTCGGGCAGTCCGGCGCGGCAGCTGGCCTGGAAAACCGGGACGAGTTTCGGATTCCGGGACGCCTGGGCCGTTGGAGTGACCGACAGGTGGACGATGGGCGTTTGGGTCGGCCGTCCGGACGGGACGCCCAACCCCGGATTTTTCGGGGCCAACGTGGCGGCGCCGCTACTGCAGGATATCGTGGCGGCCTTGCCCGAAGGCGCTCAGCAGGTCCGCGTCAGGCCCGAAACGGTGCAGGCCGCGGTGACATGCTGGCCCCTGGGTTACAAGCTCGGCAGCGTGCCGTCCGGCGAATGTCCGGAGCAGCGCGCGGCCTGGGTGCTGAATGAAACGGCGCCGCCGTCCTTTGCCGGCTACGCCGACGCCTCGCGCGGACCGTTGCGTCTGGGCGGCGTGGCCAGCGGCTCGGTGCTGCGGCCCGTGCCGGGCGGGCGCGAAGTGGCGCTGGATGTGGATGTGCAGGGAACTGAAGGCGAAGTATGGTGGATGCTGGACGGGCGCGTGGTTGGCCATGGCGCGTCGGGTCATCCGTTTAAATTAGTGTTGGCCATGGACGGCCGGTATACGCTTACCGTCATGGATGCGCAAGGCCGCCACGACAGAGTGGTTTTTGAAATCTCTGGCGTTACGCCATGATCGGCATAGAATATGAATCGTGTATTTGCCCGCTTCGATGCGTTACGGAGGAAGCGTGATTTCTCAAGAGCTTGAAGTCAGCCTGCATATGGCTTTCGTCGAGGCCCGTTCGGCCCGGCATGAATTTATTACCGTCGAGCATCTGCTGCTCGCGTTGCTCGACAACGCTTCGGCCGTTGAAGTGCTGCGCGCCTGCGCCGCGAACCTGGACGACCTGCGCCGCAATCTGCGCCAGTTCGTCTCGGAGAACACCCCGGTGATCCCGAGCGGCGCCGAGGTCGACACGCAGCCCACGCTGGGATTCCAGCGCGTGATCCAGCGCGCCATCATGCACGTATCCGCGGGAGGCACCGGCAAGAAGCCGGTTACCGGCGCCAATGTGCTCGTGGCCATTTTCGGCGAAAAGGATTCGCACGCTGTGTACTACCTGCAACAGCAGGGCGTGACGCGGCTGGACGTCGTCAATTTTCTGTCGCATGGCATTACCAAACAGCCCCAGGTGGAGTCCGCCGCCGTGCAGAAAGAGCAGCAGACCAATGGTGAAGAGCAGGGCGAATCGCGTCAGTCGCCGCTGGACCAGTACGCCACCGACCTGAACGCCGCCGCGCTGGCGGGTCGCATCGATCCCCTCATCGGGCGCGAGCACGAAGTCGAACGCGTGATCCAGGTGCTGTGCCGCCGCCGCAAGAACAACCCGCTGCTGGTCGGCGAGGCCGGCGTGGGCAAGACCGCGATCGCCGAAGGCCTGGCCTGGCGCATCACGCGCGGCGAAGTGCCCGAGATCCTGCAGGCCGCCCAGGTCTTTTCGCTGGACATGGGCGCCTTGCTGGCGGGCACCAAGTACCGGGGCGATTTCGAGCAGCGCCTGAAGGGCGTGCTCAAGCAGATCCGCGGCAACCCCGACGCCATCCTGTTCATCGACGAAATCCATACGCTGATCGGCGCCGGTTCGGCTTCCGGCGGCACGCTGGACGCGTCCAACCTCTTGAAGCCCGCCTTGTCTTCCGGGCAGCTCAAGTGCATCGGCGCGACCACCTACACCGAATACCGCGGCGTCTTTGAAAAAGACCACGCGCTGTCGCGCCGCTTCCAGAAGATCGACGTGGCCGAGCCCAGCGTCGAACAGACCGTGCAGATCCTGCGCGGCCTGAAGAGCCGCTTCGAAGAGCATCACAGCGTGCGCTACTCGTCCGCCGCCCTGTCGGCCGCGGCCGAACTGTCGGCGCGTTTCATCAATGATCGCCATCTGCCGGACAAGGCCATCGACGTGATCGACGAGGCCGGCGCCGCGCAGCGCCTGTTGCCGCGTTCGCGCCAAAAGAAGGTGATCGGCAAGGTGGACATCGAGAACATCGTGTCCAAGATCGCGCGCATCCCGCCGCAGTCCGTCTCCAACGACGACCGCAGCAAGCTCGCGACGCTGGACCGCGACCTGAAGACCGTGGTCTTCGGCCAGGACAACGCCATCGAAGCCCTGTCCGCCGCCATCAAGATGGCGCGCTCGGGCCTGGGCAAGCCGGAAAAGCCGATCGGCGCCTTCCTGTTCTCCGGCCCCACCGGCGTGGGCAAGACCGAGGTCGCGCGCCAGTTGGCGTTCACGCTGGGCGTGGAGCTGCTGCGTTTCGACATGTCCGAATACATGGAGCGGCATGCGGTGTCGCGCCTGATCGGCGCGCCTCCGGGCTACGTCGGTTTCGACCAGGGCGGCCTGCTGACCGAGGCCATCACCAAGCAGCCGCACTGCGTGCTGCTGCTCGATGAAATCGAAAAGGCGCACCCGGATGTGTTCAACATCCTGCTGCAGGTCATGGACCACGGCACGCTGACCGACAACAACGGCCGCAAGGCGGACTTCCGCAACGTCATCCTCATCATGACGACCAACGCGGGCGCTGAAACCTTGAACCGTCCGTCGATCGGTTTCGCGAATTCGCGCGTGGTGGGCGACGAAATGGCGGAAATCCGCCGCATGTTCACGCCCGAGTTCCGCAACCGCCTGGACGCGATCATCCCGTTCGCGCCGCTGGACCGCGAAATCATCCTGCGCGTGGTGGACAAGTTCCTCATGCAGCTGGAAGACCAACTGCACGAGCGTCGCGTGGAAGCCATCTTCACCACGGGGCTGCGCGAGCATCTCGCCAAGGAAGGGTTCGATCCGCTCATGGGCGCACGCCCCATGCAGCGTCTCATCCAGGACACCATCCGCCGCGCGCTGGCCGACGAGCTGCTGTTCGGCAAGCTGGTCGATGGCGGCACGGTTACGGTCGACCTGGACGAGGAGGGCAAGGTCAAGCTGGACTTCGACGACAACGGCAAGCCGCCCTCGTCGGATGCGCCTGACAAGCAGGAAGTCGAACTGGTCGATTAAGGCTCTCAATGACCGCGGACCGCCAGCCGCTGATCGAGTGCGAACACTGCGCGAGCATCTATCGCCGGCATCAGCTTGAACCTGGAGAGACCGCCAATTGCGCCCGCTGCGGCGCCACTCTGTGGCGTTACAGCGGGCTTACTTTGTCCAATTGGCTGGCGCTCGCCATTTCCGCCCTGATCGTGTTCGGGGTGGCCAATGCCTATCCCGTCGCTTCCATGTCCGTGCAGGGCATGGTGCAGCAGGCATCCTTGCTGGACGCTATTGCCATCACCTGGCGCCAGGACCATTGGGTCGTCGCCATCATGACCGGCATGGCCGGCTTTGCGCTGCCGATGCTGCAGCTGTCGGTGTTGCTGTGGGTGTTGGGGCCGCTGTCGCGCGGCCGGGAACCCCTGGGCTTTCGTACTGCGATGCGTTTGTTGGGCATTCTGCGGCCCTGGTGCATGGTTCCGGTGTTCCTCCTGGGCGTGCTGGTGGCGGTGGTGAAGCTGGCGGGCATGGCCGCCGTGACTCCGGGTATCGGGTTGGCGGCATTCGGCATCCTGACCATCCTGTTGACGATGCTGGGGCGGCTGTCGCCGCATGTGCTGTGGCGCTACGCCGAGAGCGTGGGCGTGGTGCCGGTGCATATCCCCCAGGCTGCGCCGGACACGGTTCTGACCGGATGCCATGTCTGTGGCCAGGTGCAGGCGTTGCCCCGCGCGGCCGATCCGGAAGAGCACCACCACTGTGTGCGTTGCGACGCCCTGGTGCATTTCCGCAAGCCCGATCATCTGGCGCGCACCTGGGCGCTGTTGCTGGCGGCCGTGGTGTTCTACATCCCCGCCAACGTGCTACCAGTGATGCAGGTCAGGTCGGTGCTGGGGGACAGCGCCCACACCATTCTGGGCGGCGTGGTCGAACTCTGGGAAATGGGTTCCTGGGATATCGCGCTGATCGTCTTCATTGCCAGCGTGGCGGTGCCCTTGACCAAGCTGCTGGCGCTCATGCTGTTGCTGTTGACGGAACAATGGCGCAGCACCACCAACCTGCGTCCGCGCACGCGCCTGTATCAAATGGTCGAGTTCATCGGCCAATGGTCGATGCTGGATGTTTTTGTCGTTATATTGCTGGCGGCGTTGGCGGATTTCCAGGGCTTGATGGAAATCAGCGCCGGCGCGGGTGCGGCGGCGTTCGGGCTGACAGTGATCCTGACCATGTTGTCGGCCATGAGTTTCGACCTGCGCCGCAGTTGGGATCTGGAAGGACAAAGTGAAATAGAATCGCCGCCAGTGGGAGGCGGGCGCCAGCCGGCGTCTCTCGCCGGCAAGGAAATGGGCTAGGAAGCGCCGCGGCTTCCGTCCACGAACAAGGAAGAGTAGATGTCCGAGCAAGCACCCGGATCCGGTGAAGAGAAGTTTGCGTCACCCGCGATCTCGCGCAAGAAGAAGAGCCGGATTTCATGGATCTGGCTGGTGCCCATCGTGGCGGCCCTGATGGGCTTGTCGCTGGTCGTGCGAACCTGGATGCAGGCGGGGCCCGACATCTCCATTTCGTTCAATACCGCAGAAGGGCTGGAAGTCGGCAAGACCCAGCTGCGCTACAAGGACGTCAACATCGGCACCGTGAAGTCGATCGGCTTCAACGAAGACCGCACCAAGGTGGTGGTGCAGGCCGAACTGTCCAAGGATGTTTCCGATCTGGCGCGCGAAGGCACCAACTTCTGGGTGGTGCGCCCGCGTCTGGACGTGAGCGGCGTGTCCGGCCTGGGCACGCTGTTGTCGGGCGCCTATATCGGCGTGGACGCGGCCGAAGGCAAGGACAGTTCCAAGAAGGCCACCAAACTGCATTTCGAAGGGCTGGAAGTGCCGCCCGCGGTCACGCATGACCGCGCCGGCAAGCGCTTCAAGCTCAAGGCGTCCGACCTGGGTTCCCTGGATATCGGTTCTCCCGTGTACTTCCGCCGCATCAACGTGGGCCGCGTGATCGGCTACGCGCTGGATGAAACCGGCAAGGCCGTGAACGTCGAGGTGTTCGTGGACGCGCCCAACGACAAGTTCGTGACCCAGGGCACGCGCTTCTGGAATGCCAGCGGCGTCGACTTCAGCGTCAATGCGGACGGCCTCAAGGTGCGCACGCAATCGCTGGTGTCGATGGCGGTGGGCGGCGTGGCCTTCGAGCCGGTCATCAGCGCGCGCGATGCCGGCAAGCAGGCGCAGGCCGACGCGCAATTTGACCTGTACGCGACCGAGGCCGCAGCCAAGGCCAATCCGGACGGCGAGGCCTTCCCGATCCGCATGCGCTTTGACCAGTCGATCCGCGGCCTGACGGTGGGCGCGCCGATCGACTTCAGCGGCATCACGCTGGGCAACGTCACGCAGATCAACATGGACTTCGATCCGGTCGCCAAGCGTTTCTACTCGATGGTGGATGCAACCCTGTATCCGGAACGCCTGGGCCGCGTGTTCGACGAAGTGCGCGATCGCGCCACCAAGGACGGCGACGTTGCCGGCAACCGCTTGTTGGGCGGCATGATCAAGCACGGCCTGCGCGCGCAGCTGCGCACCGCCAACCTGCTGACCGGCCAGCTGTACGTGGCGCTGGACGACTTCCCGAACGCCAAGCCGGTTGAATTCAAACCCTCGGATCCGGCGCTGATCCCGACGGTGCCAGGCAACCTGGATCAGTTGCAGCAGCAGATCAGCAACATCGTCGCCAAGATCGAGAAGATTCCGTTCGACAAGATCGGCGAGGACCTGCGCACCACCTTGGCCAGCACCTCCAAGCTGATGAACCGCCTGGACAAGCAGGTCGCGCCTGAAGCGCAGAACATGCTCAAGCAGGCCAAGGAGTCCATGGCGCAGGTCAACGCGCTGCTGGCATCCGATGCTTCCTTGCCGGTCAATACGGAAAAGGCGATGCAGGAGCTGGGCCGCGCGGCCCGTTCGCTGCGCGCCCTGGCCGATTTCCTGCAAGCCAATCCCGAGGCCTTGTTGCGCGGCCGCGGCCCAGACCCGATCCCCGGCGCCGGTCCTGTCAGGAACTGAATCCCATGATGAATAGACGCCCGTCCCCCCACGCCCGCCAGGCGGCCCCGAGTTCCGAGCAGCCCCAATCCGCGGGCAGGCTGACGCCCCGTCTGCGCCCGGTCCTGTCCTTGCTGGCCTTGTCGGCGGCGCTGGCCGGCTGCGGGGCGTCCTCGCCCGTGCACTATCACACCTTGCAGTCGCCGGCGGCCCAGGCTCCGGGCGGTGCGGTGGCGCCGGCCAGCTTCCTGATCGAGGTGCAACCGGTCAATATCTCGACGCAGGCGGATCAGCCCCAGCTGATGGTGCGCACCGGCGAAGGCAGTCTGTCCGCGTTGTATTCCGAGCGTTGGAGCTCACCGCTGGGCGACGAGTTGCGGGGCGCGCTGTCGGACGCGCTGAAGCGGGAACTGGGCGCGCTGGATGTGCAACTGGTCAAGCCAGGCCCCGGCGCTGCGGTCTGGCGGGTGCAGACCGACGTACAGCGTTTCGAGCTGGAGCCGGGTCGCATGGCCCAGCTGGATGCGACCTGGCGCGTGCGGCCGGTCAACATGAAGGGTTCCGGCCTGCTGTGCCGCAGCGTGGTGACGGAACCGGTGGCGGAAGAGGGCGTGCCCGCCATGATCGCTGCCCAGCAGCGCGCAGTGGTCAGTCTGGCCGGCGCCATGGCCTCGGCCATACGGGGGCAGACCCCGGCGGGATCGGCCTCGGTGCAGATGCTGGGCTGCGCGGCGCTCAAGGATTGATAGCCCTGGTCCAAAATTCCGCCTGATCTCAAATGGTTAACCTAGGGTTAACCATAGTGCAAACCAAGTTGCAACCTGTCTAGCATACGGTCCTACCCATGCCGGGTCCCGTCGGGGCCCGGTACTACCTTTGCCATGCGACAGGAAGCAATCTCTTATGGCCAGCACGACCCTAGGCGTTAAAGTCGACGACGCGCTCCGCGACCGGCTGAAGGCCGCCGCGCAAAAGCTCAACTGCACGCCGCACTGGCTGCACAAGCAAGCGATCCTTTCCTACCTGGACAAGATCGAGCGCGGCCACCTGCCCGCCGAGATGTCGCACCTGGGCATGGACGCGGGCGGCGAGGACGAGGCGGGCGAAGGCCATTCCGCGCCGACGCCGCCGTTCTACGAGTTCGGTCAGGACGTGCAGCCGCAGTCGGTGTTGCGCGCGGCCATTACCGCCGCCTACCGCCGCCCCGAGCCCGAGTGCGTGCCGCTGCTGCTGGGCCAGGCCCGCATGCCCAATCTGGAAAAGATCCACGCCATGGCCGCCGACCTGGTCCGGAAGCTGCGCGGCAAGCGCAGCGGCGGCGGGGTGGAAGGGCTGATCCAGGAGTTCTCGCTGTCCAGCCAGGAAGGCGTGGCGCTGATGTGCCTGGCCGAAGCGCTGCTGCGCATTCCCGACCGCGCCACGCGCGACGCGCTGATCCGCGACAAGGTGGCCCGCGGCGACTGGAAGTCGCACATGGGCGGCTCGCAATCCCTGTTCGTCAACGCCGCCACCTGGGGACTGATGATCACCGGCAAGCTGGTGGCCGTGAGCAGCGAGCAGTCGCTGTCCAAGGCGCTGACCCGCCTGATCGGCAAGGGCGGCGAACCTTTGGTGCGCAAGGGCGTGAACATGGCCATGCGCATGATGGGCGAACAGTTCGTGTCGGGCCAGACCATTTCCGAAGCCCTGGCCAACAACCGCAAGATGGAAGCACGGGGCTTCCGCTATTCCTACGACATGCTGGGCGAGGCCGCGACCACGGCCGAGGACGCCGACCGCTATTACGCCTCGTACGAGCAGGCCATCCACGCCATCGGCAAGGCCGCGGCCGGCCGCGGCATCTATGAGGGACCGGGCATCTCGATCAAGCTGTCGGCGCTGCATCCGCGTTATTCGCGCGCCCAGCGCGAACGCGTCATGGCCGAGCTGCTGCCGCGCGTGAAGGCGCTGACCGTGCTGGCGCGCAGCTACGACATCGGCCTGAACATCGACGCCGAGGAAGCCGACCGCCTGGAAATTTCGCTGGATTTGTTGGAAGCGCTCTGTTTCGAGCCCGAGCTGGACGGCTGGAACGGCATCGGCTTCGTCATCCAGGCGTACCAGAAGCGGGCTCCCTTCGTGATCGACTACGTGATCGACCTGGCCCGCCGCAGCCGCCATCGCGTGATGGTGCGCCTGGTCAAGGGCGCGTACTGGGACAGCGAGATCAAGCGCGCCCAGGTCGACGGCCTGGAAGGCTATCCGGTCTATACCCGCAAGGTCTACACGGACGTGGCCTACCTGGCCTGCGCCCGCAAGCTGCTGGGCGTGCCGGAAGCGGTGTTCCCTCAGTTTGCCACGCACAATGCCTACACCCTGTCCGCGATCTACCAGCTGGCGGGCCAGAACTATTACCCGGGCCAGTACGAATTCCAATGCCTGCACGGCATGGGCGAGCCGCTGTACGACGAAGTCGTGGGCGCGCTGTCGCAGGGCAAGCTCAACCGTCCGTGCCGCATCTACGCGCCGGTCGGCACGCATGAAACGCTGCTGGCCTACCTGGTGCGCCGCCTGCTGGAAAACGGCGCCAACACCTCGTTCGTGAACCTGATCGGCGACGACAGCATTCCGGTCGAGCAACTGGTGGCCGACCCGGTGGAAGCCGCTGCGCGCATCACGCCGCTGGGCGCGCCGCACGAGAAGATTCCGCTGCCGCGCGAACTTTATGGCGACCCGCAGGAGGGCGCCCGCGCCAACTCGGCGGGCCTGGACCTGAGCAACGAACATCGGCTGGGTTCGCTGTCCGCGGCCCTGCTGGCCAGCGCCGCCATGCCGTGGCGCGCCGGCCCCATGCTGGGCGAGGGCGACGGCGCCTGGGACGCCTCGCGCGCCATGGAAGTCCGCAACCCCGCCAATTTGCGCGACGTGGTGGGCCACGTGGTCGAAGCGCAGGCAGACGAGGCCGAGACCGCGCTGCGCGCCGCCGCCAATGCCGCTCCCATCTGGCAATCCACGCCGGTGGCCGAACGCGCGCAGTGCCTGCGCCGCGCCGCGCAACTGCTGGAAGAGCAGATGCAGACCCTGCTGGGCCTGATCGTGCGCGAAGCCGGCAAGTCGCTGCCCAACGCCATCGCCGAGGTGCGCGAGGCCGTGGACTTCCTGCGCTATTACGCGGACCAGGCCGAAACGGAATTCAGCAACGACACGCATCGTCCGTTGGGCACGGTGCTGTGCATCAGCCCCTGGAACTTCCCGCTGGCCATCTTCACCGGCCAGGTCGCGGCCGCGCTGGCCGCCGGCAACACGGTGGTGGCCAAGCCCGCCGAACAGACGCCGCTGATCGCCGCGCAAGCCGTGGCCATCCTGCGCGCTGCCGGCGTGCCTGCCGGCGCCGTACAGCTGCTGCCGGGCCGCGGCGAAACCGTGGGCGCGCAACTGGTCGCAAGCCCTGGCGTGCGCGGCGTGATGTTCACCGGCTCCACCGACGTGGCGCGCATCATCGCGCGCACGCTGGCGGATCGCCTGGATGACGCCGGCCACACCATTCCGCTGATCGCCGAGACGGGCGGCCAGAACGCCATGGTGGTGGATTCCTCGGCCCTGTCCGAACAGGTCGTGTTCGACGTGCTGACCTCCGCCTTCGACTCGGCGGGCCAGCGCTGTTCGGCGCTGCGCGTGCTGTGCGTGCAGGAAGACAATGCCGACCACGTACTGACCATGCTGCGCGGCGCGATGCGCGAACTGAGCGTGGGCAACCCCGACCGCCTGTCGGTGGACGTGGGCCCGGTGATCGATACGGAAGCGCGCAACGGCATCCAGCGGCACATCGAAACGATGCGCACGGCGGGCCATCGCGTGGACCAGGTGGAACTCAACGGCGAATGCCGCCACGGCACCTTCGTGCCGCCGACCATCATCGAAATCGACAACGTCAGCGAGCTGACGCGCGAAGTGTTCGGACCCGTGCTGCACGTGGTGCGCTATCAGCGCGACGAACTGGACGCCTTGCTGGATGCCATCAACGGCACCGGCTACGGCCTGACTTTCGGCGTGCATACCCGCATCGACGAGACCATCGCGCACGTGACCGGCCAGGTCCATGCGGGCAACGTCTACGTCAACCGCAATATCGTGGGCGCGGTGGTGGGCGTGCAGCCCTTCGGCGGCGAAGGCTTGTCCGGTACCGGCCCCAAGGCCGGCGGTCCGCTCTACATGTATCGCCTGCTGGGCACGCGTCCGGCGGGCCTGCCGCCGGCGCTGGACGCGGCGGCGGCGCTGCCGCAGCGCATTGCGCTGCCGGGGCCGACCGGCGAGACCAATACCTATGTGGTCGAGCCGCGCGGCGCCGTGTATTGCGTGGCCGCCACCGAGGCCGGGGCGCGGGCGCAGTGGTCCGTCGCCAAGCTGACAGGCAACCACGCCTGGTTCGCGGACACGCCCGCGGCGCAGGCGCTGCTGGCCTCGCTGGACGCCGGCCAGCAGGAACAGGCGGGCATCCTGGCCGACGGCGAGGTCGACCAGGCGGACTACCAGGCCGTGCTGTTCGAGGGTGATGGCGACGCGCTGCAGGCGCTGAACCAGCGCATCGCGCAGCGTCCGGGCGCCATCCTGTCGGTCCATGGACTGACCCCCGACGCGATCGCGGCGGGCGCCGGCTACGTGCCGGAGCGCCTGTTGGCGGAGCGCTCCGTCAGCGTCAATACGGCGGCGGCGGGCGGCAACGCCAGCCTCATGACCATAGGTTGAGCCGGGTATAGGACAACCCTTGGGTATCCAAGGGTTATCTCCAATATCGGCAGAGGTTGCACTGGCACGAAAATTCGGTCGCACCTCAAATCCGGAAGTCGCAACCCGGCTTCCGGATTTTGCAGAACATGCACACGCAAGCTTCCGCCATATCGGACTTGCTAGTAGTGAAAAACCAAAAGCCTGGTTAAAAGCTCAGGTATAACAAGGTCTTAAGTCCGACACTCGGAGGATACCCATGAAGTTCCGCACCACTTTGAAGCTTCTCGCCGCCAGCATCGCCGCCGCCGGCATGGCCGCCTCCGCGCAGGCTGCCGACGTCAAGTTCGGTTTTGCCGCGCCGCTCACCGGTCCGCAATCGCACTATGGCGAGGACATGCAGAACGGCCTGAACCTGGCCCTGGAAGAAGCCAACAAGAAGGGCATCAAGGTCGACGGCGAAACCGCCAAGTTCGTGCTGGTGTCGCGCGATGACCAGGCCGATCCGCGCGTCGGCGTGCAGGTTGCCCAGCAGCTGGTCGACCAGGACGTGGTCGGCATCCTGGGCCACTTCAACTCGGGTACGACCATCCCCGCTTCGCGCGTCTACCATGAAGCCGGTCTGCCCCAGATCGCCATGGCGACCTCGCCGGAGTACACCAAGCAAGGCTACGAAACCACCTTCCGCATGATGACCAGCGACACCCAGCAGGGCGCCGCGGTCGGCAAGTTCATGGTGGAAAGCCTGAAGGCCAAGAAGGTCGCCATCATCGACGACCGCACCGCCTACGGCCAGGGCCTGGCCGACGAGGTCGAGAAGGCGGTCAAGGCCGCTGGCGGCCAGGTCGTGCGCCGCGAGTACACCACCGACAAGGCCAACGACTTCACCGCCATCCTGACCAACATCAAGGGTTCGGCGCCCGATGCCATCTTCTACGGCGGCCTGGACGCGCAATCCGGTCCGATGAAGCGCCAACTGGCTACCCTGGGCCTGAAGGCGCCGCTGGTTTCGGGCGAAATGACGCGCAGCGACACCTTCATCAAGCTGGCCGGCGACGCCGCCGACGGCACCTACGCCTCGCTGGCCGGCGTGCCGCTGGACAAGATGGCCGCGGGCAAGGACTTCGAGCAGCGCTACCAGGCCCGCTTCAAGAAGGCCCCCGGCGTCTATGCTCCCTACGCCTATGACGGCGCCTGGAACATGATCGCCGCCATCGAGCAGGCCGGCTCGGCCAAGCCCGAGAAGTACTTGCCGGCCCTGGCCAAGCTGAACCGCAAGGGCGCCACCAGCGAGCACATTTCCTACGACGCCAAGGGCGACCTGAAGGAAATCTCGGTCACCATCTACGAAGTCAAGAACGGCAAGTGGGAGATGGTTGAGACGATGGTCAGCCAAGCCAACTAAGGCGGCTGGACCGGGGCGGGGAGGCGGCTGAGCGCCGCGTCCCGCCCGTATTGCAGCGTGCGCGCCGTCAGGCGCGCGCCACGCGCGGCGCCGTGGCAGGCCCGAGGGCCGTCACCGCAAGGTCCGCGCGATTTTTCCAGGCTTATTCAGCGGCCCCTATGGATATCTTCATTCAACAACTGATTAACGGCGTCACGCTAGGCAGCGTGTACGCCCTGGTCGCCCTGGGCTACACCATGGTGTACGGCATCATCGGGCTGATCAACTTCGCCCATGGCGACGTCGTCATGATCGGCGCGATGGCGGCGACCACCATCGCCATCTCGCTGGTGGGCGGCGATCCTTCCACGTCCGCCTTCGTGGTGCTGGGCGTCGGCCTGCTGGTGTCCGTGCCGCTGTGCATGGCCGTGGGCTGGACCGCCGAGCGCGTGGCCTACCGGCCGTTGCGGCGCGCGCCGCGCCTGGCTGCCCTGATCACCGCGATCGGCGTGTCCATCATCCTGCAGAACGTGGCGATGATGGGCTGGGGCCGCAACTACCTGAACTTCCCGCAGGTGCTGTCGCCGCAGGTATTCGAGATTGCTGGCGCGCGCATGAGCTCGCTGCAGATTGCCATCGTGGTGATCGCGGCGCTGATCATGGGCGGACTGCTGGCCGTGGTGCACAAGACCCGTCTGGGCACGGCGATGCGCGCCACCGCGCAGAACCGCGAAGTCGCGGGGCTGATGGGCGTGAACATCAACACGGTCATTTCGGCGGCGTTCCTGATCGGCTCGGCGCTGGCCGCGGTGGCCGGCATGATGGTCGCCACCTACTACGGCGTGTCGCAATACACCATGGGCTTCATGCTGGGCCTGAAGGCCTTCACGGCCGCGGTGCTGGGCGGCATCGGCAATCTGGTAGGCGCCATGGCGGGCGGCCTGTTGCTGGGCATCATCGAATCGCTGGGCGCCGGGTACATCGGCGACCTGACCGGGGGCTTCCTCGGCAGCCACTATCAGGACGTGTTCGCGTTCTTCGTGCTGGTGCTGGTGCTGATCTTCCGTCCGTCCGGCCTGCTGGGCGAGCGTGTGGGAGACCGGGCATGAACGCAACCCTGAAAAGCAGCGGGTTCTCCACCCGCAACCTGATCGGCATCGCGCTGATCGGCGTGGTGCTGGCGGTGCTGCCCTTCGTGATCGGCATGGCCGGGCAGAGCTGGGTCCGCATCCTGAACTTCGCGCTGCTGTACGTGATGCTGTCGCTGGGCCTGAACATCGTGGTGGGCTTCGCGGGCCTGCTGGACCTGGGCTACATCGCGTTCTACGCGGTGGGCGCCTACACCTGGGCGCTGCTGGCATCGCCGCATTTCGGCCTGCACCTGCCGTTCTGGGCGATCCTGCCGATCGCGCTGGCGGTGGCCTGCCTGTTCGGCGTGCTGCTGGGCGCGCCCACGCTCAAGCTTCGAGGGGACTATCTGGCCATCGTGACGCTGGGCTTCGGCGAGATCATCCGCATCTTCCTGAACAACCTGAACGCGCCGGTCAACATCACCAACGGACCGCAGGGCATCAACCGCATCGACACCTTCAAGGTCGGCGAGTTCGCCTTCGGCCGCACGGAAAGCCTGCTAGGCCTGCGCGTGACGGGACCCGAAAAGTATTACTACCTGCTGCTCGCGGTGACGCTGATCATCATCGTGGTCTGCGTGCGCCTGCAGAATTCGCGCATCGGCCGCGCCTGGGAAGCGATCCGCGAAGACGAGATCGCGGCCAAGGCCATGGGCATCAATACCCGCAACATCAAGCTGCTGGCGTTCGCGATGGGCGCGTCCTTCGGCGGCGTGGCGGGCGCCTTGTTCGCCTCGATGCAGGGCTTCGTCAGCCCCGAGAGCTTTTCGCTGATGGAATCCATCTCGATCCTGTGCATGGTGGTGCTGGGCGGCATGGGCCACATCCCGGGCGTGATCCTGGGCGCGTTGATCCTGGCCGCGCTGCCCGAGTTCCTGCGCGCGGTGGTCGAACCGGTGCAGCACATGCTGTTCGGCGCCGTGGTGCTGGACCCCGAGGGCATACGCATGCTGCTGTTCGGCCTGGCCATGGTGTGCGTGATGCTGTTCCGTCCGGCCGGCCTGTGGCCGTCGGCGGTGCGCAAGCGTGAACTTGCAACCAAGACCCAGGGAGGCGGAGCATGAGCAAACTGCTGCAAGCCCAGGGACTGGGCAAGCGCTTCGGCGGCCTGCAGGCGCTGTCGGACGTCAGCTTCGACATCGAGCAAGGCGAGATCTACGGCCTGATCGGCCCGAACGGCGCGGGCAAGACCACGCTGTTCAATGTGCTCACCGGCCTGTACATCCCGGAAGAGGGCAGCTGCACGTTCAACGGCGAGTCCATGTCCGGCAAGAAGCCGCATGAAGTCGCCTATGCGGGCCTGGCGCGCACCTTCCAGAACATCCGCCTGTTCGCCAACCTGAGCGCGATCGAGAACGTGATGATCGGCCGCCACATGCGCACCAAGTCGGGCGTATTGGGCGCCGTGTTGCGCACGCGCGGCACGCGGGCCGAAGAGGCCGCCACCGAAGCGCGGGCGCAGGAACTGCTGGACTACGTAGGCATCGGCCATCGCGCCAACGACGTGGCGCGTTCCTTGCCCTACGGCGACCAGCGGCGCCTGGAGATCGCGCGGGCGCTGGCCACCGATCCCAAGCTGCTGGCGCTGGACGAACCGGCGGCCGGCATGAACGCATCGGAAACCGTGGTGCTGCGCAAATTGGTCGAGAAGATCCGCGCCGACGGCATCACCGTGCTGCTGATCGAGCACGACATGAAGCTCGTCATGGGCCTGTGCGACCGCGTGCTGGTGCTCGAATACGGCAAGGTGCTGGCCATGGGCAAACCCGCCCAGGTGCAGCGCGATCCCAAGGTCATTGAAGCGTATCTGGGCGCAGGCGCCGCGCAGGATCCGCAGATTCATCAGGAGCGCCCGGCATGACGGCAGCATCCCAACCCCTACTGGAATTGCGGGGCCTGCAGGTTTCTTATGGCGGCATCCGCGCGGTGCGCGGCATCGACCTGCGCGTGGACCAGGGCGAACTGGTTTGCCTGATCGGCGCCAATGGCGCCGGCAAGAGCACGACGCTGCGCGCCATCTGCGGACTGGTGCCGCTGGCGGGCGGTGAAGTGGTCTACGGCGGCCAGTCCGTCGGCGGCCAGAAGTCGCATGAGCTGGTGCGCCGCGGTCTGGTGATGGTGCCGGAAGGGCGCGGCATCTTCGGCCAGCTCACGATCGAGGAAAACCTGGCGATGGGGGCCTATATCCGTCGCGATGCGGCCCAGATTCGCCAGGACACCGACCGCGTCTTCACGCTGTTCCCGCGCTTGGCGGAGCGCCGCAAGCAGGCGGCCGGCACGCTGTCCGGAGGCGAGCAGCAGATGGTGGCGATGGGCCGCGCGATGATCGCGCGCCCCAAGCTGCTGTTGCTGGACGAGCCTTCGATGGGCTTGGCGCCGCTGATGGTGGAGAAGGTCTTCGAGGTGGTGCGCACCATCGCCAGCGAAGGCGTCACCATCCTGCTGATCGAGCAGAATGCGCGCCTGGCGCTGGAAAACAGCCATCGCGGCTACGTGATGGAATCGGGCGAGATCATCCTGTCTGGTCCGGCCGGCGACATGTTGCACGATCCCAAGGTGCGGGCGGCCTATCTGGGCGAGTCCGAGTAGGGCGCGGCCGGGATCTTGGGGCGGGCGCGGCAGGGCTTCGAGCTTGCCGACGCCAGGGTTCTTTAGCCGCCGAGGCTGCCCTGCGTCATTCCGATGCTCGCCCCGGCGGGGCTGCGCTTCGGATGACTCCGGGGTCCTCGGCTGGCAGTCGCTTAATGCGCTGGCTTTGGACCCCGTTCATGGGCAGACATCGTGAGCCGGTGGCCGGACGGAGGGATCCGAAGCGCAGCCCCACCGGGGTGAGCATCGGAATCCCGCAGTCCGGACGCCGGCGGCTCAAGAACCCTGCCGCACAAAAGAACCCAGCCTCACAAAGCCGAAGCGGCAGGGCTTCGAGCTTGCGGATGTCAGGGTTCTTTAGCCGCCGAGGCTGCCCTGCGCCATTCCGATGCTCGCCCCAATGGGGCTGCGCTTCGGATGGCTCCGGGCCGCCTCGGCTGGCAGTCGCCTAATGCGTTGGTTTCGGACCCGTTCGTAAGCAGATGCCGTGAGCCGGTGACCGGACGGAGGGATCCGAAGCGCAGCCCCACCGGGGCGAGCATCGGAATCCCGCAGTCCGGACGCCGGCGGCTCAAGAACTCAGCCTCATAAAACCGAAATGGCAGGGCTTCGAGCTTGCGGATGTCAGGGTTCTTTAGCCGCCGAGGCTGCCCTGCGCCATTCCGATGCTCGCCCCAATGGGGCTGCGCTTCGGATGGCTCCGGGCCGCCTCGGCTGGCAGTCGCCTAATGCGTTGGTTTCGGACCCGTTCGTGGGCAGATGCCGTGAGCCGGTGACCGGACGGAGGGATCCGAAGCGCAGCCCCACCGGGGCGAGCATCGGAATTCCGCAGTCCGGACGCCGGCGACTCAAGAACCCCAGCCGTACAAAACCGAACGTCAGCAATTCAGCCAAAAACGTCCTAAGCCGGCGCGCGTTCACGGTCCACGGCCGCGACCACGCCCGCATCGATCAGCGCTTCGATTTCCTTGGCGTCGTAGCCGAACTCTCCCAGAATCGCGATGCTGTCCTCGCCCAGCCGCGGCGCCGCGCGGTGGTATTGCGCGGGCGTGGCCGACAGCTTCACCGGCATGCCTACCGTGCGCACCGTGCCCGCGACCGGGTGCTCCTGTTCCACCACCATGCCGCGCGCCAGCGTCTGCGGATGCGATAGCGCCTGGGCGATGGAGTGCACAGGGCCCGCAGGCACGCCGGCCGTGTCGAATACGTCCAGCCACTCCTCCGCGCTGCGCGTCTTGAGGATGGCGGACATATCCTCTACCAGTTGATCGCGGTTCTGCATGCGGTCGCGATTGCGGGCGTAGCGGGCATCCTCGGCCCATTCCGGCTTGCCCAGCGCCTGGGTGATGCGCTGCCAGTTCTTCTCGTTGGCGCCGCCGATGATGATCCAGTCGGTCGCGGTGGGGAAGGCCTGGTAGGGCGCGCTCAGCACGTGCGCCGAACCCGTGGGGCCGGGGGACACGCCGCTGCCGAAGTAGATGGCGGCGTGCCAGTACAGCTGCTGCAGGCTGGCTTCCAGCAATGACGTTTCCACGATCTGGCCTTCGCCCGTGCGCTGCTTGTGCTGGTAGGCCGCCAGCACGCCGAAAGCCGCCAGCAAGCCGGCGTTGATGTCCGCGACGGAGTTGCCGGTGCGCAGCGGCGGCCCGCCAGGTTCCCCGGTGATCGCCATCAGGCCGGAGAAGCCCTGCGCCACCAGGTCGAAGCCGCCCTTGTCGGCATAGGGGCCGGTGGTGCCGTAGCCCGACACCGCGCAATAGATCAGGCCCGGGTTTTCCTGGCGCAGCCGGTCGTAACCCAGGCCCAGCTTTTCCATCGTGCCCTTGCGGAAGTTCTCGGTCACCACGTCGGCGTCGCGGATCATGCGCAGCAGGACCTTCTTGCCCTCCGGATGCTTCAAGTCCAGCGCGATGGCGCGCTTGTTGCGGTTGAGCATGAGATAAGGCGCCGAGATGCCGTTGATCTGCGGGTCCCGGTACTGGCGCGAATCGTCGCCGCCGTCGATCTTCTCGACCTTGATGACGTCGGCGCCCATGTCGGCCAGCATCATGCCGCAGGTCGGGCCGGCCATGATCTGCGACAGCTCGATCACGCGCATGCCGGAAAGGGCGCCGGCGGGGCGCTGGGTATCGTTATGCATGAGTCCTCCTTGCATGGGGTTCAGCGGGCGTTGAATTGCGGCTTGGCCTTGGCCAGGAAGGCCTGGTAGCCCGTGCGGAAATCCTCGGTGTCGAAGCAGTCGAAGGCTTCGTCGCGGTCGGCGTCGGTCAGGGCTTTGCCCTGCACCAGATTGCGGATGAACTTCTTGTGCCAGCGCGCGACCAGCGGCGCGCCGTCGGCGATGCGGCGGGCGGCGGCCTGGGCTTCGGAGGCGACCTGATCGTCGGGCGCCACGCGCGTGACCACGCCCAGGCGCAGCGCTTCCTGCGCGTCGAAGATGGTGCCTTCCAGCAGCACCTGCAGCGCGGCGGTCGGGCCCACCAGGCGCACCAGCGGCGCCAGTTCCGAGTACGACATCACCAGCCCCAGGTTCTTGATGGGCACGCCGAAGCGCGAACTCTGGCCGCAGATGCGGATGTCGGCCAGGCTGGCGATCTCCAGCCCGCCGCCCACGCAGATGCCGTGTATCTGCGCCACCACCGGATGGCGGCAGTTGCCGATGGCTTCTATGGTCCGGCGCATCACGGCGCCGTACTCGATGGCCTGGCGCTTGTTGCTGCGCGCGGTCTCGAATTCGCTGATGTCATTGCCCGGGGAGAAGGCCTTTTCGCCCGCGCCGCGCAGCAGCACGCAGCGCACGCTGTCGTCGGCGTCCAGCTCCAGGAAGGCGTCGCCCAGCAGCCGCCAGCTGTCTATGGTGAAGGCGTTGAGCTTTTCCGGGCGGTTCAGCACCACGGTCGCGATGTCGCCGTCGCGCTGGCACAGGATGGGGGAGGTGTCGGAAGTGGGGGTAGCGCTCATGGTGTTCCTTTGCGTGGGCGGGGGCGCACCCCCCGCCGGGTTGCTGCCGGCTTACTGCTTGGTGAGGCCCAGGCTGGCGGTGAGCTTGCCGTACTTGCTCCATTCGTCCTGGACGTAGCTGGCGAAGGCCGCGGGGGTGGCCGGACCGCCGCCCAGTTCCATGCCCTGGTCGGCCAGCTTGGCCTTGATCTCGGGATCGGCCAGCGTCTGGCTGAGCGCCTGGTCGAGCTTGTCCAGCACCGGCTTGGGCAGCTTGGCCGGGGCCAGCACCGCATACCACTGCACGATGTCCAGACCCTTGATGCCGGACTCGGCCAGCGTCGGCACGTCGGGCAGGCGCTTGCTGCGTTCGGTGCTGGTCACAGCCAGCGGCCGCAACTTGCCGGCCTGGATCTGGTTGATGGCGCCGGGCAGGGTGTCGAAGTTCATGTCCACGCTGCCGCCCAGCAGGTCGGTCATGGCCTGGCCGCTGCCCTTGTACGGCACGTGCTCCATGCTGACGCCCGCGATCTGAGAGAAGCGCGCGGCGCTCAGGTGTTGCGGGCTGCCCATGCCGGAGGAGGCGTAGGTCAGCTGCTTGGGTTTGGCGCGGGCGTCGTCCACCAGGTTCTGCACGCTGGCGTAGCTGTGCTTGGCCGGATTGACCACCAGCACGTTGGGCACCGACCCGATGTAGCGCACCGGCGTGAAGTCCTTGATCGGGTCGACGCTGGACTGCACCACATAGGGCGCGGCGACGGTGGACTGCATATTGGCCAGCAGCAGCGTGTAGCCGTCCGGATCGGCCTTGGCCACGAAGTCGGCCGCGATCAGGCCGGAAGCGCCGGGCTTGTTCTCGACCACGACCTGCTGGCCCAGCAGCGCCGACAGGCGCGCGGACAGGATGCGCGCCGATACGTCGGTGCCGCCGCCGGGCACGAAACCGACGATCAGGCGTACCGGCCGTTCCGGCCATTTGGATGCGTCCTGCGCCAGGGCGGGACTGGCGGCGGCCAGGCCGGCGGTCAACGCCAGGGCGCCGGCCCAGGCGCGAGCGTGCTTGTGCATGTGGGTCTCCTTTGGTGGTTGTCAGCCTGCCCGCGTGTTGCTTGATCTATGATGGGGTCAGGTTGGTATGCCTTTGGTGTTTGGTATACCAGATACAAAAATAGTCGAAATAGCGAGTGGCAACAACTCATGGCTAACCCTGAAGTTATGGACCAGTCCGTCCCCGATTTGGCCATTCATCACCCCACGCTGCCGGCCGTGGTGGCGGAAAAATTGCGGCAGCTCATCATCGACGGCACCTTCAAGCCGGGCACCTGGCTGAACGAGCGGGACCTGTGCGACCAGTTGAAGATTTCACGCACGCCGCTGCGCGAGGCCTATCGCATGCTGGCTTCCGACGGCCTGGTGACTCTGCAGCCCAAGCGCGGCGCGATGGTGATCGAGTTGTCGGCCGACGATGTCGAGAACATCTTCGATGTGCTGTCGGTGCTGGAGGGGCTGGCGGTGCGCAGCGCCGCCGAGCGCGCCACGGACGCGGAACTGGCGCATATCGCACAATTGCACGCGCAGATGCAGCAAGGGTATGAACAGCGCGACATCCGCGCGTATTTCGCGGCCAGCATGGGCACGCATATCGCCATCAACCGGGCGGCCCACAACCCGGCGCTGACGCATTCGTATGACCGCTTGAACCTGCAGGTGCAGGCGTTGCGCTACAAGTCGAACTTCGATATCGACGAATGGACGGCGGCGGTGGCCGACCACGAGGCCTTCGTGCAGGCGCTGATGCAGCGCGACGGCGAGCTTGCGGAGTCGCTCATCCGCAGGCATGTGGGCAGCAAGAAGACCTACAACCTGCGCGGGCGCGGGGCCCAAGGCTTGAAGTGACCTGTCATCGCGCGGACGGCGCGGGCCCAGGGCTCGGCCGTCCGCCCGCTGGCGCGCTCAGGCCGGCTGCGCCACCACGCGCTTCCTGCCTATCATCAGCGCAATGACGGCGGCGATCAGGCCCGTCATGCCAGAGATGACGAAGGCCATCAGATAGCTGCCCTGGGCTTCGCGCACGGCGCCCGCCATCCAGGCGGCGCTGGCGGCGCCCAGTTGGTGGCCGGCGACGATCCAGCCGAACACGATGGACGCGTCGCGCTCGCCGAAGGCTTCGGTCGTCAGGCGCAGCGTGGGCGGCACCGTGGCGATCCAGTCCAGGCCGAAGAAGATGGCGAAGATCGACAGGCTGTAGAACGAGAAGTCGGAATAGGGCAGGTAGATCAGCGACAGTCCGCGCAGGCCGTAGTAGACGAACAGCAGCTTGCGTGGGTCGTAGCGGTCGGTGAGCCAGCCGGACGCCGTGGTGCCGATCAGGTCGAAGATGCCCATCAACGCCAGGAGGCCCGCGGCCTGCACCTCGGGCATGCCGTGGTCGCCGCAAAGCGCGATCAGGTGCGTGCCGACCAGGCCGTTGGTGGTGAATCCGCACACGAAGAAGGTCGCGAACAGGAACCAGAAGGTGCGGGTGCGCGAGGCCCGCGCCAGTGCGCCGAAGGTGGCGGCCAGCATGCCGGTGCGCGGCGCGGCGGGCGCGGGCGGCGCATGCGGATCGCTGCCGTAGGGGACCAGCCCGACGCTGGCAGGCCGGTCCGGCACCAGCCACCAGGCCAGCGGTACCAGCGCCGCAGCAGCAGCCGCGACCGTCCACACCACGCGCGTCCAGTCGCCCGACGAGGCCAGCGCGGCCAGCACCGGCAGGAACACCAGCGTGCCGGTGGCGGAACTGGCGGTCAGCAGGCCCATCATCACGCCGCGGTGCTTGGTGAACCAGCGGTTGACGACGGTGGCGCCCAGCACCACGGCGACCGCGCCGGACCCCAGGCCCGAGAACACCCCCCAGGTCAGCAGCAGATGCCAGGACTGGGTCATGAAGGCGCTGGCCGCGCTGGACGCAGCCATCAGCATCAGCGCGCCGATCAGCACGCGCCGCAAGCCAAAGCGCTCCATCGCGGCGGCCGCGAACGGTCCCACCATGCCATACAGGAAGATGCCGACCGCGGCGGCCAGCGAGATGGTGCTGCGGCTCCAGCCAAAGGTTTCTTCCAGAGGCACCAGCAACACGCTGGGCGAGGAACGCAGGCCGGCGGATACCAGCAGGGACAGGAAAATCACCGCGACGACGACAAAAGCGTACTTCTGGCCGGCGCGCCGGAAAGGGACGGGAGGGTGGGCTATACTCATGTTACTGACCGGTACGTATTGGGGTTTGCGAATAGTACGTACCGGTCAGTAACATCGTCAAGCGATTTTTAGTCGATCCGTCATCCGGAAAGGAGCCCATCCATGGCCAGTAAAACCTCGAGCGCCGATCGGCCCGCATCCAAGCCGCCGCTGGCGGCCGAGCGCATCCGCAAGACCGCGCGCGAAATGTTCTACCGGGACGGCATCCGGGCGGTGGGCGTGGACGCCATCGTCAGCGAAGCGGGCGTGACCAAACCCAGCCTGTACCGCAGCTTTTCGTCCAAGGACGAACTGGCGGCGGCCTATCTGCGCGACTATGACGCTGAGTTCTGGGCGCGTTTCGACGCGGCCTGCGCGGCGCATCCGGGCGATCCCCGGGCCCAGATCCTGGCCTACCTGACCGGCCTGGGCGTGCGCGCGGTGCAGAGCGGCTACCGGGGCTGCGGACTGACGAACGCGGCGGTGGAATACCCCGAGGCCGGTCATCCCGCCCGCGCCGTGGCGGTGGAACACAAGGCCGAGCTGCGGCGGCGCCTGGCTGCTATGGCGGCGGAAATGGGGGCGGCCGATCCCGACGCGCTGGGCGATGGCCTGTTGCTGTTGTTCGAAGGGGCCTTCGTCTCCAGCCAGCTATTTGGCGAAGGCGGGCCAGCCGGCCGGGTCGCGCAGATGGCGGACATGCTGATCCAGGCGCATCTCGCACAGCCCTGACGGGCGTCTTCGGAAGGGGCAGCACAAGAAAGGTGCAGGCAGCAGTGCACATGTGCACCATTTTCGGTGTTTGTACCCATTGCGCAACGCACAAAAAAATGGTTAAGAAATTTATTGCGGCGCAGCAAGCACAGGTCTAAGATGGACTCGTGTTGTTCCACATCGCTTTCTCAAGGAGAGAACCATGAGCGATACCGCGCTGAAGAATGCCCGCATGTCGGATGAGCTGGAACGTACCCTGATCCATGACGCGATCATCGCGGAAAGCCTGTCCGGCCACGCTTCCGGCTCGCGCTGGCTGCGCCTGAAAGTGCGCCTGGCCGCCTTCGGCGGCGCCGTGGGCGAGGTGTTGCACGACATGGACGCCGGCCGCCGCCAGCACCCCGTGGTCTCCGCCTACCACTGAGCCCGATAGCGGGTACGAGAAAAACGCCAGCATCGCTGGCGTTTTTTTATTCCAGGCTATCCCTGGGGCTCAGACCAGCATGTCCGCCACCAGATAGCCATCCAGCAGCAGGATGCCGACCGTGGCCGCAACCGCGGCCCAGGCCCAGGCGCCGCGCAACACGTACTTGCCCATCAGGCTCTTGCGGCAAGCCAGCAGCACCAGCGGCCCCAGCGCGAAGGGCAGGGCCAGGCTCAGGATGACCTGGCTCAGCACCAGCAGGCCGTCCGGATCCTGGCCGCCGGTGAAGGCCAGCAGGCCGACCGCCGCGGCGCCCGCCACCAGCCGCGTCGCCAGCGCGCGGCGGCGGTCCGACCAGCCGCTGCCCACCTGGAAGCCCTGGGACAGGATGCGTCCGGCCAGCACGCCAGTGATGGTGGAGCTTTGGCCCGCGGCATACAGCGCCACGGCGAACACGATGGCCGCGCCGATGCCCAGGGTCTGGCCGATCACGGCATGCGCGTCGTCCAGGCTGGACACGATGATGCCCGAGCCCGACAGCGAGGCGGCGGCGACGATCATGATGGCGGCGTTGATCAGCATGGCCAGGCCCAGCGACACGACGGTGTCGTTGCGCGCCACGCGCATGGCCAGGTCGCGGGCGCTGGGCGGCAATTGCTGCGCACGCTGCGCGAGCGATCCGGAATGCAGGTACAGGTTGTGCGGCATCAGGGTCGCGCCAAGTATCCCCAGCGCGATCAGGAAGCCCTGCGGGTCGCGCAGCGCGCGGCCGGTCTGCGTGACGCCGTGCGCCACTTCCGTCCAGGCCGGGTTGGCCTTGAACAGCAGGAACACGAAGGACATGGCGACCACCGACAGCAGCAGGGCAATGAAACGCTCGTGCTTGTCGGCGTTGCCGCGCGTCAGCGCCAGCACGGCAAACGTGCCGACGCCGGTCACCGCAACGCCCGCGATCAGCGGCAGCCCGAAGAGCAGGCGCAGGGCGATTGCGCCGCCGATGAGTTCGGCCAGGGCAGTCGCCAGGATCGCCGCCTCGCCCGCGAGCCAGGCGGCCTTGGCCAGGCGCGGCGACAGGTGGCGGGCCGTCAGCGTGGCCAGGTCCTGCCCCGTTGCCAGCGCCAGGCGCGACACCAGGATCTGGAAGCCCAGCGCCAGCAGCGCCGAGGTGATGACGACCAGCAGCAACCCGTAGCCGAAGCCGCTGCCGCCCGCGATGTCGGTGGCCCAGTTGCCCGGATCGATATAGCCCACGGCCACCAGGATGCCAGGGCCGGCGATGCGGCGCAGGCCCGCCGATACTTGGACGTCCTGCGCCAGCGCGGTCCTGCCGCCGGATATCGCGTAGATGAATTGGCCCATGCTCGCTCCTGAGAATGATTCTCATCATCCTCTTGGGGGACGGCATCGTCAAATTGATTTTGGGCAAGCAGGGGATAGGGCGGCCCAATGGCGCCATCCTTCTCGGACGGGCCATGGGCTGCACCGGGGATCAGGACTTGAGCTTGGCGTCCATGGAGATCTTGGCGTTCAGCACCTTGGACACGGGGCATCCTTTTTCCGCCTTGCGGGCCGCGTCCTCGAAGGCCTGGGCGCTGGCGCCGGGAATGACGGCTTCCACCGTCAGATGGACAGCGGTGATGGCAAAGCCGTCATCCACCTTGTCCAGCGTGACCTCGGCCTTGGTGTCCAGGCTTTGCGCGACCATGCCTGCTTCGGACAGGATGTTGGACAGGGCCATGGTGAAGCAGCCGGCGTGAGCCGCGCCCAGCAATTCCTCGGGATTGGTGCCCGGGGTGTCGCCGAAGCGGGTGTTGAAGCCGTAGGCCTGTTCCTTGAGCGCGCCGCTCTGCGTGGAGATCGTGCCCTTGCCGGTCTTCAGGTCGCCCGACCAGTGGGCGGTTGCGGTTTTCTTCATGCGTGACTCCTGTAGAAGGACCGCGCCCGTCGCGCGCGCGGCCGGTGTGGGAGGGCGCGGGCCGCCCGCTGGGGGCGGGGCGCGCTGCCTGGAATGGCATGAACGATGATAAGGCGGCTGCGGGCGCCAGGCGCGGAAAGCGTCTGCGCGCAACGGCAAGCCTATGTAACCGCAGACCAGCTTTCTTGATGCGCGTCGCAAGGCGGCACGCGGCCATCAGGCAAAATACAGGCATCTGCTCACACCTCGCCGAGAACTGCTGTCATGTCTTACAAGCTCGTCCGCTACGCCTGCGCCATTGCGCTGGCCGTCCCCGCCTTGTCCGCCCAGGCTGAAATCGTCATCGGCGTGGACGTGTCCACCACCGGTCCGGCCGCGGCCATCGGCATCCAGACCAATAACGCGATCCGCTTGTGGCCGGCCACGCTGGGCGGCGAGCCGGCCCGCTACGTGGTGCTGGACGACGGTACCGACGTCAGCCGCGCGGTGAAGAACATGCGCAAGCTGACCTCGGAAGACAAGGTCGACGCCATCGTCGGCCCCAACACCACGGCCGCCGCGCTGGCCGGCCTGGACGTGCTGGCCGAAACCGGCACGCCCATGATTGCGCTGGCCGCCTCCAGCGTCATCGTCGAGCCGCTGTCCGATCCGAAGCGCGCCTGGGCCTTCAAGATGCCGCAGAACGATTCGTTGATGGCCACCGCGCTGGTCGCGGACATGAAGAAGAAGGGTCTGAAGAACGTGGCTTTCATCGGCTTCGCGGATTCCTACGGCGACAGCTGGTGGAAGGAGTTCACCGCCGCTGCCGGGACCGACCTGAAGATCGTGGCGCAGGAGCGCTTCCAGCGCACCGACGCGTCGGTGGTCGGACAAGTGCTGAAGGTCATCGCCGCCAAGCCGGACGCCGTGCTGATCGCCGGCGCCGGCACCCCGTCTGCCTTGCCGCAGAAGACGCTGCTGGAACGCGGCTACACCGGCGCCATCTACCAGACGCACGGCATAGGCACGCTGGAATTCCTGCAGGTCGGCGGCGCGGACGTGGAGGGAACCCTGTTCCCCACCGGCCCTGGCGTGGTGGCGCGCGAGCTGCCCGACGACAACCCGGTCAAGAAGGTGGCGGTGGCCTTTGCCGACAAGTACGAAGCGCGCTACGGCGCCAACACGCTGACCCAGTTCGCGGGCGACGCCTATGGCGCCTGGATGCTGCTGGACTCGGCGGTGGCGCGGGCGCTCAAGACCGGGGCCAAGCCCGGCACGCCGGAATTCCGCGCGGCGCTGCGGGATGCCCTGGAAAACACGCGCGACCTGGTCGTGCCCAATGGCGTGCTAAACATCACCAAGGACAACCACCAGGGTTTCGACGAGCGCGCCCGCGTCATGGGCATCGTCCGGAACGGCCGTTTTTCCTACGCGGAATAAGTGGGGACATATACGTCTACGATTCGTAACTTGTCCTGACGCCCATAGGGCGGCGAAGCAAAAAGCAGGCTGCGGCCTGCTTTTTTTCGGGCATATGATTCGTGTCGAAATCATTTAATAGCGTATTATTTTTAGTGAATCCATATACCTCGAAATAAATACAGGAGAAACTGCCATGAGCCTGATCCGATCCAGACGTATGCTGGCCGCCTTGAGCCTGGGGGTGCTGGCGGCATGTTCCGACTCGGGATCCGACAAGGCTGCTCCGGCAGCTAACGCGCCCGCCGCGGCGTCCACCCTGGAAGCCGCCAAGGCCGCCGGCAAGATACGCATCGGCTACGCCAACGAAGCGCCGTTCGCCTTCATGGACAGCAAGGAAGCCAAGGTCACGGGCGAATCCGTGGAGATCGCCCGGGTGGTGCTCAAACGCATGGGCATCAACGAAGTGGAGGGCGTCCTGACCGAGTTCGGCTCGCTCATTCCGGGCCTGCAGGCCAAGCGCTTCGACATCATCGCCGCGGGCATGTACGTCACGCCCGAACGCTGCCAGCAGGTGGCGTTCTCGGACCCCACTTATGGGGTGGGCCAGTCCTTCCTGGTCAAGCAAGGCAATCCCAAGAATCTGCACAGCTATGAAGACGTGATGAAGAATCCCGACGCCAAGCTCGGCGTGGTGGTCGGCGCGATCGAAGCGGAGTACGCCTCCAAGATCAAGGTGCCGCCCGCCCAGGTGGTGGTGTTCCCGGATGCGGTCAGCGCGCTGTCCGGCGTGCAGGCGGGCCGCGCCGACGCCTATGCGGCCACGGCGCTCACGGTCAACGACCTGATGGGCAAGACCAGCGCGGCCAGCGGCCTGGAGAAGGCCGATCCGTTCAAGGATCCCGTCATCGACGGCAAGGACGTGCGCGGCTACGGCGCCTATGCCTTCCGCAGCGACGACAAGGCCTTTGCCGACGCCTTCAATGCTGAGCTGGCAAAGTTCATCGGCACCGAAGAACACCAGAAACTCGTGGCGCCTTTTGGCTTCACAGCAGAGGAACTGCCCAAGGGGGTCACGGCCGCCAAGCTGTGCGCCGGCCAGTAAGGGGGCGCGCATGCGGCTGATATCCGAGCATTTCGCCGAGCTGGCGCCGCCGCTCCTGCAGGGGCTGGCGGTGACCCTGGAGATCATGGCAGGCGCCGTGGTGCTGGCCGTTCCGCTGGCACTGGCCGCGGGCATCGGGCGCCTGTCGTCCGTGCGCCCGCTGCGCTGGATCGCGGCGGTCTACGTCGAGGTGTTTCGCGGCACTTCGGCCCTGGTGCAGCTCTTCTGGTTCTACTTCGTGCTGCCGCTGTTCGGCGTGCAACTGCCGGCCATGCTGGTGGGCATCGTGGTGCTGGCGCTGAACGCCGGCGCCTATGGCGCGGAAGTGGTGCGCGGCGCGATCCGCGCGGTGCCGCCGGGCCAGCGCGAAGCCGGCATCGCGCTGAACCTGACGCGCGGCCAGATCATGCGCCGCATCGTGGTGCCGCAGGCCGTGCCGGCCATGCTGCCGCCTGCGGGCAACCTGTTGATCGAGCTGTTGAAGAACACCGCGCTGGTGTCCCTCATCACCATCACGGACCTGACCTTCCGCGGCCAGCTGCTGCGCAGCGAGACCCTGCGCACCACCGAGATCTTCACCCTGATGCTGCTGATGTACTTCGCCGTGGCACTGCTGATCACGGCCGGCGTGCGTCTGCTGGAACGCAAGGTGCGCGTGCGATGAAGCCGGTATTCGATTGGTCCTTCGCCCTGGAGATCCTGCCCACGCTGGGCTCCGCGCTGGTCATCACGATCGAGGCCACGCTGCTGGGCATGCTGGTGGCTGTGACGCTGGGCCTGGTGTTGGCCTTGCTGCGGCGTTCGCGGCTGCGCATCGTGTCCCTGCCCACCGCCTTCGTGATCGAGTTCGTGCGCAGCACGCCTCTGCTGGTGCAGATGTACTTCCTGTTCTACGTGCTGCCGCTGACCGGCGTGCGGATGTCGCCGCTGGCCACCGGCATCACCGCGCTGGGCCTGCACTACGCGACCTATTGCGCCGAGGTCTACCGCGCCGGCATCGAAGCCGTGCCGCGCGGCCAATGGGAGGCCGCCACCGCGCTGAACATGTCGCGCTGGCGCACGGCCGTGGGCGTGGTGCTGCCGCAGGCGATTCCGCCTGTGGTGCCGGCGCTGGGCAATTACCTGGTGGCCATGTTCAAGGACACGCCGCTGCTGTCGGCGATCACCGTGGTGGAACTGCTGCAGCAGAGCAAGATGATCGGCTCTGCCACCTTCCGCTACACCGAGCCCCTGACCCTGGTGGGCCTGCTGTTCCTGGCGTTGAGCCTGGTGGCGGCCTGGGGCGTGCGCGGCCTGGAGGCCCGCCTGCAACGATATGGAGGAAAGCGATGAGCGCCAGCGTAAGCATCAAGAACCTGCGCAAGCAGTACGGAGAACTGGAGGTGCTGCGCGGCATCAACCTGGAGATACCGGCCGGCCAGACCGTGGCAGTGATCGGCCCCTCCGGCTCGGGCAAATCGACCTTGCTGCGCGTGCTGATGACGCTGGACCAGCCCACCAGCGGCGACATCGAGATCGACGGCGTGCCCATGTGGACCGACGCGCAGGGCCGCCCCGCCGGCCTCAATTCAGAGCATCTGCGCAAGGTGCGCGGCAAGATCGGCATGGTGTTCCAGCACTTCAACCTGTTCCCGCACATGACGGCGCTGGCCAATGCCATGGAGGCCCCGGTCCACGTGCTGGGCATGTCGCGCGACCAGGCGCGCGAGCGCGCCGTGGAATACCTGGAGATGGTCGGGCTGGGCGACAAGCTCGATGTCTATCCCGCGCAGTTGTCGGGCGGGCAGAAGCAGCGCGTGGGCATAGCGCGCGCGCTGGCCATGTGCCCCGACATCATGCTGTTCGACGAGGTGACCTCCGCGCTGGACCCGGAGCTGGTGGGCGGCATCCTGCAGATCCTGCGCGACCTGTCGGCCCGGCGCAGCATGACGATGATCATCGTCACCCACCAGATGAAGTTCGCAGAACGCAGCTCGGACCGGACCCTGTTCTTCGACGAGGGCAACATCGTCGAGGACGCCGAATCGGCGGTGCTGTTCAGCCAGCCCAAGGAAGCGCGCACGCGCCAGTTCTTGGATTCGGTGATCGAAGGGCAGTAGCGCGGCGCTTGCGTGCCAGCCTTGACCCCGCCCGGGGCTGCGGTATTCAGGTTCCCGGGCGGGTCGGGGCGCTATGCTGTCGCATCCCACGCCCCGGAGGCTCCAGCATGTCCCTGCTTTTCAGTCCCACGTCCATCGGCCAGCTGGAGCTGGCCAACCGCATCGTCATCGCGCCCATGTGCGAGTACTCGGCTGAGGAAGGCCTGGCGACCGACTGGCACATGATCCACCTGGGGCATCTGGCCTTGTCCGGCGCGGCGCTGCTGTTCGTGGAAGCCACCGCCGTGGAGCCCGACGGCCGCATCACACCGGGAGACCTGGGCCTGTGGTCCGATGAAACCGAGGCGGCCATCGGCCGCGTCGTTGCAGCCATCCGCCGCTATGCGCCCATCAAGCTGGGCATACAGCTGGGCCACGCGGGCCGCAAGGCGTCCAGCGAAGCGCCCTGGAACGGCGGCCAACTGGTGCCGCCCGAGGCCGGCGGCTGGCAGGGCTGGGCGCCTTCGGCCGTGCCGCACAACGCGTCGGAACCTCCGCCCCACGCGCTGGACACGGCGGGTCTGGCCCGCGTGCGCGACGCCTTCGTGGCCAGCGCCAGGCGCGCCGTGCGGCTGGGCTTCGACGTGATCGAACTGCACGCCGCGCACGGCTATCTGCTGCATCAGTTCCTGTCGCCGCTGTCCAACCGGCGCGACGACGCCTACGGCGGTTCGCTCGAGAACCGCATGCGCTTTCCGCTGGAAGTCTTCCAGGCGCTGCGCGAGGCCATTCCGCCGTCGGTGACGCTAGGTGTGCGCGTGTCGGCCACCGACTGGGTCGAAGGCGGCTGGGACCTGGAACAGACCTTGGTCCTGGCGCAAGCCTTGAAGGAACGCGGCTGTGAATTCATAGACGTGTCCAGCGGCGGCGTCTCGTCCCAGCAGAAGATACCCGTGGGGCCGAACTACCAGGTGCCGTTCGCCGACGAAATCAAGCGCAAGGTGGGCATGCCGACCATCACGGTGGGCCTGATCACCGAGGCGCAGCAGGCCGAAGACATCCTGCAGAACGGCCAGGCCGACATGGTCGCGCTGGCGCGCGGCATGTTGTACGACCCGCGCTGGCCGTGGCACGCCGCGGCGCAACTGGGCGGCCAGGTCAGCGCGCCGCGCCAGTACTGGCGTTCGCAGCCGCGTGACCAGAAGGCGCTGTTTGGCGATACGCGCTTCGGACAACGCTAGGCGCAACCGGCAGGCTGGCAGCCTGCCGGACCCTGTCTATTGAGGCCGCCTGCCTTCGTAGGCGTTTTGCAGCAGCGCCCGCAAGGCCTCGCGTTCCAGCGGACGCGGATTGGGGTAGGGCGTCTGCATGGCGATGTCGCAGGCGCGGTCCAGGTCTTCCTGGCGCATACCGATGTCGCGCAATGCCGTGGGCGCGCCCAGCGTGCTGGCCAGATCGAATACGCCTGCCGCGGCAGCCGGTGCGCCCAGCGCCATGGCGATTCGTTCCATGGCCCGCGGCGCGGCCGCGGCGTTGTAGGCCAGGGCATGCGGCAGCACCACGGTGTGGACTTCCGCGTGCGGCAGGTTGAAGCTGCCGCCCAGCGTATGGCAGAGCTTGTGATGCAGCGCCATGCCCACGCTGCCCAGCACCGTGCCGCAAAGCCAGGCGCCGTAGAGCGCGTCGCTGCGCGCCTGCAGCAGGTCCGCGCCGCAGGCGCCGGCATGTATGGCGGGCAGCGCCTGGGCCAGCGCGCGTATGCCTTCCTGCGCCATCAGGTCCATGATGGGATTGCCGTCGCGCGCGTACAGACCCTCTGCCGCATGGGCGATGGCGTTGATGCCGCTGGTCACGCTCATCGACACCGGCAGCGACAGGCTCAGTTCTGGGTCGTACACCACGCTGCGCGGCAGCACCCGGTCATCCTTGCCGGTCTTCTTCAGGCCGCTCTCGGTGAGACCGTAGATCGGCGTCATCTCCGAGCCCGCATAGGTCGTGGGAACGGCAATGACCGGCAGGCCCGAGTCCAGCGCGATGGCCTTGCCCAGCCCGATGGTGGAGCCGCCGCCCACGGCCACCGCGCAATCGGCGCCCAGCTCGCGCGCCGCTTCCCGCGCCTGGCGCGCGATTTCCATCGGCACGTGCATCACGGCCTGGTCGAAGATCCCGGCAACCCGCGCTTCGCCCAGCAGCGCCGCGACCCGTTCGGCCTGCGCGCGCTGCGGCGGCGTGCAGAGCACCAGCGCGCGCTGCAGCCCCAGCGCATCGAGTTCGGCCGCCAGGCCGCCCAGGCTGCCCGGCCCGAAGACCACGCGCTGGGCGCGGCTGGCGTAGATGAAGGATTGCATGGCGTTCCCCGTCTGCATGTCGGTCATTGTGCAACGATTCCGCGGCTCTTGATGAGCTCGCCCCAGCGCTGGGACTCGGCCTGCACCAGCCGGTTCATGTCATCGCGGCCGCCGGCCACCACTTCGAATCCCGATTCGGTGATGCGTCCGGCCACGGCCGGGTCGCGCAGCGCGGCGATGGTGGCGTCGGCCAGCTTGTCCAGCGTCGCCGCCGGCGTCCTTGCGGGCGCCACCATGCCCACCCAGGAATAGATCTCGAAGCCCGGATAGCTCTCGGCGATGGCGGGCACGTCCGGCAGGGCCGCGACCCGCTTGGGCGCCGTCACCGCCAGCGCACGCAGCTTGCCGCTCTGGATGTGGGGCAGCACCAGCGGCAGGCTGGCGATGATGGACTCCACGTGTCCGCCCATCAGGTCCGATACCGCCGGGCCGCCGCCGCGGTAGGGCGTGTGGATGCCGCTGGTGCCAGCAGCCTGATGGAACATTTCAGCCGCCAGATGGTTGGAACTGCCCGCGCCGACCGAGGCGTAGGACACGCTGCCCTTCTTGCCGGCCGCGACGTAGTCGGCCAGCGTCTGGTACGGACCGCTGGCGGTCACGGCCAGCACCATGGGCGAGCGCACCATGTACGACACGCCCGTCAGGTCGCGCGCCGTGTCATAAGACAGCTTGGGGTAGATGTGTTGCTCGGTGGCGTAGGAATCGAACACCATTTCCACCGTGTAGCCGTCGGGCGCGGACTTGGCCACCAGCGCCGTGCCTATGGTGCCGCCGGCGCCGCCGCGGTTGTCGATGACCACCGTCTGCCCCAGCTTGTCCTGCAGCGCCTGCTGCACCTGGCGCGCCACCCGGTCCACGGTGCCGCCCGCGGCGAAGGGCACCACCACCGTCACCGGCTTGCTGGGATAGGAATCCGCCAGCGCGGGCAGGGCGGCGGCCCAGGCGCCTGCGGCGAGGGCGGCGCTGGCCAGCAGGGCGCGGGGCGAGCGGCGGGGGGAAGTGATCGGGGGCATGCGGGTCTCCTGGGCTTATCGTCGTTGTGTCCGGCCGTCTATCTTTGTCAAAATTGCCAAAGTGCGGCCATGCACGGTATCGTAATTGCCAAATCTCCCAGGAAAGCTGGCGTCCCGCGCCAAAGCCTTTTGCGCCACACGCACAAATGAAAACCGTCAAATTCGCCGAAAGCCTCTCCATCTTCGTCGACGTCGCCCGCGCCCAGAGCTTTTCCGAGGTGGCGCGCCGCCGGGGCATGGTGGCCTCGTCCGTGGCGCGGCAGATCGGCGCGCTGGAGTCCGAGCTCAAGGTGCCGCTGTTCGTGCGCTCGACCCGTGCATTGATGCCCACCGAGGCCGGCGAGGTGCTGTACGAGCGCGCCGTGAAGATCCTGCACGACATGACCGAGGCGCGTTCCGAGGTCATTTCGCTGGAGCAGACCGTGCAGGGCCTGTTGCGGGTCAGTTGCCTGCCGGCGTTCGCGCGGCGCTACGTAGTGCCCATGCTGCAACAGCTGGGTGAACGCCATCCGCAATTGCAGGTGGAGCTGGAACTGACCGAGCGCGTGGTGGATCCGGTGGTCGAACGCATGGACGTGGTGGTGCGGGTGGGGCAACAGCCAGACAGCAGCCTGATCGGGCAACGCATCGGCAGCCATCGCTACCTGATCTGCGCCGCGCCCTCATACCTGGAACGCCATGGCGTACCGCGCACGCTGGCGGACCTGTCGCGCCATCGCCTCATCGACCGGCGCCACAGCACCAGCGTGCGCGGCTGGCGCGAACTGGGCGACGGCCAATGGGCCCAGGACGCCAGGTTCGTCCTGGAGTGCGACGACTGCGACGCGCGCCGGTTCGCGGCGCTGGAAGGGCTGGGCATCGCGCTCATGCCCAACTGGTCCGCGGGCGCGGACCTGGGCGCCGGCCGGCTGGTGCAGCTGACCTTGCAGGACGCCAGCCCGCCGCCCGAAAGCGGCATCTACCTGCTGCGCGCCATGCCGCGCGCCAATGCGCGCATCCGCGCCTTCACCGAACAATTGCGGCGGCAGATCGGCTCGCCTTCCGTGTGGGATGCGGCCATCGAGGCTGCGCGCGCGGCCTGACGATCGCGCAGCCTTACGTGGCATCGTGGAAGATGATGCCCAGCGTGTGCCGCTCTCCGTTGCGCAGCCGGCCGACCCCATGCCGCAGATTCGCGCGGTAATAGCCGCGCGCCGACCGCACCGGCCTGTGATTGACGGCAAGCACCACGGCATCGCCTTGCCGCAAGGGCACCACGTCGGCCCGTCCGGGTTGCTTGGGATTGCTTTCGGCCAGCAGCAGCTCTCCACCTTCGAAATCGCGTCCCGGCTCATTGAGCAGGAAGATGGCCTGGAACGGAAAGACATGGTCGCCGTACAGGTCCTGATGCAGGCAGCAGTAGTCGCCCGCCTGGTAGCGCAGCAGCAGCGGCGTGGGCCGGCGCTGTCCGGCGGCGTGGCAGATACTCCGGAATTCTTCATGCGTTGCGGGAAAGCGCGCTTCGAGGCGCATGGCCGCATGCCAGCGGTTGGCGATGGGCGCCAGGCGTGGATAAAGCGACTGCCGCAAGCTTGCGACGATATCCGGCAGCGGATAGCTGAAGTATTTGTACTCGCCGCGGCCGAACGCATAGCGTTCCATCACGATGCGGCTGCGAAAGCGCGTTTCGTCGCAGTAGCCGGCCGCAAGTTCCTCGCACTGGGCCTGCGTCAGCAGTCCCGGCAGCACGGCGTAGCCATCGTGGCCCAGATCGTCTTCGACGTCCTGCCAGTCCGTATCTGCAATCCGGGTTTCAGGCAGGCCGTGCAGCATGGTTGAGGTAGGCATGGCTGGGGCTGGCATCAGGGCGCATCGTGGAAAAACAGTTCAAGGCCGATGCGCGTGCCTTTGCGCACGCGGCTGACGGCATGCTTGAGGTTGACGCGGTAATAGCCCTTGGAACCGTGAAAGGGGCGTTCCCCCGTGGCGATGATGGCGACGTCGCCGAAACCGAGCGGCGCCACCAGCGGACGCGATTGCATGCGCGGGCGCTGCTCCGTCATCACGAACTCGCCGCCCTGGAAGCCGTCTCCCGGCTCGGACAGGAGCGCGACCGCCTGCATGGGGAAGACCTGTCCGCCTGTATTGCGCTGGTGCAGCGCGATGTAGTCTTCGACGCCGAGCCGGCTCAGGTGCGATTGCGCCCGGGTCTGGCCGGCGTCGCGGTTGCGCTGAAGAAAATCTTCCAGCTCATCGGGATAGCGCGCGCGCACGTCCAGAAGCTCGTTCCAGCGATTGGCGTGTACGACGAGCCGACGGTACAGCGCCGAGCGCCATTGCTCCAGCGGCGGCGGGATGCCGGCATCGAAGTAATACAGGTCGCCGCGCCCCAGGCCGGCGGATGCCAGGCTCACCCGCCGGGCGTCTGGCGCGTCGGCTTGCCGCGCCAGACTGCGCGCCGGTTCCGCGCCCAGCAGTCCTGGCAGCACGGCATAGCCTTCGGCGTCGAGCTGCGATCCGATGTCCGGCCAATCCAGGTGGTCCAGGCTCGTTTCGAGGGCGGTCATGCCGCTGTGATGCATAGGGTCCTCATCAATGGTCGCAAGCGTGCGCGGCATCATGCCGCGTCATGAAAAATGATGCCCAAGGTGTGGCGCCGGCCGCTGCGCACGCGGCTCACGCCATGCCGCATGGCGACCTTGCGCGGCCCGCGCGCGCCCGCCGCGGGCCGTTGATTGACGGTGAACACCACCGCGTCGCCCTGGCCCAGCGTCACGACGTCGGCGCGCTGGCTTCTGGCCGCAAGCTCGGTCATGACGAATTCGCCGCCGGTGAAATCCTTGCCCGGCACGGCTAGCAGGATGGCGACCTGCAGCGGAAACACATGTTCGCCATAGAGATCCTGGTGCAGGCAGTTGTAGTCGCCCTCGCCGTACTGGAGCATCAATGGCGTGGGACGCGTCTGGCCCGCCCGGTGGCAGCGTTGCAGGTAGGCGTCCAGTTCGGGCGGGTACTGCGTATCCGCGCGCAGCCGCTGGTTCCAGCGGTTGGCGATCGGCGCCAGCCGGGCATAGAGCGCGTGGCGCAATTGATCGAGCAGCGGCGGCAAGGGGTAGGCGAAGTACTTGTACTCGCCGCGGCCGAAGCCATGCCGCGCCATGACGATGCGCGAGCGAAAGCGCGCTTCATCCGGGTAGAGGGCGGCGAGGGCGCGGCATTGCGCGGGCGTCAGCAGTCCGGGCAGCACGGCGTTGCCGTGGGCATCGAGCGCTTGCTCCACGTTCTGCCAGTCATAGTCGGCTGCTGCTGTCATGTCCTTGTCTCCGCTTGCCGCGGCGCGCATGCCCGGTCCTCCCGGTGATTACAGGCGAGGCCAGTGTAGAAATCCACCGCCTTTTTGAAACTCCGTTTGTTGCGCTTGCTTCCCCCAAAACAAAAAACGCCGCGGATGGCGGCGTCTTCAGGCGGGCAGGAACCGTCGCGGCTCAGAGGCGCGAATAAGCCTGCTCCAGTTCGCGGTGCAACTGGTCGGCGAAATCCTCGCGCGCGGGATCCAGCTGCGACAGCAGGCGGGCCAGCACGACGTTGTCTTCCTCGCCGTTCCAGATCTTGATGTAGGTGCCTTCCTTGTAGCCATGCTGCTGGCGGAAGATGTTCAGCACGTTCTTGGACACGTATTGCGTGTAGGCGTCGTTCCAGCTCATCTCGCAGGACGTCATGGTCTGTTCCAGGACCTTGAAGCTGGCGCGTCCGCACACGGCCAGGCCGCCGATCAGCTCCAGCAGTTCGGGCACGTTCAGCTGGTCCAGCGCATGGGTCTTGCCGTCCAGCGCGACCGAGGCCGGGCCGGACAGGTCCGCGACCAGCGCGTCGGCGGCGGCGCCGATGTCGCCGCGGGACTGGACGATGGTGTGCGACAGATAGAAGTGCAGGATGTCCACCAGCTCCATCTGCACTTGCGGCAGGTCGATGGTCTGCTTCTTCCACCATTTCCAGCCGTAGTGTTCCAGCGCTTCGGCGGATTCGACGAAGGCGGCGCGCAGGAAGCGGGCTCCGCCGTTGACCCAGTCCGGATTGATCATGCTGTTCAAGTGGCCCTGCAGCTTCAGCATCGTGGCCGCCTGGGCCTGGTTCAATCCGACTACGTTATTCACTTTCACTCCGTGGTTCATGGGTCTTTCGACAGCGGCGGAAATGTTAGCACCATTACCCGCGGGGGCCGCGCCGCCGTGATGGCGGAATCAGGCGTCGCCGTCCTTGCGGTAGGAAGAGCGCTTGAGCGGAGGCAGCGGCGTCTTGCCGCGCGGATTGCGCGCATTGCGGGCCGCCTTGAACAGCATCATGGCAAAGAAGAACAGGAAGACGGCGGGCATGGCCTCGTCCAGGTCGAACCCGGGGCCGCGCAGGGCTTCGAAGATGATGCGCGCCCCGGCCCAGCCGGCCAGGATGCCGCCCACCGTCAGGATGACGCCGATCTTGCGCTGGGTGGCTTGGCGGGCCATCGATACCTCGGCGGCATCGGTCTGGCCCGGGGCCGCGGGCGGCGCTTGCCGCGATTGCAGGGGCGGCGGGGCCGCCTTGCCCCAGGGCGCGCCGGATAGCGTTTCAGACGGAGAAGCGGGGGGCGAGGGCGGCGGAGCTGCCGGGCGGGATTGCGCCCGCTTGTCGGGAACCTGTCCCGGCGATGCGCCGCCGGCGCGCGTCAGGTTTTCGACGTAGCGCGCGAAATCGCCATTCCTGGGTTCCCCATCTATGGCCATTGCCCCTCTCTCCGGTTCAGTTGCCGCGGCGTTGGCGTGCCGGGACCCGGCGTTTGCGCAGCATGGCTATCAACAGCCCGCATCCTAGCAGTACCGAGAGGCCCGCGCCGATCATCATGGCAATCTGTTGCGCATTGTCCGCCGTACCCAGGCTGCGCGCGGTGATATAGCCCGGGGCCAGCATCAGCGGCATCCAGAGGATGGCCGAGGCGACGTTGGCCATCTGGAAGCGGCTGTGCCCCATGCCCATCACGCCGGCGACGGTGGGAATGGTGGAGCGGATGGGGCCGAGAAAGCGGCCGATCAGCACGGAGGCAAAGCCGTAGCGGTAGAAGAACAGGCGTGCGCGCGCCACGCCGCTGCGCTGCTGCTTCAGCGGCCAGCGGCGCAGGATGCCAGGGCCGGCCCAGCGGCCCAGCCAGTAGGACAGGGCGTCGCCCACGATGGCGCCGGCGATGCCCCAGGCGATGATGGCCCAGGGATTCAGGGTGCCCGCGCCGATCAGGCCGCCGGTCAGCAGCATCAGGGCCGTGGCCGGGATGAACAGGCCCAGCAGCACCATGGATTCGCCCAGCGTGAGCAGAAAGGTGATCGGTCCCGCCCAGGCCTGGTTGGCCTCGATGAACATCGCGATCTGGTCGATGTATTGGTCCATATTTACGAAGTTGAAAATTAGCTGAACGCAATCAGGTATGTTAACGCCTGCGGAACTGCCGGTGCACCGTATAGTCCGTCTGGATGAAGCTAATTGTTGGAGAGTTATGGATTCGGTTACGCAGGCGGTACTGGGCGCGGGCATACAGGGCGCCCTCCTGGGGCGGGTGCAGGGGCGGCGGGCGTTGATCTACGGCGCGACGCTGGCCACGGTGCCGGATCTGGATGTCCTGATGCGCTATCCGGACCCGGTGTCGCTCATGACCTACCACCGCGGCTTCTCGCACTCGGTCTTCGTGCTGACCGGCCTTGCGGTTTTCCTGACCTGGCTGATCCGCAAGTACTGGCCACAGGCGCCATACAGCGGACGCCGGCTGTTCCTGACCTTATGGCTGGTGCTGGTGACCCATCCCGTGCTGGACTCCTTCACGGTCTACGGGACGCAGCTGTTCTGGCCGCTGGCGCTCATCCCCGAAAGCTGGGCCGCCGTGTTCATCATCGACCCGGTCTATACCGTGCCGTTGCTGCTGGCGGTGTTGTTCGCCATCGGCTTCGGCATGACGCTGACGGCGCGCCGGCTGCTGGCCGCGGCGCTGGTGTTCAGCACGGCCTACCTGGGATTCGGGCTGGCCGCGCGCATCGCCGCCGAGGACCGCGTGCGCGAGGCGATGCAGGCGCAGGGCATTGCGCTGAGCGAACTGCGCGCCGTGCCCATGCCCTTCAACACGCTGGTGTGGCGCGTCATCGCCAAGACGCCCGACGGCCACTATTACGAATCGGTCAGCAGCCTGTTCGACAGCGATCCGCCGGAATGGCTGCGCCAGCCGCTGAACCTGGATGTGGCGCGGGCGTTGGCGGACGTGCCGTTGCACCAGCGCCTGCGCTGGTTCACGGACGACTGGCTGCGCTACGACGTCATCGGCAATGCGTTGGTGGTGACGGACCTGCGCATGGGCATGGCGGGGCATTACACCTTCCGCTTCAAGATGGCCGAACGCGCGGCGGACGGCAACTGGCAGGCGGTGACGCCTTCCATCTGGCCCACCGAGCGCGGCGGTTGGGCCGAACTGAAGCTGGTGCTGGCGCGCATCCTGCATGCGCAGCCGCCCTTGCCGCTGGCGCAGTGGTCGGAACTGTCGACCAGATAGGAACGTGATTCAGGTCACCGCCGGCGGCCGCGGCAGCGGAGTGCCGGCTTGCTCATAGGCTTCGGCCGCCTGCAGCAGCTGCAGGTCGGCGTGGCAAGGGGCAACCAGCTGCAAGCCTATCGGCAGGCCATCCTGGCCCAGACCGCAAGGCACGCTGACGGCGGGGTGCCCGGTCAGGTTGAACAGCATGGTCCACGGATACCAGTGCGCGCGGATGTCGCCGTACGAGCGGCCGTCGATGTCCATGGTGTCGAATATGTCCGTGCCCAGCGGCAAGGCGGTGCGTGACATGGTCGGCATGGCCAGCAGGTCGGCCTGGCCGAACAGCGCCTGCACCTTGCGGTAGAGCGCGGTGCGGGCAAACATGGCTTCCTGGTATTGCTGGGCGCTGAACGCCGCGGCGGTGGCGATCTGCCGCCGGAAGGCGGGGCTGTAGGCGTCGGGCTCGCGTTCTATCAGTGGCAGGAAGCGGGTGCGCCAGACCGTGTGGTTGATGACGCGCCAGATGGGCTCGACATCGAAGCCCTCGCCGTCGAACGGTTCTACTTCCGCGCCCAGGTCGGCCAGGCGCGCCAGCGCCGCTTCGAATGCGCGGCGCACGTCGGCGGCCACGGGGCGGCCGGGCGGGGCGGCGCAATAGCGGACGCGCTTGCCGCGCAGCATCTCGGGATTGGCCGCCGCGCCGGCGTAGTCGGTCCTGGGTACGCCCAGCGACCACGGATCGCAGTCATGCGGGCCGGCCATGGCCGCCATCATCAGGCGGGTATCGGCCACGGTGCGCGTGGTCGGCGTCACGTAGGTCTGGTTGCCGATGGCGTCCTGCGCCTGGCTGTGCGGTATCGCGCCCAGGCTTTGCTTGAATCCCACCACGCCGTTGCACGCCGCGGGGATGCGGGTGGATCCGCCGCCATCGCTGGCCACCGCAAGCGCCGTGATGCCGGCGGCCGTTGCCGCCGCGGCGCCGCCGCTGGAGCCGCCGCAGGTGCGTTCCAGGTTCCAGGCGTTGCGGGTGTGGCCGAACAGCGGCGAATCCGTCATGGACTTGGAGCCGAATTCCGGCGTCGTGGTCTTGCCGATCAGGACGGCGCCTTGCTGGCGCAGCCGCGCCACGGCCACGGCGTCCTCGGCCGGCACGTTGGCGCTGAACGGCACGGCGCCGAAGGTGGTCCGCACGCCCGCGGTATTGACCAGATCCTTCACCGTGTAGGGCAGGCCATGCAAAAGGCCCGGCGCATCGCCGCGCATCAGCGCGGCCTCGGCAAGCCGGGCCTCGGCCATGGCCTCTTCGGCGCACAGCGTGATGAAACAGTTCAGGACGGGCTGCAGGCTTTCGGCCCGTTCCAGCGAGGCGCGCACCAGCTCGACCGGGGACACTGCCTTGGTCCGGATCAGGCTTGCGGCCTCTACCGCGCTCAAGTCGCAAAGGGAATCGCTCATCGAAGCCACGTTGCGCCTATTCGTCGAAGGAAATGCCGGCGGCCTTGACGATGGGGGCCCAGTGCGCACGCTCGACGCCGATGCGGCGCTTGGCGCTCTGCGCGTCCTGGGGGTCGACCAGGAAGCCCGCGGTCTGCAGTTTTTCCACCAGCGCCGGCCGCTTGCCGGCGGCGACGAAAGCCTGTTCCAGTTGGGCGATCGTGGCGTCCGGCGTGGCCGCGGGAGCGTACACGCCATACCAGCTGGCGGCATGCTGGTACTGCGGGTAGCCCTGTTCCAGCAGCGTCGGCACATCGGGCAGGGTGGGCAGGCGGCGGCTGCCAGCCACGCCCAGGAATTTCACCTTGCCGGCGTTGTAGAGCGGCAGCATGCTGGCGACGGCGTCCCAGCCCATCGACACTTCGCCGCCCGCCACGTCCACCAGCATCGGCGCCGCGCCGCGGTAGAGCACGGGCACGACCTCCAGGCCGTTCTGGCCGCCCATTTCTATCGTGCCCAACTGGCCGGGGCTGCCTTGCGTCGCCAGGCCCAGGGTCGCCTTGGCGCGCGCCTGTTTGGCCCATTGCACGTATTCGGCCATGTTGCCGTAGGGTTGGGCGGCGCCCGTGACGGCGCCGGTGGGCACGTCGGCGACCAGGGCCACCGGGCGCAGGTCATGGTCCGGGTCGTATCCCAGCTTCTTGTAGGTCAGCGGAAAGATCACGAACATCGGCGACGAGCCCAGGTACAGGGTGAGCCCGTCCGCCTTGGCGCGCTTCACCACGTCGAAACCCAGGCGTCCCGATGCGCCGGGACGGTTCTCGACGATGACATTGGCGTAGCCCGCCGTCTGCAACTGTTCGGCGTAGGCGCGGGCCACCGCGTCGGCGGCGCCGCCCGCGGCGTAGCCGACCACCAGGCGCACGAGCTTGTCGCCGCCGGCTGGCTCTTGGGCCATCGCGCAGGGTTGCAGGCCTGCCGTCGTCGCGGCGGCAAGGATGAAGGCGAGAAGTCGGGGGCGGGCTAGCAAGGCGGTCTCCTGTTTGCGCTCTGTTGCTCCTGCGGCCTGGCCGGCCGCGGATCGGCTCATGGCCATGCGCTATGCCGTTATCATCGGTCCGCCCGGGTTTACCGTATAGTGAATTATTCGACTAATGGATTGAGAAAATGGTCAAGTCGCAGCCCATTGAGTCGCTGGCTTCGCGCCTGAAGCTGCGGCATCTGCAGATCGCGCTGGCGTTGCGCGATGCGCCGTCGGCCAAGGAGGTGGCCGCGGCCGCGAACGTGAGCGAGTCCGCGGTCTCCAAAACCTTGGCCGAGCTGGAATCGCAGCTGGGTTTCAAGCTGTTCGAGCGCATCGGCAATGCCAAGCGCCCGACGAAAATGGGCCGCCAGATCCTGCCCATGATGGAGGCCGTGGTGGCGCAATCGCGCGGGCTGGCCCAAGCCGTGACGGACGTACGCAGCGGCCGCCTGGGCGAACTGCGCATCGGCGTGGCGACCGACATGGGCAAACTGACGCTTGCGCCCTTGATCCATGCCTTCAACCAGGCCCAGCCCGGCGTCGCGCTGGATGTGCAGGCCGGTGGATACCGCGCCATGGCGGACCTGTTGCTGGACGACAAGCTGGACGCGCTGGTGTGCTACGACGCGCCCGAGCTGACAGCGCCTGGCCTGGGACGCTTGCGGCTGGTGCCGCCGCAGCCGCTGGTGGTCGTCGCCAATGCCCGGCTGTCGCCGCTGGCCGGCCGCCGCCGCCTTACGCTGCCGGAGTTGCATGCAGAACCCTGGTGCAAGCCGCGTCCGGGCACGATGATGCACGACAAGCTGACCGCGCTGTTCCTGGGATGCGACCTGGGACTGCCGCCGCGCGGCATTCAGGTAAGTGATCTTTTGCTGACCGATGAATTCGTGCGCACCACGGATTACCTGGTCATGCTGCCGCTGGCGGCGGCCGAGCGCCTGACCGTCGCGGCAGAGGCGGTCATCCTGCCGGTCGAGCTGCGTGAACAGAATCCGCCCACGGTCGTCGTATGGCAACGTGCCGCCGAACGGCAGACTCCGCTGCATCGATTCCTGCAGTTCTGCGAGACGCCGGTTGGCTGAGGCATTCCGTTGATCTACATCGGGGGCTGGCGGCTCCCGCGACCAGGCCCCGGGCGACCCCGGGGCTTTTTCATGCTGTTCCCATATTGACCGCCGTCGAGCCCCGCATTATTCTTGTTCAACTTACAGGAACATAAGTTCCGTTTTATGGAACAAGTATGAGTATTCTCGATGGCGTCCAGCGTGTCCTGGGGCTATACGCGGAAGGCGCGTCGGAGCTGAGCTTCACGGAAGTGGCGGCGCGCCTGTCCATGCCCAAGAGCAGCGCGTCGCGCCTGCTCAACCAGATGCAGCACTACGGCTTGCTCGACCAGGACGCCGCCACGCGCCGCTACCGCGCGGGGGCGATGCTGGCGCAGGCGGTGCGCGCCGGCATGGCGGCCACGCCGCTGGACGACGCCTGCCGCGCGGTGCTGGCCCGGCTCTCCGACGACAGCGGCCTGACCGCTTATCTCTCCACCCTGAACCAGCGCGAGACCGTGGTGCTGCAGCGCCTGAACGGCTCGCACCCGGTGCAGGTGCTGTCGCCGCCCGGTTCGCGCCGCGCCGCCTCGGGCACCGCCATGGGCCGGGCGCTGCTGTCGCGCCTGAGCGAAGCCGAGTTCCAGGCGCTGTACGGCGCCGACGCCGACCAGCCGCTGCCCACCGAAGGCCGCGACTGTCCCGCCACGGTCGGCGATCTGGCCCGCCTGGTCGCGCAGACCCGCGCGGACCATTGCGGCGTGGCCATCGACCAGGCCATGCCGGGCATAGGCGCGGTGGCGGCCGCCGTGCGCGACCCCGCCACCGGCGAACTGCGCGGCCTGTGCTTGTCCTTCGTTTCCTTTCAGGCCGATGCCGCCCGCGTCGCGCGCTTGCGCGAGTCGGTGCTGCGGCAGGTGGGGGCGCTGGGCCGCGAACTGAACGATCCCTATTGGCTGGCCTGAACGCTTTCAGGCCCACAGATGCGTCCGCGCCGCCGGACACCCAGAAAATCCCCTTACGGAAATCCTCCACATGAACCTACTGCTCCTCAGCAATTCCAGCAGCGACGCCGGCTATCTGGTCCACGCGCTGCCCGACATCCGCGAACTGATCGCGTCGCTGCCGCAAGGCGCGCCGGCCGTCTTCGTGCCGTACGCTGGCGTCACGCGCGACTGGGACGACTACACCGCGCTGGTGGCGTCGGCCCTGGCGGATACCGGCCTGGACATCCAGGGGCTGCATCGCGCCGAGGATCCCGTGGCCGCGCTGGAAGGCGCCGCGATCATCATCGTGGGCGGCGGCAACACCTTCAACCTGCTGGGCCAGCTGCGCCGCCAGGGCCTGCTGGACGTCGTGGCGCGCCGCGTGCGCGAGGGCGCGGCCTATCTGGGCTGGAGCGCAGGCTCCAACCTGAGCTGCCCCAGCATCTGCACCACCAACGACATGCCCATCACGGACCCGCAAGGCTTTGACGCCCTGGGCTTGCTGTCGTTCCAGATCAATCCGCACTACACCAATGCCCATCCGCCCGGACACCGCGGCGAAACCCGCGCCCAGCGCCTGGCCGAGTTCTGCACGCTGAATCCGCAGATGCCCGTGCTGGGCTTGCCGGAAGGCTCCGCGCTGCGCGTGCGCGGCAATCGGATCGACCTGGTCGGCCCGCACGACGCGCCGCTGTTCCTCGGCAACGAAGAGCCGCGCGTGTTCCGTCCGGGTCCCGTGGAGATCCCGGCATGAAGCACGTCATCGACGCCATCGAACTGCTGTCCTCTGCGCACATCACGGGCGAGGCCGTGGCCGAACAGCTGCGCGCGGCGGGCAACTGTGAAGTCGAAGTGACCCGGCTGGAGCGCGACGGCGCGGCCACCGAATTCCTGTCCATCGTCATTCCGGGCCTCGACGAAACCGCGCCGCAACTCGGCATCGTCGGCCGCCTTGGCGGCATCGGCGCGCGTCCGGCGGTCACCGGCCTGGTGTCCGACAGCGACGGCGCGGTGGTCGCGATTGCCGCGGCGTTCAAGCTGATGGCCATGGCGCGCCAAGGCGACGTCATGCCGGGCACCGTGCGCATCCGCACCCACATCTGCCCGCGCGCCGGCACGCGGCCGCACCATCCGGTGCCGATGATGCGTTCGCCATTCCCGATGCGCGAGATGATGTCGCATGAAGTCGACCCGCGCATGGACGCGATCCTGTCCGTCGACACCACGCGCGGCAACCGCCTGGTCAACAAGCGCGGCGTGGCGCTGACGCCGGTCGCGCGCCAGGGCTATCTGCTGCGCATTCCCGAGACCATGCTGGACGTCATGGGCTGGGTCAGCGGCGAACTGCCGGTGACCTTGCCGCTGACCACGCAGGACATCACGCCTTACGAAAACGGCCTGTGGCACGTGAACTCGTTGATGCAGCCCACGATCGTCACCGGCGCGCCGGTGGTGGGCGTGGCGCTGACCGCGCAGACCACTGTGCCGGGCTGCGCCACGGGCGTGACCAACGCCGTGGACGCCGACGTCGCCATGCGTTTCTGCATCGAGATCGCCAAGCTCTACGGGCAAGGCGCGATGAGCTTCGTCGACGAAACGGAATGGGCCGCCTTGCAGAGCCGCTACGGTTCGATGGCGCATCTGCAGACCGTGGGCCGCGAAAGCGCGGGCGAGGCATGAGCGCGCAGCCGCGCCGCGTGGCGTTCTTCACCATCGGCCAGTCGCCGCGCAGCGACGTGGTGCCCGAGATGGCCCCGCTTTTGGGCGCGCAGGTGCGCATCGACGAATTCGGCGCGCTCGACGGGCTGGACGCCGCGGGCCTGGCCGCGCTGGCGCCCAAGCCGGGCGAATACCGCTTCGCCACCCGCATGCGCGACGGCTCGCAGATCGAACTGGACGCGGCCGCCGCCGAGGCGCGCTTGGCCGAGGTCATGCGCCAGGCCGATGCCGCGGGCTACGACGTGCTGGTGCCGCTGTGCACCGGCACCGCGATCGCGCCGATGCGCACGCTGGTGGTGGAGCCGCAGCAGGTGGTGGACCACCTGGTCGCCGGCCTGGCCGAGCATTGCCGCAAGGTGGGCCTGGTGGTGCCGCTGGAGGCGCAGGTCGATGCCTTCCACATGGTCGTGCCGCTTTCCTGCGAGACCGTGGTCGTGCATGCCTCCCCCTACGAAGCCGACGCGGCCCAGGCCGCACTCAACTTCGAGCGGGCCGGCCGCGAACTCGCGTCCTGCGACCTGATCGTCATGCATTGCATGGGCTACGCCGAGCGCATGCGCCAGGCCGTGGCACAGGCCTCGGGCCGGCTGGTGCTGCTGTCCAACCGCATGGTGGCGCAGACGCTGGCGCAAATACTGGAATAACGCCGCAGGTACCGCTCCGCTACCGGGCCGCGCATGGATGCGCGGCGCGGCGTGGGACGGGCGAGCGGCGAGAGGAGACGAAGCGGGCTTCGTCAATCAATCGTTGGGAGTGTTTTTCATGTTCAGCCGTAATCTGCATCGCGCCGCTGGCGCACTGTTCGCCGTCACAGCCCTGACGGCCGCGCCGGCCTTCGCCGCCGACGCCTGGAAGCCCGCCAAGCCGGTGCGCCTCCTGGTGGGCTTTGCGCCCGGCGGTTCCGCCGATACCCTGGCGCGCCTCCTGGCCGAGCCGCTGTCGCAGCGCCTGGGCCAACCCGTCGTGGTCGAAAACCTGGCCGGCGCAGGCGGCAACATCATGGCGTACCGCCTGGCCCAGTCGCCGGCCGACGGCTATACCATCGGCATCGCCGCCGCCGGGTCCATGGCCATCACCCATGTCCTGAACCCCAAGGGCACCAACTACAAGCCGGCGGACTTCACGCCTGTCACGCTGGCCGCGGTGCAGCCCAACGTGGTCATCGTCAACAAGGACGTGCCGGCCAACAATCTGGCCGAGCTGAAGGAATACTTCCAGAAGACGCCGACCGCCACCTACGGCACCGCCGGCGTGGGCATTTCCAACCACCTGATCGCCGAGACCATGCTCTACAAGCTGGGCGTGAAGGTGCCGCACGCCGCCTACCGCGGCGCCGCGCCCGTCATCACCGACCTGCTGGGCGGCCACATCGCCATGACGATGGACAACATCTCCACCGCCGCGCCGCTGGCCTCGCAAGGCAAGGTCAAGGCCATCGCCGTGGCCTCGATCAAGCGCGCGCCGCAGCTGCCCAACGTGCCGACGCTGGACGAGCAGGGCCTGAAGGGCTTCGACATGCCGACCTGGCAAGGCGTGTTCGCGCCCGCCGGGCTGCCCGCCGACGTGCTGGCCGCCTACTACGCGGCCATGCAGGACGTGCTGAAGCAGCCGGCGCTGGTCGAGAAGATGGCCGGCCTGGGTTCCGAGCCGGTCACCGGCATGACGCCCGAGCAGTTCGGCCAGTTCCTGGAGAAGGACCGCCAGCAATGGGCCGACATCGTCAAGGCGGCCAACATCAGCCTGGAACAGTAAGCCGGGTTGTCCAACAAAAACCCTCCGGTGGCACGGAGGGTTTTTTTCATGGCGCAAGCCGCCGCGCTTGACTCTGAAGCCGCTACAGGCTTTGTCATGGTGCCTTTCCCCGACCAGGACAGCCATGAGCGACAGCCATCAGCACGGCGACGTGCGCGCCTTGCCCGAATCCCGCCTCTGGATCGCCTTGGGCCTGACCGGCAGCTTCATGCTGGTCGAGATCGCGGGCGGCCTGATCACAGGCAGCCTGGCATTGATTTCCGATGCCATGCACATGATGACCGACGCCATGGCCTTGCTGCTGGCGCTGGTGGCGATACGCGCCGGTCGCAAGGCGGCGGACCTGATGCGCACCTATGGCTACGCCCGCTTCGAGATACTGGCGGCGGCGGTCAATGCGCTGGTGTTGTTGGGCGTCGCGTTCTACATCCTGTACGAGGCCTACCAGCGCCTGTCGGCGCCGCAGGAGATCCAGTCGCTGGGGATGCTGGCCGTCGCCGTGGTGGGGCTCATCGTCAACCTGATCTCGATGCGCATGCTGGCAGGCGCCAAGGACGAAAGCCTGAACGTGAAGGGCGCCTATCTGGAGGTATGGGCCGACATGCTGGGCTCGATCGGAGTGATCGTCGGCGCTGTGCTCATCTGGTTCACGGGCTGGCGCTGGGTGGATTCGGCGCTGGCGGTGGGCATAGGCTTCATGGTGTTCCCGCGCACCTGGGTGCTGCTGCGCGAGTGCGTGAATATCCTGCTGGAAGGCGTGCCGCCGGGCATGAACCTGCAGGCCGTGCGCGCCGCCATCGCCGGCACGGCCGGTGTGGCTTCCATCCATGACATACACCTGTGGGCGGTGACGCAGAGCAATCCCATGCTCACGGGGCACGTGGTGCTGGCGGCCGGGGCCGACGGCGAACAGGTACGCCGGGCCATCGAGGACAGGCTGCAGGCGGATTTCGACCTGCACCACACGACGCTGCAGATGGAGCGCGAGGATCGTTCCTCGCAGGAGCATATCCACTGACGACGGCCGCATGAGCGGCAAGCCCGCAAGCAAATAAAAACCCCTGTCCGCAGACAGGGGTTCATCGGCAGCCAGGCCAGGCCGCGAGGCCTGCTCTTTTTATTTGCCTGGCACTCTGGCCGCGATCTCGGCGATCAGTCGCCGCGCGGCGTCCAGCTTGTCGGCGGCGGGCAGGGGATGGGTGCCTTGCTCGTCGAACAGCACCAGTTCGGTGGTGTCCGCATCCATGACCTTGTGCGCCAGGTTGCCCACCAGCAGCGGAATGCCCTTGCGCGTGCGCTTGGCTTCGGCATGCTCGGCCAGCTTCTCGGTTTCGGCGGCGAAGCCGACGCACCAGGGGCCGTCGGGCAGCTTGGCCACTTCGGCCAGGATGTCCGGATTGGGTTCGAATTCCATCACGGGCGCGCCGCCGCCTTCGCTGGTCTTCTTCAGCTTCTGGTTGCTGACGTTCTTGACGCGCCAGTCGGCCACCGCGGCCACCGCGATGAAGATGTCCGCGTCGGCCGCGCTGGCCATCACGGCGTCGTGCATCTGGCGCGCGGTCGTGACCGACAGCGCGGTGACGCCGCGCGGCACCTGCAGGAAGGTGGCGCCGGTGATCAGCGTGACGCGGGCGCCGGCCTCGCGGGCGGCGCGAGCCAGCGCGTAGCCGGTCTTGCCCGACGAACGGTTGCTCAGCACGCGCACCGGGTCCACGGGTTCGGACGTGGGACCGGCGGTCAGCAGCACGTGGCGGCCGGCCAGCAGCTTGGGCTGGAAGAAGGCGATCAGGTCGGTCAGCAGCTCATGCGCTTCCAGCATGCGGCCATCGCCGGTTTCACCGCAGGCCTGTTCGCCGGCGGAGGGGCCCAGCACGCTGATGCCGTCGGCGCGCAGTTGTTCGACGTTGCGCTGCGTGGCCGGGTTGGCCCACATCTCGCGGTTCATGGCGGGCGCCACCAGCAGCGGACAGGCGCGCGCCAGGCACAGCGTGGACAGCAGGTCGTCGGCCATGCCGTGCGCCAGCTTGGCCATGAAGTCGGCGCTGGCCGGAGCGATCAGCACCGCGTCCGCGCCGCGCGTCAGGTCGATGTGCGCCATGTTGTTGGGCACGCGGGCATCCCAGGCATCCACGAACACCGGACGGCCCGACAGGGCCTGCATGGTGACCGGCGTGATGAAGTGCGTGGCCGCCTCGGTCATGACCACATCGACGGTGGCGCCTTGTTCGGTCATGCGCCGCACCAGTTCGGCGATTTTGTAGCAGGCGATGCCGCCGGTCAGGCCGAGGACGATGCGTTTGCGGGCGAGGTCGAGCATGAGGGAGGCGGCGGTTCAGCGCCGTGTAATCGAGGAACGGACAGTGATTTTATTCTGCATTGCGGCATTGCGCCTTTCGCGATGCGTTCAGGGGGCATCAAGCAGGACAAAAACCGTGGGAAATGCGGGGGAAAGCCGGGGCATCGGGCCCCGGCCGGGCCATCTTCAGGCCTGGGTCTTGGCCTTGCGGCCGCGCAGGAGTTCATCCAGCACCAGCAATATGGCGCCGCAGGTAATGCCCACGTCCGCCAGGTTGAAGGCGGGGAAGTAGGAGGTGTTCCAGTAGAACAGCAGGAAGTCCACCACGTGGCCATAGACCACGCGGTCGATGACGTTGCCGATGGCGCCGCCCAGGATCAGGGTCAGCGCCAGGCTGAAACGCGGCTGGCCATGGGTGCGGCGCAGGATGATGGTGATGACCACCGCCGCCACGCAGCCCAGGCCGGTGAACAGCCAGCGCTGCCAGCCTTCTTCGGACGCCAGGAAACTGAAGGCGGCGCCGCGGTTGTACATCAGCGTGAAGTCGAAGACCGGCAGCACGTTGACGCGTTCGCCGTACTGGAACGAGGTGTTGAAGTAGACCTTGGTCAACTGGTCCAGCACGATGATGAGCAATGCCAGGGCCAGCCAGCCGCCCACGCGCGCCGGCGCGGCGCGGACGGGGGCGGCGCCCGTCACTCCGGGGTCGGAGGGGCGGGCCATGCTCAAGCCTTGTCGCGGGCTTCGCCCGTGCCGAACAGGTTGGACACGCAGCGGCCGCAGATCTCGGGATGATCCGCGTCCTGGCCCACGTCCAGGCGCCAGTGCCAGCAGCGCTCGCACTTCTTGTGCGTGGACGGCGTGACCTCGATGCGGGTCTCGTCTTCGCCCGCGTGCACCGTGGCGCGCGAGACGATCAGCACGAAGCGCAGGTCGTCGCCCAGGCTGGCCAGCAGTTCCTGGTCGGCGCCGTTGGCGTACAGGTCCACTTCGGCCTGCAGCGAGGAGCCGATGTCGCCGGCCGTGCGCACTTCTTCCAGCTTGCGCTGGACTTCGGCGCGGATGGCGCGCAGACGCGCCCACTTGGCCGACAAGGCGTCGGCATCGGCGAACGGGGGCAGCGCGTGGTAGACCTCGGTGAAGATCGTGGTGCGGGCGGCGTCGGCCTGGTTCTTCAAGGCCGAGTTGACCAGTTCCTTCCAGGCTTCTTCAGCGGTGAAGGACAGGATCGGCGCCATCAGCTTGAGCAGCGTCTGCGTGATGTCCAGCAGGGCCGTCTGGGCCGAGCGGCGCGCGCGGCTGTCCTCGGCCGAGGTGTACAGGCGGTCCTTCAGGATGTCCAGATAGAACGCGCCCAGGTCTTCCGAGCAGAACGTCTGCAGGCGCGAGACGGCGGGGTGGAAGTCGTAGCGTTCGTAGTTGGCCTGGACCTCGGCCTGCATCTGCGCCGTCATGGCCAGCGCATAGCGGTCGATCTCGAACAGTTCGCCATAAGGAACGGACTGCGTCACCGCGTCGAAGTCGGCCAGGTTGGCCAGCAGGAAGCGCAGCGTGTTGCGGATGCGGCGGTAGCCTTCGACCACGCGCTTCAGGATCTCGTCCGAGATGGACAGTTCACCCGAGTAATCGGTGGACGCCACCCACAGGCGCAGGATTTCCGCGCCCAGCGAGTCGGACACCTTTTGCGGGGCGATCACGTTGCCCACCGACTTGCTCATCTTGCGGCCCTGGCCGTCCACCACGAAGCCGTGCGTGAGCAGGGCCTTGTAGGGCGGTTGGCCGTAGAGCATGCAGCCAGTCAGCAGCGACGAATGGAACCAGCCGCGGTGCTGGTCCGAGCCTTCCAGGTACAGGTCGGCGGGCCAGGCGAGTTCAGCGCCATGCGAGCCGGCGAAGTCGCCGTCCTTGCCGCCCAGCACCGTGGCGTGCGTGCTGCCCGAGTCGAACCACACGTCCAGCGTGTCGCGGTTCTTTTCGTACTGGTCGGCTTCGTCGCCCAGCAATTCGCGCGGATCCAGGGTCTGCCAGGCTTCGATGCCGCCTTGTTCGACGCGCTGCGCCACCTGTTCCAGCAATTCGGAGGTGCGCGGGTGCAGTTCGCCGGTTTCCTTGTGCACGAAGAAGGCCATCGGCGTGCCCCATTGCCGCTGGCGCGACAGCGTCCAATCGGGGCGGTTGGCGATCATGGCGTGCAGGCGGGCGCGGCCCCAGGCCGGATAGAAGGCGGTGGCGTCGATGCCGGCCAGCGCCGATTCGCGCAGGGTCGGGCCGCCGTCCTTGGGGGCCACGTCCATGCCGGCGAACCACTGGCTGGTGGCGCGGTAAATGATGGGGGTCTTGTGGCGCCAGCAGTGCATGTAGCTGTGCTTGTGCTTTTCCACGTGCATCAGCGCGCCGGCTTCCGTCAGCGCTTCGACGATCTTGGGGTTGGCGTCCCAGATGGACAGGCCGCCGAACAGCGCCAGGCTGTCCACATACTTGCCGTCGCCCATGACCGGGCTGATGAAGTCGGTGTCCTTCATGCCGTGCTCCTTGCACGAGATGAAGTCCTCGATGCCGTACGCCGGCGCCGAGTGCACCACGCCGGTGCCGGAGTCGGCCGTCACGTAGTCGCCCAGGTAGGCGGGCGACTTGCGGTCGTAGGCGGCGTTGAACTGCGCCAGCGGGTGGCGGAATTCGATGCCCGACAGCGCCGCGCCCGGGGCGGTGGCGATCACTTCGCCTTCCAGGTTCCAGGCTTTCAGGCAGGCTTCGACGCGTTCCTTGGCGATCAGCAGGAGCGGACCGAACTTGGGAACCGGCGTCACGCGCACCAGCGCGTATTCGATTTCGGGATGCAGGTTCAGCGCCTGGTTGGACGGGATGGTCCAGGGCGTGGTGGTCCAGATGACGATGGCGCCGTCTTCCACCGAGTCCAGGCCGAAGGCGCTGGCCAGCTTGGCGTGCTCGGCGAACGGGAAAGCCACGTCCACCGCCGGGTCGACGCGGTCGGCGTACTCGACCTCGGCTTCGGCCAGGGCCGAGCCGCAGTCGAAACACCAGTTCACGGGCTTCAGGCCGCGGAACACGTAGCCCTTGTCCAGGATGCGGCCCAGCGCGCGGATTTCGTCGGCTTCATTGCTGAAGTTCATCGTCATGTAGGGACGATCCCACTCGCCCAGCACGCCCAGGCGCTTGAAGTCCTTGCGCTGGCGGTCGATCTGTTCGAGGGCGTAGGCGCGGGCCTTGGACTGCACTTCCGCCACGGGCAGGTGCTTGCCGTATTTCTTTTCGATCTGGATTTCGATCGGCATGCCGTGACAGTCCCAGCCCGGCACGTAATGCGCGTCATAGCCGGCCATGTTGCGGCTCTTGACGATGATGTCCTTCAGGATCTTGTTGACCGCGTGGCCGATGTGGATGTCGCCGTTGGCGTAGGGCGGGCCGTCGTGCAGCACGAAGCGCGGCCGGCCGCGGCTGGCGGCGCGGATCGCCTGGTAGACGTGGTTTTCTTCCCACTGCGAAATCCAGGCGGGCTCGCGCTTGGCGAGGTCGCCCCGCATGGGGAAGGGGGTATCGGGCAGGTTGAGGGTCTTTTTATAGTCCATGAACGGCAAAATAGGCGCGCGCGTTTCGCGCGTCTTCGGCGATGGCGGCAGTCAGGGAAGGGAGGTCAGGAAATTTTTCTTCGTCCCGCAGCTTTTGCAGGAATTCGACGCGTACGAGTTTACCGTAAGCGTCGACAGTCTCGTCGAGCAGGTGCGACTCCAGCAGCACGCGGCCGCGGTCTTCGACCGTGGGGCGCACGCCCAGGCTGGCGACCGCCGGCAGCGGGCGGTCGGCCAGGCCGTAGACCTGCACCACATAAATGCCCGAGCGCGCGGCGCAGCGCTCGGCCACCCGCAGATTCATGGTGGGAAAGCCCAGCGTGCGGCCCAGCTTCTGGCCGTGGATCACGTGGCCGCTGATGTGGTACGGGTGGCCCAGCAGGTGGCGGGCGCGCTCCAGGTCGCCCACCGCCAGCGCGGTGCGCACCTCGGAACTGGAGATCCGGTGCCCTTGCTGGTCGGTCACGTCCGCCAGGGTCTGCACCTCGAAGCCATGGCGCAGGCCGGCCTCGCGCAGCAGGTCGATGTCGCCGCTGCGCTTGTGGCCGAAGCGGAAGTCCTCGCCCACCAGCAGCCATTTGGCATGCAGGCCCTGGACCAGCAATTGTTCGATGAAGGCGTTGGCCGACATTTCGGCCAGGCGGGCGTTGAAGCGCTCCACCACGACCTGGCTGATGCCGTAACGCGCCAGCGCCGCCAGCTTGTCGCGCAAACCCGAAATACGGGTGGGCGCCAGCTCCGGGCGTTGATTCAGGGTGGCGAAATACTCCCGCGGATGCGGCTCGAAGGTCATCACGGCGGGCGTCAGGTTGCGGTCGCGAGCGACTTGGCAGACGCGCGCCAGCATGGCCTGGTGTCCGCGATGGACGCCGTCGAAATTGCCGATCGTCAGCGCGCAAGGGGCGCGCCGGTCGGGCGGGGGCAGGGATCGGTAGATGCGCAGCGATGGTTTCACGAGCGAGAGTTTACAATTTTGGATTCCGGGTTTGTTCCTGTCCTTACCTGCCGCGCGTCCAGGCTGTCGCCGCGCGCGGGATTGCGTAGGGCGGACGGGCCCGATTTCCCTTGGAATTCCTTATCTTGCCGGAAATATCTACCACCAAGCGCCGCATCGTCATCCTGATTTCGGGACGCGGCAGCAATATGCAGGCCTTGGCCGAGGCCTGCCGCAATGAAGGCTGGCCGGCCGAAGTCGCCGCCGTCATCGCCAGCAAGCCCGATGCCGCCGGCCTGGAATGGGCGGCCCAGCAGGGCATCCCCACCGGCGCGCTGTATCACAAGGACTACGCCAGCCGTGAAGCCTTCGACGCCGCGCTGGCCGCCGAGATCGACCGCTACGAACCCGATTACGTCATCCTGGCGGGCTTCATGCGCGTGTTGACGCCGGGCTTCGTCAATCACTATGCCGGCCGGCTGGTGAACATCCACCCGTCGCTGCTACCGGCGTTTCCCGGGCTGCACACGCACGCCCAGGCCCTGGCCACCGGGGTGCGCGTGCACGGCTGCACCGTGCACTTCGTCACGCCGGTGCTGGACCACGGTCCCATCATCGCCCAGGGCTGCGTGCCGGTCCTGGCGGGCGATACGCCCGAATCCCTGGCCGAGCGCGTGCTGGCGGTCGAACACCGGGCTTTCCCGGCGGCGGTGCGCTGGCTGGCCGAAGGCCGGGTTACCCTGACCAGCGACCACCGCGTCAACGTGCAAGGCGATCCCGATCGCCTTTTCGCCTGGTCGCCGGCCGCCTGAGCGGCCCCGAATCGAATTTTTCGGGCGGAAGCCCTCCGCCCCACTGGAATACACCATGACCAAACCCCAATCTCCGCGTTCCCGTCCGGCTGGCGCCGCCAGGGCCGCGTCCGAAGGCCGCGACGGTCGGTCCTTCTTCTCGCGCCCCAAGGGCGAGGCGCGCGCCCCGATCGCACGCGACAACGCCCGCGACGAGCGCTCCGGTGGCAGCCGCGACGAACGCTCGGCCGGCCGCCCGACGCCGCGCCCGTCCTACGACGCGCCGCGCGGCGAAGGCCGCGGCGGTGAACGCGGTTCCTACGGTTCGGACCGTCGCGAGGGTCGACCGAGCCCGCGTCCGTCCTTCGATCCGGCGCGCGGCGAGGGCCGCGGCGAGCGCGGTTCTTATGGTTCCGAGCGCCGTGATGGCCGCCCGGGCCAGCGTCCATCCTACGATGCTCCACGCGGCGAAGGCCGTGGCGGCGAGCGCGCTTCCTATGGTTCGGAACGCCGCGAAGGCCGTCCGGGCCAGCGTCCGTCCTACGACGCCCCGCGCGGCGAAGGTCGTGGCGGCGAACGCGCTTCCTATGGTTCGGAACGCCGCGAAGGCCGTCCGGGCCAACGTCCGTCCTACGACGCCCCGCGCGGCGAAGGTCGTGGCGGCGAGCGCGCTTCCTATGGTTCGGAACGCCGCGAAGGCCGTCCGGGCCAGCGTCCGTCCTACGACGCTCCGCGCGGCGAAGGCCGTGGCGGCGAGCGCGCTTCCTATGGTTCGGAGCGCCGCGAAGGGCGTCCGGACTCGCGTCCGTCCTATGACGCCCCGCGTGGCGAAGGCCGTGGCGGCGAGCGCGCCTCCTATGGCCCGGATCGTCGCGAAGGCCGCGCGGACTCGCGTCCGTCCTATGGCTCGCCGCGAGGCGATGATCGCGGCGGCGAGCGCGGCCAGTATGGCGGCCCGCGCGGCGGCGACGGCGGCCAGGACCGCCCGCCCAAGCCCCAATTCAATCGCCCGCGCCAATCGCACGCGGCGATCCGCATCGACCAGGTCCAGCGCGTCCTGGGCGAAATCCTGCAATGGACCTATCCGGCCGACGCGGCCCTGTCGCACTGGCTGCGCAATCATCCGAATCTGGGCGCGCGCGATCGCTCCGAGGTCGCTGAAGCCGTCTACGACGTGCTGCGCCATCTGCGCCGCTACCGCCAGTTCGGCGAAAGCGGCGTCGGTCCTGCTTCGCGCCGCCTGGCGATCCTGGGCCTGGCCGCGACGCTGGGCGCCGAGGCGCTGGCCGAAGGCATGGACGCCGCCGAAGCCGAATGGCTGCAGCGCGTGTCGCAGATCGACCTGGCGACACTGCCGCGCGCCGTGCGCGGCAGCATCCCGGACTGGCTGGACGAACGCCTGGGCGCCATGGACAGCCCGGAAACGCTGATCGAGGCGCTGAACCGCCAGGCCAGCCTGGACCTGCGCGTCAACCCGCTGAAGGTCGAGCGCGACGCCATGCTGGCCGAATTGCAGCAGGGCGCCGGCCGCTACGAACCTGTCGCCATGCCTTATTCGCCCTGGGGCATCCGCATGGAAGGCCGTCCGGCCATCAACCGCTGGCCGCAGTTCGAGAACGGCAGCATCGAAGTCCAGGACGAGGGCAGCCAGTTGCTGGCGCTGCTGGTGGCGCCGCGCCGCGGCGAAATGATCATCGACTTCTGCGCCGGCGCGGGCGGCAAGACACTGCTGCTGGGCGCGCTGATGCGCTCCACCGGCCGCCTGTACGCGTTCGACGTGTCCGCGGCCCGCCTGCAGCGCGCCAAGCCGCGCTTTGCGCGCAGCGGCCTGTCCAACGTGGTGCCGGTGGTCATCGACAGCGAAAACGACGCCCGCGTCAAGCGCCTGGCCGGCAAGGCCCAGCGCGTGCTGGTCGATGCCCCGTGCAGCGGCATTGGCACCCTGCGCCGCAATCCAGACCTGAAATGGCGCCAGCACCCCGAGGCGCTGGCCGAACTGGGCCAGCTGCAGGAACGCATCCTCAACAGCGCGGCGCGCTGCGTCGCCCCGGGCGGCCGCCTGGTGTACGCCACCTGCAGCCTGCTGGCCGAGGAAAACGAGGTCCAGGCCGAGCGTTTCCTCGCCAGCCATCCGGATTTCGAGCGCCTGGACGCCGCCGAGATCCTGGCCGCGCGCTGTGAAAACCTGAAGCTGGACGGCCCCTACGTGCAGCTGCGCCCCGACGTGCACGGCACCGACGGCTTTTTCGCCGCGGTATTCGAGCGCAAGAAGAAGGGCGCGGCGACCGTGGCCGAAGAAGCTTCGGAAGCGGACGAGGCTTCGACTGAAGAAACGTCCGACGGGGACGCGGCCGGTCCACAGGACCAGCCGGCCTGATCGGGAGCGCCGGGTCAGGGACCCGGCGTCACCACCACCGTGGCGCTGTAGCGGCGCGTGCCCAGGGTCTTGTTCTGGTACTTCACTTCCCAGGCCAGGCTGTCATTGCCTGGCTGGTCCGCCTGGTAGACCACCTGGGATACCGGCACGGTCTGGTAGGCGCAACGCCCGGAATCGCTGGACTGGCCCCGCGTCTGCATGATGTTGGCCTTGCCCAGGCGCGGCGTCATGGTGAGCGATACGCGCGGCGCGCGCAGCGCCAGGCAGTCCGATCCGCGGATCTCGTAGTACGAGGCCAGCACGGCGACGTCGCCCGATTTCAGCGTTTGCGCGGAAACGGTGGCGGGCAGGGCGGTGCCCAGCGCGGCCAGGGCGTAAAAAAATTGGGGACGGATTTTTTTCAGCAACATCAGTGGGACAAAAGAGACAGTTTGGTCGGTAAAGCACCCGCAGTGTGCGCCAGCCGCAAGTCCGCTTCAAGACCGGACGCCAAGCTGACAGGAACTTTAACGGCGAAATCGAGCCCAAACCTTGCGCCTTCGCGTATGCCCCCCACCTACCCTGGGGAGGATGGCCCTAGCGCCGCGTGCCGCAAGGCTCGGCCTCGCAACCCGCATTTTTGGTGGCGAGAGTGGGTTTTTGCCCTGAAAAACCGGGGCTTAGTCCTTGATTTCGCTCAAAAACTATTTTGAAACTACCTTGTCATAAGTCAGCCAAGGTAAGCTAAACTCCAGGCACTTCTCTAGCGAGGCTCCTAACAGCTTTATGGATTACATCCTTTCCTTCATTGCCGGCGGTCTGACCCAAGCCACTTGGTGGCAGGTTGTCGTGTTCACTCTGGTTGTGACGCACATCACGATTGTGTCGGTCACGGTCTTTCTCCATCGCAGCCAAGCGCACCGTGGTCTGGATCTGCATCCGGCCGTCATGCACTTCTTCCGTTTCTGGCTCTGGATGACGACCGGCATGGTCACCAAGGAATGGGTGGCCATTCACCGCAAGCACCACGCCAAGTGCGAAAAGGAAGGCGATCCCCATTCGCCCATCCTGTTCGGCATCTGGAAGGTGCTGTTCCGCGGCGCGGAACTGTACCGCGAAGAATCGAACAACAAGGAAACCATGGCCAAGTTCGGCCACGGCACGCCTGACGACTGGCTCGAGCGCAACGTCTACAGCAAGCACAGCCTGTGGGGCGTGCTGACCATGCTCGCCATCGACATCGCCCTGTTCGGCGCCATCGGCGTCACGGTATGGGCCGTGCAGATGGCCTGGATCCCCTTCTGGGCCGCCGGCGTCGTCAACGGCATCGGCCACTACTGGGGCTACCGCAACTACAACAGCCCGGACACCAGCACCAACGTGTTCCCCTGGGGCATCGTGATCGGCGGCGAAGAGCTGCACAACAACCACCACGCCCATGGCACGTCGGCCAAGTTCTCGGCCAAGTGGTACGAATTCGACATCGGCTGGTGCTACATCAACATCCTGAAGTTCTTCGGCCTGGCCAAGATCAAGAAGGTTGCGCCCAAGCTCAAGCTGGACGACAGCAAGACCGGCATCGACCTGCGCACCCTGCAGGGCGTGATCACGCACCGTTACGAAGTCATGGCCCGCTATGCGGACGTGATCAAGAGCGCCGCCCGTGAAGAGCTGGCCAAGCTGAAGGATTCGCGCAACAAGGACAGCGCCGAGTGCGACTGGACCAAGCTGCACAGCGTGCGCCGCGCCATCCACCGCAACGAGGATATCCTCCAGCCCGAACAGGTTGCCGCCGTGGATCAAGCCATCGCCCGCAACAAGTCGCTCGCCACGCTGGTACAGATGCGCCGTGAACTCGGCCGCATCTGGGAAAGCTCCAGCGCCAGCAGCGAACAGCTTCTTCATGACCTGCAGGCCTGGTGCCAGCGCGCCCAGCAAAGCGGCATCGCCGGGCTCGAGCAATTCGCTCAACGTCTGCGCCGCTACGCGGCATGATGCTAGAGAAGCTCAATCCTGAACAACGCGCCGCAGTAACGTTAGAACCGCAGCACGCCCTGGTCCTGGCCGGGGCGGGCAGCGGCAAGACCCGGGTGCTCACCACCCGCATGGCCTGGCTGATTCAAACCGGCCAGGCCTCGCCTTTTGGGCTGCTGGCGGTCACGTTCACCAACAAGGCGGCGCGCGAAATGCTCGCGCGCATGTCGGCCATCCTGCCGATCGATACGCGCGGCCTGTGGATCGGCACCTTCCATGGCCTGTGCAACCGCATGCTGCGCGCGCATCACCGCGATGCCGGCCTGCCGCAAAGCTTCCAGATCCTGGACGTCACCGACCAGCTCGCGGCGATCAAGCGCCTGATGAAGGCCAATGGCGTCGACGACGAAAAGTATCCTCCGCGCGATGTGCAGCGCTTCATCAACGGCGCCAAGGAAGAAGGCCTGCGTCCCGCCGACGTGGAAGCCTACGACGCCCATCGCCGTCGCCTGATCGAGATCTACCAGCTCTACGAGGCCCAGTGCCTGCGCGAAGGCGTGGTGGACTTTGCCGAGCTGCTGCTGCGCGCCTACGAACTGCTGTCGCGCAATGCGCCGGTGCGCGAGCACTACCAGCGCCGTTTCCGCCACATCCTGGTCGACGAGTTCCAGGACACCAACACGCTGCAGTACAAGTGGCTGCGCCTGTTGGCCGGCGGCGGCGCCGCAATCTTCGCGGTGGGCGACGACGACCAGTCGATCTATGCCTTCCGCGGCGCCAACGTCGGCAACATGGCTGACTTTGAACGCGACTACGCGCGCGGCACCGTGATCCGCCTGGAGCAGAACTACCGCTCTTTTGGCCACATCCTGGATTCCGCCAACGCGCTGATCGGCCATAACACCGGCCGCCTGGGCAAGAACCTCTGGACCGAGCAGGGCGACGGCGAGCCGGTGCGCGTCATCGAGCAGCCGTCCGACGGCATGGAAGCGCAGTGGATCGTGGACGAGATCCGCTCCCTGATCCGCGAAGGCAGCCTGCGCCGCGAGATCGCCGTGCTCTACCGCAGCAACGCGCAGTCGCGCGTGCTGGAACACGCCATCTTTTCCGCCGGCATTCCCTATAAGGTGTACGGCGGCCTGCGCTTTTTCGAGCGCCAGGAAATCAAGCACGCGCTGGCCTACCTGCGCCTGATGGCCAATCCGCACGACGACACCTCGTGGATGCGGGTCGTCAATTTCCCCACGCGCGGCATCGGCGCGCGCACGCTGGAGCAATTGGGCGACGCCGCGCGCGCGCACGACACCAGCCTTTACGCGGCCGTGGCCCTGGTGCCCGGCAAGGGCGGCTCCAACCTGGCGCAATTCGCGCAGCTGATCCATCGCCTGATCGAAGAGACCCGCGACCTGCCGCTGCCGGAAATGGTCGAGCACATGCTCGAGGCCAGCGGCCTGAACGCGCACTACAAGGCGGAACGCGAAGGCGCGGAGCGCCTGGAAAACCTGAGCGAACTGGTCACCGCCGCGGCGGTGTTCGCGTCCGAGGAAAACTACGACGGCATGCCTGCCGGCGTGGTGCCCGAACAGGACACGGCCTCCACGCTGAACGCGGGCGTGGTCGACGCGCCGGTCGTGGCATCCGACGGTTTGACTCCGCTGGCGGCGTTCCTGTCGCATGCGGCGCTGGAAGCGGGCGACAACCAGGCCCAGCAGGGCCAGGACGCCGTCCAGCTAATGACCGTGCACGCCGCCAAGGGCCTGGAGTTCGACGCGGTGTTCATCACCGGCCTGGAAGAGGGGCTGTTCCCGCACGAGAACAGCGTCCTGGAAGCTTCCGGACTGGAAGAAGAACGCCGCCTCATGTACGTGGCCATCACGCGTGCGCGCCAGCGTCTGTACATCAGCCTGGCGCAAAGCCGGATGCTGCACGGCCAGACGCGCTACGCGATGCGTTCGCGCTTCCTGGAAGAAATCCCCGAACAGCACCTGAAGTGGCTGTCGCCCAAGGCCGGTCTGGCCCAGGTTGGCGGCACGGGCGCCGGCTGGGGCGGCGGCAATCGCGGCGACGCTTTCGGCCGCAAGCCCACCAATACCATTGCGCCGCGTCAAGCCCGCAGCGTTACCACCGGCGTCACGGTGGGCGACAAGCAGTATCGTGTAGGTCAGGGCGTGCACCACGCGCGGTTCGGCGAAGGCACGATCATCGGCTTGAGCGGAGCAGGGCAGGACGCCCAGGCTGAAATCCAGTTCCGCGACGTGGGCGCCAAGACCTTGGCGCTGGGCATCGCCAAACTTGACATTGTTCAGGGTTGATACTCATGGCCGACAACGATACTTCCAAAGCCGAGCTGGCGTCGCTGCGCGCCGAGGTCGATGAAATCGACCAGCAGATCATGCTGCTGCTGGGCGTGCGGTTCCGCTGCACGGACATGATCGGCGAGCTCAAGCGCGATCTGGGCATGGACCTGGTGGATCCCAAGCGCGAGGAGCAGCAGGTCGCGCGCATCCGCCGCCTGGCGCAAGAGGCGGGCGTGCCGCCCGCGCTTGCCGAAACCATCCTGCGCGAAGTGATCGACACCGTGGTCGACCACCACACCCGCCTGCGCGAGCGCCCGTACTCGTAATGCCAGGCCGGCGGCGCATGGGAGCTTGCATCTGCGAGCTGCCGGGCGCCGCCTCTCCCTTTCCTACAAGACCTGCATGAACGCCAGCAAGGCGTCGATCTCGTCCGCGCTCAACGCGAGCGGCCGGATGTGTTCGGACTTGCGCGGCGCATACGGGTCGGGCGGATCGCTGGGCACGGGATCGCGGCCCATGCCGGCGTTGTACATCCGCAGCAGGCCCTTCAGGTCGGGAAACAGTCCGTTGTGCATCCACGGTCCGGCGCGCGACACATTGCGCAGGCTGGGCGTGCGGAATTTGCCAAGATCGGCGGGATTGCGCGTCGCTTCGTAGCGCCCCAGATCCTGGTTGCGGCGGCCATAGAAGGACAGGCCGATGTTGTGGAACTGGTGATCCGTCAGCATCGCGCCGCTGTGGCAGTTCATGCAGCGCGCCTGGGTGCGGAACAGGTGCATGCCGATTAACTCGCTGTCGTCCAGCGCATTCGATTGTCCATCCAGGAACTTGTCGAAGCGCGTGGTTTCGGGCCGCAGCGTAGCGACATAGGCGGCCAGCGCGCGCGCCAGGCGGTCGGCGTCCACAGGCGGCTGCGCTGCCGGGGCGGCGCCGAATGCTTGCAGGAACTGCGCAGGGTAGGGATCGGCCGCCAACAGGCGCGCCACGGCGCCGTCGGCGTCATGGTTCATTTCGCGGGGATCGTGGATGGGGCCCAGCACCTGTTCCTTCAGGCTGGCGGCGCGTCCGTCCCAGAACAACCGGGGCGCGAACGGCGCCGCATACAGCGGCGTGGAGCGCCGCCTGCCCATCAGCTTGTCTTCGCCCACGGCCAGCGCGAGGCCGTCGGTGAAGGCGCGCTGCGGCAGATGACAGGAGACGCAGGACACCTGCCCCTTGCGCGACAGCCGGGTATCGAAGAACAGCATCTGCCCCAGCGTCACCACCGCCGGGCGCGCGACGTCCGCAGCCAGTTCCGCTTGGCCGGCGTTGGCCGCGGTCCAGGATAGGGGCGGATTGGAGGCCGGCGGCACCGGCCCCCATTCGCGCCAGGCCACGCCAGGATCGATAGTGGGCGCTGGCCACGCCGAGGGCGGCCCAGCGTACAGCGGCCGCAGGCACGCGGCATTCCAGCCCGTGGGCGTGCGGCAGGCGGCCTGATCGTCCTGGGCGTCTGCGTCGGCGTGGGATAGGGACGCCGCCAGCGCCAGCGCCGCGCCCAGGATCAGAAGCGGTAACCGACTTGCAGCCATAGCTCCCGTCCCGTCTGATAGGTACTGCGGTTGGTCTTGACGTTGGGATTGCTGGCCGTCACGGCGGGCCTGCGGTCCAGCACGTTCAGGACTTCGACCGTGAATTCCAGACTGCGCGCAAACGTGGGATTCCAGGAAAGCTTGGTGTCCCAGGTCCAGTAGGACGGGATCTCGCCGGATTCGAATCGATCCAGGTAGTCGGGCCGCGGACCGCGCCCGACGTAGACGGTGGCGTCGCGCTTGCTGCGCCAGTTCACCATGTTGCTCCAGGTCAGGCCGGCGCGCGGCCACGCGCCGGTCAGGCTGAGGGTGGCGATCTGTGGCTGGTAGAAGGAGCTTGGAGGCAGGTCGATGGCGCGCAGGCGCGAGCCGTTGTAGATCACGTATTCGCCGGGGTCGCGCGCGTCGCCGTTGTAGCCTTCGACCAGGTCCGCGTTGGTCTTGCGCTTCTGCCAGCTCCAGCTTGCCTGCATGTTCCAGCGCGTCTCGCCCAGGCGCCAGGGCTCCAGCGTGCGCAGCGACAGGCTGACCCCGTCGGTGGTGGACAGGCCGTCGTTGGTGTAGCGGTAGCCGTCCTTGTCGTTGCCGGTCGTGGCCCACTGGTCGCGGCCGTTGCGGCGCACGTAGCTCAGCACGCCTTCCATGCCCGCCATGCGCTGGCGCAGCGAGACCGCCCATTCATCGTCATAGGGCATGCGCAGGCCCTTGTACTCCACGTAGTACTCCTTGCTGCCGTCCGCCACGGGCTTGCCGTTCTTGTCCAGCACCTGGCGCCGCAGGCGGCTGCGTTCTTCCTTGAGCGCCGTCTCCAGCACGCCGGCCCCGTAGTACCGCGACCAGCCGGCGCTGAGCAGGGTATCGCCCGAACCGAACATGTCCCAATCCAACCGCGTACGCGGCGACAGGTTGTTGTTGCCGAGGAACGTCTCGCGGTCGTAGCGCAGGCCGGCGTCCAGCGCCAGCCGTTGCCATTCGATGCGGTCCGACAGATAAAGGCTGGCCATGTTGTAGTTCACGTCCACGGTGCCGGGCAGGTAGCGGACCTTGCTGAAATCCCGATAGCTGCCGTCGCGGTTGTAAGCGCGCTGGTAGGAGTGGCTTTCCTGGAAACGCTCGAAGTTCGCCTGCACCTGGTTCAGTTCCGCGCCTGCATAGGGGATGTGCGTGAACACGCCCGTGCGCACCGGATCCAGGTCGACCCGGCCCTTCAGCGTCCAGGTGTCCTGCCGCGTCTGCTCCTTGCCGAAGCCGCCCGCCGTGTACCGCGGCAGCAGGTAGGGGCTGAATGTCACCAGCTCGTCGCCGACGGATTCGCGGTTGCTGAGCGACCGGTCCCAGCCCGCCTGCAGCGCAAGCCGGCCGCCCTGGAAGTAGTGGTCTACGTTGACGCCTATGCCGCGCGCCTCATGGTTGTTGTCCCAGCGCGTGTGCCGGAACAGGTCGCTGGCCAGGGTTTCGCTGCGGTCGCTGTATTTCAGCGTCAGGTCGGCCGTGGTATCGGCGCTGGCGCGCACGCTGAACTTGCCCAGGAAGTTGTCGATTCGGTCGCTATAGGCGGCCTGGCCCGGCGCCGGCTGTCCCTTGTCGTCCACGCCCATGTTCCAGCGCGTGATGTCCGATTCGCGGCGCGACATGGCCAGCACGGCGCCTGATTTTTCATTGAAGGCGAGGTCGCCCACGGCGGAGTAGAAGCGCTTTTTCCATTCCGGCGAATAGCCCGGCTTGCCCTGCGCCCAACTGTTTTGTTCGCCCTCGGCGACCTCCTGCCGCGTCATTTTGGAAGTGTTCCAGCGGTAGTCCAGATTCAAGCGGTTTTCGCCGGAAAAGCGGCGCAGCCTGGCGTCGACGACGCCGCCCGTGAAGCGGCCGTACTCCACCGGCACGAAGCTGTCGTGCACGCGCACTTCCTCCAGCAGGCTCGTGTCCACGAAGTACGACTGCGGGTTGCTGGGCACGTTGCCGACCTGCAGGTTCAGGTTCTTGCTGGCCGGGTCCACGCGGTTGGTCGCGTCCATGCCGTCGAGCTGGAACAAGTTCTGGTAGGGGCTGGAGCCGTGGAAGGAAATGTCCTCCACATTGAGCGAGCCGCGGTTCTGCGAGCCGGCGGCGCCCGGATTGGTGCGCACCGCCGGATGCGTCGCCACCAGCGTGCTGAGGTCGCGGTTGGAGCTGGGCGTTTCGGCGATGTCCTCGCGGGTATAGATGCGCTCGCCCACCTGCTCGCCGTAGACCCGCACGGCATCCAGGCGCAGGGCGGAAAACTGGTTGGTCTTGTCCACGTAGACGATGTAGCGGCCAGGTCCGTCCGCGCGCAGCGCCAGTCCGGACCCCACCAGCAGGTGGTTCAGCGCGAGCAGCGGCGAATACTCTCCTTGCAGTGGGGGCGAAGTCTTGCCCGCCACCGCCGCCGGCGGAAACGAGATCTCCAGGCCCGCCTGTCGGCCCAGCGCGAGCAGTGCGTCGCCCAGGGGTTGGGCCGGCAGGTCATAGGCGACGGGCGCGGTCGACTGAGCGGGGGCCGGCGAAGCCGTTATCAACGCGGCGATGAGCAGCGCCGCCGAAGCGCCAGACCGGCGGGCGCGCCGGTTGAAGTGGGGAAACAGCATGAATGCGTCCAAGCGGGTGTTGATGTCAGCCGTAGGACGTGTGCAGGCACGGATTACCTCAGCGGATTGCCGATGAATAATTTATATCGATTCTCATTTACTGATTGGCAATCGGCTTCAACGCAGGATCAGCAGGCCTGGCAGCTCGGTAATGCCGACCTTGGCCTGCGCCAGCAGCAATTCCAGCGCTCGCTTGGGATCGTCGATACTGGCGATGCCCGAGACGCGCAAACGCCTGGCGGTATCACCCAGCACCAGGATGTGCTTGCCGCCATAGCGGGATAGCCGCGCAGCGGCCTCGGGCAATGCGACATCGTTGAAGGCCAGCAGGCCCTGGCTCCAGTCCGGCGCCGGTTCCTGCGGCGCGGCGAAGCGCGTGATGCCCGTCGCCGACACGGCAGCCTCCTGGCCCGCGTCCAGCGTCAAGGCGGCGTCATCCTGGCAGACCAGGCAATGGACTGCCACGCGATGTTCGTACACCGCCACGCGCGTGCCGCCGGCCTCGCGCGCCACGACATAGCGGGTGCCTAGTGCGGCTGCGGACGCGTCCGGCGTCACCACCGTGAAATCCGGACCACCAGGCGCGCGTGGTGCGGCCGTGAACAACGCTCGCCCGGCCAGGAGCCGTACTTCGCGCTTGCCCGGCGCGAAATCGATGGCGATGGCCGAGTCCGCATCCAGGGTGGCGCTGGAGCCGTCGGGCAGGGCCACGCGGCGCACTTCGGCGCCGGTCGTGTAGTCGGCGTCAGGATGGACCGTACGCAGCAATTGCCAGGCTGGCCAGGCGGCCAGCAATACAAGCGCGGCCGCCGCGCCGCGCTTATGCGCGCGCCGTGGCGCCAGCAGCTTGCCGCGTTCGATCTCGCCCATTCGCCGCCACAGGCGCGCCAGCCGTTCATAGGCGGCGGCGTGGCTGGCGTCAGCGCGGTACCAGGCTTCGAACTCCGCCTGGGCTTGCGCATCCATGCCCTGACCGCTGTGGCGCACGACCCAGCGCGACGCTTCTTCCTGGGCGCTGCCGGTCTTGGGGGCGGCCATGCTCAGGATGCCAGCGCCTGGTCGCAGGCCAGCAGGATGCGCATCATGTGTTTCTCCACCGCGCTGACCGAAATCGCGAAACGCTCGGCGATGGCGCGGTAGCTCAGGCCCTCGTGCCGGTGCAGCACGAACACGTCCAGGCTGCGGCGCGGCTGGGCCAGCAGCGCGGTTTCCAGCCTGCGCAGCATTTGCCGCGCGGCAGCCACGTCCAGGGTGTCGGGTTCATGCAGGGTAGGGCGCGAAGCGGCGTAGTCGGCGGTGGCGGCCTGTTCGCGGCTGCGGCGCCGGTGCCAGTCGGTAGCGATGTTGGCGGCCACGCGGAAGACGTAGGCACGGTCGTTGTCGGGACGCGTCCTGTCCTTGAATTCCGCCAGCTTGATCCAGGTGTCCTGGGCGCAGTCTTGCGCGACGTCGCGCGAGCCGGTGCGCAAAGAGAGAAAACCCAGCACCTCTCGGTAATGGCGGAGAAATACATCCGTGAGCGTAGACATGTCGCCGGCGCCAGGCGCCAGATAGAGTCAAATTCGCGCCAGAGTATAAATGATAACGATTTCTATTTCTAGATAAGGAGAGAGCGCAGGAAGCGGCGGCGGGCAGGGCGCCCGCCGCAGGCCGTCAGGCCTCGGACTGTTCGATCTCTTCCAGCGAGCCCTGGATTTCGAGCCACTGTTCTTCCAGCTCGTCCATGCGCTTGCCGTGTTCGCCATGCTCGGCCATGACCTTTTGGCGTTCGGCGCGGCGCGCATCCGAGTACAGGTCCGGATCGGCGATGACGGCGTCCAGCGCATGCAGCTTGGCGCGCAGCTTCTCCATCTCGGCCTCGACCTTGGCGAGCCTGGATTCGAGCGGCTTGCGCAGCGCGGACAGGCGCTGGCGCTGTTCGGCTTCGGCGCGGCGCTGGGCCTTGCGGTCCACCACCGGTTCGTTGCCTTCGGCGTTCTCGCGCGCGGCTTCCGCGCGTTCACCGGCGTTGCGGGCGGCGAGCCAGTCGCGGTAGTCCTCCAGGTCGCCGTCGAACTCGCGTACCGCGCCGTCGGCCACGATCCAGAAGCTGTCCACCGTGGTGCGCAGCAGGTGGCGGTCGTGGGATACCAGCAGCATGCTGCCGCCGAAGTCGGCCAGCGCGGCGGCCAGGGCCTCGCGCGTTTCCACGTCCAGGTGGTTGCTGGGTTCGTCCAGCAGCAGCAGGTTGGGCTTTTGCCAGACGATCAGGGACAGCGCCAGGCGCGCCTTTTCGCCGCCGGACATGGGGCCGACCTTGCTGGTCACCGTGTCGCCGGAAAAGCCGAAGCCGCCCAGATAGTTGCGCAGTTCCTGTTCGCGGGTCTCGGGGGCCAGGCGCGCCAGATGGGCGATGGGCGTGCTGTCCACGTCCAGCATGTCCAGCTGGTGCTGGTGGAAATAGCCGATGGCCAAGCCGCGCGAGGCGCGGCGCGTACCCGCCTGCACCGGCAGTTCTTCGGCCAGGGTCTTGATCAGCGTGCTCTTGCCGGCGCCGTTGGCGCCCAGCACGCCGACGCGGCTGCCCGCGCGCACCATCAGCGTCACGTCGCGCAGGATGGGCACGGCGTTGCCGTCGGCGTCCGTGTAGCCGGCCGACAGGTGCTCCAGGGTCAGCAGGGGATCCGGCACCTGGTCGGGCGAGGGGATGCGGATGTCGATGCCGGCCTCGGCGTGCAAGGGCGCCAGCACCTGCATGCGCGCCAGCGCCTTGACGCGGCTCTGCGCCTGCTTGGCCTTGGAGGCTTTGGCCTTGAAGCGGTCGATGAAGCCTTGCAGCCGGGCCGCTTCGCGGGTCTGGCGTTCGTAGGCGATATTGGTCTGGCGCAGGCGCTCGGCGCGCTGCGTCAGGAAGTCGCCATAGCCGCCGCGGTAGCGCACCAGCTTGGCGTGGTCGAAATGCAGGATGGATTTGGCGACCGCATCCAGGAACTCGGTGTCGTGGGAAATCAGCATGACGGTGCCGGGGTAGGCGGCCAGCCATTTCTCCAGCCACAGCATGGCGTCGAGATCCAGGTGGTTGGTGGGCTCGTCCAGCAGCAGCAATTCGGACGGCGCCATCAGCGCGCGGGCCAGGGCCAGGCGCATGCGCCAGCCGCCGGAAAAGCTCGCCACCGGCTGCATCCATTCGGCGGGCTTGAAGCCCAGGCCGGCCAGCAGTTGCTCGGCGCGCGAGGCCGCGCTCCAGGCGCCGGCTTCCACCAGCGCCGCTTCCACTTCGGCGATCTGCGTGCCTTGTTCGTCCGTCAGTTCGGCGCGGCGCGCCTGCAGTTCGCGCAGATGCGTGTCGCCGTCGATGACGAACTCTCGCGCCGGACGCTCGTCAGCTTCGATTTCCTGCTTGACGCTGGCGATGCGCCAGCCGGCGGGCATGGCGAGGTTGCCCGCGTCCAGGTCCAGCGTGCCGGTCAAGAGCGCGAACAGCGAGGACTTGCCCGCGCCGTTCTTGCCGACGATGCCCACGCGCTCGCCCGGATGCACGACGAATTCAGCGCCGTCCAGCAGCACCTTGGTGCCGCGGCGCAGGGTCAATCCAGTAGCGCGTATCACAGGCTGAGTTGCTCGCGGGTAAGCAGCAGAAGCTGGTCGGAGGCTTCTTCGGTGTCCAGCCACACGGGCGAGAGCTGCGGGAAGGCGGCCTCGAAGAAGTCGCGTTCGTGGCCGATCTCCAGCACCAGCACGCCTTCCTGCGTGAGAAAGCGCGGCGCGGCTTCCAGGATGCGGCGCACCAGGTCCATGCCGTCGTCGCCGCCAGCCAGGGCCAACTGCGGTTCATGGCGGTACTCCTGGGGCAGGACGTCCATGGAGCCGCTGTTCACGTAGGGCGGATTGCAGATGATGACGTCGTACAGGCGCGGCGGCAGGCTGTCGAACAAATTGCTTTCGTGCAGGTCCAGCCGGTCCGCCAGGCCGTAGTCGTCGACGTTGCGGCGCGCCACTTCCAGCGCGTCCGGCGACACGTCGACCGCGTCCACATGGGCATAGGGGAAGGCCAGCGCCGACAGGATAGCCAGGCAGCCGGACCCAGTGCACATGTCCAGCACGTTCTCAACCGCCAGCGCATCCTGCACCCAGGGCGCAAGGCCCTGGTCCAGCAATTCAGCGATGGGCGAGCGCGGCACGATGACGCGCTGGTCCACGTAGAAGCGGTGGCCGCGCAGCCAGGCCTCGTTGGTGAGGTAGGCGGCGGGCAGGCGCTCGGTCACGCGGCGGTCGATCAATTCGAGCACGCGGTTGCGCTCTTCGCTGAGCACGCGGGCGTCCAGAAAGGGCTCCAGCGTGTCCAGCGGCAGATGCAAGGCGTGCAGCGTCAGGTAGACCGCCTCGTCCCAGGCGTTGTCGCTGCCGTGTCCCAGCGCCACCTGGGCGGCGTTCAGGCGCGATACGCCGTAGCGGATCAGGTCGCGCAGGGTCAGCAGTTCTTGGCGGGCGGATTGATACATGTGAGGCTTTTACTTGGGCGGCAGCAGGAGGTTTTCCAGCGTGCGCCGATAAATGTTCTTCAACGGATCCAGCGAGGCCAATTCGATGCGTTCGTTGACCTTGTGGATCGTGGCGTTGCAGGGACCAAATTCGATGACTTGCGGGCAGATCTTGGCGATGAAGCGGCCATCGGACGTGCCGCCAGTGGTGGAGAGTTCTGCCGTCACGCCGGTTTCGTCGCGGATGGCCGAGACCAGCGCGTCCGTCAGCGAGCCGCGCGGCGTCAGGAAGGGCTCGCCGCCCAGCTCCCAGTCCAGCGTGTACTCCAGGCCATGGCGGTCCAGCACTTCATGTACTCGCGCCTGCAGGCTTTCCGGCGTGCTGGCGGTGGAGAAACGGAAGTTGAACAGCGCCACCGCCTCGCCCGGCACCACGTTGGTGGCGCCGGTGCCCGAGTTCAGGTTCGACACCTGGAACGTGGTGGGCGGAAAGTACTCGTTGCCCTGGTCCCATTCGATGCTGACGATGTCGGCCAGGGCCGGCGCCAGCTGGTGCACGGGGTTGCGCGCCAGGTGCGGGTAGGCCACATGGCCCTGGATGCCCTTGACCGTGAGCTTGCCCGACAGCGAGCCGCGGCGGCCGTTCTTGCAGGTGTCGCCCAGCACGTCGCCCGAAGTGGGCTCGCCGACGATGCAGTAGTCCATCTGTTCGCCGCGCGCCTTCAGCGCGTCGCAGACGATGGCGGTGCCGTCGATGGACGGGCCTTCTTCGTCAGAGGTGATCAGTAGGGCGATCGAGCCGCCATGCTGCGGGTGGGCCGCCACGAATTCCTCGGCCGCCACCACGAAGGCGGCGATCGAGCTTTTCATGTCGGCTGCCCCGCGGCCGTACAGGTAGCCATCGCGCTCGGTGGGAACGAAGGGATCGCTTTCCCACTTCTCGCGCGGACCCGGAGGCACCACGTCCGTGTGACCGGCGAACACGGTCAGCGGCGCCGCGTTGCCGCGGCGCGCCCACAGATTGGTGACACCGCCCTGTGCGATGGTCTCGCAGGCGAAGCCGATGCGCTCCAGGCGCGCGGCCAGCGTCGCCTGGCAGTCTTCATCGGCCGGCGTGACCGAAGGGCGGGCGATCAGGTCCTTGACCAGATCCAGTACAGCCGTCGTGCTCATTTAAGCCCTCAGCAGATCGTTGATGCTGGTCTTGGCGCGGGTCTGCGCGTCGACGCGCTTGACGATGACCGCGCAGGCCAGGCTGTGCGAACCGTCGGCCGAAGGCAGCGAACCCGGGACCACGACCGAACCCGAGGGCACGCGGCCGTACGTGATCTTGCCGGTGGCGCGGTCATAGATCTTGGTGCTTTGCGACAGGAACACGCCCATGGCCAGCACCGAGTTCTCTTCGACGATCACGCCTTCCACGACTTCCGAGCGGGCGCCGATGAAGCAGTTGTCTTCGATGATGGTCGGGTTGGCTTGCAGCGGTTCCAGCACGCCGCCGATGCCCACGCCGCCGGACAGGTGAACGTTCTTGCCGATCTGGGCGCAGGAGCCGACGGTGGCCCAGGTGTCGACCATGGTGCCTTCGTCGACGTAGGCGCCGATATTCACGTAAGAGGGCATCAGCACCACGTTGCGGGCCAGGTAGGCGCCGCGGCGGGCAACGGCCGGCGGCACCACGCGGTAGCCGCCCTGCTTGAAGGCGTTGTCGCCGTATTCCGAGAACTTGAGCGGCACCTTGTCGTAGAACTGCAGCGGAGCCTGGCCCATGATGGCGTTGTCGTTCAGGCGGAACGACAGCAGCACGGCCTTCTTGATCCACTGATGCACGACCCAGTCGTCGTTGATTTTCTCGGCCACGCGCAGGCGGCCCAGGTCCAGGCCGTCGATGGTGCGCTCGACCGCTTCGCGCACTTCGGCGCTGGCGTCGGTGGGCGACAGGTTGGCCCGGTCGTCCCAGGCTTTTTCGATGGTGGTCTGCAGGTCGAGAGTCATAGCGGCTCAGCTTTTAAAGGTTGATCAAACGGAAGTATGCACAAAATGGGCGATGCGCTCGGCTGCCTGTACGCAGTCAGCCAAGGGCGCCACCAGAGCAATGCGGATGCGGCCCTGGCCGGGATTCACGCCATGCGCCTCGCGTGCCAGGAAACTGCCCGGCAGCACGGTAACACCAGTACGGCCAAAAAGGTCGCGCGCGAACGCCGTATCCGAACCGGGCGTGGCAGCCCACAGGTAGAACGAAGCCTGCGGCCGGGACACGTCCAGCACCTTCTGGAGGATGGGCACGACGGCGTCGAATTTTTCGCGGTACAGGCGCCGGTTGTCCTTCACGTGCGCCTCGTCCGTCCAGGCGGCGATGCTGGCCGCCGACACGATGGGGCTCATGGCGCTGCCATGATACGTGCGATACAGCAGGAAGCGGCCGATCAGCGCGGCGTCGCCCGCCACGAAGCCCGAGCGCAGGCCGGGCACATTGGAACGCTTGGACAGGCTGGAGAACGCCACCAGGTTGCGGTAGGTGTCGCGGCCCAGGCGGCGCGCGGCCTGCAATCCGCCCAGCGGCGGGTTGCCTTCGTCCAGGTAGATTTCCGAATAGCACTCGTCCGAGACGATCACGAAGCCGTGGCGGTCGGACAGTTCGAACAGCGTTTTCCATTCGTCCAGCGACATGACGTTGCCGGCCGGGTTGCCCGGCGAGCAGACGAACACCATGCGCGTCTTCTTCCAGATTTCGTCCGGCACCTGGTTCCAGTCGCTGGCGAAATTGCGCACCGGATCGGCGTTGACGAAGTAGGGCGTGGCGCCGGCCAGAAGCGCCGCGCCTTCGTAGATCTGGTAGAACGGATTGGGGCAGATCACCACCGAGCCGGCGGCCGGGTCGATGACGGTCTGCGTGAACGCGAACAGCGCCTCGCGCGAGCCCAGCGCCGGCAGCACCTGCGTTTCCGGATCCGGGGCAGGGATGCTGTAGCGCCGCGCCAGCCATTCAGAGATCGCCCGGCGCAGCGCCGGGTCGCCCTTGGTGGACGGGTACACGGACAGGCCCGCGAGGCTGTCGCGGATGGCCTGTTCGACGCGCGCGGGCGCGGCGTGTTTGGGCTCGCCGATCGACAGATTGATGGGCGTCAGACCGTCCGGCTGCTGGCTGGCCGAAGCCAGCAAAGCGCGCAATTTTTCGAACGGGTAGGGGTGTAGAGCATCGAGGCGCGGATTCATGACGCAAGATTTTAACAAGCAAGCTACAATAGCGGGCTTGGCCTATAGCGAAGGTGGCGAAATTGGTAGACGCACCAGGTTTAGGTCCTGACGCCGTAACAGGTGTAGGGGTTCGAGTCCCCTCCTTCGCACCAACCTTATTCAGGCACTGATCCCGCTTCATGCCACCAGTGTCCCGCAAGCCCCAAGGCATTGAATGCCTTGGGGCTTTTCCTTTGCCGGCGCGCCCTTGCGCTTAGGGATAACCTCCCGTGCCGAAAGCGCATTTTTGATATATCTTCGCGCTCTTCGGTGGAGGCTTGCCGCTGGCCGGCATCGCAACAGTCTCTCAAACAGCCCCGTACACAGCACGATAAGGAGAGCCTCCCATGGCGCTCAAGCACGCTGCATTTCTGGATGTCATCGATATACGCACCCCGCATCGCGAACACGGGGAGGCCGTCAGCGTCAGCCTGATGAAGACGGCGCATATGCAACTGCTGCAATTGGCGCTGCCCGCCGGCAAGGGCCTGCCGCAACATGCCGTGGCGGGCGAAATCACCATTCATTGCATCGCCGGAGAGGTGAGCTTGGCATTGCGTGATGGCGTGCGCCAGTTGCGCGAAAACCAGCTCGTCGCGTTGGCCGCGCACGAACCGCACGCGCTGCAGGCCGTGCGCGACGCGACCGTGCTGGTGACGGTGCTGCACGCCCCCGCCTAGTACTCCGATTCCTGACGCAGACGTGTTCCCTGAGAGGTGAGCCGTGCATGAGCTGTTGGCCGACTGGTGCGAAATCCTGAACCGCTTGCTGCGGGACGTGGCCGATGCCCACGCCACGGCGCAGGCGCGCGATAGCGCGCTGCGCCACGCCCACCGGCATTCCTGCCAGGCGCCGATCTGCTTCCGGATGTCCGGGACCACGGTCAGCCATCTGGCGGAAACGCTGGATTGCGCCATCCGCGCGTCCTGCGCTCGCCACGACAACTCCGCCTGGGTGCAGGCGCTGGACGTGGCTTACACCAAGTTCCTGCTGTATCTGATCCGCGACGTGGACCGGTGGTCCAGCGGCGGGCTGCACCAAGAGGCGGCTTAGGAGAGGTTTGGTACTTCATAATTTACTGGATAAATAAACAGTAATTTGGTTCAATCCCATCAGGCCTCCGGCGCATGCACCTGCAGAAGCGCCCTTTCCCACGATCAGGACGAACCATGAAATTCGGATACACCATCATCTACGTGCCGGACGTCGCCGCGTCGCTGTCCTTTTTTGAACAGGCATTCGGATTCGCCAGGCGTTTTCTGCACGAGTCCCGGACCTACGGCGAACTGGATACCGGCGAAACCACCTTGGCGTTCGCGGCGCATGAACTGGCCGACGCCAATTTCGGCGGCGGCCATGTAGCGGCTTCGGCGTCGGCCGAGCCGTTGGGCATGGAAGTGGCTTTCGTGACGGACGACCTGGCCGCGGCGCACGCCCGCGCGCTTGCGGCGGGCGCCACGGAAATGAGCGCGCCTGTCTCCAAGCCTTGGGGGCAGGTCGTGTCCTATGTGCGCTGTCCGGACGGCACGTTGGTGGAGCTTTGCACTCCCATGCAGGGCTAGGCACGCCGCTCGTCGCCGCGGCCGAGACCAAGCGCTCCGATACGCTGCCGCTGCGGTCCGCATCATCGGTGTCCGTGCGGCGTGCGCCTTTCCGTCTAGCCGGTCCGGACGATCCCCGAGTCCGCCCTACGCCGTTACCTTGGTTGCGGCAGGGGTGTCCGCGTCCGGCTGCGCTCAAGAATTGTCAAGAATTTACATTGCTTTGAAGTTGCCGTCGCCGCCCCGCGATACCGTGGCATTTTCGTTTTTCGGGAGTCGACATGTATCCGCTTTCCAAGCGTTGCGGCGCGGAGTTCTTTGGCACGTTCTGGCTGGTATTGGGGGGCTGCGGCGCCGCCGTGCTGGCCGCTGGTTTCCCGGAACTGGGCATCGGTTTCGCAGGCGTGGCGCTGGCCTTCGGCCTGACCGTGCTGACCATGGCGTTCGCGGTCGGCCATATTTCCGGCGGGCATTTCAACCCGGCCGTCACGGTAGGCCTGGTGGCGGGCGGCCGTTTTCCCGCCAAGGAAATCCTGCCTTACGTCATTGCCCAGGTCCTGGGCGCGATCGTGGCCGCTGCGGTGCTGGCCTGCATCGCCAGCGGCAAGCTGGGTTTCGATCTGAAGGGCAGCCATTTCGCGGCCAACGGCTACGGGGCCTATTCGCCGGGCAAGTACTCGATGGTGTCCGCCCTGGTGACGGAAGTCGTGCTGACCGCTGGCTTCATCTTCGTGATCCTGGGGGCGACCAGCAAGCGCGCGCCGGCCGGCTTCGCGGCGATTCCTATCGGACTGGCGCTGACGCTCATCCACCTGATCAGCATTCCGGTGACGAACACCTCGGTCAATCCGGCCCGTTCCACCGGCCCGGCGCTGTTCGTGGGCGGCTGGGCGTTGGAGCAGCTGTGGCTGTTCTGGGTCGCGCCCATCGTCGGGGCGATCGTCGGCGCCATCGCCTACCGGCTGGTCAGCGATCCCGCGCAGGAGCGTAGCTGAGCCAGGCGCTGCACCGGGCGATAATGGGGCCAAGTCTCTGATCCTGGTCCCATGAACGAATTTTCAATCGCCATCAATCTTGTGCTGGCCATGCTGCTTGGCGCCGCCATCGGCGCCGAGCGCCAATGGCGGCAGAACTATGCCGGCGTGGTCACGCATGCGCTGGTCTCGCTGGGCGCGGCCGCCTATACCGCCTTGCCGGCGCTGCTGGACGCCGGCAACGACATGCGCCTGGGCAGCCAGGTCGTGACCGGCATAGGCTTTCTGGGTGCGGGCCTGATCATGCGCGACGGCCTGACCATACGCGGCCTGAGCGCCGCGGCCACCATCTGGGCTACCGGCGCCGTAGGGGTACTTGCCGGCTATGGCTTCCAGGCCGAAGCCAGCGCGGTCACGGCGCTGATCCTGGTCACCAATGTGCTGCTGCGGCGCGGCGCCAGGCTGATGGACCGCTACGTGCCCGATGCGGAAACCGAAGAGCGTTACTACAACATCGCCTTGACCTGCGCCTCCACGGACGAAGCCATGGTGCGGGCGGAATTGCTGAACGCCTTGGGCAAGCACAGCCTGCGCCTGCGCGGCGTGGAAAGCCAGCAGCGCGACGGCGGCCGCTCCGAAGTGACCGCGGTGGTCTATTCCATGCGCCAGGAAGACGAACGGGTGGAGCAACTGGTGGGCAGCCTCAGCCTGCTGCCGCAGACCTATTCGGCCAGATGGACCTCCGACACCGGCAACGCCTGAAGCCGGCCCGAATCAGGACGCCGTAAGTCCGATCTCAATACGCTTGCACTCCGATTCCAAGAAGATGAGCGTATTCCGTGACGACAACGATTCCCCCTGCCGGGCCCGCCGGCCTGGCGCACTATGACCGCGTCAGCATCGCGTTTCACTGGCTGACGGCGGCGCTGGTGGTGGGCCTGTTCGCGCTGGCCGAAATCTGGGAATTCCTGCCGCGCGGCACGCCCACGCGGCGCCTGCTGCAGCACCTGCATATTTCGTTCGGCCTGCTGTTTGCCGCCGCGTTCGTGTTGCGCGCCATCTGGCGCGTGAGCGCGGGCAGGCGCCTGCCGCCGGCCGCCACGGGCTGGCTGCGCACGGCTAGTACGGGCGTACACGGATTGCTGTACCTGTTGATGGCGGCGCAGATCGTGCTGGGCTTTCTGTTCCGCTGGGCGCAGGGTGAGCCGTTCGCCTTCTTCGGCCTGTTCGACGTGCCCACGCTGATCGCCATCGACCACGAGCAGCGCCGCTTCATCGGCGGACTGCACAACACCGTGGCCTGGTGCATCATCGTGCTGGCGCTGCTCCATGCCCTGGCCGGCTTGTTCCACCACTATGTCCTGCGTGACGGCGTGCTGCGCCGCATGCTCTCCAGCCGCTGAGGAGCGCGCGGCAAGGGCGGGACGTGAAAGCCGGGCCGGGCAGGTTGTACATTACGCACTATCACTGCCTTACTTCCACAGGATGTACCCATCATGACCGCCCCTGAAGTGTTTATCTCCTCCTCGATCAGCTGCGCGAACGACCGCCCCTTCGTGCTGTTCGGCGGCATCAACGTGCTGGAATCCAAGGAACTGGCGCTGCGCGCCTGCGAGGAATACCAGCGCGTCACCCGCAAGCTGGGCATCCCGTATGTGTTCAAGGCTTCCTTCGACAAGGCCAACCGTTCGTCCATCCATTCCTATCGCGGCCCGGGCCTGGAAGAGGGCATGAAGATCTTCGAGGCGGTCAAGAAGGAATTCGGCGTGCCCGTCATCACCGACGTGCATGAACCCTGGCAGGCCGCGACCGTGGCCGAGGTCGTCGACATCCTGCAACTGCCGGCCTTCCTGGCGCGGCAAACGGACCTGGTGGTGGCGTTGGCCAAGACGCAGCGCATCATCAACATCAAGAAGCCGCAGTTCCTCAGCCCGACCCAGATGCTGAACATCGTCGAGAAGTTCACCGAGGCCGGCAACGACAAGCTCATCCTGTGCGACCGCGGTACCTGCTTCGGCTATGACAATCTGGTTGTAGACATGCTAGGGTTTGGCGTGATGAAGAAAGTGTCCGGCAACCGGCCGCTCATTTTCGACGTCACGCATGCCTTGCAGCAGCGCTCGGCGCTGGATGCGGCATCGGGCGGCCGCCGCGAGCAGGTGGCCGAACTGGCGCGCGCGGGCATGGCCGTGGGGTTGGCCGGCCTGTTCCTGGAAGCTCACCCCGATCCCAAGAACGCGAAGTGCGACGGTCCCAGCGCCTTGCCGCTGGACAAGCTGGAGCCCTTCCTGACCCAGTTGAAGATGCTGGACGACCTGGTGAAGTCCTTTGCCCCTATCGACATCGAACCCTGAATCCCGCGGTCATAACGGCTGCGCAAAGTTGTTATACGATCCGGGCCAAACATTGAGGAGGCCTGGATGTCTTTGTATGTGATCGTCGCCGTTCGAAAAGAGCCCGTCAGCGGGCACGTGGCCTATGTGCGCTGGGGCCAGGCAGAACGCGGCGTCCCCGGCTGGGTCACCGAGCCGGTGACGGCGGCGGCATCCGAGGTCATCGAGGCCATCAAGGATGGCGTGGAAGTCGAAACCGCCATCAGCCAGGACGGTATGAGCGTGGCGTTGCGGCCGGTGCGCGTGCTGGTGGATGACGACGGACGCGAACACCTCGCGTCCGCGCCGGTTCCCAGCTCGACCTTGTACACGCTCTTCGACCTGCCCGAATTCTGATGCGGGCAGCCCGGCAGGCGCCTAGCGCCGGCCCTGGGCGAAATTGAGCAGGGCGTCTCCGGCCATCCGGTAGCGCACCCATTCATCCTGCGGCAGCGCGCCGATCGACTTGTAGAAATCGATGGCGGGCGTGTTCCAGTCCAGCACGCTCCATTCCAGGCGGCCGCAGCCATTGGCCACCGCCTCTTGCGCCAGATGGCGCAACAGATCGCGGCCCGCGCCGATGCCGCGCTGCTCCGGCGTGACGTACAGGTCTTCCAGATAGATGCCGTTCTTGCCCAGCCAGGTCGAGTAGCTGTAGAAGTAGACGGCGTAGCCGATGGGTTTGCCGTCCAGCAGGCACATCAGGGCCTTGGCCGGCGCGTTCTCGGCGAACAGGGTGCGCTCGACGTCCGCGGGGCTGGCGATCACTTCATGGGCGGCGCGTTCGTATACGGCCAGCTCGGTGATGAAGGCATGGATCTGGGCCGCGTCCGAGGCGACGGCGGGGCGAATTTCGATAGTCACGGGTACTTCCTGCTGCTGCTTTTGGGGGCCTTATCCTACCCGTGAATCGGGCGGCGCGCATTTTTGGCCAGCGCGTCCATTCCGGGAATACCCTTACTTGCGCGCTGACCCTGCGGGCGCGATTCTTGAAAGCGTTCTGCCCTCGAGTCCAATGCGTACAACAGGGGACATCTCCCATGCCTGAATCTGGGTCCGCCGTTGCCAGCACGCCTGCCGCAAGCCGTAAAAGGCGTCGCCTGTCCTGGATCTGGCTGGTGCCTCTCATCGCAGCCGTGGGCGGACTGGCGCTGGTCGTACGCGTCTGGATGGAAGCCGGCCCCACCGCCACCATCAGCTTCCAGACCGCCGAAGGGCTGGAGGCCGGCAAGACCCAGGTCCGCTACAAGGAAGTCGTCGTCGGCGTGGTCGAACGCGTGGCCTTGAACTCGGACCGTTCCGGTATCGTCGCGACCGTGCGCATCAACAAGGACGCCGGCAGCCTGCTGCAGGAAGGGACGATGTTCTGGGTGGTCCGGCCCAGGCTGACCCTGAGCGGCGTATCGGGCCTGAGCACCCTGTTCTCCGGCGCCTACATAGGCGTGGACCCGTCCGACCAGTTCCGCCAGGAAACCGAAACCCGCGCCACCAAGTACAGCTTCGTCGGCCTGGAGACGCCGCCCGAGGTGCAGCAGGACCGCGCCGGCAAGCGCTTCACCCTCAAAGCCCACGACCTGGGTTCGCTGGACATAGGTTCACCCGTCTACTTCCGCCGCATCGCGGTGGGCGAGGTGGTCGCCTACCATCTGGACAGCAGCGGGGAAGGCGTCAACGTGCAGGTTTTCATCGACGCACCCAATGACGACTTCGTCAACAGCGCCACGCGCTTCTGGAATGCCAGCGGCGTGGATTTCAGCGTTGATGCGCGCGGCCTGCAGGTGCGCTCGCAGTCGCTGCTGTCCGTGATCGTGGGGGGCGTTGCGTTCGACACCGTCGAGCAGCATGCGCATGTGGCGGCCAAGGCCGATGCCGAGTTCACCATCTTCTCGTCTGAAGGCGCGGCCCGCGCGCAACCCGATGGCACGCCGCTGCACATCCGCATGCGCTTTGACCAGTCGGTCCGGGGGCTGGTGGTCGGCGCGCCCATCGACGCGTATGGCGCGTCCATCGGCCAGGTGGACTCGATCCGCCTGGAGTTCGATCCGGCGATCAAGCAGTTCTATGCGCTGGTCGGAGCCACCGTCTACCCCGAACGCCTGGGCGCGCAGACGGTCGAGGAAATCAAGGAATACTCGGGTTCGACGCTGCAGCATCCCAGCGGCAAGCTGCTGGCCGCTTTGATCCAGCAGGGCCTGCGCGCGCAACTGCGTATCGGCAATCTGCTGACCGGGCAGCTATATGTCGCCTTGGCGGTGTTCCCCGACGCCAAGCCGGTGACGTTCAAGATGGAAGAGGATCCCTTCATTCCTACCGTGCCGAACAACCTGGATCAGTTGCAGCAGCAGATCAACAGTATCCTCACCAAGCTGGACAGGGTGCCGTTCGAAGGGCTGGGCGCCGATCTGGGCCAATTGCTGCGCGCCACTTCCAGCCTGATGAAGCGGCTCGATACCCGCCTGGCGCCCGAGGCGCAAGCCATGCTGCGCCAGGCCAGCAAGTCCTTGGCTGCCGTGGGCGGGGTGTTGAATCCGGACGCCGGCCTGCCGGTCAATGCCAATGCAGTCTTGCAGGAACTGTCGCGGGCGGCCCGGTCGCTGCGGGAACTGTCGGACTATCTGCAAGCGCATCCGGAGTCGTTGCTGCGCGGCCGCGCTCCCGATGCCCAGTATCAGCGCCAGCCGGCGCGCTAGGCTAGGCCGCGAGCCACTGCGCGATCTGGCGGGCGCTGGTTTGCGCATCCGTGCCTGAAGTGTCCAGCACCAGGTCGCTGAACGGACGCGTGGCATAGCCTTCGCGGTACATCTGCGCGACGCGCTCCCGCTCCCAATCGGTCAATACCCGTCCGCCTCTGTCCGATTGCGCGGCCGCAAGCGTGGGGGCCAGGGTCACTACGCGCAAGCACGCGCCGCGTTGCCGGCACGCAGCCAGGATTTGCTCGTAGCTATCCTGCTCCAAGGGGTAGGCGATGACCAGATAACGCTCCTGCGCCTCGGCGATCAGCCTGGTGAGGCGGGCCAGCGCCAGCGCCCATTGCTCGGTGTATGGCAGATGGCTGGGGGCGTCGTGATCGTCGCCGTCGATGAAGCGTGCAGCGGGCAGCAGGCCGGCCAGCGCTACGCCGACCGTCGATTTACCGCTGTTGATCGGGCCGTTGAGATGGATGACGGTGGTGTCGGGCGTTGAGATGGCTGTTCCTTTCAGTGCAGGCGCGCGCGCGAGGCGTCCGCGCCGGCCGAATCAGAACAGGCATTGTCGCAAAGCGAACTTGCGGCCGAAAGCCCGCACTTCGTCGCCGTCCACGGACGCCGCCAGGTCCCAGCGGTCGCCGCGCGTCACCAGGAAGGACCGGCCGGTCGCGGCATGCCGCAAGGCGAATTGCCAGAAGGCTGCCTCGGAGCCTACCGGTTCGAGGTCGTGCGGCCCGATCAGCAGCCGGCTGGGGCGGGGCGTTGCGCCCAGAGTCCAGCGCAGGGCGATACCCAGGAACGCGAAACGCGCCGAGAACGACGACGGCTGGACGGTCAGCACGCGGATTCTGTTGGTCATGGCCAGGACCCCTTGCAGATAGCGTCCAGCGTAGCAAAAGCGGCCCGGGCCATCCATACCGCCTTTGGCGGAAATTGGCGGGCCCGGCTGGCTGCTATTGCTGGATGGCGTCCTGCGCATGGCTGCGCGTGATGCGCCCGAGCAGCAGCAGGGCGCCGGCCGGCGCCAGCGCGAACGCAGCAAACAGCCATTGCGCCGCATGCTGTGCGCCCGCGACGCCCCCGGGATCCGCCAGGCCTGCGCTATTGGTGATGACGCCGGCCAGCGCCGCCGTCAATGCCGTCGCGTAAAGCTGCACCGTCGTGATGGACGAAGATGTCAGGGTTTCTTCGCCGGCAGGCGCCGCGGTGAATATGCGCGTCAGCAGGTGCGGCCAGCTCAGGCCGATGCCGAAGCCCACGCCGGCTAGCGCCAGCACATAGAGCGCCAGCCCCGGGTAGGACTGCAGTTGCGCCGTGCGCGGCGTCATATAGGCCAGGGCGGCCAGCGCGGCCAGGATCACCATGGGACTCAGGCGCACCAGGAAATTCGCCGCCGGGCCGCTGCGGGTGGCGCTGGGCATGGCGGCCAAGGTCCAGCCCGCCGCCATGGCCGCCGTCATGTAGCCGGCCGCCAGCGGTGTCATGCCATGGATGACCTGCAGGAAATACGGCACGAAGATTTCGGTGGTGATAGCCGCTACCACCAGGCACATCACCGCGTACAGCGCGCCCAGCGGCGTGGCTATCGAGTAGGCGCCGGTCGGCAGCAGCCGCTTTGCGGCGCGCTGGTCCACCGCCGCGATCAGCGCGGCGATGGCCAGTCCGGCGGCGATGCCCGCCAGATTCCAGCGCAGGTCCGTCGACAGGCTGGCCAGCGTGATCGCCAGCACACTGGCCACCAGCAGGCCCAGCGTGGTCACGGGCAGCGGGCTTGGCCGCGAGGCCGGAACCGATTCCTTGCCGCCTACCTTGAGGGCCACGATCGCCGCCAGGGCGGCGGCCACGGGCAACAAGGCCCAGAACGCCAGCCGCCAGTGCCCGGTCTGGGCGAAGACGCCGCCGATGGCGGGGCCGCACAGGGTGGCGACGCCCCACATGCCGGACACCAGGGCCATTGCGCGCGACCAGAGCGGCGCCTCGAATACCAGGCGGATCAGGGCATAGCTGAGCGCAAACAGGATGCCGCCACCCAAGCCCTGGATGCTGCGTCCGGCCAGCAGCGCCGGCATGCTCGGCGCCAGCGCGCACACCACGGTACCTGCGGTGAACACCGCGACGGCGAGCAGGTAGGCTGCGCGCGGCCCCAGCGTTTCGATCAGTCTGGCCGACAGCGCCGACCCGACGATGGAGGTCACGACGAACAGTGTGGTGTTCCAGGCGTAATACTCCAAGCCGCCGATGTCCTTGATGACGCTGGGCAGGATGGTGGTGACGATGTAGACGTTGATGGCGTGCAGCGCCACCCCGCCCGCCAGCGCGATCGAGCGCAGGGCATTGGTCCCGTGCAGCAGATCTGCCCAGGACGCGCTTGAAACATGGGTTGTGCCGGTGCTCACGCGGTCTTCCGCCTTCGAGAAAAATTATTTAAACAAGATAATTATTGGATAATACGCATGCCGGCGTGCAACAGCAAACGCTGTGTACGAGCGCCGCAGTCCTCGCCGCGGCGGCGGTCAGCGCTTGAGCAAGCCGCGCAACAGCAGGTCCAGCGCCTGCAAGGCCTGCGCCAGACGCGGGCCGTCCTCGGCGTCCTGCGCGATCCAGAAGGCACTTTCGACCAGGCTGCCGTTGATCAGCCGCGCCAGCGCCTGCGGCGCGGCGGCTTCGATCAGGTCCTGATCCATCATCGTCTGCAACAGCGCGGCGAGGGAAGCAATGCAGTGTTGCTGCGAGCCGTCCGCCGCCCCGCCCAGCACCGCCCGTGCATCTTGCAGCACGATGCGCCGGATCTCGGTTTCGGCCGCCATCTGCAGATACGCGCGGCAGCGTCCCTGCAAGGCGGACCAGGCATCGGGCGCCCGCGCTGCGATGGCCGCCAGGCGCTGGTCCATTTCGCCGTCGATCTGTTCGACCACGGCGGCGAGCAGGCCTTTCTTGTCGCCGAAGTGGTGGTACAGGGCGCCTCGGGTCAACCCCGCCGCCGCCGTGAAGTCGTCCATGGACGTGGCCGCATAGCCGACATCGCGGAAGGCTTGCCGGGCCGTGGCCAACAGTTTCGCGCGGGTGGCTTCGATCATCTCGGCGCGGGAACGCGTCATGCTCTCTCCATGCACATACGATACGTATGTAAATTGACATACGCATCGTATGTGAATACGATGCCGCTGTCCATGGCAATCAAAGGTTTCCGGTGTCGAATCCGTATCGCGAGTTGTTCCAGGCGCCCGGCGCACTGGGTTTTGTCCTGGCCGGCGCCATCGCCCGCCTGCCTTTGCCCATGATCGGCATCGGCATCATCACCATGCTGTCCGAGGTTCGCGGGTCCTACGCGTTGGCGGGCGCCGTCGCCGCCACGTTTGCGCTGGCCACGGCCTTGCTGGCGCCGCGGATTTCCCGCCTGGTGGACCGCCATGGCCAGGGCAGGGTGCTGCCGGTAGCCGCGGGCCTGTGCGTCGCGGGGCTGGTTGGCCTGGCGGCCTGCGTGCAATGGAATGCGCCCGAGTGGACCCTGTTTGTCTTCGCCGCGCTGGCTGGCGCCTTGCCCAGCATGCCGGCGATGATACGCGCGCGCTGGACCGAGATATTCAGGGACCAGCCGCAGTTGCGCACCGCCTACGCGCTGGAGTCCGTGGCCGACGAGCTAAGCTTCATCGTCGGCCCGCCGCTGGCCGTCGGGCTGAGCGCGCTGTTTTTTCCGCAGGCTGGCCCCTTGTTCGCGGCGCTGCTGCTCGCGGTGGGCGTCACGGCCTTCGTGCTGCAGCGGGCCACGGCGCCTGCCGTGCGGTTTACGCAGGAAGGGCGTCAGGCGTCGGTGTTGCGCATGCCGCCGATGCGGTCCCTGCTGGCGATGATGGCCGCCATGGGCGTCATCGTCGGCACCATCGACGTCCTGAGCGTCGCCTTTGCCCGGCAGCAGGGCATGCCGGCCGGCGCCAGCCTGGTGCTGTCGGCCTATGCCCTGGGTTCCTGCGTGGCCGGCCTGGTGTTCGGCGTACTGAAGTTCCAGATGCCGCTGGCCCGCCTGCTTGTGGTCGCGGCGGCGGTAACAGCGTTCACCACGGTTCCGCTGCTGCTGGTGAACGATCTGCTGACCCTGGTGCTGGGCGTGCTGCTGGCCGGCCTGTCGTTCGCGCCGACCATGATCATCGCGATGGCGCTGGTGGAAAGCAGCGTGCCTGGCCATCGCCTGACGGAAGGCCTGACGTGGCTGGTGACTGGCCTGGGTGCGGGCGTCGCGGCGGGCGCGGCGCTGGCGGGCTGGGTGGTCGACCACTACGGCGTGGGCGCGGGATTCTGGACGGCGGTAGGGGCGGGCGCCATCGTGCTGCTGGCCGCCATGCCGGTGGGACGCAGTCCCGTGGCCGGTCGCGCCGGCGCCTGACCAGGCCGGCCGATAGAATGGGGAGTCCGGCGCCCTCCCCAGGCGCGCCGCAAGGAGAACCGCATGTCCAGAACAGTCGTCAATCCCGACACCGTGTTCAACACCGTCCAGTATGGATTCAGCCAGGCCGTCATCGTCACGGGGCAGCGCCGCATGCTGCTGTCCGGCCAGGTTGGCGTCGACATCAACGAGCGTACGGCGGGGCCGGGCCTGCAGGAGCAGACCGAAGCCGCGCTGGACAATGTCGAGCGCGTGCTGGCTGCGGCCGGCGGCACTTTGGCGCAGGTGATCATGCTGCGCATCTACATCTGCGAAACGGCCAGGGAAGATCAGGAAGTCATTGCGCAGGCGCTGCGCGACCGCTTCAAGAAAGATCCTCCGCCCTCATCGTGGATCATCGTCAGCGGCCTGTCGCTGCCGGAATGGCTGATCGAGATCGAGGCCGAGGCCATGCTCGACTAGGCGCGCCAGGGCGCCGTTGCAAAGGCGGCGCGCAGATGCGCCAGAAAGCCGGCCGTGCGCGCGGGCAGTTCCTGGCGCGATTTCACCAGGGCCACCACGTCGGCCGACGGCAAGGTCCAGCCGGGCAGCAGCGGCACCAGCGCGCGCGCCTGCAGATGCGTGGCCACATCCCATTCCGAGCGCACGATGATGCCGTGCCCGGCCAGGGCCCACTCCACGGCGGTTTCCCCGGCATTGCTGGACAGCACCGGCGCCACGCGCACCCCCACGGCCGGGCCGCGTCCATGCTTGAAGCGCCACAAGGTCACGTCTTCATCGTTCTCGCGCAGCGCGATGCAGTCGTGCCCGCGCAGGTCCTCGGGCTTGGCAGGAGCGCCGTGGCGCGCCAGGTAGGAGGGCGCCGCGCACAGGATCCGGCGATTGGGCGCCAGCGGGTACGCGACCAATGTCGAATCGCGCAGCTCGCCGATGTGAACCATCACATCCCAGTCATCGGAAGCCAGCCGCGGCGGCCCGTCGGATAGCGTCAGGCTGGCGGTCACGTCCGCGCTTTGGCTGCGGAACTCGGCGACCAGCCCAGCGATGTAGCGCTGCCCGAATCCCAGCGGCGCGACCACGCGCAGATGGCCTGCCACCACGCCCCTGCGGCCTGCCAGTTCGTCGGCCAGGTCGCCCAGTTCGCCGCAGATCTGTTCCGCCCGCAGCGCCAGCAGCCTGCCTTCGTCGGTCAGCGCGGTGCCGCGTCCCGAACGGTTGACCAGCCTGACCCCCAGCCGTTTTTCCAGCGTATGCAGTCTTTGGGTGACTGCGGGCGGCGTGACATCCAGCGCGCGCGCCGCTTCGGCCAGCGAGCGGGTGGCGGCCAGGCTAAGGAAGAAACGCAGGTCTTCGGTCGTAATCATGCAGGCATGGATTAATGGATGATTAAGTCTAGATTAAACACGCGGAACCGCCGCCGCGCCATACTTCAGCCATTCCGATACGCCATGCCGAGAACGCCATGAACCAGAACGCCACGCCTTCCTCCCTCGAGACCCTGGACACCCCGTGCCTGCTGCTCGACGAGACGCGCATGATGCGCAACATCGATCGTCTGAATGCGCTGATGGCCGGGCATGGGGTGCAACTGCGTCCGCACCTGAAGACGCCCAAATCGATCGACGTCGCGCGCCGGCTCATGTCTACACCCCAGGGGCCGGCCGCCGTGTCCACGCTGCAGGAGGCCGAACAGTTCGCGGCTGCCGGCGTCACCGACCTGCTGTACGCCGTGGGCGTGTCGCCGGCAAAGCTGGACCGCGTGCTGGCGCTGCGCCGCCGCGGCGTGGATCTCACCGTGGTGGTGGACAGCCTGGAAGCGGCGCGCGCCGTCGCCCAGCGGGGGAGGGATGCTGGCGACGCCATCCCGGCACTGATCGAGATCGACTGCGACGGCCATCGCGCCGGGGTGCAGCCGGGTAATACGGCACAGTTGCTGGCGATTGCGCGCGTCCTGCATGAAGACGGCGCGTGCCTGCGCGGCGTCATGACGCACGCCGGCGAGTCGTACGGCTGCGATAGCGTCGACGCCATTGCCGACATGGCCGAGCAGGAGCGCGTGGCGGCCGTGAGTTGCGCCGAGGCGATCCGCCAGGCTGGCCTGCCATGTCCCGTGGTCAGCGTGGGATCCACCCCCACCGCGCATTTCGCCCGCAAGCTCGATGGCGTGACCGAAGTGCGCGCGGGCGTATACGTATTCTTCGATCTGGTGATGGCCGGGCTGGGCGTGTGTACGGTCGACGACATCGCCGCCACGGTGTTGACGACCGTGATCGGCCATCAGCCGGACAAGGGCTGGATCCTGGTGGATGCCGGATGGATGGCCATGTCGCGCGACCGGGGCACGGCCAAGCAGCGGGTGGACCAACTGTACGGCCTGGTGTGCGACGCCAGCGGTACGGTCTACCCCGACTTGCTGCTGGCCGAGACCAACCAGGAGCAGGGCATCATCAAGGTGCGTCCTGGCAGCGGCGCGGCCTTGCCCGAGCTGCCGCTGGGGGCGAAGCTGCGCATCGTGCCCAATCACGCCTGCGCCACCTGCGCGCAGCATGATGCCTACGAGGTCGTGCGTCCGGATTCGTCCGGGGTGGTGGCGCATTGGGAACGCTTTCGCGGCTGGTAAGCCGCCTTTCACGAGGAGGCATGCATGGATCTCATCCATACGAATCGGGCCACGCCGCCCGCGGGCCATTATTCGCAGGCGGTCCGCGCCAACGGTTTCATATTCGTTTCGGGGCAATTGGGCTTCCTGCCGCCCGCTGCGCCGGGCGCGCGACCAGCGCTGGCCGATGGCGCCGCGGCCCAGACCCGGGAAGCGCTGCGCAGTGTTCGCGCCATACTCGAAGCGGCCGGCGCGTCGCTTGCCGCGGTCGCCAGCGTGACCGTGTACATCCCGGACGTGGCGCTTTGGGACGAGGTCAACCAAGTCTACGAGGAGTGCTTCGGCGCTCACCGGCCCGCGCGGGCCATTGTGCCCACCCGCGAGCTGCACTACGGCGCCCAGGTGGAGATCAGCGTGGTCGCCGTCGCCTAGCCCGCGGCGGACCGCGCAGGCGGACGCCTATAATGCCTGCGCCTCAATACCTTCGGGGGAGACCGTCCGCATGCAGTACGAATACCTGTTCTGGTCCATGGCCGCTATGGTGGCGGCGGCGCTGGCAGGCGGCTCGCTATGCGGGCGCCTGGGCTCCGTCAAGCGGGTGCTGCTGGGGGTTGTCGCGCTGGCCGCGGCGGTGGGCGTGGCGGTGTTCCTGCTGTCCCGCCACGGCGGCTTCAGCGAACTGTCGGCGATGCTGTCGATCGCCGCCTTCATGTTCAGCCTGGTGATCGGCGCCGCCGCATCGCTGCTCACGCGGCGCATACTCTTGCGCCGCTGAGCGCTTCGCGCCTTATTCTTCGGCGTCGAAATCTTCGTCGTCTTCGTCTTCTTCATCCTGTTCCAGGGCGTCGTAGCCCTTCCAGGTGATGCGCCAGCGCGTCGCGCCCGCGGTGGCCGCCGTCTCGCTGATCTGCTTCACCAGGCCGGCGTCTTCCAGCAGGTCGAGGTGATGCGCAATCAGTTGCAGGCCTTGCTCTTCGGGATGCGGCGCCAGGGCCACGTTCTTGATGTCGTGCGTGCTCAGGTTGGGGCCGGGGGCGTCGCGCAGGGCGCCCAGGATAGTGACGACCAGGTCGAAATCGCGTTGCATGTTGTCCACCATTCATTGGGGGTAAAAGACAGGCCGACGATAGCAGAGATCCATTGCCGCGACGCGACAGGGGCCGCAGCCGGGTTACAGTCCAGGGTTCTCGATAACCGATACATGCAGATTCCATGAAGAAACCCGCAGAGCGCGATTGCCTCGCGCTGATCCCCGGCTACACGGGCCAGGCCGCCAAGCTCTTTCTCACGCGCAGCGAGGACGGCCGCATCGAAGGCGTGACCGTGTTCGATCTGCTTGGCCATATCAAGCTGCAGGGCGATGCGGATGCGGCGGCGGCGTGGGTCGGCGACTGGCTGGCCCAGGAGGCCGGCAACCGCAAGGCCCGCCGTACACAGCTCCTGGCCCAGATGTTCGTCTGCAAGCTCGCCGGCGAGGAGAAGGACCGCTTCCTGGCGGCGCAGAAGCCGCTGGTCCGGGTTCTGGCCGATGCCGGGGTGCGGACCCGTTCCGTTGCCGCCACCTCCGGCGCCGCGCGGCAGTCGCTTGGTCCTACTGTCAAGAAGCATTAGCCCAAGGCTGTTATAGTCGCGCCTGGGCGTGCGAGTGCACCTGCAAGGTGCGTGCCCAGGCGGGCAGCGCCCGCAAGTCAAGGAAGAGTGATCATGGAAATAGTAAGTCGGCAGGTTGCCGACGTAGCGGGCGGCGTCGAGCTGCACACCACGCTGGATGGCGAGAGCATCAGCGTCTACGTCCTGGAAGGCGTGGCGGATCTCAATGCGATCGCAGACATCGTGCCGCGTGAAAAAGTCGAAGCAGGGGCTGACATACACGCCTCTAGTGTCGACAATGTTGATAATGCGCAAGAACAGATCGACCAAGTCCTGGAGAATATGAATCCCGGCGACGTGGCGGTTTTCCTTTGCTCGGGTCCCGATGCTTTCGGCGCGGCGCTCGATCTGCTGGGTTTACCTATCGACGAGTAAGCCTGGCGGCAAACCAAAGTGCTAGCCCGAACGGCGTATGAAGAAATCCTCGTACGCGGGCAGGCGGCATTTATATAAGCCTAGATTGTTTTTTTATGATGCGTGGGTGTAAACACCTATGCAGGACTTCTTATTGCCTATGAAAATGTGTGGAATCCGCGTGCAGTTTCTCTTTGTTGCATTATTGGCACGCATTTTTTAGGATTATGTTGACTTGTGAGGGGAACCTAACGATAGTGTCGGCACACGATCACAAGCGTTGCGATTTTCGTTCAGTGCCGTGCCTTTTCCGGCTCAGCGTTATTGTTCTACTGTCCCCTCCTTGATTGATTCGTGACCTCCGGGCATTTGCCCATTATCTCTAGGAAATACAGTATGGAAACCGGCGTCGTTAAGTGGTTCAACTCGGAAAAGGGCTATGGCTTCATCACTCCGGAAGCGGGTGGTAAGGATCTGTTCGCTCACTTCTCCGAAATTCAGGGCTCGGGCTTCAAGTCTCTGGAAGAGAACCAGCGCGTCAGCTTTGTGACGGCCAACGGCCCCAAGGGCCCGCAAGCTACGAAGATCCAGGTCCTGTAAGGGTCTGAGTTTTCGATAGAAGCCCCCTCGTGGGGCTTTTTTGTTTTCTGCCGCAGCGTTCCTAAACATGGAAAGTATCGCTGCGCTTGTAATCTCAGGGTAATCCCTAGAGTGCGTTATTCAGGTTTCCAAGTCACACCCGATTCATTCATTCGGTGTATGGATCCTAATATGGTGCGCGTCTCTGTTATTGTCGGCCTTGCTTTCGACTTCAGGATATGCGCGCTCATGACTTCTACCCCCGCCACGCAAATCGTTCCGCAACCCCACGAGGTGGTGGCGTTCTGGCGCGATGCCGGCCCGCAACAGTGGTTCAACAAGAGCGCGGACTTCGACGCAGCCTTCCGCGCCCGTTTCGAGGCCGCCCACATGGCTGCGGCCGCGCGCCAGTTGGATGCGTGGCTGGACGATGCCACCGGCGCCTTGGCCCTGATGGTCCTGTTGGACCAGTTTCCGCGCAACGCCTACCGGGGGACGGCGCACATGTTCGCCACGGACCCTTTGGCCCAGTACTTCGCCGACCGGGCCATCGCGGCCGGCCATGATCTGGGGGTGGACCCGCAACTGCGTCAGTTTTTCTACCTGCCCTTCGAGCACGCGGAGAACCTCGCCGCGCAAAACCGCGCCGTGGCCTTGATGGAACCATTGGACGCCGACTCGCTGCGCTGGGCGGTCCTGCATCGCGACATCATCAAGCGCTTCGGGCGCTTTCCCCATCGCAATGCCGCGTTGGGCCGGCAAACTACGCAGGCGGAGCAGGAGTTTCTCGATTCCGGCGGGTTTGCGGGGTAGGCGCACCGCGCGCGGCACGTGGGTCCAGGCGCCTTTCCGGCAGCAGGTATCCGCATGTGTCTACGCGTGCCAAGTTGAAAATTTCCGGGCTGCCTGGCGGTGTCAAACCCGCGCCGGCCTTGCTTCTCCGCTGCTTTGGCGGTGCTCCTGAATTTGCGGATGTTTGACGTTTTTCGGGGTTCGCCAATACACTGGGTTCAGCGAGATTTTCAAGCGACGCGGTCTGCGTTTCACTTGTCGCCGTCAGTGGTACTGCGGTTGCTTCCTCTCCCATCCTTGATGATCTGGCGCCCCGCGAGCAATCGCTTTTTCTAGGTTCAAGGACACTCCATGGCAACCGGCATCGTTAAGTGGTTCAACGCCGAAAAGGGTTATGGTTTCATCATGCCCGATGATGGCAGCAAGGATCTTTTCGCTCACTACTCGGAAATCCGCAGCGAAGGCTACAAGTCGCTGCAGGAAAACCAGCGCGTCACCTTTGAGGTCGGTACCGGCCCCAAGGGTCCCAGCGCAAAGAACATCAAGGTAGCGGCCTGACCTTCGCAGGGCAGCGCCCCGGGCCGGCCCGGCGCTCCGCCCAGAAAAAAGCCCCCGCACGCAATGTGCGGGGGCTTTTTTTGTTGCCGGGCGGGCGCGCCTCTGGGGCGCTTGCCGGCGTCAGTGCTTCGCGTGGTTGGCCGGTGGCGTGGCCAGCTTGTCCACCAGCGCAATTCCCAGCGCCGACAGGATGAAGAGGGCGTGGATGATGGTCTGCCACATCACGCCGGCCTCGGAGAAGCGCGCGTTCGGCGTGCCCAGCGTGCCGGCCTCGATGAAGGTGCGCAGCAGGTGGATCGAGGAGATGCCGATGATGGCCATGGCCAGCTTGACCTTGAGCACGCTGGCGTTCACGTGGCTGAGCCATTCCGGCTGGTCCGGGTGGCCTTGCAGGCGCAGGCGGGACACGAAGGTTTCGTAGCCGCCCACGATCACCATGACCAGCAGGTTCGAGATCATCACCACGTCGATCAGGCCCAGCACGATCAGCATGATCTCCATTTCGCCGAAGCTGCTGGCGTGCGTCACCAGGTGCCAGAGCTCTTTCAGGAACAGCATGACGTAGACGCCTTGCGCGACGATCAATCCCAGGTACAGGGGCAGTTGCAGCCAGCGCGAGCTGAAGATCAGGCTGGGCAGCAGGCCCAGGCGGGGAGGGGTGTTGGAGATCATTTGGGTGCGAGCCCTATGGTGTGTGCGAAAAAATGGCGGGCGCAATTCTATCAACGCCGCGTTGCCGCAGATATCAGTTTCTTTGAGAGGGTCTGATCCAAGGGAATACCCGCTAGCACGATTGCGCAAATCCTGTTCGGGTTTTATGTAAGGAAAACTGGCATTTGCGAAACTGTGTGGCGAAACGCTTGGTGCGCATTGGTCGTATATAGAATTGCGGCCTCGTTCGCATAGAGCCAGTAAAGAGGAGTTTGTTCCCATGAAGATCCGCTACACCGTCGCCGCCCTGGGCGTTGCGCTCGCCCCTTTCTCCGCCTCCCACGCTTTGGACATCGGCGGCCTGGTCGGCGCCGGCAGCAAGGTCGTTCAAGCTGCCACGCTGAGCGATGCCGAGATCAAGACCCTGTCGGACAAGGCTTGCGCGCAGAGCGATTCCCAGGAAAAGATCGCCGCTCCCGGCAGCAAGTACGACGCCCGTCTGCAGAAGATCGCCAAGCAACTGGGCGGCACGGTCAACGGCCAGAAGGCCAGCTACAAGGTCTACATCACCAAGGACGTCAACGCCTGGGCCATGGCCAACGGCTGCATCCGCGTCTACAGCGGCCTGATGGACATGATGACCGACGATGAGGTGATGGGCGTGGTGGGCCACGAAATCGGCCACGTCGCGCTGGGCCACAGCAAGAAGGCGATGCAGACCGCCTACACCGTTTCCGCCGCGCGCGATGCCGCCAATGCGGCAGGCGGCGCCACCGTGGCCGCGCTCAGCTCGTCGCAACTGGGCGACCTGACCGAGAAGTTCATCAACGCGCAGTTCTCGCAGTCGCAGGAAAGCGCCGCCGACGATTACTCGTTCGACCAGCTGCAGGCCAAGGGCCTGAACACCCGCGGCCTGGTGACCGCGTTCCAGAAGCTGGCTGAGCTGGACGGCGGCAAGAGCGACATGATGAGCTCGCATCCGTCCTCGGCCAAGCGCGCGCAGCACATCGAAGAGCGCATCGCCAAGGCCAAATAAGGCTTTCTGGCTGACGTATATTCTCCCGTCCCGGGTGGAAAACGGGGCGCGAGTATCCGGACTTATCCGGGTGCTCGCGCCCCTTTGCGTCAGGGGACCGGAAGTTTCCGGTAAAATGCCCCGTTTATCCGCCCGTCATCTCTTTATCTCTCGGAAAATAGGTCTTTTAATGCAGCCTGTGGTTGAAACCCTCTCCGGCCTGGAGCGCCGTGTTGATCTGGCCGTCTCGGTGGCCGACGTCGAAAAGGAAGTCCAGGCGCAATTGAAGCGCGTGGCCCGGACCGCCAAGGTCCCCGGCTTCCGTCCGGGCAAAGCTCCGCTCGCCATGCTCGAGCGTAGCCATGGCCCCGGCATCCGCTACGACGTGATCAATAGCCAAGTTGGCCGTGCCTTTGAACAAGCTGTCGATGGCGCCAAGCTGCGCGTCGCCGGCGCCCCGAACCTCGAGCCCAAGACTGAAGGCGTTGCCGACGACACGCTGGCGTTCACCGCCACGTTCGAGGTCTACCCCGAAGTCGCCGTGCCGGATCTGTCGGCCCTGGCCGTCACCCGCTACGAAACGGCCGTCACCGACGCCGAAGTGCAGCAGACCCTGGACGTCCTGCGCAAGCAGCGCGCCACGTTCGAAGCCCGTGAAGGCCGCGCCTCGCAAGACGGCGACCGCGTCACGCTGGACTTCGCCGGCACCATCGACGGCGTGCCGTTCGAAGGCGGCAAGGCCGAAGCCTTCCCGTTCGTGCTCGGCCAAGGCCGCATGCTGCCGGAATTCGAAGAAGCCGCCCGCGGCCTGAAGGCTGGCGAAAGCAAGGTCTTCCCGCTCAAGTTCCCCGATGACTACCAGGGCAAGGAAGTTGCCGGCAAGACCGCCGAATTCACCATCACCGTCAAGGAAGTGGCTGAAGGCGTGCTGCCCGAACTGAACGGCGAATTCGCCAAGTCCCTCGGCCAGGCCGAAGGCGACATCGAAAAGCTGAAGGCCGACATCCGCAGCAACATCGAGCGCGAAGTCAAGGTCCGTTCGGCTGGCCGCACCAAGTCCAGCGTCATGGACGCCCTGGTCGAAGCCGGCAAGTTCGACGTGCCGAAGGCCCTGGTCGACAACGACGTGCAAGGCCGTGTCGCCGCCGCCCGCGAAGAGCTGAAGCAGCGCGGCATCCCCAACGCCGAATCCGTGCCGATCCCGGCCGAAGCCTTCGCCACCGAGTCCGAGCGCCGCGTGCGCCTGGGCCTGCTGGTGTCGGAACTGGTCAAGCAAGCCCAGCTGCAAGCCAAGCCCGAACAAGTCCGTGCGCGTATCGAAGAGTTCGCCGAGAACTACGAACAACCCGCACAGGTTGTCAGCTATTACCTGGCCGACCGCCAGCGTCGTGCTGAAATCGAGGCTATCGTGCTGGAAGACAATGTCGTCGCGCACGTGCTTGAAAAGGCCAAGGTCACCGAAGAGAAGGTGCCTTTCGATCAGTTGATGGGGATGGCGTAACACTATGCAGAGATTCACCGATTTCTATGCGGCAATGAATGGCGGGTCTTCGGTGACCCCCACCGGCCTGGGCTACATTCCCATGGTGATCGAGCAGTCGGGGCGCGGCGAACGCGCCTACGACATCTATTCGCGTCTGCTCCGCGAGCGGCTCATTTTCCTGGTGGGTCCGGTCAATGACGCAACGGCCAACCTGGTCGTGGCGCAGTTGCTGTTCCTGGAATCGGAGAATCCTGACAAGGACATTTCCCTGTACATCAACTCGCCCGGCGGGTCGGTGTATGCGGGAATGGCCATCTTTGACACCATGCAATTCGTCAAGCCGGACGTGTCCACCCTTTGCACCGGCCTGGCGGCCAGCATGGGCGCGTTCCTGCTGGCGGCAGGCAAGAAGGGCAAGCGCTTCACGCTGCCCAACTCGCGCATCATGATCCACCAGCCCTCGGGCGGCGCCCAGGGGCAGGCTTCGGACATTCAGATCCAGGCTCGCGAGATCCTGGACCTGCGCGAACGCCTGAACCGCATCCTGGCCGACAATACCGGCCAGACCATGGAACGCATCGGCATAGACACGGAGCGTGACAACTTCATGTCGGCCGAAGATGCGGTATCGTATGGACTGGTGGACAAGGTTATGACCTCCCGCTCGGAAGGCTGACTTCCCGGTTGACCCGAACCCGCTGCCACCACGTTTGAGTAAGCGCATGCGCTAGGCCTTTAGCCGGCCTGGCGCATCTTTACCTGAGATACGAACATATATGCCTGAAAAAAAGGGATCGGCAGACGCAAAAGTGCTGCATTGCTCGTTTTGCAATAAAAGCCAGCATGAAGTCCGCAAGCTGATCGCGGGTCCGTCGGTATTCATCTGCGATGAATGCATAGATCTTTGCAACGACATCATCCGCGAGGAGGCGCAAGCCACCGCGCGCGCGGCGATTCGTTCCGAACTGCCCACTCCGGCTGAAATCAAGACCTTCCTCGACCAGTACGTCATTGGGCAGAACTCGCCCAAGCGCATGCTGGCCGTGGCCGTCTACAACCATTACAAGCGCATCCGCCACGGCGAGATCAAGGGCGACGAAGTCGAGCTCTCCAAGAGCAACATCATGCTGATCGGCCCCACCGGGTCGGGCAAGACGCTCCTGGCCCAGACGCTGGCGCGCATGCTGAACGTGCCCTTCGTCATGGCCGACGCCACCACGCTGACCGAGGCCGGTTACGTGGGCGAAGACGTCGAGAACATCATTCAGAAGTTGCTGCAGAACTGCAACTACGAAGTGGAAAAGGCGCAGCGCGCCATCATCTACATCGATGAAATCGACAAGATTTCCCGCAAGTCCGACAACCCGTCCATCACCCGCGACGTATCGGGCGAGGGCGTGCAGCAGGCCCTGCTGAAACTGATCGAAGGCACGGTCGCCTCGGTGCCCCCGCAGGGCGGCCGCAAGCACCCGAACCAGGACTTCGTCCAGGTCGACACGACCAACATCCTGTTCATCGTGGGCGGCGCCTTCGACGGACTGGAAAAGGTCATCCGCGACCGCACCGAGAAATCGGGCATCGGCTTTTCGGCCTCGGTGCGCGCCAAGTCGGAGCGCGGCGTGGGCGAACTGTTCTCCGAAGTCGAACCCGAAGACCTGATCAAGTTCGGCCTGATTCCCGAACTGGTTGGCCGTCTGCCGGTGGTCGCAACCCTGGACGAGCTGGACGAAGCGGCCCTGGTGCAAATCCTGACCGAGCCCAAGAATGCCTTGCTCAAGCAGTTCCAGAAGCTGTTCGCCATGGAAGGCGCCGAGCTCGACGTGCGTCCCGCCGCCCTGAAGGCGATCGCCCGCAAGGCGCTGCGCCGCAAGACGGGCGCGCGCGGTCTGCGTTCCATCATCGAGCAGGCCCTGCTCGACACCATGTATGACCTGCCTTCCCAGGGCAACGTCAAGCGCGTGGTGCTGGACGAGAACGCGATCGAAGGCGAGGGCAAGCCATTGCTCATCTACGCCGACGAGGACGCGGCTTCAGACAAGCCAGAGCGCGGAGAAGTCCGCGACGCCGCAGCCTGATATTTCAAAAAAGCCCGTTCCTGTAACGGGTTTTTTTGCCTAAGGCACATTCCCGGGTGCAAACACGCTTTTCCTGCAGGCGCGACGCTTGCATACTGAGGGTGCCGCCCCGCGGTTTTTTTCAGCCTTTGGGGGATCCAGGCGCCGAGATCTTGAATTTTCGGCTATTGTTCCCATAACAGACGTAACCGACGTGGATTGTCCGGGTATACCCAGGCCTCCCGTCCCCGATACGCCGAGTCATACCGAGGAACCTCCTATGTCTGCCAGCCAGACCCTGCCTTCCGACCCGATCGACCTGCCCCTGCTTCCACTGCGCGATGTCGTGGTGTTTCCGCACATGGTCATCCCGCTGTTCGTCGGCCGTCCGCGCTCTATCCGCGCGCTCGAGGTTGCGATGGAAGCGGGCAAGAGCATCATGCTGGTGGCCCAGAAATCCGCCGGCAAGGATGATCCCACCCCCGAAGACGTCTACGAGATCGGCTGCGTAGCCGGCATCCTGCAGATGCTCAAGCTGCCCGACGGCACCGTCAAGGTGCTGGTCGAAGGCACCCAGCGCGCCCGCATCAACAGCATCGAAGATGCCGATTCGCATTTCACCTGCCAGGTGTCGCCGATCGAACCGGACGCCATGCAAGGCTCCGAGACCGAAGCCCTGCGCCGCGCCATCGTCGCGCAGTTCGAGCAGTACGTAAAACTGAACAAGAAGATCCCCCCGGAGATCCTGACCTCGCTGGCTGGCATCGATGATGCCGGACGCCTGGCCGACACGATCGCCGCGCATCTTCCCTTGAAGCTCGAGCAGAAGCAGAAGATGCTCGAGATCGTCGGCACCTCCGAGCGCCTCGAGGGTCTGCTCACGCAACTCGAAACCGAAATCGACATCCTCCAGGTCGAGAAGCGGATTCGCGGCCGCGTGAAGAAGCAGATGGAAAAGAGCCAGCGCGACTACTACCTGAATGAGCAGGTCAAGGCCATTCAGAAGGAGTTGGGCGAAGGCGAAGAGGGCGCGGACATCGAAGAGCTCGAAAAGAAGATCATCGCTGCCCATATGCCCAAAGAGGCGCGCAAGAAGGCCGATGCCGAGCTCAAGAAGCTCAAGCTCATGTCGCCCATGTCGGCCGAAGCCACCGTGGTGCGCAACTACATCGATACGCTCATCAACCTCCCCTGGAGGAAGAAGAGCAAGATCAACAATTCCATCAGCAACGCCGAAACGGTGCTGGACAATGACCACTACGGTCTGGAAAAGGTCAAGGAACGGATCCTGGAATACCTTGCCGTGCAACAGCGCGTGGACAAGGTGAAGGCGCCGATCCTGTGCCTGGTCGGCCCTCCGGGCGTGGGCAAGACCTCGCTCGGCCAATCCATCGCCAAGGCGACGAACCGCAAGTTCGTGCGCATGGCGCTGGGCGGCGTGCGCGACGAAGCCGAAATCCGCGGCCACCGTCGTACGTACATCGGCTCCATGCCGGGCAAGATCGTCCAGAACATGTCGAAGGTCGGCGTGCGCAATCCCTTGTTCCTGCTCGATGAAATCGACAAGCTGGGCATGGATTTCCGCGGCGATCCCTCGTCGGCGCTGCTCGAGGTGCTGGACCCGGAACAGAACCACACGTTCCAGGACCACTACATCGAAGTCGACTTCGACCTGTCCGACGTCATGTTCGTGGCTACCAGCAACACGCTGAACATTCCGCCGGCGCTGCTGGACCGCATGGAAGTGATCCGCCTGTCGGGTTACACCGAGGAAGAGAAGATCCACATCGCCCGCGACCATCTGCTGCCCAAGCTGATGAAGAACAACGGCGTGAAGGATAGCGAACTTACGGTCGACGACAGCGCGCTGCGCGACATCGTGCGCTACTACACCCGCGAAGCCGGTGTGCGTGCGCTCGAACGCGAAGTGGGCAAGATCTGCCGCAAGGTCATCAAGCAGTTGCTGACCCAGAGCGACCGCGCCAAGGCCGAAGGCAAGACCGCCGAGGTCAAGCCGGTCAACGTCACGGGCGACAACCTGAGCGATTTCCTGGGCGTGCGCCGTTACGCCTTCGGCATGGCCGAAAAGGAAAACCAGATCGGTCAGGTGACGGGTCTGGCCTGGACGGAAGTTGGCGGCGACCTGCTGACGATCGAAGTCGCGGACATGCCGGGCAAGGGCGTCATCCAACGCACCGGTTCGCTGGGCGACGTGATGAAGGAGTCGGTCGAGGCGGCCCGCACCGTGGTGCGTTCCCGCGCCCGCCGTCTGGGCTTTGCCGACAGCGTCTTCGAAAAGCACGACATGCACGTGCACGTGCCGGAAGGCGCCACGCCCAAGGACGGTCCGTCCGCGGGTATCGCGATCACCACGGCCATGGTGTCGGCCTTGTCGCGCATCCCGGTGCGCGCCGATGTCGCCATGACCGGCGAGATCACGCTGCGCGGCGAAGTCCTACCCATCGGCGGCCTGAAGGAAAAGCTGCTGGCGGCTCACCGTGGCGGTATCAAGACGGTCTTGATCCCGGAAGAAAACGTCAAGGATTTGGCGGAGATCCCGGACAACGTCAAGAACCACCTTGAGATCGTGCCGGTGCGCTGGATCGACAAGGTGCTGGAACTGGCGCTGGAGCGTCTGCCGGAGCCCCTGGCCGAGGAAGAAGCGGTCAAGGAACCCCTGGTGGCCAAGCCTGCCGAACCTGGTTCGACCGACCCGGTGCTCAAGCACTGATGGACACCGGGAGGGACGCCGCCGGTAAGCGGCGCCCCTTCTGGATAGCTTCCAACAAAAAACCCCGTCAATTTCTTGGCGGGGTTTTTTTCATGCCGCGCGCAAACGCGGGAGTAGTGGGGGCTAGTGCAGCGCGTGCGTGCGGATCAGGCCCACCGCGATGCCTTCCAACGCGAAATCCTGGCCGGCTTCGACCACGATGGGTTCGAAGTCGGGATTTTCGGGCAGTAGTTCGATGTGGCCGTTCTGGCGCTGCAAGCGCTTGACCGTGACGTCGTCGCCCAGGCGGGCCACCACGATCTGGCCGTTGCGGGCTTCCGAGGCTTTCTTTACGGCGAGCAGGTCGCCTTCCAGGATGCCGGCGTCACGCATGCTCATGCCGCGCACCTTGAGCAGGTAGTCGGGCGTCTGGGCGAACAGGTTGGGATCGACGCCGACCTCGCGTTCGACGTGCTCGGCAGCCAGGATGGGGCTGCCTGCGGCCACGCGGCCGACCAGCGGCAGCAGCAACTGCGCCAGGCCCGGCATGGGCAGCGAGCTTTGCGTGGGAGCAGGGGAGGTGTCTTTCAGGCGGATGCCGCGGGACGCGCCGGCCGTCAGTTCGATGGCGCCCTTGCGGGCAAGCGCCTTGAGGTGATCTTCCGCCGCGTTGGGGGAACGGAAACCCAGGGCCAGGGCAATTTCGGCACGCGTCGGCGGGAAGCCGGTGCGAGTGACGGTCTGCCTGATGAGATCCAGGATTTGTTGTTGGCGATCAGTGAGTTTGCTGGCCATGGCGATGATCCGGTGCTAGCGGACTGTACATATATACAGCGCCATTCTGGGGGACGCAGCGCAAAAAAGCAAGCCGGTCCGGACCAAAAGAAAAAGCCGGTCCGGACCAAAAGAAGAAGCCGGTCCGGACCAAAAGAAAAACGGGACCCGAAGGTCCCGTTCCTGACGGCAGGCCCGCGTGGGCCTGTGCGCTGCAAATGGCTTACAGCACGGCCGCGATGCCCTTGGCGACCTTGTCGATGTTGCCGCTGTTCAGCGCGGCCACGCAGATGCGGCCGCTGGAGACGGCATACACGCCATGCTCTTCGCGCAGGCGATCCACTTGCGCCGCGGTCAGGCCCGAGTACGAGAACATGCCGCGCTGCTGCAGCACGAAACTGAAGTCCTGCTTGCCGCCGTGTTCCTTGATCTTGTCGACCAGTTGCTTGCGCATCAGGCGGATGCGGTCGCGCATGCCGGCGAGTTCCTCTTCCCACATCGCGAAGAGTTCAGGCGTGTTCAGGACCGTCGACACCACCGTGCCGCCATGGGTGGGCGGGTTGGAGTAGTTGGTGCGGATCACGCGCTTGAGCTGGCTCAGCACGCGGGTGGCTTCGTCCTTGCTGCCGGCGACGACCGTCAGCGCGCCGACGCGCTCGCCGTACAGCGAGAACGACTTCGAGAACGAGGAGCTGATGAACATGGTCAGGTCCAGATCGGCAAACATGCGCACGACCGAAGCGTCTTCGGTCAGGCCGTCGCCGAAGCCCTGGTAGGCGATGTCCAGGAACGGGACCAGATTGTTTTCCTTCACGACGGCCGCGATCTGCTTCCACTGGTCGGCGGTGGGGTCCACGCCGGTCGGGTTGTGGCAGCAGGCATGCAGCACGACGACGGTCTTGGCCGGCGCGGCCTTCAGGTCGGCCAGCATGGCATCGAAGTTCAGGCCGCGGGTGGCGGCGTCGTAGTACGAATAGGTACCGACTTCGAAGCCGGCGCGCTCGAACAGGGCGCGGTGGTTTTCCCAGCTGGGGTCGCTGATCAGGACCTTGGAGGTCGGCAGCAGCTGGCGCAGGAAGTCAGCGCCGATCTTCAGCGCGCCGGTGCCGCCCAGGGCCTGAGTGGTCAGCACGCGGCCGGCGGCGGCCAGCGCGGAATCCTTGCCCAGCAGCAGGGCTTGCGCGCCGTTGTTGTAACCGGCGATGCCTTCGATCGGCAGGTAGCCGCGGGCGGCGGCGGCTTCGATGCGGGCGGCTTCGGCCTTGCGGACCGCGCCCAGCAGGGGGATGCGACCCTGATCGTCGTAGTACACGCCCACGCCCAGATTGACTTTACCGGGACGCGTATCAGCGTTGTATTGTTCGTTCAGGCCAAGAATGGGGTCGCGCGGGGCGAGTTCGACGGAATCGAAAAGGGTGCTCATGGGAGTCTGATGAGGTGGGTGGACGCAGTACAGGCTGCTGTGGATAATGAGGGGTTTACCCTGGAAGAGTCTAGCATGCCTAAGAGCGCAATAGACCCGATTACGGCGGGGGCCGCAGCGAACCTGGCGGCCGATCCCGCGGCGGCATCGGCCGTGGCGGATCCGTCCGCGCCAGGCCCTGGATTCATCGATTTCCCGGGCAGCCCGTTTCATCTGTACCAACCCTATCCGCCGGCGGGCGATCAGCCCACCGCCATCGAGGGGTTGACCCAGGGGGTCGAAGACGGCCTGATGTTCCAGACGCTGTTGGGCGTGACGGGCTCCGGCAAGACCTACACCATGGCCAACGTCATCGCCCGCATGGGGCGCCCGGCGCTGGTACTGGCCCCCAATAAGACCCTGGCCGCCCAACTGTACGCCGAAATGCGGGAGTTCTTCCCGAAGAACGCCGTCGAGTACTTCGTTTCGTACTACGACTACTACCAGCCCGAGGCGTACGTCCCCACGCGCGACCTGTTCATTGAAAAGGATTCGTCCATCAATGAGCACATCGAACAGATGCGCTTGTCGGCGACCAAGAGCCTGCTGGAGCGCCGCGACACCATCATCGTGGGCACCGTGTCCTGCATCTACGGTATCGGCAACCCCGGCGACTACCACGCCATGGTGCTGATCCTGCGCGCCGGCGACCAGATCTCGCGCCGCGAGATCCTGGCCCGCCTGGTCGCCATGCAGTACACCCGCAATGACGCCGAGTTCACCCGCGGCGTTTTCCGGGTGCGTGGCGAGACCATCGACATCTTCCCGGCGGAAAGCCCGGAACTGGCGCTGCGCCTGACGCTGTTCGACGACGAGATCGAAAGCCTGGAGCTGTTTGATCCGCTGACCGGCCGCATCCGCCAGAAGCTGCCGCGTTTCACTGTCTACCCCGGTTCGCACTACGTCACGCCGCGCGACACCGTGCTGCGCGCCATCGAGACCATCAAGGAAGAGCTGCGCGAACGGGTCAAGCGCTTCGTCGACGACGGTCATCTGGTCGAAGCCCAGCGGCTGGAGCAGCGCACCCGTTTCGACCTGGAAATGCTGCAGGAGCTGGGCTTCTGCAAAGGCATCGAAAACTATTCCCGCCACCTGTCGGGCGCGGCGCCGGGCGAACCGCCGCCCACCCTCATCGACTACCTGCCGTCCGATGCGCTCATGTTCATCGACGAAAGCCACGTCACCATCGGCCAGTTGGGCGGCATGTACCGGGGCGACCGGGCGCGCAAGGAAACGCTGGTGCAGTACGGTTTCCGCCTGCCGTCGGCGCTGGACAACCGGCCGCTGAAGCTCGAGGAATTCGAGGCCCGGATGCGCCAGTGCGTGTTCGTGTCGGCCACGCCGGCCGCCTACGAGAAAGAGCACACCGACAATGTGGTGGAGCAGGTGGTCCGGCCTACGGGCCTGGTGGACCCGCTGGTCCAGGTCTTGCCCGCCCGTACCCAGGTCGACGATCTGCTCGGGCAGATCAAGGCGCGCGTGGCGCAAGCGGAGCGCGTGCTGGTCACCACCCTGACCAAGCGCATGGCGGAGGATCTCACCGACTTCCTCAGCGAGCATGGCGTGCGCGTGCGCTACCTGCATTCGGATATCGACACTGTCGAACGTGTCGAAATCATCCGCGACCTGCGTCTGGGCACCTTTGACGTGCTGGTGGGGATCAACCTGCTGCGCGAAGGGCTGGATATTCCCGAAGTGTCGCTGGTGGCGATCCTGGACGCCGACAAGGAAGGCTTCCTGCGTTCGGAGCGCAGCCTGATCCAGACCATCGGGCGCGCGGCGCGCAACCTCAATGGCCACGCCATCCTCTATGCGGACCGCATCACCGATTCAATGCAACGCGCCATGGAGGAAACCGAGAGGCGGCGTGCCAAGCAGCTGAAATTCAATGCCGACCATGGCATTACCGCCCGGGGCGTGCAAAAGGCCGTGCGGGAACTGATCGATGGCGTTGTCGCTCCAACCCAGCACGATGCGCTCGAGGCCGCGGTTCCGGCCGAGTTCCTGAAGGACGAAAAGGCCCTGGCTCGCGAGATCAAGCGCCTGGAAAAGCTGATGATGGATCATGCCCGAAACCTGGAGTTCGAACAGGCTGCCGCGGCGCGCGATGCGCTGACCGCGCTGAAGCAGCGCGTGCTGCTGGATGGGGCGGTGTAACGGCGAAATCATGTCTGAATGTTTCTATATGCTGACAGGCGGCTGAATATGCCGGAAATCTGCTGCGTTGCAATCAGGCTGCCACGATTCGTCCGAATATCCGGATTCAGTGTTCACAGGCTGGATCCAGATTTCTTCCTAAGTATTTGATTTAATTGAATAAATATTGGGGTCATATTCGCCCGGTCAGAATCCCGCAGACGCAAAAAAAGCTTGCCTTATCTCGGGTTTTCCCGCACACTTACTTTCATGATGACCAAGGTACTTTTCGTTTGCATGGGCAATATCTGTCGCTCGCCGAGCGCAGAGGGCGTGTTTCGCCATTTGGTGAACGACGCGGGTTTGGGCGATGTGGTTCGCATCGACTCCGCGGGCACGCACGCGTTTCACATCGGCGAGGCGCCTGATGCCCGGGCGCAGGCCGCAGCGCGCAAGCGCGGCTACGAGATCACGCACTGCGAAGCGCGTCAGGTCACCGCGGAAGATTTCCGCGATTTCGACCTGATCCTCGCCATGGACTGGGACAATCTGTCCGCCATGCAGCAGCAGTGCCCCAAGGCCTACCAGCACAAGCTGATGCTGCTGATGCGCTTTGCCAATGAGTTCGAAGAGGCCACCGTGCCCGATCCGTACTATGGCGGCGCCGACGGTTTCGGCAAGGTCCTGGACTACCTGGAAGACGCCTGTCAGGGCGTCCTCGAGCTGGTGCGCAAGCGCGCTACCCAGTACCAGGCGGCTTGATCCGCTTTTGCCGCAGGGCTGCCCGCCGGGCGGTTCTCGGAGGTGCTTGGCAGTAAAAGACCGCGCGAATGCGCGGTTTTTTCTAGCCGGGAGCCATACCAAATTAGTCGGGAATAGGCTATACTTGAGGCAATTACTCGGGTATTGACCGCTGGATTCGCCTGCGGCCATTGCCGAATCACTGGGAACCTACCATGCGGCTAACTACCAAGGGGCGTTTCGCCGTGACTGCCATGATCGATCTGGCTATGCGGCAGCATAGCGGTCCGGTCACTCTTGCGGCCATCAGCCAGCGTCAGAACATTTCGCTGTCCTATCTGGAACAGCTGTTCGGGAAACTGCGTCGCCACGAACTCGTGGACAGCGTGCGCGGCCCCGGGGGCGGCTACTCGCTCGCGCGCCTCGCCCGCAACGTTACCGTTGCCGACATCATCTTCGCCGTCGATGAACCCCTGGACGCCACCAGCTGCGGCGGCAAGCGGGACTGTACGAGCGGCAACGACGGCAAGCCGGGCAAGTGCATGACGCACGAACTCTGGGCTACGTTGAATCGCAAGATGGTGGATTACCTGGATTCGGTGTCCCTGCAGGATCTCGTCGATCAGCAGCGCGTGCGCCAATTGCAGGAAGCCAACAATCAAGCGCAGGCTTGCGCGGTGCGCGTGAACCGGGTGGGGGGCGCCAACAACGCCGCCAACGCCCCGGCCGCGACCGTCGCCGCCAACGCCACCGTATAAGCAGTATCAGGAGTTGTAGAAATGACCACCCGCCCGATCTATCTGGATTATTCCGCCACGACGCCCGTCGACCCCCGCGTCGTGGACAAGATGGTGCCCTGGCTGTACGACAACTTCGGCAACCCGGCATCCCGCAGCCATGCGTTTGGCTGGGAATCCGAGGAAGCCGTTGAACGCGCCCGCGAAGAAGTCGCCAAGCTGGTGAACGCCGATCCGCGCGAAATCGTCTGGACCTCCGGCGCCACCGAATCCAACAACCTGGCGATCAAGGGCGCTGCCAACTTCTACCAGGAACGCGGCAAGCACATCGTCACCGTCAAGACCGAGCACAAAGCCGTGCTGGACACCTGTCGCGAACTCGAGCGCCAGGGCTTCGAAGTGACCTACCTGGACGTCAAGGACAACGGCCTGATCGACCTGGACACCTTCAAGGCCGCGCTGCGCCCCGATACCGTGCTGGTATCCGTGATGATGGTGAACAACGAAATCGGCGTGATCCAGGACGTGGCAACGCTGGGCGAGATCTGCCGCGAAAAGGGCATCATCTTCCACGTGGACGCCGCCCAGGCAACCGGCAAGGTGGAAATCGACCTGCAAAAGCTCAAGGTCGACCTGATGTCGTTCTCGGCTCACAAGACTTACGGCCCCAAGGGCATCGGCGCGCTGTATGTGCGCCGCAAGCCGCGCATCCGCATCGAAGCGCAGATGCACGGCGGCGGCCATGAGCGCGGTTTCCGCTCGGGCACGCTGGCCACGCACCAGATCGTCGGCATGGGCGAAGCTTTCCGCCTGGCCCGCGAAGAAATGGGCACCGAGAACGAGCGCATCCGCATGCTGCGCGACCGCCTGTGGGCTGGCCTGTCGCAGATCGAAGAGGTCTACCTCAACGGCGACATGGACCAACGCGTTCCGCACAACCTGAATGTCAGCTTCAATTATGTCGAAGGCGAGTCCCTGATCATGGCGATCAAGGAACTTGCCGTCTCCAGCGGCTCGGCCTGCACCTCGGCCAGCCTGGAACCGTCCTACGTGTTGCGCGCCCTGGGCCGCAACGACGAACTGGCGCACAGCTCGATCCGCTTCACGCTGGGCCGTTTCACGACCGAAAAGGAAGTGGACTACGCCATCGAGTTGCTCAAGAGCCGCGTCGGCAAGCTGCGCGATATGTCGCCGCTGTGGGAAATGGCCAAGGAAGGCATCGACCTGAACACCGTGCAGTGGGCTGCGCACTAAGCGCCCGCGCCTTGAAATTCGTGGAGAATTAACATGTCTTACAGCACCAAAGTCCTGGATCACTACGAAAACCCGCGCAACGTCGGTTCGTTCGACAAGTCGGACGAGTCGGTCGGCACCGGCATGGTCGGCGCACCCGCCTGTGGCGACGTGATGAAGCTGCAGATCAAGGTGAACGAAGCCGGCGTGATCGAAGACGCGCGCTTCAAGACCTACGGCTGCGGTTCGGCCATCGCTTCCAGCTCGCTCGTGACCGAATGGGTCAAGGGCAAGACGCTGGACGAGGCGATGAACATCCGCAACACGCAGATCGCCGAAGAACTGGCCCTGCCGCCCGTGAAGGTGCACTGTTCCATCCTGGCCGAAGACGCGATCAAGGCCGCGGTGCAGAACTACAAAGAAAAGCATTCGGCCCCGGCTGAAGCTGCTGTGGCGGGCTGAACATGTCCGTTACCCTGACCCAACAGGCTGCCACCCATATCGGCCGCTACTTGCAGAAGCGCGGAAAGGGTATCGGCTTGCGGCTCGGCGTTAGGACGACGGGCTGCTCCGGCATGGCCTACAAGCTCGAATACGTGGACGACGCGGCAGCGGAAGACGTGGTGTTCGAAAGCTTCGGCGTGAAGGTCTTCATTGACCCGAAAAGCCTGGCCTACCTGGACGGCACCGAACTCGACTACGCCCGCGAAGGCCTGAACGAAGGCTTCAAGTTCCGCAACCCCAACGAAAAGGCGACCTGCGGCTGCGGCGAGTCGTTCACGGTGTAAGTCTTGGCTGGAGACGATCACTTCGGCCTGTTCGGCTTGCCGGCGCGTTTCGATCTGGACGCCCAGGCGCTTGAGTCCGCGTGGCGCACCGTCGCCGCGCAGGTGCATCCCGACCGCTACGCCACTGCCAGCCCCGCGGAACGCCGCGTGGCCATGCAGTGGGCGGCTCGCGCCAACGAGGCCTACCGCCTGTTGCGCGATCCCTTGCTGCGGGCGCGGTACCTGTGCGAGCAGGCCGGCGTGGATCTGCAGACCGAGAGCAACACGGCCATGGACCCCGAGTTCCTGATGCAACAGATGACGTGGCGCGAGATGCTGGACGACGCGCGCGACGACGCCGACGCCCTGGCGGCCTTGCAGGCGGAATTGCAGCAGGCGCGCGCTGCCATGCGCGCCACGCTGGCCCGTCTGCTGGACCAGGACCGCGACTACGCCGCGGCGGGGCTCAAGGTGCGCGAGTGGATGTTCGTGGAGAAGTTGGCGGAAGAACTGGCGCACGCCCAGCCCGCCGCATAGCCCAGGCCGCGCCGGGGCGTCCGCGAGACGGGCGCCGGCACAGCGCCGCCTACTGACCAAAAAAACAGAATCATGGCCTTATTGCAGATATCAGAGCCTGGCGAATCGCCCGCGCCTCACCAGCGCAAGCTGGCGGTCGGGATCGACCTGGGCACCACCAATTCCCTGGTCGCGGCCGTGCGCAGCAGCGTCGCCGAAGTGCTGAGGGACGAGCAAGGCCACGCCTTGCTGCCTTCCGCCGTGCGCTATTTCGCCGGCGGCAAGGTCACCACGGGGCGCGATCCGCTCGCGCAGCAGGCCGAAGATCCTCTGAATACCGTTGTGTCGGTCAAGCGTTTCATGGGCCGTTCGCTGGAAGAGGCGCGCGCCAGCCGCGCACCGTACGAATTCGTGGACGCGCCTGGCATGGTGCGCATCCGCACCGTCCAGGGCGACCTGAGCCCGGTTGAAGTGTCGGCGCAGATCCTGGCCGTCCTGCGCCAGCGCGCCGAGGACGTGCTGGGCGATGACCTGGTCGGCGCGGTCATCACGGTGCCTGCTTACTTCGATGACGCCCAGCGCCAGGCGACGCGAGACGCCGCGCGTCTGGCCGGCCTGAACGTGCTGCGCCTGCTGAACGAACCCACGGCGGCGGCCATTGCCTACGGCCTGGATAATGCCGCCGAAGGCGTGTATGCGGTGTACGACCTGGGCGGCGGAACGTTCGACGTTTCCATCTTGCGCCTGACCCAGGGCGTGTTCGAAGTCATCGCCACGGGCGGCGATACCGCCTTGGGCGGCGACGACTTCGATGCCTTGATCGTCGATCACGTGGTGGCCGGACTCGCTGCTGGCGAGTTTTCGCCGGCGGACCGCCGCCGCCTGCTGATGGCGGCGCGCGCTGCGCGCGAAGCCTTGTCGGACGCCGATGCGGCCAGCCTGAAGCTGGAATTGTCCGATGGCCGGACCGTGGACACGAACCTGACGCGGGCGGCATTTGAAGAACTGGCGCAGCCCCTGATCGTGCGCACGCTGGACTGCGCGCGCCGCGCCTTGCGCGACGCCTCGCTGACGCCAGCCGATGTGCGCGGCGTGGTGATGGTCGGCGGCGCCACGCGCATGCCGGTCGTGCGCGCTGCCGTGGGCAAGCTGTTCGGCACGCAACCGCTGACCGACCTCGATCCGGACCAGGTGGTGGCGCTGGGCGCCGCCTTGCAGGCCAATCTGCTGGCGGGCAACCGCGCTCCCGGCGAAGACTGGCTGTTGCTGGACGTGATCCCGCTGTCGCTGGGGCTGGAAACCATGGGCGGCCTGGTGGAGCGCATCATCCCGCGCAACAGCACGATTCCCGTGGCGCGCGCCCAGGAATTCACGACCTTCAAGGATGGCCAGACGGCCATGAGCATCCACGTGGTGCAAGGCGAACGCGACCTGGTCTCCGATTCGCGCTCGCTGGCGCGCTTTGAGCTGCGCGGCATTCCGCCCATGGTGGCCGGCGCAGCACGCATCCGCGTGACCTTCCAGGTGGACGCCGACGGCCTGCTGAGCGTGACCGCGCGCGAGCAGAGCAAGGGAGTCGAGGCCATGGTGTCGGTCAAGCCGTCCTATGGCCTGACCGACGACGAGATCGCGCAGATGCTGGCAGACAGCGTGGCGCAAGCCGACACCGATGCACGCGCCCGCATGTTGCGCGAGCAACAGGTGGACGCGCGCCAGTTGGTCGAGTCGGTGCAGGCCGCGCTGGCCGTCGATGGCGATCTGCTGGACGCCGAAGAACGCAAGCGCGTGGACGAATGCCTGCAGGCTGCCATCGCCGCCCAGGATGCGCAGGACGTGGACACAGTGAAGGACGCGGTCCAGGCCCTGTCGGCCGCGACCGATGATTTCGCTGCGCGCCGCATGGATCGCAGCATCCGCGCCGCGCTGGCGGGCCGCAAACTTGATGAGATTGCCTGATAACACGCTATGCCGAAACTGACTGTATTGCCTCATCCCGACTACTGCCCGGAAGGCGCCGTGATCGAAGACGCGCCCAAGGGCGTGTCGATCTGCCGCGTGCTGCTGGATAACCACATCGACATCGAACACGCATGCGAACTGTCGTGCGCCTGCACGACCTGTCACGTGGTGGTCAAGCAGGGCTATTCTTCGCTGGAAGACGCGACCGATGACGAAGAGGATCTGCTGGATAAGGCCTGGGGCTTGACCCCGACCTCGCGCCTGTCCTGCCAGGCGCTGGTGACGGACGCCGACCTGACGGTCGAGATCCCCAAATACACCATCAACCACGCCAAAGAGGGCCATTGATGAAGTGGACCGACACCTACCAGATCGCCGAGGCTCTGCTCGACGCGCATCCTGACGCGGACCCCAAGACGCTGCGCTTCGTGCAGCTGCGCGAATGGGTCCTGGCCTTGCCGGGCTTCAACGACGACCCCGCGCATTGCGGCGAGAAGATCCTGGAGGCCATCCAGATGGCCTGGATCGACGAGGCGGACTGATCGCCAAACCAGAAACGCTCCCTGCGGGGAGCGTTTTTGTTTTTGAGCGCGGCGGATCGGGGCCAAAGCTGCCGCGGCCATGCCCGCCACGGTATCATCAAGGATCTTCTTGTTGTCCCTACTTGCCTGAGTCCACCGATGCCCGCTGCCCAATTGCGCTTTGGCCTGGCCGCCAACCGGCTGCACCACGAAACTCCCGATGCCGCGCTGTTTACCTGGCTGCGCGCCTGTTCGGGCACGATACGCGAGCTGGGCGTGCAGTTGCACACCGTCGGCCGCACGCACGACGCGATCGTGCGCGAGGGCATGCTGCAGGGCTACGGCGGGTTGATCCGCTATCCGTACGGCCGCGAGGGCGGCCTGATGAAGCTGGTGGCCCGGGTGACGGAAGGGCGTGACGGGCAGGCGCCGTTCGACGGCGCGATCTATCTGATCGATCCCGTCGACCCGTCGTCGATTTTCCCGGAGGCGCTGGCGCTCAAGCGCCAGTGCATCACGCACGGCCGCCCGTTCATCTCGACGCTTGCCGGCGCCATCGAATGGATGGAAGTCGAACGGGTCCACGCCGGCTTGGCGCCGGACGTCTCGGCTTCGCGCCATTTCAACTTCACTGGCCAGACGGTGGCGCTGATTGCCCACGATGCGCTCAAGGACGAGATGGTGGCATTCGCCAGCGAGCATTTCGACGTGCTGTCGCGGTTTGCGCGGCGCGTCGCCACGGGCACCACCGGCGGCCGGTTGAACGAGCTGGCCTGGTCGCGCGGCTGGCCCAAGGATACGCCCTGGGTGCACCGCTACCTGAGCGGGCCGCTGGGCGGCGACGCCCAGATCGCGGAGCTGGTGCTGGAACACCAATGCCAGCGTGTGATCTTCTTCGAGGATCCGCATGTGGCGCGCCAGCACGAGGCCGACATCCAGCTGCTGGAACGCGCGGTGCGGGTGGTGACCGAGTCCGCGACCTGCGCGACTTCGCCGGTAGTGGCGCGGCGCTGGGCGCAGGCGGTGGAAAAGCGCGTCATCTAAGCCTGACCCGGGTGGGCGGGTCGCCAGGCCGGGAGTCCGTGATGATGCGGCTGACCCGGTCGGCAACGGCGGACGCGGCCATGGACAATGGCAGGACATCGGACCTGCACAGGAACACAGGCCGCGCCAGGCGCGGCTTGACGATGCGATGCAGGAGGACCTCGCCGCGCGCGGCTTCCTGGTGCACCGCCGCGTAAGACAGGATGGTGTGCGCGATGCCAGCCTGCGCCAGTTCGATCAGTTGCGGAATGGCGTTGGCCTCGGCAATGACGCGGAATTCGGCGCGCTCCTGTTGCTGATAGTGGTCCAGCAGGCGGCGCAGGCTGTGCTGGCTGCCGGGCAATACCAGCGGCAATTCGGCGAGCGCGTGCAGATCCATGGCCGGCAGCGCATGTAGCGCGGCTGGGGCCGGCTTTTTGCGTGACTTGGCCGGCGGCGGCGAAACCACGACCAGTTCTTCATCTATCAGGTGCTGGAAGCGCAGGTCGACCGAGGCGTCGTCGCTGAACGTCAGTCCCAGGTCGGCATGGCCGGAACTGACGAAGCCCGGGATGTACCCGGTGCTGGATTCGATGATCTTCAGGTAGACGCCGGGCCAGTGTTCCAGGGAAAAGCGCAGGAGCGGCACAGTGAGCAGCTTGGCCATGGACATGGACATGGCCAGCGAGACGGTCCCGCGCGGTGCGCTGATGTCTTCGCGCACGTCGGCGCGCGCCGCGTCGATGCGGCCGAGAATCTCGCGTGCGTGCGCCAGCATGCGCGATCCCGCGGCCGTTGGCGTGACCCCGCGAGCGCTGCGATGCAACAGCACCACGCCCAGATCCTCTTCCAGATTGCGTATCAGCAGGCTTAGCGCGGGCTGCGCGACGTGCAGCGCGGCCGCGGCGCGGCTGATCGATCCGGTGGAGACCACGGCGACAAAGCATTGCATCGCGCGGATTGACATCGACATGCGTAAACCTCGTGCAGGCAGGCCATCACAAATTTATTATGGCCTGCATATTTAAACGGTATTTCTAATATATCAAGACGCTTCGCATAATGGACGCCATCCCTCTAAGAACACAACGGAGACATCATGGCGTTCCAAAGAATTCTTGCCGCTTGTGCGACTGCGGCGGCGCTGTCCGGCCCGGCGTGGGCCGATACCTGGCCTGCCAAGCCCATTACGTTGGTCGTGCCGTTTTCGGCCGGCGGTCCGACTGATTTCATCGCGCGTCTGGTGGCCGAGCCTCTGGCGCGCGAATTGGGACAGCAGGTCATCGTGCAGAACAAACCGGGCGCCAGCGGCAATGTCGGCTACCAAAGCGTGCTGAACGGTCCCGCGGATGGCTACACGCTGATGCACAACACGGTGGCCATGCAGGCCATCAATCCGCTGATGTACCCGAGCGCGAAGATGGCTCCGCTGCAGGACTATGTGCCGGTCGGCACGACGGGCGCCATGCCCAATCTGCTGGTGGTCAATCCCGAGCGCACGCCGGTCAAGACCCTGGCCGAGCTGGTCCAGCGCGGCCGCGACATGAAGAACGGGCTCAGCTATGCCACCTTCGGTCCGGGCAGTTCGCCGCATGTCTATGGCGCGTCGTTGCAGCAGCTTGCGGGCTTTCAGGCCGTGGGCGTGGCTTACAAGGGCAGCGCGAACGCAGTGACCGACGTTATCGGCGGACAGGTCGATTTCCTGTTCGACAGCATGTCGACCAGCCTCGGCCAGGTGCAAGGCGGCAGGCTGAGGGCCCTGGCGATTACCGCCGCCGAGCGTTCGCCCTTGCTGCCGGACGTGCCCACGCTGAAGGAAGCGGGCTATCCCAGCCTGGATCTCAAGTTCTGGTTCTCCCTGCAGACTCCCGCGGGCACTCCGCCGGACGTGGTGCGGAAGCTGCGCGAGGCCGTGGCCCGCGTGGTCGCGAGCGATGCCTACCGCAAGGCGATGCAGGAGCGCGGCGCAGAGGCTTTCCAGGTCGCCCCCGCCGAACTGGATGCGTTCTTCAAGCGTGAAACCGCGCAATGGACCCAGGCCGCGCAAACCATCGGCCTGAAGGGCGAGCAGTAATCATGTCGACTGAAGCACGCATGACGCCGTTGAAGAACATCACCGTCCTGGACCTGAGCAAGGTGCTGGCCGGGCCGCTATGCGGCCAGTATCTGGGCGAGTTGGGCGCGCGGGTGATCAAGGTCGAACCCGTGGGCAAGGGCGACGATACGCGCGCCTGGCTGCCGCAGGATGCCGGCCAATCCGCGACTTTCCTGGCGGTGAACCACAACAAGCGCAGCCTGGCCGTGGATCTCAAGACGCCGGCAGGGCGCGCCGTGGTGCACCGCCTCGCGCAACAGTCGGATGTGGTGTTGCAGGGTTTTGGCGGCAAGACCGCCGCGCGCCTGGGGGTGGATTACGAGACGCTCAGCGGGCTCAATCCCCGTCTGGTGTACTGCGAGATATCGGGCTATGGTCGCGAAGGCCCGATGGGCGAGGAGCCGGGCTACGACGTCATGCTGCAGGCCTTCAGCGGCATGATCAGCACCATGGGCGAGCCGGACGGAAATTTCGCGCGCGCCAGCTTCTCGCCTGTGGACCTGGGCACGGGCTCGTTCGCGCTGAGCGGGATTCTGGCCGCGCTGCTGGAGCGCAGCCAGACCGGCAAGGGCCAGTATCTGGACGTTTCCCTATTGGACACCTCGCTCGGCCTGATGTCGTACATGGCGCAGAACTACTGGCGCACCGGCCAGATTCCGCGCCGCATGGGCACGGGCCATCCGGCCATGTGTCCTTATCAGGCATTTCGCGCGGCCGATGGCGACATCATGCTGGGCGTGGGGAACGATGCGCAATGGCAGCGTTTCTGCGCGGTCGCGGGACTGCAGGACCATGTCGATGCGCCCCAATTCGCGACCAACGCCGACCGGGTCCGCCATTTCGCCGAGACGGTCGCGCTGGTCCAGGCGCGCATGCAGACGCGCAGCGTGGCGCAATGGCTGGATGCGCTCAAGCCCGCGGGCATCGCTTGTTCCGCCATCCACACGCTGGACGAGGCGCTGGCGCATCCGCAGGTCGCTGCGCGCGAACTGATCGTCAAGAGTGAGCACAAGGTGCTGGGCGAGGTCCGCAACGTCGGCCTGCCGATACGGTTCGGCCGCCAGCCTCGCCAGGCTGCGCTGCCGGCGCCGGTGCTGGGTGAGCACACTCGCGAAGTCCTGGCCGAGCTGGGCTACGCGCAAGCTGAAATCGAAGCGCTGCTGGCGTCGGGCAGCGTGCAAACCCATTCCTGAATGCGAGAAGACAGATGACATTCCTGCGCTACGAAGTCCGCGATCGTATTGCGGAAATCCATATGTGCCATGCGCCCGTCAATGCTCTGGACGAAGACATGCTGGACGCGCTGATCGCCGCGCTGGAACGGGCCAATGCCGATCCCGCGGTGCGCGCCGTGCTGTTGGCCAGCGATTTGCCTGGGCGCTTCTGCGCCGGGCTGGACATGAAGAAGTTGCTGGACAGCACGCCGGCGCGGATCCACGCGCTGTTGTCCAAGCTGTATATCAAGCTCTACGACACGCAGTTCAACCTGACGAAGCCTTCAATCTCGGTGGTGTCGGGCGCAGTGCGCGGCGGCGGCATGACGGTGGCCATTTCCAGCGACCTGGTGGTGGCCGCGGACACCGCCACTTTCGGCTATCCGGAAATCGATGTCGGCGTCTTGCCGGCGATACATTACGTGCATTTGCCGGGCGTCGTGGGCAAGCACCGGGCGTTCGACCTGCTGTTCACCGGGCGCATCTTCGATGCGCAGGAGGCGCACGGGCTGGGGCTGGTGGCGCGCGTTGCGCCCACGGCGGAATTGCTGGAGCAGGCCCGCCTGCTGGCGCGCTCGCTGGCGGACAAGCCGCCGCAAGTCCTGGCCTTGGGGCGGCGCGCTTTCGTCTACAGCAATGACAACGAGTACCGGCGCAGGGTTGCAACGGCGGTAGAGGTGTTCTGCAACTCAGCCGCGACGTCCGAGGCGCGCGAGGGCCTGAGCGCCTTCGTGCAAAAGCGCGCGCCCGACTGGAGCGGGCTGCGGTGAGGCGGGGTGGAGCCGCCGCCAGACGTACCTTTGGGCCTATTCACCCTTGAACTGCGGCGTCCGCTTCTCGCGGAATGCCCGTACGCCTTCCGCGAAGTCCGTGCGCGAGGCGCTGTCCAGAAAGCGCGCGGTTTCCTCGGCCAGTTGGGTTTCCAGCGTGGCGTGTTCGGCCGAGCGCAGCAGGTCCTTGGCCCCCGCGATGCCGTGCGGCGCGTGGCGGGCAATCTCTTGCGCGTAGGTTTGCGCGGCTTGCGCGAGTTCTCCGGTTGGGGCGGTGCGGGTGACGATGCCCCAGGCCAGCGCGTCGCTGGCGGGGAACGGGTCATGGCGCAATAGCAAGTCCAGCGCGCGACGGGCGCCCAGCACCCGCGTGAGACCGTGGGTCATGCCGGCGTCGGGAGTCGCTCCAAGCTTGAGGTAGGCCGTCATGAAGCGGGCGTCGGCGTCGGCGATGGCCAGGTCGCAGGCCAAGACCAGCGACAGGCCCGCACCCGCGGCAATGCCGTGGACCTGGGCAATCCAGATCTTGTCCATGCGGGCGATGCGCGCAATGAAGTCGTTCAATGGCGTGAACAGGTCCAGCAGCGTGGCGCGCACCAACGCGGGTTCGCCCGTGAACATACTGATGTCGCCGCCCGCGCAGAAAGTCTTGCCCGTCGCGCGCAGCAGCACGACGCGGATTTCATCGCGCGCTTCCAGCCATTGCGCGGCCCGTTGCAAGTCCTGCGCCATCGCCACGTCGATGGCGTTCAGCGCGTCGGGGCGGTTCAGCGTCACGGTCGCGATCGCGCCGTCGGTTTCCAGAAACAGCGTCTGGAAGGCGGGGTGTTCTTGGGTCATGGCGAGTCTCCGTTATCGGGTAAGTACCAACTGTCGATCCAAAAACCGCGATGCTATGGTCTGAACCGAGCGCTTGCTTGGTTTTCTTTTAAGCACGCTTAGCGTAACGCATAGAACGATTTTCCGGCGCTGTACTGGCGTAGGTAAAGACAGGTTCGTTGCATCTCCTGCCTCGCGGGTTCGCCAGACCAACGTCGATAAAAACTTCGCATGTAAAGGCGAGGAGACAAATGGTGGATCAGTCCGACAGCCCTCCCTTGCTGGAGGTGGATGGGGTCACGCTGGCGTTCGGCGGGGTCAAGGCGCTTACCGGTGTGGGCTTTCGCGTGGAGTCCGGCTCCATCACCACGGTCATCGGCCCCAATGGCGCGGGCAAGACCTCGCTGTTCAACACCATTTCCGGCTTCTACCGCCCCGCATCCGGGCAGATCCGCTTCCAGGGTCGCGACATCACGCGCGTGGCGGCGCCCGAACGCGCCCGGCTGGGCCTGGCGCGCAGCTTCCAGAACATTGCGCTGTTCCGCGGCATGACGGTGCTGGACAACATCAAGCTGGGCCGCCACGCCCACCTGCGGACCAATGTGTTGGATGCCTTGCTGTATTTCGGGCGGGCGCGCCGCGAAGAGATGGCGCTGCGCGCCGACATCGAAGAACGCATCATCGACTTTCTGGAGATCGACCACATCCGCCACGCGCCGGTGGCCGCGCTGTCCTACGGCCTGCAAAAGCGGGTGGAGCTGGCGCGGGCGCTGGCCATGAATCCCAGGGTGCTGATGCTGGACGAACCGGTGGCGGGCATGAACCGCGAAGAGACCGATGACATGGCGCGCTTCATTCTGGACGCGCGCTCAGAATGGGGCGTGACGGTGCTGATGGTCGAGCATGACATGGGCATGGTGATGGACCTGTCGGACCACGTGGTGGTGCTGAACTTCGGCCAAGTCATTGCCGATGGCACGCCGGCGCAGGTGCAGGCAGACCCGCAGGTCATCCAGGCCTATCTGGGCGCGGGCGACGTCGGCGATCTGCGCCGCCGCCTGCGGGAGGCGGCCTGATGGACATGCTGTTCTTCCTGGAAGTCACGCTGGCCGGGCTGGGCAGCGGTGGGCTTTATGCGCTGGCGGCGCTGGCCTTCGTCATCGTCTACAAGGCGACCCGGGTGGTGAACATCGCCATCGGCGAATTCCTGATGCTGGGCGCCTACGTGTTCTATGCCTTTGCCACCGGCATGGAATGGCCGATCTGGCTGGCCATCGTGGGAGCGGTGGTGGTGTCGGGCGCGCTGGGGGCGCTGGTCGAGCGGCTGACCATCCGTCCCATGCTGGGCGAAGCGCCGATCTCGGTATTCATGATCACGGTGGGGCTGGCGTCGATCCTGGTGGGCGTGGTCGAACTGATCTGGACGGCGGACCAGCGCCGCTTGCCGGAATTCATGCCGCGCTCGCCGGTGATGATAGGCGAGGCCTTCGTCGCGCCCAAGGTGTTCTACGGCTTCTGGGTGGCGGTAGTGCTGGCGCTGCTGGTGCTGGTGGTGTTCCGCTATTGGCGCGGCGGGGTGGCGCTGCGCGCAACGGCTTCGGACCAGGGCGCGGCTTACGCCATGGGCATCAACGTGCCGCGCGTGTTTTCGCTGGCCTGGGTGGCGGCGGGCGCGCTGGCCGCGGTGTCGGGCGTGATCGTGGGCGCGATCGGCGGCATCTCCTCGTCGATGGGCGTGTTCGGCCTGTCGGTGCTGGTGGTGGTCATCGTGGGCGGGCTGGACAGCGTGGCGGGCGCCCTGGTGGGCGGCGTGTTCATCGGCCTGCTGGAAGCCTGGGCCGGCGCCTACATGGGCGGCGAATACAAATTGCTGGCCACTTTCATCGTGCTGGTGGTGGTGCTGATGGTCAGGCCCTATGGCCTGTTCGGCACCCGTGAAATCGAGAGGCTCTGACCGATGCGCATCGCGACTGCCAAGCAGACTTATCTTGCGGACGAAGCGCTGTTCGACACCCGTACGCAGAAGGCGTGGCTGGTATTGCTGGCTGCGTCCCTGGTCATGTTTCCCTTCGTGGCGGATGCCTACTGGCTGTACCTGGCCTGCCTGGTGGCGATCAACGTCGCCAGCGCCACGGGACTGAATATCCTCACGGGCTATACCGGCCTGGTCAGCCTGGGGCAGGCCGCCTTCATGGGACTGGGGGCGTACACGGTCGCGGTGCTGGAGCAGCGGCTGGGCACGCCGGTGCTGCTCAATCTGGTGGCCGGCGGGCTGGTGGCGATGCTGGGCGGCCTGCTGGTCGGCATTCCGTCCTTGCGAGTGAAGGGCCTGTACCTGGCCATCGCCACGATCGCCGCGTCGTTCATCGCGCATTTCATCTTCGCCAACTGGCAGTTCACGGGCGGCACGACGGGAATGCAGGTGCCGCCGGCGCGGGTGCTGGGCGTGGACCTGGATACCTCGTTCAAGATCTACTGGCTGATCGTGCCGGTGACGGCGCTGATGGTGCTGGGGGCGGCCAACCTGTTCCGCACGCGCATCGGGCGCGCCTTCATCGCCATACGCGACCGCGACATTTCGGCCGAGGTGCTGGGCATACGCCTGCTGCGCTACAAGCTGCTGTCGTTCGGCCTGTCCTCGTTCTACGCCGGCGTGGCGGGCGGCATGTGGGCCTATTTCTTCCGGGTGGTCACGCCCGAGAGCTTCCCGCTGATCATGTCGATTTTCTTCCTGGCGGCCATCATCGTGGGCGGCATGGGCACGATCCTGGGGTCCATCCTGGGCGCCATCTTCATGACCATGGTGCCGGAACTGCTCAAGCTGATCGTGGGCTGGCTGCCGGTGGGCGGCGACGCGCTGCGCCTGATCTCGCCGGTGCGCACCATTGTTTTCGGCCTGCTGATCGTGGGCTTTCTGATCTTCGAGCCGCACGGGCTCGCGGAAATCTGGCGGCGCGTGCGCCGCTACTTCCACCTCTGGCCATTCCGTACCTAGCCATGGCGGCGGCCATCCATAAGACCCTCAGGAGACTAACCATGAAGCGCATCCGGATCGGCAGCGGTTTATCGAGGTTGTTGGCCCCGCTGGGCCTGGCGGCGGCCCTGTCGGCGGCGCCCGCCGCGCAGGCGGCCGAGGACCTGGTGCTGGGCGGCTCCATCCCGCTGAGCGGGGTGTTCGCCTTCGCCGGGCAGGGCATCCACGCCGGCATCACCGACTACGTGAAGATCGTCAACGACCAGGGCGGGGTAAAAGGCCGCAAGCTGCGCTACGTGCCGGAAGACACCGCCTACAAGGTGGACGCGTCGGTGGCGGCCTTCAAGAAGATCACCAGCCAGAACAAGGTGAACTTCTACTACGGCGACTCGACAGGCTTCTCCAAGACCATCAACGCCGAGCTGAACCGCACGGGCGACATCCTGATGACAGGCGCGTCCTTTGCCACGGAACTCAACGATCCGGCCAAGTACCCGGCCCAGTTCATGCTGGGACCTGACTACACGGAAATGTTCGGCATCCTGCTGCGCTATATCGCCAAGGAACAGCCGGGCGCCAAGGTGGCTTTCGTGTATTCGGACACGGAGTTCGGCCGCGATCCCATCGCCAGCTCGCGCGCGGTGGCGGAAAAACTGGGCCTGAAGGTCGCGACCGAGATCATGACGCCGCCGGGCAGCGTGGACGTGTCGACCGAGGTCATCAAGCTGCGCCGCGCCGATCCGGACTACACCATCTTCCACGGCTACGTGCTGGCGCCGATTCCCGAATTCGTGGGGCAGGGCAAGCGCATGGGCCTGAAGACGCGCTACATGGGCACGTTCTGGACCATGGACAACTCCACCGTGATGCAGATGGGAGAGGATGCCGAAGGCTTCATGGGCGTGATGCCGTACCGCTACTACTACGACACGGCGGCCGACGCGCCGATGCTGAAGAAGATCCGCGAAATGCGCCCGCAGTACCAGAGCACCGGCTACATGCAGGGCTTCCTGGCCGCCATGCTGTTCACCGAGGTCGCCAAGCGCACGCTGGACGCCGGCAAGGAACTGACCAGCGCCAACATGAAGGCGGCGCTGGACGGCATCAAGGACTTCGACACGGGCGGCCTGATCGGCGTGCCGATCTCGATCAAGGGCAACTCCATCCCGGTGGGCCGGATCTATCGCGCCGATGTGAAGCAGAAGCAGATGGTGCCGGCATCCGACTGGATCGTGCTGAAGTGAGGCGGCTGTGAACCCTGGACATGACGCGCATGCCGCAGCGCCCGCAGCGCCCGCAGCGGCGGTGCTCGATATCAACAATATCGAAGTCGTCTACAACAAGGCGGTGCAGGTGCTGCGCGGCTTGTCCCTGTCGGTGCCCGCCGGCAGCATCGTGGCTCTCCTGGGCAGCAATGGCGCCGGCAAGTCCACCACCCTGAAGGCCGTGTCCGGCCTGCTGGATCTGGAGGACGGTGCGCTGGTGCGCGGGCAGATCGTCTTCAACGGCGGCGACACCGCGGGCGCCAGGCCGCAGAACCTGGTGCGCGCGGGGTTGGCGCATGTGATGGAGGGACGCCGGGTGTTCGAGGACCTGACGGTCGAGGAAAACCTGGTGGCCGCGACCTATGCCTTGACGGGCAGGCCGGGGGCGAAGGTCGACTTCGACTTGGTCTACGGCTACTTTCCGCGCCTGTTCGAGCGGCGCCGCGGCCTGGCAGGCTATCTGTCGGGCGGCGAGCAGCAGATGCTGGCCATCGGCCGCGCGCTGATCGCGCAGCCCAGGCTGATGCTGCTGGACGAACCTTCGCTGGGCCTGTCGCCGATGCTGGTCGAGAACATCTTCTCCATCATCGCGCGCATCAACCACGAACAAGGGGTGTCGATGCTGCTGGTGGAGCAGAACGCCTCGGTGGCCTTGGCGGTGGCGCATTATGGCTACATCATGGAGACCGGCAAGGTGGTGATCGACGGCAGCGCCGAAAAGCTGGCGGCGGATCCCGACGTGCGGGAGTTCTATCTGGGCGTGGGCGGCACGGGCGAGGCCCGTGGCTTTCGCGACATCAAGCACTACAAGCGCCGCAAGCGCTGGCTGTCATGATGGACAAGCATATGGATACCTCCGGCGCATCGGCGCAGGCGTGGCCGGCCTTGACGCTGCCGCAGATGCTGCGCGAACAGGCCCGGCGCCAACCCGCGGCCATCGCCATCCGGCAAAAGGATTTCGGCATCTGGAAGCCCATGACCTGGGCGGAATACTGGAGCCGGGCCTGCCGCGTGGGACTGGGCCTGCGCGCCCTGGGACTGAGCGCGGGCGGGCGGGTCGCCATCGTCTCCGAGAACCGCGTCGAATGGCTGCTGACGCAGATGGGCGCGGGCGCGGTCGGCGCGGTGGCGGTGGGCGTGTACTCCACCAGCCCGGCCGAGGAGATGGGCTACGTGCTGGAACACGCGGACGTGGAACTGGTGGTGTGCGAGGACCAGGAGCAGACCGACAAGGTGCTGCAGGTGGCGGACCGGCTGCCCCTTTTGCGCCGCATCGTCATGATGGAGACCAAGGGCCTGCGCTCCTATGCGCCGGCCGAGCGCGAGCGCATCGTGACCTACGCCGAGATCGAGGCCGAGGGCGCGCGGCGCGAGGCGGCGGAACTCGCCGCGTTGAACGCGGCGCTGGACGGCCAGCGGCTGGACGATACCGGCCTCATGATCTACACGTCCGGTTCCACCGGCAAGCCCAAGGGCGCGATGCTGAGCTACGGCAACATGCGCGGCGTGGCGCCGGGCATTGCCGACCGCCTGGCGATGGACGGCGGCAGCGTGCACCTGTCCTACCTGCCGCTATGTCACGTGGCCGAACAGATGCTGTCCACCTTCGTGCCCATCTATCTGGGCGCGCAGGTGAACTTTGGCGAATCGATACGCACGGTGCAGGAAGATTTGCGCGAAGTCGCGCCGACGATCTTCCTGGGCGTGCCGCGCATCTGGGAAAAACTGCACGCCTCCATTTCGATCAAGATGCAGGAGGCCGGGCGTTTGCAGCAATGGCTTTACGGACGCGCGTTGGCCGCCTGCACGCCGTTCCTGGAAAAGTCCCCCGCGCAGTACACGTTGCGCGAGCGCTGGACGCGCTGGCTCTGGTACTGGCTGGTGCTGCGCGCCCTGCAGAACTTCATCGGGCTGCGGCGGGTGCGCGTGGCCATGACCGGCGCGGCGCCGATCTCGCCGGACGTTGTGCGCTACTTCCGCACGCTGGGCGTGCCGCTGATCGAGGTCTATGGGCTGACGGAGTCCGCCGGCATGATCTTCGGCCAGCATCCGGACCGCGTAAAGGTGGGCACCGTGGGCGAACCCATCCTGGGCGTGGAATGGCGCATGGGCGAGGCCGGCGAGCTGCTGGTGCGCGGCGATATGGTGTTCCAGGGCTATTACAAGAATCCGGAAGCCACCGCCAGCACCGTGCGCGACGGCTGGCTGTATACGGGCGATGTGGTGGCCGAAGACGCGGGGCGCGTGCGCATCGTGGACCGCCTGAAGGACATCATGATCACGGCGGGCGGCAAGAACCTGACGCCCTCCGAGATCGAGAACGCGGTCAAGGGCAGCCCTTACGTCAAGGAATGCATCGTGATCGCGGACGGCAGGAAGTACGTGTCCGCGCTGATCCAGCTGGAGTTCGACACGGTGGGCAAATGGGCCGAGTCGCGCCGCATCGCCTTCACGCATTTCCGCTCGCTGGCCGAATGCGCGCAGGTGCGCGAACTGGTGCAGCAGGAAGTCGCGCGCGCCAACGCCGGCCTGGCGCCGGTGGCGCAGATCAAGCGCTTCCATCTGCTGACCAAGGAGCTGGATCACGACGATGGCGAAGTGACCGCGACCATGAAGGTCAGGCGCGCCAGCATCTACCGCAGCTACGCGGATGAGATCGAAGCGCTCTACGTTGAGGAGACGACGGCATGAACGAAGCCGTGATCGTGGAGGCCGTGCGCACCCCTTTCGGGCGGCGCGGCGGATGGTGGGCGGATACCAGGCCGGATACGCTGCTGGCCGAGACGGTGTCCGGCCTGCTGGCGCGGGCCGGACTGCCAGGGGCCCAGGTCGAGGACCTGATCGCGGGCTGCGTCAGCCAGGCGGGCGAGCAGGGCGCCAACATCGGCAGGCTGGCCGCCATGCTTGCTGGCCTGCCTGAGAGCGTGCCGGGCGTGGCCCTGAACCGCATGTGCGGATCCAGCCAGCAGGCGGTGCATTTCGGCGCGCAAGCCATCGCCGCGGGCGACATGCGCTACGTGGTCGCGGGCGGCGTGGAGAGCATGAGCCGGGTGCCGATGTTCCTGGACGTGACGCTGGGCCAGGGCGAGTTCCGCGGCTTCGAAGGCTTGAACCCGGCCCTGCTGGAGCGCTATCCGTTGATCCACCAGATCGAGAGCGCGGAGCGGATCGCAGAACGTTGGCAGCTGTCCCAGGCAGAGATGGACGAATGGGCAAGGGAAAGCCACGCGCGCGCCTGGAGCGCCGCGCAGGCCGGCCGCCACGCCGAGCTGCTGCCGGGGCCGCGGGCCGATGCCGGGCGTGACGAAGGCATACGCGAGAAAACCGACCCCGCCCGCATGGCCGCCATGGCGCCTGCCTTGCGGCCGCCAGGCCAGGGTGGCGTCACGGCCGCCAACGCCAGCCAGTTGGCGGACGGGGCGTCCGCGGTGCTGCTGGCCGACCGAGATGCGGCGCTGGCCGATGGCTTGCGGCCCCGCGCGCGCTTCCTGGCGCGGGTGGTGGTGGGATCGGATCCGGTGCTGCAATTGACAGGCGTGATCCCGGCGGCGCGGCAGGCGCTGGCGCGCGCCGGCCTGAGCCTGGAAGACATCGACTGGATCGAGATCAACGAAGCCTTCGCCAGTGTGGTGCTGGCCTGGCAGCGTGAACTGGGCGCCAATCTGTCGCGCGTCAATCCCTGGGGCGGGGCGATCGCGCATGGGCATCCACTGGGGGCGACGGGAGCCGGCCTGATGGCCAAGATGCTGACGGGTTTGGAAGCCACCGAAGGCGAGTTGGGCATGCAGCTGATGTGCATCGGCCACGGCATGGCCACGGCGACCATCATCCAGAGGCTGTGACCGGACATGGAGAAACTGCGGGAGGCCGCGCAAGGGCGGGACGAGGGTTCGGAGTCCGAACGCCGGCGCGAGGTGATCCTGACGGCCGGACAGCTGTTCTGCAAGCACGGTTATGAACGCACCACCGTGCGCGAGCTGGCGCGGGCGGTGGGTCTGCAGTCCGGCAGCCTGTTCCATCATTTCCGCAGCAAGGAGGAGATCCTGGTGGCGGTGATGAACAACGGCATCCAGGAAGTGATAGACGACGGCGAACGGGCGCTGGCGCGCTACCGGGCGCCGGCTGACCGGCTGGCGGCGCTGTTCCGCGTGCATATGTGGAGCATGCTGCACGGCGCGGGCGGCGACGCGATGAACGCGCTGGTCTATGAATGGCGCAGCCTGTCCGCACCCAGCCGCGCGGCCGTGAAATCGCTGAGCGACCACTATGAGGAGATGTGGCAGGACGCGGTGGCGGCAGCGGTCGCGGCGGGGCTGCTGCAAGGCGATGCGCGCGTCATCAAGCGCTGCGTGCTGGGCGCCATGAACCTGACGGTGCAGTGGTACAAGCCGGACGGCCGCTTGCCGCCCGACGAATTCATCGATGCGATGTTGCAGGCCTCGCTGCCGTCGTTGCCGGCGGGCGCCGGCAAGTGGCCCGAATAGGCGCGCGGCAGGGGCGGGCGTTCAGCCCCGGCGCTTGAGGAACGCGCCTACGGCGCAGACGACGGCCAGCGTCAGCAGCGTGCCCGCCACGGGCAGCAGGAAATCCACCTGCCCGTGATAGCCGCCGCCGGTTACGCCGCCGGCCACGCCGCCCGCCCACAACAGGAAGGTCATGAGCGAAGCCGCCACCGACAGCGCCGCGGCGATACACAGCGCGATGAACACCGGCCGACGCGGCCGCGCCGCCGGATAGGGGGAATAGGGCGAGCCGCTGCGGGGCTGTTTGATCCAGTAGACCAGCCCCGCCACGACCAGCAGCAGCATCAGGATCTTGAAGATCATGATGCCAGCGCCCGTTTAGTCTTCACGGCGCAGGTGCGGGAAGAGGATGACGTCGCGGATGCTGGGGCTGTCGGTCAGCAGCATGACCAGACGGTCGATGCCGATGCCGCAGCCGCCCGTCGGAGGCATGCCGTATTCCAGGGCGCGGATGTAGTCCGCGTCGTAGAACATGGCTTCCTCGTCGCCCGCGTCCTTGGCTTCGACCTGCGAGCGGAAACGCTCGGCCTGGTCTTCGGGATCGTTCAGCTCCGAGAAGCCGTTGGCGATTTCGCGGCCGGTCATGAAGAGCTCGAAGCGCTCGGTGATGCCCTCGCGGGTATCGGAGGCGCGCGCCAGCGGCGAGACTTCCACCGGGTAGTCGATGATGTAGGTGGGGTTCCAGAGCTTGGCTTCGGCGGTCTCTTCGAACAGCGCCAGCTGCAGCGCGCCCAGGCCGGCGCGCGACAGCACCGGGCCGTCGGCGTCGGCGCCCAGCTTCTTGAGTTCCGCGCGCACGAAGGCCGGATCGTCCAGTTGCGCCTGGGTGTAGCCCGGCGCGTACTTGAGGATGGCTTCGCAGATGGTCAGGCGGTCGAACGGCTTGGACAGGTCCAGTTCGCGTTCCTGGTAGGTCAGCACGGCGCTGCCGGTGGCCGAGATGGCGGCCTGGCGGATCAGCTCTTCGGTGAAGTCCATGAGCCAGCGGTATTCCGCGAAGGCCGCATAGAACTCCATCATGGTGAATTCAGGGTTGTGGCGCGGGCTCACGCCCTCGTTGCGGAAGTTGCGGTTGACTTCGAACACGCGTTCGAAGCCGCCCACGATCAGGCGCTTGAGGTAGAGCTCGGGCGCGATGCGCAGGTACATTTCCATGTCCAGCGCATTGTGGTGCGTGACGAAGGGCTTGGCCGCCGCGCCGCCCGGGATCGGGTGCAGCATCGGGGTTTCCACTTCAAGAAAGCCCGCGTTCAGCATGAACTGGCGGATGCTGCCCACGGCCTTGCTGCGCGCCTCGAACGTGCGGCGCGTGGCGTCCGTCATGATGAGGTCGACGTAGCGCTGGCGGTAGCGCAGTTCCTGGTCGGCCACGCCGTGGAACTTGTCCGGCAGCGGGCGCAGCGACTTGGACAGCAGGCGCGCGCTGGCGGCGTGCACCGACAGTTCGCCCTTGTTGGTCTTGAAGACCGACCCTTCGATCGCGATGATGTCGCCGATGTCCCATTGCTTGAACGCGGCGTAGCTGTCTTCGCCCAGGGTGCCGCGGTCCAGGTAGATCTGGATGCGGCCGGTGCTGTCCTGCAGCGTGGCGAAGCTGGCCTTGCCCATGACGCGCTTGAGCATCATGCGGCCCGCGACCTTGACGGTGACGGGGTTGGCGGCCAGGGCTTCCTGCTCTTGGCCGTCGTACTTGTCGTGCAAGGCGGCGGCGCGGGCGTCGGGAACGAAATCGTTGGGGTACGCGACCCCGGCTTCACGCAGTTTGGCCAGCTTGGCGCGCCGTTCGGCGATCAAGCGGTTTTCATCCTGGGCGGGCGCCGGAGTGGTCGAGTGGTCGGTCATGGTCGGGGAATCAGTCGTAATTGCGGATGTCGTCGATCTCGGTCGTGCCGAAATCTTCGCGATCCAGGTAGGCGAGGATGCGGGAGGCCACGTTGGCGGGCGAGGACAGCTTGCCGGTCGCGTGGAACTCCTGGAACTTGGCCAGCGCCGGGAAGCTTTCCGGATCGCTGGAACGGATGGCGACCTGCATGTCGGTGTCGACGATGCCGGGGGCCAGCGCGACAATGCGCGCGCCGTCGGCGCCTTGCTCGGCCTTGACCACGCGCGAGTACATGTCGAGCGCGGCCTTGGTGGCGCAGTACACGCCCCAGCCGGCGTTCGGGTTGCGGCCCGCGCCGGAGGAGATGTTGAGCACGCGGCGGTCGGCCTTGAGGTCTTCGACCGCGGCCAGGAAGCGTGCGGTGAGCAGCATGACGGCACTGACGTTCAGGTTGAAGGCGGCGGTGATGGCCGCGCCGTCGACCAGCGCGTCGGTGCCGGCGATGGGGTGCACCGTGCCGGCGTTGTTGATCAGCAGATAGCGGCTGGCATCGCGCGGCAGCGACGCGCAGATGCGCTGCGCCGCCGCTTCAACGGCGTTCAGGTCCGAGAGGTCCACGGACAGCTGTTCCAGCTGCGCATCCTGCGAACGCGCATAGGCGGCCAGCTCGGGATCTTCCCGGCGCGCCAGGGTGATCAGGCGGGTGCCCGGTTTGGCCAGGCCGCGCGCCATGGCGGCGCCGATGCCGCGCGATGCGCCGGTGAGAATTGCAATGGTGTCGGACATTCGTGAACCTCTGGATGCGTTGAGGGGGAGTATCGCGAAACTTAGATGCCTTGCTTCAGGCTGGCCTGGATGAAGGGATCCAGGTCGCCGTCCAGCACTTTCTGCGTGTTGGAAATTTCAACGTTGGTGCGCAGGTCCTTGATGCGGCTCTGGTCCAGCACATAGGAACGGATCTGATGGCCCCAGCCCACGTCGGTCTTGGAGTCTTCCAGCTTCTGCTGCTCGGCCATGCGGTTGCGCATCTCGAGTTCGTAGAGCTTGGACTTCAGCATCTGCATGGCTTCGGCGCGGTTGCGGTGCTGCGAACGGTCGTTCTGGCACTGCACCACGATGCCGGTGGGCATGTGGGTCAGACGCACCGCCGAGTCGGTCTTGTTGATGTGCTGGCCGCCCGCGCCGGACGCGCGGTAGGTGTCCACGCGCAGGTCGGCGGGGTTCACTTCGACTTCGAAGGATTCGTCGACTTCCGGGTAGACGAAGACGCTGGCGAACGAGGTGTGGCGGCCGCCCGAGGAGTCGAACGGGCTCTTGCGCACCAGGCGGTGCACGCCGGTTTCGGTGCGCAGGTAGCCGAAGGCGTACTCGCCTTCGATCTTGATGGTGGCGGACTTCAGGCCCGCCACGTCGCCTTCGGATTCTTCCAGCACTTCGGCCTTGAAGCCCTTGCGCTCGGCGTACTTCAGGTACTGGCGCAGCAGCATGGAGGCCCAGTCCTGCGCTTCCGTGCCGCCGGCGCCCGCCTGGATGTCCAGGAAGCAATTCAGCGGATCGGCCGGATTGGAGAACATGCGGCGGAATTCCAGCGCTTCCAGCTTTTCCTGGAAGGCGTCGGCGTCCTGCTCGATGGATTCGAGGGTGGCGTCGTCGTCGTCGGAGGCGGCCATTTCGAACAGTTCGTTCGAGTCGGACAGGCCCGTACCCAGCGCCGTGAGCGTTTCCACCACGTCTTCGAGGGCTTTCTTTTCACGGCCCAGGTCCTGGGCGTGCTTGGGGTCGTTCCAGACCGCCGGATCTTCGAGCTCGGCGTTTACGACTTGCAGGCGTTCAGCTTTGGCATCGTAGTCAAAGATACCTCCGTAGAGCCTGTTCGCGCTCCGCGTAATCGGCGAGGCGGGCTGCGAGCTGGTTCTGACGTTCGGCTTCCATGATGATCCTGTCCTGATGACTTTTGTGCGAAACCAAACATTTTACCGTGCTTGGGCCAAGTGCGCGGCCGCGTTGGCGGGAAGGGGGACGGATCGCGAGCAGGCGGTTTCCCGGCGTGGACCCCAAGTTGTTCAGTTTTTTGTCAAGTCAGCGGTTCTAGGCTGCGTATAAGCGGTCCAGCCGTTCCTGATCGGGATGACCGGGCCGTAAAGGCGCCGGCGCAGCCGGCCTATCCCGACAGAGGAATGGAGACATAGATGGAAAATGCGATGGCCCCCGGGGTTTCGCCGGCGATCCCGGCGTCTGAGGAAGACCGGATCTACCGCAAGGTAGGCTGGCGGCTGGTGCCGCTGCTGGTGGTTTGCTACGTCGTGGCCTACCTGGACCGCGTGAACGTGGGTTTTGCCAAGCTGCAGATGCTGCAGGAGCTTCAGTTCAGCGAGACCGTGTACGGGCTGGGCGCGGGCATCTTCTTCATCGGCTACTTCATTTTCGAAATTCCCAGCAACATCATCCTGCACAAGGTGGGGGCGCGGATCTGGATCGCACGCATCATGATCACCTGGGGGATCATCTCCGCCTGCATGATGTTCGTGACCAGCGTGCACATGTTCTACATCCTGCGCTTCCTGCTGGGCGCGGCCGAGGCCGGATTCTTTCCGGGCATCATCCTGTACCTGACCTACTGGTACCCCGCGGCGCGGCGCGGCCGCATCACGACCTTCTTCATGACCGCGGTGCCCATGTCCGGGCTGATCGGCGGGCCGATCTCCGGCTGGATCATGAGCACGTTCCATGGCGACCATGGCCTGTCGGGCTGGCAATGGCTGTTCCTGCTGGAGGGCATACCGTCGGTGCTGATCGGCGTGCTGGTGCTGATTTATCTGGATGACCGCATCAATAAGGCCAAATGGCTGACCGCCACGGAAAAGGCGGTGCTGATCCGCAATATCGCGGCCGAGGAACAGCAGAAGGAAGACCCGCCGATCCGCGCCGCGCTGGCCAAGCCGCGCGTCTGGGCGATGTCGCTGATCTACTTCTCGTTCGTGATGGGGCTTTACGGCGTGGGCTTCTGGATGCCGACCCTGATCAAGGGCACAGGGGTGCAGAGCCCGCTGGCCATCGGTCTGCTGACGGCGGTTCCCAACCTGTTCGCCGTGATCGGCATGATCCTGATTTCGCGCAACTCGGACCGCCACCGCGAACGCCGCTGGCACGTCGCGCTGCCCGCGCTGTTTGGCGCGCTGGGCCTGCTGCTGTCGGCGGTCTGGAGCGGCAATACCGTGCTGGCGATCGCTGCGCTGACGGTGGCGAACATCGGCATCTGCACGGTGCTGCCGCTGTTCTGGAGCCTGCCCACCGCCTTGCTCGGCGGCACGGCGGCCGCGGCCGGCATCGCGCTCATCAATTCGGTGGGTAATCTGGCGGGTTTCGTCAGCCCGTACCTGGTGGGTTGGCTGAAGGACATGACCGGCACCACCAACACCGGCCTCTACATGCTGTCGGGCTGCCTGGTGGTGGGGGCGCTGGTGGCCCTGGCGCAGCCGGCGAAGCTGGTGAACAAGTAGGAGGGAGCGCGCGGCCTGAGACGAGAGTTCAGGCGCCCGCCGCGCGCAACCCTACGCGGGTCGCGGCGGGCTCGCTTACATGGCGGGCCTTGTTAGCCCGCGTGCTCGATCACCAACTGCACCGACACCATCCCGTTCCACACGTTCTGCTCCAGCCGGTATGCCGCCTGGATGTGTTCGGGCAGCGACTGGTCGTGGCCGAACCAGATCGCGTCGAAGCGCTGGTGGCCGCGCTCCAGCGATAGTTTCAGGTGCTTTTCCCCAACCAGGCGCTGGTTGCGCACCACGAACTCGTCCAGGAACAGCGGCGCGGCGAAGCCGGCGCCCCAGACCTGCTGCTGCAGCATGCCGGCCACGTCGGCGTTGGCGTAGCCGGTGTCCAGCGAGCCGTCGGTCTCGATCACCGGCTCGAAGGTGTCGCGGCCCGTCAGCTCGCGCACGGCGGCGTCGAACGCGGGGGCGAAGGCCGCGAAGTCGTTGCGGCCCAGCGTCAGGCCGGCCGCCATGGCGTGGCCGCCGAACTTGCGGATCAGGTTGGGATGGCGCTTGGACACCAGGTCCAGCGCGTCGCGCAGGTGCACGTCGGGAATGGAGCGGCCGGAGCCGCGGATTTCATCGTCGCCGGCGGGCGCGAAGGCCAGCGTGGGGCGCCAGAATTTTTCCTTCAGGCGCGAGGCCACCAGGCCTACCACGCCTTGGTGCCAGCCCGGATCGAACACGCAGACCGTAGCGCCGGCGGCAGCGTTCGGCTCTTCCATGGCGGCCAGCGCCTGTTCGCGCATTTCGGCTTCGATGGTGCGGCGCTCGCGGTTGATGTTGTCGAGCTCGCGGGCCATTTCCAGCGCCTGCGCCTCGTCGTCGGTGGTCAGGCAGGCGATGCCCAGGCTCATGTCGGCCAGGCGGCCGGCCGCATTGATGCGCGGGCCGAGCGCAAAGCCCAGGTCGAAGCCATTGGCTGCGCGCGGCTCGCGTCCGGCCACGGCGAACAGCGCGCGCAGCCCGGGCTGCAGGCGGCCCGCGCGCATGCGTTGCAGCCCTTGGGTGACCAGCAGGCGGTTGTTCGCGTCCAGCTTGACCACGTCGGCCACGGTGCCCAGGGCCACCAGGTCGGACAGCGCGTCCAGGCGCGGGCCGCCATCGGCCGCGTAGACGCCGCGGCGGCGCAGCTCGGCGCGCAGCGCCAGCATCATGTAGAAAATGACGCCCACGCCCGCCAGGTTCTTGGACGGAAAGCCGCAGCCCGGCTGGTTCGGGTTGACGATGGCCAGGGCCGCCGGCAGCGTGTCGCCCGGCAAGTGGTGGTCGGTGATCACCACGCCGATGCCGGCCTCATTGGCCGCGGCCACGCCGTCCACGCTGGCGATGCCGTTGTCCACGGTGATGATGATGTCGGGCTTGCCGGCGCGGTGCCGGACCGCCAGCTCGACCACGGCCGGCGACAGGCCGTACCCGGTTTCGAAGCGGTTGGGCACCAGGAAGTCCACGTCGGCGCCCATGGCGGACAGCGCGCGCAGTCCGACCGCGCAGGCGGTGGCGCCGTCGCAATCGTAGTCGGCCACGATCAGCAGCTTCTTGCCTGTCTGGATGGCGTCGGCCAGCACGCCGGCGGCGTGGTCCGAATGCGTCAGGCCGTTGGGCGGCAGCAGCGACTTCCAGGCGAGCTGGGTCTGATCGGGATGGGTGACGCCGCGGGCGGCCCACAGGCGGGCCAGCAGCGGGTGGATGCCCGAGGCTTCCAGGATGCGGCAGGCTTGCAGGTCGGGCGTGCGGACGGTTAAGCGGGGTGAGACCACCAGGCGCTCCAGTTTTTCTTGGGCGCGGGCAGCAAGCCGAGCAGGCCCCCGCGCGGTTTCAGGGTGAGGGCGACCTTGCGGTCGTCGCCCAGCAGCAGCAGTTCGGCGGGCGCGGCCGGCAGGCCTTGCTTGCCGGCCAGCGGGCGCAGATGCTGTGCGTCCAGCGCGGCCAGGGCGTCCAGCCAGGCGGCCCAGTCGCCGGCCCGCTGGGGGGCGTCCAGGTTGCTGTAAACCTGCGCCGGGGTTGGCTGGGACTGCGTCCAAGGTTTGCCGCCGCCATACAGCCACAGCGCATTGACCGGAGGCAGGCCGCGCGCCGCGCGGGCGTCGTTGACCGGGTGTTCGTGCCAGGCCATCTGTATTTCATTGAGCAGCCGGCGCCACGGGCGCGCTTCCGCGTCCTGGCGCCACCAGTCGTTCAGGCGCTGTCCGGCCACGGCCAGCGGGCTGGCGGTCTGCGGCCGCAGGCCCTCCGGCAGGCGCAGGCGCCAGCGTTCGGGCGAGAGCGCTTGGACCTCGAAGCCCGTGTCTTCGAACAGGGGGCGGGCGGTGTCCAGCAGAGCAGCCGTTTCCTCGGCGCGCAGTTCCATCTGGCCGGGGTCCAGCAAGGCGGCCTGGTCCGTGCCCAGCGCCAGGTGGACCAGTTCGGCCAGCCAGACGGGGCCATCGCCGCCGGTTTGGGCGCCGGCCAGCAGCGGACCCAGTCCGGCGCCGGGCGGCAGGCCCGCTTCGGGGACGTAGCCGGCGCGGGCCAACTGCCAGGCTTCGTAGGGCGTACAGCCTTGGACGCGCACGTCATGGGCCTGGGGCCGGGCGGCGCCGGCCTGGAGCCAGCCGTGCAGCGTGGGCGCGCGTTCGGGCAAGAGCTTGGCCAGTTCGGCGGCGACGGGAAGGGCGGGCAGGGCGCCCGGAATGACGATCAGCATGGGCGCGATTGTAGTCCGCGCGGGCCGCGGGAACTAAGCGGCGTCCGCCACTGCCATAGCTTGAAACGCCTGGTCTCGGAACCGCACATCCGCGGGGCGGAATCCAGGCGGTTAATGCCATAATGCGCTCGTGCTGAAAATACCCTACGAACTATGGATAGGCGCCCGCTATGCCGGGTTGGCCCGAATCCGCCAGCGACGCGGCCGCCGCGATCGCTTCATCTCCTTCATCGCCGCCAGTTCCATGGCGGGCATTGCGCTGGGCGTTGCCGCCCTGATCGTGGTGCTGTCCGTGATGAACGGCTTCCAGAAGGAAGTGCGCGACCGCATGCTGTCGGTGCTGCCACACATCGAACTCTACATCCCCGGCGCGGCGCCGGAGCGGGTGCTGGAGAGATGGCAGGAGTTCGCTTCCGCCGCCGAGAAGAATCCCGCCGTCAAGGCCGGCGCTCCGTTCGTGGCGGCGCAGGGCATGCTGGTGCGCGGGCAGGCCTTGCGCGGCGTGCAGGTGCGCGGCATCGATCCGCAGACCGAAGGCAATGTGTCGGACCTGCCGCGCCAGATGGTGTCGGGCAAGCTCGCCGACCTCAAGCCTGGCAGCTTCGGCGTGGTGCTGGGCAATGAACTGGCCGACGGCATGGGCGTCAAGCTGGGCGACACGCTCCTGATGATGGCGCCGCAAGGCTCGATCAGCCCGGCGGGCTTCACGCCGCGCATGCGCCAGTTCACCGTGGTGGGCGTGTTCTCGTCCGGCCACTACGAATACGATTCTTCGCTGGCCTTCGTCGACGACGAGGACGCCGCCCGCGTGTTCCGCGACAGCGGCACCGCCGGCGTGCGCCTGCGCATCGCCGACATGCAGCGCGCGCCGGAAGTGGCGGCCGAATTGCAGAAGGTGCTGCCGCCCTACATGATGGCCAGCGACTGGTCGCGCAACAACCGCACCTGGTTCGCGGCGGTGAAGACCGAAAAGCGCATGATGTTCCTGATCCTGGCGCTGATCGTGGCCGTGGCCGCGTTCAACCTGCTGTCGTCCCTGGTCATGGCCGTGAAGGACAAGCAGTCCGACATCGCCATCCTGCGCACGCTGGGCGCGGGACCGCGAGAAATCGCCCGCATCTTCCTGGTGCAAGGGGCGCTGATCGGCGTGATCGGCACGCTGCTGGGGGTCGCGGGCGGCATCCTCATTGCCTATAACGTGGACGTGATCGTGCCGTTCATCGAAGGTCTGCTGGGCGTGCATTTCCTGCCGCGCGAAATCTATTTCATCAGCGCCTTGCCGTCGGATCCGCAGATGGGCGACATCGTCACCATCGGCGTGACCTCCCTGGTGCTGTCGCTGCTGGCGACCCTGTACCCCAGCTGGCGCGCCTCGCGCCTGCAACCCGCACAGGTGCTGCGCCATGACTGACATGCTGACTCCCGCGCTGCAGGCCGACAACATCGTCAAGGTCTACGACGAAGGCCCTGCGCGCATCGAAGTGCTGAGCAACGTCAGCCTGACCGTGGCGCGCGGCGAAATGGTCGCCATCGTCGGCGCCTCCGGCTCCGGCAAGAGCACGCTGCTGCATATCCTGGGCCTGCTGGACGTGCCCACCAGCGGCTCGGTTTCGGTGGACGGCCAGCTTGCCGTCGGGCTGTCCGAGGCCCGCAAGAGCGCCGTGCGCAACCGCAGCCTGGGTTTCGTCTACCAGTTCCACCACCTGCTGCCGGAGTTCTCGGCGCTGGACAACGTGGCGATGCCGCTGATCGTGCGCCGTGAAAGCCGCGACAAGGCGCGGCAAGCCGCGCACGAGGTCCTGGGCATGGTGGGCCTGGCCGCGCGCGAAGGTCACTTCCCGGGCCAGCTGTCCGGCGGCGAACGGCAGCGCGTGGCGCTGGCGCGCGCCCTGGTCACGCGGCCCGTCTGCGTGCTGGCCGACGAGCCCACCGGCAACCTGGACCGCCACACGGCGCACAATATGTTCGAACTGCTGACGCGGGTGAACCAGGAGTCCGGCACGGCGTTCGCCATCGTCACGCACGACCCGGAACTGGCCGCCCGCGCCGACCGCCAGCTGCTCATGGAAAACGGCCGCCTGGTTTCGGGTTAAGGCGCGCCGGGGGATAATCCGGGCAAGGAGGTCGCGCCCATGCTGATCGATACCCATTGCCACCTGGATGCCGCCGAGTTCGACGCCGACCGCGAGCAAGTCGCCGACGGCGCCTGCCAGGCAGGCGTGCAGTCCATTGTGATTCCAGCGGTCGAACGCGCCAATTTTTCCGCGGTGCGCGAGCTGGCCGGCAAGACGGCCGGCGGCGCCTATGCGCTGGGCATCCATCCGCTATACGTCCAGCGCGCCAGCGACGCCGATCTGGAAGCGCTGCGCGCTGCCGTCAAGGATGCGCTGGGCGATCCTCGCTTCGTCGCCATCGGCGAGATTGGCCTGGATTTCTTCGTTCCCGAAATAGCCTCCGGCGAACCGCGCGAGCGCCAGGAGCGCTTCTACGCTGCGCAACTGGCGCTGGCTGCCGAGTTCGGCCTGCCGGTGCTGCTGCACGTGCGCAAGTCGCAGGACATCCTCTTGAAGTACCTGCGCCGCCATCCGCGCATCGGCGGCATTGCGCACGCCTTCAACGGCAGCGCGCAGCAGGCGCAGGCATTCATAGACCAGGGATTCGCGCTGGGCCTGGGCGGCGCCATGACCTATGAGCGCGCCTTGCAGATACGCCGCCATGCGGTAGACGTGGACCTGGCGCACCTGGTGCTGGAAACCGATGCGCCGGACATCCCTCCGGCCTGGCTGCATCCGCCGCATCGGCGCAATGCGCCTGCCGAACTGGTCCGCATCGCGGCCACGTTGGCGGAATTGCGTGGCATCACGCCGGCGCAGGTGGCCCATGCCACCACCGCCAACGCCATGCGGGTATTGCCGCGGCTGCCGGCCGCGATCCTGGCCGACGCCGACTGATCGACCCTGGCTTCAGCCGTTCAGGCGCGGCAGTTCCAGCCGCACGCTCAGCCCCTGTGGCGAAATATTGCGGGCCGACATCCTGCCCTTGTGCGCGGCCACGGCGGCCTGGGCAATCGACAGGCCCAGTCCGGCGCCGCTGCCCGGCTTGCGCGCGCCCGAGGCGGTGCGATAGAAGGGCTCGAACAGCGATTGCAGCTCTTCGGCGGCCACGCCGGGCCCATGATCCTCGATCTCCAGGCAGGCTTCGTGCGCGTTCGACAGCAGGCGCACGCGGATCGCGCTGTGCGCGGGCGCAAAGCGCAGGGCGTTGCGCAGTACGTTCTCGATGGCGCTGGCCAGGCTGCAGCGGTCGCCGACCAGGGGCACGGGCGCATGTTGGCTCCACTCTATGCGGATCTGCCGGCCGCCAGCCTCAAAGCGTGCATCCTCGACGACGTCCGACACGAGTTCGGCCAGGTCCAGGGTGTCAGTAGGCACGGGCAGGGCGCCCAGGCGCGCCAGCCGCAAGGTGTTGCCGACCAGCGCGTCCAGGCGTTCGCATTCGAGTTCGATGCGGTCCAGCTGCAGATCCTGGCGCTCGTCCTTGCGCCGCGCGAGCTCCGCCGCCAGCCGCAGCCGTGCAAGCGGCGAACGCAGTTCGTGTGCGATGTTGTGCAGCAGCTGTTCGCGCGTGTCGACCAGCGCCTTCAGTCGGTCGGCCATGGCGTCGAAGTCGCGCGCAAGCTGGCCCAGTTCGTCCTTGCGTCGGGCCAGCTTGGCGGGCGTGTGCGCATCCAGCCGCCCGGCGGACAGGGCATGCGTGGTCTGGCGCAACTGCGCCAAGGGCGCCGTCACGTGGCGGCTCAGGGCCCAGCAGAACGGTGCGGTCACCGCCAGCGCGAACAGCACCAGGGCCAGCGCCACGGGCGACAGGGCCAGCACTTCCCAATGCGATGAATCGAACGGCAGGAACAGCAGCAACAGCTGCGAACCATCGGGCAAGACCAGCTTTTGCGGTTCCCACCAGGAAACGCGCTCGCCGGTGGGGTCGGCGGGAAGGTAGTCGGCTTTCGGCGAACGGTCCGGCCCGGCGCGGAAATCGCTCAGCCAGTCTTCCATGCGGGCGGGCAGCCGCCGGCCCAGGATGTCCTTGTCCTGGGCGTCCATGACGTAGATCTTCAGCGCCGAGTAGCGCCGGTCCATGGCTTCGACCCAGCGTTCCAGGCCATCCACGCCCTCGCTGCGGGCGATCTGCGCAGCATCGCGCGTGAGATTGCCGGGATTCAGGCCATCCAGGGAATTGAAGCGGTACCAGGCGACCGCGGCCGTCAGCACCATGCCGCAGACCAGGATGACGGCCATCGCACCCCAGAAGGTCAGGAAGGCGCGTCCGAATAGCGAGCGGGTGGGCAGCCAGGCCATCAGTCAGCGCCCGCCAGCACGTAACCCAGGCCGCGCAGGTTGCGGATCGCCAAGGTCTCGGCGCCGCCGTCGCTGCGCAGCTTCTTGCGCAGCGAGCTGATGTGGGTGTCGATGCTGCGGTCGTAGCGGTCCGGCTTGCGGCCCAGCGCGTACAGGCCGATCTGGTCGCGCGCGACCACCTGGCCGGGCGTGCGCATGAGGATTTCCAGGATGCGCTGTTCGGCGCCAGTCAGCGGGATTTCACTGTCGCCCATCCGCAGCACGCCGGTGGCGGCGTCCAGCGACACTGCGCCCAGCGCCAGGGCGGGGCGGGCCGTGTCCGGCACTTCCTCGAAACGGCGCAGCACGGCCGTGATGCGGGCCTTGAGTTCGCGCGGACTGAAGGGCTTGGCCAGGTAATCGTCGGCGCCGAACTCCAGGCCCAGCACGCGGTCCGTCTCGCCGCCGTGGGCGGTGAACATGATGACCGGCCGGCGCGAGCGTTGGCGGTATTGCTTCAGCAGATCCAGCCCGTTGCCGTCGGGCAGCATCAGGTCCAGCAGCACCAGGTCGTAGTCGTCCTGAGCCAACAGGGCCAGGCCCTGCGTGCCGCTATGCGCCAGGGTGAGCTGGCAGTGACCGGGTTCCAGGTACTCGCGCAGCATCTGCGCAAGCTCGACATCGTCGTCAATCAGCAGGATGCGGCGAGTCGCCGGTGCGTGGGAAAAAGGCATGCGTGTCGTCGGTTCTGCATCCGGCAGTTTGGCTTATGGCCGCGGGCCGGAGTGTCAAGAAGTTCAAAGAAGATAAAAGTTGCGGAAAGCGTGTTGCTGGCTCCCGGCAGGTCCAATTCTAATATGAGAATGGTTTTCATTAATAAATACGGGGCAGGACGGACGCCGCACGCGGGGTGGGGCGCGGGCCTGGGACGGGAGAAACTGGAATCATGAGCAGCAAAGAATTGGTCGCCGGCCGGCGCGGTCCGGGTTCGCGCACGCAGTTGGCGGCAGCCCTGTGCGCAGCGGGTTTCGGCGTGGCGCAGCCCGCGTGGGCGCAGAGCGCCGACACCGCAAAGACGCTGGATACCGTGGTGGTGACGGCCTCGGGTTATGAACAGCAGATCCAGGATGCGCCGGCATCGATCAGCGTGATCACCCGCGAGGACCTGGACAAGAAGTTCTACCGCGACATCAACGACGCGCTGGTGGACGTGCCAGGCGTGATCGTCACCGGCGGCGGCGATCGCCAGGACATCAGCCTGCGTGGCATGGGCCCCAAGTACACGCTGATACTGATCGACGGCAAGCGCCAGAACTCGCGCGAGACCCGCACCAACTCGGACTCCACGGGCGTCGAAGGCGGCTGGACCCCGCCGCTTTCCGCCATCGAGCGCATCGAGGTGGTGCGCGGCCCCATGTCCTCGCTGTACGGCTCGGACGCCATGGGCGGGGTGATCAACATCATCACGCGCAAGGTGCCTTCGGAGTGGGGCGGCGAGATCCGCCTGGACACCACCATCCAGGAAAGCAACAAGTCGGGCGACATCTACCAGGGCAACTTCTACCTGTCCGGCCCGATCAAGACGGACCTGCTGGGCCTGCAGATCTACGGCCAGGCCACGCAGCGCGACGAAGACGACATCGTCGACGGCTTCCGCAAGCGCAACTCGGAAAGCGTCACGGCCAAGCTGGCGCTGACGCCCAACCGCGACCACGACATCGTGCTGGAAGCGACCACCATGCGCCAGAAGCTGCACGAAACGCTGGGCAAGACGGTCGAGCCGCTGCCGCCCGGCCAGGCTTGCGGGCGCAATGGTTGCCCGGCCTCGTCCGATACCGACTACCGCAGCAACAAGTGGGCGCTGTCGCATACCGGACGCTGGGGCTGGGGCGTGTCGGACAGCTATGTGCAGCAGGAAGAGTTCGACAACCGCTCGCGCCAGATGAAGATCAAGAACCTGGACATCCAGACGAGCTGGACCTTGCCCCTGGGTTCGCACATGCTGACCCTGGGCGGCAGCTACCTGAGCCAGCGCTTGAACGACCAGACCGGCAACCAGCTGGCCAACGGCCCCAGCAAGGTGGACCGCTACCAGTGGGCCTTGTTCGCCGAAGACGAATGGCGCCTGACCGAGACCTTCGCCGTCACCACCGGCCTGCGCATGGACGAAGACGAGAACTTCGGCACGCACTTCAGCCCGCGCCTGTACGGCGTCTGGCACATGGCCGACCGCTGGACCCTGAAGGGCGGCGTGTCCACCGGTTTCCGCGCGCCCGACCTGCGCCAGACGGTGGCGGGCTGGGGCCAGGTCAGCCGCGGCGGCAATATGTACGGCAACCCGGACCTGACGCCCGAGAAGTCGGTGACCGAGGAAATCGGCATCCTGTATGACGACGGCGAAGGCTTCAACGCCGGCCTGACGATCTTCAACAACGACTTCAAGGACAAGATCACCCGCGTGGCTTGCCCGGCGACCCAGTGCACGGACGGCCCGAACCAGTTCGGCTCGGACCCGACCACCTACATGAACGTGGACAAGGCCAATTCGCGCGGCGTGGAAGCCAACCTGAAGCTGCCGCTGTCGCGCGACTGGTCCCTGACCAGCAGCTACACCTTCACCAAGTCGGAGCAGAAGTCGGGCCAGTACAAGGGCCAGCCGCTGAACCAGCTGCCCAAGCACCTGTTCACCACCACGGTGAACTGGCAGGCCTCGGACGCGCTGCAGGCATGGGCGCGCCTGAACTACCGCGGCAAGGAAAGCCAGCCCATCACCGGCCCCTCGTCCTCGTCGGTGGTCGCGCCTTCCTACACGTTCGTGGATCTGGGCGGTTCGTACCAGGTGAACAAGACGGTGGCGGTGTACGCCGGCATCTACAACCTGTTCGACAAGCAGGTCACGTACGACGACTACGGTTACGTCGAGGACGGCCGCCGCTACTGGCTGGGCGTGGGCGTCAAGTTCTGAGTTTGAAAGGGCGCTTGGCGCCCGCAACATGAAGAGGTACGCATGAAGAAGCAAATGCAGGCAGGCCGCGTCCGGCGTTGGGCGATGCAGGCCGGGGCCGCGCTGGTCCTGGGCGCCGCCACGGCGGTATGCGCCGCGCAGGCGACGGTGCCGGTGAAGCACGCGCGCGGCGAAACCGCCGTGCCGGCCAACCCGGCGAAGACAGTGGTGATGGACCTGGCCGTGCTGGACACCCTGCATGCGCTGGACGTAAACGTGGCGGGCGTGCCGACGGTGGCCAAGTGGCCGCCGCAGCTCAGCCAGTATGCCGATCAGCGCTACCTGAAGGTGGGGTCGATGTTCGAGCCCAACTACGAGGTGATCCACGCCGCCGCGCCGCAACTCATCTTCGTCGCGGGCCGCTCCGCGCCCAAGTACGACGAGCTCGCCAAGCTGGCGCCCACCGTGGACCTGACGGTCAATGCGAAGGACCTGGTCGGCAGCGTGACGCGCAACACCGAAACGCTGGCCGCCATCTACGGCAAGCAGGCTGTCGCCAAGACCAAGCTCGACGCCCTGCGCGCTTCGATCGCGGACCTGAACGGCAAGGCGGCCAACGCCGGCACCGCGCTGATCGTGCTGACCACTGGCGGCAAGATGAGCGCCTACGGTCCGGGTTCGCGCTTCGGCGTGATCCACGACGCCTTCGGCATCAAGCCGGCGACGACGGGGCTGAGCGTGTCGAACCACGGCCAGGCGATCTCGTTCGAGTTCATCGCCCAGACCGACCCCGACTGGCTGTTCGTGATCGACCGCGACGCCGCCATCGGCCGTGAAGGCGTGTCGGCCCAGCGCATGCTGGACAACGAGCTGGTGCGTCCGACCAAGGCCTGGAAGAACAAGCGCGTGGTCTATCTGAACGGCTACAACTGGTATCTGCTGGGCAGCGCGGGCCTGACCGCCATGCAGCAGAACGTGGACGAGATCGCGGCCGCGCTGGCCGCGGGCAAGTAAAGCCTGATGCGTGAGCGGCGGGAGTAATCGCGGGTGAGTTGGCGGCAGTCGATAGGCGGTTGGGGCGGGCTGGCGGCGGCAGTGGGCTTGCTGCTGGCCCTGTGCGCGGCCAGCGTCAGCCTGGGCGCGGGGCAGCTCAGCCTGTCCGCGCTGTGGGGCAATGGCGACGAGGCCGAGCGCGCCTGGCGCCTGCTGATGGTCAGCCGCATTCCCCGCACGCTGGCCTTGCTGCTGGCCGGCATGTCGCTGGCGGTGGCGGGGCTCATCATGCAGATGCTGGTGCGCAACCGCTACGTCGAACCCACCACGGCCGGCACCGTGGAGTCCGCCACACTGGGCATACTCGTGGTCACGCTGCTGGCGCCGGATACGCCCGTGATCGGCAAGATGCTGACGGCCACGGGCTTTGCGCTGGCGGGCACCCTGCTGTTCCTGGCGCTGCTCAAGCGCGTACCGCTGCGCACGCCCTTCATCGTGCCGCTGATCGGCCTGATCCTGGGCGGGGTGATCCACGCCGCCACCACCTTCGTCGCCTACCGCTACGACCTGCTGCAGTCGCTGCACGCCTGGACCACGGGCGATTTTTCCGGCGTGCTGCGGGGACGTTATGAACTGCTATGGATAGGCTTCGGCCTGGCCTGCGCGGCTTACGCGGCGGCCGATCGCTACACCGTGGCCGGCATGGGCCGCGAGTTCGCCGCCAACCTGGGCTTGAACCATGCGCGGCTGACGCTGGCCGGACTGCTGATCGTGTCGGCGATTTCGGCCGTGGTGGTGGTGACGGCGGGCGGCATACCCTTTCTGGGCCTGATCGTGCCCAACGCCGTCAGCCTGGTGCTGGGCGACAACATGCGTCGCTCCATTCCCTGGGTGGCGGTGCTGGGCGGCGTGTTCGTGCTGGCCTGCGACGTCATCGGCAGGCTGGTGATCCATCCCTACGAGATTCCCATCGGCACTGTGGTCGGCGTGCTGGGCAGCATCCTGTTCCTGTGGCTGTTGCGCACGCGGAGGAACCGGCTTGGCTGAACTCGCCATCTCCGCGCCGGCGCCGGTCCGTGCGCCGCAAACCTGGCGTCTGTGGCTGCTGGGCGCTCTTGCGCTGACCTGCGCCATCGCCTTCATGACGCTGGGCGCCAACGGCCAGTGGTCCTTCGTGATTCCGTTCCGCGGCGCCAAGCTGGCGGCGATGCTGCTGGTGGCCTATGCCGTGGCGGTGTCGTCGGTGCTGTTCCAGACGATCACCCACAACCGCATCCTGACGCCGGCCATCATGGGCTTTGACGCCCTGTACCTGCTGATACAGGCCGTGGTGGTGTTCGGCTTCGGCCAGGCGGCCACGGCCGCCAGCCATCCGGTGGCCGCCTTCCTGCTGGAGGTCGGCGCCATGACGGCGTTCGCCTGCCTGCTGTTCCGCTGGCTGTTTTCGGACGCGGTGCGCAGCCTGCACCTGATGATGCTGGTGGGCATCATCTTCGGCCTGTTGTTTCGCAGCCTGTCCAACTTCGTGGTGCGGCTGATCGACCCCAATGAATTCCTGGTGTTGCAGGACCGCATGTTCGCCAGCTTCAATACCGTGCGTGTGGGCCTGTTGCCGATCGCGCTGGCCGCGGTGTGCGCGGCGTCGCTGCTGGTGTGGCGCATGCGGCGGCGCTACGACGTGCTGGCGCTGGGCCGCGACATTGCGGTGAACCTGGGCGTGGACTATCGCCGCACGCTGATGCTGACGCTGGCCGCCATCGCGGTGCTGGTGTCGGTGTCCACCGCGCTGGTGGGGCCGGTGACATTCTTCGGCCTGCTGGTCAGCAACCTGGCCTATCAGGCCATGGGGTCCGACCGGCACCGCCACACGGTTCCAGCGGCCGTGCTGCTGAGCGTGATCTTCCTGGTGGGCGGCCAGACGCTGCTTGAACGCGTGCTGGGCCTGAATACCACCGTCAGCGTGGTGATCGAATTCCTGGGCGGGCTGATGTTCCTCGTCCTGATCCTGCGCAGGGGGCGCCGATGATAGAGATCCAGCAAGTCAGCAAGCAGTACGGCGACAGCGTGGTGGTCGACGACGTCAGCCTGTCGCTGCCCGCGGGGGGCGTGACGGCCATCATCGGTCCCAATGGCGCGGGCAAGTCCACGCTGCTGTCCATGGTCAGCCGGCTGCTGCCGATGTCGGCGGGCCGCGTGCTGGTCGAGGGGCTGGACGTGACCCGGGCCGACAGCCGCGAACTGGCCCGCCGCCTGGCCATCCTGCGGCAGGATAATCACTTGCCGTTGCGGCTGACGGCGAGGGACCTGGTCGCGTTCGGCCGCTATCCGCACACGGGCGGCCGCCTGACGCTGGACGACAAGGCCCACATCGACCGCGCCATCGCCTACCTGAACCTGGAGCCGCTGGCCGACCGCTACCTGGACGAGATGTCGGGCGGGCAGCGCCAGCGCGCCTTCGTGGCGATGGTGCTGTGCCAGGACACGCGCTACGTCCTGCTGGACGAACCCCTGAACAGCCTGGACATGAAGCACGCGGTCGCCATGATGGGCACCTTGCGGCGCGCGGCGGACGAGCTGGGCAAGACGGTGGTGCTGGTGCTGCACGACATCAACTTCGCGTCCACATACGCGGACCGCATCGTGGCGATGCGGGCGGGGCGCATCGCGCATCAGGGGACTCCGGCCGAACTGGTCCGGCCGGAGGTCCTGAGCGAACTTTACGAGCTGCCGATCGAGGTGCACGAGATCGGCGGCCGGCGCATCTGCGTCTACTACCGCCAGCCTTAGCGGCTGAGGTCCACCGCGTAGCGCGACAACTGGGTCACGGAGTCGGGCGTGGCGTCGTGCACCGTGACGTTGTCCACGCCATGCGCCGCGGCCATGGCCAGGGTGCCCGGCACCGACGAAAACACCACCGGGCCGGCCAGGGCGCCCACCCGCGCAAAGCGCCAGCTGCGGTCCAGGCCGTAGGTCGCCAGATCCAGGTCCGGGTGCTTCCTGATGTAGCTGATCAGCACGTCGCGGCTGGCGTCCGGGGCTTGCAGCACGATGTCTCCCTTGCCGCCGGCCAGGCCGGGGAAGTCGCCGCCGCCGCTGGCGCGGTAGTTGTTCGTGACCACCAGGAACTGCGCGGCAGGATCTAGCGGCGCGCCCTGGTACGTCAACTTCGTGATGCGCGAGCCCTTGGGGCGGGTGACGTCGATTTCATACCGCAGGGCATTGCCCGCGGCATACAGCACGTCGAAGTTGAAGGTCGGGAAGCCCGTGTCGATCAGGTCCTGCGGCGCGACCTGGCCCGGGTCGATCTGCCTGAACTGCTCGGCAGTCTTCTCCAGCCACTGGCGCACGATGTCGCCGCTGACCCGCACCACTTGCAAGGTGTTCGGGTACAGGTAGAGATCGGCGGCGTTATTGATGGCGATGTTGCCCTGCTTTACGTAGGTGAAGTCGCCCGGACCGTTGCGTCCGCCCTTGAAGGGCGCAGCCGCCGACAGGATGGGCAGGGCGGCGTATGACGGCTTGTTCTTGGCGATGTAGTCCGTCAGATAATCGATCTGCGCCATGTTGACGATCTGCAGCGCCGACACGTCGCCCGCCAGCGCGTAATAGGTCGCCATGTCGAACCGGCTCTGGCCGATGGGCGTTTTGACATAGGAAATGGTGGCGGCGTGTTCTGCCTGCACCAGCTGTTGCACGGCGGCATCGGGTTCGACGTAGGTCGCGGGCGTGGCGCCGTTCTGCGCGGTCAGGCGCGTGGAGATACGCTGCACGCGCGTGGCGTCCTTCTGCACCTGCCAGCCTTTGTCATAGGCAAGCTTGAGCGTGATCTGGCCGAGGTTGTTGCCCCATTGGCCGGCCTGCACCGTCGGCACGCCGTTGATCAGGCCTTTCTCCAGATTTATGCCGGGCTGGCCCGCGAATTGCGACTTGGCATTGGTGTCGGGGAACAGCAGGTGCTGGTGGCCGGTGATCAGCGCATCGATACCGGCCACCTGGCTCAGGTAGCCGGCGCCGTTCTCCATGGCCGGGCTGTACTCGGTGAGCATGTCGATGCCGCCATGCGCCAATGCCACCACCAGGTCCGCGCCGGCCGCGCGCATTTCCGGCACGTAGCGCTGCGCCGATTCCTTCCAGCCGGCGACTTCCACGTGGCCTTCCAGATTGGCCTTGTCCCATTGCAGGATGGGCGGGGGCGCAAAGCCGATCACGCCGACTTTCAGCGCGACCTCGATCTGCTTGCCGTTGGGGTCGGTGGCCTTGAAGGTCTTGTTCAGCAGGACCCAGGGCTTGAAGATGGGCTGTTTGCTGGCGGCGGACACCACGTTGGCGGAGACGAAGGGAAAGCCCGGCGCCGCGCAGTCCTTGGCGCCGGCGGAATTGGTCTGCGCCGTGCCCTTGCCGATGCCGGCCAGCCCGAAGTCCGTATTCGTGACTTGCGACAGGAAGGGCAGGCCGTAGTTGAACTCGTGGTTGCCCAGCGTGGCCGCGTCATAGGCCAGCAGCTTCATCTGCTTGTAAATCGCCAGCATGTCGCTGCATTGCACCGGCGCCACCAGCGCCTGGTAATCGGACAGGGCCGTGCCCTGGATGGTGTCGCCGTTGTCGAACAGCAGGGTGTTGGCGTTCTCTTTGCGCGCATTGGCGATCAGCGTGGCCGTGCGGTCCACGCCGTAGCTTTTGTCCTCGGCCAGCTTGTAGTAGTCGTAGCCCAGCACGTTGGCATGCAGGTCGGTGGTGCCGAGGATGGCCACGTCCAGCGTGGAACCCTGGGGCACGCTCGCCTGCGGCGGCGTCTGCGGCGCGTCATCGTCGTCATCATCGCCGCCACAGGCGGCCAGGCCCGCCAGCAGCGCGGCGCTGGCGGACATCGCAAGGATCTTTCCTAGATTCGGCTTCACCGTCTTTCCTCCGGGTTTGAAGGAAAGAAATTCTGGGGACAGTGTGTGACCCGCCCGTGACATGAGCGGATGCCGCGGTGTCCCGCCTAGCGCAGCGGCGATTCGCCGCTGAGGTCGTCCGCATCCAAAGCCGCCAGCGCATCCAGGAAGCGCCACGCGAAAGATCCGGGTCCTTCCGCCTGTGCGCCGGCGCGCCGCCCGGCGATGGCGAAGCACGACAGGGCGGCGACTGCCGCGGAAAACGGGTCAGTCCTGGATACTGCGGCGCAGGCGCCTACGGCCGCCGTCAGCGCGCAGCCGGTGGCTGTGACGCGCGGCATCAAGGGCGAGCCGCCCACGATGCGGACGGCGCGCGTGCCGTCCGTGACGTAGTCGGTCTCGCCCGTCACTGCCACAACGGTTCCGCGGTGGGCGGCGATGGCATGCGCGGACTGCTCCGCCTGCGAGACCGCGTCGCGCGAGTCCACGCCCTTACTGGCGCTTTGGCCGCCGGCCAGCGCGATGATCTCCGAGGCATTGCCGCGAATGATGGCGGGCCGCAAGTCCAGCAGGCGCTGCACAGCGTCGCGGCGGAATGCGGTGGCATGGTGCGCCACCGGATCCAGCACCCAAGGTATGCCGGCTTCGTTGGCCGAGGCGGCGGTCAGCAGCATGCTGTCCAGCCAGGGCGAGGACAGGGTGCCGATGTTGATCACGACCGCGCCGCAGACGCGCGCGAACTCGGGCGCTTCCTCTTGCGCGTGCACCATGGCGGGCGAGGCGCCCATGGCCAGCAGCACGTTGGCCGCGGTGTTCATGGAAACGAAATTGGTCAGGCACTGCACCAGCGGCGCGTCGCGGCGCAGGGCGGCGACCAGGTCGCGCGAGATCAGCGCCTGGGTGGAAAGGTCAGGAATGGATTGCATGCCGTAGGGTCCTGTTTATGCGCTGACGTCCGACAGTCCAGGCTGCGCGGGCAGGGCGCCGCGCAGCGATTCCAGCAGCACGCGCTTGTTTTCGCGGCTGCGGTAGGCGTGTTCGCGCATCAGGTTTTCGGCGCGCACGGCCTCGCGGCGCGTGATGGCGCGCAGCAGGTCTTCGTGGTCCGCCTGCGCGCGCAGCACGAACGGCGTTTCCAGCAACGACGGCGTGGACGGCAGGGTCAGCGCGGCCGGGCCGGCCAGCGGCGTCTTGTTGTTGTGTTCCAGCGCTGACAACAGCGCGCGGTTGCCCGCGGCTTCGCACAGGATCTCGTGAAAGCGCCGATTGATCTGCCCCCAGGCGCGCGCATCCACCGTGGTATTGGGATCGCGGCGGGCGGGCGCCAGCAGCGCGCGTCCTTCTTCCACCGCTTGCGACAGGCGGTCCAGCACGTCCTGCGAGGCGCCGCGCTCGGCCAGCAGGCGGGCGGCCATGCCCTCGAGCACGCCGCGCACGTCCACCGCGTCGCCGATTTCATCCACCGTAAACGCCCGTACCCGGAAACCGCGCGAAGGCAGCCGTTCCAGCAGGCCCTCTTTTTCCAGCTCGGTCAGGGCAATGCGCAACGGGGTGCGCGACACGCCCAGGCGCGCTGAAAACTGCAACTCGACCACGCGTTCTCCGGGTTGCAGGACGCCCGAAAGCACCATGTCCCGGAGTTCGGAAATGACTTTATCGATTTGTGCGGCCATAGAGAGGAGGGGGCTGGTTCCGGTCTGTGAGGGCTTTCAGTGTACCGTCAAAATTGCATGCAATAGTCAAGAAAAAAAACCTTTATGACCTTGCGATTTATCAAAATTGCATGCAATAATTCGGAAAAACAGCGATTCAAGCGCGGTTGAAGCGATAAATGCATGCAAAGAAATCCGTCAATGCATGCCATGCGCCGCCGCAAGCACAGGAGACAACATGAAGCTCGTCAGCTTCGTTCAGGCAGGCCGCAGCGCCTGGGGCGCGGTGCGCGGCGCCGAAGTCGTGGCGCTGACTCAGGTCTGGCCCGACATGGTCGCGGCGCTGGAGGCAGGGGTGGAACAGATTGCGCGCGCCGCAGAGACGGCCGGCCAGCCCTGTATGCCCTTGGCCGGGCTGCGCCTGCTGCCGCCAGTCGTGGCGCCGCGCAAGATTCTCTGCGTGGGCCTGAACTACGGCCGCCATGTGGCCGAGGCCGGACGCGAACTACCGGCGCACCCCTCGCTGTTCGCGCGCTTTGCAGACAGCTTCGTCGGCCACGGCGAGGCGGTGTGGAAGCCGCAAGCCTCCGATCGCTTCGATTACGAGGCCGAACTGGCCGTGGTGATCGGCAAAGGCGGCCGCCATATCGCCGCCAAGGACGCCCTGGCGCACGTGGCTGGCTACACCTGCATGGCCGAGAACTCCGTGCGCGATTTCCAGAAGCACAACGCGCAGGTGACGCCGGGCAAGAATTTCGAGCGCAGCGGCGCGCTGGGTCCCTGCCTGGTCACCGCCGACGAGATCGGCGACCCGGCCGGCCTGGAAGTCATTTCCCGCCTCAATGGCGAGGTCATGCAGCACGGCCAGGTGTCCGACCTGATCTTCCCCATCCCCGAGCTGATCGCCTACATCAGCAGCTTCACCCGTCTGTCGCCGGGCGACGTGATCGCTACCGGCACGCCCGAAGGCGTGGGCTCCAGCCGCAAGCCGCCACGCTTCATGAGCGCCGGCGACACGCTGGAAGTCGAGATTCCCGGCATCGGGACGCTGGTCAACACGGTGGCGGACGAGCCCGCCGCCGACGAACAAGGAGACGCGCATGTCTGATGCGCTGCGGTACCTGACGGAACGGGACGTGGTCTCGGTCCTGGATATTCCCAAGGCGATCGAAGCCCTGCATGCCATGCTGGTCGCGCAAGGGCGCGAACAGGCGCGCAACCTGCCCAAGGCGCTGGCGACCTGGGGCGACGGCAGCTCGATGCATGCATTGGGTTCGGTGCAGACCGGCGCCGGCGGCTACGCGGGTTTCAAAACCTGGGTCCATACCAAGAGCGGCGGAGGCTCGCTGTTCAGCCTGTTCGACGCCGAGTCGGGATTCCTGCGCGCCGTAATCGAGGCGCGCGCGCTGGGCATGCTGCGCACCGCGGCGATCAGCGGAGTCGCCACGCGCGCGCTGGCGCCGGCCGACGCCGCCTGTGCCGCGCTGATCGGCACTGGTCCGCAGGCCGTCACCCAATTGGCCGCGCTGGCCGCCGTGCGCGACCTGCGCCGCGTGCGCGTCTACAGCCCCACGCCGGAGAAGCGCCGCGCCTTTGTCGCCAGCGTGCAAGGCAAGTATCGATTCGAAGTCGAGGAAGCGGCCAGCCTGGAACAGGCGCTGGCCGGCGCGGAGATCGTCACCTTGATCACGCGCGCCGTCGAGCCTTTCGTGGATGCGGCCATGCTGGCCGACTGCAGGCACCTGAACGCCGTCGGCGCGATCCTGCCGGCCAAGGCCGAATTCGCGCAGGACGTGTTCGAACGCGCGGACCGCGTGGTGGTGGACGACCTGGAGAACGCCCGCCGCGGTTCGCGTGAACTGCGCGAACGCTTTGGCGCCGACGGCGCGCCGTGGCAGGGCGTGGCGGTGCTGAGCGACTTGCTCGCCGCCGGCGAGGGCCGCCCGCAAGGCGCGCGGCTGACGATCTTCAAGGGCATGGGCATGGGCCTGTCCGACCTGGCGATGGCGCGCGTCGTGTACGAGCACGCCCGCGACCACGGCCTGGGCGTGGCGCTGCCGCCCCAGACCCGCGAGAACCTGCTGCTGGCGCAGCCCTGATACCGAATTCGCATAACCGTACAGCCGGCGCAGGGCGCCGGCGGCAAGAGGAGACATACATGTTCGTAGACGTCAGCGGCGCCAGTCCGCGGGAACAAAACAAATGGCCGTCCATCGTCATCCCCAAGGAGGATATCGATCTCGAGATTGCGCGCCTGACCGACGCGCCCCGGCCGGACAACGGCCGCCGCGCCTCCCTCATCGTGCACCCGGAAGCCACGGCGCCGGGCCTGGGCCTGGCCCCGGGAACGGACGTCACCATCAACGTGGTCAATCCGGGCGAAAGCACCTTCAACCTGCGCAAGAACTCCAACATGCTGGAGATCTGTATCAGCGGCGAGGGCGTGGCCACGGTGGCCGGGCGTGACATCCGCGTCGGGCATTGGGACGTCTGGAACACCCCCGCCATGCAGGTGCATTCCTATCGCAACGAGGGCAAGACGCCCTGGGTGCGCCTGTCGTATTCCAACGCGCCGCTCTTGGAAAAGCTGGAGATCCACTACGTCGAGGAGTTCGAGGGCAGCGTGCCGCCGGCCGACGCCAACACCAAGCCGGTGCCGCCGCGCGCGCCCGACGCGGCCCGTTCGCGCGACCTGGCGCTGCGCGAGCAGATCACGCCCGACGGCGCCTGGCTGCTGGGCTATGAATGGCTGATCGACATCGACGTGCTGGAATCCAAGGCGCTGCATTGGCCCTGGGCCGCGGTGTCGCGCCAATTGCCCAGCGTCGAGGACATGGCGCGCGGCTACAACGGCCGTCGCCTGTTCGTGCTGTACAACCCGGCGACCGAACGCCGCATCGGCACCACGCACAGCTTCTTCGCGACGATTTCCTCGTCGCCGCCGGACAACCACCATGTGCCGCACCGCCACAGCTCGTCGGCCATCAACTACTACCTGCGCGGCAACGGCTACAGCAAGGTCAACGGCACGCGGCTGGACTGGAAGGCGGGCGACCTGATCCTGTCGGCGCCGGGCTGGGCGATGCACTCGCATCACTCGGGCACGGAAACCACCTCCGCGCTGACGGTGCAGGACCATCCGCTGCAGATCGCCATGGAGTCGCTGATCTGGCAGGAGCGCATGCAGGAACCCATCCTGGCGCTGGGCAGCCAGAGCGGTTTCGAGAGTAACCGCGCGCAGCTGGCCGCGGCCCGATAGGACGCGATTTCCTAGAACCGATACCTGGATCCGCAATGACCATGACCGAGCTTTCCGATACCCCGTCGCTGCGCGCGCGCCTGCGGGACTTCTATGACGATTACGCCTACTGCCTGGACGAAGACCGGCTGGAGGACTGGCCAGCATTTTTCACCGAAGACTGCCATTACCGGGTGCTGTCGCGGGAGAACCATGACGCCGGCCTGCCCCTGGGCCTGATCTATTGCATGAACAAGAACATGGTGCGTGACCGCGTTACGGCCTTGCGCGAAACCACCATGTTCGAGCCGCGTTCGCTGCGTCACTTCATCAGCGGCGTGCGCGTCCTGGAAGTGCAGGGCGACCACATCGTGGCGCAGGCCAACTTCGCCGTGATGGAGTCGCTGTCCGACCGCGAGCCCACCTTGAACATGGTGGGCCGCTATCTGGACGTGGTGCGCGTAACGCCCGAGGGCCTGGCTTTCAGCCGCCGCGATTGCGTGTACGACAACTACCGTGTGCGCACCTCGCTCATCGTTCCCATCTGAATCCGCCCCGAGGATACCCATCATGACCTGTACCCACAGCACCGCGCCAGAGGCTCCGGCGGCGGCTCCCATCCATATCGAGCGCCGCTGGCCCAAGGAAGGCTATACGCGAATCCCCAACTGGGTCTACACCGATCCCGCCATCTTCAAGAAGGAGATGGATGTTTTCTTCGGAGGCAAGACCTGGAACTACGTGGGCCTGGAATGCGAAGTGCCCGAGGTCGGCTGCTACAAGCGCAACTGGATCGGCGACCGCCCCGTGGTCATGGTCCGCAACGCGGAAGGCGAGATCAACGTGTTGGAAAACCGCTGCGCGCACCGCGGCGCGCAGATCTGCTGGCAGAACACCGGCAAGGTCGAGGACTTCACCTGCCCCTACCACCAGTGGAACTATGACCTGAACGGCAATCTGCAGGGCGTGCCGTTTCGCCGGGGCGCCATGGGCAAGGGCGGCATGCCGCGCGACTTCGATCCCAAGCAGAACGGCATCCGCAAGCTGCGCAGCGTGAATCGGGGCGGCTCGATCTGGGCCACCTTCGCCGAGGACGCGCCCAGCTTCGAGGACTATTGCGGTCCGGAAGTGCTGGCGGAAATCGACCACATGCTGCCGGGCAAGCCGCTCAAGCTGCTGGGCTACAGCCGCCAGCTGATCCCCAGCAACTGGAAGATGTACCTGGAGAACCTGAAGGATCCGTACCACGCCACGCTGCTGCACACCTTCTACATCACCTTCGGCCTGTGGCGCGCGGACTCCAAGTCCGAATGCATCCCCACCGGCGGCGGCGCGCACAGCGTGATGGTGTCGCACAACGAGGGCAAGAAGAAGACCGAGGCCACCACGGAAATGAGCCGTTTCCGCGACGACCTCGAATTGCTGGACCTCGAAACCGTGACGCCGCGCGCCGAGTTCAACCGCGGCCGCGTCGGCGGCGCGTGGGTGTTCCCGGCCGCGCAGTTCGGCATCCAGGCCAACTCGCTCAAGACCCGCCACGTCATTCCGCGCAGCCCGACCGAGCACGAACTGGTGTTCACCTATTACGGCTACGAAGACGACGACGAGGAGATGACCCGCCTGCGCCTGAAGCACGCCAACCTGCTGGGTCCGGCCGGCTTCGTGTCGATGGACGACAGCGAAATGCTGAACCAGGTGCAGATCGGCGTCACCGGCTATCCGGAAGAGCGCGGCATCATCGAGATGGGCGGCCGCGATACCGAGCCCGCCGACTACATGGTGACCGAGGTGCTGATCCGCTCCTTCTACGATTACTACCGCAAGGCGATGGGGCTGTGAGCATGGATACCTGGAAACCCGTGGCGATGGTGTCGGACATTTCCCCCGACACCGGCACCCTGCGCGTGGTGCATGAAGGCGAGGGCGTCTGCCTCTACAACCTGCAGGGCGATATCTGCGCCACGCAGGACCGCTGTCCGCACGGCAACGCCAGCCTGGCCGACGGCTACCTGGAAGACGGCACCATCGAATGTCCGCTGCACCAGGGCGTCTTCGACATCCGTACCGGCAAGCCGCAATGCCCGCCGGTCACGACGGACCTGCGCCGCTACGAGGTGCGGGTGGAGTCGGGCACGGTCTACCTGAAGGCGGAAGCCGCATGAACTCCGGCGCCATCGTGGTGGTCGGCGCGGGTCAGGCCGGCGGCTGGGCCGCGACGACCTTGCGCGAACGCGGCTACGAAGGCCGCATCGTGCTGCTGGGCGATGAGCCCCACGCGCCTTACGAACGCCCGCCTTTGAGCAAGGCGGTGCTGGGCGGCCAGGCCGTGCCCGAAAGCACCGAGCTGTTTTCGGCCGAGCGGCTGGCGGCGCTGCGCATCGAGTTCCAGCCGGGCGTGGCGGCGACGCGGCTGCGCGTGGCCGACAGGCAGGTGGATACCTCGGACGGCGGCAGCATCGCCTACGACAAGCTGATCCTGTGCATGGGCGGCAGGCCGGTAGTCCCCGCGCTGCCCGGCGTAAACGGTCCCGGCGTGCACGTGCTGCGCACCCGCGACGACGCGCTGCGCCTGCGCGCCAGCCTCGGCCCGGGCAGCCGCCTGGTCGTGGTCGGGGGCGGCTGGATCGGGCTGGAAGTGGCGGCGACGGCGCGCCAGTCCGGCAGCGCCGTCACCGTGCTGGAGCAGGGGGCGCGGTTGTGCGCCCGCAGCGTGCAGCCTGCGGTGTCGGCGCACCTGGCCGCGCTGCATGCCGCCCATGGCGTGGACTTGCGCTTGAACACCGGCCTGCGCGCGGTGCTGGCGCAGGCGGACGGCCGCCCCGTGGCGGAACTTGCCGACGGCACGCGTCTGGATGCGGACGCCATCGTGCTGGGCGTGGGCCTGCGGGCCAATGACGAATTGGCGCGTGATGCCGGCCTGGCCTGCGAACGCGGCGTGCTGGTCGACGAGTACTGCAGGACCTCTGCCCCGGACGTCTATGCGGCAGGGGACGTCGCGGTGCTGACGGCCGAGGACGGCCATGCGCGCATGGAATCGTGGCAGAACGCGCAGGACCAGGGCACGGCAGCCGCGCTGTCGGCCTTGGGCCTGGGCGAACCTTATGCGCCGACCGGCGCCGTCTGGTCGGAGCAATACGACGCCATGGTGCAGATCGTCGGATTCCCGGGCCTGGCCCGCAGCGAAGTGCTGCGGCCGCAGGCAGGGGAGCGCGCCTTGCTGTCGGTGGCGCTGGACGCCAGCGGCCGCGCCGTGGCTGGCGTATCGGTGGATGCGGCGCGCGATTTCCGCCAGCTGCGCAAATGGATCGCGCAGCGTGCGGCCCTGGACCCGGCGTTGCTCGAGCGGCCCGACGTGCCGCTGGCCAGCGCCCAGATCGGATGAGGATTGCAATGGAAAACCCGATTTTGCCCATGCTGGCCAAGACGGCCTGCGAATCCGTGGTGCTGGAGTTCTTCCACGCCCTGGACACGCGGCGTCACGAGGCAGCGGCCGCGCTGATGGCCGAGGACGGCGTCTGGCAACGGCAGGGACGCCGGCTTGCCGGCCGCCAGGAAGTCCTGCAAGCCCTGAATGCCCGCGCGCCCGAGCGCAGCACCTGCCATGTCATCACCAATCTGCGGCTGGTCGAGCTGGCCGGCGCGCGCGCCACCGTCGGCTACTTCCTGACCGCCTACGAAAGCGTGCCCCATGAACAGGGTGGCGCCCCGCGCCTGGTGGCCATCCGCGAATGCCAGGACGTGCTGGTGGAGACGGACGCCGGCTGGCGGCTGGCCGACAAGAGCAGCCGCCGTCATCTTCCGCCCGAATGACGGGCCTCGAATCGATACCAACCCGCGCGTCCGGACCATTCAAAAAGCAGTGGACGCGTACCGTAAATACCTCAGGAGACAAACCGTGAAACCCTCAAGAATCTTGCATTGCATGCTGGCGGCCGCCTGTGCCGCCGTCGTGTCCGGCGCCCAGGCGCAGCAGGCCGACTGGCCGAACCATCCGATCACGCTGGTGGTGCCGTTCGCGGCCGGCGGCGGCGGCGACACGCTGGCGCGCCTGGTCGCGGAGCCGCTGTCGCGCGAACTCGGGCAGTCCATCATCGTCGAGAACCGCCCCGGCGCGGGCGGCAATATCGGCACCTCGATCGCGGCGCGCGCCAAGCCCGACGGCTATACGCTGTCATACGGCACCAACGGCACCCAGGCCACCAATCACTGGCTGTACAAGTCGCCGGGCTATGCGCCGTCGGACTTCGAGCCGATTTCGCGCTTTACCGTCATTGCGGCGGCGCTGGTGGTCAATGCCACGGACGAGCGCTTCAAGACCCTGGCGCAGCTGCTGGCCTACGCCAAGGCTAATCCGGGCGAACTGACCTGCGGTTCCGCCGGCAATGGCACGTCCTCGCACCTGGCCTGTGAATTGTTGAACCAGATGGCCGGCACCAAGGTCATGCACATTCCCTACAAGGGCGGCGGCGCGGCCATGACCGATCTGCTGGGCGGGCGTATCTCGTTCATGATCGACGTGATGCCCAACGTGTCGGGCCAGATCGCGGCGGGCAAGCTGCGGGCGCTGGGCGTGACGACGCCGGACCGCGTGGCCTCCAATCCGGACATTCCCACGATCAGCGAAGCGGGCCTGAAGGGCTATGAGTTCTTTGCCTGGGACGGCCTGTACGCGCCCAAGGGCACGCCGGCCGCCGTGCTGGACAAGCTCAACGCCGCGGTCAACCGCGCGCTGCAACAGCCGGAAGTCCGCAAGATGCTGGAGTCTCGGGGCGCGATTCCTGCGCCCACGTCGCGCCAGGCGCTGGCGGAGTTCGGCGCGGAAGAGTATGCGCGGCTGGGGAAGGTCGTGAAGGTGGCGGGCGCGTCGATCGATTGAGCGGCTGACGCCTGAACCAACCAAGCCGGCGGCGCGTGCCGCCGGCTTGCTTTTGTGCGCAAGCAGCTACCAGGCCATGCGCAAGCGTCCCAACGCAGGCAATGCTCCCACTGTCGCCGCCAGGCCGCCAGGCGGCGGCTGTTCTTCATGGCGGGTCACGCGCCCGTCCGGATCGAGAAAATCGCTCAGCACGTCGTCGCGCAGGCGGATGAAGCGCGGATCGCTGCGGTTGCGCGGATGCGGCAGATCGACGTCGACGATGCGGCGGATGCGCCCCGGGCGCGGCTGCATCACCACCACGCGGTCGCCCAGGAACACGGCTTCCTCCACATCGTGGGTGACCAGCACCATGGTGATCTGCTCCTGCTGCCAGATGCGCTGCAACTCGTTCTGCAGCCGGGACCGCGTCAACGCGTCCAGGGCGCCCAGCGGCTCATCCAGCAGCAGCACGCGCGGACGGTTGACCAGGCCGCGCGCGATCGCCACGCGCTGCGCCATGCCGCCCGAGATCTGATGCGGGTAGGACTTCTCGAAACCCTGCAAGCCGACCAGCGCGATGTGCTCGGCCACCAGCTCGCGCTTTTCTGCCTTCGAAAGCGGCGCGTTGCGCAGCGCCGCCGCGATGTTGCGTTCCACGTTCAGCCACGGAAACAGGCGATGGTCCTGGAACACGATGCCGCGGTCCAGGCCTGCGCCTCGCACCGGGGCGCCGTCCAGCAGGATCTGGCCGGAGTACTCGCCATCCAGCCCCAGGATCAGGCGCAGCAGCGTGGACTTGCCGCAGCCGCTGGCGCCCACGATACTGACGAAATGCCCGGCGGGCACGTCGAGGTTGATGTCCTGCAGGACCTGCAGCGCTTCTGCGCCGTCGCCCGGGCCGGCATAGCGCTTGCCCACGCCGCGAATGTTCAATTCCTTGCCGAAGATGCTCGTCATTCCTTTCCTACTCCATCAGGCGGCGCCGTAGCGGTGCCGCGCCAGCCTGCGCTCCAGCGCGCGGGCCAAGGCGTTCATGGACCAGCCCACCAGGCCGATCACGAACATGCCGTAGATCACCAGGTCCATCTGGAAGTGTTCGCTGCCTTCGATCAAGGTGTTGCCGATGCCGTGGCCGGCCACCAGCAGATACTCCGCGCCTATCGTCGCCAGCCAGGAGTAGATCAGCGCCAGGTATACCCCGGTGAAGATCGAAGGCGCGGCCGCTGGCAGGACCACATGCAGCAGCGTCTGCCAGCGCGAATAGCCGAACACGCGGGCCACTTCCAGCAGCGCAGTGGGGGTGCTGCGTATGCCGTCGCAGGTATTGACGACCACGGGCACCAGGGCGGCAAGCGACAGGAACGTCACTTTGGCGACGTCGCCCAGGCCGAACCAGACCGAGATCAGCGGGATCCAGGCAAACAGCGAGATCTGCTTGAAAGTGTTGAAGCTGGGACCCACAATGCGGTTGAACAAGGGCAGCAGGCCCAGCAGCGCACCCAGTATCAGGCCGAGCGCGGTGCCTATCGCGAATCCGGTGAATTCCCGCGCCAGGCTGGCGCTCAGCGCGCGCCATAGACGGCCTGAGGAGATCTGGCTGGCCGCCGTCTCCAGCACCTTGCCCGGCGACACCAGCAGCGGCGTGGATACCCAGTCCAGCCGCGCCAGCGCCCACCAGGCCAGGATGGCGGCGGCGGGCAGCACCAGGCCGCGCCAGCGCGCGCGCAACCAGGCGCCTCCGCGTCGGACCACGGGAAGCGTGGAGATGGACGCCGCGCTCATGCCCGCGCTCCCGTGGATGCCGCGCCCAGGCGGGTGGCAGCCTGGCCGCCGCCCGCGCGGGCTTCGGCCAGGTCCAGCAGCTTGTCGATGGCGTAGCCGATGGCGCCCACCACGATCACCGCCGCCATCACCAGGTCCAGCTGGAACAGCTGCCGGCCGTAGACAATCAGGTAGCCCAGACCTTCGCTGGACGCGACCAGCTCCACCACCACCAGCGACAGCCAGGCCTTGGTGAAGCCCAGCCGCAAGCCGGTGAAGAGCGTGGGCAGGGCGTGGGGCAGCACGACTTCCAGCACCTGCTGGCGGCGCGTGTAGCCGTAGACGCGGGCCACTTCCAGCAGGCTGGCGGGCGTTTGCCGGAATCCCTGCAAGGTGTTCAGCGTTACCGGCACCAGCGCGGCCTTGGCGATCAGGATGTACTTCAATGGCTCGCCTATGCCGACCAGCAGCAGCACGAAGGGCAGCCACGCCAGGACCGGGATCTGCACCAGCGCGTTGAAGGTGGGCAGGATGTAGGCTTCCAGCGGACGCCACAATCCCATCGCGGCGCCCAGCGCCAGGCCCAGCACGCTGCCGGCTGCGAAACCCACCAGCACGCGCTGCATGCTGGCCTGCACGTTCAGCCAGAGGTCGCCGCTGCTGTAGAGGTCCTGCAAGGTCAGCCAGACGAAGTGGGGCGAGGGCAGCACCTGCGGCGAGATCCAACCCTGCGACGCGCCCAGCTGCCAAAGCGCGAGCAGCGCCAGCGGCAGCAGCCAGGGCAGCAAGCGGCTGCCGGCGTTGCGCAGCAGCGCGGCAGGCGCCAGGCGAGCGCCGCGGTGCGCGGACGCAAGCGGGGCGCTCAGTGTGTTCCCGGACATGACGGCTCCTTATCGCGCGGCGGCGGCGCTGGCCTGGCGCTCGCCGGCGGCAGGCTGGCCTTGCGCATTGAACGCGGTCCAGCGGGCGGCAAGATTGGCCTTTTGCAGCGCGGCATTGAGGTAGCGGGGTTCGAACCAGCCATCCACGCTCACGGGACGGCGGATCAGCTTCAGTTTCAGCGCGTCGTCCGCCACGGCCTGGTAGCGCGCGGCGAGGAACTCGTCCAGCAGCGGCGAATTGCGCACGGCCAGCACCTCGCCGTCGAACTCCGCCTGCCAGGACGCGTAAGGCGTGCCGCTGCGCGCCCAGATCTTGAAGAGCGCGTCCCGGTTCTGCTCGTCCGAGGACCATTGCGCCGCACGCACGAACACGTCGACCACGCGTTGCACGGCTTCGGGGTTCTCCTTTTCGAAATCCTCGCGCACCAGCAGGGATGCCTGGCGCGTGAACGAGGGGTCCTGACCCTTGGTTGAGTAGATGATGCGCGCCAGCCCTTGGTCGCGCAGCTTGAAGTACTCATAGCCGCCGAACGCCGCATCCACGCCGTTGGAGACCAGCGCCGCCTGCGCGCTGCCAGTGTCGAGGTTCACACCCTTGATGTCGCGTTCGGTCAGCTGGCGCGAGGCCAGCACGTTGATGGCGACCAGATGGCCGTTGGTGCCGCGGAAGATCGAGACCTTGCGGTCCTTCAGGTCTTCCAGCGATTGCAGCGCGGAGTCCTTGGGCGTGGAGACGTACAGGTTGTTGCGCACGCCGCTGCCCAGCAGGATGCGGGTCTTCAGCCCGTTGGAGCGGCCTACCACCGACGGCAGGTCGCCCTGGTAGGCGAAATCGATCTGCTTGTTCGAGAGCGCTTCGTTGACCGCGGGGCCCGCACCCTTGAAGAACAACCATTGCACTTCGGTGCCGGTGCCTTTGAAGGCCTCCTCCAGCCAGTTGTTGGCGCGCGCCACGCCGCCTGGCGAGCCGCCCCAGGTGATGGGGTCGCCGCCGCCGGCGGTCGCCACGCCGATGCGGACCACGTCGGGCGCGGCCAGGGAGGCGAGGCTGACAGCGCACAAGGCAGCGCCCAGCATCAGGCGTGAGATCAGGCTGAGGGGGGATGGCAGGGTGCGCATGGTTGTTCCGTATATCGATGATGAAAGACAGGTCCGGGCGGGCAAGCGCCGGCCGCGGACAGGGCCAGGCGCCCGCCGGCATGTGCGGGCGGGCGGGATTGCAGGTATGCGATAAGGTCAGGCCGCGCGCTTTTCTGCGTGCGCCTGCAGCTTCTGCTCGATGCGCGTGCCCTTGAAGAACTCGGGGTTCGCCTGGGTGTAGAAGCGGTAGGGGTTGTCGAACACCAGGGCCTTGAAATCGGCCGCGGAGATCACGCCGTCTTCCACCAGGTCCCAGCTTTCGGCCAGCGGCTCGGTCAGGTCCGGCACATCCCAATGGCCGACGTCGGACGACCAGATCGCGTTGAGCTTGGTGTTCAGGGGATTGGCGCGGTCGTTGAAGGCCGCGCCTATGGTCCGGTCGTCGGCCTCCGATCCGAAGTAGAAGCTGTCGACCCAGCGTTTGCGGATATCCTCGACGCTCTCGATGCCGGCCGCGGCGAAGTCGTCGAGTTCATCGCCTTGCGGTTCGCGGCTGTGGTGCAGCGCCGAGATGCCCAGGCTGTCGCGCAGCAAGGTGTCCTTGTTGAGCTCGCGTCCGTTGAGCAGGCTGGCGCCATAGCGTTCGAACAGGTCGGCCAGCAGCTCCACGTCCGCGTTGGCCGGGTTGTACTGCTGCACGGCGTTGCGATTGCGCTTTTCCCAGCGGTCCACCAAGTGCGCGTATACGTGCGCGCCCCAGTCCGCGCCGCCTTCAAGCAAGGCCACGCGCAGGTTCGGAAAGCGCCGCGTCACGCCGCCGAAGAAGAGCGCCTTGGCGAAGGCCTGGGAACCGTCGGCGAAGTGGCCGATATGGTTGAACATGTAGTTGCTGATGGAGTGGCGCCCGGTCCAGCCCTGGCTGCCGTAATGGGTGGCCAGCGGCACGCCCAGCTCCACCGCCTTGGCCCAGAACGGATCGTAGTCGTACTCGCTGTCCAGGCCGAAGAAATCCACGTAGGACGCATGGCGCGCGATCTCCGGGAATTCAGCGGGCGGATACTTGTCGGCGATGGCCTTGATCGGTCGCCGCACGCCGCCAGGGATATTGGCCACCTTCAATCCCAGCGTCTTGACCGCGAATTCGAGTTCCTCGATGGCTTCCTGCGGCGTATTCAGCGGAATGCCCGCCACGGGCGTCAGGCGGTCGCTGTACTTGCGGTACTGGTCAGCATGGAAGTGGTTGATGGCGCGATGCAGCGGCTGACGGTAATCGTCGCCAGCGCCCAGCGGCGCCAGCACGTCGTTGGGGAACAGGATGGAGTAGTCCGAACCCTGTTCCTCCAGGCGCTCGTACAGCAGCTCGGGCAGCGTGACGGTCGCCAGGTCCAGGGTATTGCGCGTGACGCGCGCCCACCAGGGCGAGCGCAGCGTGCGGTTGCGCTGCCGTTCTTCCGGGGTCTGCTGGTACCAGTCCTTGCCCTGGGACTTGGTGGCAAAGCGCGAGCCCTGCGTCTTGCGCAGCACGTCCACCAGCTTGGAGCCGCCATAGTGCTGGATGTAGTCCTCCAGCACGGGCGCGTAGTCGTTGACGTGTACGTCGGTATCGATCACGGGATAGTCCAGCTTCGCCTTGATTGCGGCGGAGCGGGAAGCCTGGGTACGGTGCAGCCGGTCGTTCATGCGGGTCTCCGAGAGTGAAACGGACGCGGCGCCTTGCGGATTCGGCAAGGCCGGCGCGGACAGGTCACAGTACGGGAGATGACCGCCCGGCCAAACGACCGATTCGCAATTTCCAACTAAGTGATGTGCTTATGGCATTTGGGGAGACTCTCGGAATTCCGGCATCCCCATATCTTGTGCGGATGGTATCTGCGGCTGCGCCTCTCATGCGACCGGAGGAGGGCTTGTCGGAACGTTATCGCGTACTGTCGGGTCACGCAGCCAATGTCCGAGCAGATCGGGGAGCGTCTCATGAAGCGTTTCGTCAGTGTCGAAGCCGTCAACCTGCGGTCCATTCCCAGTACCGAGAACAACACGCCTATCGGTAGCCTGACCCTGGGCCAGGAGGTGGACGATCTGGGAGACGCACCCGCGGGGTGGCATCATGTTCGGACGAAAATGGGCGGCCTGACCGTCGAAGGCTATTCGGTCGATGGCCTGGCGGATTCGAAATTCAAGTGGGCCCCCACTGCCAAGCAGCCAACGCTGCGGCCACTCGATACTCCGGCTCGCGAGGCGCTCGTGGCAGCGGCAGTGGAACAGTGGCTACGATTCGACAAAGGACGGGGAAAGGAGACCGTCGAACCCTATAGCACTTACATCCACGAGATGTGGAAGGCGCTGAAAAGGAATCTGACCGGAAAGGACACCGGCTATCCCTGGTCGGCCGTCGCCATTTCCCTCATGGTGAGCAATGCGGCGAAGACCATCCCTGAATTCCAGGCATTCAAGCGGTCCGTCGGTCACGCGGCCTATATGTGGGATGCCATCAAGAAGCGGGCGAGCGAGGACCGGTCCGCGCCGTTTTGGGGCGTACGCATAACGGAAGAAAAACCGCAGGTCGGCGACATCATCGGCAGTTGGCGGGACAAGCCCTACACGTTCGATCAATATCTCGCAGCCTCAAAAAATCCGGAAGCTCCCAGCCATTCCGACATCATCGTGGCGGTAGGCACCGAGGTTGCGTTGGCCATAGGCGGCAACGTCAGCCAGTCGGTCTTCGTCACCGGGTATCAGCTGACGGCCGATGGCAACATCGCGAAGAACCAACGTTTCTTCAAGGGAAAACTGGTCGGAGAAGCCATCGTCCTCATGAAGAACCGAATTGATTGAGGGGCGCTGTTGCGCAGGCGATCTCAAGCCGCCGACTGCTTCGCAAAGTCCCCGCGCTCCAGGATGAAGCTGGTCGCCACGCCGAACACCACGCCCCAGAAGGGCGCGCCGATGCCCAGCAGCGGAAGGCCGCCCAGCGTCACCAGGAAGGCAACCAGGGCGCCCAGCGTGAAGTGCTGGCGGAACGCGGTGTGGAATGCGCCTTGCAGGATGCGCAAGAGCGCCAGTCCCGCCAGCGTGGCGACAAAGGCCGCGGGCGTGGCCAGCAGCGCCTGCGTGACCAGCGGGGAGAACAGCCCGAACACGATCACCATCACCCCGAGGAAGACCGCGGCCAGCCAGTGCCGCGACGCGTTGGCGCCGGAGGCGATGATGGCATTCGACGGCCCGGCCAGACAGGTGGAGACGCAGCCCAGGCAGGCGGTCAGCGCCGAGAACACGCCACAGGCATTGGTGATGGCGTTGACCGGCGGGCGGTGCAGCGAGTTGCGCAGCACGGCAATGCCTTGCGCGTTCTGCACGGCGATCACGGTCACGGCCAGCGGCAACACCAGTTCGAACGCGGCGCCCCAAGAGAATACCGGGGCGTAGAACTGCGGGCTTGCCAGCGAGGTCGCGAACGTCACATGTTCCAGCGCGGGCGTCCTGCCCGTGAACGCCAGCGTGCATACGCCGGCGATGAGCGCGCCGATGATGGGCGAGAGCCGCTTTTGCACCGCGGGGAACAACGAGACCGCGAAGAAGGTCGCGGTCATGGCGCCAGCCAGCCACGGATCGGAGGCGAATGATCGGATCCAGTCCAGCGCGAAGCTCAGAAAAACGCCCGCGACCATCCCCATGACGATGGGCATGGGGATGCGGTCCATGATGGCGCCGACCCAGCCGGTCAGCCCCAGTACCAGCATCAGCGCGGCGGTCAGCAAATAGGCGCCGACGACCTCGGCAAAGGGCAGGTGTTGCAGGGCGCTGGCGACCAGCACCGCGCCCGGGATGGTCCACAGGAAGGCGAGCGGCTGCCGGTAAATGGCGGACATCACGATGGTAAGGATGCCGTTGAGCACGAAGGCCGCAAAGATCCAGGAGGCGAGGGTGGCCTGGCTGAGTCCCCCTTTCACGCCCGCGCTCAGGATGATCGCTACCGGCGCGGACGCGGAAAACAGGAAAGCGACGAAAGCGTTGGTCAGCTCAGTCGCCGGGAACGAGGACGAGGCGGCTGGGATCGTTTCTGGAGGGGCCATGGACTTATCTCATTAATGAGTGAAGCATTTTGCCGAGCACCGAAACAATACAGGAAATATCGCGTGCGGCGGCACCCTGGCTGCGCTTGCGCCCAGCCGAGGTGGGCAAATCCGGTCACTCCCATGCCCGTGCGGCAATGCATGCGCCTACGCTCCCCGGTTTTGGGAGATCGCTATCACTGGCCGAATTTTCTGCGTCGCGTTCGTGGCTGGCGCGGGACTGGTCCAGGTGTCCCCGCGGCTGCCCGGCGCAGGCGCCGCATGGTGGCTGGCAGGGGCTTGCCTGCTTGGGCTGGTTGCCTGCCTGCGCTCGCGGCCTGGTCCGGCGCGCCAGCTTGCCGCCTTGATGCTGGGCGTGTGTGCGGGTTCGCTGAACGCCAGTCTGCAAGCCCAAGCCAGGTTGGACGATGCGCTGTCGGATGAGCATCAGGACGCCGTGTCGCGCCTGGCGCTGCGCGTGGCCAGCCTGCCGGATGGCGACGAGCGCGGCCAACGCTTTCTGGCCGAACTGGATGAGCCTGCGCCACCCGGCATTCCCTCGCGCATTCAGGTCTCGTGGCAGGCGCCGCCCGGCCCGCAGGCGCTGATTCCCGAAATCAAGCCCGGCCAGGTCTGGCGCATGGCGCTGGTGTTGCGGCGTCCGCACGGCTTGTTGAATCCAGCGGGGCCGGATGTGGAAGGGCGCCTGTTCGCGCAAGGGATACGGGCCGTGGCTACGGTGCGCGGACAGCCCAGGCTGCTGGCGGACAAGCCCTGGGCGACGCCGGGCATCGCGATAGAGCGGGCGCGCCACAGCGTGCGGGAGGGTTTGCGCGCGGCCTTGGGGGAACATCGCTATGCGCCAGTGATGGTCGCCCTGGCCATCGGCGATCAGGCCGGCGTCGCGCGCGAGGACTGGCTGCTGTTCAACCGCAGCGGCATCACGCATCTGGTGTCGATCAGCGGCATGCATGTGACCTCGATAGCGGGCATCGCCGGGCTGTTGGTGGCGGCGTTGTGGCGGCGAGGGCGCTGGCGCGGCGCGGGGCTGGCCGAGCACGTGCCCGCGCGCGTGGCGGGCGGGGCGGCGGCCGCGCTGGTCGCACTGCTGTATTGCCTGCTGGCGGGCTGGGGCGTGCCGGCGCGCCGCACGTTCTTCATGCTGTCGGTGGTGCTGGCGGCCGCGGTGTCGCGTCTGCCGCTGTCGGGCGGCCGGGTGCTGGCATGCGCGGCTGCGGGGGTCGTGGCGTTGGATCCATGGGCGCCGGTGTCGCCGGGATTCTGGCTGTCGTTCGGCGCGGTGGCGGTGCTGTTGCGCATCGCAGATGCGCCGGTCGACCGCGAAGCCGGCTGGCGCCGGCGCTGCTCGGCCAGGCTGGCGCAAGCGGTGCGCCTGCAGCTGATGGTGACCGTGGGCCTGACGCCCTTGCTGGCCTACCTGGTGCATCAGGTGTCGTTGGGATCGCCGTTTGCCAATGCGGTGGCGATTCCCGTCGTGACCTTCGTCGTGACGCCGCTGGCTTTGGCGTGTGCCGCCTTGTCGGTCTTGCCGGGGGCGCAGGGGCTGGCCGAGTTGGCCGGGCTATGGGGCCTGCAGGCGTTCGACCTGATCATGGCGCCGGTGTCCTGGGTGGGCAACGCGTCCTGGGCCAGCGTGCCGGTTGCGGCGGCGTCGTGGCCCTGGCTGCTGCTGGCCTTGGCGGGCATGGTCTGGGCGCTGCAGGTGCGCGGATGGCCGGGCAGGCATCTGGGATGGCTCTGCATGCTGCCGTTGCTGTTTTGGCGGCCCGACCGGCCCGAGCAAGGATATTGGCGCATGAGCGCGATGGATGTGGGGCAGGGTAGCGCCATCCTGGTAGAGACGGCCAGCCAGGCCTTGCTGTTTGACGCGGGGCCGCGCCATTACGGCGGCAGCGACGCGGGCGAACGCGTCGTCGCGCCGTTCCTGCTGGCGCGGGGTATCCGGCGGTTGGACGTGTTGGTCCTGTCGCATGCCGACCTGGACCACGTGGGCGGATTGCGCGCGGTGCTGGTGGCGGTTCCGGCAGGGCGCAGCTACGCATCGTTCGATCTCGCTGCGTTCCTGCGCCGCGATATCCGGATGTGGCCGCAGGCGGGCAACGCCGCGCCGCCGTTGCCCGCCGATGTGGGGCGTTGCCGGCGCGGCATGAGCTGGGAGGTGGACGGCGTGACATTCACCTTCCTGAACCCCGCGGATGCCGGCGGCAGGAACGGGCAGGGCCGCAATGCCGATAGCTGCGTGCTGCTGGTGCAGGGGACATCGCATGCGCTGCTGCTGACGGGCGATGTGGGCGTGGCTCAGGAAAATGCGCTGGCCCGGGTATTGCCCCGAGTCGACGTGGTGATGGCGCCGCATCACGGTTCGGCATCGTCCTCGGGCAGGGACTTGGTGGACGCGTCCGCAGCCGGCCATGCGATCGCACAGGTGGGGCATTTGAACCGCTTTCGCCATCCGGCCCGCGCGGTGGAACTGCGGTGGACGCGCGCGGGCGCGGCGTTTTGGCGCAGCGACCGCGATGGCGCGGTGATGGCGACTTCAGGCGCTGGGGGTCTGCATGTGTGGGCTGAGCGTGAACGCGGGCGGCGGTATTGGCATGGGCGCTGACTGAGGCCGCCCGCGGCGTTCAATTGGCGCCGAGCAGGTTCGCGCTCTTGACCAGCGACGATACGCGTTGCGAGTCGCGCTTGAGCAGATCGGAGAATGCGATGGGGCCGCGTTCCTGTGCGGCAGGCGCTTGCGCCGCCAATTGTTCCAGACGAGTCTTGAACTCTGGGGTGTCTATTGCCTGCGACAGGGCGGCGGCCAGTTTTTCGACCACAGGCTGCGGCGTGCCAGCCGGCGCCACCAGGCCATTCCAGATGGCCAGATCGAACTCAGGCAGTCCGCCCTCGGCAAAGGTGGGGATGTCCGGACTTTGCGCCAGGCGCGCGGTTCCGGTCACGGCAATGGCTTTGACGCGCTTGTCCTGATGCAGGGGCAGCATGGTCACGGTCTGGTCGATGACCCCGTCGATCATGCCGCTCATCAGGTCGGTCAGCGCGGGACCTGTGCCGCGATAGGGAATGAGTTCGCCGCGTGCGTCGGCGAAGTGCAGAAACATGGCCTCGGCCAGGTGCGCCGTGCTGCCCGGCCCGCTTGAGCCCAGGTTGAGCTTGACGGCGTTCACGTCGCGGATGCGCTTGAGCATGGCGGGCAGATCCTGGATGCCGCTCTTGTTGCTGACCGACAGCACCATGGGCACGGTCGCGACGATGCCGATGGGAGCCAATTCTTTTTGCGGATCGTAGTTGGCCTTGGGATGCAGATGCGGCAGGATCGCCAGCGACATGTTGTTGAAGGCCAGGGTGTAGCCGTCCGGTGCGCTCTTCTGCAGCTTCTGCATGCCGATGAGGCCGCCGGCCCCGCCTGAGTTTTCGACGACCACCGTCTGGCCCAATTGCTTGGACAGCGAAGTGGCCACCAGGCGGCCCAGCGTGTCGCTGGTGCCGCCGGGCGCGAAGGGCACGATGACCGTGATGGCGCGGCTGGGATAGTCCTGGGCGGCGGCGGGAGCGGCAAAGGCTGCCGCGGTCAGGGCGGCGCACAGGAAGGGGGTGATGCGTAGCATGGGGTGTCTCCTCGTATTTTCTTTTCTAGGTGGGGGGCCTTGCCGTCAGCGCGACAACGCGCGGCAGACGGCCTGGGTCATGTCGGTGCAGCTTGCCGTGCCGCCCAGGTCGCGTGGCACGTGGTCGCCTTTGGCGAGCACCTGTTCGACCGCGCGCTCGATGCGTTGCGCGGAATCGGAGAGCGCGGCATCGGCATGCTTGTCGCCCAGCCAGCGCAGCATGAGCGCGCCCGACAGAATGGTGGCCAGCGGACTGGCGGCGTTCTGGCCGGCTATGTCGGGCGCGGATCCGTGCGCGCCCTGGAAGAGCCCGTGGGTGTCGCCCAGTTCTGCAGACGCCGACAGGCCCATGCCGCCTATCGTGGCGGCGCCCAGGTCGGAAATGATGTCGCCAAACATGTTTTCCGCCACGATCACGTCATAGAAATCCGGCCGCTTGAGCATGTGCACTGTGATGGCGTCGGCATAGGCGTAATCGATTTCGACGTCGGGATAGCTGGCGGCCACGTCATCGCAGACCGCGCGGAAGAAGGCGTAGGTGCGCAGGATGTTGGCCTTGTCGCACACCGTGACGCGGCGCTTGCCGTCACGCGGCGCGCCGTTGCGCTGGCGCGCCAGCTCAAAGGAAAAGCGGGCGACGCGTTCGATGCCCTTGCGGGTGACGACGATGGTGTCGGTCGCCACTTCATCGCGCAGCACGATTCCGCCGCCGCGGCTGGCGTACAGGCCTTCGGTGTTTTCGCGCACGATGACGTAGTCGATCTGTCCCGGCTTGAAATTCTTGAGCGGCGAATCGACGCCCTGGTACAAGCGGATCGGGCGCACGTTGGCGTACAGGTCCAGCCGGAAACGCAGGCGCAGATGCAGGTCGTTTCCGACTTCGGTGCCGTCGGGGTAGGTCACGCCCGGCATGCCGGCCGCGCCGTGCAGGATGGCGTCAGCCGCCTTGCAGGCTGCGTAGGTGTCGTCGGGCAAAACCTGGCCCGACCTGACGTAGTGGTCGGCGCCGCCGTCGTAGCTGCTGAATGAGAGCAGCTCGGCGCCGCAGGCTTCCTTCAGTACGGTGATCGCCGATTGGCAGACCTCCGGACCGATGCCATCGCCGTCGATGGTCGCAATTTCATACTTAGCCATGTGTGGCTGTCTCCTCGTGAGGGTTTTGCAATCAGAGGGACGGCCGCGCCCGGGACGCGGCCGTCAGGGCTTACCAATTGGTGGATATGTACTTGGCTTCCATGAACTCAAGCAGCCCATGGTGCGCGCCTTCGCGGCCCAGGCCGCTTTGCTTGACGCCGCCGAAAGGCGCCGCGGGATCGGATACCAGGCCGCGGTTCAGGGCGATCATGCCGCTTTCGATGCGTTCGGATACGCGCAGTCCGCGCGCCAGGTCGCGGGTATAGACGTATGCGACCAGCCCATACTCCGTGGCGTTGGCCAAGGCCACGGCTTCGTCCTCGGTATCGAACGCCACGATGGGCGCCACGGGACCGAAGATTTCCTCGGCAAGCAGGTCGGCGTCGGCGGGCACATCCACCAGCACGGTGGGCTCGTAGAAGTGCCCGGCGCGGTCCAGCCGCTTGCCGCCGGCCTTGATCCGCGCACCCTTGGCGACGGCGTCGGCCACCAGCGATGCCACCTTGTCCACCGCGCCCGCATTGACCAAGGGGCCGCATTGGGTGCCGGGATCGACGCCGTCGCCGGTCTTCAGCGCGGCCATGCGCGCGGCGAAGCGGGCGCTGAATTCCTCGACTGCGCCGCGCTGCACGTAGAAGCGATTGGCCGCCGTGCAGGCTTCGCCGCCGTTGCGCATCTTGGCGATCATGGCGCCTTCGACGGCGGCATCGATGTCCGCGTCGTCGAAGACCAGGAACGGCGCATTGCCGCCCAGCTCCATCGAGCAGCTGATGACGGAATCCGCCGCCTTGCGCAGCAGCACGCGGCCCACTTCCGTTGAACCGGTGAAGGAGAGCTTGCGCACGCGCGGATCATCCAGCACCGCGTTGGCGAACTTGCCAGCCGAGGAGGTCGTCAGTACGTTGACCACGCCCGCAGGCACGCCGGCTTCTTCCAGCAGGCGCATGACGGCGTAAGCGGTCAAGGGAGTCTCGGTCGCGGGTTTGAGGATGCAGGTGCAGCCGGCGGCCAGCGCGGGCGCGATCTTGCGGGTTGCCATGGCCGCGGGGAAGTTCCACGGGGTGACCAGCAGGGCGATGCCTATGGGCTGGTACTGCACGATGATGCGGCTGGCGCCGCCGGGCGATACGCTGATGTCGCCATTGATGCGCACCGCCTCCTCGGAAAACCATCGGAAGAACTCGGCGGCGTAGGCGACCTCGCCGCGCGCGTCCGTCAACGCCTTGCCGTTCTCCTGGGAAATCAGATGTGCCAGATGGTCGGCGTCGCGGACCATCAGTTCATAGCACTTGCGCAGGATTTCGCCGCGCTGGCGCGCGGGTGTAGCTGCCCAGCCTGCGGCAGCGCGCGCCGCTGCGTCCACGGCCGCGGCGGCGTCTTCGAGCGTGGCGTCCGCCACGCTGGCGATTACCTGTTCGGTCGACGGGTCGTACACGTCGATGCGACGGCCCGAGGTGGAGGCGCGCCAGGCGCCGTCGATGTAAAGGTCTGTAGACAGCTTGTTGGCCTCGATGGTCATGCGTCAGCTCCGGATGTGGGTGGAAGGCGGGTTATCAAGATGCGCGAAACGAGCCGCGTCCCGCGTAGGCGGCGGCCACGATGGCGGCGATGCCGTCCTGGTCCAGCGGTCGCGGATTGTTCGTGACCAGGCGCGCGGCCAGCATGGACTGCGCGGCGATCCATTCGAGCTGGTCGGCGCGCACGCCCAGTCCAGCCAGCGTTGCAGGGATGCCGATGCGCGAGAACAGGTCGTAGACATGGCGCGGCGCGCGGGCGGCGAGGCGCGCGGGATCGGTTTCCGTGTCCCCCATCGCCATAGAGATGGCCGCATAGTCCGCGCTGCAGGCCGTTGCGTTGAAATCCATGACATAGGGCATCAGGGTCGCCACGCCTGCGCCGTGCGCCGTGTGCGTCAGCGCGCCGATCGGGTACTGGATGGCGTGGGCCGCCGCGGTACCCGCCACGCCGAAGGCCAGGCCAGCGGCAAGCGCCGCGGCCATGACCTGACCCCTGGCATGAAGGTCGGAGCCGTCGTCGACGGCGCGGGGCAGATAGGACGCGAGCGCGCGGATGGCAATCAGCGCCTGCTGGTCGCTGAAGGCGTTCTTGCCAACGAATACGCGGGTCTGCGCGATGTCGGCATCCGGACTGCGACGGACCGCGGTCAGGGCCTCGATGGCATGGGTCAAGGCGTCGGCGCCGGCGATGGCGGTCAGTCCCTTGGGGCAGGTCAGCGTCAGTTCAGGATCGCAGATGGCGGTGTGGGGAATCAGGTGCGGACTGGAGACGCCTACTTTCAGATCGCGGGCGCTATCGGCCAGCACGGCGACTGGCGTGACCTCGGAGCCCGTGCCCGATGTGGTGGGCAGCGCGATCACGGGTAGCACCGGGCCGGGCACCTTGTATTCACCATAGTAATCGGAGGCCTTCCCGCCATGCGTCAGCAGCAGGCTGACGAGCTTGGCCATGTCCAGGCAACTGCCGCCACCCAGTCCGACGATTACCTCTGGCTGGAACGCACCGTGCGCTGCCACGCATTCGTAGACGCCCTCGACGGGCAGGTCCGGCTGGGTGCGGTCGTACACCTGGACGCGCACGCCGGCGCTTTCCAGCGTGGCCAGCAGTTCGGACATTTCCGCCGTGGCGGCGAAGCGCTCGTCGGTGCAGATCAGCGCGCGCTGGCCCAGGGCGGCTGCGACGCGGCCCAGCGCAAGGCGCTGGCCGTTGCCGAACAGCACAGCGCGCGGTGCGCGCATGATTCCAAACAATTCATTCATTGTGGATCCTTGAAAGGGTGTCTGGGAAAATTCAGGCGGCGCATTGCGCCAGGTCGAGGATGCGGCGCCAGACCTCGTCGGCCAGTTCGATGCCTGCATCCAGCCGCAGGCGGCGTTCGGTGCGCGCCCGATCGCCTGGCACCGCGACGGGCCGCCCGGGCAGCAGGGCAGGGCAGGCGCGGATGTCATCCAGGTAGCTCGTGACGCGGCTGGCAATCCCGCCCGACCCGGCCTCGATCGCGATGAAGACGTCGCCCTTGTTGCATATCTCGCGGGAATCCAGCGTGCCCTTGACGGCGTTGCCCAGCGCGGACGCCGTCAGGCTGGCGACCAGCACTTCGAACGCCAGGCCCAGCGCGTAACCCTTGGCTTCACCGAAGGGGGCCAGTGCGCCCGCTTTGGCAGCTTCGGCATCCGTGGTGGGGTTGCCGGCGCCGTCGAGCGCCCAGCCCGGCTCGAGTGGCCGGCCATGGTTGGCGTAGTCGTGGATCTTGCCCATGGCGACCTGGCTGGTGGCCATGTCCAGCACGAACGGTTCGTCCGCGGTGGGTACGCCGATAGCGATCGGGTTGGTGCCGATCAGGGCTTGACGGCCGCCCCAGGGATGGACCAGGGCTTCGCTGGTCGACAGGGCCAAAAGGATCTGGCCTTCGCGCGCCGCGCTTTCCGCGTAGAGCGCCAGCATGCCGATATGGTTGTTGTTGCTGACCGCGGCGATGGCGATTCCGGTCTCGCGGGCGCGTTCGCGGATCTGCTCCAGGGCCGCCAGCGCGATCACCGGCCCCAGGCCGCGTTCGCCATCCATGTCCAGGAAAGCTGGGGAGCGCCAGACGGCCGTGCCGCGGGTTTTCGGGTCGGCCACGCCGTTGTGGATGCGTTCGATGATGCGCGGCAGGCGTAGCAGGCCGTGGGACGCGCGCCCGCGCAATTCGGCTTCAAGCAGCAGGTCGGTCTGCGTCGCGGCGTGGTCGGTCGGGGCCCCGGCCAGTTCCAGCGCGCGGATGCAAACCTGCCTTGCCTCCCCCATTTTTATCGTTGTCGTCATAGTGTCGTTAAGTTGTTAAATCCGATCGGATCTGAAATACGATCTGATTTATGCTAACCTCGTAACAAATTGGACGTCAACACATAGTTGGCAAATCGGGTGAAACAACCATGACGACACTCTCTCGCGGTTCCGCAGCCGTACCCTCGACCATGCCCGCGGCCGGCCAGCGCCTGGGCGAGCGCGTGCGGTCGTTGGGCGACGAGGTCTATGAAACGCTGCTGTCGCAGCTCATTTCCCTGAAGATCGCGCCCGGCATGCGCATCGCGGTCGATGCGCTGGTGCGTGAGCTAGGCGTATCGCAAACGCCGATACGCGCCGCGCTGATCCGGCTTGAAACCGAAGGGCTGGTCGTCAAGACGCATCACGTGGGATACAGCGCGGCGCCCATGCCTACGCGCAGGCGTTTCGAGCAGATGTACGAACTGCGCTTGCAGCTGGAGCCATTCGGTGCCGGGCTGGCGGCGCAACGCATGACGGACGCGTCACTGCAGGAACTGGCGGCGCTGTCTGCGGCAATGAGCGCCCCGAGCGCCGATGATGCGCGCGTGGCCTATGGCAAATTCGCCGTGCTGGACGCGCAGTTCCACTCCTGGATCGCGGAGCAGAGCGGCAATGAACTGCTTGCCGAAGCGCTGGCCCGGCTGTACGCGCATACCCATCTGTTCCGGCTGCGCTTCCACTCGAGGGTCACGGAAGAAGCCGTGACCGAGCATGCACGCATCGTGCGGGCGCTGAGCGAGCGTGATGCCGATGGCGCTCAGGATGCCATGCGCGACCACATTCTCAGGTCGCGCGAGCGCATGGCGCCGTACTTCGAAATGTTGGATTAGCGCGCGGCCGGTGCAGCCGTATGTCCGCCCAGGCTGATGCCGTCCCGTATCTTGCGGAACGCGGGCAAGGCTGCCGGCATGTCCTCGGCAGTCGCGGTGCAGCGCATCGCGACGCGCAGCGTCGCGGTATCCAGCAAGGCGTTGTATTCCAGCAGGCGCGTGCCATCCGGTCCTGCGCCCGCGGGCGCGACATAGTCGATGCCCTTGGCGCCCTGCAACTCGAAGCCGCTGCGCTGCTCGGGCGATTCGCCCTGCGCGGCCAGGATCGCTTCGGCCGCAGCCATGCGTTCGGCGGCAGAGAGCGGCGCTTCGGCGCCGGGATGCGTCTTCAGCGATTTGCGCGGCGTGCTGAAGCCGACGCCGCACAGGTAGCCGGCCGCGCCCGCGGCTTGCGGCGCGCCGTTGGCGCGGACGATCTCGACCAGCACATCGAATTCGTCGGATTTGCCGCTCTTCACGATCCGATAGGCAGCGGGCACGGTGACGCCGAATCCGCGCGTCCGGTCGGCGTAGCGGCGCTCGGCGTCGCTGGCGGGTTCCTCGATCATCTGGAACCGCACCGGCAGCATCAGGATTTCCCTGTCAGCCTGCATGTCGCTGGTGAAGGCGGGCAGCGGGCTGGCGCGCCGGACCATGCGGACCGCGGCCTTGTCGATGGCGACATACCCCGAGGAACTGGCGAGGTCCACCGCGTCGATCTTGCCGTCCCGCAGGACAGTGAGGCGCAGGCGCAGGCTTAGGGGACCGTCAAGTTCGTACGCTTCCCTGGGCATTTCCAGATGGCTTTGCAGTTTGCGCATTGCGCCAGTGGTCCATTCGGTCTGATTCGCAGGGGCGGCGGCGGAAACAGCCGCGGACGCGCAGAGGGCGATCGCTGCCATGGTGCAAGCGCGTATCGGCCAGTTCATGTGGGCAAGTCTCCTGATCGTAGGAACCCGCAAAGGCGGGCGCGTCGGCAGCATAACCCGCTGCTAGCGTGAGCAAGCAGCACCCAGGTCCAGGCTGCTGGCCAACAGATTGATGAACTCGCGCACCTTGGGCGATGAGCGCCGCGGCTGCGGGTACACGGCATACAGGTTTCGCTCCGCGGGCTGCCAATCCGGCAGCAGGGACATGAGACGGCCGTCGGCCAGGTCCTGCGCGACCAGATAAGCGGGCAGCAGTCCGATACCGGCGCCGTTCAGCGTTGCGTCGCGCAGGGTCAGGCTGTTGTTGCTGCGCAGGGGGCCGCTGACATGCACGGTTTGCTTCAGGTCGTCTCGCGTAAAGCGCCATTCGTTGTGGTTGGCGCCGCGCTTATAGATCAGGCACTGATGGCTGGCGAGATCCAGGATGTCCTTTGGGGTGCCCTGGCGTTTTAGATAGGTCGGCGCGGCGACCAGCGCCCTGGGCAGGGTGGCGATGGTCTGGGCGCCCGCCGCGAAATGCTTGGGGGTTGCGCCGATATACAGCGCGATGTCGATGTCTTCGTCCGCCGGGTCGAGATACTTGTCGTTGAGTGTCATTTCAACGGTGACCTCGGGAAAAATCGCGGTGAATTCCGTGATCAGGCGGCCCAGATCCGCTGCGCCGAAGGCGATCGGCGCGCGCACCTTCAGGATGCCCCGTGGCGTGGTCTGTACCTGCCCCGCGGTGCGTTCGGCTTCTTCCACATCTTCGAGGATGCGGGTGCATTTTTCGTAGTAGGTCTTGCCCGCATCGGTGAGCACGATGCGGCGAGTGGTGCGCGCAAGCAGCGGCGTGCCTATGTGGTCTTCCAGCGCAGAAACGTTCTTGCTCACCGAGGCGGTGGACATGTTCAAGCGCGTTGCAGCGATCGTAAAGCTTCCATGTTCGACGACCTTGCAGAAGACATTCATTGCGACCAGGCGATTCATATTCTTTCCCGCAACGAAACCGTTTATTTCCGGCGCGACCCTTTAATTGCGGGGTTTGGCGATGTCAATATCGCGGCTGATTATAGCGACGGAGACAGGCGTGGAACAGAAAAGAACAGACGCTTTGGTGCAGTCGCGAGGGGCGGGAAGGATGAGCAGGAATGCCTTCCTCCAATACGCGGGAATCAGTCCGATATCGACGCGGGAGTAGTAGGCATAAGCGGGGAATCCTGGCATTGGCGACGCAGGATCAGGATCTGCATGGCACCGAAGAAAACTATCTGGCAAAGCTGACCAACCTGTAGTCCGAGGCCGTTCGAACACCGGTTCGCGTGGCGCCGAGAGTTGCAGTGTCCTGGGGCTGGCCTATTGCCGACCACGGCAAACATAACGATTTTCAAAGGGGGTGGTTCATGAAGTATGGAAAGCAATACAGGAAGTGTGGCAAGCAATTCAGGGTCCCGGCGATGTGCGCGGCATTGGCTGTCTATGCCGCGCACTCGCCTGCGGTGTTCGCGCAGTCCAGTCTCAAGTTTTACGGAATAGCGGACACGTATATCGAGTACAAGAGCAACAACATCGATAACAAGAAGCGCGGCGCGTCGGCGGGGCGATCCTCTTCGTCCGGCGGATCCTCGATGCGGATGGGCTCCGGCGGGTTGTCGGGTTCCCGTTGGGGTATGCAGGGAGTGGAGGACCTGGGTGGCGGGATGCAGGCTGTTTTCACGCTTGAAGGCGGCTTGAATACGCATACGGGAACCATGGCCGAGGAGGGACGTCCGTTCAACCGCCAGGCCTTCCTGGGTCTGAACAGCCCCTACGGCATGGTGACTTTGGGAAGGCAATACACCAGCATGTTCAGCCTGTTGTTCCCGATGGTGCCTCAGGCCTACGCGCCGGCCTACGAGCCTTCGGGGGCTCTCTTGGGTGGTGTGCGTCACGACAACTTGGTCAAATATCGTGTCGGGACGGGGGCGCTGTCGGCGCAGGCGCATTATCAGCTCGATGATGCGGCGGGCACGCGTTATCAGCGGTCGGCCTGGGGCGGGGGAGCGAGCTACCTGTCCGGCCTGTTTGGCCTGGCGGCAGTCTACGACGAGGCCGGCGGCGCAAAGCCGACAACCGCGTCGAACCGGCTGCGCAAGCTGGCCTTGAGCGCTTCCTACGCGCCGGATCCTTGGCACCTGACGGCGGGCTACCGCTGGGCGCAGGACAAGACGGCCCGAGGCAGCTTGAACCAGCGCGACGACATGTGGTGGATCGGAGTCGGGTGCCGCCTTTCGCGGGTCCTGCAGGTCACTGCCGCGTTTTACTACGACGACGTGAAGGCCGATGCAGGGGGAGGAAATCCGCCGAATCCCAAACAGCATGTCTTGCAGCTGCTTTACAGCGGGCTGTCCAAGCGCACAGACCTGTATGCGGTCGGCGCCTATGCGCGTAACTCCGCGCTGAACTTTGCGCCGCTTGCCACGCTGCCCCCGGGCAAGGATAGCCAGGCCGCCCTGGCGCTGGGCATCCGGCACAAGTTCTGAGGGCATGGCGCGCCGTGGCGCTTCATGCCGGCTCAGGCCGCTCCCGACGCCAACTCATCGAACAGCAGATCGCCGCCCATCTGTCCGCCCTTGAGCATCAGTTCAATGCCGTCGGTCACAGGGTCATCGCTGCGCGTCAGGCTGACCGTCACGCCGGGCGCCAGCACGCAGCGGAACGCCAGGCCCCAGACGCCCAGGGCCAACGTCGCCTGGCTGGAGGTGTCGCCGCCGGCGATGCCGATGCGTGACAGGCGCGCGCCGGCTTGCGCGCTGGCGCGCACGATATCCGCCACCAGTTGACCGGTGGCGCGGGCGGTCGCGGCGGTCTGATGGGGTGCAAGGGGCTGGGCGGGCCGGTCGGTGTGCGCCAGCACGTTACGCCCCTGGGCCAGCGTGGCGGCGGCCAACTGGGCTTGTTGAGCGGCGTAGGCTGGGTCTTGCAAGAGCCGTTGCGCCTGCAGCGGCTGGAGCTGGTATTGCCGGCACGCGGCGATCTGCCTGGCCGTGACTGGAGACAGGCTGCCGGCGACCGCCAGCACGGGGCCCGAGGCCGGTTGCAGCGGCGCGGCTGCGGCGCTGCCGCCGCCGGCTGGCGTGGCACGGGCCAGCGCCTGCTGCACGCTGCTGGGGCCGACCGCCAGTAACGGCAGGCAGGACGCCGCGCGCCAGATGAGCCGGCCGATGATGGCCAGCTGTTCTTCGTCGACCAGATCCAGCAGCAGCGGTCCGTCGGTGCTTTCGATGACCTGGTCGATCCAGTCGTCCAGCAGCGGCGCATCCGCCGCCCGCCGCAGCCGCGGGTAGGCCGTGTGCGGCAAGGAGCGGATGTCCGCCAAGCCTTGCGCCGCCAGGTGCAGGCGCAGGTCGGCTTCGTGCATGGGAGTGACGGGATGCGCGCTCATGACCGGATGGCGGTCGATGCGATGGATCTCGGGCGCGGACCCCGCGCGCGCGAACAGCTGGGCGAAGCTGCAATAGCGGCCGATGCTGGGCTGCCCGCCCACGATAGGCACCAGCGGGTTGGGCATGTGGCGGTGCAGTTCGCGCACGGCGGCGCCGATGCTGCCCACGTGCGGCGCGCTGTCGAAGGTGGAGCAGCATTTGTAATGCAGCACGCGCACGCCCGCACCCGCCATGTAGCGGCCCACGGCCTGCAGTTCGGCCTGCATTTCGGCTGGCGCCATGCCGCGCGCCGCGCCGGCGATGCCAATGGCGTCCAGCGGTCCGGCGCGGCGCAGCTGGTCCGGCGTCGGCACGCCCAGGAACAGCAGGCTGCGCAGGCCGGCGCGCGCGGTTTCGGCCAGCGTATCCGTGGCGCCGGTGAAGTCGTCGCCGTACCAGCCCAGCCGCGGCCGCGTTGCGTCTTGCGCCGCTGAACTCATGCGCGGCTACCGAAGAACTCGATGGCGCGCCGCAGTTCCGGGGCGTTGCGCGCGTAGTCTTCCAGGGGCTCGCCGTCGCGCATGGCCTGCCAGGCCTGGCGGATGCTGAGCACGCCTGAGGCGGGTCCGTCCGGGTGGGCGAGGATGCCGCCGCCGGACATGAACAGCAGATCGTCGCTGCGCACGGCGGCCCAGGTGGCGGGCACGGTGCCAGCCCATTGGCCGGACGAAAACGCCGGCATGACGGGATCGTCGATCCCGGGAGTCAGCGAGGCCAGGCAGTCGCGCGCGGACTCGACGACTTCGGCGTCTTCCTGGGCGAACTTGCCTTGCAGGCCGTGCACGTGCATATGGTCCACACCGGCCAGCCGCCATAGCGTCTGGTAAGCCTGGAAGCCCACGCCCAGCATGGGGTGGCGCGACAGCGCGCCGTAACCATTGCGGTGGCCGTGCAGCGCCAGCGGGGTGCTGCGGCGCAAGGTCTGGATGGCCGAGTAGCCGCAATGGTTCAGGCTGGCCATGACGCAGGAGCCGCCTTCGCGTTCGATCAGGTCGGCGTGGCGGCGCATGGCGTCGGTCTCGTCGCTGATGTTGAATGCCACCATGACCTGCCGTCCGGTGCGCTCGCGGTGCGCGCGCACCACCGCCATGACGGCGGCGACGCGTTGCGCCAGCGGCGCGTGGGCGGGGTTGGCGCAGACCTCGTCGTCCTTGATGAAGTCCACGCCTGCATTGCACAGCTGCGCCGCCAGATGCGCGGTCTGCTCGGGCGACAGGCCGACGTTGGGCTTGATGATGGTGCCTACCAGCGGACCGTGCGCCACGCCGGTCAGTTGCCGCGTGCCGGCAATGCCCGCGCGCGGCATGTCGAACTGGGCGCGGTAGTTGGCCGGCAGTTCCATGCTTTCCAGGCGCAGCCCCGTGACTTCGCCCAGGTCGTACAGGTTGCCGCCTACCGTGGCCGCCAGCGTCGGCAGGTTGGCGCCGACGTTGGCGACGGGAAAGGCGATGCGCACGCGGGCGCGCTGGTAGCGGCCAGGCATGCCGCCCGGCTGCCGCGCCAGCCAGGCGTTGGGCAGGCTGGGCGCGGATGCGGACTCCAGGGGTTCGATGGACTCGATCCGCGCCCGGGCGCGGGCGCGCAGTTCGTCGGTTTCGCCCTGCACCCGCGTGAAGGTGCCGCAGGATTGCTCGCCAGCCATGATCTCCGCGACCTTGCCGGGGTCCAGCGGGGTTTCGATCAGGTAGGTGGCGGTAAACGATTGGGAATTCATGGCGGAGGTGGCAGGTAAGGGGATCAGATCCGGTTCAGATCGGGGAAGGGGCGCACGGGGTCCCTGCCGTCCCAATCCCGGGCGCTGTCGCGGATCAGGTCGAACAGGCGGCCCTTGGGACCGGCCACTTCGGACAGCTCGATCACGGTGCCGGGGTGGTACTCGGTGTCGAAGTAGATGAAGCGGCCTTTCTCGCCCACTTCGCCGCTCATCTTGGGCTTGAAGCCTTGCGCCAGCAGGCGCTCCAGGTCGGCGTCGTAGCTTTCGGTCCAATAGGCCACGTGCTGCAGCCCGGTGCGGCCGGCCTGCAGGAAGTCGCGGTACATGGAGGGCACGTCGTTGCGGGTCTGGATCAGCTCGACCTGCACGAAGCCGGAATTCGCCAGCGCCACCGAGTTGTGCGGTTCGTGGCGCTCGCCGTCGTACTGGTAGTTCACGATGGGCACGCGCGGGTTGTAGTACCAGGGCCCCACGCCCAGCGTGCTGCTCCAGTAGTCCATGGCGGCTTCGATGTCGTGGACCACATAACCGAGTTGGCGGATTTCGCCCAGGAAACGACTCATGATGGATTCTTTGCGGGAGAGGTTTGAGGATGTCGGGAGGACGCGGCCCGCTGCGGGCCGCGGACCTCACAGGAAACCGATGGAGAACCAGGGGAAGGCCGCGACGATCACCAGGCCCACCAGCAGCGCGGCGACGTAGCCCCAGATCGGGCCTATGCCTTCGTTGGGATCGACGCGGCTGATGGCGCAGGCGCCGTAGTAGCCCACGCCGAAGGGCGGCGCGAACAGGCCTATGCCCATGGCGAAGATCACGACCATGGCGTAGTGCACCTCGTGCACGCCGGCCTGCGCCGCGATCGGGAACAGCAGCGGGCCGAACAGCACGATGGCGGGTATGCCTTCCAGCACGCTGCCCAGGATGATGAAGGCCACGATGGAGACGGCCAGGAAGCCGTAGCTGCCGCCGGGCATGCCGGCCATCAGCTTGGCCAGGTCGCCGGAGAAGCCGGACTGCGTCAGCGCCCAGGCCATGGCAGTGGCGCAGCCCACGATCAGCATGATGGCGCCCGACAACGAGGCGGTCTCGATCAGCATGGGCTTCAAGCGGGCCCAGTCGAAGCGCCGGTAGATCAGCAGGCCGACCACTGCCGAATACACGATGCCGATGGTCGAGACCTCGGTGGCGGTGGCCACGCCTTCGACGACCGCGGCGCGGATCACGAAGGGCAGGGCCACGGCGGGCAGGGCGATGACGAAGAAGCGTCCGATCTCGCGGGCGCTGAAGCGCTGCGCCAGGCTCAGGTCTTCCTTGCGGTAGCGCCACCACACCACCGAGCACAAGGCCAGGCCCAGCACCACGGCCGGCAGCAGCCCGCCCGTGAAGAGCGCGGCGATGGACACGCCGGTCACCGAGCCTATGGTGATGAGCACGATGGACGGCGGAATGGTCTCGGTCTGCGCGCCGGTGGCCGACAGCAGCGCCACCAGGTCGCCGGGTTTGGCGCCGCGCTTCTGCATTTCCGGGAACAGCACGGGCGCGATGGCTGCCATGTCGGCGATCTTGGATCCCGAGATGCCGGACACCAGGTACATGGCGCCGATCAGCACATAGGACAGTCCGCCGCGCACGTGCCCCAGCAGGCTGGCGAGGAACTGGATCATGGCGCGCGCCATGCCGGTCATCTCGATCAGCGAACCCAGGAAGATGAAGAGCGGCACCGCCAGCAGCATCAGGTGCGACATGCCCTCGTCCAGCCGGCCCACCATCACCACCATGGGCGTGTTGGTGGTCAGGGCCAGGTAGGAGAACGTGGCCAGCGCGAACGAAAAGGCAATGGGCACGCCCGAGAACACCGTGGCGGCGACGATGCCCACGAAGAAGATCAGCAGGTTCAGCTTGCCCAGCGTGGCGAAGAGGGGCTGCGCCACCCAGAACAGCGCGACCACTGCCGCGGCTCCCGCCAGCGCCGCCAGCATTTGCGGCGCGGTCTGGGTGCGCAGCAGGCGCAGCAGCGCCACCACCGCCATCAGTCCCATGCCCACCGGAATCGCGGCGGCGCGCCAGGCGTTGCTCAGCTCCAGCGCGGGCGTGATGATGAAGTGTTCTTCATGCGCGTACTCCACGGCGGGCGCCAGGATCAGCGCCAGGAAGGCCAGCGATGCGGCCAGCGCCAGCGTTTCCAGCTGGGCGCGGCGCGCGGGGCTGACGTTGTTGACCAGCGCCGTCATCCGCATGTGTTCGCCGCGCCGCAGGGCGACCACCGCGCCCAGCATCGACAGCCACAGGAACAGGATGGACGCCAGCTCGTCGGACCAGACCAGCGGGCTGTGGAAGGCGTAACGCGCGACGACGCCCGCGAACAACACGGCGATCTCGATCAGCACGATGGCCGCGGCCACGTGTTCGACCACGCTGCCCAGCAGCGCGTCTAGGGCGCCGGCGGCGCGGCGCAGCGGATGGGCCGGCAGCGCCTGCGGCGCGGCGTGGGGAGCGGACAGGGAGGACATGGCGCGTCCTCAGGCCAGCTTGCCGACGGCCTGCTCCAGCAGGGTCCAGGCTTCGTCGCCGAAGCGGCCCTGCCATTCCTTGTAGAAGCCGGCCGCGCGCAATTGCTCGCGGAAGCTGTCGGCCGACGGCTGGTTGAACAGCAGGCCCTTGCCCTCCAGGTCCGACTGCACCGAGGCGTTGAGCTTCTTGATGTCTTCGCGCTGGGCCAGGCCCGCCTCGTTGATGCCGCGCGCCACCACCGTCTTCAGGTCCTGCGGCAGGCCTTCCCACATGCGGCCGTTGGCGATGAACCAGTAGCCGTCCCAGATGTGGTTGGTGAGCGAGCAGTATTTCTGCACTTCGTACAGCTTGGCCACCTGGATGATGGGCAAGGGGTTCTCCTGCGCGTCCACCACCTTGGTCTGCAGCGAGGAATAGACCTCGCTGAACTGCAGGCTGGCGGGGGCGGCGCCCAGGCCCTTGAACATGGAGATCGGCAGCGAGCTGACCGGCACGCGGATCTTCAGCCCTTCCATGTCGGCGGCGGACTTGACCGGCGCCTTGCTGCTGGTGGTCTGGCGAAAGCCGTTGTCCCACATCTTTTCGAAGGCGTAGAGGCGGCGCTGTGCGATGGCGGCGCGCACGTGGGCGCCCAGCGCGCCGTCCATGGCGCTCCAGACCTGGTTGTAGTCCTTGAAGGCGAAGCCCACGGCATTGATCGCCGCCACCGGCACCAGGGTCGCGATGACCAGTGCGGAAGGGGTGAAGAAGTCGATGCCGCCCGAGCGCACCTGGGCCAGCATGTCGGTGTCCCCGCCCAACTGGTTGTTCGGGAAGATCTTGATGTCCACGCGGCCGTTGCTTTCCTTGAGGATGCGTTCGGCGGCTTCCTGGGCGCGGATGTTCAGCGGGTGCGTGACCGGCAGGTTGTTGCCGTACTTGAGCGTGTAGTCGGCGGCGCGGGCGATCAGCGGGAAGCCCGAGGTCAGGGCGACGGCGGGAACCGCGCAAAGGCGGCGCAGGGCGCTACGGCGTGTCAGCAGCTTCATGGTTGTCTCCATAATCTTGGTTATGATGTTTTTTGATGTGCCACAACAGCGCCAGTACCATGCGGCAGAGTGGACAATAGTGAATCGTTGCCAATATCGTCAAACCTGATTAATGATGGATTTTGATGTGAATCGCATGCCTCCCGAACGCAAGCTCGCGCGTCTGGCCGATGTGGCGGAGCGCGCAGGAGTGTCCACCGCCACGGCCGACCGGGTCCTGAACCGCAGGCCCGGCGTGCGCGCCAGCACCGCCCAGAAAGTCTTCAAGGCGGCCATCGAACTCGACTACCTGCCCGAACAGGAGGTCCGCGCGGCGGCCGCGCCCGAGCCCCTGCGGCTGGTGTTCCTGCTGCCGCGCGGCAGCAACCGCTACCTGCGCATGCTGGGCGATACCGTCAGCTATGCGCAGGAGCACTTCGGGCCGCTCAACGCCAGGTGCCAGGTCGAGTACGTGGAGAGCTTCAATCCGGACGCGCTGGCGCAGGCCCTGGCCAAGCACGGCAAGCGCGCCGACGGCATCGCCTTCATGGCGCTGGAACACCCGGCGGTGCGTGAGGCCGTCAACCTGCTGGCGCAGCAGGGCGTGCCTGCGGTGACGCTGATCTCCGATCTGGCCAACAGCGCCCGCGTGGCCTATGTGGGCCTGGACAACCGCGCGGCCGGGCGCACCGCGGGCTACCTGATCGCACGCTTTATCGGGTCGCGCGCGGCGCACGTGGCGCTGATCGCCGGGTCGCGCCACTACCGCGCCCACGAAGAGCGGGAAGGCGGCTTCCTGCAGCTGTACGCCGAACAGTTCCAGGCCATGCAGGTGGTGGACCTGCGCGAAGGCTACGACGACGCGCAGCGCAATTACGAACAGACCCGCCAGCTGCTGGAGCAGTATCCGCAGCTGGCCGGCATCTACAACATCGGCGGCGCGTCCGACGGCGTGGCGCGCGCGCTGAAGGAAGCCGGGCAGCAACACCGGGTGGTCTTCATCGGCCACGGCCTCACGCCCGACACCCGCGCGCTGCTGATCGACGGCACCATGGACGCCGTCATCACGCAAAGTCCGATGGAGGCGCTGATGAGCTGCGTGCGCATCTTCTGTAATCTGCGCGACAAGCGCAGTCCGATGAACGGGGTGGAGCTGGCGCGCAGCCAGGTGATCTTCCGGGAAAACCTGCCCTAGACGGAAAAGTCGGGAGTAACCCTGACTGCGGGGGCGTTATGCAAACTATGCATAAGCCCGCCGGGCGCGGTCCCTATACTGCCTCGCATTCACTCTGACGGCGCGGCGGTTGCAATGGATCTACGTTGGTTCCAGGATTTCCTGACCTTGGCGGAATGCGGACAGTTCACCACGGCGGCTGAGCTGCGGCATGTATCGCAGTCGGCGTTCAGCCGCCGCATCCAGTCCCTGGAAACCTGGGCGGGCGCCGCGCTGATAGACCGCGGCTGCTTTCCCTTGCGTCTGACGGCGGCGGGCGAACAGTTCCGTTCCAACGCCGCCGAAATCGTGCGCAAGGTGGTGGATGCGCGCGGCGAGGCCGGCGTCACCGGCCATGACGGTGCGGTCCTCAGGGTTGCCATGCCCCATTGCCTGGCAACCTCGCACTTCCCGGGCTGGTGCGTCCGTTGGAAGGAAGAGAGCGGGGTCGAGTCGCTGCGCCTGCATGTGGGCAATGTGCATGATTCGGTCGAGTGGCTGGCGGCCGGCGTGGTGGACCTGCTGGTGTGCTTTCGCCACGCCGCGGAAGACATACAGCTGGATCCGCAAGCCTATATGCGGACCGGCATGGAGCCCGACTTCCTGCGGCTGTTCCGCCCCGCCACGATGCCGGTGGACGAGACCGCACTGTACGACGCCGATTCTGCCGCGCGTTACCCCTATGTGTCGCACGCCCAGGGCGCCTATTTCCGGCGGCTGGTCGACCTGTCTTGCGGCGACCTCTTGCAACGCCCCGTCCTGCAGCGCGTCTGCGAAACCGATTTCGTGGACGGCGCCCGCACGCTGGTCAGCGCCGGCGTGGGTTTGGCGTGGCTGCCCGAGTCCAGCGCCCGGGTGTCGGTGGACGCGGGAGAGATCGTGGCGATCAAGGACCGGCGTTGCGCCGTCCCGATGCAGATCTGCATGTATGCGCGCCGCCAGGGACCAGCCCAAGAGCCGGTGGAGCGCGTGTTCAACCTCTATACCCAACGTTGACTGGCCGCGCCCGAAGCTCCCGCCACGGCCGGGAGACGGGCGCGCTCGGCGGCGAGTCCTGCGCAGCACCCCACAAGTACATGAATCCCAAGGAGAAAAGCATGGCACTTTCCATCAAGGCATTGATCGCGGCATTGACGGTTGCAATGGCAGGCCCCGTCGCGGCCCAGCAGCTGGACGGCACGCTGAAGAAGGTCGCGGACACCGGCGCGATCACCATCGGCCATCGCGAGACCTCGATTCCGTTTTCCTATTACGACGGCAACCAGAAGCCCGTCGGCTACTCCATCGACATCTGCAATCGCATCGTCAGCGCGGTGCAGGCCCGTCTGAAGCGCAGCGACATCCAGGTGAAGTATCTGCCCGTCACCTCCGCCACGCGCATTCCGCTGATGGGCAACGGCACCATAGACCTGGAATGCGCCTCGACTTCCAACACCCTGGACCGCCAGCAGCAGGTGGCGTTCTCGGTCACGACCTTCGTCACCGGCAACCGGTTCCTCAGCCAGAAGTCCTCCAAGTTGCGCAGCGTCGACGATCTGAAGGGCAAGGTCGTGGCCTCTACCTCCGGGACCGCGAACATCCGCCAGATCAACGAGCTGAACGAAAAGCGCGGGCTGGGCATGAGGATCGTGCCCGTGAAGGAACACGCGGAAGGCTTTCTGATGGTCGAGACCGGCCGCGCCGCCGCTTTCGTCATGGACGACATCCTGCTCTACGGCCTGATCGCCAACGCCAAGCAGCCGGACCGCTACGAGGTGTCCGACGAGTCTCTGTCGATCGAACCCTACGCCATCATGCTGCGCCGCGACGATCCGCAGTTCAAGGCGCTGGTGGACGACACCATCAAGGCCCTTTATGCCAGCGGCGAGTTCCAGGCGCTGTATGACCGCTGGTACCGCAGCCCGCTGCCGCCCAAGGGCATCAACCTGAACGTGGCGATGAGCGAGGCGCTCAAGCGCGTGGTCGCCACGCCCACCGATTCGGGCGATCCCGCCGCCTACCGCTAGGCCCGGAACCTGCCGCAATACGCCGATGCGCGGCCCCGCCCCGGGGGCCGGGACCGCGCGCGGCCTGATCATCGAGAAAAGCATGGCATATCAATGGAATTGGGGCGTGCTGCTGGCCCCGTCGCCCGATGGCGGGCAAACCTATCTGCAAACCCTGCTGGACGGGTTGAGCGTGACGGTCAAGACCGCGGCGCTGGCGTGGCTGATCGCGCTGGCGCTGGGCCTGGCGGTTGGCGTCGCGCGCACGCTGCCCTACCGCGGGGTGCGCGCGGCGGGGGCCGTCTATGTGGAAGTGTTCCGGAACATCCCGCTGATCGTGCAGATGTTCCTGTGGTACTTCGTCTTGCCGGAGCTGCTGCCTGCCGCGGCCGGAGACTGGATCAAGCAGTTGCCCGACGCGTCCTTCTACACGGCGGCGCTGGCCATCGGCATGTACATGTCGGCGCGCATCGGCGAACAGCTGCGCGCCGGGATCGAGGCCCTGCCCAAAGGGCAGCGCAACGCGGGCCTGGCGCTGGGACTGACCTTGCCCCAGCTGTACTGGCACGTGCTGTTGCCGAATGCGCTGCGCACGGTCCTGCCCACCATGACTTCGGATTGCCTGAACACCATCAAGAACACTTCGGTGGCGCTGACCATCGGGCTGGCGGAACTGACCGCCCAGGCCCATGCGATGCAGGAGTTTTCGTTCCAGGTATTCGAGGCGTTCCTGACCGCGACCATGGCCTATCTGGCGCTCAACCTGATTGTGATCGTGGTGATGCGGGCGCTCGAATACAAGTTGCGCATTCCGGGGCGCGCAGTCGGCGGGCGTGCGGCGAAAGGGGGCAGGGCATGACGGATTTCGACCTGCAAGCCATCGTCGACGCGCTGCCGTACCTGATCCTGTCGGGCCTGCGCTTTACCCTGCTGCTGACCTTCACGTCGACCGTGGGCGGCCTGCTGCTGGGCACCTTGCTGGCGATTGCGCGGCTGTACGGCGGCCGTCTGCTGGCCTGGCCCGCCACGGTGTATGTGAACCTGTTCCGCTCGCTGCCGCTGGTGCTGGTGATCTTCCTGATCTATTTCATCCTGCCTTACGCATTGCAGGCGGTTACGGGGGCTGAGCGGCCCATCGTGCTGGGCGCCATGGGGTCGGCCTTCATTACCTTCATCCTGTTCGAGGCCGCGTATTTCTCCGAGATCATCCGGGCAGGCGTGGGCAGCGTGGGGCACGGCCAGTATGCGGCGGGCAGCGCCCTGGGCCTCACCCACGGACAGGTGCTGCGCAAGGTGATCCTGCCGCAGGCGTTCCGCAACATGCTGCCGGTGCTGCTGACGCAGGTGATCGTCATCTTCCAGGAAACGGCGCTGGTCTATGTCCTGTCGCTCACGGATTTCCTTGGGGCCGCGACCAAGATCGCGCAGCGCGACAACCGCCTGGTGGAGATGTACATGCTGGTGGCGCTGGTGTTTTTCGTGATCTCGTTCACCGCTTCGCGCGGCGTGCGGGCGCTGCGCGCCCGGATCGGGGCCTGAAGCTGTTTCCATGAGGAGTCTACATACATGATCGAGATCGAACAGGTCGGCAAGCGCTACGGCGATCTGCCGGTGCTCAAGCAATGTTCGCTGCGCGTGCGGCGCGGCGAGGTCGTGGTGGTCTGCGGGCCGTCCGGGTCGGGCAAGTCCACGCTGATCAAATGCGTGAACCGGCTGGAACCCTTCGATGCGGGCCGCATCGTGGTCGACGGCACCGACGTCGGCGCGCCCGGCACGGACCTGCCCAAGCTGCGCGCCCGCGTCGGCATGGTGTTCCAGCATTTCGAGCTGTTCCCGCATCTGACGGTGCTGGAGAACGTCTGCCTGGGGCAGGTCAGCGTGCTGGGCCGCAGCCGCGCGCAGGCTTTGGAGAAGGCGGCCGCGCTATTGGAGCGCGTCGGCGTGGCGGCGCATGGCGGCAAGCATCCGGGACAGCTTTCGGGCGGCCAGCAGCAGCGGGTCGCGATTGCGCGGGCGCTGGCCATGGACCCGGTGGTGATGCTGTTCGACGAGCCGACTTCGGCGCTGGATCCGGAAATGATCGGCGAAGTGCTGGATGTGATGACGGGGCTGGCGCGCGACGGCATGACCATGATGGTCGTCACGCACGAAATGGGATTCGCGCGCCGCGTCGCCGACCGCGTCGTGTTCATGGAGTCCGGAGAGATCGTCGACGACGCCAGCGCCGAGGCGTTCTTCGGCAACGCCGCGTCGGCGCGCTCGCGCGCCTTCCTGTCCCGCATCATCAGCCACTGATTTCCCTTACCCACAAGAACTTCCATGTCCTCCATTTTCCATATCAACGGCAGTCTTGTTCCGGCCGAGCAGGCCGTCATCCCGGCGCTGGACCGGGGCTTTCTTTTTGGCGACGGCGTCTATGAGGTGATCGCGGTGATCGACGGCCTGCTGCTGGAGTTCGAGCGGCACGCCGCCCGCCTGGCGCGCAGCCTGGCCGAAGTCGGCATCCGCAATCCGCTGCCGCGCGACACGCTGCTGGCGCGTTGCCGCGAACTGGTGCTGCGCAACGGCTTGCGCGAAGGGTCCGTCTATGTGCAGGTGACGCGCGGCGCGGACAGCAAGCGCGACTTCGCTTTTCCCGCCGACGTCGAGCCCACCGTGATGATGTACGTCAGCCAGAAGTCCTTGCGCGTGAATCCGCTGGCGGAATCTGGCGTGCGGGTGGCAAGCGTGCCGGACATGCGCTGGCAGCGGCGCGACATCAAGAGCGTGTCGCTGATCGCTCAGGTGCTGGCCAAGCAGGCCGCGCAGGGCGCGGGCGCGTTCGAGGCGTTGATGGTCGATGCCGACGGCGTGGTGACGGAAGGCTCGTCGTCGAGCGCGCTGCTGGTGGATGCGCAAGGACGGATCGTGGTGCGGCCCTTGTCGCGCGAGATACTGCCGGGCTGCACGCGCGCCGCGGTGCTGGCGTTGGCCGCCAAGCGCGGGGTGGCGGTGGAAGAACGCAAGTTCACGCTGGACGAATGCCGGCGGGCGACGGAGCTGGTGTTGACGTCGGCATTGCACTTCGTGCTGCCGGTCATCGAGCTGGACGGCCAGCCCATCGGCACGGGCCGGCCCGGACCCGTGTGCCGCGAGCTGCGGCAGCTGTATATGGAGTACGCGCTGGCCTCGGCGCTATAGCGGCGCGCGAGCCATGGCGGGCGTATGATTCCGCATAAGGGCTCGCACCCCGTCCGGCAATGGCCGGCACGCCATTGCCTACCTCATCGTATGGTTGCTCTACATCGGCCGCCCGGGCCATTCCGCGGGCGGCCGTGAAGGCGTTGCGCCATGGATCGCTTCCCGTCCGCTGTCCGCGTGGATGGCCCGGACCGGCCCAAGCCAGGCATCAAGGTCCGGTCACCGGCGCGTCACCACGATCTCCAGGTATTCGCTGGGTACGACCATCGTGCCATCGCCAGAGCGGTTATACCGGTCTATTTGCGCCATGAGGTCGCTGGTCAGCGTGGCTTGCGCCGCCGGGTCCAATGCGCCGAACGCCTTGAGCAGGGGGCCGTAGTAGGTCTTGAAGACCTGCAGCCAGTGTTCCGGGGAGCGGTAGCGGAACACGAAGTGGCGGGGCTCGGCCTGGATCGACGAGGCATGCGGACCGAACATTTCGTCGATGCGCGCCCGGGTGCCCCACAGCGCCGGCGACTTGACCCCGGCGGGCGGCGGCAGATGCTTGCCGATGGTCTTGAAGACCTGGCCGATGAAACCGTCAGGCGTCCAGTTGGCCAGGCCGATCTTGCCGCCAGCGCGGCAGACGCGGACCATTTCGGCGGCCGCCTGGTCCTGGTCGGGGGTGAACATCACCCCGAAGGTCGAGACGACCGCGTCGAATCCGCCATCCGGGAACGGCAGGGCCTCGGCGTCGGCTTCCTGGAATTCGATCTTCAAGTGCTCGGCGGCGGCGCGTTCGCGGCCGCGTCCCAGCAGCGCGGGCACATAGTCGGTCGAAACGACATCGCACCAGCGGCGGGCGGCGGCCAGCGAGGCATTGCCGTTGCCGGCGGCGACATCAAGCACCTTCTGTCCGGCGCGGACGTCCAGCGATTCGCACAGCTGTTCTCCTACGATCTGCAGCGTGGTGCCGACTACGGCATAGTCCCCGGAAGCCCAGGTGCCCTGCTGGCGTGTCTTCAAGGCGGCCAGGTCGGGCTGCGCGGAATCGCGCACGGGGCTGGTGGCGAGGGAGGAAATGGACATGGTCTGTCTCCGTTAAGGCTCTGTGTATGCGGCAGTGCACGATGCGGGCCTGCCGGGGAACCGCAACCGGCGCCGCGCGGGTTTGCGTGTGCCGTGCTTCCCGGAATCCAAGTTAAGAGCGGGCCATGGAGGCGGGCGTGGTAGCCGGCGTGGAATCGGCCGAGGGTTCGGCCGGCCCCGCGCAGCCGTCCGGTTCCGTCCCCGGCGGCGAGGTTCGGTTGCGCCTGCTCGGACCCATGGCGATCAGCCGGGCGGGCACGGCCCTGGCGCTGCCGCCGTCGCGCAAGCTGCGCGCGCTCATTGCCTATCTGGCGTTGGCCCCGCATCCCGTGCAACGCGCGCATCTGTGCGAACTGCTGTGGGACGTTCCCAACGATCCGCGCGGCGAGCTGCGCTGGTGTCTCAGCAAGGCCAGGACTCTGCTGGACGAGCCCGGCCGGCGCAGGGTGGAGACCGTGCAGGACACGGTGAGGCTGGACCTCGTCGACTGCCACGTCGACGCCATCGAAATCGGCAGCGCGATGCAGCAGGGCATCGCCCAGCTGGACTGCGGGCGGCTGCAAGCGCTGGCCGCGCTGTTTTCGGGCGATTTCCTCGAGGGGCTGGAGATCGACCGCAACCCCTTTTTCAACAACTGGCTGACCGCGCAGCGCCGGCGTTTGAGGGCCTGCCATGCCGCGGTCCTGGAACATCTGGCGGCCAGCCTTCCGGCAGGGTCGGGCGATACCTTCGCCTGCCTGGATAAGTGGCTGCAGCTCGCGCCCTTCGACCGGCGTGCGCATGAGCTGCTGCTGGGCTTGCTGGCGCAGCGCGGCCAATGGCGCGAAGGCGAGGAGCATCTGGCCGCGGCGGTCCGCGCCTTCGAGGCGGACGGGCTGGACTGGCGGCCCTTGCGCGATACGTGGCGGAATCTGAGGGGGCGGGCAAGCGAGACGCCGCGGCTCGAGGCGGCGCCAGGAGCGGCGTCAGAGGCGGCGTCCGCGGAGCGCGCGGGCCGCGCGTCGATCGCGGTGATGCCCTTCGTGGACCGCTCGGCGCAGGCCGGCGTGCGCGGCGGGCTGGCCGATGGCCTGGCCTATGACATCATCACCCGGCTGGCCAAGCTGCGCAGCCTGTTCGTCATAGCGCAAGGCACGGTGTTCGCGCTGGACCAGCGCAACGTGGGACCCGACGAGGCCGGCCGCACGCTCAATGTGGACTATGTCGTGAGCGGGTGGCTGCAGCGCCGGCAAGACCGCATCGCCGTAGCCGTTGAACTCATAGAAGCCCGGACCGCGCGCATCGTGTGGGCGGACGTCTACGACCGGCAGCTGGACGATGCCCTGTTGGCCCTGGACGAAATCGGCAACCGGATCGTGGCCGCCATCGACATCGAAATCGAGGCCGCCGAGCGCAACCGGGCCATTCTGAAGCCGCCGAACTCCCTGGACGCCTGGCAGGCCCATCACCGCGGCCTGTGGCATATGTACCGCTTCAACCGCGCCGACAACGAGCAGGCGCGGCACTTTTTCGAGATGGCCTTGAGGCTCGATCCGACGTTCTCGCGGGCCTACGCGGGCTTGTCATTCACCCATTGGCAGGACGCGTTCCAGCGTTGGGGCGAGCAGGCGCCGGCCGTCGACATGGCGTTCGAAGCCGCCGGCCAGGGCCTGATCGCCGATGACCGCGACCCGGCGGCGCATTGGGCCATGGGCCGGGCGCTATGGCTGCGCGGCAGCCAGGATCAATCGCTGGCCGAGTTGACGCGCGCCGTGGATTTGAGCCCGAATTTCGCCCTGGCGCACTACACCCTGGGCTTCGTCCATTGCCAGTCGGGCGACGCCGAGGCCGCGATAGGCTCGTCCGACCATTCGCGCGACCTGAGCCCGTACGACCCGCTGCTGTTCGGCATGCTGGCCGTGCGCGCATTGGCGTTGGTACGCCTGGGCCGGTTCGAGGAAGCTGCCGGCTGGGCGCTGAAGGCGGCGGCCCGCCCCAACGCCCATGTGCACATCCTGGCGATCGCAGCCTGCTGCCTGGCGATAGCCGGCAAGGACGATGAGACCTCCGGCCTGCTGGCCGCGATCCGCAAGACGCATCCCTCATACTGCGTGGACGACTTCCTGGCGGCCTTCCGCCTGGCCGGAGATGCCGAGGCGCTGTTCAGGACGGGCGCCCGGCGCATCGGGCTGGGCTGAGCCGGAGGCGTTTGCGCTTCAGGCGATCTCCACCGCATCGCCGTTCAAGCGCGCCCGCCAGGTCCGCAGCCGTTGCTCCGGGTACTGCACGCACGCGCCGTCGGCGAGCCGGAAGTGTTGCTTGTAGAGCGGCGAGGCCACGACGAGTTCGCCGCCTACGTGGCCGACGATGCCGCGGCCGATGACGTTGGCGCCAGACTTGGGGTCGCGGTTATCGATCGCATAAACGCCGTCGCCCGCGGCTTGCGGCACGTAGAACAAGGCGATCTGCGCGCCATCCACCAGCGCCACCACGCCGGAATTTGGCACCAGATCCTGGCGCCGGCAAACCGGCCGCCAGTCTTGGGATTCGTGGATCAGGGCGTCCATCAGGCAATCTCCTCGGTAATGGCGATGACGCGCGCGGGAGCGGGTCGGGGCTGGCCGCGTTCCTGCACGAACCGGATGCCGGGGTCGGCGCTGGCGTCGTTGACGAAGGTGCGGAAGCGCTTGAGCTTTTCCGGATCGTTCAGCGCGTTGGCCCATTCGCATTCGTAGCGGTCGACCACCAGCTGCATCTGCGCTTCCAGCTCCGCGCACAGGCCCAGGCTGTCCTCCAGCACCACCTGCTTCAGGTAGTCCAGGCCGCCCTCCAGCGATTCGCGCCAGACCGAGGTGCGCTGCAGCTTGTCGGCGGTGCGGATGTAGAACATCAAGAGGCGGTCTATGGTGCGGATGAGGGCGGCGTCGTCCAGGTCGGTGGCGAACAGCTCCGCGTGCCGCGGGCGCATGCCGCCGTTGCCGCAGACGTAGAGGTTCCAGCCGTTTTCGGTGGCGATGACGCCGATGTCCTTGCTTTGCGCCTCGGCGCATTCGCGGGTGCAGCCGGATACTGCGAACTTCAGCTTGTGCGGCGAGCGCAGGCCCTTGTAGCGGTGTTCGATGTCCAGCGCCATCTTGACGCTGTCCTGCACGCCATAGCGGCACCAGGTGCTGCCCACGCAGGACTTCACCGTGCGGGTGGACTTGCCGTAGGCATGGCCGGTCTCGAACCCGGCGGCGATCAGTTCCGCCCAGATTTCCGGCAGCTCGTGCAGTTGCGCGCCGAACAGGTCGATGCGCTGGCCGCCGGTGATCTTGGTGTACAGCTGGTACTTCTTGGCGACCGCGCCGATGGCGATCAGGCCGTCGGGCGTGATCTCGCCCGCGGGTATGCGCGGCACCACCGAATAGGTGCCGTTCTTCTGCATGTTGGCCATGAAGGTGTCGTTGGTGTCCTGCAGCGGCACCAGATGGGGATCCTGGATCGGGCGGTTCCAGCACGAGGCCAGGATGGAGCCCACCGCGGGTTTGCAGATGTCGCAACCCTGCTGGCCGCGCCCGTGGCTGGCCAGGAGCTCGTCGAAGGATTCGATGCCGTTGACGCGCACGATGGCGTACAGCTCCTGGCGGGTGTGGGGAAAGTGTTCGCACAGGCTCTTGTCCACGGCCACGCCGCGGCTGGCCAGTTCGTGTTCGACCACCTGCTTGAGCAGGCTGGCGCAGCCGCCGCAGCCGGAAGCCGCCCTGGTGCGGCCCTTGACCGCGGCCAGGTCGGCACAGCCGCCGTCGATCGCGGCGCAGACCGCGCCCTTGCTCACGTTATGGCAGGAACAGATGGTGGCGGCGGCGGGCAGCGCATCCACGCCCAGGAGCGGCGCACCCTGGCCCTGCGGCAGGATCAGGCTGGCCGGGTCCGCGGGCGGCGCGATGCCGTTCTGCACGTATTGCAGCAGCGTGTCGTAGTAGCTGTTGTCGCCCACCAGCACCGCGCCCAGCACGCGCTTGCCGTCGGCGGACACCACCAGGCGGCGGTAGCCGGCGCCGGCTTCGTCGATGTAGCGGTAGCTGCGCGCGCCGGGCGTGGCGCCGTGGGCGTCGCCGATCGAGCCCACGTCCACGCCCAGCAGCTTGAGCTTGGTGGACATGTCGGCGCCGCTGAATGTCTGCAGGCCGTTGCCGCACAGCGCCGCCGCCACCGTGCGCGCCATCTGGTAGCCGGGCGCCACCAGCCCGAACACGCTGCCGTTCCAGGCCGCGCATTCGCCGATGGCGTAGATGTGCTCATCGCTGCTGCGGCACTGATCGTCGATGGCCACGCCGCCGCGCTCGGCCAGCGTCAGCCCGGCCTTGCGCGCCAGCGTCACCTGCGGCCGGATGCCGGCCGAAAACACGATCAGGTCGGTTTCCAGCGGCGCGCCTTCGGCAAAGCGCATGCGGTAGCGGTACTGCGTGCCGGGCTTGATGTCCTGGGTGGCGCGCGACAGGTGCACGCCCACGCCCATCGCCTCGATGCGCGCCTTGAGCGCCGCGCCGCCTTGCTCGTCCAGTTGCACCGGCATCAGGCGCGGCGCGAATTCGACCACGTGCGCCTCCAGCTTCAGCGACTTCAGCGCATGGGCGGCTTCCAGCCCCAGCAGGCCGCCGCCCACCACCACGCCGCGGCGCGCGCCGTGGGCGGCCGCGCGGATCAGGTCCAGGTCGTCGAGAGTGCGGTACACCAGGCGCGATGCGCCTTCCGCGCCCGTGATCGGCGGCACGAAGGGGTAGGAGCCCGTCGCAAGTATCAGTTTGTCGTAGGCGCCGCGGCCGCGCGCGGTCACGATCTCGCGCCGGCGGCGGTCGATCTCCAGCACCGGCGTGCCCAGGTGCACGGTCACGCCTTCCTGTTCATACAGCGCCGCGTCGCCCAGCGCCATCGATTCGGCGTCGCGTCCGTTCAGGTATTCGGACAGGTGCACGCGGTCGTAGGCGCGGCGGCTTTCTTCGCCGTAGACGTGGATGCGGTAGCGCGCAAGCGCGCCGCCGGCGATGAGTTGTTCGACGCAATGGTGGCCCACCATGCCGTTGCCGATGACGACGAGGGTCTGCAGAGAATCGGATGAGGCCGCTACTTTCATGGGATGTCCCCGTGGGCTTGGGTATTCGGGTTTCAGAAAACGCAAAGGCGCCCTGGACCTTGCGGTCGGGGCGCCATTGCCGTTACTGCTCTAGTTGTCTCGCCGGCCTTGCGGCCCGCGCATGAATCATCAAGCAAAGTCCATGCCAGGGATGCCGGCGGTCAGCGGCGCGAGTGGGCGCGCCGGGCGCTTCATAGGGAAAGCGGCCTCAGGATCGCTTTTGCGGCCGCGTCGCGCGTCGCACCGCCCCGGCCGGCGTGCATCAAGGCGGTGCATATTCCTGTGCGGCGCCGCACCCGTTTGGCGCAGCGCAGCGGTCTAGGCAAACGCCGCCTGGACGGCGGCGAAGGCAGCGGCGACCAGGGGATCGCTGCGGCGGGAGGCCTGGGTGATGAAGGCGAGTTCGGCCTGGATCGCCAGGCCCTTGACCAGCACCAGCCCGCTGGCCTGGGATTCGCGCAGCGCGACGGAGTCGCGCGCCAGCGACAGGCCCACGCCCGAGCGCACCAGGTCCAGCATCGACGCTTCCTGGTCCACTTCGGCCACGGCGTTGGGCGCGACGCCCAGCGCGTCGAACTTGTCCGACAGCAGCCGGTGGTGCACCGAATCCGGCGGCGTCCAGATCCAGGGCAGGGCGGCGATCGCGGCCCAGTCGCGGCCGGCCACCTGCGCGCCCCAGCCCTTGGGAGCCACGACGAAATAGGCGAAGGAGGCGAGCGGCATTGCTTCAAGCCCGGCGGGCGCCGCGTCACGTCCTTGCGGGCCGAGGGAAAAACCCACGTCCAGTTCGCCCGCCCGTACCTGTTTCGCCACCGATCCGGACATGCCGTGGCGCAGGGTGGGGCGGATCTTGGGATAGTGCTCCACCAGGTATTGCAGCGTGGCGCCCAGGCGCAGGAATTCCGGATCGAGGATGGTGCCAATGCGCAGATCGCCCTGGACGGTGTCGCGCAGGGCGCCCAGGGCGCGCTGGAAGTCGTCCAGCGCGTCCAGGATGCGCTGCGCCGAAGGCAGCAGCGCGCGGCCGTCGGCATTGGGCGCCAAGCCTTGGGCGGTGCGCGAGAACAAGGTCAGGTCCAGCGATTCCTGGAAGTTCTTCAACTGCAGGCTGAGCGCGGGCTGGGTCAGGTGCAGATGCTCGGCCGCGCGCGTCAGGTTGCCCTCACGGGCCACGGCGGCAAAAGTGCGGATGTGCTTCAGGTCCATGGGGCGGTTCCCGGAGTAGGCGGCGAGCAAAAGGGGCTGAGCATTATTTAAGTTGCTTATAAACCGTTTTTCAACAATTCATTGGACAGTTCCACCCGGCTGCGCGAGAGTCACGGTAGATGCCCGGCGCGCGCAAGGTCGCCAGAGCCGGGTCGGCTCACCCAGTCCGCAGGCGTACCGCCCCGGCAAGAAGATAAGAAGAGCTTATGGAGACATACGACTACATCATCGTTGGCGCGGGCTCGGCCGGCTGCGTGCTGGCCAACCGCCTGAGCCGCGACCCTGCCGTGCAGGTGCTGCTGCTGGAAGCAGGTGGCCGCGACAACTACCACTGGATCCATATCCCCGTGGGCTACCTGCATTGCATCGGCAATCCCAGGACCGACTGGATGTACCGCACCGCGGCGGAAGCCGGTCTGGGCGGCCGTTCCCTGATCTACCCGCGCGGCCGCGTGCTGGGCGGCAGTTCATCGATCAACGGCATGATCTACATGCGCGGCCAGCGCCAGGACTACGAGGACTGGGCCGAACTGTCCGGCGACCCCGCCTGGGGCTGGGACCAGGTGCTGCCGGTGTTCAAGCGCAGCGAGGACTATCACCGCGGCGCGGACGAATTCCATGGCGCAGGCGGCGAATGGCGCGTGGAATCGCAGCGCCTGCGCTGGGACATCCTGGAAGCCTTTGCCGGCGCGGCCGAGCAGGAGGGCATTCCGCGCGTGCAGGATTTCAACCGCGGCGACAATTTCGGCTGCGGCTATTTCGAAGTGAACCAGCGCGGCGGCTGGCGCTGGAATACCGCCAAGGCATTCCTGCGGCCGGTGCAAAAGCGTCCGAACCTGCGCGTGATGACGGGCGCCCATGCCGAGCAACTGGTGTTCGAGGGCAAGCGCTGCGTCGGCGTGCAGCTGCGCCGCAACGGCCAGAGCGCTACCTTGCGCGCGCGCCGCGAGGTGGTGCTGGCGGCTGGCGCGGTCAACACGCCGCACCTGCTGGAACTCTCCGGCGTGGGCGAGCCCGCGCGCCTGCGCGAAAGCGGCATCGCCTTGCAGCACGCCTTGCCGGGCGTGGGCGAGAACCTGCAGGACCATCTGCAACTGCGCGTCATCATCCAGGTGCAGGGCGTGAAGACGCTGAACCGCATCGCCTCCACCTGGTTGGGCAAGGCCGGCATCGGCCTGGAGTACCTGCTCAAGCGCAGCGGCCCGATGAGCATGGCGCCGTCGCAGTTGGGCGCGTTTGCCAAGTCGGATCCGGGCCAGGCGCGCGCCAACGTCGAATTCCACGTGCAGCCGCTGTCGCTGGGCGCGTTTGGCGAACCGCTGCATGGCTTTGACGCCTTCACCGCCAGCGTGTGCAATCTGCGGCCGACCTCGCGCGGCAGCGTGCATGCGCAGGGGCCGCAGGGCGCGCCGGCCATCACGCCCAGGTATCTGAGCACCGAGGAAGACCTGCGCGTGGCGGCGGACTCGATCCGCCTGGTGCGGCGGATCGCGGCGGCGCCAGCCTTGCAGCGCTACCAGCCGCAGGAGTGGCTGCCGGGACCTGCGTTCCAGACGGACGCCGAGCTGCGGGAAGCGGCCGGCAAGATCGGCACCACCATCTTCCATCCGGTAGGGACCTGCGCGATGGGACGCGACGCGGACGGCGGGGCGGTGGTGGACGCGCGGCTGCGCGTCCATGGCCTGGAGGGCCTGCGTGTGGCCGACGCCTCGGTGATGCCTTTGATCACGTCGGGCAACACCAATTCGCCGACCATCATGATCGCGGAGCGGGCCGCCGACATGATCCGCGAGGACGCTGCAGGGCGCTGAATCTACCGTGGCCGCGGCAGAAAAGAAAGCCGCCCTTAAAGGGCGGCTTTCTGGCGATGGCGTCACCGCGTTCAGCGCAGCGAACGGTACATTTCCTGGCGTTGCGGGTGGGTCAGCATCACTTGCCAGAGCTGGCCCTCGCGCGAGCGGAAAAAGCCCGCGCAGCACATCAGGTAGTACTTCCACATGCGGTAGAAGCGGTTGCCGTAGCGCGATTCCAGTCCGGGCCAGGCGCGTTCGAAGTTGTCCCACCACGCCATCAGGGTACGGTCGTAATCGGCGCCGAAGTTGTGCCAGTCTTCAATGATGAAGCGGCCTTCCACGGCGGCGGCGATCTCGCGCGCGGACGGCAGCTTGCCGTTGGGGAAGACGTAGCGGTCGATCCAGGGATCGGTGCTCTGGCTGGTGGAGGCGATGCCGATGGTGTGCAGCAGGAACACGCCGTCCGGCGCCATCAGGCGCTGCACGTTGCTGAAGTAGGTGTCGTAGTTCTTGGGGCCGACATGCTCGAACATGCCCACCGACACCACCTTGTCGAAACTACCCTGCAGGTCGCGGTAATCCTGCAGCAGCAGTTGCACGGGCAGGCCCTGGACCCTTTCCTGCGCCAGGGCCAGTTGCTCCTTGGACACGGTCACGCCGGTGACCTTGACGCCGTAGCGTTCGGCGGCAAAGCGCGCCAGTCCGCCCCAGCCGCAGCCGATGTCCAGCAGCGTCTCGCCTTCGCGCAGCTGCAGCTTGCGGCAGATCATCTCCAGCTTGGCCAGTTGCGCTTCTTCCAGCGTCTGGGCGTTTTCCCAGTAGGCGCAGGAGTAGATCATGCGGCTGTCCAGCATGGCCTCGAACACGTCGTTGCCCGCGTCGTAATGCTGTTCGCCGACCTCGAACGCGCGGTTCTTGGACTGCAGGTTGAACAGCTTGTGGCGCAGGTGCTCGGCGATCAGCTTGACGCGCGCCAGGCCCAGCGCCGCCGACCCCATGTCGGCGCGCAGCAGGCGGGTGAACAGTTCGTCGAGCTGGTCGCAGTCCCATTCGCCGTCCATGTAGGATTCGCCCAGGCCCAGCGACCAGCTGGCGAAGACGCGCTCGTACATGTGCTTGTCATGAACCTGTATGTCCCAGGGGCGGTTGCCGTTGATGCGGACATCGGCGCGGGCCAGGACGTCCTGGAGCACCTTGGGAGGTTCGGGGGGAGGGGAACTGGCGGATTGATGGCCGGCGGCCAACGGCGAGGAAGGACTGCTCTGCTGCATACGGACTCCATATCAATTTTGGGATGACTGATCTGGCAATGCTTGAAACTTCCGAGTCTGATCCTAACAGGTCCGCAACTCCAATTTAATGATTGGATCGCCTCGATAGGCAAAGGCACCCCGCGGTGCGTGGAGGTGGGGGCGGCGATCCGGATGCAAGGATCGTAGCGACGACCGGGCCGATAGTCCAGAACCCCACCGCCGGGTGTTGCGGCGGCGCAGCCTGCCGTCCTATAAGATACCGGCCTGGCGCGCCTTCGCCATGGCGCGCAACGACTCGTGGAGTGTATCGATGGTGGACGCCAGCCTGGAACCCCGTTTGGATTTCGTCACATGCGCCAGCCCGGCGGGCCTGCACCGCATGGCCTACTGGGAATGGGGCGACCCGGGCAACGACCAGGTGCTGGTCTGCGTACATGGCCTGACCCGCAGCGGGCGGGACTTCGATACGCTGGCGCGGCGGCTGGCGGGGCGCTATCGCGTGGTCTGCCCGGACGTGGTGGGACGCGGCCGTTCCGACTGGCTGGCCAATCCCGCGTTTTACACGGTGCCGCAGTACGTCTCGGACATGGTGACCCTGCTGGCGCGCCTGAAGCCGGCGCGGCTGGCCTGGGTCGGTACGTCCATGGGGGGGCTCATCGGCCTGGCGTTGTCGGGCGCGGCGGTGTTCGCGCGCGCCATGCTGGCCATGCGCCCGCACGCGGGCATGCTGCCGCCCGAGCAAGGCTTCCACCTGGACAAACTGGTGCTCAACGACGTCGGGCCTCGTCTGGAGACGGGCGCCCTGGCGCGCATCGGCCAGTATGTGGGCGAGCCGGGCGAGTTCGCGAGCTTCGAAGAGGCCGTGGCCACCATGCGCGCCAACTCCGTCACGTTCGGCCCGCATACCGACGCGCAGTGGGCGGACCTGGCGCGCTATCTGTATCCCCAGCAGGGCGACAAATGGGTCAAGCATTACGACCTGGCGCTGTCGCAGGCCCTGGCCGCGCAGACTCCCGAGGAACTGGCGGCCGGCGAACAGATCCTGTGGCGTTCGTATGATTCCCTGCCGTGTCCCGTGCTGATCGTGCGCGGCGCGGAATCCGACTTGCTGACGCGCGCCACCGTCGAGGAAATGCTCAAGCGCAATCCGCGGGCGCAGGCCCACGAAGTGGCCGGCGTGGGCCATGCGCCCACCTTGATCTCGGACGAGCAGGTGGATCCGGTCGCGTCCTTTCTGCTGTCCTGACCGCGCCGTAAACAAGGGACGGCTCGGCGCTATCCACGCTGCCGGGCCTTCTCTACAATAGCTGGATGAACGCGCGCACATTGAATATCGACCTGCACTGCCATTCCACCGTCTCGGACGGCGCCCTCGCGCCGCGCGACGTGGCGCAGCGCGCGCATGCCAACGGCGTGGACGTCTGGGCCCTGACCGACCACGACGAAATCGGCGGCCTGGCCGAAGCGGCCCGCGCGGCGCGCGAGCTGGACATGGACTTCGCCACCGGCGTCGAGATCTCCGTGACCTGGGCGGGCGTCACCGTGCACATCGTGGGCCTGCGCTTCGACCCCGAGAACGCCGCGCTGGCCGAAGGCCTGCGCAAGACCCGCTCCGGCCGCGCCGAACGCGCCAAGCGCATCGGCGAACGCCTGGCGGAAATGGGCATGCCCGGCGCCTACGAAGGCGCGCTGCCGTTCGCAGGCAACCCCGAACTCATCAGCCGCACGCACTTCGCGCGCTATCTGGTCGAAGCCGGCTATTGCCCCGACGTGCAGACCGTGTTCACCAAGCACCTGGGCGACGACCGCCCGGGCCACGTACCCATGCAGTGGGCCACGCTGGCGGAAGCCGTGGGCTGGATCCGCGGCGCGGGCGGCATCGCCGTCATCGCGCATCCCGGCCGCTACAAGTACACGCCGCTACAGTTCGCCGCGCTGTTCGACGAATTCCTGCAGCTGGGCGGCCTCGGCATCGAGGTCAACACCGGCAGCCATACCCCGGAAGAGGCCCGCTATTATGCGGATGTGGCGCGCCGCTATGGATTCCTGGCGTCGCGCGGTTCGGACTTCCATAGTCCGAAGGAAAGCCGGGTGGACCTGGGCCGCTTGCCGGCGCTGCCGCCCGACCTCAAACCGGTCTGGCACGACTGGTTCTGACGCAGGCGGCGGCCATGTCGCCAGCCCTTGCACACAATCGACTGTAATCGCGCCCGACCGGCGCAACCGCCATGAACAAAGCCTTTGTCAAAGAGTCGGACAACGAGGACGACGACGATCTGCCGCAAGCCCAGGCGCTGCCTGCCGGCACCAAGAACTACATGACGCCCGGCGGCTACGAGCGCCTGCGCAGCGAGCTCACGCACCTGATGAACGTGGAGCGCCCCTCTGTCGTGCAGGTGGTGTCGTGGGCCGCGTCCAACGGCGACCGTTCCGAGAACGGCGACTATCTGTACGGCAAGAAGCGCCTGCGCGAGATCGACCGCCGCATGCGCTTCCTGACCAAACGGCTGGATATCGCCGAAGTGGTCGATCCGGCCGCGCAGCCCAACCGCGACCAGGTGTTCTTCGGCGCCACGGTGCTGTATTCGGACAAGGCCGGCGAGGAACACAACGTGACCATCGTGGGCGTCGACGAGGCCGAGCCGTTGGCGGGCAAGATCAGCTGGATCTCGCCGGTGGCGCGCGCCCTGATCAAGGCCAAGGAGGGCGACACCGTGGTGCTGCGCACGCCCGGCGGTATCGAAGAGCTGGACATCCTGGAAGTCAGCTATCCCGCATGAAAGAAAACGGGCGCCAGCTTGTGGCTGGCGCCCGTTGGTGGGCGGGATCTGACGTCCCTGCCTCGGTTGGCGGCTTGCGCCGCCGTTCCCCTGGGGCTTGCTGCTTGTTCTGGCGGGCTTACTTCTTGCGGCTGGCGATCGACTTTTCAGCCAGGTTCACCAGGTCTTCGCCGATCTGCTTCTTCCACTTGTCATAGACCGGCTTGGTCACCTTGACGAAGGCCTCGTGGTCCGCCTGCGACAGCGAGGTCACGGTCACGCCGTGGCCGGCGATTTCCTTCAGCAGCGACGGGTCTTCAGGCGTCACGCCCTTGCGCGCGATCACGATCTGCTGCTTGCCGGCGTCCAGCGCGGCCTGGCGCACGATGTCGCGGTCCTTCTCGGACCAGGAATTCCACACCTCGCGGTTGACCACGAAGATCAGCGGGTCGGCCACGTAGTTCCACAGCGTCAGGTACTTCTGGCCGACGGTGTAGAGCTTGGAACCGGTGTAGATCGACAGGGGATTTTCCTGGCCGTCCACTGCGCCGCTGGCCAGCGCCGGCTGGGCATCGGCCCAGCTCATCTGCGTGGGGTTGGCGCCCAGCGCGGTGAAGGTGTCGATGTACAGCGGCGAGCCCACCACGCGCAGCTTCAGGCCCTTCATGTCTTCGGGCTTCTTGATCTCGTGCTTGGAATTGCTGAGCTGGCGATAGCCGTTTTCACCCCAGGCCAGCGGCACCACGCCGGCTTTCTCGATGAGCTTGAACATCTCCTTGCCCACGTCGCCCTGCACCAGCGCATCGATGGCGGCATAGTCGGGCATCAGGAAGGGCAGGGAGAACAGGTTCAACTGCTTGACCTGCGGCGACCAGTTGATGGTGGAGCCCACGGCCATGTCGATCACGCCCTGGCGGATGGCGGTGAACTCGCGCGTCTGGTCGCCCTGGACCAGCGACGTGCCGGGATAGACCTTGATGTTGATGCGGCCCTGGGTGCGCTCGCGCACCAGGTTGGACCAGATCTCGGCGCCCTGGCCCCAGGGGAAGGTGGTGCCGACCACGATGGAGAGCTTGTACTCGGACTTGTAGTTCTGCGCATGCGCGGGCGCCATGCCGACGACGGCAGCCGCGCACAGGGCTGCTCCGATCAGGTTGCGGAATTTCATGTTGCGTCTCCTCTCTTTGCGTGTCTGTTGTTGTAATGAATACCGGTACCGCCGGCCTTGGGGGCGCCCCTTGAGGTCGCCCCGTTCGGCCCTTTCAATAACCCAGCTTCTTGGGCAGCCACAGCGCCAGCTGCGGGAACACCAGCACCGCGACCAGCACCAGGAACATCGCGCCCAGCAGCCACACCACCCAGCGCACCGTGGACTCCATCGGCACGCGCGCGATGCGGCACGACACCATCAGGTTCACGGCCAGCGGCGGGGTGAACTGGCCCAGGGCGACCTTCAAGGTCAGGATCACGCCGAACCACACCGGATCCCAGCCATAGGCGTTGGCGATGGGCATGAGCAGCGGCACGAAGATCAGGAAGATGGAAATGCCGTCCAGGAACATGCCCACCGTCATCAGCAGCAGGATCAGCAGCGCCAGCACGCCCCATTCGCCCAGGCCGGAGTTGACGATGGCGTGGGTGATGGGATCGATCACGCTCAGCGTGGACAGGGCCCAGGCGAAGATGCCGGCCAGCGTCACCACCAGCATGATGACGGCGGAAAGCTCGGCGGCTTCGCGCAGGATGGTGTACAGGTCGCGCAGCTTGATGGTGCGGTGGATGAACATGCCCACGAACAGGCCGTAGAACACTGCGACCACGGCCGCTTCGGTGGGCGTGAACCAGCCCATGCGCATGCCGCCCAGGATCAGGACGGGTGCGGCCAGGCCCCATGAGGCTTCGCGCAGGCTGGCCCAGAAGGGCGGGCGGGGCAAGTGGGCTTCGAGCGCGCCCATCTTGTGCTTGCGCGCCAGCCACACCGCCGGAACGATAAGGGCGATGCCGGCCAGGATGCCGGGGATCATGCCGGCGGCGAACAGCGCCGGCACCGAGGCGCCGGGCACCAGCACCGAGTAGATGATGAAGGCCACCGAGGGCGGGATCAGGATGTCCGTGGCGGCGCCGGCCGCGACCACGGCGGCCGAGAACGAGCCCGGATAGCCGGCGCGCGACATGGCGGTGATCATCACCGCGCCCACCGCTGCGGCACAGGCCGGGCCGGAGCCGGAGATGCCGCCCAGGAACATGGCCACCGCGATCGACACCAGCGGCAGCATGCCCGGGCCGCGGCCGACGATCGCAATGGCGAAATCCACCAGCCGCTTGGCCACGCCGGAGCGGTCGAAGATCGAGCCCACCAGCACGAACATGGGGATGGCCAGCAGCGGATACTTGGCCAGGCCGGCGTAGAAGTTCTGCGGCACGGTCAACAGGCCATACCAGGGCGTGTCGAGGTTGGACAGCACGATGGCCACGGTCCCGCCCAGGCCCAGGGCCACGCCGACCGGCACGCCGATCAGCATCAGGACGATGAAGACAATGAAGAGGATGGCGGCGATCATTGCTGATCCTGCCCGGCGGCGCGTCCGCTCTTGGCGATGCGGCGCAGCGTGCCGATGGTGCGCAGCGAGATCGCCGCGGCCATCACGGGCAGCCAGATCGAATACCACCAGGTAGGCACGCCGATAGCGGGCGAGGTCTCCTCGTAGATATATTCGTCGGCAACCAGCTTCACCGACAGCACGGTCAGCAGCAGGAAGAAGGCCAGCACGCAGCCGTTGGAGATCAGCGCCATGATGCGCTGGCGGCGCGGGGAGCCGGAGTCCGCCAGGATCTCGATACGTATGTGGTGGTTGCGCACGAAGGCGACGCTGCCGCCCGCCATGGTCAGCACGATCAGCAGGAACACCGAGATTTCTTCCGTCCAGGCGAAGGACTGGTCGGTGAAATAGCGCACCAGCACGTTCAGGAAGGTGATGATGGCCAGGGTCGCCAGCAGGATCACGGCCAGCCAGTCCTCGATGGCCAGCGGTACTTTGACTGCGGGATCTGCTTCTGCGGGAATGATCGGTTCGACAGGCTCGGCGGGGGCTTCGGGGCGGGACATGTGAGGCAGCGGCCGGCGCGCGGGTAGGCGCCATGCATTAATGGGGGTCGCTGCATCCTACCGTCGCGCCGTGGGGCCGGAAGTTCGTGTTTTCCCGCGGTGCGGGATGATCGCAACATGTTGCGACGCAATATAAAACCGCAGGCAGGGCGCCGGGCGGTATTGGGAAAGATTCGCAGCGGCGCGGAGTTGGCGCGGATGCTGCTTCGCACCATCCCGGTGCGCGGCCTTCGGAATTCTTTTGTAACAATGGCCGAAACAGGGGCGTTCGGGATCGATTGAACAACGGCTCCGGGAAAACCCCCTAAACAGGTAAAATCTCTTTTTGCTCTCCTCTCTTTATACGGCGCCCGCATCGTGTCCCTAGTTCAGCATCTGCCTGGTTCCTCCGTCCTGTCCTCCTTCCGTCGCGATCGCCTCCTGGCGCAATTGAAGGAAGCCGGCTTGCCGGTGGCCGACATATCCGCCCGCTACGAGCACTTCGTCAGCACCGACGCGGCCCTGACGGCCGAACAGCAGCAACATCTGACCCAATTGCTGGACTACGGCACTCCCGCCACCGGCGACGCGCCGGCCAAGAGCCTGTCCCTGCTGGTGATTCCGCGCCTGGGCACGATTTCGCCCTGGGCCAGCAAGGCCACCGACATCGCCCACAACTGTGGCCTGGCGTCGGTGCACCGCATCGAACGCGGCGTGCGCTACGTGATCACTCCCGAGCGCGGCCTGCTGGGTACCAAGTCCTTCGACGACGCCATGCTGGCGCGCGCGGCCGACTGCCTGCACGACCGCATGACGGAAACCGTGGTGGACGCCGGCTTCGACGGCCAGGCGCTGTTCCAGCCGCTGGCCGGCAAGCCCATGCGCACGGTCGACGTGCAGGCGCGCGGCGCCGAAGCCCTGGCCGAGGCGAACATCTCGCTGGGCCTGGCGCTGTCGGACGACGAAATCGAATACCTGGCCAAGTCCTTCACCGACCTGGGCCGCGATCCGACCGACGTGGAACTGATGATGTTCGCGCAGGCCAACAGCGAACACTGCCGCCACAAGATCTTCAACGCCCAGTGGGTGATCGACGGCCAGGAACAGCCCAACACGCTGTTCGGCATGATCCGCGCCACCCACAAGGCGCAGCCCGAAGGCACCGTGGTCGCCTATTCGGACAACGCCGCCATCATGGAAGGCGGCCCCGCCCAGCGCTTCCAGGCAGGCGTGCCGGGCGTGACCGGCGAGGGCGTCGAAGGCGCCAGGTACATCCGCCGCGACACCACCGTGCACACGCTGATGAAGGTGGAAACCCACAACCACCCGACCGCGATCGCGCCGTTCCCCGGCGCCTCGACGGGCGCGGGCGGCGAGATCCGCGACGAAGGCGCGACCGGCCGCGGCTCCAAGCCCAAGGCCGGCCTGACCGGCTTCACCGTGTCGCACCTGCGCTTTGACGACGCGCTGCAACCCTGGGAAGCCGACCATCATGGCCTGCCCGAGCGCATCGCCTCGCCGCTGTCCATCATGATCGACGGCCCTATCGGCGGCGCGGCGTTCAACAACGAATTCGGCCGTCCCAACCTGCTGGGCTATTTCCGTTCGTTCGAGCAGACCGCCGGCGGCACGCGCTGGGGCTACCACAAGCCCATCATGATCGCGGGCGGCCTGGGCAGCATCGACGCCGGCCTGACGCACAAGGACGTGATTCCTCCGGGCGCGCTGCTGATCCAGCTGGGCGGTCCGGGCTTCCGCATCGGCATGGGCGGCGGCGCCGCCTCCAGCATCAGCATGGGCAGCAACTCGGCCGAGCTGGACTTCGATTCCGTCCAGCGCGGCAACCCTGAACTCGAGCGCCGCGCCCAGGAGGTCATCGACCGCTGCTGGCAGCAGGCCGAGAACAACCCCATCATTGCGATCCACGACGTGGGCGCGGGCGGCCTGTCCAACGCCTTCCCGGAACTCGTCAACGACGCCGGCCGCGGCGCCATCTTCGACCTGAAGCGCGTGCCGCTGGAAGAATCGGGCCTGTCGCCCGCCGAAATCTGGAGCAACGAATCGCAGGAACGCTACGTCCTGTCGATCCTGCCCAAGGACCTGGAACGCTTTGACGCCATCGCCCGCCGCGAACGCTGCCCCTACGCGGTGGTGGGCGTGGCCACCGAGGAGCGCCAACTGCGCGTGGTGGACGGCGAGGGACTGCCTGGCCTGGACTCGATCCGTCCGCAGGGCGAAGCCGAAGTGCGTCCGGTGGACGTGCCGATCGACGTCATCCTGGGCAAGCCGCCGCGCATGACCCGCGACGTCACGCGCCTGCCCGGCGTGTTCGCGCCGCTGGACCTGGCCGGCATCGACCTGACCGAAGCCGCCTACCGCGTGCTGCGCCACCCCACGGTGGCCAACAAATCCTTCCTCATCACCATCGGCGACCGCACCGTGGGCGGGCTGTCCAGCCGCGACCAGATGGTCGGTCCCTGGCAGGTGCCGGTGGCTGATTGCGCCGTGACCCTGGCGGACTATGAAGGCTTCCGCGGCGAAGCCATGTCCATGGGCGAACGCACCCCGATCGCCATGCTGGACGCGCCGGCCTCCGGCCGCATGGCCGTGGCCGAGGCCCTGACCAACCTGGCCGCCGCCGACGTGGCGCGCCTGGAAGACATCAAGCTGTCGGCCAACTGGATGGCCGCCTGCGGCGTTGCCGGCCAGGACGCCGCGCTGTACGACACCGTGTCGGCCGTCAGCGAACTTTGCCAGGCCACCGGCCTGTCGATCCCGGTGGGCAAGGATTCCCTGTCCATGAAGACGTCCTGGGAACAGGACGGCGAACAGCGCCAGGTGGTGGCGCCGGTGTCGCTGATCGTCACGGCATTCGCGCCCGTGGCCGACGTGCGCGCCAGCCTGACCCCGCAGCTGCGCACCGACGCTGGCGACAGCGTGCTGATCCTGATCGACCTGGGCCGCGGCCGCCATCGCATGGGCGGCTCGATCCTGGCGCAGGCCTATAACCAGGTCGGCGAAACCGTGCCGGACATCGACGCGCCGCAAGACCTGCGCGCCTTCTTCGTCACCATCCGCACCCTGGCCGAGGCCGGCACCATCCTGGCCTACCACGACCGTTCCGACGGCGGCCTGTTCGCGACCCTGACCGAAATGGCCTTCGCCGGCCGCACTGGCATCTCGGTCAACCTGGACATGCTGACCTTCGATCCGCAATCGGCGGATTGGGGCGACTACAAGATCCGCCCCGAGCAGGTGGCGGTGCAGCGCGAGGAACTGACGCTCAAGGCGCTGTTCTCCGAAGAAGCGGGCGCCGTCATCCAGGTGCCGGCCGCCCAGCGCGACGCCGTCATGCAGGTGCTGCGCGGCGCGGGCCTGTCGGCGCACTCGCATGTCATCGGCGGCCTGAACGGCGCCGACGAAGTCGAGTTCTACCGCGACGGCAAGAAGGTCTGGGGCCAGCCGCGCGCCGAACTCGGCCGCGCCTGGAGCGAAGTGTCCTACCGCATCATGTCGCGCCGCGACAACCCGGCCTGCGCCCAGGCCGAACTCGACGTCTGGAACGACGCCACGGACCCGGGCATGAGCCCCAACGTGGATTTCGATCCCCAGGAAGACGTGGCTGCGCCCTTCATCAACACCGGCAAGCGTCCGCGCGTGGCGATCCTGCGCGAGCAGGGTTGCAACAGCCAGGTGGAAATGGGCTGGGCCTTCGACACCGCCGGCTTTGAAGCCGTCGACGTGCACATGACCGACCTGTTGTCCGGCCGCGTGGATCTTGCTCAGGTGCAAGGCCTGGTGGCCGTGGGCGGCTTCAGCTACGGCGACGTGCTGGGCGCCGGCGAAGGCTGGGCACGCACCATCCGCTTCAACAGCAAGCTGTCGGACCAGTTCGCCGCCTACTTCGCGCGTCCCGACACCTTCGCGCTGGGCGTTTGCAACGGCTGCCAGATGATGGCTGCGCTGGCGCCGATGATCCCGGGCGCAGAGTTCTGGCCGCGTTTCACGCGCAACCTGTCGGAGAAGTACGAAGCCCGCCTGGCGATGGTCGAAGTGGCCAAGTCGCCGTCGATCTTCTTCGCCGGCATGGAAGGCGCGCGCATTCCGGTGGCCGTGGCGCACGGCGAAGGCTATGCGGACTTCTCGCAGCAGGGCGACGCCAGCCGCCTGCTGGCCGCCGCACGCTACATCGACAACCGCGGCCAGGCCACCGAAGCCTACCCGTTCAACCCGAACGGCAGCCCGGGCGGCCTGACCTCGGTCACCACCGCCGACGGCCGCTTCACGGTCATGATGCCGCACCCGGAACGCGTGACGCGCAACGTCATGATGTCGTGGGCGCCCGAGAAATGGGGCAAGGCGGACAAGGGCGGCGCGTTCAGCCCCTGGATGCGCATCTTCCGCAACGCGCGCGTCTGGCTGAAGTAAGCCGTGCGCTGGCGCCGGGGCTCGTTACCCGGCGCTTGCGCGAAACGCCCCGCTATTCGGCGGGGCGTTTTCATTGTGGCGTTCAGAACTGGTACTTCACCCGGCCGATGACGCTGCGCCGGCTGCCCGGATAGCAATCGCTCAGGTCGGAGCAGGTCGCCAGGTATTCCTTGTCGAACAGGTTGGTGGCGTTGACCGACAGCGTCAGGTGCTTGTCCACCGCATAGGACACGCCCGCGTCCACCAGCGTGCGCCCGGCGATCTTCAGCGTGTTGGCGTTGTCGCCGTAGGTCGAGCCCACGTAGCGCAGGCCGGCGCCCAGGCTCAGCCCGGCCAGGGCGCTGTTGCGCACCGTGTAGTTGAGCCAGCCCGAGGCGCTGTGCTCGGGCACCAGGGCCGGACGGTTGCCTTCGGTGCCGTTGTTGGCGCGGGTGATCCGGGCGCGCACATAGGTATAGGAACCGGTGAAGTCCCAGCCATCGCCCAGGCTGAACTTGCCTTCCAGTTCCACGCCGCGCGATTGCACCTCGCCCGAGGCGACCTGGAAGCCGGGGTTCTGCAGGTCATTGGTCAGCACGTTGCTCTTCTTGATGTCGAAGACCGCCAGCGTGTAGAGCGCATTCGACCCGGGCGGCTGGAACTTGATGCCGCCTTCCCATTGGCGTCCGCGCGAGGGCGCGAACGGAGAACTGCCATTGGCCGGCGCAGAGGTTCCGGTATTGGGCAGGAAGGACTGGGCGAAGCTGACGTAGGGCGCGATGCCGTTGGGCATGACGTAGTTCAGGCCGGCGCGGCCGCTGAAGCGGCTGCCGCTTTGATCGGTGTCGTTGTTCAGGATCCGGTTTTCGGTCTTCTGGCTGTACCAGTCGTAGCGGCCGCCCAGGGTCAGCACCCAGCGTTCATCGAAGCGGACCTGGTCCTGCAGATACAGGCCGGTCTGGTGCGTGCGCTCCAGGTAGTTGGCCAGCGGTATGGTTGGCGTGGGCACGTCCACGCCATAGACCGGGTCAAACGGGTTCAGGCTGGGCGCCGGCCCCATGGTGCGCGACACGTCGGCGCTGCTGCGGTTGAAGTCCAGGCCCAGCAGCAGCGTATGGGCCAGCGGGCCGGTGCGCAGGTCGAACTGAGCCTGGTTGTCCAACGCCAGCGCGGTCATGCTTTCGTCGTAGCGCCGGGCTGTGCGGGCGATGCCGGTGGGCGTCAGGCCGGCCAGGAACATGTTGTCCAGGATCGAATCGACCCGCCCGTAGCGCAGGTTCTGCCGTACCTGCAGCGTGTCGTTGAAGCGGTGCTCGAACAGGTAGCCGATGCTCTTCTGGTCCTGGTCGTAGCGGTTGAAATTGGGATCGCCGTTGCGCAGATTGGTGGGCTTGCCGTTGACCGTGACCGTGCCGATGGTGCCGCCGGAGCGGTCGCGCAGGTACTCCGTCAGCAGCGTGAAGCGGGTCGCGGCGGAAGGGGCCCAGGTCAGCGAAGGCGCCAGGAACAGGCGGTCGTCGGAGATCCGGTCGCCGTTCGGATAGGTGAATTGCGTGTTGGCGTCGCGCGCCACGCCGATGACGCGGTACATCAGCGTGCCGTCTTCGGTCGCCGGGCCGGTCAGGTCGACCGCCGCCTGCTTGCGCTGGAAGCTGCCGTACTCCAGCTCGGCCTCGTAGTGCGGCGTGGCCGAGGGCAGTTTGCTCACGCGGTTGATGACCCCGCCCGCGTCGCCCTGGCCGTACAGCACGGAAGAGGGGCCGCGCAGCACCTCGATGCGATCCAGCGCATAGGGTTCGCTGCGGAACAGGGTGTAGCCGGAGGTCGCCTGGCGCAGGCCGTCCTTATAGTCGCTGGTGGCCTGGGCGTTGAAGCCGCGCAGCATGACCCAATCGAAACCCTTGGGGTCCACGCCGTAGGTTTCCACCGTTACGCCAGGCACGTAGCGCAGCACTTCGGTCACGCTTTGCGCGTTCTGCGCTTCCATCTGCGCGCGCGTTACCACCGAGATCGACTGCGGCACTTCCAGGATGGGCGTGTCGGTCTTGGTGCCGGCCCGGGTTTCCTCGGCCACGTAGCTGTCGGGCGCTACGCTCGAGGCCCGCACGGTGACCGGCTCCAGCGTGGAGACGCCGGCCGCGCCGGGCGGCAGCGGACGCAGCACGTAGCCGCCGCCTTCCAGGCGCGCCGCCAGGCCGCTGCCGGCCAGGATCGCGGCATAGCCCGCGTTCAGGCCATAGGCGCCGCGCAGGCCGGGACTGCGCCGGCCCGCGGTCAGGGCGCCGTCGATGGTGATGGTCACGCCCGCTTGCTGGGAATAGGCGTTAAGCACCTGGTCCAACGGGCCGGCGGGAATGTCGTAGCTTCTGGCGGCCCGCTCCTGGGGCGAGGGGGCGCCCGGTTCCGCGGCCATGGCGGCGGGGGGCGCGGCCAGCGCCAAAGCGGTCAGGGCCAGCGCCAGCGTGCTGCGGGCGGGCTTGGGAGTGGAGCGGGCTTGCATGTAGTGGGTTCCTCGTTGCGGACGTGAATGCTGCGGATATGCAGGTATCCCGAACGAGAAATAAAAAGTGCTACGGTTTTCGCGAAATTTTTTTATGGAGGGCTATCTGGGTTCCACCACCACCCAGTAGCTCGTGTAGCGCGACACGCGCAACGGCAGGGCTCTTGCAAGCGAGGCCAGGATCCGGTCCGTGTCGTCCAGGGCGTACACGCCCGACACGATCAGGTCGGCCACGCGCGGGTCGCAGCGGATCACGCCGCGCCGGTACCGCCCGACCTGGTCCAGGAAATCGGCCAGGCGCAGGCGTTCGGCCACCAGTTGGCCGCGCAGCCAGGCTGGCGCCTGCTGCAAGGCCTCCGGCATCGGCTCGGCCGCCAGCGGCGTGAACGCGGCGGATTGGCCCGCGTCCAGGCGCAGGGGGCGGCCCCGCGAGGGCTGGATCTCCACCGCGCCTTCATAGACGCCGACCCGTATCCGGTCGCGCTGCTGCTCCACCGTGAACCGGGTGCCCAGCGCCTGCACGTCGCCAAAGGCGGTGGCGACGAAAAAGGGTCGGCCCGCGGCGGCCGGGCCGTGGCCGGTTTGCACGTAGATCTCGCCGCGGCGCAGGACCAGCCGGCGTGTGTCGGCGGTGTATTCCATGTCCACGGCGCTGTCGCCGTTGAGTACGAGCCGGGTGCCGTCGGCCAGCGTGATTTCGCGCCGTTCGCCTACGGCGCTGCGGTAGTCGGCGGCGTAGGCCTGCCAAGGCAGGCGTTGGGCCGCCAGGCCCGCGGCGCCGGCGCCCAGCACCGCCCAGCCCATCAAGCGCAGGGCCTTGCGGCGTCCCGCCTGCCGGCCCGAGCGGGCCAGAGCCTGGGCCGATGCCTCGGGCGACACGTCCATCAGCCGCGTATCGATCCGCTGCACTTGCTGCCAGGCGCGCTCATGGTCCGGATGGGCGGCGCGCCAGCGCTGCCAGGCGGCGCGTTCGTCGGCGCTGGCTTCGCCGGACCACAGGATGACCAGCCATTCCAGTCCTTGAGCCAGTATCGGTTCGGGGATGTCCCCGTGCCGGGCGCTCACAGCGCGGCCAGGCAGGCTTGGGCGGCGCGCAGCATGTGCTTGCGCACCAGCGCCACCGACACGCCCAGGCTTTGCGCGATGTCGGAATAGGTCCGGCCCTCGAACCGGGACAGGATGAAGACCTGGCGGGCGCGGGCGGGCAGGGCGTCCAGCGCGGCGTCCACCGCCATCAGCGTTTCCAGCGCCAGCGCGCGCGCCTCGGCCGATGGCATGTGCGCTTCGGGCAAGCTGGCCAGGGCGTCCAGGTAGGCGCTTTCCAGCGCGCGGCGGCGGTACAGGTCCACCACCAGGCCCCGGGCGATCTGGGTCAGAAAGGCGCGCGCCTGGCCGGCTTCGGGCAGCCGGCCCGAGTTCAGCAGTCGTTCGTAGGTGTCGTGCGACAGGTCCGCAGCGTCGTGGGCGCAGCCCAGCCGCCGCCGCAGCCAGCCCGCCAGCCATCCGTGGTGGTCGCGGTAGAGCAGGTTCAAGGCATGGTGCGCCGTGGGCTGGGTGGCCGCCGTCACGATGGGTTCCCGTCAGGTTCAAAACTGCAAATGATAATCGTTGTTAATTGTGTTGGACAAGCGCGGCGCGGAACGAAATGCCTCATGCAATCAAATGAGATGTTTAACTTTTCATTGCAACCTGTCGTAAAGCATAGGTAGCCGCTACACGCAACCCGGAGTGACCCCAATGTTCAAGAATCTCAGTATTCGCGCGGTCTTGACGACCGCTTTAGCCGTTTTCTTCGCGCTTTTCCTGCTAACCGGCATCGCCGTCCACCAGCAGCTGACCTCCAACCGCAATTCCATCGAAGTGCTGCTGGACACCAACCTGGTCCGCGCCAATGCGGTGAACGGCGCTGGCGCCGAACTGTTGCGCGCCCGCCTGGTGCTGCTGGCCGCGCAGACCGCGCTGATGGAAGGCAAAAGCCTGGACAACCTGGCCAGCATGCAGCGCCTGGACGGCTACACCAAGAAGGCCGGCGAGCTGATCGACCTGGCGCGCAAGACACCCGAAACCTCGCCCCAGGGCAAGCCCCTGCTGGACGCGGCGCTGGCGGCCTACGACGTCTATCACCGCGACGCCATCGTGCCCATGATCGCGGCCATCCGTGCCGGCAACGCACAGGATTCCAACCGCCTCAACCTGGAAAAAGTCACGCCGCTGGGCCTGACCTTTACCGCCGCCATCCAGAAGTACGTGGATTACGCCGACGAAGTCGGCCAGCGCGTGGCGCGCGACGCCTCCACTCGCATCAACGGCGCGATCGCCGTCCTGATCGGCCTGCTGGTCGTGGTGGCCGCGCTGGTGGTGGGCCTGTACGCGGTGTTCGGCCGCGCGGTGTTCCGTCCGCTGCATGAAGCCGGACGCCTGTTCGACCGCATCGCCGGCGGCGACCTGACCAACCGCATCGAGCAACGCGGCAACAACGAAATCGGCGTGCTCTACGCCGCCGTCAAGCGCATGCAGGATAGCCTGGCGCGTACCGTGTCGGCCGTGCGGCTGGGCGTGGAAGAGATCCACACCGGCGCGCGCGAGATCGCCGCGGGCAACATCGACCTGTCTTCGCGCACCGAGCAGCAGGCCGCCTCGCTGGAAGAAACCGCCGCCAGCATGGATGAACTGTCTTCCACCGTGCGCAACAACGCGGAAAGCTCCCGCAGCGCCTCGGAACTGGCCGTGGCGGCGTCCGAAGTGGCCACGCGCGGCGGCCAGGCCGTGGGCGACGTGGTCGGCACCATGCGCGGCATTGCCGACAGCTCCAACCGCATCGCCGACATCGTCGGCGTGATCGACGGCATCGCCTTCCAGACCAACATCCTGGCGCTGAACGCCGCAGTGGAAGCGGCGCGCGCCGGCGAGCAGGGCAAGGGCTTCGCCGTCGTGGCCAGCGAAGTGCGCGCCCTGGCGCAGCGCAGCGCCGCCGCCGCCAAGGAAATCAAGGGCCTGATCGACGACTCCGTGCAGAAGGTATCGGTCGGTTCGGACCAGGTGGAAGCCGCCGGCGCCACGATGCAGGAAATCGTGGTCTCGGTGCGTCGCGTGACGGACATCATCAACGAAATTTCCAGCGCATCTGAAGAACAGTCGCAGGGCATTCAGCAGGTCAACCAGGCCGTGTCGCAGATGGACAGCGTGACGCAGCAGAACGCCGCGCTGGTCGAAGAGGCCGCGGCGTCCGCAGCCTCGCTGGAAACCCAGGCGCAGCGCCTGCGCGAAGCCGTGGCCGTGTTCAAGCTGCAGACCGGCCGCGTGATCGACGCCGACGCGCCGGCCGTGGGCCGCAACGGCGAACCGGCTTTGCTCGGCGCCTGATTGCGTCGCTGACCTTGGCCCATAAGGCGGCCGGCCCGGAGGGCTGGCCGTGAACCGAACCAAAGCCCCCTGCGTGTTTGCGCCTTGGGGGCTTTGTTCATGGGCCAGATCTGCGGCCCACAGGGCGGCACCACATGGTGGCACCATTTCCCGGCGCCGACAACAACCAGGGACAAAAGATGCCAGCCGCGCCACACAGGCATAAAATAGCGGATTGCCTACCCCCTCCCGCACACAGGATCCCGCGCCATGAACGCACGCATCCCCGAAGACGCTCTTCCTCCCACCCTGGACCCGAAGGCCCTGCAGGCTTTCGTCGACGAGAAATGGGACAACGAGATCATCCCGGCGCTGACCGACTACATCGCCATCCCGGCCAAGAGCCCGGCGTTCGACGCGGACTGGGAAAAGAACGCTTTCATCGAGCGCGTGGTGCGCGACGCCGCGCAGTGGGTCGAGGCGCAGAAGGTCTCCGGCCTGAAGCTGGAAGTGGTGCGCCTGCCGGGCCGCACGCCCGTCATCTTCTTTGACGCGCCCGCCACCCGCAGCGACAACGGCGACACCGTGCTGCTGTACGGTCACCTGGACAAGCAGCCCGAATTCTCCGGCTGGCGCGCAGGCCTCGGCCCCTGGACCCCCAAGCTCGAAGACGGCAAGCTCTACGGCCGCGGGGGCGCCGATGACGGCTATGCCGTGTACGCCTCGCTGACCGCCATCATGGCGCTGGACAAGCAGGGCATTCCGCGTCCGCGCTGCGTGGGCATCGTCGAAACCTGTGAAGAATCCGGCAGCTACGACCTGCTGCCCTATGTGGACGCGCTGCGCGACCGTCTGGGCAACGTGGCCCTGGTGGTGTGCCTGGACTCCGGCGCCGGCAACTACGACCAGCTCTGGATGACGACCTCGCTGCGCGGCATGGTGTCGGGCACGCTGGAAGTCCAGGTGCTGGACGAAGGCGTGCACTCGGGCGACTCCAGCGGCGTGGTGCCGTCCTCGTTCCGCATCCTGCGCCATCTGCTGGACCGCCTGGAAGACAGCAGCACCGGCCGCCTGCTGCCGCAGAGCCTGCATTGCGAGATCCCCGCCGAACGCGTGGAACAAGTGCACGCCACCGCGCGCATCCTGGGCGACGAAGTCTGGCGCCGTTTCCCCTGGAGCTGCGGCGCCGACGGCGGCTTTGTGCTGCCCATGACGACCGAACCCGAACAGGCGCTGCTGAACCGCACCTGGCGTCCGACGCTGTCGGTGACCGGCGCCGAAGGCCTGCCGCCGCTGTCCAGCGCCGGCAACGTGCTGCGCCCGCGCACTGCATTCAAGCTGTCGCTGCGCCTGCCGCCGCTGATCGACGCCGTGGCCGCCTCGCAAGAGATCAAGGCCCTGCTGGAAGCCGACGCGCCCTATAACGCCAAGGTGATCTTCAAGGCCAACGAAGGCGCCGCCACCGGCTGGAACGCCCCGGCCTCGGCGCCCTGGCTGACCCAGGCGCTGGATGCGGCTTCGCAGCAATACTACGGCGCGTCCTGCGGCTACATTGGCCAGGGCGGCACCATTCCGCTGATGAGCATCCTGCAGAAGGGCTTTCCCAAGGCCCAGTTCATGGTCTGCGGCGTGTTGGGCCCCAAGTCCAACGCCCACGGCCCCAATGAATTCCTGCACGTGCCCTACGGCAAGAAACTGACCGCAGCCGTGGCCCAGACCATGGCCGCCATGCCCACCGCGTAAGCGGCGGCGACGCTCTTCAAAGCGCGGGCCGCAACGCCCGCGCTTTTCTTTTTTCCAGGACGGACACCCATGATTTCCACTTCCGACGCCTACGCCAACGTGGTCGCTGAGACCAAGCACTGGCTGAACCAGGCCGTGATCGGCCTGAACCTCTGTCCCTTCGCCAAGGCGGTGCAGGTCAAGGACCAGATCCGCTTTGCCGTCAGCGATGCCACCGACGCCGAAGGCGTTCTGACCGACCTGCAGGACGAACTGGCGCTGCTGGCCGAAGCCGATCCGGAAAAGATCGACACCACGCTGCTGATCATTCCCGACGCGCTGGACGATTTCATTGATTTCAATGACTTCGAAGACCTGTCCGACCGTCTGCTCAAGCGCATGCGTCTGGTGGGCGAGCTGCAGGTGGCCACCTTCCATCCGCAGTTCCAGTTCGCCGACACGCAGCCGGACGACATCGAGAACTACACCAACCGGTCGCCGTACCCGATCCTGCACCTGTTGCGCGAAGACAGCATCGACCGCGCGGTGGAGTCCTTCCCGGACGCCGCCGAAATCTACGAGAAGAACATCGATACGATGAAGCGGCTGGGGCTGGAAGGTTGGAAGAAGCTGATGACCAAGGCCTAGCGCCCTCAGATCGCATACCAAATACCGCTGTTCGGAATAAAGCGCTCGCTTGCTCCACGGAGAGCCTCGGGATATCCCTAGATAGCCCGTCCGCGGTATTGCATACAACATACTGACGCCGTGACAGCTCGCCGTAAGGTGAGCGGCCCGCGCGTCCTTTCCCTTCGATTGCTTTGCCCCGCGGCCTCTCCCGGGCGCGGGGGCGTTGTCCTTGCCTGGAGAGTTGTATGCGATTTACCCGCCGCCATGCCCTGGGCGCGCTCGCCGCGTTGCCCCTGATCTCGCGCCCCGCCTGGGCCCAGAATACCTTTCCGACCCGTCCCGTGCGCCTGCTGGTGGGCTTTGCCCCTGGCGGGCTGACCGATATCGCGGCGCGCGCCCTGGCCGAGCGCATGGGCAAGACCTTGAAACAGAGCGTAGTGGTGGAAAACCGTCCCGGCGGCCAGGCCATCATCGCCACGGTGGCGGTGGCGCGCGCCGAGCCCGATGGCTACACGCTGGGTTTCGCCGGCACCAACGGCATGATCCTGAATCCCTTGCTCTACAACAACCTGCCTTACCAGCAATCGGATTTCAAGCAGCTGGGCTCCATGGGCAAGTCGCCGATGCTGCTGATCGTGCATCCCGACCTGGGCGTGAAGAACGTGCAGGAATTCATTGCGCTGGCCAAGAAGAAGCCCGGCGACATCACTTGCGCGCATGCGGGCCGGGGCGTGATCAACCACCTGGCGCTGCTGCATTTCCAGTCCAAGACCGGCACGCAGTTCCAGGACGTGCCCTACAAGGGCAGCGGCCCCGCGCTGCTGGACCTGATGGCAGGCACGGTGCAGAGCACCTTCGACTTCCCGACCTCGGCGCTGCCCAACATCAAGTCTGGCAAGCTGCAGGTGCTGGCGGTCACCTCCGACAAGCGCCTGTCCAGCTTGCCCGACGTTCCCACCATGAAGGAAGCGGGCGTGGACGGCTTCGAGCTCTATACCCGCATGATGATCTCGGGTCCGGCCGCCATGCCGGCGCCCGTGGTCGCGGCGCTGGAGAACGCCGTGCGCGAAGGCACGCGCGATCCCAGCCTGGTGCAGCAGTTCGCGGACCAGGGCGTGACCGTGGAGTTCACCTCGTCGGCCGACCTGGACAAGGTCATCGCCGATGAATCCGCCATGTGGGCCCAGGTCATCAAGGCCAACGGCGTGCCCAAGACCGACCTGAAGAGCTAAGGAGCCACCGTGGCAGAACAACCCAGCATCACCGTCACCCCGGAACGCGCCCTGATCGACGTGACGCGCGAGATCCGCGTGAGCGGCTTTCCGGCCTACGCCTTCATCACGGTCACGGCCAGCATGACGATGTGCGGCGCGCCATGGCGCTCGCAAGCGGTATTCGTGGCGGGCCATGACGGCAGCCTGGACCTGTCCCGCGATTGCCCCGTGTCAGGCAGCTATGCCGAACCCTCGGCCATGGGCATCGTCTGGTCCATGGCCTGCGAGGACGTCGCCAGCGTGGTGTTCCCGCCGGACCGGACCGAGCCGCTCGCCATCCGCATCGAAGCCAGCGACGGACGCCAGTCCGCCGCGGCGACCCTGGTGCAGGAATTCCAGGCCGAAGGCGTCACGCACCGCAGCGTGCGCGAGCAAGTCGGCGGCATGACGCTGTCGGGCGAGCTTTACACCCCCGCCGGACCGGGCCCGCATCCGCTGGTGATCTACATGAACGGCTCGTCCGGCGGCGTCAACGCGCCGCGCGCGGCGCTGTTCGCGTCCCGCGGCTACCAGTGCCTGGCGCTGGCCATCTTCAACTACGAAGGCCGCCCCAAGTATCTGAACGACATGCCGCTGGAGTATTTCGAGCATGCGCTGCGCTGGGCACGCGCGGAGCTCAAGCCGCGCGACGGCTTCGTGGCCCTGTCCGGCATCAGCCGCGGCGGCGAGACCTCGCTGCTGGTGGCCTCGCATTACCCGGACCTGGTAAGCGCAGTGGTGGCCTATGTGCCTTCGCCCGTGATGCATGGCGTGGTCAGCGCTGGCGCGCCCGGCACCGGCCGCGACGCGCAGGTCTGGACCAAGGGCGGCGAGCCGCTGCCGCACCTGTGGCAGGACAACGCCAGCGCCAACTGGGACGCCGCCTACGCGTCCCAGCCGCCGTACCGCCAGACGCACGCCTTTCTCAGCGCCACGCGCGACAGCGCGGCGTTCGAGCGCGCCCGCATTCCGGTCGAGAACTATCCTGGTCCGGTGCTGCTGGTCAGCGCGTCGGACGACGGCTTCTGGCCCAGCACCGCGTACTCTGAAATCGTCATGCGGCGGCGCCAGGAACATGGCTTGCCCACCTTCCACCATGTCTGCATGGGCGCCGGCCATCACGTGCACTATCCCTGCCTGCCCGCGACCCTGATCAGCAAGCCGCACGCCATGTCCGGCCTGCTGCTGGACGCGGGCGGCACGCCCAGCGCCAACGCGGCGGGCAACGAAGGCTCCTATCTGGCGGTGCTGGAGTTCCTGGGCAGGGTGGGGGGCGTGGCGAAGTAGGCGGCCGGGCTTGGCCGCCCGCCCGTCATCCGTTGCGCAGCTTCTGTTCCGACACGAACGCCGACCAGCGTTGCAGCTCGCCGCGTATCAGCCCGGCGAACTCGGCCGGCGTGTTGGCCTGGGCGGCTTCCATGCCCAGGCCGGCTAGTTTGTCACGCACCTCGGCGTCGGCCAGGATGGTCTGTATGGCGCCGTTCCATTTGGCGATCAGGTCCGGCGGCGTACCTGCGGGCGCGACGATTCCCTCCCATTCTTTCAGGTTGAACGCAGGCACGCCGGCCTCGGCCAGCGTGGGCACGCCGGGCAAGGCGGCCATGCCGCCATCACGCGTGACGGCGAGCGCGCGCAGCTTGCCGGACTGCGCCAGCGGCACGGCGACGGAAGCAGTGGCGAACATGGTCTGCACGTAGCCGCCCATCAGCGCCTGCGCCGCTTCCGCAGGACCCTTGAACGGCACGTGCAGCATGTCTATGCCGGCCGCCTGGCAGAAGGCCGCGCCCAGCAGATGGGCGGGCGAGCCGTTGCCGCCGGAACCGTAGCTGAGCTTGCCGGGCTGGCGCTTCGCCTGTTCGACCAGGCCGTGGACGTCGGCGTATTCGCTGCCTGGCGCCACCAGCAGGGCGTTATACAGCCAGACCAGGTTCGCGATCGGCGCGAAGTCGCCATCCGTGCGGTACGACACCTTGCCGAACAGCGCCGGCAGCACGGTATGCGTCAGGAACATGATGCCCACGGTGTAGCCGTCGGGGGCGCTGCGGGCGACGGCGTCCAGCCCTATCATGCCGGTCGCGCCGGGCCGGTTCTCCACCACCACCGGCTGCCCCCAAAGGCGCTGCAGCCTTTCGCCGATCACGCGCGCCAGCACGTCGGGCGGGCTGGCCGCCGGCAGCGGCACGATGATGCGTACGGGCTTGTCCGGGTACGCGGCGCGGGCGGCCCAGGGCAGGGTACAGGCCAGGGCGCCGGACAGGCCCTTCAGTAGCGTGCGGCGGCGCATGGTTCAGGCCGCTGACGAGACAGGCGGCATGAAGATCACGTCGTACTCCGGCGCCACCGCAACGACCTCCGCCGGACTCGACATGTTGTGGATGCGCCGGTAAAGCTCCAGCAGCTTGCCCGCGGGCGCGGCCCAGAACAGCGCGGTGGCGGCGACGCCGGAATTGTTGAAGAAGGCATGCGGCACGCCACGAGGCATGCGCACGAGGTCGCCGGGGCCGGCCGAGGTCTTCTTGCCGTCCAGCAGCAGGTCGATGCGGCCGTCCAGCACGAAGATGTACTCGTCCTGGTTGGGGTGCACGTGCGGCGGCACGAAGCTCTCTTCCGGAAACGTGGCGTGCCAGGAAATGCTGTCCAGGCTGACCTGCTTGGGCACGTACACCTGGCCCAGGATGTTCCAGGAGACGCCGTCCAGGCCGGCCTGGGCGCGGGTGATGTCGGGGGTTTCGAGAATCATGCTGCACTCCTCAGGATTGCGACAGCCGATCCAGCGTCGGCTTCACGAGCGGGTTGGATGATGCGAAACGGGGCTTGAACGTCTGCCTGGCGCGGGCCAGGTCGGCTTCGTCCCAATAGCCGATCAGGATGCCGCCCTCGGAAATGCGCGGCTGGACTTCGATCGATTCGATGGTGCCGTCGGCCACCGTGGCGCGTTGGCGCGGCTGGCGCGCCCAGCGGAACAGCAATTCCTCCATGCGCTTGCGCACCGCCTCATGCGCGGGCGAGGCGCCCAGGTCGACGAATTCGTTCGGGTCTTCCTGCAGGTCGTACAGCATCGGCCGGTAGCCTTCGGCCAGCACGTACTTCCAGCGTTCATCGCGCACCATGCGCAGCCAGGCCTGGCGCGCGGGCGTACCCAGCGCGATGCGCGAATCCTGGAAGGCATAGTCGTACTCGCAGATGACGTGGTCGCGCCAATCCGGCGGCGTCTGGCCGAACAGCAGGGGCCGCAGCGAACGCCCGTCCATGATGTGCGGCACCGGCACGCCGCCACAGGCCTCCAGGAAGGTCGGCGCCAGGTCTATTGCTTCGACCATGGCCGCGCAGCGCGTGCCGCGGGCGGCGTCGGCGCGCGGATCCGGGTCGTAGACGATCAGCGGCGCGCGGATGACGGGTTCATGGAACAGGTCCTTTTCCCCCATCCAGTGGTCGCCCAGATAGTCGCCGTGATCGGACGTGAATACGATCATGGTGTTGTCGAACAGTCCGCGCGCCTCCATGAAGCGGAACAGCGCGCCGAGCTGGTCGTCGATCTGCTTGATCAATCCCATGTAGCCCGGCATGACGGCTTCGCGCACGCCGGGCTCGGAAAAGGTCGCCGACACGCGATGCTGCATCATCGCGGCGTACACCGGATGCGGGTCGGCGCGTTCGGCCTCCGATCGCACCACAGGCAGCGCGTCCTGCGCGTTGTACATGCCGGCGTAGGGCGCAGGCGCCAGATAGGGCCAGTGCGGCTTGATGTAGGACAGGTGCAGGCACCAGGGCTGCTCGCCCGCCTCGCTGATGAAGTCCATCGCGCGGCGCGTGATGTACGGCGTCTCCGAATGCTCGTCGGGCACGCGCGCGGGCAGGTTGGAGTACTTCAGGAACCAGCCCGAGCGCACCGTGCCGTCCGCGTCCACGGCGGAATTGGCCCAGCTTTCCCAGGGATTGTCGCCGCCGTAGCCCTGCGCGCGCAGATAGTCGTTGTAGCGCGGGTCCGGGTCGTGGCCAGAATACGGATGGATGCCATCGTCGCGCTCGTAGGCGTCGAAGCCGCATTCGGCAATGCGGCGGCCGATGACGGAGGCCGGGTCTATACCCAGCCGTGACATGCCGGCCATGTCGGCGCGCATGTGGGTCTTGCCCACCAGCACGGAACGCACGCCCAGCGGCCGCAGATGGTCGCCGATGGTCATCTCGCCGGCCTTCAGCGGCACGAAGTTCCAGCTGGCCCCGTGCGCATGCACGTAGCGTCCGGTGTAGTAGCTCATGCGGGACGGGCCGCAAACGGGCGACTGCACGAAGGCGCGGTCAAAGATCACGCCGCGCGCGGCCAGCGCGTCCAGATTCGGGGTCTTCAGCCTGGGGTGGCCGAAACAGGAAAGATGGTCGTAGCGCAGCTGGTCGCACATGATGAAGAGAATGTTCTTCACGCCTCGGGTCATGCTAGGCTCCTGTCTCCGATTGGGGCATGCAGGAATTCTATCGACGGCCTGCGCGCGCATCCCTTGAATTGTTTTGATGTCGATTACCCCAGGTAATCGGCCGGAGAGGCGGCTTGCGACTCCAGCATCTGAACCTGTTGCTCACCCTGGCCCGGACTGGCAGCATGCGCGCCGCCGCGCAGGTCCTGAACGTGTCGCAGCCGGCGCTGACCAAGTCGCTGCGCCAGCTGGAGGAAGAGGTCGGCGCCGAACTCGTGGTGCGCACGCCCAAGGGCGTGCGGCTGGCGCAGGCCGGCGAGATCCTCGCGGCGCGCGCCGCGGTCGTCATGCGAGAAATCGAGAAGGCTCATGAAGACTTGGCTTGGCACCTGCGCGGCGCCGAAGCCCAGGTGACCCTGGGCGTATCGCCCGCCGCCGCCATCCTGCTGGCGCCGGGCGCGGTGGCGCGCTACGGCGCGCGCTGGCCGCAGGTGCGGCTGCGGGTGCGCGACACGCTGTATCCGCAGGCGCTGGAGCGCATCCGTTCGGGCGAACTGGACATGGCGCTGGGGCCGCTGCCCGAAGCGGGCGGGGGAGGCGACCTGGCCGTGCAGCCGCTGTTCGAAAGCCAGTCGGTCATCGTTGCGCGGGCGTCGCATCCGCTGGCCGGCGCCCGGCGCCTGAGCGAACTGGCCGGAGCCGCCTGGGTGCTGACCGGGCCGGCGCAGGGGCCCGGCGATCCCAGGGCGCTGTACAGCGACGAAACGCAGGCACGCGCGCTGCACCTGCAGCTGGAATGCGAGTCCTTTTCCACGCTGCTGGCGCTGATGCCGCAGCTGGACCTGATCGGCATCATGCCGCAAGGGTTCCTGGACCGTTACGGGCCGGCGTTAGGGCTGGTGCGGCTGGACATCATCGATCCCTTGCCCAAGACCGTCATCTACGTGACGCACCGCGCCGATGCGCCGCTGACGGTGCCGGCGCGCCGCCTGCTGGACGCGCTGCTGGGCGAGGCCGCGCAGCTGGCCGGTCACCCCTGAGTCGCCAGGGATCGGTCCAAAAGGTTGAGGTCCGTCCGCGGCGTCATGCCAGCGGCGTAAGCCTCAATATCTTTGACGGTAAGTGATGCCCGGCCTTATTTTTTTTGGTTCGTGCCGAGGCGCAATCCAGGTCGCCTCGAAATTTCTCGAGGCGACATCATGGTGATTGCAACGACAGTCCTGGTGGTGGGCGCCGGTCCGGCGGGCCTGCTCACCGCCGCCGAGCTGCAACGGCGCGGCGTGCAGTGCCTGTTGATCGATGCGCACGAGCGGCCGCTGGAATGGGACCGCGCAACGGTGGTCCACCCCCGCTCGCTGGAGATCTTCGATTCGCTGGGCATCGTCGAGCCGTTGCTGGCCGCGGGCGTGAAGCAGCGCGGCGCGCGCATCCATGCCGACGGCAAGGTGCTGGGCGAGATCGATCTGGACCTTTGCGGCAGCCGCTACCCCTACAACATCGGGATTTCGGAAGAGGTCACGGAGTCCATCCTTGCCGACTATCTGGCCAGCCACGGCGGCGCCGTCCAGCGGGCCAGCAAGCTGGTGGATCTGCAGGAACGGCCGGACGGCATGCTGGCCAGGATCGAGCAGCCGGGCGGCGCAATCGAAGTGCTGGCCGAGTGGGTGATAGGCTGCGACGGCCACCACAGCACGGTGCGCGAGCTGACCGGCATCGAGCAGGACGGCCACGACATCAGCCAGCCTTGGGCGGTGTTTGACGCCGCGATCAGCGGCTGGCCCGAGATCTTCGAGGCCAATTACGCCTACCTGGACAGGATCCCGGTGATCCTGACGGCGCTGCCGGGCCAGCGCTGGCGCGTGTATCTGCGGCCTACTGCCGAAGACTCCGATCTGGTGGCCGATGCCTTGTCCACGCTGCGGCGCTATCTGCCCGAGGCGAATTTCGAGGACGTTGCCCATCCGGCGCGCTTCCGTTGCTACACCAAAGTCGCGCGGCAATTCCGGGCCGATCGCATCCTGCTGGCCGGAGACGCCGCGCACACCTGCAGTCCGGCCCAAGGCCATGGCATGAATAGCGGCCTGCACGACGCCGTCAACCTGGCCTGGAAGCTTGCGCTGGTCTGCCGCGGCCAGTGCTCGGACAGTCTGCTGGACAGCTACCAGGCGGAGCGCCGGCCGGCCGCGCAGCGCGTGCTGGCGTCGGGCGACGAGGCCGAGAGCGCCCAGCTGGCCACTGACCCGGACGTGCTGCGCGAGCGCAATGCCGCCATCCGCAAAGCCTTCGAGGACGGCGCCTCGCAGCACCACGAGGCCGTTGCCGAGGCGGAGCTGGACATCGATTACCGCGATTCGCCCATCGTCATGGGAGACCGGCACGACCCGGTTTCGCCGGGCCAGCGGCTGCCCGACCAGATCCCGATACGCCTTGCGGCGGGCGGCGCGGGGATGTTGCATGAGAGCGCCCACCGCAAGGGCCATACAGTCTTCATCCTGGGCGGCCCGCGGACGTCTGCGGACGCGCTTGCCCAGGTTCGCGCCGCGATCGAGCCGCTATCGGACGGCGCCATCATCGAGGCCGTGGTCGCGCTGACGGCGAATGCGGATGTCGATGGCGTGGACGGCTATGTGGATCCCTCGGTGGCCGGAAGGCTCGGCGTGCGGCATATCCTCGTGCTGGCCGTCAGGGCGGATGGCCATGTCGGGCTACGCTCGGAAGAAAGCCACCTGGAGACACTGGGCGCTTACTTGGCGCGGCTGCGCGCACCGGCGCCGGGCACGGCCGCGCCATCCTGAGCGGGGGCGGGCGCCTGCGGCACGCCTGGCACGCCGCGCCGGATGTTGCGCGAGAATTCGGCCGCGTCCGCGGTGGCGCGGGCACGCTGCGTGTAATGGCCGGCCTGCCGATACGCCAGCGGACTATCCGCTCCTTCCAGAGCATCCAGGCGGTACAGGTACTCGGGCAGATAACCCGAGAACAGCACGCGGTAATCCAGCGGCAACCCCGGCACGATCTGGTCGGCCAGCCGGTACACGATGGTGGTGCAGTTGCCCGTCAGCGTGTTGTAGAAGCGCGGCTTGTCCGCCAGCCGGGTAGCGGTCTCCACATAGGCCAGGAACAGCTTGCGAGCCGCGCCGTCCGGCATGTGCACGCGGTACAGATAGCCTTCTTCGCCGCGCACATTGGTGCGCACGCGCAGGCTGTCTTCCTCGGTCGAGGCCAGCACCGACAACTCGTACTGGCGGAAGAAACCGCCAATTTCCGAGAATACGTCGTGCAGCTTGCGGCGTATCTCCACCGAGAACACCACGTACTGGCCATCCGCAAAACCGAACGACACCAAGGCGTGCGCGATGGCGGGCCGGCCCCAGTAGGACAACGCCAGGTCTACCGATTCCAGGCGTGACAGGTCGTAGCTGCGGGTCTCCCAGCGTATGTCGTAATCGGTGCGCGACCGCCAGTCGAAGTTGCGCACGTTGCGCAGGGTGACGATGTCGCCCTCGACCGTTCCTTGCGTCTGGCGCGCCACCTCGGGCATCCACTGGCGCTCGTTGGACGGCCGCACACCCAGCCACCACCAGGCCAAGAGCGCCAGCAGCAGGGCGCCGAACAGCCAGGCAATCAGGGGCTGTCCGATAGACAGGCCCATCAGTGCGCCGGCCGCGAGCGCGAGCCAGGCCGCCGGCAGGACGGCGCGCGCGCGGCCGGGGAACGGCGATTGGAACCAGAGCGCCGCCGCGCCCCAGGCCGCGCCGGCCACGATGGCCACGCCGCTCACGATCTGCGCAATCATGGCGTCTTCACGCGCGTTGCGAGGCCGTCATTGCGCCCCTTGCGAGGACTCGGCCTGCTCCGCATTGCGGGCCTGAGCCTTGCGGTCCTGCTTGCGCCAGCCGGCGCGCATGCGCGCGATCTGGCGCAGCGCGTCCTGCGACATCTTCCACCAGCCGAACGGGCGCGGGTCGGCCAGCATGCTGAGCGCACGGGCATAGTCCAGCGTCAGGCCCGGGGTCCAGGCCATGGTCAGCGCGCGCTTGCGGATCTGCGCCGCCACCCACAGTTCCGGCGTCAGCAAAAGGCGCAGCAGCACGCGCCAACCGGCATCCGGGCCGTGCAGGCGTCCCACCACGCCGTCCAGCGCCGCTTCCAGCGCGCTGGACACGGAGCTGGAGCAGTTGCGGTGGGTCAGGTTGTAGATCTCGGTCTTGCGGTATTCGTCCCAGAAGGCCTGCAGCTTGGCTGCGTCGTAGTTGCGGATGCGCACCCGCATCGTGGACGGGGTCCAGGCCTTGGATTCGGTCGCGTAGTCGGGCTGGTACACGCCGGGCACGTTGTTTTCGGCCGTGGCGCGCAGCAGGGTGCCGAACTGTTCCGGAGAGTGGTCGATCTCCTGGGCCGGATACAGGCTGATGTACACGCCTTCCGGTGATTCCAGCGCGGCGTGGCCGGTCGACACCACGCCGTTGATGTCGACGGCGGCGATGTAGCGGTTCACCACGGGATAGTTGCGCGTCTCGGTCTTGGCCGAACCCGACGGCGTCCAGACGTGCACGGTCAGCGCGCGCTCCGATTCCAGCGGCGGGCCGTCGAACACCTTTTGCGCATGGGCGTCGGCGCGCGTGGGCATGAAGTCCGGATGCGGATTGACGTCCAGCGCAGGGTTGGAGTCCAGGTGGCGGACGCGGCGCGCCAGCGACAGCAGCCGCAGCCCTGTAAACGCCAGGAACAGGCCCAGGCAGTACGGCACCGTGCCGACGTAATGGGTCGGGTAGGGCTGGAAAAAGAAGATGGCCAACAGTATTTCGGCCACGCCCGAGGCAAAGACATAGCGCCAGCGGTCATAGCGCACCACGTAGGCGGCGGTGCACTGGATCAGGCCGTCCACCAGGAACATGAGGCCGAACAGCATGGACAGCGCGAAATGCCCGTGATGGTGGCCGATCAGGACCAGGATGCCCGCCGTCAGCACGATGGCGCCCTTGGCATAGCGCAGCACCCGCTGCCCCCCCACGCCGGACTTGGCGATCACCAGCGTGGCCAGGCCTTCGAGGACCAGCAGCGCCGCGAAGAAATTCAGCGGGAAATAGACGGCATTATCGAGCGCGTCGATGAACAGCGTGACGCCTGTAATGAAAAGCAGGCCGCCGATGACATACAGCCCGCGGGCGCGCTTGCGCAGATAGTCCACGCCCAGCAGCAGCAAAACCAGATTGGCCATTGCGCTTGATTCTCCTCTTCCGTGACCCCGTTACGGTGCTAGCTATTTTGGTTTGCTAACCAAGTTAACAAATTTTCCGGGATCGATGCAGGTATTCTTTCTGACGCATCCGTCTGCGATCTTTCCCGGGACATGGCATGAACACCAAGACGAGCAACGCAACCAAAGAGGCAACGCAAGAGACGGCCTCCACCTTGATAGACGCCAGGATACGAGAATTGGACGACTGGCGCGGCCAGACGCTCGCGCGGGTCAGGGCCATCATCAGGCAGGCCGATCCCGGCGTAGTCGAGGAATGGAAATGGCGGGTGCCGGTGTGGTCGCACGACGGCATCATCTGTACCGGCGAAGCCTACAAAAGCGCCGTGAAACTGACCTTCGCCAAGGGTGCGGCGCTGGAGGATCCCTCCGGGCTCTTCAACGCCAGCCTGGACGGCAACACGCGGCGCGCCATCGATATCCGCGAGGGGGAAACGCTGGACGAAACGGCCCTGGCGGCGCTGATCCGAGCGGCCGCGGCCCTGAACGCGGCGGGGAAGTCCGGCGCCCGCTAGTCGGATTCCCCGCCGCGCAGGTCCGGTTCAAGGCGACGCCGGCTTGATGTTCTGGTTATGCCGGAACAGGTTCTGCGGGTCGTAGCGGGTCTTGGCCTGGACCAGCCGGTCGAAGTTAGGGCCGTAGGCCGCGCCCAGCCGCTCCGGTTCGTCCTGCGTCAGGAAGTTCACGTACACCCCTCCTTGCGCATAGGGCTCCGTGGTCCGGAACAGCGTCCGGGCCCACGCGATGCAGCGCTCGTCTTCTTCCGGAAAGTCCCAGCGGCCGTGCACGTTCATGGCGAACTGCGCCGAGCGGTGCGGATAGGCCATGGCGGACACCGGCACCTGCGCCGCTACGCCGCCGATGTAGCCCAGGAAGATCTCGCATTGCGGCGAAGGCAGATTTTCCACCGCCGCCACTATGGCGTCGATCAGCCCGTCTTCCAGCCCGCCCAGATTGTGCGACTTCCAGTAATTGCGGGCGCCGGGTGTAAGCAGCGGGTCGAAGGCCTTTTGCCAGGCGGCGTAGGGCATGGGGCCCAGGTGCTCGCCATAAGGCGTGCCGAAGCCGCGCACCACTTCCACCGCGGCTGGGCCATTGGCCAGATCGCCCGAATAACACATGGCGAAGGCAACCATGGGCTTGCCGTGCACCGCTTGCGGCAGGAACGGCAGCGGCGGAGCCAGGCGCAGCACGGCCCAGACCGTCAGTTCCTGGGGCAGGGTCGCCAGCGCATCGCGGTACTTCGACAGCGCTTCTTTACCCTGTTCCAGCGGCAGCACGACCAGGCCGCCATAAACCTCGGGTCCGACCGGATGCAGCTGGAATTCGAACATGGTGACCACGCCGAAATTGCCGCCGCCGCCCCGGATTGCCCAGAACAGATCCGGGTTGTCCTGTTCGCTGGCGTGCAGCAGCTTGCCGTCCGCGGTGACGACATCGGCTGAGAGCAGGTTGTCGATGGTCATGCCGAACCTGCGGGTCAGCCAGCCGAAACCGCCGCCCAGCGTCAACCCAGCCACGCCGGTGGTGGAATTCACGCCCAGCGGCGTCGCCAGGCCGTAAGCCTGGGCCTCGTGGTCGAAATCGGCCAGCGTCGCGCCGGGCTCCACATAGGCTCGGGCGCGCACGGGATCGACGCGCACCGACTTCATCGGCGACAGGTCGATCATCATGCCGCCTTCGCAGACCGCGGTGCCTGCGATGTTGTGGCCTGCGCCGCGTACGGACAGGACCAGGCCGTTGTCGCGCGCGAAATCCACGGCGCGGCGCACGTCGGCGGCGCCGGCGCATCGGAAGATCACCGCCGGCCGGCGGTCTATCATCGCATTCCAGATCTTGCGGGCGTCGTCGTAGCCGGGGTCGCCCGGGCAGAGGACCTGGCCTCGGGCTGAGGCTCTCAGATCATCCAGGGCGCTATCGGAAAGTTGGCTCATCACACACCTCCTTGAAGGTGCTGCTTCGTGAACAACCTTTGAAACTGGGGCCTGCGAAGCAGGCCCTGGCCGCCTATGGGTTCGGACGCGGCATGGAGTACGCCTCCTGCGTGAGAGGCCATGACCTAAGGAGGGCGGCGCGCCGCGCCGGGAGCCGGTCGGCCCGCTCCCGTTATGCGCGCCGTGGCGTGCGTATCTGGAAAGCTTACTCCTCGCTGGTCCATTCCACCTGCACGCCGAGGCTGCGCAGGTTTTCGACGAAGCGGGGATGCGCGCGGCGGATCGGCGTGGCGTTGCGGATTTCCGAGCGGCCGTCGATGCTGCTGGCGATCATGAAGAGCGCGATGGCGACGCGGATGATGTAGGGGCTTTCGACCACCGCGGGCGTCAGCGGCCGGCCGCCAAACGTGATCAGCCGGTGCGGATCGGACGAAAACACGTGCGCGCCGAACTTGGACAGCTCACCGGTCCAGCCCAGCGCGCCGTCGTAGACCTTGTTCCAGAACATGGCGTTGCCCTCGGCGCACACGCCCAGCGCGATGAAGATGGGCAGCAGGTCCACCGGGAAATAGGGCCATGGTGCCGCTTCGACCTTGGTCAGCACATTGCTGGTGAAGGGCGTCTGTACCTTCAAGGGGCCCGAGCGCAGCGCGCGCGACCAGCCGTTCTCGTGCACGATCTGCACGCCGAACTTGGCGAAGGTGCGGTCGATCAGCGGGAAGTTCGCGGGCGTGCTGTTGCGCACCACCACGTCGCCGCCCGTGATCGCGCCCAGCGCGAGAAAGGTGGTGATCTCGTGGAAGTCTTCCTCGAAAGTGAATTCGCCGCCGCCCAGGCTGACGCCGCCGCGCACCGTCAGCCGCGAGGTGCCGATGCCGTCGATGTCCGCGCCCATCATCGCCATGAAGCGGCAGAACTCCTGCACGTGCGGCTCGGAGGCGGCGTTGGTCAGCGTCGACTCGCCTTGCGCGGCGGCGGCGCACAGCACGAAGTTCTCGGTGGTCGTCACCGAGGCGTAGTCCAGCCAGTGGTGGGTCGGCTTCAACGGGCCGCTGCTGCGGACCAGCAGCGAGCCGCTGGCGCGTTCCACCTCGCCGCCGAAGGAGCGGAAGATGTCCACGTGCGGATCGATCTCGCGTACGCCCAGGGTGCAGCCCTTGACGTTGTCTTCCAGGCGCGCGACCCCGAAGCGCGCCAGCAGCGGCGGCACCAGCATGATGGAAGAGCGCATTTCCTCGGGCAGCCGGTGGCGGGCGGCGTCGAAGGCGGTGTCGCGGTGATGCAGGTCCAGGGTGCGGGTGGACTCGTCCAGCCGCACCTCGCTGCCCAGCGTGCGGAAGATGTCCAGGATCTTGCGCACGTCCGTGATGTCGGGCACGCCGTGCAGCCGCAGCGGCTGGTCCGTCAGCAGGGTGGCGCACAGCACCGGCAGGACCGCGTTCTTGTTGGCCGAAGGGATGACGCGGCCGCGCAAAGGGGTGCCGCCGTGGACGATGAGGTTGGACATGGAGCGAGTAGGGCCAGAAAAAACAGGGAGATGGGAGCTTGCGAAGCTCCGGTTAATTTCACACTTTAAGGGCGCACGGCGGCCGTGTCATGCCGGCCTGGCCGCGCCCGGGCCGGGATTCTTGCGGATCAGGACCCAGCCACCTATGGTCAGCGCCAGCCCGCCGGCCAGATAAGGCAGGCCGAAAATCAGCGCCCAGAAAAACAGCGCCGTATAGGCGTCGTTGGCCGCCTGCTTGCCGCCGGTGGCCGGATTGAAGATGCCGGGTTCCATTGCAAGCACGGCGCCGAGCAGGTTCAGCAGGACGGCCAGGCCGAGCATGGCGCAGCCCCAGCCGATCAGGCGGCGAAAATTTGGAATGCGGACCAGCGCTGCGACTAGCGCCACGCCTATCAGCAGCGACACGACGCCCGTCGTGATCAGCATTCTGTCCAGCGCCGCCATATAGGCAAGCCCAGTCAAGTCCGCCAGCCCGAGCGCCTGCTGCATGACCGGATTGACGACGCCGCCGCTGGCCCAGGCGACTAGCAGGCCGAACGCGATGCTGGTGAGCCATTTGGTCAGGGCAGAGGGCATGCGGGAGTCCTGTTCATAGTGCGGTGCAGCGAGAATACTGCGGATTGCTGCTGACGATTGAGACGGGCGGTAACGGCGAACCGGGCAGGGCGCCGCCTAGCCGCGGCGGCGCATTCTTTCCTGGTGCAGCAGTTTGATCTGTTCGGCGAATTCCGGCACGGGACCTTCCACCGGTATGCCGTCCACGACTTCGGCGATGGCCAGCGGCCGCACCTTGGTCGTGGGGGCGACGCCCCATTCCCGCAGCCATTCCCGGTACTGGGCAGAAGAACTGGCATAGACGATCCGGCCCAGGCCCACCCAGCCATGCGCGGAGGCGCACATGGAGCAGTGCTCGCCCGAGGTGTAGACGGTGCAGGCCGAGCGCTCGGCCGGCGGCAGATTGCTGGCGGCCCAGCGCGCGATCTCGAATTCCGGATGCCGCGTGCGGTCGCCGCTGGAGACATGGTTGTGGTCTTCGAACAGGACCACGCCGTCGGGTGAAACCAGCACCGAGCCGAAGGGTTCGTCGCCCGCTTCCAGCGCCTGTTTCGCCAGCTCGACGCAGCGCGCCAGGTGCTTCTTGTCCACTTCGGTGATCATGTAAACCTCCTCAGATATGCCGCGCGCCGTGGCGCCGGCGGACTGCGGCATGAGGAGGCCGCCGGCATCGATGCGCAAGCATAGCCTTCTTGCAGGCTGGGCTCAGTAGTACACGTCCACGTAGTCCGTCAGCCCGCCGCAGGCTTCCATCTGCTGCAGGCGCCAGTACTTGCGCTTGCCGGTCGCGCGGAACTCGAACTCGCCGTTGCGTTCGCAGCGGCGGCCCTTGTCCGGCGCGTCCAGGATCAGGATCGTGCCGCGGAAGATAAAGCGGTCGCTGGCGATGGAGACGATATCGCCCTTGATCTTCAGCGTGCCTTCGTGGTTGGCCTGCGTGCCCTCGATGCGGACCACGTCGTTTTCATCCGTCGCGGTCAGGTGGCCGCGCTGCGCGGACCAGAGCCATTGCAGGGTGATGCCGCTGTTGTTCATCAGGCGCTCATAGGCGGCCTGGTTCTGGATGTCGGTCTTCTGTACCGAACCCGAGGGCGCTACCGTGGCGGGTGCAGCGGCAGGCGCGCCGTGCGCCTTGATCGGCGGTACGGCCATGGCCGGCGCGGTTGCCGCAAGCGCCAGGCCCGCCGCCAGCAGCAGGCCGGACATCCGCTTTTTTCCCTGGGCGATGATCGTGTCGCTCTCGAGGTTCTTGTGCATGGGTTCTCGTCAAATAGGGGTAGGAGGGCGCAGCGGCCCGGCAACGGCCGCCTGACGGGGACGCTGGGGATGCGTCTGGGCCGAAGGTCGGCGGGCGCATAAATTAGCACGGTCATCGGACCCCGATAATTGCTGTTGTTTGAGCTTGTGTATCTATTGGTTATTTTAATTACCAATGAATACGGCAAGCGGCCGCGCCCGGCCAGCCGCCCGCCCGCTCACCGTTTGGCGGCTGCGCTCTGCGCCCGGAATGCGGCCTCGCCCGCATCGGAAATCTCGACCCATTTTCTGTCCGGCGGCGCGTCCGGCACGTAGCTGTCGTGCCAGTTCCACCACTTGTAGGTCGGGGTCTGCGGATAGCCTTCGGGAGAATCCTCCCAGACTTCCTGGCGGCCCAGCGGCGTGATGTCCAGGTAGTTCCAGGTGCCGCCCATCTGCTCGTCGCCGCGGTTGTTGAGGAAATAGGTGCGGAAGATGCGGTCTCCGTCGCGGTAGAACACATTGGTGCCATGCCACTCGTCCACGCCGAAGTCGGTATCGAAGCCATCGGTCAGCGTGTACCAGGGCATCTTCCAATCCATCTGCGCTTTCAGCCGCGCAATGTCCGCCTGCGGCGCCCGGGACAGGAAGACCAGCGTGGTGTCGCGGGCGTTCAGGTGCGCCAGATGCGCGACCTGGTCGGCCACCATGGAGCAGCCGCGGCAGGCGTGCTCCGGCCAGCCATACACGCCCGGCTCGAAGAAGGCGCGGTAGACGATCAGTTGGCGGCGGCCGTCGAACAGGTCGGGCAGGGCGAGCATGCCCGACGGGCCTTCGAACGCATAGGCCTTGGTCACTGGCGTCCAGGGCATGCGCCGGCGTTCGGCGGCCAGCGCATCGCGGGCGCGGGTGTGGGCTTTTTCCTTGACCAGCAGTTGCTGGCGGGCGGTTTCCCAGTCCTGGGGCGAGACGACCGGGGGCGTGCGCATGGGCGCGCCATTGCTTGATGCAGTCATGATTTCCTACCTCCTTATCGCGGGCCGAGGCCCTGGCGCAAGGGTCTGCGCGCAGACTGGCTGCTCGGCGGCCTGGAAACAGTCTGGCATCGCCGGGCGGAGAGGGGGGAGTAACAAATCCGGCGCAATTCCGCCGGCGGCGGGCTCAGAAGCTCACTGCCAGCCCGATGGAGAAGCCCGACACATTGGTGCCGAACACATAGCGGCCCACCAGCCGGGTGCGGGTGATGATCACGTCATAGGCGCTGGAATCCAGCTCCAGGCCGGCGCCCACGGAGGTCAGCCGGTCGAATCCCAGGATGCCGCGCTGGTCGCCCAGGAACTCAGAGTGCGTCAGCTCCAGCACGTAGCGCAGCGGCCGTTGCAGCACGACGAATCCCGTCGGCGCACGGTAGCGCGCCCACAGATTGGCCGATTGCGCCGTGGCGTGGCCCTCGACGGCGGCAGAACTGTTGAAGCTCTGCAGGCGCATGTCGGAATAGCGCAGCTCCACGTCGACCTCGTAACCGGGGCGGTAATGCTCATAGTCCAGCATCAGCGAGCCGCCCAGGCCATAGGCGTTGAGCGAACCCTTGTCCAGGAAGCTGATGTCCTTGCCGGTCTGCTGTCCCACATACCAGCTGGCGGCGCGCAGGTCGCTGGTGACGTTGCCCAGCGCAAAATTGAAGATGGGCCGCAGCTTCAGTTCGTCGGTCAGCTTGAAGTCCCAGCCTATGCCGCCGGTGGCCGAAAAGCTGTTCCACTTGGTGGGGATGCTGCGGGATTCGGCGCCCTGCGTGGCGACGAAGGTCGGATCGTAGCGGCTGGCGGCCAGCACGCCTTCCAGGTAGATGGGGACCGATTTGGAGATGGTGTCGCCGCCGCCCAGCTGCGTCATGGCGAATTCGCTGGATCCCGAGACCGATCCGCTGCCTCCGCCTATGTTCAGGGAACTGGTCGTGATGTCGGGCACGATGGAGAACGACATGATGGCGAGCACCCCGTTGGCGCGCTTTTGCAGGTCGTCCTGGCTTAGCCGCAGGCCCTGGGCCATGGCAGGAGCAAAGCTTGCGCTGCCAAGCAGCGCGAGCAACCAGCCTGAACGCCGTATCACCATCATCACGGGCGGGGGCATGTCATCTCCGGAATGAATGCGTGTCCAACAGCAGCCGGCCTTGCGGCGTCAGCGAATCTACTTGGCCGCGGCAGGCGGGTCAACCATGGCCTGCCGCTGGGCGGCCAGCAGCGCATCGCTCTGGTCGATCCGAATCGTGCCTATGCGCGGAAACTCGAAGTCCACGATGATGTATATCGCAGCGGTCATGACCACGGCATAGACCAGTTGATGCAGCAGGCTGTCGCGTTGGGACAAGGCCAGTTTCGATCCGATGAGGCAGGCGCAGACCAGGGCCAGAAAGACCAGAAAGGCATAGGTCGCAACGGGCGGGTGAACCTTCTGCGCCACGGTCTGCGCGGTGGACACGTCGAACATGTCGTTGACTGCGCCCACATACGACGCGGCAAAGGGCGGCACGGCATGGCGCGCCGCGCTCATGGAGGTGGTCCAGATTTCTTTCTGCAGGGCCCCCACGCGGGCCGCAATCGCTTCGCGTTGATCCAGCGCGGCGACGTGGCTGTAATACTCGATACGGCTGTCGACATAGCGGCGGAACTGCTCGCGCAGCTTGGGCTGGTCGGCGGCATCGAGCATGTCGATGCGCAGCCACGCCGTCCCGATGGCATTGACCTCCTGGACCAGCAGGTCGCGGCGCTCGGCCATGCGCTGGGCCGCGCCCGAAAACGTGAAGGCCACCAACAGGCCCAGCAGCGCGAACACGGATGCCTCGATGGCGGCGGTCCCCGCGCCGCTTTTGTCGTCCGCGCCATGTCCGAGCCGTCTTCCGATTCTCATGGCAAGCAGCAGCAGCGCGAAGAACAGGACAGCCAAACCCGCCAGCAAGAGGGAATAGTTCATTTGGTCACCGTGTGTTCAATTGCGCTTGTTCGGAGGGGACTGTTCGGTGGCGGCGCGGTCGCGCCATAGCGTCACGCGGTTGCGGCCTAGCTGCTTGGATTCGTAGAGCGCTTCGTCCGCCCGCCGTATGACGTCGGCGGCGGATTCCCCGTCCTGCGGCCAGAGCGCGACGCCGATCGACACGGTTACACGGCCCACGCTGTCCGGCATAAGGCGTCGGGCTACGGCGGTGCGCAGGCGCTCGGCGATCTCGCACGCCTTTTCGGCCGAGCCGGTAGGCAACAGGGCGATGAACTCTTCTCCGCCCACCCTGAAGGCGCGATCCTGGTCGCGCAGGCCGGCGCGGATTACCTCGGCCAGTGCGATCAGCACTTTGTCGCCCGTCATGTGGCCGAAGCTGTCATTGATGCGCTTGAAGTGGTCCAGATCCATGGCGATGACGGCCACGGATGCGCCATCGGCCGCGTAGGCGTCCAGCACGTCGGTCATGGCGCGGCGGTTCAATAGTCCGGTCATGGGATCCGTCAGCGCCTGGGTATTCAGGCGACCCACCTCGTCCTGATGCTGGTTGAGCGTCAGCTCCACCGCGTCGCGCAAGGTGTCGGCCTCGGCATACCATGCGTTGAGCCGCCCGAGGTCCACGCCAGGCGATTTGCCCGCGCTCATGGCGCGCGTCAGACGCGACAGCGGCGAGGCGATGGCATAGGCCAGGCCGCATACCAGCAACAGCGTGAGCAGGATGGCCGGGATGGCCGAGCGCAGGGCATCCCCGAGCAATTCGCGCAGCGGCGACAGCACCTGATCCAGCGAACGCTGAGCCACCACGGCCCAATTGCCCTTGGCCAAAGGCGCGTAGCCGATCAATACGGCGCCGCCGTCCGCCTTCGGATAAAGGGCGGCGCCGCCGTGCCGTGCGGGCTCCAGGCTGGCCAGATCGAACGTCCCGGCAGGGGCATGCCTGCGGTACAGCACGTCGCCGTTGCTGCCGACCAGGAACACCGACATGCCGGCGATTTCGTCGCGGTCGCCGATGATGCGGTCCATGCCGCTGCCGGCGTCCAGCGTGATGGCGATGGCCAGGTAGGCCAGGGGCGCGCCGGCCGCGTCTTCCACGGGTTCGGCCACGGTAAGCACCGCGGCTTGCGCCCCGGGTATTGTCGTCACCCAGGACGCTGGGCCCTGGGCGCTTATGCCCAGGTCGGCAAGACGCAGGACCTTGGCATCCGCGAGCTGCCCCATGGGGGAACGGGCGACGATACGGCCCTCGGCGTCGGCCAGCATGACCGCGTGCAGCGAATCGATCTGGCCGGCCAGGCGCTGCAACTCATCCTGCAGCGCTTGGGGCTTGCCCAGGGAGCCCGGAAGCCGGTCGGCGGCGCTCCGGGCCTGGCGGTGCAACGCGGCGACATAGACGTCGATGACCTCGGCCAGTTTTTCCGCGCGCGCGTGGTTGGCGGCCAGCGCGTTCTTGATGATCTGCGCCTTCTGTACCTGGTAGCTCGAGTACATGGCGTTGGAAAAGCCGACGGCCACGCTCAGCACGGCCAGGGCGGCCAGTACCGCATGCAATCCGAGCTTGCGCTTGCGCGTGCTTGCGCGGCTTGACCGAGGGCTCATCGAGACTCCATGCAATATCCCATGCGTACTGGTGTATCGACCGCGTTTAGTTTGACAACGATAAATGGGTAGGGAACATGCCGCAATACCGGGCTTCCGTAATTGCAATCCACGATTGATTTAACGAAGAAAATGTGTAGGCTTTGTGCGGTACAGCCAACATAGCGCCGCGTGATGCCGTTCACGCCTGTAATTTCTTATTACGTTCGCCGCTGGACCCATCACGCTTTGCCGCTCTTGCTAGTGTGATCTTGCTCCTGCAATTCGCCTGACCTCATTGCTTGCCGGACCGCCCATCCGAGCGGTTTGTTCACTGCCCGTCTGGAGAATGTGATCATGAAGCTGCTTCACCGCGCGACTGCCTTCCATACACAGCAAAGCCTGGCGCCCAGGCGCCCACGTTCAGTGCCGGCCGCATGGGCGTCGCTGGCCATCGCGCTTGCGGCGCCGGCATGGGCGGCCGATGGTTCCAAGCCTGCCGAGGCTCCCACCAAGGCAGCCAACGCAGCCTTGCTGAAGGAATTGCCGTTCTCGGACAAGACGGCCTTCGAATTGGCGCACAAGGGCTTTATCGCCCCGCTGCCCGCCGGCATGATCAAGGGCGCCGAGGGCAACCTGGTCTGGGACTCGGACAAGTACGGTTTTATCAAGGAAGGCTCGGATGCGCCCGATACGGTCAATCCCAGCCTGTGGCGCCAGGCGCAGCTGATCAATATCTCGGGCCTGTTCCAGGTGATGGACGGGATCTATCAGGTGCGCAACCAGGACCTGTCGAACATGACCATCGTCGAAGGCAAGGAAGGCCTGACGATCATGGATCCGCTGATCTCCACGGAAACGGCCAAGGCCGCATTGGACCTCTACTACAAGCACCGTCCCAAGAAGCCTGTCGTGGCGGTGATCTACACCCACAGCCACGTCGACCACTACGGCGGCGTGCGCGGCGTGGTCGACGAGGCCGACGTGAAGGCGGGCAAGGTCAAGATCTATGCCCCGCTGGGATTCCTGGAACATGCCGTGGCCGAAAACGTGATGGCCGGCACGGCCATGAGCCGCCGCGCCAGCTATATGTACGGCAATCTGCTGCCGCCCAGCGCGACCGGGCAGGTGGGCGCGGGCCTGGGCACGACGACCTCGGCGGGCACGGTCACGCTGATTCCGCCCACCGACATCATCGAGAAGACCGGCGAAAAGCGCACCATCGACGGCCTGACCTATGAATTCCTGTACGCGCCCGGCAGCGAAGCGCCTGCCGAGATGCTGTACTACATCAAGGAGAAGAAGGCGCTCAACACGGCCGAGGACTCCACCCACACGCTGCACAACACCTATTCCCTGCGCGGCGCCAAGATCCGTGACCCCCTGGCCTGGTCGAAGTACCTGAACGAAGCCCTGAACCTGTGGGGCGACGATGTCGAAGTGATGTACGCCATGCACCACTGGCCGGTCTGGAACAACAAGGACGTGCGCGAACAGCTCAGCCTGCAGCGCGACATGTACCGCTACATCAACGACGAGACCTTGCGCCTGGCCAACATGGGCTACAACAAGGAAGAGATCGCCGAACAGGTCAAGCTGCCCAAGTCCATCGCCACCAAGTTCTCCAACCGCGGCTATTACGGCTCCGTCAATCACAACGTCCGCGCGACCTACGTGCTCTACCTGGGCTGGTTCAACGGCAATCCCGCCACCTTGCACACTTTGCCCATCGAAGAGGGCGCCAAGCGCTACGTCGACATGATGGGCGGCGTGGACGCGGTGGTGAAGAAGGCGCGCGAATACTACGCCAAGGGCGACTACCGCTGGGTCGCCGAGGTCGTCAACTACGCGGTGTTCGCGGATCCGAAGAACCAGGAGGCGCGCAGCCTGCAGGCCGATGCGCTGGAGCAGCTGGGCTACCAGGCCGAGAGCGGCCCATGGCGCAACTTCTACCTGACCGGCGCGAAGGAACTGCGCGAAGGCGTGCAGAAGCTGCCCGTGCCGGACACCGCCAGCCCGGATACCGTGCGCGCCATGACGCTGGACATGCTGTTCGACTACTTCGCGGTGCGCCTGAACCGCGAGAAGACCGAAGGCAAGCACGTGGTGCTGAACGTGGACTTCACCGACACGAAGCAGCAGTACATGCTGGAGATGGCCAACAGCGTGCTCAACCATTCCGAAGGCCGGCAGGCCAAGGAACCCAGCGCCAGCGTGTCCCTGACCCGCGACACCCTCAACAACATCATGCTGAAGCAGACCACGCTGAAGGATGCGATGGCCAAGGGCGACGTCAAGGTCAGCGGCGATCAGGCCAAGCTCGCCGACGTGTTCGGCGCGCTGGATGACTTTCCGTTCTGGTTCAACATCGTGACGCCATAGCGGAATTCGCGGAAGGCCGCTACCGGCCTTCCGCGCCCATGGGCGGGAACCTATTCCTACTTCACCTTGACGATGTCGTCAGGCTTCCAGGTCTGGTCGTAGAAGGCGTCTTCCGCGCCATACAGCCGTAGCGCGACCAGGAAGTCGCGGCCCGGGATGGTCTGGATAAAGGCGGCGTCCGCCGTGCCTTCGGGCTTTTCCGGTCCGAACCAGATTTCCACCGAGCCGTCCGCCTGCTTCGGGATGTCGTAGTAGCCATTGGTGGAGGGCATGAGCTGCCTGGTTTCCGGCATGGTGCCGTCGGTCACGTTGTAGGCCGTGACCGCCCAGAACAAGGCCGCCGGCGCGTCGGGCGGCAGCCTCAGCTTGTAGGTGCCGGAACCATGCAGGAAATTCCCGGCGGCATCGCGGGCGGTGTAAGGGTATTTCGAACCCGCGCCCGTCGTGCGCATGACCATTGCCGGCGCCGACGAATAGGCATACTGGAAGAAGCCCGCCCGCTGGTTCACGTCCAGATAGCTTTCCTGCATCCATTCGGCCGTGCCGCCTGCCCACGCGCGCTCCCACTGCCGGTCCTTGTAATAGAGGTTGCGCCCGTCGTCGCGGCCCAACTGGCGCAGCGCCAATATCATCCTGGGCGCGGTCTCCACGGCTTTCTGCAGCATTTCCTGCTGGCGCTGGGTCGGCTCGAAGGGCTGGCCCTTGACGATGCCGATGGACGCCAGCACGCCCCGCAGCTCGGGGTCGATGGCGGACACGGGCTCGTAGTCGACGAAGTCCTTGAGCTTTTGCCAGAACTGGCGGTCCACCGGATACATCATGTCCACGCGCTTGCCGCTGGCATCCGGAAACTCCATGGGCTTGATGTTCTTTTCCTCCGCCCATAGCGGATAGACGCGGGTGGTCTCGGCGGCCTTGACGGCGGGGCCCGGGTCGGGTTTGCCGTCGCCCTTGGCCATGACCGTGCGGAAGAACAGGAACACGTTGTAGGTCGGCGACTTGAAGGCGAAGTAGCTGCTGGGAACGTGGCCGTCATAGTCCGGCGGCAGCAGCAGGTACAGGCCGCCGCGCGCGCGGTCCGGGCCGATGGCGCCCACGTCGGTAATGGTGCGCTGGAAGAAGTCGGTGAACATGCCGATGACATTCGGGGGCGCCTTGACCACCAGCGGGCCGGTCTTCTTCAGGTCCAGATAGCTCATGGAATAGATGACGTCGGCATTGGGCGTGGGCACCATGGTCTTGGCGTCCATGCGCTCCTTCCAGATCGGCAGCACGTTGTAGCCTGCGCCGAACGCCTTCTCGGAACCATCGCGCATGCCGATGACATTGAGCGCCGGCAGCATCGTCATGTAGGCGTGGATGGCGCGCTGGTAGTAGAGCTCGTCGCGCAGGCCCTCGGCTTCCTTTTGATCGAGCCAGTTGCCATTGTTGATTTGCCTGACCAACGGGGATATTGCCGCCTGCTCGGGCGCGGCGCCCGCTCCCGCGGCAAGGGCGGCAAGCAGCGCAGCCGTCAGCAGGGTGGATTTGGGTTTGAAAGACATGACCGGGCTCCTGATCACTGACGCGGACATGCTCCGCGCATGCCATGACGGGATGGAAGGGACGCAGCGGGCCGGCGCCGGGGGGCGCCGGTCCAGGAGATCACTCGATCTTCTTGACTTGCGGCGGCTTCCAGCTGCCGTCGAGTATGGCCTGTTGTCCCCAATACGCGCGTATGTAGAGCGAGAACGGTTCCTTTGGCGACGGCAGCCAATTGGTCTCTTTGTCTTTCCCCGGGGAGGTCGGTCCCACGTAGAGGGTCAGGGAGCCGTCCGCATTGCGCGCGAGGTTCTTGTTCTTGGTGCCCAGCGAATAGCGCTTGAGCTCGTTGGGGCTGAAGAGATGCAGCTTGTTGTAGAGGGTCAGCGACCAGAAGCCCTTGACGGGTGGCAGCTGGCCCTTGGCAAAGGTGATTTCGTAGCGCTGGTTGCCGTCGAGCTGGGCGCCGGCCGCATCGAAATCCGTATAGAAGTACTGCGTTTCGGTCGGGCGGTTGTCGAACATGTTCGACTTGGCCGTGCCCGTGCGGTTGAAGTAATCCAGGCCGGTCTGGGCGTTGTTGGCGGACCGGTTCCAGTTGTTGCCGGCCGGGCGGCCGTTGTGCTTCCACTGGAAGAACGGCGCGATCACCTGCTCCTCGGTCTCCTTGGCGACCTGGAGCAGCGCTTCCTTGATCGCAGGGTCGCGCGCCGCCGCGGCAAGTACCGAACGGAACTGGGCGTACATGGCTTCTTCGCCCGGCAGCGGCGGCACCGTGTCCAGCACCTTGCCGAACTGGTCGAAGAAGGTTTCGGGGACGACCCAGCGCGTTTCTCCCGAGCTGGCGCTGTCGGCCTGGGGATTCGGGATGTCGGGCGTGGCCTTCCAGTCCATGGTCTTCATCTTGCCGTCGAAGTCCTTCAACGGATAGAACACCACCTGGTTGATCTTGGCCTGGATGGCCTTGCGGTCCTGCTCCGTGTCATCCATGAAAATGCGCGGAATGGCATTGGCCAGCGCGGTCGGGCTGCGGATCACGGCCTGCACGCCGGCGGGCCGCTTGCCCTTCCAGTTGGGGCCGACCAGCAGATAGAAGCCGGGTTTGCTCATGTAGGGCTTGCCCAGCTGGCCGAACTGGTTGGTGCGCTGGTCATACAGCGCATAGACCCAGAAACGGTCGCCGAAATCCGGCACCTGGGCGATCACGGGTTCTTCGTCGAGCGAGAAAAAGCCCAGGCCATAGACCACGTCCTGATTCGGACAGGTGACGAAGGTTTCCTCCGGCGCGATGTAGTTGTGCAGCATGCCCACCTGGCCGCGCGGCGCAACCGGCAGAATGCCGCCCAGCAGGCCGGGGCGGGGCGCCTTGGTGATCCGGTCGTTGCGGTTCTGCATGTTCACCATGGGCCAGCCCCAGACGTACGCCAGGCGGCCGATGGTCTTGGCGTACTCGGGGTGCATGATGACGTCAGCGGCGGGTTGCGTCAGCGTCGTCTTGCCGGCGGGAGCCGGCGGCGCGCCGAGCGCGGGCGGCACGTTGGCCGCCAGGAGTGCGAAAGACAGAACTGCCAGTCCATGCTTCATCATTGGGCTCCCGGATGGAACTTGCCTGGGTAATGAATGAATCGGAGCTTGCAAAATTGCCGCAACGCGACCGGCCGCTTGGAGCCGGCACCGCCTGTGTTTCCGAACGTTTCGCCGGGGCGGTTTCTCAAATAGAACACCCAAGTCTATGCTAATTTTTTCGTGGAGTCGCTGGGAATGACGGCGGCTCGTATGCGATTGGCTCGATGATCCCGCGCCCGCCATGAAAAGGAGATCCAGCATGCCCAGCAAAAACACCATTTGCCTCTGGTACGACCAGGATGCCCTGGAAGCCGCGAAGTTCTATGCCCAGACCTTTCCCGACAGCGCCGTGGGCAAGATCCTGCGCGCGCCGGGCGACTATCCCTCAGGCAAGCAGGGCGATGTGCTCACGGTGGAATTCACCGTGGCGGGCGTCCCCTGCGTGGGTTTGAACGGCGGCCCGGCCTTCAAGCACAGCGAGGCTTTTTCCTTCCAGATTGCCACCGAGGACCAGGCCGAAACCGACCGCCTGTGGAACGCCATCATCGGCAACGGCGGCCAGGCCAGCGAATGCGGCTGGTGCCGGGACAAGTGGGGCCTGTCGTGGCAGATCACGCCGCGCGCCTTGATCGAAGCGATCTCGGATCCGGATCCCGCGGTCGCCAAGCGTTCGTTCGACGCGATGATGACCATGAGCAAGATCGATATCGCGGCCATCGAGGCGGCGCGACGGGGGTAGGGCGGATTCCCCCTTTTGGCTGATTCCGGCCGAGGCGGCGCGATCTATCATGGAAGCGCCGCGCCGGGATAGGCCATCCGCATGGCTCGTTCCGAGGCTAGCCGGCGTTTGCGCTATCTTGCTCGGGGAGCTTTCCTATGGCCACGCTCGCGGTTCGCCTCATGGCGTTTGTCGTGCTGGCGGGTTGTGGCGTCGGAGCCCAGGCGGGGCCCGGACAGGCCATTGAGGCCACAGGCACCTCACGCTCCTCATCTTCCTCGCGTAGCAACACCGGCGCCGCCCTGGATGCAGCGCAAAAGGCGTTGAGCGACTATGTGCGCAGTTCCGGGCAGCAGGACGATGCGTTGCTTGACCAGGGCGCGCAGGATCGGCTGCGCCAGCAATACGAAGATGCGCAGCGCGCGGCGGACCAGGCGCGGGCGAAGCAGCAGGAGGCCGACTATCAGCGCAACCACGACCGGATCAAGGAACGCTATGGCGCCGATCCCGCGCTGAATCCGTGGGGTAACGGTGCCGCCAGCCGCGACAAGCCCCGCAATGCGCCTGCCGACGCGCCGAACCCTCCGGCTTCAGCCAAGGCCGCGGGCAAGGACCCCGGGCTCGACTACGCCGGCCAGGCCTGCGAGTACTTCACCCGGCCCTCGGATGCCGCCCACCTGAACTATTACAGCGAAGGGGCGACCGTCGTGTACGGCGGGCGCGTCTACCAATGCAAGGACGGTCGTTGGGCCTACCGCTATCCCGACACCGTGCTGAGCGCGCGCGACCGCAGCCGGCTGTCCGCCACCCAGCAGGAGAAGTGACATGTCATTGTTCGCGTCGGTCATGGCGGCCGTGCTGGCGTCTTCGACCGTGGGCGCGCAGCAGGGCTCGGGAATGGAAAGGAGTGAAGCCTTGCTCAAGGCCTATTACAGCGCCCTGGACCAAGGTTTTCAGGCGATGGGGCCTGGCATGCAGCGCGCAGTGGCAACCTATTGCCAGGACGGGCTGTCGATCGAAGGCTACTGCAGCTGGGTGGTGCACGGCGTCATCATAGGCAGTCACCTCAGCGGCAACTACGAGGCTGTGTTGCGCTACAGCGACCGGTACGCAACGGCCATGCTCGCCCGCCTGAACGCCAATCGCCTGCCCGCCGGCGCCTGCATGCCCGTGAACGCGGCAGTGGTGAACCCACACACGTACAGGATCTCGGCATCCTGGGACGCTTTTGTGCAGTCCCTGGTCTATTTCGCTCAGACCAAGCTCAAGCGGCCGGCGGGCGGCTCCTATTACCAGGCGTTCTACTGCGCGCGCCGTGGGCCCAACAATCTGTTCGCAGACTTCGACCCTGAGCATTCCAGCGTGCCGGCCAGCGAGGCGGAAATGCGTGTCGCCCGCAAGTTCGAGGCGGAGATCCTGCAGCCGTTGCGCGCCGCGGGCGAACAATTGCACGCGGAACTCCTGCAGACCGCCGATCAAGACCGCGTGGCGGGCCGCCGTCACCTGCTCAAACGCTCGGTCCTCTACGGAAATGCGTATTCGGCGTGCAGCCGGGCGCGCTTCCCGGCCAATCTCCGCGGCTACCTCAGCGCCGACCGCATCGAGGTGGACTATTACGAACGCCAGTAAGCCGGCTTTCACCCCCCGACAGGAGTAGTGATATGTCATTGTTCGCGTCGCTCATGGCGGCTGTGCTGGCGTCTTCGACCTTGGGCGCGCCGCTGGGTTTGGGAACGGAGCAGGCCCGGGCCATTTCCAACGCCTATTTCGCGGCCCTGGATGAGGGCTTTCAGGCGATGGGGCCCAACATGAAACGCGCGCTGGCGGCCTATTGCCAGGACGGACAGACCATCGACGGAAATTGCAATTCGGTATTGCAAGGCGCCATCATAGGCAGCCACCTCAGCGGCAACTACGAGGACGTGCTGCGCTACAGCGATCGCTATGCCGCCGCGATGCAAGCCTATTTGCGGTCCAAGGGGGCGCCGCTCGGCCCCTGCATGGCCGTGTACGTGAGCGGCGTGAAACAAGGGCCGGGCGCCAATCCGACTTCCTGGATCGCCCATGTGCCGTCGCTGGTCTATCTGGCGCAAGCCCGCCTGAAGCGGCCTGCCACGGGTTCGTACTACCAGGCGTTCTACTGCGCGCGCCGGGCGCCGAGTGAGCTGCTGGATGCCTATGACCCCGATCGTTCCAGCGTGCCGGCAGGGGAGGCGGAATTGCGCGTGGCGCGCAAGTTCGAGGCGGAAATCCTGCGGCCGATCCGTGCCGCGCATGTACAGCTGCAAGCCGAGCTCGCCCGGACGATCCAGACCGACAGCACGGCGCTCAACCGCAGTTTTCTCCAGACCGCGGTGCTGTACGGAAACGCCTATGCCGCATGCAGCCGGGCGCGCTTCCCGGCCAATCTCTGCGGCTACCTGAGTGCCGACCGCATCGAGATGGAGTACTACGAGCGCTAGCAAGTCCGAGCCGCGGTTGAATGGTTGAAGCGGCTGGCGCGCGCTTCAGCCGCCGGCCGGCAGCACGCGCAGCCCGGTGCGCTTGACGAATTCCTCGTAGCTGATGGGCGGCCCGGCCTTGGTGCTGGCGGCGTTGGCCTGCCAATGCACCCATGAACGCCTCGTGGTCGCGTCATACACGACCTTGTAGATGTAAGTCGGCACGGCCACGCCCGCGCCTATGGTCTTGGGCTTGTCGGCGTAGACCGGTCCGGTGAAGACGTACACGTCGCCCGCGGCGCGCATCACGTATTTGCGCGTGTCTTGCTCGATGCTGCTCCAGGCGCCGCCGTTATGCGTCTGGTCCTGCGGCACCATATTGGCTAGCGAAAAGCTCTGCGCCATGGCTTCGGGGCTGGACATGTCGCCGGCAGGGGCCATGTGCCCGCGCGAATAGCCCGAGCCGCGATAGTCGTCCAGTTCCGCCCGTTCAGCGCGCGGCAGGCGCGCCTCGGCGTAGAACTTGTCGGTGCGGCGCTGCCCCTGGGCCTGGGTCAGCATCTGGCGGTTCAGGCGTTCCGCCACGAACACCGGCGTCTTGGTCTGCCCGTCGTGCAGGATGGCGAAGGCCGAAAAGCACACCTCCCGCAGTTTCTGGCCGCCGGGCACTTCGGGCGGGCGCGAATGCGGAAAGAACTGCCGGCATTCGGCAAACATCGTTTGAACCGGCGCCCCTGTCCGCGCCGCGGTCGGCACCGCCGCGGGCGCGGCATGCTCGCGCTGCTGCGGCCAGCCCAGGCGCGCAATGACTTCCTGCACCGGCGCCGGAATCCGCCACTGCGGATTCAGCATATAGGTCGCCGCGCCGAAACTCGCCAGCGACGAGAACAGCAGGGCCTTCAGGAATCGGGGGAAGCGGCCGCTGGATCGGGAACCGGCCCGGGCCTTGGATCTGCTGGGGGGACTTCTCTTCTTGGAAGCGGGTGTCTTCGCGCGCGTCATTACTACCTGTGAGCTACTGCCCGATTGCAGTTGGCAACCGGCACCGCCACGGATTGTAGATGAGTGGCAAATTTGCCACTTGCACGGGATTCTTTCGTTTGAAGAGACGGCTGCGCGGTCCGGTGTTGCATGACGCGCAACCAAGTTGTGACAGGGGTTACGCTATGTTTCCATGACGCATTTCCCACGTAGAATCCTTGCTGGCTGCGGCGATTGCTGCGGCGCGATATCCACGCGTTGAAGATGTACGTCGATCTCCTCACCCTTTACTTCATCATCATCGGAACGCTGCTAGCCAGTGCAGGCCTGACGTTCTGGGAGCATCGGACCCACCCCAGCCGCAGCGGATCATTGCGCATCCTGGCGGCGGGCTTCGCCACGCTGGCCGTGGGCTGCACTGTCGCGCTGTTTCGCGCGAGGCTTCCCAGCCCGTTGGGCTCGGCCGTCGCCAATCTCATCGTCCTCAGCGGCTATCTCCTCATCATGAACGGCGCGGCCTCGTTGAGCGGCAGGCGCCATCGGGGCGCTTCCATCGGCTTGCTGGTCGTCATGGCGCTGATCTGGCTGGCGGCCGGCGCACAGTGGGAGGATCTCGTCTGGAAGTACATCAGCGCATTCCCGATCGCGTTGGTCAGCGGCGTGACCGCTTGGGAACTGCTGCGGTGCCAGTCGCTCAGGTCGTTGACGCCGCTGCGCATTGCAACGGCGGCGGTAACCCTCCACGCACTGGTCTACGCCGCGCGCGCCTTCATCCTGCCCTGGTGGGTGGCGGAGCACGGGCCGGCCATACACCTGACCGCCAGCACCCTCACCATGTATGAAGGCGTGCTGTATTCGATCGTGCTGCCGATGACGCTGCTCAAGCTGATCCGCGAAGAGACCCACGGCCAACTGCTGCGGGAATCTCAGACCGACTATCTGACCCGCCTGGGCAATCGCCGCTGGTTCTTCGAGCAGGGCGCACGCATCATCGAGGGTGGAGCAGGGCGCGGGCCGGTTGCCGTGCTGGCCTTCGATCTGGACCAGTTCAAGTCCATCAACGACAGGTATGGCCATCAGGCAGGCGACCAGGTGCTGAAATTCTTCGCCGATAGCGCGCGTTGCGTGCTGGGTGAAGACGTGCTGCTCGCCCGCCTGGGCGGCGAGGAATTCGCCGCGCTCTTGTCCGGCCCCGACGCGCGCCGCGCCACGGTGCTGGGCGCGGCCGTGGCGCAACGCTTTTCCGTAACGGTGTCCGGCCGGGACGACAGTCTGGGCATACCGGCCACGGTCAGCGTCGGGTTGGCGCAATTCGAGGACAAGGTTCCGCCCTTGGCCGACGCGCTGGCCGCGGCCGACCGGGCGCTGTATCAGGCCAAGGCGCTGGGCGGGAATAGGGTGGAGCTGGCGGGTGCCGCCGCAAGCGCGGTGAACTGCTGACCGCAACTGGCCCGGATCAGGTCCGGCGTCGCGACCGCGGCCTGGGCGCCACCCCCATCCGCGAATCCCGCGCCAGCGCAAGCTGCGCCAACCGCGCCGCGATTGTCTCGAAGTCCTCGTCGGTCTGGGGCAGGTACAGCCATTTCCCCAGCACGGGGTGCGGGCGCAGGGCGGGGAACTCCGCCAACAGCGCCTCGTGGCGCTCCTGCGAGGTGCAGACGAGCAGGCCGCTCCAGGGATCCTCGCGATCGGCGGCGACCAGGTACAGCAGGCCGTCCAGGTAGGCGGCATCGCAGCCGAACATCTTGCGGCGCAGGTAGCCGGCATCGCGCTCCAGCGGTTCCAGTATCCAGAGCAGCGAATTGAGGCGGACGTTCCGTTGCTTGGGGGGCGGGGCGAATGGGTCTGATCGGTTGCGCATGGGGTGACTTCTGGCGGGACGGGTTGCGGCGGGAACCCAAGAATAATGGTAATAATGGTGCCGGATTAAAGTTTCGACTGCGAGGGGATAGCGTGCATTGCTCTAGATGCGGAGCCGCCCACAAGGGCAAGAACAGCGTATGCGACGAATGCGCGAGAGTGCTGGGCAACATGCCCAGCAAGAACATCTTCGCATCGGACACCGGCAGTTTTGCGGCGAACGAGACACCGCCGGCGGTGACGAATCCGCAGCCCGCCGCCAGTCCGCCAGCCGACGCGGCCTCTCGCGGCAGCTGGGCTGAAGCATTCCAGCGCTACCACATTGTCCCGCTGCGACTGCGCGGCAAGCCCGTCAAGACGGTCTGGCTGTTGGCTGCCGGCGCGGCGGGCTTGGCGATCACTGCCCTGGGCGTCTACGCCTGGGGGATGTCGGCGTGGTGGTTCATCCTGATATTCCTGAGTTTCATCAGCCTGGATACCGGCAATGACCTGAAACGCAAGCGTTATTCGCGGTTTTTCATGATGTGCAACCTGGAGGCCAATCGCGCCGGCGAGGTTTTCTATACGGAGATTGGCGGCCAGTGCCCGGTATGCGATGGCGAATTGAAGCTCAGGGAAATCGGTCCGAAGCGAGATAAGAAGACAATGGCGGTGTGCTGCGTGAATGGCAACCACCGCTGGCGATTCGACCCCCGCGTGCTCGGCGATCTTTGACGCCTGCGCCCGGCCCAACCCGCCGGTTGTTGCCGGGCGGCGGGTCTGGTTCTGCCGCGCTGCCTATAATGGCCCCGATCCCCGCTTTGACGGCAATCTTGCCGTGCTTCATGTCCTCTCTGCCTTTACGCGTGCTGTCGGTCATCCCGCCGATGACGCAGCTCAATACTCCGTATCCGTCCACCGCCTACCTGACCGGCTTTCTGCGGTCGCGCGAGGTGACCTCGTTCCAGGAAGATCTGGCGCTGGCCCTGGTGCTGCGCCTGCTGTCGGCCGACGGCCTGCGCGCCGTGGCGGAACGCGTTGCTGCCTTGCCGGCGAACAAGCACAGTCCCGCGGTCCAGTCCTTCGTGGCGCAGCAGGCGCGCTATCTGGCGACCATCGGGCCTGTGATCGCCTTCCTGCAGGGCCGCGATTCGACGTTGGCGCACCGCATCGTCGGCCGCCATTTCCTGCCCGAGGGGCCGCGCTTCAGTTCGCTGGACGTGTATCTGGACGAAGACGGCGGCGATCCGCTGGGCTGGGCCTTCGGCGCCCTGGGCCTGCATGACCGCGCCAAGCACCTGGCGACGCTGTACCTGAACGACCTGGCCGATGTGCTGCGGGACGCGGTGGATCCGCGTTTCGAGTTCGTGCGCTACGCGGAATCGCTGGCGGGCAGCCAGCCCACCTTCGATCCGCTGGCCCAGGCGCTGGCGGCGCCGCCCACGCTGGTGGACGACATGCTGCGCAGCCTGACTTCGGAAGCGCTGGCCCGCCACACGCCCACCGTGGTGCTCCTGTCCGTGCCGTTCCCCGGCGCGGTCTATGCCGCATTCCGCATCGCCCAGACCATCAAGGCGCACGATCCCGGCATCGTCACCGTGCTGGGCGGCGGCTTCGTCAATACCGAACTGCGCGAACTGAAAGACCCGCGGGTCTTCGATTATTTCGACTACGTGACCCTGGACGCGGGCGAGCGCCCCTTGCTGTCGCTCCTGGAGCACCTGCAGGGCAAGCGCTCGCGCCAGCGCCTGGTGCGCACCTTCCTGCGCGACGCGGACACGGGCGCGGTGCGCTACGTCAACATGGTCGAACCCGACATCGCCTTTGCCGAAGTGGGCACGCCCACCTGGGATGGGCTGCCGCTGGACCGCTACCTGTCGCTGCTGGACATGCTGAATCCCATGAACCGGCTGTGGAGCGACGGGCGCTGGAACAAGCTGACCGTGGCGCATGGCTGTTATTGGAAGAAATGCAGCTTCTGCGACGTCAGCCTGGACTACATCGGCCGCTACGAAGGCGCATCCGCCGCGGTGCTGGCCGACCGCATCGAGGCCATCGTGCGCGAAACCGGGCAGACCGGCTTCCATTTCGTCGACGAGGCCGCGCCGCCCAAGTCGCTCAAGGCGCTTGCGACCGAACTGATCGCGCGCGATACCGGTATTTCGTGGTGGGGCAACATCCGTTTCGAAAAGACCTTCAGCCCCGAGCTTTGCGAACTGCTGGCCGACAGCGGCTGCATTGCGGTGTCGGGCGGCCTTGAGGTCGCCTCGGACCGCCTGCTGAACCTGATGAAGAAGGGCGTCTCGGTCGACCAGGTGGCACGGGTCACGCGCGCCTTCACGGACGCCGGCATCCTGGTGCATGCCTACCTGATGTACGGCTTTCCCACGCAGACCGTACAGGACACCGTGGACGCGCTGGAGTACGTGCGGCAACTGTTCGACAACGGCTGCATCCAGAGCGGCTTTTTCCACCGGTTCGCCTGTACGGTGCATTCACCGGTGGGACAGAACCCCGAGGAATACGGCGTTACCCTCAAGCCCCTGCCGCCGATCACCTTCGCCAAGAACGACATCGGCTTCCTTGACCCTACCGGCGTGGATCACGATGCGCTCGGCCGTGCGCTGAAGAAGGCCATCTACAACTACATGCACGGCATCGGGCTGGACGAGGACGTGCGCAGCTGGTTCCCGTTCCATGTGCCGAAGACCACCGTGTCGAAGCACCGGATCAGCCGGGCATTGAGCCAGCGGGGGTAAGGCGCGGGCTTCGCGCCCGCCGCGCTAGCGCAGCAACACGTCCTCGTAGAACGCGCCCATCGGCCGCTCTGCATCCCGCACCTGGATCTCCAGTACCCAGATGCCGTCGGCGGGTACGAAGTCCGCCTGCGCCAGCAGATGTTTGCCGTACAGCGCATGCGGAAAATCCGATACCCGGTGCCCGGGAATCTCGCGCACCAGTTCGCAGCCCAGCTCGCGCGCATATTCCGAGGCGCGGTCGTACAGGGCGGCGCCCGTCAGGCCTTCCAGCCACGCCAGGCGGGCGCGCCGGAAGACCTCGCGCGCGGCTTCGGCGCAGCGCAGGCGGTCTGCATCGGCGCCCAGCACGAAGGTGTCGCCATAGTCGCCCTCGTGGCCGTCCCACACCGGGCCGATGTCCAGCACGAAGATGTCATGTTCCTGCAGCTTGCGGTCATAGTCGGTGCGCTGGATGGGCGGGGACTGCGTATCCGGGCCGAAGCGCACATAGGTCGGGTGCCAGTTGTTGGACGCGCCCATCCGGCGCAAGTGCTCGTCCGCCACTGCGATGGCCTCGCGCGTGGTCATGCCGGGGCGCATCAGCGCGGCGATTTCCGCCACCGCCTGCATGGAGCGCTGGCGCGCGTCGAGGATGCCTGCGAGCGTGTAGCGCGGACTGAGGCGCTCCCAGGGATGCGCCTCGCGCTGCGGCGCGGCGCCGGCCGTGCCTCTCGCCGCGGGGTGGAAGGCCTCGGACCGGTAGCGGTCGGCGGGCAGGCCGGCCGCCAGCAGCCGGTCGCGGGCCGCCTGCACCATTGCCGGATTGCCGCAGGCGTAGACCAGGCTGCGTGACCAGTCGTGGTCCGCGGCGATGGCGGCGTCCTGCACGTGGCGGGGCTGACCATCTGCGCGATCGGCCTGGGACAGCACCGCATGCCACTGGAACCCGTCGCCCTTGCCCCGCAAGGCATCCAGCATCTGCCCGGCGTAGCAATCGTCCGGCGTGCGTCCGCCCCAGTACAAGGTCACCGTCTTCAGCGCGCGGCTTTGCAGCGCTGCCATAAGGATGGGAGCCACGCCCGCATAGCCCGTGCCGGTGGCCAGCAGCACCAGGTGGTCGATGCCGGCAGGCATCTCCGCAGGCCAGGTGCAACTGCCTTGCGCGCCGTCCAGGGTCAGCATGTCGCCGGGCTGGAGGCCGGGCAGGATGCCATCGGTGAAGGCGCCGCCGGGCATGCGGCGGATGTGGAACTCCAGCCGGGCAGGCCCCGCCGCGCCGGGCGCATTCGCAATCGAGAAGTTGCGGCGGGCGCCGCCGTCCAGGATCAGTCGGGCATGTTGGCCGGGCAGGTAGCCGTAGTCGTCCTCGCCCTGCATTTCGACGATGAGCTGGGTGACGTCGGGGGCCAGCGGCAGGCGCGACGCGACGCGGGCGCGGCGCGGCGGACTGGGTTCTTCGGGGGCGCGCCAATGCGGGAAGCGCAGCGTCAGGTCGCTGGCGGCGCGGCACTGGCACATCAGCAGTTCGTCGCTGGCCGTCTGGTAGCCGCCGTCCGCGGGCGGCGCCATGCGTTCATAGCTGCCATCCATGACCACGGCGCGGCATGAGCCGCAGGCCCCGCGCTGACAGGAGAAGGGTACGGGTATGCCCTGGGCCAGTGCCGCCTCCAGGATCGAGGTCGTGCCGTCCGTGAAGAAGGGGCCGGTCTCCAGGGTGATGGTGTGGCAGGGCGCAGTGGCGGTCATGGCAGGTTCCAGGAAATTTGCCCCGCATGGGGCTCAGGCAGCCAATCTACCGATAGAATGGCTACATGAAATAGAGCCATTTCTCTCAATATGAACAAGCCACTTTCCGCAGGGCAGCCAGGAGCGAAACGCCAGGAAGCCAGCCTGGACCTGCCGATGGACGCCGCGCGGCCAGGGGAGTCCAAGCAGGCCTGGGTCTACCGCGAGATCCGCGAACGCATATTGAAGGGCGCGCTGCCGTCCGGCGCGCGCCTGCCGTCCACGCGCAGCCTGGCCGCGCGCTGGCACATTGCGCGCTCCACGGTCGAGGCTGCCTACGACCAATTGCGCAGCGAAGGCTATACCGCGGGCACGGTGGGTTCGGGCACATACGTGGCGGCGGTGATTCCGGACAACTTTTTCCGGGCGGGGTTGCCGGGCGAGAGCGCCGCAACGTCCCAGGCCCCGGAGCCGCGGCCGGCAACGCAAGCAGGCGAGCCGCAGCCCGCGCCCGCTGTCAGCCCGCCTGGGGCCGCGCCGCATATGGCCGCGATCTACGCGCCGTTGCAGCCCAACTCCCAGTTCTACTCCCGCAGCGCCGACGCCGCGCTCTTCCCCATGGAACGCTGGCGCAAGGGGCTGATGGCGAGCGCTCGGCGCGTCACGCCGGCCCAGCTTGCCAACGATGAACCGCAAGGCTGGCGCCCCTTGCGCGAGCAGATCGCCCGCTATCTGGGCGCGGCGCGCGGCATCAGCTGCGATCCGGAGCAGGTCATCGTCCTGGGCGGCATCCGCGACGGCCTGGACCTCTGCGGCCATCTCCTGCTGCAGCCGCAGGACAAGGTGCTGATCGAGGATCCGGGCTACCTGAATGCCGAACCGATCTTCGGCCAGTACACGCCGCACATCGTTCCCTTGGCCATCGATGCCGGGGGCTTTCCGGTTGCGCAGGCCCGGCGCCAGCGCGGCGTAAAGCTCGTGCACGTCACGCCCGCCCACCAGGCGCCTACCGGCGCCACCATGCCCGTGTCCCGCCGCCTGGAGCTGCTGGACTGGGCCGCGCAGGCCGGCTGCTGGATCGTCGAGGACGACTACGACAGCGAATTCAGCTACGACGGCGCGCCGCTGGCCGCCCTGAAAAGCCTGGATACGGCCGATCGCGTCATCCATTGCGGCAGCTTCAACAAGACCTTGTTCAACGCGCTGCGCATCGGCTATGCGGTGGTGCCCAAGGAATTGGCGCCCGCTTTCGTGCAGGCGCGTCGCCGCGCGGGGCGCTCGCCCAGCATCATCGAGCAAATGACGCTGGCGGCGTTCCTGCAGGACGGCAGTTTCGCGCGTCACGTGCGCAAGGCGCGCGGCGTGTACGCGCGCCGGCGCGACGCCGTGCTGCGCGCCTTGCGCCAGGCCGTCGGCAGCGATGCATTGCGCGTCGGTGGCGAACACGCCGGCTTTCATCTGCTGTGGTGGCTGCCCCCGGGCTGGGATGTGGCGCAGGCCGTGGCGGCGGCGCGGGCCGCGGGCGTGGGCATGCAGCCGGTGGCGGACTTCTGCCGCAAGGTGGAGCTGGCGTCGGGTGTGGTGGTGGGCTATAGCACGGTGCAGGAAGACGCCTTGCTGAAGCTGGGAACGCTGCTGGCGCAAGCCGCGCCAGGCGCGGGCGCGCAGCAGGATCCGGGCTTGCTGCGCCGCCTGCTGCGCGTCAAGGACCGCATGGACGCGGCCTCGCACGAAGCCTGGCCGGTGGAGCGCCTGGCCGAGGTCAGCGGCATCTCCAAGGCCCATTTCGCGCACTCCTTCAAGCGCGCCTTCGGCCTGCCGCCGCACCGCTACCTGTTGACGCGGCGTATCGAACAAAGCGTGGCCATGCTGCGGGACACGGAGCAGAGCGTCACGGAAATCGCCTATGCGACCGGGTGGGAAAGCCTCGGCACCTATAGCCGCATTTTCCGCGACGTCACCGGGCTCAGCCCCAGCGCCATGCGGGTGCAGGCGCGGGCGGGGACGCCGCCACTGGACAGCATGCCCGGCTGCGTAGCGAAGGCCGCGCAGCGCCCCGACCTCAACATCGCTGTTTTGGAGAAGCGCCGCCGCGAGACCGACGGTAAATTTCCGCCATCAACCAAGGAGGTCTCATGAACTCAGGCATCAACGTGGCGGGTATATACGTGGACGATCAGGACGCGGCGCTGGCGTTCTACGTGGACAAGCTCGGATTCCGCGTCCATACGGACGTGCGCAACGGGCCGTACCGGTGGCTGACGGTCCAGCATCCGGACCAGCCCTCGTTTCAGCTCGGCCTGTTTGCGCCCGGCCCGCCCATCCACGACGAGGCCACGGCGCAGACGCTGCGTGCCATGGTCGCCAAAGGCGCGATGCCGCCTCTGGTCCTGCGTGTGGCCGACTGCCGCGCAGACTATGCCCGGCTGCAGGCGTTGGGCGTCGAGTTCACGCAGGAACCCATCGAACGCTACGGCAGCGTGGACGCGGGCTTTCGCGATCCGGCGGGCAATGGCTGGAAGATGATCCAGGCGCCGCGGGGCGCGGCCTGACGTCCAGCCCCGGGCGCTGGCGGCGCGTTCAGTAGGTGATCCGCACCGAGGCCGCGCTGCGTTGGGCGCCCGCGCGCGTGACGGCTTCGATATTGTTGCCGTCCGGGTCCAGCACGAACGCGGCGTAGTAGCCGGCATGGTAGTTTGCGCGCTCGCCCGGCGGACCGTTATCCCGGCCGCCATGCGCCAACGCCGCCTGGTAGAAGGCATCTACCATGGCCCGGTCTTCCGCCTGGAACGCCAGATGGATGCGGCCGGTCAGTTCGCCCTGCACCTCGGCGCTGCCGCGCGAGGAAATGAACAGCTCGTCCGTCCAGAAGTCCGGGCCGTCGGAACCGCCGATGGGAATCTTCAACGCATTGAAGACCGCCGTGTAGAACGCCTTGCTGGCGGGCAGGTCGCGCACCACCAGCCCGATGTGATCTATCAAGCGGCCCTTATGTCGTTCTTTCTGCGCCATGAATCGCTCCCGGCTATGGCAGTGGGGGAAGAATCAGCGGTGTCAGACTACGCTTGCCGGCGCCATGTTTCAAGGCGCCGCGCAGCCACTTCGGGTGCATGGCAATGAGGGCTCAGTCCTTGCCGGCCATGGCCCGCATGGGCTGGCAGGTCAGCTCCTTTTCTTCCTCCCCGAAATCCGCCATGTCCTTGCGCGCCTTGGCGTAGGCGCGCAGATACTCCGCATCGAACACCAGCGACGACACGCCGGACTCGCGCGTGGCGGACTGCTGCCGCTTCTTCAGGACCTCCAGCAGTTCGGGGGTCAGCACCTCGCAATACTCCATGATGGCGTGGATCTGGGCCAAGGAGGTGGCGCGCTCCAGGTTCTGTTGCGCCGAGACGGTTGCGGCGGGCAGCGACAGGACGGCGGCCGCGATCAGCGTGGCCGGTTTGAGCAGGTGGTGAGGCATTGCGGAGTACTTCCGTTCGTAGGGCGAAAGCCCGCATTTAACACGATCTGCGCTTGGGTCCATTTTGATGTCCTTGGAAATGCGGCTATCGGTCTACAATTCCTCCCGCTCCATCCGGGGGCTCAGGCTGTCTGTACGTGTAGTGTCGATAAAGGTCCACCCATGCGTCTGCATCAGTGCCAGAACTTCCACGACTTTCGCCGCATGGCCCGCCAGCGGCTGCCGGGCCCCATCTTCAATTACATCGACGGCGCGGCCGACGATGAAACCACCTACCGGCGCAACACCGCGGCCTTTGAGTCCTGCGACCTGCTGCCCGATGTGCTGCGCGGCGTGGCGGAAGTGGACATGTCGGTGACCGTCATGGGCCAGAAGCTGGCGCTGCCGGTCTATTGCTCGCCCACCGCCTTGCAGCGGCTGTTCCATCATGACGGCGAACGCGCCGTTGCCGCCGCCGCGGGCAAGTTCGGCACCATGTTCGGCGTCTCCTCGCTGGGCACCGTCAGCCTGGAAGAAGCCCGCAAGATCAGCGGCGGCCCCCAGGTCTACCAGTTCTACTTCCACAAGGACCGCGGGCTGAACCGCGAAATGATGGCCCGCGCCAAGGAAGCCGGCGTGCAGGTCATGATGCTGACCGTGGACAGCATCACTGGCGGCAACCGCGAACGCGACAAGCGCACCGGCTTCGCCATTCCGTTCAGGCTCAATCTTGCCGGCATCGCGCAGTTCGCCATCAAGCCAGCCTGGGCGCTCAATTACCTAACTCACGAACGCTTCCGGCTGCCGCAGCTTGACACCCACGTCGACATGGGCGGCGGCGCCATGTCCATCAGCCGCTACTTCACCGACATGCTGGACCCGGCCATGACCTGGGACGATGTCGCCGCGATGGTGCAGGAATGGGGCGGGCAATTCTGCCTGAAGGGCGTGATGTCGGTGGAAGACGCCAGGCGCGCGGCCGACATCGGCTGCACCGGCATCGTGCTGTCCAACCACGGCGGCCGCCAATTGGACGGCTCGCGCAGCGCTTTCGACCAGCTCGCGGAAATCGTCGACGCGGTTGGCGACCGCATCGACGTGATGATGGACGGCGGCGTGCAGCGTGGCACTCATGTACTCAAGGCGCTGGCGCTAGGCGCCAAGGCCGTGGGGCTGGGCCGCTACTACCTGTTTCCGCTGGCGGCCGCCGGCCGGCCGGGCGTGGAGCGGGCGCTGGAACTGATGCGGGTCGAGATCGAGCGGGCCATGAAGCTGATGGGGTGCAGGACCGTTGCTGAATTGCAGCGGCGGCACCTGCGGTTCCGCTGATCGTCTCTTCGCCGGTATTATCGGATGCGTTGAGACCACTTGAGTTTCCGATCGGTGAGGTCGCTGACAAACATGCCACCGTGCGGGCGTGGGTGCGATATTCTTTTGGAGATATCGTCTGCAAGGGGCCGTGGCGTCGCCAGAATGTGCAGATTGACGAAAACGATATGACCCGAGAACGAGCCTATCGTTGCGTCCCCGCGCAGCGTGGAGAACTTCGGGAATGGCGCGGCGGGCTTTACTCTCCCTTGATTTAGCGCTCCGGTCTTTCTTCCGGTTTAAGGCCGGCCGCCTGCAGACGCCAGGACGGGATGCGGTACTCGTACCACGCTTCCTCCAGAGTCTGATAGCGCTGAAACCATGGAGCCAGATGGTTTTCGACATCCGCCGCCAAGGTCGACAGCCAGTCCTTCAGGTCCTGCGCACTGCCGATCTTGAGCACCGCGCCGCTGCCCAACGTAGGTTCCAGGATTAGCCCGGCAACTGGCTTCAAATAGGCGCGGCGGTACATGCGCCCCTTGTTCCAGACTTCTGCCGGCACGTAAACCGGCCATTCCTTTTCATACGGAAAGGACACGTAAACGCCCAAGGACACGTGCTGCGCGTCGTCGAACGAGCCCTTGTAGCGGATCAGTTCCACGCCTTGCTGCAATTCGCCGCAGGCTCGCCACAGGCAACGCTTGCCCTTTTTCTTCCAGCCAGCGAACGCGGGCTGTGCGCGCAACAGCTCCATGACGCCTTGCTCCAGATCGGCCAGGGCTATCGGCATGCGAGCCTCCAGGGCTTGCGGGCAAACTTCTGGCTGCAGTATTGCGTAGGTGTGTTCATCGATCGTCCATGTGTGAACGCTTCAGGCTTCAACGGTGCGCAAGGTCGCAAGGTATCATGCGCAGGTTTTCACGGATCGACCTCCTTCACGGTCAGAAGGCTTTTCAATGAAAAAAAGCATTCCGCTGGTATTGCTGTCGTCCATGCTGCTGACGGCTTGCGGTCCCGACAAAATCATCGCCGATCTCCCTTCGCCTGGCGGAAAGTATCACGTCGAGGTCCGCAAATGCCCGCAGCGCGGGTCGCTGACCTGGGACGAGCAGACCCAGGTATCCGTGGTCGAGACCGGCGTGTCGGAAAAGTGCAATGCGTTCATCGTGGCGCTGACGCAGTTCCGGTCGTATACGCCTGATGAGCAACTGCAGCTTGAATGGATTTCCGATACGGAACTCAGGGCCTGGCATCCCGCGTTCGAACCGAAGAATGGCCCCTGGGCCAGCACGGTCAAGCAGGGCGCGCCGGTCAAGGTGATATTCGCGCCTAAGCGTTAATCGGAGGCCGGTCATACGGCGATCTGCCAGGGCCGTATCGTAAACGTGATAATTTGTTCCCCCGCTGCCGCAGTTGTTACTGCTTGAATCCGCGGCTTCCAGTGAATGCGAAGTATCCGCAGGCGTATGCCGGTGAATTACCGATTTTTTGCCCATTCGTGCAGTGCCATCTATGTTTGAATACGCTCCGTTTGCGCGCGAGGTTTGGCCCGCGGCAAAACCCATATTCGACGGAGCCTGATCCAGTATGTATTTCAGAGTTTTGGCCATGGGGCTGCTGATGGCCGGCGGCAATATTGCGCAGGCCGCCACCGTGCAGGAAGTCTTCAATGGAAAAATGCTGGGCAAGAGCCAGGCGCATTTCGAAACGATAGCCGGCGCGCCGCAGGAATCCTATGGCGACGATCGCGTGTTCGACGTGCAGGGCTGCCTGGTCACCGCGACGATCCAGTCGGGCAAGGTATCGGCATTGAGCATGGAACCCTCTGAAACCTGCAAGCCCGACCTCGCCAGCTTCATCGGCGAATATGCGCCCAAGCCTGGGCAGAAAATTACCCCCGCCGCCTTTGGCTCTGACCTGACGTATACGGCAGATTGCCTGACCGACTGCGGCAACGCCGCCGATCCCTGGGTGTACGCAAGCTGGACCGCGCCTCGCGCAGCCGGTGGCATGGAAATCATGCTGGGCTTTGTACAGGCCGGAGACCAAGCGCTGGATGCAGCCGAGAAATGGGCCACGCAGATGGAAAAGGCGGAAGGCAAGGATTACCTGCTCAATAACAAATTCAATTGCGACGCCCGCTACAACAGCGTCGCCGATGCAGCTTTCAAGAACGTGATCGCGACCAGCGTCAAGGTCGGGTTCGATCTGCCGAAGGAATCTTGCCGCTAGGCCGCACTGCGAACGGCTGTCTTTGCAATCCACGGCCATGTCAGGCCGATCCCAGGGGAAAAAATAAATGAAGAAGCTAATCTTGACGGTTCTTGTGGCTCAACTGCTTGCCGGGTGCGCGGGTTCCCCGCTAGGCAATATGATCAACAATGAACGCCAGGAAACCAGGGCTGACATGATGCAATCGTGGGTTGGCGAAAGCGAAGAAAAGCTGGTTTCCAAATGGGGGCCGCCCACCAACAGCTATACCTTGTCCAGCGGCGGCAAGATCATTTCGTACGAATACGTCCGTGGCATCATCAACAACACCATCTACCGATGCACGGAGAAGTTCAGGATTGATGACGGCACGGTCACCAAGTGGGGCCTTAGCTCCGGGTGCGACACAAGGATTCAAGACGGCGACCTGATATCAAAGGATATCCCCATTCCGCAGCCGACCTTGTGATGGCCGGCGCGGCCCATGGCCGCGCCGCATTGGGTTGGAATTGAAATGAATATCGAGAACATCAAAGGCCGGCTGGCCTTTCTGCAGGAAGCCGAAAAACTCAAGAGCGTGCTGCGTAGCGGATTCACGTCCACCGGCCGCCCTGAAAGCACGGCTGAACACAGCTGGCGCCTGTGCCTGATGGCCATGGCCTTCGAAGACGAGTTGGCCGGCCTGGACATGCTCAAGGTTCTGAAGCTGTGTGTGCTGCACGATCTGGGCGAGGCCATCCATGGCGACGTGCCCGCCATCGAGAAACACCATCATCCGGACAAGGCCAAACAGGAGAAAGCCGACCTGCTGCACCTGACCCGCTCCCTGGATGAGCAACAGCGCGCAGGAATCCTGGCGCTTTGGCAGGAATATGAGGATGCCGCCACGCCGGAAGCCAAAGCCGTCAAGGCCCTGGACAAGCTGGAAACCATCCTGCAGCACACGCAGGGTTTGAATCCGCCGGATTTCGACTATGGGTTCAATCTGACCTACGGCCAGAAGCACACCGACGCGGATCCTTTGTTTGCGCTGGTGCGCAGCATCCTGGACGAGAAGACGCGCGCCCGGATCAATCCAGAAACCTGAACGGTTTGATGCTCCAGAGGCAGAGTCAAGCGGGGCTCGCGCGCCGTTCATGCGTGCCGAACCAGACGCCCGATAACACCAGAACAAAAGCCCCCGTCAGGCGCCAGGTCAGCGGATACGAGCCGCTCAGCAGCTCGATCAATACTGCCGTGATCGGCGCCAGCGCCTGAAACGACATTACCCGGCTTGCCTCCAGGCGGCTCAGCGCCCACAGCAGGCAAAAATAGCCCACTGCGCTGGAAAGCCCGATGAACACCACGTTCGCCCATTGAAAGCCGGACAGGCTGGGCAGCAATGGCGCGCTTCGCGCCAGGCAGACGCCCGCCAGGAACAAGACCGACACCAGCATCGCCACTACGCTGACATACATGGATGGATAGCGACGCAGGTACGGACGATATAAAAGACTGCAAGCCGCGCCGATGAAGGTCGCGCCCAACAAGGCGGCCCATGCCCAGCCATCTGCGGCGCTGCCCACCGCGGCGGCAGAGGGTTGCAGCAATAGCGCAATCCCCGAGACCGCCACGACCGCGCCGATCAGCCGCGGCCAGCTGAACTGCTCGCGTCCCGTGGCAATCGCCAGGCACAGCGTTACCAGCGGCAGCGTGGAAAACACCAGCGCGCAAGTGGCGGCCGGCAGCCGGGCCAGCGCGTAGTTCAACAGCAATATCAGCATCGCGAATTGCAGTATGCCCAGGCCCGCCACCGCGCAGAAATCCTTGGCCGTGAACCGTACAGACCATCGGCGCAGCATGGGCGCGGCAAGCACGAGCGCCCCGATGGCATAACGCAGGAAAGCCAGCGTCTCGGGCGACACGTTGCTCGACACCGCGCGGGTGGACACCATCGCGGCCCCCACAAGCGCGCCTGTGACGGCGGCGGCGCATATGGCCTGGGCGCGTTCACTCATCGGAGTCGAGCCTGTCCGTGGAAACGGATTTGATCTGGCCGCAGGGATGCATCGCGCTTCCTACAGATCCCGCGCCCAATACTGTCCCACCAGATCCTTGCCGAAGCTGTGGTGCTGTTCTTCCTCGACCAGTTCGAAGCCGGCCTTTTCATAGATCCGGCGCGCGTCCGTCAGCACGCTATTGGTCCACAACACCATGCGCTTGTAGCTCGCCTGCCGCGCAAAACGCAGGCACTCGTCGACCAGCCGATGGCCTATGCCCAGCCCGCGCGCGGAGCCGTCCACATACAGCAGGCGCAGCTTCGCCGTGGTTTCGTCCTGCCGCACCACGAAGACAGAGCCCACCATCTTCCCGTCCTTCTCCGCGATCCAGCAGCGCTCTCGCTCGCGGTCGAACTCCCGGATGAACTTCGCCACGATCTCGGCCACGAGCGCCTCGTACTCCGAGTTCCAGCCGAATTCTTGCGCATAGACCATGGCCTGGTTTGCCACCACCAGCCCCATGTCGCCCGGGCGCGGATCGCGCAGCACATAGGGCAGGGGGGCTTTGTCGCCGAGCAGGTTCTGGATTTCGTTCATGGCATTGACCAGCTGCGCTTGCGCCGGCTCCGATAGCTGTTTGAGGATGGCGATGATCTCGTTGCGGGACGCTTCATTGAGCGGAGCAAACGCCGCCCGGCCGGCCTCTGTCAATTCCAGCAGGCCGACGCGGGCATCCGCGGCCGAGCGCGTCTTGGCGATCAAGCCTTTCTTTTCGAAGCCCGAGATCACGCGGCTGACATACCCGGCGTCCAGGTTCAGTTCCCGGCACAGGTCCGAGGTGCTGAGCGCCGGCCTGTGGGCCAGTTCATAAAGAATGCGGACTTCGGTCAGCGAGAACTCGCTGGCCAGCAGGTGCTCATGCAGGACGCCGATCTGGCGGGTGTAGAAACGGTTGAAATGCCGGACCGCTTCGGCGCGGTCGTAGAGCGATTGCTCTGTCATGGGGGAGTTCCAATTACTTGCTTAAGGCATATTATTGTTTGCTATAGGCAAGTAATTTTATATATTTTGCTATGATTATTTCAAGGCTATAGATGTTTTCTATCAAATGATCGGGCCATTTTCCGCCTTAGTTGTCGGTGTTGGGAGTTTCAATCAACTCTTTCAGCGTCACTGCGGAAAGGCCGTGTAAACGCAAGGAGCTTCCCTCGGTCGGCTCTATCGTCACATTGCCGCTTACCGGATCAAAAAGGATGATGGTGCTTCCGGTTGACGCGACATGTCGGCCTTCTGCAATCATGGAACCGTTTCTCCAGAGAGCGAGGCATGGAGTGGCCTTGCTTTTGTTCTCTTGCTGGGCAGATGTCTTTGGAAGGTCGGAGAGAATCAATCTCTCATTTCTGCTGCCGATTGGGGTGCAATGCTCAGCGGAAACTATCCAGGTTTGGAGCTGTTTCATTGCCCCCACGTATCCCAAATAGGGAAGGAGGGCAAATAGAATCAGCACGGTCTTCATGGCGAAAATAAGTAGCCAAGGTGCAATGCTGAGTGCGGCTAGTGGAATGAAGCTGATTATTTCCTTGCGCAGCCATCTCCGGCCTCTTTGAATGAACTGCCAGCCAGGAATTTTGGAGAGCATGAGCGCGATGCTGCTTCCGGCCTTTATCACGGGTTCGCGCACTTTCGACGTGTGCGAGCCAATGAAAACCAAGGTGATTGCGAGGCCTATGGCCGCCATGACGATGGCCAACAGTTTGAAGTTTTCGAGGGTGTGTATCTCGTCCGCAATTTCTATCCAGCCGGAAAACGCGTGACTGGAGAGATGCAGAAGATCTAGTGGCGTGTCATACGTCAATTCCGTAGGCACGCCAAAGCGGCTTTCAATGGCACTGGCTGCACCGTACCCCAGCATGGAGAGGGAAGCGGCTCCCAAAACCACCAATGAGGGTACGCCGATCACAAGTCCACGGATCAAGCCTTTTTCTGCCACATCAAACTCCTGTTTTCAATAAACCAGACTTAGCTAGATTTACGGCAGGAGCGGATGTAAATGTACTGATATGGCGGGATTTTCTTTGTGCCTCTGGAGTCGCGTGGGCAGATGCTCGTCGATTGCGGGCGATCGCGCCGCTTTGCCCCATTTCATAGGCCCTTGGCCTACTGCGGCAGACGAATGCCTTTTCAGACCCTCATCTGGGGGGCATTGCGCAGATATTTCCTAGATTCGCTCGCCCAGCCCTTCCATCGGCAACCCCAGGCGCTCACGCAAGCCCGCTTGCCGCTCTCCATTCCGCAGCAAGCCGCGTCGGCGTAGCAAGGGCACGACTTCGTCCACGAACAACTGGAACTCGCTCGGGAAAGCATGCGGCATCAGCATGAAGCCATCGGCCGCGCCCTGTTGGAACCACTCGGCAATCAGGTCCGCGATGCTCTCCGGCGTGCCGCTCAGGCTGGCATGGCCGCGACTGCCCGCAAGTAACTGGAGCAACGCACGGATGGTCGTCGGGCGGTGGCGTTCGATTACCGAAGCGATCACCCCAAAGCGGCTTTTTATCCCTTCGAATCTATCGATGTCACCCAATATCGGCGGCAGGGGACCGTCCAGGTCGTGGGCTCCCAGATCGATTCCAAAGCCAGCCAGCCACGCCAGCGAAGCTTCCGGTACGATCAACTCGTCAAGGTCGCGCTTTTTGCGGCGCGCCTCTTCAACCGTGCTGCCGATGGCGGGGCTGATGCCGGGTATGAGCTTCACAGCATCAGGCTTGCGTCCATGCGCCGCGGCGCGTGTCAGCAAGTCGTGACGAAACGCATGTGCCTCCCCGATGGTGTTTTGCGCGGTGAATACCAGTTCGGCATAGCGCGAGGCGAAGTCGCGGCCATCCGATGAAGACCCGGCCTGCACCAGAACCGGATGCGACTGGACTGGCGCTGGCACGTCCTGTCCTTTGCGCCAAAGCTGCAGCACGTCTTGAACAGCCTGCGCTCCGATCTGGTAGCGCTGCTGATGCGGTACGGGCTTGTCCTGTCCAAAATTGGCGGCTGCCGCGGGATCGCCATTGGTCACGATGTTCCAGAGGGCGCGTCCGGCGCTGACATGATCCAACGTGGAAAAGGTGCGCGCAATTTCTTCCGGCGTGCTCAGCGTGGCCGATCCTGTTGCGATCAAGCCCAGCCGTTCGGTCGCCTGCGCGACACCCGACAGGAGCGTCAGCGGATCCAGTTCCCAGCGCGGGCTATGGCGCGCGCCCGGATTGAACACGAAGAAATCCGCGACGAACATGGCATGAAAGCCCCCAGTCTCGGCGAGGCGGGCGATCTCCTGGTGATAGCGGATGTCACGCAGGCGTTCTGGTTGAGCTTGGGGCAGCCGCCAAGCCCCCTCGTGGTGGCCCGCGACAAAGGCGTTCACGAGCAGAATCAACGATCGATCTTGAGCGGTCATGGATTTGGGGCGGCGGCAAGACGGTTGGAGTACTGCGGGGGAATGTCCGATAGGCCTAACTCGCGCCGCAGCGTCCGAGGCGGCCGTCCGGCGGTATCCGCGACGCCCGGTTCGAACCGGGTGCGCAGCTTGCGCCATGCGGTCGGATCTGCCACGACGCCAATCCACTCACTGAAAGAGACATCCGCAGTGCTGTCATCGCCCACCCTGGGCAGGCGGCCCTGCGGCGGTCGAGGAATATCGAGCGGGCCTGCCACGCGATAGAACGGCCCTGCGTGGTCCGCTGCCGCGATCCGATCCGTATCGATGTAGACGCCGCTGCGCTTGTCGAATCGATGGGCATCGTCATCCCAACTATCCCAGAGCGCATGCACCGCATCGACGTAGTCCCGAATGCGGCCAGGTTCGCGAGCGCCAGTCAGCGACCAGCCAATCCTGCCGCCACTGATGTGATCGAGCGCCGCCAGTCGGCGGGCAGCGGTATAGGGATGGGTTTCGGCAGCGTCGACTTCGGCGAGCAGGCCTATGCGTGCGGTCAGCGGCGCCAGCGCGCCTACCACGGTCAAAGGTTCCAGCGCGCCGCGTCCGCCTGTGATCAGCGCCGCGCTTGCGCCCAACGCTTCAGCTTCGAGCACGATGTCGCGAACGGCTTGGAAATCAGGGCGCGCCGCAGGCCAAAGCACCAGCCGCGCCGGCAAGGCCCGGGGTTGATCATCCGCGTTTTGGGGCGCTATGCCTTTGTTTGATTCAGGCATGGGGCACTCCCGCCGGGATCGGGTTGGAGGGATCACGGGCGGATCCCAAATATCCCGTCAGGTCTGTGGCTGCGGCGTCTGCAGGATCGACAAACTTGTCCAGATCCAGGGGCTTGCGGATCATTCGATTGCCCAACAGGAACTCGACTGAACGCCTCAGTTCGGCCAACGCTTGCGCGTCCAGACGCGGGACCCAGGAAGAACGGCTGAATGCCGTCAACGTCTGCGCCGGGCTCAATCCGAAAACAGGAGCCAGCTCGGCGGCCGTTTCCTGCGGCCGGCGTTTCAGCGCGTCGGCGCCGCGGGCGATACCGCGCAGGTAGGCCTGGACATACTCGGGCTTCTGCTTGATGAGCGATGCGGAGGCGATGATGGGAATCAGATTGCTCTTGAGGCCCTTGCCATCGCGCAGCGTGCGTGCCTGGCCTTCGGTCTCCAACTGAGTGAAGACGGGGTCCCACACCAGCGCGGCGTCAATATCGCTATTGAGCAGCGCCGTGTTCATGTCCTGCAGAGACAGGTTGAGAAACTGCACGTCCGACAGTTTCAGGCCGGATTCGGCAAGGATAAGCGCCAGCAGTTCATGCACGTTTCCCCCGCGCAACGTCGCCACCTTCATACCCTTGAGCTCTGCCACGCTCTGGAATGGCGCATCCTTGCGCACCATCAGCGCCAGCGTTTCCTCTCCCTTGTATGACAGACCGATAATGCGATCGTCGATTCCGGAAGCGCGGCCGATCAATGCGGCAGTGTCACCGAGCGCGGCGATGTCCAGGTCGCCGGAAGCAAACGCCTCATTGATCGGCGGGCCGCCGGAAAATTGCGTCCAGATGACTTTGACGTCGTCGTGGCCGGCCTTTTTCAGTTCCTCTTCCACCCAGCCGTATTGCCGGGCCAGCAGGCTTGCCGAATACGGCACGAAGGGCATGACGCCCAGGCGCAGCGTATCGGTGGCGTGGGCCGCCATGGAGCAGAGCAAGACTGCGCCGAAGACCGCCGCTGTCATGAGGTTCCGGAATCGTTCATGCATGGGTGCCACCTGCTATCGGGGTGTAAGCCGTATCGCCACGCTCTGGCACGTTGCTTGGCGGCGCTCCGGAGGCATGTTGTAGAAATTGCTCGTAAAGCGACTGGCGCAAGGCCGCGAAGCTGGCGCTTGTCCTCTTGCGCGGGTGATGCAACTCGACATCGACCACGGCCCGTACCGTGCCCGGCCTGCTCGACAGGACGGCAATCCGATCGCCCAGATAGACGGCTTCCTCGATGTCATGGGTGATCAGCACGGTCGTCACCCGTTCCTTCTCGCGGATTCGGAGCAACTCATCCTGCATCTGCAGCCGGGTGATGGTGTCCAGCGCGCCGAACGGCTCGTCCAGCAGCAGCACGCGCGGCTCATGCGCCAGCGCACGTGCAATGGCTACACGTTGGGCCATGCCGCCCGAAAGCTGTGCAGGATAGGTGTCGCGAAACGCCAATAGCCCAACCAACTCCAGCTTCTGGTCCACGATCTCCCGGCGTCTCTGGGCGGTCTTGCGGTGCAGGCCCAGTGCCACATTCTCCGCAATCGTCATCCAGGGCAGCAGGCGATGGTCCTGGAACACCACGCCGCGTTGGAGCGATGGCCCGGAGAAAGTCTGTGCGCCTAGCGTGACGCTGCCGCCATGATCGCCATCCAGCCCCGCCAGGATCCTGAGCAAGGTGCTCTTGCCGCAACCGCTGGTCCCCACTACACAGGTAATGCTGCCTTCGGGAAAGACGAGATCTATGTTCACCAACGCAGCCACATGCTGGCCATGGGGACCCAGGTATTGCTTGCTCACATTCAGGGCTTGCATGCCGTTGCCTGCCCGTTGCTGCGCTTGCGATAGGACGTTCATGTGCGTGTCATCCCCTTGAACTGAGGACGCCATAGGACCAGCGGTTGTTCCACAGCCCGTAGAACGTCGTCAGTGATCTTCCCAAGCACACCCAGGGTCAGCATGCCTGCCAGCACCAAATCTGCCTGGGACATCGCCCGGCCGTCCATGATCAGAAAGCCTACGCCGCTGGGCGCTGCTATCAGCTCGGCGGCTACAACGCACATCCAGGCCATGGCCAGGCCTATGCGCAGACCGCTCATGATCTGCGGCGTCGCGCCCGGAAGCATGATCTTGCGGATGAACAGATGGCGGGGCAGCTCCAGCGTCCGGGCCAGCTCCACGTAGCGCCAGTCCGTCTGGCGGATGGCGTCCACGGTAGTCGTCAGAATCGGAAAAAAGCTGCCGAGCACGATGATGAAAATCTTGGCGCCTTCGTCAATGCCAAACCAGAGGACCGACAGCGGAATCCAGGCGATAGGGGGAACCGGCTTGAGTATTTGAATCAGGAAATCCACGAATCGCTCCAGGCGGTTGAAGATTCCCATGGAGATTCCCAATGTCAGCGCCAGCGCGGCAGCCGCGACGAAGCCCTGTATCACTCGCAGGCCGCTGGCGCTGACGTGGCGCCAGAGTTCTCCGCTGTCGATCAGGTACGCCACCGTCTCGGCGACATGGAGCGGGGAGGGCAACAGGGTGGGCGAAATCAGGCCTGTGATGGAAGCCGATTGCCAAGCCGAGAGAATGATCAGCGGCAGACTGAGGCGTCCTGCAAGGGCGTGCGCGCCGCCGCGCAGCGCACGCATCGCCCGCAAGAAAAAGACTCCCTGTGTCTCATTGGACATTCTTCTCTTCATCGCTTTCCGGTGTGATGCCGCTGGATGATTAATAAGCGCCGCGACGATTGATGGCCAGGGGCGGTTCGATCCGGCTCTGTGCGAGGCGCGGCTGATGAAAAAAATATAGCGTGGGGAGAAGGGAGGCTAAATCTTGTTTTTGACTATGCTTAGTTGGCGAGCGCCAGCTTGAAAAGACGAACTCTGTTTGAATTATTTGTTGCCCCGCGCGCATCGATCAAACCTGGCCAGCATCCGAGCCTTGGTTCGTCGATACAAAACGCCATCACCGCTGCCGGAACTGCTTCCGATAAGCGGCAGGCGACACCGAAAACGCCGCCGTGAAATGCTGCCGCAGCGACACCGTCGACCCGAACCCCGTAGCCTCGGCCACCCGGTCCACCGACAGCCCGCCCGTCTCCAGCAGGCGCTGCGCCGCAGCCAGCCTGTGGTTCAGCACCCATTGCGTCACCGTCGTGCCCGTCTTCAGCTTGAAGCGCCGGGTGAAATTGCGGCGGCTCAGTCCGGCGTGGTCGGCCAGGCGGTCCAGCCCCAGCGGCTCCTGCAAATGCTCGATGGCCCATTCCATCGCGACGCTTATCGGGTCGCCGCCGTCCTCCCGCGTCAGCGGCCGTTCGATGTACTGCGCCTGCCCGCCATCGCGGTGCGGCGCCATCACCATGCGGCGGGCCACCCGGTTAGCGAGTTCTGCGCCATGGTCGCAGCGCAGCAGGTGCAGGCAGCAATCGATGGCGGCCGCGGTGCCGGCCGATGTCAGGATGTCGCCGTCGTCCACGTACAGGGCCTTGCGGTCGAGACGGATCTGCGGGTACTTGCGGGCGAAGTCGTCGCTCCAGACCCAGTGCGTCGAAGCCGGGCGGCCGTCGAGCAGGCCGGCCTCCGCCAGCACAAAGGCGCCCAGGCACAAGCCGATGACCCGCGCGCCGCGCGCATGCGCTTCGCGCAGGGCCTGCAGCATGGTTTCCGGCGGGCGCTCGTCCGGATCGCGCCAGGCGGGCACGATCACCGTGTCGGCCTCGGCCAGGGCCGAATAGTCGTGCGGCACATGGATATCGAAACCCGACATGGTCGCGACGGGTCCGACCGCTTCGCCGCAAACCAGCAGGCGATAGCGCGGCACGCCCAGCCGGGCCAGGTCGTCGCCGAACACCATGCAGGGCACGGACAGGTGGAAGGAACTGATGCCCGCGAAGGCGACGACGGCGATGGTATGCATGGCACAAGAGGCAGGAATGCGGATTTGGCCCGATCCTATCATTTATTGGTATTCGGGCCACTTTCGGGTTAACGCCCGATGGCGCATCCTTGATGCCGTTCGCCCGCATGCGTGAACTGCACACTAAACGCCTACAGATCAAGGACCTACGATGAACCACCCGACCATTCGCGCCATCGCTGGCGCCACCGCCCCGCAGTCCATCGACCCGGCCAGCACCGCCTTGCTGGTGATCGACTTCCAGAATGAATACTTCAGCGGCAGGCTGCCTATCCCTGAAGGCCCCGCGGCCCTGCGCAACGCCGCGCAGCTCGTGGCCCACGCCGATCTGCATGGCATCCCGGTCTTCCACATCCAGCACGCCACGCCCGCCGGCAGCCCGGTCTTCGCCGACGGCAGCGCAGGCATCGAATTCCATCCGGACCTGAGTCCCGCGCCGGGCCATACGGTGCTGCGCAAGTCCACGGTCAGCGTGTTTCCCAGCACTGATATCGACCAGCGCCTGAAGGCGGCTGGCGTACGCACGCTGCTGATCACCGGCCTGATGACGCACGCCTGCGTGGCAGGCGCGGCCCGGGATGCGGTGCCGCTGGGCTATCAGGTGATCGTGGCGGCCGATGCCTGCGCCACGCGCGACCTGGATACGGGCGCGGGGGAACAGTCGGCCTTGCCGCATGCGATGCTGCATCGTGCGGCGCTGGCGAGCATCGATGACACCTTCGGCGACATCATGACGACGAAGCAGGTGCTGGAGTTGCCGTTGGGTTGACGGAGAAAGGGGGGGCGCCAGGCGCTCCCCATTACGCAGTCCGTTACGCGCCGGCCTGGCTCTCGGCCTCGCCGATCCGGAAGACTTGAGAGAGATCCCAGTCGCCCATGCCGCGCTGTGCGGCATCCTGCAGCAGCCGGCGCACTTCCGGCAGCACGCGTTGGATTGTGGCGCTCGCTTCGGCCAGTTCGGCAATCGCGTCCAGATCCTTGAGCAGCACGCGCACCGTGCCGGTGGCATGCTCGGGCGGGGTCACCATGCGCGGCCACAAGGTTTGCAGCAGCACGGAATCGGCCCAACCGCCTTGCAGTGCCGACGGCAGGGCGGCGGTATCGATGCCGCTGCGCTTGGCCAGCACGAAGGCTTCGGCCAGGCCGGCCAGCGTGGTCGCGACGATGGCCTGATTGGCGAGCTTGGTGGTCTGGCCCGCGCCGACCTCGCCCATGCGCGTGACGCGCGAGGCGTATGCGCGCAGCAAGGGTGTCACGGCTTCGATCGTGTCGGCGGGTCCGCCCGCCATGATGGCCAGCTTACCGGCTGCCGCGCCGTCCGTGCCGCCCGAGACGGGCGCATCGATCCACACGCCGCCGGTCGCCGTCGTCCAGCGCTGGGCCAAGGCGCGCGTGAGCGCGGGCGACAAGGTCGAATGGTCGATGAGACAAGCGGGCGGCGTGGCGGCTTGCGCCAGCCCGTGCGCGCCGAACACCACGTCCTCCACGGCTTGGCCGTCGCCCAGGCAAAGCAGGGCGATGTCCACGCTGTCGCCCAGCGCCTGCGGCGTGGCTTTTGCCACGGCTCCCGCAGCGACAAGGGAGCCGAGCTTGGCGCTGGAGCGGTTCCAGACGGCGACCTCGTGCCCAGCGGCCAACAGCCGGCGGGTCATGGGTTCACCCATGCGGCCGATGCCGCAAAAGCCAATGCGCGGCGTCTTCGTCATTCCTGGCCTCCCTGGGCAGGAGCTTTCCCGAGCGACGCTTCGTAAGGCCAGTTCACGGCCCCGGAATGGGTCACGGCGCCCAGCTTGGCCGGACGCACCAGCGCTTCATACTTTTCAAGCACGCCGCCCAGCCTGCCGCGCAAGAACGGCTGGCTGACCCTGGCCCGCTCCGCTAGTTCCTCGTCGGAGAGTTCGACGTCCAGGCTCCCCTTGACCGCGTCGATGTGTATGCGGTCGCCGTCGCGCAGCAGGCGTATCGGACCGCCCGCCGCGGCTTCGGGGCCGACATAGCCGATGCACATGCCGCGCGTGGCGCCCGAGAACCGGCCATCGGTCAGCAGCGCGACCTTTTCTCCCATGCCTTGTCCGTAGATCGCTGCGGTGACGCTCAGCATTTCACGCATGCCCGGGCCGCCCTTGGGTCCTTCGTTGCGAATGACGAGGACGTCGCCTTCCCGATAGGTGCCAGCGGCAACCACGGCCATGCAGTCCTCTTCCGTCTCGAATACCCGCGCCGTGCCCGAGAACACCAGCTGCTTGAGGCCGGCGGTCTTCAGCGCGGCACCGTCCGGGGCCAGATTGCCGCGCAGGACCACCAGCCCCGCGTTGGGCGAGAGCGGTTCGTCATGCGGCTTGACCACGCGGCCGTCCGGGCCGGGGAAGGCGCGCAGCGCCGTTTCCAGCGTTTCGCCGCTTTGCGTGAGCGTGTCGCCGTGTATATGCCCGCCCGCGAGCAGGGCGTTGAGCACCGCCGGCACGCCGCCGACATGATGCAGGTCCACGGCCAGATAGCGTCCGCCGGGTTGCATGTCGCCGATGAGCGGCGTGCGCGCCAGCACTTCCGACACGTCATCGAGCGTGAATGTGATGCCTGCCTCGTGGGCGATGGCCGGGATGTGCAGCATGGCATTGGTCGACCCGCCGGTGGCGGCGACGGCCGCGCAGGCGTTCTCCAGGCTCTTGCGGGTCACCAGGTCGCGCGGCAGCGGCCCGCCGTTGCGCAGCGCGCGCATGACGTTTTCGCCGGCGCGGCGGGCGATCGCGATGCGTTCGCTGTAGACAGCCGGCACCATTGCCGAGCCCAGCGGAGCCAGCCCCAGCACTTCGGCGACCATCGCCATGGTGTTGGCCGTGAATTGCCCCGGGCAGGAACCGGCGGTCGGCGTGCAGCGCTTTTCTATGCCGCGCAGCGTTTCGGCCGACATATCGCCGCGCTGCGCCGCGCCCACGGCCTCGATGGCCGTCAGGATCGTGGCCTGCGATCCGTCCGGGGCCACGCCCGGCAGCATCGCTCCGCCGAACAGGAACACGCCGGGGACGTTCACGCGCACCATGCCCATCAGGATGCCGGGCAAGGTCTTGTCGCAACCGGCCACGCCGACCAGCGCGTCGTAGCAGTGGGCGCGCACGAACAGCTCGACGCTGTCGGCGATAGTCTCGCGCGACACCAGCGAGAAGCGCATGCCCGAGTGATTCATCGACGTGCCGTCGGAGACCGAGATCGCCGAGCCGCGTATCGGCACGCCGCCGCCGGCCGCGATCCCGAGACGCACGTTGTCCGAAATCTGGTTCAGCGACATGGAACAGGGTGTGTTCTCACCGTACGTGTCGACGATGGCGACGAACGGCTTGTCGATGGCCTCGTCGTCCAGGCCCGTGGCGCGCAGGAAGGCGCGGTGCGGCGCGCGCGTCACGCCCTCGGTGACCGTACGGGAGCGGTGTTTGTGCAGATCTTTCATGGATGATGTTCCTAGTATTGGCGGAGACTCAAGTGTTGAGCATCAAGCCGTTTTCGATGGCCAGCACCTGGCCGGTCATCGCCGGCGCGCGGGCGGCGATGAACCAGGCCAGGTCCGCGACTTCCGAAGGCTGCGACACCCGCTTGAGCGGCGCGTTCTCGCGCATGCCGTCGACCACTCGGGCGTAGGCCTCGTCGCCGAGCACGCGCCGCAGCAAGCCGTCGTCGACCATGCCCGGGGCAATGGCATTAACGCGGACCTGCGGGGCGAGATTGCGCGCAAGCGACAGCGTCAGCGAATTGACCGCGCCCTTCGAGGCCGCATAGGCGATGGACGATCCCGTGCCATTCAGGGACGCCAGCGAAGAAATATTGATGACGCAGCCCGACGCCGCGCCTGCCGGACGCTCGCGCAACAGGGGAGCCGCGGCGCGCGTCATCTGGAACATGCCGATGAGGTTCACGCGGTAGACGCGTTCGAATTCGCCAGCGTCGACCGCGTCCAGGTCGCCGTGCGGAATCACGCGCGTCGTGCCCGCGCTGTTGACGACAGCGTCCAGCCGTCCCCACTGCGCCGCGACCGCATCGACCATGCCGCGGCAGGCAGCGTCGTCGCCCACGTCGGCATCGACGACGATGGCCTGCGCGCCGGCCTCGCTGCACTGCGCGGCCACCGCCTCGGCCGCCGCCCGCGTGCCGTCGTCGAAATTGTTGATGGCCACGGCCCAGCCTTCACGCGCGAAACGCAGGGCCGTGGCGGCCCCGATGCCGCTGGCCGCGCCGGTTACCAGACAGACGGGCACGCTCATGCCTGCCCCCGCTTCGTGCGCAGCGACATGGCGATGAAGGCCCCGCCGACCAGCGCGCAGGCCAGCAGGATCATGCCGGGCAGCAGCTGCCCCGTGGCGTCCTTGAGAAAGCCGATGACATACGGGCTGACGAAGCCGGCCAGGTTGCCCACCGAATTGATCAGCGCGATGGCCGCTGCAGCGCCCGCGCCGCTCATCATCGCCGTGGGGATGCCCCAGAAGACCGGCGCGATCGAATTGATGCCGATGGCGGCGACGATGAGGGCGGCCATCGACCACCACAGGTGTTCGGCAAGCAGCACCGATACCAGCATGCCGACGGCGCCCAGCACACAGCACACGGCAACGTGGATGCGGCGTTCGTTCGTGCGGTCCGCATGGCGCGCGATGAGTATCATCGCCACCGCGCTGACCAGCGACGGCACTGCCGACAGCAGGCCGATATTGCCCAGATTGGCCACGCCCGCGGCCCGTATCATCGTCGGCAGCCAGAACACCAGGCCGTAGTTGCCCATGGCGATGCAGAAATAGAGCAGGCCGAGCAGCCACACTTTACGGTCGCCGAACACCTGCCGCACGCTATGGCGGGCGCGGGTGCTGTCGTCGGCCGCCAGATCCTGCGCCAGCAGGCGCTTCTCGTCCGCGTTCAGCCACTTCACCGTCTCGATCCGGTCCTGCAGCATGAAGAAGGCGGCAATACCGACCAGCAGCGACCCCAGGCCTTCGACCAGGAACAGCCACTGCCAGCCGGCCAGATCATGCAGGCCGCCGAACCGTTCCATGATCCAGCCGGACAGCGGACCGCCGATGGCGCCCGACACCGGAATGGCCACCATGAACAGGGCGATGATCTGCGAGCGGCGGCTCGACGGGAACCAGGTCGACAGGTACAGCACGATGCCTGGGAAGAAACCGGCTTCGGCCACCCCCAACAGGAAACGCAGCAAATAGAACGACAACGGTCCCTGCGCGTACATCGTCAGGCAGGAAATGATCGACCACGTGACCATGATGCGCGCGATCCAGATGCGCGCGCCCACGCGATGCAGGATCAGATTGCTGGGCACCTCGAAGATGAAGTAGCCCAGAAAGAAAATGCCGGCCCCCAGGCCGTAGACCGTTTCCGACATCGACAGGTCGGCCAGCATTTGCAGCTTGGCGAAGCTCACATTCACACGGTCGATGTAGGCGACGATGAACGACAGGAACAGGAACGGCATGATGCGCCAGGCCAGCTTGCGGTACAGCGCGTCAAGCTGCGCAGGATTCTGCGCGGCCTGCGCGCCGGCATAGGCCGGCGCGCCGCCGGAAAGGGACGAGCTCATGGGTGTTGTCTCCGTGGGTGTGTGCCATGGGGCACATCGAGTTATTCGGCAGTCTGCGAGTTCGGTTATGCGGTGCGGCATCGACGTGGGATCAATCATTGTTCCCAGTTGATCGTCGATGCTTCACGAAAGGCCTGCGCTACAGTGCTGTCCGTTCGAAGGGTACGGGCTGCTCGCATTCGGCGGCAAATCACACTTTGCGCATTTGGCATTACCGTTTGGTTATGATTGGCGGCTTGCGCCATTACCCGATGGCGACCGATACCCCCTGTCTTTCCATTCACGACATGTCCGCCAACACGCCGTCCGACAATTCGATAGAACGCTTTTTCCGCAGCGGCCTGAAGCTTGGGCATCTGCGTATCCTGGTGGCGCTGGGCGAGCTGCGCCAGGTGACTCGGGTGGCCGCCGCGTTCCACGTCACGCAACCTGCCATCTCCAAGCAGATCGCGGAGATCGAGGAGGCGCTGGCCGCGCCGGTCGTGCGCCGTGTAGGCAACGCCATCGAATTGACGCGCATAGGCCGCGTGCTGGTCGAACGCGGGCGCGAGATCCTGCGCCAGATCGAACTGGCGCGGCGCGACGTCAAGGCGCTGGCCTCAGGCACGGCGGGCCACGTCAGATTCGGCGCCGTGGTGACGATTCCCCAACCCCTGATCGCGCATGCCGTCGAACTGTTCACGCGGCGCGCGCCGAATGCCTCGTTCTCGTTCGTGGAAGCCACGCTCGATCGCCTGCTCAAGATGATGGACGAAGGCAATCTCGACCTGGCCCTGGGCCGCAACCGCGTGACCGGATATCTGCCGGTGATGCGCCACGAGTCCTTGCATCACGAGCCGTTCGTGTTCGTGGTGGGTACGCGCCACCCATTGGGCGGCCCCGACACTCCCGTGGCCTGGGACGACCTGCAGGACGTGCGCTGGATCACGCCCATGCAGGGTTCGCCCGCTTTTGCGACCATGGTCGAGATCCTGGCCGAACATGGCGTGACCCTGTTGCGTCCGACCATCGAGTCCAGTTCCTTGGCGCTGAACCTGTCCTTGCTGCGCGACGGGGGATACGTTTCGATCCTGCCGCTGTCGCTCGCGCGCCGCTACGTGCAGCGCGGAACGATGCGGATGCTGCCGCTGCCGCCGCTGGGCCCCTTGGGCGAGGCCATCCTGTACTGGCGCGAAGACACCACGACATCGACCACGCAGCTATTCGCCGAGTGCCTGCGGGAGTCGTCGGCGGAATTGATCGATGCCGCCGGCGCCTAGCGGCCGGCCGCCTTATTTCGGCCCGGACCCGGTCCGTTCCACATAGATCGGGCTGGAGTAGATGAAGAAGCCGTCCTCGGTCGTGATGCGCAGGTACACCGCATTGTCGGAGTCAGTGTGCAGCGGCACGCGCACCCGGGCCTGCATCCGTTGCACCGGATTCTCGTCCGGCAGGCGATAGACCTGGAGACGGCGCCGGATGCCGCCGTTTTCCACGACTACCGGTTCCAGTCCGATCTGGTCGACGCGGATCTCGGTACGCACCACCGGCGTGTCGATTTTCAACACACCAGCGCGCGGATTGTTCAGCCGCACGTCGATGCCGCTATAGCCGCCGGTGGTCAGCGAGCGCCAGCTCAGCATGTCGGGGCGGGGTTGCGCCAGGGTCTTGTCCAGGTTCCAGAAATTGATAGGCAGCGGATCGACGAAGGTATTGCCTTCCAGGGTCGCGCTACCGTCCCAGACCGTCTGGCGACCGCGGCCGCGGTACTCGGATCCTTCCCAGACGATGCGGATCCGGCTGCCTAGCGCGGCCTCGTCGTAGGGGTACAGCGTCTGCACCACGTCCATGCGGTTGCGGACTTCCACGCGCTCAATGGCGCCATGGGTCAGGACCTCGAAGGACAGCTCCAGCGAGTCGCCGTCGTACGACAGGATGGCGCCCATATCGGCCTGCGTGACGGACTCGCGCGTGACCGGCGCGCCCAACTTGGGATCATCGGAATAGCGCTGCGCCGGACTATCGAAATGCGCCTGCACGTCCAGGTAGGCGCGGCATCCGGTGGTGGCGTAGTGCCGGCGCTGGCGCAGGCATTCGGCGATCGACTGGCGAGTCAACTGGTCGGCAATCAGACAGCTCAGGCCGCCATACGCGCCAAACAACGATGCGCCAGGATGGCTGGCCCCATGCCGGCCTTTGTGCCCGTCGCTATTGGCCAGGATGCCCACGCGGTAGCCCAGCCGGAAAGCATCCTCCAGCAGCCATTCGAAGGTGCCCCAGTCGGAGTGGATCTCGATGGAGCGCTCCAGCCGCGCGTCATGCGACCGCGTAATGTCGGCGTAGCGCCCGCCTATGTGCGCGAACACCACCACGTCCTCGTCCTTCAACGCGTCGAACAGCGCATCGGCATCGTTGGCGTCCAGCGCCAGGTCCGACAGGTCGTCGATCAGGGCGTGCGAGGAACGATGGATGGGGCGGCCTTCCTTCAGGTACAGCACGTTGCGGTCGCCGCCCAGGCCGGTGTTGCCCGACCATTCATAGCCGGGAAAGATGATGAACGATCCATCCTGGTTGTATTGCGCGGTCAGCTGGTTCAGCTGTTCCCAGAACGGCGTGGTGATCTGGAAGTCATTGCCCTGGTGGCTCATGACGTCCAGAAAGGCGCGGTCGCGCGCGAACAGGATCAGGTCCTCGGCGGAATTGGTGCCTATGGTTTCCTCGGACTGCCCGTGCAGATCGGCCCAGTAGTGCCCGCGTGTGCCGCCGCCGGCCGCGACGATGCGGCAGGGCGTGCTTTGCGCCACGGGCAGGCCGTCGCGCAGCACCTCGATGCGCAGCTCGCCGGGCGCTTCGGCCACCAACCCTTCAAGCCGCGACGAGAGCTCGCCCTCGCGCATAGTGAACGTGGCAGGCAGGCCGTGCAGCGGCAGGCTGCTGCGCAGGGTGAACTCGCCCGCTACCTGATCACTGGGGTTGCCCCATTTGTCTTCGCCCTTGAAACCCAGGCTGAAGGGCTCGCCCGCCACCGCCTGGCTGGGCAGGATGGCCTTGTAGGCCACCGGCGGCCCGGCCACCACGGCAATGGTGGGCGAGTGCTGGAGCTCGGTGTAGTTGTAGGTGGCGAAGGCGTCCACCAGCACCTTGAACTCGAACGTTGGCTCGCTGAACGTCTGCACCCGCATGCCGGGCGAGCCCTGCCGCGTATCGCCGAAGCGCACCACGATGCGATCGCCTTCCTCCAGGTAGCCGCGCACCACCCGGATGAACAGCGTCTTGTCCCAGGGCCGGATGTTGCGCTTGCCGTCGTACTCGACCTGCAACACCGCGCCGTTGGAAGCCTCGACCGTGGTGTAGTTCCAGCCGTCTGGCTGATCGAACTGCGGCTTGCCCATGTCGCTGGCGAAGCGGTGCACGATCTTGATCGAACCAGTGTCGTCGATGCCGAAATAGCCCGCCGTGTAAGTCAGCGTGAACGACGCGAAGCTGCCCGCTTCGAAGCGGCCGGTAGGTTCGACGATGGCCGATCCCATGCGGTCGGCGGCGTAGGAAGAGTGGGGCATTGCGGTTCCAGGCGGGTTAGGGAAATCCCATCTTAGGGACCGCACATCCATATAGCTATAGTATGCAAACTATTCCATCATGACGTCGCTACATGACCGAGCCGATCGAATCCGTCTCCCTGCGCCAACTGCGCGCGCTGGTCGCTATCGGTGAAACGGCCAGCTTTACGGCCGCCGGCGAACGCCTGGGCCTGTCGCAACCCTCGGTCAGCCACTTGATCCGCCGCTTGGAGGCCGAAGTCGGCCAGCCGCTGGTGGTGCGCGGCCGCGAGGTCTCCTTGACCCGCGACGGCCAGGCCATGGTCGACGCCGCGCGGCGCGCCATCCTGGCCATAGACAGTTCCATCCAGGAATGCCGCGAACACTCCGACCTGAAGCGCGGCAAAGTCATGGTCGCCGTGGGCCACGTCAGCGCGGCTACCTTGTTGCCGCACATCCTGATGGAGTTCCGCCAGCGCCACCCCCAACTGGACCTGATCGTGGTCGATTGCATGGTGCAGCAGATCCGCACGCGCCTGCTCTCGCACGAGGCCGATGTCGGCCTGGGTGCGGTCATGCAGGACGACGACTCCCGCATCATGGTGGAACAGCTTTCCGACAGCGGCATCGCGCTCTTCGCGCGCATGGATCATCCCCTGGCCAGGCTGGACGAGGTCGACGCCAAGGTGCTGGCCGAATTGCCCTGCATCCAGCTGAACCCCGAAGCGCCCGCCTGGCTCAACATCAGCCGCCGCTTGATCGCGGCGAACATCTATCCGCGCGTCGAACAGCGCGTCGTCCTGCTGTCCACGGCCATCGGCCTGATACAGGCCGGCATGGGCGTGGCCATGCTGCCGCAAATCGCGCGCGGGCAGATGCCCGCCGGCATCAAAGGCATTGCCTTGCGCAATCCGGCGCTGGAATGGCCGATCTCCATCGCGCGCCTGGCCAACTACCCCTTGTCTCCCGCGGCCCAGGCCTTCGTCGCCGTGGTCCGCTCGGTCTCCCAACGCCTGCGCCGCGACGCCGCCATGCCGTGATGGCATGACGCTATAGCACCCCGCCTATTTTTCGGGGTTGCCTGCTCCGATACGCTGCTTGGCATCATGCAAGCCCGCATGGTTTCCATAGCTCGCGCCAGCGCGGAGGCATCATGAAAACACTACAAGGGGTTCTACTGGGGGCTGTACTGGCCTGTGCGTCGCTTGCCGCGACGCCAGCCGAGGCGGCGCCGTTTCCGGATCGTCCCATCACGCTGGTCGTGCCGCTGGCGGCGGGCAGCACGGCCGATATCCTGGCGCGCTCGATCCAGCCCGGCCTTAGCCAGCAACTGGGACAAACGGTCGTCGTCGAGAACAAGTCCGGCGGCGGCGGCCAGATCGCCATGAGCTACGTGGCCAAGGCCTCGCCCGATGGCTATACGCTGGTGCTGGGCTCCAACAATACCTGGGCCATCAACCTGGGACTGTTCTCGAAGCTATCCTACGACCCGACCGAGGACTTCGTGCCGGTCGCCTATCTGGCCGGCGGCTCCAATGTGCTGGTCGTGCCGTCCGACAGCCCATACCGCTCCGTACCCGAACTGGTCGCGGCCTTGAAAGCCCAACCGGGCAAGCTGATGTACTCGTCCGGCGGCAACGGCACCACGCACCACCTCTCGGCCGAATTGCTGCTGTCGATCACCGGCACCCAGGCCGCGCACATCCCCTACCGTGGCGCCCCGCAAGGCGTGGCCGCCGTCATGGCGCATGAGGTCGCTTTTGCTTTCTACAACACGCCCAGCGTGTCCGGCCTGGTCAAGGAAGGCAAGCTGCGCGCCTTGGCGGTCACGGGCGAGGCCCGATCCCCCTTGCTGCCAGACGTGCCGACCATGATGGAAGAGGGCGTGCCGGGCTACGTGATCACCGTCGACCTAGGCCTGATGGCCCCCACTGGCACGCCGCCGGACGTCGTGGCGAAACTCAACGCCGCGGCACGCAAAGTCATGGATAGCGCCGAACAGCGCCAGCGGTTGCAGGGCTTGGGGTATGAGATCTTCCACGACGGGCCACCCAGCGGACTGGCGGCATTTATCCAGGCGGATATCGCCAAATGGGTGCCGCTGGTGCAGAGGTCGGGGGCGAAAGTGGATTAAGTGTTTGCGTTGCCTGATTCCTCTGCCTGGGGAAATGCGCGGGGCGCCAGCTTACAATTCGCCGGCCCCAATCACCTCAGCAGAGTGAGTCTCGCCCATGTCCGAACACCACCAGTTTCTGTGCCCCCGCGACATGCATTTGGCGCCGCCTGATTGGCGGGCGCTGGAAATCAAACTGCTGGAAGGCGGATACGTGCTGGAGCCGCGCGGCGACGGTGTTCCGTATCGCGCTCTGTTGAATCTGAGCTTCGATCTGGCCAGCCTGAACGAAGGGTCGTACCAATATCAAGAAGGACTGCGCACCACGGGAGACGTGATCGCCATGTACGTGGGGGCGGGGTATTTGCCGGCGGATATGCCGATACGCCACAACGACACGATGGAAGAGGCCATGGCGTTGCTGGCTGAGCACGGTATTACGCCGGGGGATCGGTATGCCGATAACGAGAGCAGCGACTGGAACAGTCCGCAGTACTGCCTGGGGCCGGCGGCTCGTGCCTATCTGACTGACGATACGCGGGCTTCCTACGACGCAGATCCCAAGAATTTTCCGTTGATGCTGCTGGCTTATGACGGGCCTGAGCCACATGTGGCGGTGGGGGAGAACCTGTCCGAGCCTAGCTTGCCGGGGGCAGATGAGCTGCTGGAATCCATGCCGCCGTTTGACTCGCATGTTGATTTTATTGGAGCGGCTTACGAGGATCCGGCGGCGCAATGGCATTGTGCGGAGAATGGGCGCGATTACCGGATACTGGAGCTGGATTGGCAGTACAGCTTGGCGATGGGGTTTCGGATGGTTCGGACGGAATGGCTGGATGATGGCAGCGCACGGGGTCTGGCTAGGCTGATCGAGGGGTTGACCGGGCAGGCTATGGTTTGCAGCCATCGGCATTTGTGAATGCGGGGTGGGGGATAGGCGCTGGGCTGTTGTTCCCCCGTTCTTGCGAGACGTAAACCTACGGTGCGAATGAGAGGTGTCGCTACGGCTGTTCTAGCGGCCACACTTCAACGACCCCGTGCGCGACGGCGCAGGGCGTTTGCGACACTATCGCTATAGCTTCGGCCATGTCGGCGGCTTCGATGATGGCGAAGCCGGCCACTGGCAAGAGGGATTCCATGAATGGGCCGGGCGTTGTTTCGAGCTGGGCGGCCTCGTGGTTGCGCACTTGTACTGGCTTGCCTGCAACGCCCATCAATACGCCGTCTTTCTGCAATTTTGCGTCGTGCGCATGGGCTGCGTTTCGGATGGTCGCAGGCGTACGATCGTAGCCCTCTTGATCGCCATATCCGATGGTCACGAATTTTGGCATGGAGTGTCTCCTTTGTAGGTAGGAGAAATAGTGTTTGGCTGCAATTTGCTGAGAGAATTGTAGTCTAACGTCAAAATTCCCAAAAGGGGAAGGTGGTCAAGATTGATGCGGTGGTGATATAAAGCACCACGTTATTATTATTTTTCAAAGTTCGCTATGGTGTGAGTGAGCTGCTGAAATTACGCAACACTGAGAAAATGAAGCGAAATTATGAAACTAAATGGTCCCTAGGGCTGATTGGCTTTCTTGGTGTCATGTTGGCGATAACTCGTTCAGCAAGCAGCGACTGGGATTGGGTGCGCGAAAATACACTGGTATTTAGGTTGTGTGCGGTATTTTTGTGCACGGTGTTCGTCGGAGTTTCCTTGGAACGATCGACAGTGATACAGTCTCTATGGGAGCACACTGTCACGAAATTTCTGGTTTCTATTATTCTTTCTGGAGTGGTACTCTATGCTAGAGGAAAGGCGGCAGGAATTATTAATGAGATATTTCACATTGATGCATCTGCGCTGCCCATTACTTTGGTGTTTTCTACGGCCATATTGGTGCTGAAACTCCTGCTGCCTTTTATAATTGTTTTAGTGGCGATTTTGTTCGCTATGCACACAATAAACAGTCTTGTCTGGCTCCATAACGAGATGAGTGGCAAAGAAAACATCGAATTAACGCCACTTTATTATTTGCTTTCTGCTTTTGTTTCCGCCGTGATTGTGTATTATGGGTGGGGGTGGTCAACCAATCAACTATCTGATTCCCGAGTGCCAGAAAAAATCTATTTGATGGCATATGCATTAGAGTTTAACCACGTGCACGAATGCTCTAACGTTGCTCCAGACCAGCCGGTAGTCTTCCTTGGAAATGCACAAGAAGCTGTACTGGTAGCACCGGAGAAACTAGTAGATTTTAGTTTTTCTGATTTCTTTGAGGCAACCGTTTCTGTGCCGTCCGAATTTGTTCGTCAGCGGTGTGAATATAAATCCAAACCGAGTGTCGGGTTTCAAGTCCGCTAGCCAGTTGCAGTCTGGATTTTTTCGAGTTTTTCGGAAGAGATGTTCTGTTATTGGGGGGTAACATAAGGGTGTCAGACTAAAATTTCGGAAGCGAAATCGTAGTCTGACACCTTTCCTGCAGAAGTGGAATGGTAGCCTGACACCTTTTCTCGAACGTATTGGGAGGCTGGAGTTGGAAAGTCATTTAAAGAAGAATCTAGAATATGTAGATATAGGAGAATTGCATGGAAAGATAAGTGCGTTTCGACAGCTTCCCTTTAAACGTCTATCTAGGATGGAGATTGCAAGACACGTCCTAGATGTGTTGTGCTTCGATACCCCGAAGGGAAAGTCGGCAATACTTGTCCCTGGTGGTGGTGCATATCCTGCGGGAACGAGATTCTATCGAGTAAGAACGCTTCAGGCTGATGATACGAAAATTCCCTTGAAAGGCATGCGCGTGGAGTCAGACGCCTGGAGTCCTCCTGCGCATGTCGTTGGGGCAGGTAGATTGAATCGTGTGGGGGAGCCGCTACTTTACACTTCGCCGGGTAATCCTACGGTGGCCGTCGAGGAAATGAAAATTCCTGATGGGGAGAACTTCTCACTTATTGTTTATGAGGCGTTGGAGGATATTAGGGTCTCAACCATAGGGGTGACTCCTGATCTTCCGAATCTAAATAAGGATGAGGTTCTAAAGCTGAGAATGCTAAATGATTTCTTGGCGCACGAATTTACCCGGGATGTAGGGGTCGGCACCGAATATTTGTACAATATCTCGGACGTTATTGCAAAAGATTACTTTGATCTCCCGCCTCAAATGCAAGATGCATGGTGTTATCCGTCCGTTGCTGCGCGTCCTGCGGCTAATGTATGTTTTCGTCCGGATTTGGCGAAGCGAAAGTTGCGCCTGGTGGGTGTGCAAATTAATACCTGCAATCGTGATCAGAATGGCATGAGGTTTCAAGTCAAGTGCATTGCATCTGGATTCGATGGTGACGGCGTGTTTTGCTATCACTCAATAGGTAGTGATGTGCAGAGAGTTGTTTTTCCCGACATTCGAAGTGCAAAGTGAAGCAGTTGTACTCAGAAATGGTGTCAGACTACAATTTAGCTAACCAAATTGTAGTCTGACACCATTTTTACCGTCAGAGAGTTTGCTACCGAGGTGATGGTGCTAGCCAAGACTAAGCTCCAAGAGCATCAGAATTCCTCGGAGGTTATATGACTAATTTTGGCACCCTGCAGACACTGCTTTCGGACATAGGCAAAGACTGAGACCTTGTAGATAATCGAACATTAACCTTCAAGGATGATCTTTTGACGGACCTAGAAAGTTTCCACAAATTGGCGATTGACTGGTATCAGCGATGCGCTACTGTTGCAGTTGGGCACTATAAGACTGCCGAATTACTTAGTCGCAGAAATAGGTGGCTCGTAGGTTGGTCCGCCGGACTGTCCGCACTGGTTGGAACGGCTGTCTTTAGCAGCATTCAGGCACAACCAGATATATGGCTAAAAGTGTTTACTGGCTTCATGAGTGTAGCCGCAGCAGTATTGGCCGCGCTAGGTGCAGGCTTCCAGTATCAAGATCGCGCTGAACGGCATCGAGTCGCAGGTGCTAAATACAATGCAGTGGGGAGATGCATTGAGCAACTTTTAGCAAGTTCAGACATAAACATAGCAACGCTAGATCAAGTTCGTGAGCGTCTTGATAACCTTGCGGCCGAGATGCCCCACATTCCAAAGAATATTCATAAGGAAATTGCAAAGTATGAAGATATTGGAAAATGGGCAAAAGAGATGAAACCTTAGATTGGTATAGATCGCTGGTCTCTATTAACTGGCAGTTATGGGTTGTGCATTCAACCGGTCGTTGCAACACACTAGAGGCTGCGCAAGCAGAAGAGGTGTTGCAAATGAAGCAGAGAGCTCGAATCTACTACACCGAAAGTCAGAAGCTCGTGATGTGGGAGCACTGGCGAAAGGGTGACTCGCTTCAGCAGATTGCTCAACTATTTGACCGAAATCATTCGTCAATTCAGAGGATTCTTGCTGAGACGGGCGGTATTCAGCCCGCGCCGCGCCGTCGATCTTGCCTAGCGCTGTCTTTGGCAGAGCGTGAAGAAATTTCTCGGGGCCTAGTCCGCGGTCAATCGATTCGCTCCATCGCCATAGGGCTCAGGCGTGCACCCTCAACCGTCAGCAGAGAGATCAAGCGCAATGGCGGGCAGTCGAAATACCGCGCCAGCCAGGCCGATCAAGCGACGTGGGACAGGGCGCGTCGCCCAAAGCCCTGCAAACTGGCAGACAATTGGCGTTTGGCGCAGTTAGTGGCGGAGAAGTTGGCTTTGCAATGGTCGCCAGAGCAAATCGCCGGTTGGCTGAAACGCGCCTACTGCGGGGACGAGGCCTGCCAAGTGTCGCACGAGACCATTTATCGAACACTCTTTATCCACGCGCGGAGCCTTGAAAAAGGAGCTCGTAGCGCATTTGCGACGTACCCGAGCCATGCGCCGATCTCGCCACCATACGCAAAAGACGGATGACCACGGGCGGATCGTGGATGCGATCTCGATAAGCGAGCGCCCGGCCTCAGCGGAGGATCGAGCCGTACCAGGCCACTGGGAAGGCGACCTGCTCTTCGGAAGTTGTAATAGTCAGATCGCCACGCTGGTCGAAAGGCAGACGCGCTACCTCATGCTGATCAAGGTGGCAGCGAAGGACACCGAAACGGTCGTCAATGCGCTGATCAGGCATGCTCGGAGGTTGCCTCATGAGCTATACAAATCTCTGACGTGGGACCGAGGAAAGGAAATGGCTGCGCATAGCCGGTTCACTCTAGCCACAGATATACAAGTGTTCTTTTGCGATCCACAGAGTCCCTGGCAGCGTGGAACCAACGAAAATACCAATGGCCTCCTCAGGCAATATCTGCCAAAGGGCCTCGACCTCAGCGACTACTCGCAGAACAGACTAGATGCTATTGCTAGATGCTTGAACGAGCGTCCGCGAAAGACTCTGGGCTACGAAACGCCGGCCGAGCGATTTAACCAAGCTGTTGCAACGACCGGTTGAATGCACAGCCGTAAGCTGACTCTCTTGCATCTGAGGCACTGGCTGTGCTATCGCGAGTCAGCATCACGCCAATGCTGACTCCGTCAGACACATCTCTTAATGAATCGGTTTTGCTCCGTCGGTGAATCTGAATTCATCAAGGGCAGATTCAACAAGATCTGTGATGTGATCGCAGAGACTTTCAATGCCGCCTAGCAAGTTGGATACAACCCAAGGATCGAGCTGCTGGTTACCGGACCTCTCCGGGTCATTTGCTCCATTGCCAACGATTCGGCTAATTGCCCAAATTCCCTGGCAAGCCCGCTCCATCTTCCGAAGGTCAGAAAACCGAACAAGGCCATGCTCGGGATCATCCGGTGTCGCCCAGCGGTCAAGTGTGTAGGGGTGGTCATTCATTACGGCCTCCTGTTGAGTAAGGAGCCCGCGTCCCGCTGTCAATCGGGGTGGGCGGGCACAAGGCCGGGTTGACAGACCGGTAACAGAAGCAACCGGCGCACGCGAGCGTGCCCCAGCCTAGGCCCGCCCATAGCAGGGACGTGCGTCGGCCGACGGACGTAAAAATGCCGCTATTGCGGCGACTGTCCGCTCCTGTTAACTCCGGCTGTCAATCCGGGCGATCGTTGGTGCGATCGCAGGGCAAGTATAGGCGGAACGGATCATGGCAGTAATGCGGCGAGTGGCATTTTCGTCCCTTTCGGAGACTGATGCGTAAACGGACAAGGGATCGCAAGTGGTCCATTGCCTATTCTCACGCAGCTTTTGGCACGAAAAACCGGTCCTTCAGTTTCTGCAGTCCGATTCTCGCCAACCCTATCCGACGTGATCGAGCAGGCCACGAACGGGTTCACGAAGGGTATCCCGGATAGTCGCAGCCGCTTGGCCCGTTCGTCCGATGACTTCACCAGGTCTTCGAGGGTTTCGATGCGTGTAGAGGGGGGAACCGTTCGTGAGCGCCCCGGGCTGCTCGTTGAGGAATAGGTCGTACAAGATGAAATCCTGATGCGGCTTGCCCCCTTAGTCGTCATCCCCATCCCGTACACTACCCCGATCACCAGGGAGCGATATGTCGATTCAAAGATTAGGCCGTTGCAGCATCCTCTTGTTTCTTGCCGCCTTGAGCTCAGGTTGCTCGTTAGGCGGCGAGTGCGGATGGAACCGCAGCAGCTGCATGTATGAAGGCAAGTACGAAGAGGGCGAGGAAGACTACGCGGAGGACGAAGCGAAGCGCTTGAACAAGAACTCGTCCGATCGGTTGCGCCGCAGCTCTGGCAATTGAGCTGCGGATCGAGCTTTTCAAGCTCGTGAAGTCCTAGCCAGAGACCTGCCAGTCGCGGAACTGCTTGAACAGGCGAAACCCGACATAGGTTTCGCCTCTGATCCAGCGCCGCCGGTAGTAGCAATCCCAGTAGCTGGTCATGCGTTGCTGCGCCAGATCCAGAAAGGTCGGATTGTCTCGAAGAACCGTTCCATAGGCGCGCTTGTCCAGCAAGGGCAAACGCGCCTCAATGTCCTGCAGGATTTCCACGACGTATTCACTGCAGAGCTGCACCACGAACGGCACAACCTAAGGCTCGGACACCCCAGCCAACCGCTCAATTTGGCGCTGGCGCATGTGGCCGTCATGATGGCGTGACTGTATGCACGCGTAGATCAGTGCCTGGGGTTCGTCCAGCTTGGAAGACAAGGAATCGCTGCCCCCATGCTGAACGCGATAGGGCAGCGTCAACGACTCGTCCTGCACGATGACGGACAATCCGCGGCCGCACATGACCGAGGGGCAGATTTCCTCGGCGATATGTGCTGCTTCGGCTTGTAGCCGCGCGGGGAAGGCCGCTGTTAGCAGCGCCGTCTGCTCTGGGGATGCCTTGCGCGGGCGAGAGGACATGTGGGGAATGCTGCTCGAATGGCGTTCACCGCGTCATGCGGTGCATCCGGCGGCAGACGACGGTACGCACCGCGGATGCTGACGCTGCGGCATGAGGGACGACAGGCGCTTACGCCGCCGCCTCTGCAGGTTGCGGCACAAAGAACCGATCCTTCAATTCCTGCAACCCAATCCTATCCAGCATCTCCGTCAGCCGCTCAGCCGCCTTCTTGCGCGGCAAATCCTTGTACTGCGCAATGATGAGTTCATTCTTCATCGAATGCTCCCATCCCACCAGCTCCGTCACGCTGACCTGATACCCATGCGCTTCCAGTTGCAGACAGCGCAACACATTCGTGATCTGGCTCCCGAACTCCCGCGTATGCAGCGGATGCCGCCAAATCTCAGCCAGCGGATCAGCCAACGCCTTCGCCTTGTTCTTACGCAGCACCGAGGCCACTTCCGCCTGGCAGCAGGGCACGACGACGATGTACTTGGCCTTCTTCTCCAACGCGAAGTGAATCGCGTCGTCGGTGGCGGTGTTGCAGGCGTGCAGGGCGGTGACGACGTCGATCGTGGCAGGCAACTTGTCCGACGTGATGGAATCGGCCACGGACAGGTTCAGGAACGACATGCCGCCAAACCCCAGCCGCTTGGCCAGTTCTTCCGACGACTTCACCAGTTCTTCGCGGGTTTCGATGCCGTAGATGTGGGAGCCGTTCTTCAGCGCCTCGGGCTGTTCCTTGAAGAACAGGTCGTAGAGGATGAAGCCCAGGTACGACTTGCCCGCGCCGTGGTCGGCGAGGGTGACGGCGCCGCGTTGTTGTTGGACGTCTTTGAGCAGCGGTTCGATGAACTGGAACAGGTGGTAGACCTGTTTGAGTTTGCGGCGGCTGTCCTGGTTCATCTTGCCGTCGCGGGTCAGGATGTGCAGGGCCTTTAGCAGTTCGATCGACTGGCCGGGGCGGATGTCGTGGGTTTTGTCGGACATGGGGTAAGGCAATGCGCCCCGCGATGGGCGGGGCGCATAAGAAGGCGGAAAGCGTCAGTTTAACGAAAACGCCGCCGACGCTGGCGAACCGGGAAAACCGGCCCTGGACTGTGCAGTATTTTGCGATCCAGGTTATCTGGCATGCGAGTAACATGCCCGATGCGATTGAGGCATGTCATGCATTTTTGAAAGCGCCTGACCCTCAGGGCGGGCGCAGGGAGAGTCATCAAATGTTCAGCCATATCACTGTCGGGACGCGTGATCTTGAACGCGCGGGCCGTTTTTATGACGCGGTGCTGCTTCCGCTCGGGTTGAAGCGTCGCGTTGTCACGCCGGACGGCGGGCCCCTGGCGCTTTGCTGGGTGAGTGGTCAGGCGCTGCTGCCGCGCTTCTACGTCTACATGCCCTACGATGGCGAGCCGGCGACGGTGGGCAATGGCAGCATGGTGGCTTTTCTGGCTCCTACGCAGGAAGCCGTGAGCGTGGCCCATGCGGGCGGGCTGGCGCAGGGCGGGACGGACGAAGGGGCGCCGGGGGTACGTCCTCATTACGGCGACGGCTACTTCGGCGCGTATCTGCGCGATCCTGACGGCAACAAGGTACATATCGTTCATCGCGGGGACCTCCCGCTGTAAGGCGGAGAGGCCCGACATCCCTGGAGAAACGCAAATGCTCGTGAGTCAGCTCGCTCTTGTGTACGGCACCTATCTGATCGCCACGGCCAGTCCCGGACCCAGCAATATGGCGATCATGGCAACGGCGATGCGTCACGGCCGTGTGCCGGCGCTTGCGCTGGCGGCGGGCGTCATTACGGGTTCGTTGTTTTGGGCGACGCTGGCGGCGACTGGGATTTCCGCCGTGCTGGCGGCTTCCGCCCAGGCGTTATTCATCATCAAGGTGGTGGGGGGAGTCTATCTGCTCTACCTGGCGTTCCGCAGCGCCAGGTCGGCGTTGAGGCGGGGCGCGGCCTTTGCGAAGGTGGAAACGGGCCGTGCGACGCCGCGCTATCGGGTGCTGTACCGCCAGGGCGTGCTCATGCACATCGGCAATCCGAAGGCGGTGCTGGCCTGGATGGCGATCATGTCGCTGGGGCTGGGGGAGAGCGCGTCGGGCGGCACCTTGCCCGCGATCATCGGCGGCTGTGCGTTGCTCGCCGTGATGGTGTTTGGCGGCTATGCGATCGCGTTCTCGACTGCGCCGATGATTGCGCTGTACGCCAGGCTGCGGCGTTGGATCGAAGGGACGGTGGCCGTGGTGTTTGGCGTTGCGGGCGTCAAGCTGCTGACCTGGCAGCGTTGATATCACGGCTTGTCATTGCCGATACTGGTCGGCGATGACAAGCCGCAGGCAAAGCGTCCGGCACGCAAGCGGCCGGGCGCCGCGGGGTCAAGCCTTAGGGAAAACCGGCTCGCCCAGGTTCAGCATCAAGCGATTCGCCCAAGCAAAGATCGCATCCGAATGCAGCAGATCCAGGATCTCGCCTTCGTTCAAGCCCGCATCCTTCAGGGCCTGGATGCTGTCGGCGTTCACCGAGGCAGGCGCTTCGGTGATCTGGATCGAGAACTTGCCGATGGCGAGTTCGCGCGCCGTGGTGCCGGCGGTGGCGGGATCCTCGAACACCTGCGCGATGACCTCATTGCGCTTGGCCAGTTGCTCAAAGCGCTGGGCATGGACGGACGCGCAGTACACGCAGCCGTTGATGCGCGACACGTAGGTCGAGCCCAGTTCACGCTCTGCACGCGACAGTCCACCCGGCGCGTACATGATGGCGTTGAAGGCCGTGGAGCGCTGGCGCAGGATTTCGGGCTGATGCACCAGGAACAGGTAGTAGTCCGAGACCTTGGCCTTGGGGTGGCTTTCTTCCAGGACGGCGACTTGTTCGGGCGTGGCGGTTTCGACGTTGACGACGTCGAGCCAGGCCTTCCACTCCAGCGATTCGTTGGTGAAGCCGTGGGCCTTGATCACCGCACCGGGCGCGGTGGCGGCGGTGTTGGCGGGGAAGGGAGCGGGCGGGGTGCCTGCGGCGCGTTCGGGCTGGCCTTCCAGCGCCTTCATGGCTTCCAGGCCGGCGACTAGGCGGACCTGGTAGGACAGGAAGGCGACAAGCTGGGACAGCGTGACCACGGCGGGCGTGGAGACGCCCGCGGCGGGCAGGGTCTTGAGCGCGGCTTCGTCGCCTTCGACGGGTTTCTCGATCAGCTTGCGCGTGAATTCCAGGATGGCGGCCAGGCGCGGGGTGGCGGCGTCTGACGGCTTGCCGGATTCGGCGACGGCGATGTCGGCCGGGGTGGCGCCGGCCTCGGCCACGCGCTTGCGGTAGTGCGCGGCCAGCAGTGGCGACGGGGTGATGCGGGTGGCGTACAGCGCGACCAGCAGGCGCTCGGCCAGGGACAGACCGGGCAGCGCGGGGTCGAACAGGGCGTCGTAGCTGCCTTGGGTGGCGGCGGCGACCTTCTCGCGGAAGTGGCGCACTTCGTAGGTCTTGGCGCCCGGGGCCAGGCCGATCAGGCGGTCGACGAGGTCGTCCGTGACGTTGTAGACGATGGGTTCAGCCATGCGGATCTCCTTGATGCTTTACTTGGCGGCGCGTGCTGCGACAGCGGCGTCCAGGAACTGCTTCACGCCTTCCCAGGATTCCTGGTCGGCGCGGGCGTTGTCCTTGGGGTTGCCGCCGCTGGTGCTGATCTTGCCGGACACGGGGTGGGCGTAGACGAGCTGGGTGGTGGGCACGTAGGGGAACAGGATGGAGTGCCCGCCGTTCTCGTAGTCCAGCCATTCGACCGGGTAGGGGTGATTCACCTCGGCCAGCTTGTCCTGCACCATCTTGGAATAGATGCTGGACGGCCAGGAGCCGTCGTCGGTGCCGGACAGCAGCATGACGGGGCCCTGGATGTCTTCGACCTTGATGCGGGCGCGGGCCACGGCGTCGGGGTCTTGCAGGGCGGTGAGGATGGCTTTTTCGTGGCGGTGCGGCGCGGGGCCTTCGTCGAAGGGCGCCCAGGTCGCGGTGCGGTTGTTCTCCCAGACGTGGGGGATGGGCTTGCCGCCCAAGAGCCACGTGGGGCCTTCGCGGCCGATCTTGGGATCGCAGGCGTTCTGGCCGCTGTGGACCACGGCGCCGGGTACGTAGGCGACCACGGCCGAGACTTCCTCGGGGAAGGTGGCGCCCAGCAGCAACACCAGTTCGCCGCCGCGCGACTGGCCGCTGATGGCGACGAAGTCGTGCTTAGGCTGGACCTTCTTGCGCAGCCAGCGCAGGCCGGTCTGGAAGTATTCCAGCGGGGTGTTGGAGATGTAGTCCGACAGGCCCGGCGCCTTGAAGTAGGCCAGGGCGAAGGCGGCGTAGCCGCGGGACGCATACAGCGCTGCGCGCGGTTCGTTGATGCCGCCGCCGGAGCCGTTCAGGATCATGACTGCGGGGAACGGGCCGGGGCCGGGCGGCAGGTACAGCGTGCCGACCAGGCCTTCCTCGCGCACGTCCTGCCGGGTGACGCCGTCAGCCGCCAGGCGCTGGGTGAAGCTGGCCTGGGCCTGCGAGCCCGCGACGCGCGCCACTACGTCGGTGACCAGGGCCTCGGTCACCGGGTGGTTGAAGTGTTCGCGGCTGGACGAGTCCACGGGGGACTGCGACCAGACCAGGCCCATGGGCGCCACGCCTTCGTAATCGCCGGACACGGGCGCGTCGCGGCCCAGGTCGACCGTGCCGTCCGCGCCCGCCACGAAGGCGGCCTGGCTTTGCCAGAGCACGCCGTTGCGGCGGGTCAGGGCGGTGATCTCCACTGTCTGGCCGGGCACGACGTGTCCGACCCGGATCTGGCGTGGGACGTCGATCAGGTCGACGGCCGGGGTGATGGTCAGGGTGGGCGTCATGGCTTACTTGCCCGACTCTTTCGTCACCATCATGGCGGCCGTGCGGTCGCTGGTCATGGGGGTGACCTTCAGGCCCTTCTTGGTGGCCCAGATGTTCTTGTAGTGGAACAGCGGGATGATGCCGACGTCGTCGTACACGATCTTGACGGAGTCGCGCAGGATGGCTTCACGCTTGGCTACGTCGAATTCCGAGGTGGATTGCTCCAGCGCGGCGTCGACCTTGGGGTTGCTGTAGCGGCCCCAGTTGGACGCGCCCAGGCCCTTCTTGGCGTCGGCGGTGGCCAGGATGTTGACCAGCGCGTAGCTGCCTTCGCCGGTGCCGTTGCCCCAGGCCAGCATGCTGACCGCGAATTCGTTCTTATTGGCGCGGCCCGAGTACACGGCCCATGGCACGACTTCCACCTGGGTCTTGACGCCGGCGCGGGTCCAGAACTGCGCCACGGCCTGGGCGGTTTCCGGGCCTTGCGGGTAGCGGTCGTTGGGCACGTGCATGGTCAGCTTGAAGCCGTCCGGGTAGCCGGCTTCGGCCAGCAGCTTCTTGGCCTGGGCGACGTCGTTGGGGATGTCCTTGACGTCGGGGTTGTAGCCGATGGTGCCCTTGGGCATCCACTGGTTGGCTTCGGTGGCGGCGCCTTGCAGGATGCGGTCGGCGATGGCCTTGCGGTTGATGGCCAGGTTCAGCGCCTGGCGCACACGCACGTCCAGCAGCGGGTTCTTGTCCAGCGGCTTGCCGTTGTTGTCGGTGATGTACTGGTTGGGCGCGGGGTTGAAGCTAGGCTGCAGCAGCATGACGCGCAGGCCGTCGTAGGGGTAGACCGACACGTTGGCGGCCTTTTGCAGCTTGGCCAGGTCGGACACCGAGACCTTGTCGATCACGTCCACGTCGCCAGCCAAGAGCGCGGCGGTGCGGGCGGCGGCGTTGTTGATGTAGCGGTAGTTGACCTTGTCCCAGATCTGCTTGTCGCCCCAGTAGCCGTCGTTGCGTTCCATGATGACGCGGTCGCCGGGGGTATAGGACACGAACTTGTAGGGGCCGGTGCCGACCATGGCCTTGCCCGAGTTGTAGTCCTCGGTGGTGGACTTTTCACCGACGTGCTTGCTGACCACGTGCACCGACGCCAGGTTCAGCGGCAGGTCGGGGTTGGGGGCCTTGGTCTTGACGATGAGCGTCAGCGGATCCTTGGCGGTCATCGTGTCGATGGTGCGCAGGTAGCCGGCGTAGGTGGCCACGCTGCCCGGCACGGCGCGCGCGCGGGTGTAGGAGTAGATCAGGTCGTCGGCGGTGAAGGGCGTGCCGTCCTGCCACTTGACGCCTTCGCGCAGCTTGAATTCCCAGGTCTTGTCGTCCAGCGGCTTCCAGCTGACGGCCAGGCCGGGCTGCAGCTTGTTCCACTTGTTCTCGATCAGCAGGTCCCAGAAGTGCAGGGCCACCGAGCGGTCGCCGGCGTGGTTGTTCAGCTGCGGGTCCAGCGACGACAGCGGGTCGGCGAAGCCGATGGACAGGTCGTCGGCGCTGGCGGCGGCGGAGGCGCCGAGGATGGCGGCGGAGGCGCCGAGGATGGCGGCGGTCAGGGTGGTGAGAATCAGGCGTTTCATGTTCGGAGTCCTTGGTATAGGGGGAACTGGCGGTTGGTTCGGGCGCCGCGGCGCGGCGGCGGTGGTCACGCCATGTCGTTCAGGTGACAGGCGCTCAGGTGGTTGATGGCGATTCCCTTCAAGGTGGGAACCTCGGTCTTGCAGCGCGGCATCGCATGCGGGCAGCGCGGATGGAAATGGCAGCCTCCCGGCGGATTCAGCGGGCTGGGGATCTCGCCCTTGATCGCGGTAAAGGTCTTGTGGCGCGACTTCAGGCTGGGGATCTCGGCCAGCAGGGCCTGCGTGTACGGGTGGTTGGGATGGCGGAAGACTTCTTCCACCGTGGCCGTTTCCACCACGCGGCCCAGGTACATGATCACGACGCGGTCGGACAGGTGCTCGACCACGCCCAGGTCATGGCTGATGAAGAGATAGGTCAAGCCCAGGTCTTCGCGCAGGTCCATGAAAAGGTTCAGGATCTGCGCCTGGATCGACACGTCCAGCGCGGCCACGGCTTCGTCGCACACCAGCATGGTGGGCTGCACGGCCAGGGCGCGGGCGATGCCGATACGCTGGCGCTGGCCGCCGCTGAACTGGTGCGGATAGCGCTGGCGCAGGGCCGGGTCCAGGCCGGCGCGTTCCAGCTGGGCGCTGACGTAGTCGTCGAAGTCGCCGTTGCCGACCAGGCCGTGGATGCGGGCCGCTTCGCCCACGATCTCGTCCACGCGCAGGCGCGGGTTGAGGCTGGCGTAGGGGTCCTGGAAGATCATCTGCACTTGCAGGCGCGCGGCATGGGCCTGGGCCGAGTTCATGTCGGCCGGGCGCACGCCGTTGATGCGGATTTCGCCGCCGGAGGGCGTGAGCAGGCCCGCGGCAATGCGGCCCAGCGTGGACTTGCCGCAGCCGGATTCGCCGACCAGGCCGACCACTTCGCCGGGGTTGACGATCAGGTCGACGTTGTCGACGGCGCGGGTCACGGCGGGCGGCTTGGACAGGCCCAGGCGCTGCATGGCGCGCGTGGCGGGGCCGGTGGGGCGTTCGCCGAAACGCTTGCTGACTTGGCTGAGGTCAATCAGCGGGGTAGGGGCGGTCGCGCTCATGCCATTACCTCGCTGGTCTGGATCGTGGGATGGAAGCAGCGCACTTTGTGTTCGGGCAAGGCCTGGGTGATGCCGGGCTGCTGGCCGCAGGCGGCGGTGGCGCGCGAGCAGCGCGCCGCGAAGGCACAGCCCGCGGGCAGGTTGAGCAGGTTGGGCGTCATGCCGGGAATCTGGCGCAGGCGTTGGCCGCGCCGGTTGTTGCTGGGCAGGCTGTCGATCAGGCCCACGGTGTAGGGGTGCTGCGGACGGTCCAGCACGTCGTCGACGGTGCCGTGTTCGACGATGCGGCCGGCGTACATCACCGCCACGTCGTCGGCCAGGCCGGCCACCACCGACAGGTCATGGGTGATCCAGATCAGGCTGGTGCCGTGCTGCTGCGCGAGCTTCTGCACTTCGGACAGGATCTGCGCCTGGATGGTGACGTCCAGCGCGGTGGTGGGTTCGTCGGCGATGATCAGGTCGGGCCGGTGCAGCATCGCGATCGCGATGGCCACGCGCTGCCGCATGCCGCCGGACAGCTGATGCGGGTAGGCCAGCAGCCGTTCTTCGGGGCTGGGGATGCCCATCATGCCCAGGGTGTCGCGCGACAGGGCGCGGGCTTGCGCTGCGCTCATCTTGTTGTGCGCGCGCACGGTCTCGATCATTTGCGCGTCCACCCGCAGCACGGGGTTCAGCGTCATCATCGGATCCTGGAAGATCATGGCGATGCGGTTGCCCTGCAGCTTGCGCAGTTCGCGCGGCGCCAGCTTGGTCAGGTCGCGGCCCTGGAACAGCACTTCGCCGCCGACGATGCGGCCCGGCGCGTCGACCAGGCCCATGATGGAGAAGCCGGTGACGGACTTGCCCGAGCCGGACTCGCCGACCAGGCCCAGGATCTTGCCGCGTTCCAGCGTGAAGGACACGTCGTCCACGGCGGGCAGCACGCCCGCGCGGGTGTGGAAATGGGTGCGCAGGTTGCGCACCTCCAGCGTCGGCGCGCCGGCAGTATGGCGGTCGGCGCTCATTTGTGGGTCCTCGGGTTCAGCACGTCGCGCAGGCGGTCGCCCACCAGGTTGATCGCCACGATGGTGACCAACAGCGCGATGCCAGGATAGAAGCTGATCCAGTATTCGCCGGACAGCATGGTCTGGAAGCCGTTGGAGATCAGCAGCCCCAGCGACGGTTCGGTCACGGGCACGCCCAGGCCCAGGAAGCTCAGGGTGGCTTCCAGCGTGATGGCGCGCGCGATCTGCAAGGTGCCGATGACGATCAGCGGCGGCAGGCAGTTGGGCAGGATGTGCTTCAACATGATGCGCCAGTTGGGGATGTCCAGGCAGCGGGCGGCTTCCACGTATTCGCGGCGGCGCTCGACCAGGGCCTGGCCGCGCGCGGTGCGGGCGTAGTAGGCCCATTCCAGGATCACCAGCGTCAGCACCACGTTGCCCACGCCCTTGCCCAGGTAGGCCAGGATCATCATGGCAACGAGGATGGACGGGAACGACAGGATCAGGTCGACCAGGCGCATGATCAGCGCGTCGACCTTGCCGCCGGCGTAGGCCGCAAGCAGACCCAGCAGCGTGCCGACGATGCCGGCGATGACGGCCGAGCCCACGCCCACCATCAGGCTGATGCGCAGGCCGTACAGAATGCCCGACAGCAGGTCGCGGCCCTGGCCGTCGGTGCCCAGCCAGTAGTGGAAGGTGTCCAGGCCGTTCAAGCTGCCCGGCGGCAGGCGCGCGTCCAGCACGTCGATCTGCAGCAGATCATAGGGGTTTTGCGGCGCGATCCAGGGCGCCAGGATGGCGGCCAGGATCAGCAGCGTGGCAACGGTCAGGCCCAGTACTGCCGTCTTGGACGACATGAACTCGGCCAGGTTGCGCCGCCACGGCGATTCGCGGCGCAGCGCGGGGGTGGGGTTTGTCGATACGGCGCTCATGCCGAGGCCTCCAGCCGCACCCGCGGGTCCAGCACTTTATAAAGAATGTCCACGATCAGGTTCAGGGTCACGAACAGGCACACCACCACGATCAGGTAGGCCACGATGACGGGGCGGTCCAGTGCGTTCAGGCTGTCCAGGATCAGCTTGCCGGCGCCGGGCCAGGCGAAGATGCTTTCCGTGACCACGGCGAAGGCGATGGTGGAGCCCAGCTCCAGGCCCAGCACCGTCACCAGCGGAATCATGGTGTTGCGCAACACGTGCACACAGACCACGCGCATGGGCGACAGGCCCTTGGCGCGGGCGAACTTCACGAAGTCCAGCGGCAGCACGTCGCGCACGCCGGCGCGGGTCAGGCGGATCACCAGCGAGATCTTGAACAGCGACAGGTTGAACGCCGGCAGGATCAGGTGGCGCCAGCCGTCGGCCGTCAGCCAGGACCACTGGAAGCCCAGGAACTCCACCGTCTCGCCGCGGCCGCTGGCCGGCAGCCAGCCCAGCGACACGCTGAAGGTCATGATCAGCATCAGCGCGATCCAGAACGTCGGCAGCGAGAAGCCGACGATGCTGCCCGCCATGATCATCTTGGCGAAGCGGCTGTCCGGATACAGGCCGGCGTACAGGCCCAGCGGCAGGCCCACCACCACGGCCAGCATCATCGCGGCGATGGCCAGCTCGAACGTCGCCGGCAGGCGCTGGATCACCAGTTCCACGGCCGGGATGTTGTAGACGAAGCTATTGCCCAGATTGCCGTGCAGGGCGCCGTTCAGGAACGCCAGGTACTGTTCCCACAGCGGCTTGTCCAGGCCGAGTTCGGCAATGATGCGGGCGCGGTCCACTTGGTCCACGTCCTGGCCGATCAGGATGTCCACCGGATTGCCGATGGCGTGCAGGCCCACGAAGACGATCAGCGTCATCAGGAAGACCACCACCGCGGCTTGCGCGATGCGGCGCAGCAACCAGCCCGTCATTGCGCGGTCTCCGCTTGCGGGGCCGGGGCCGGCGTCCATTCATCGCCGAACACCTCGGGTTCGGAGAACGCTTCCATGTTGGCGTAGTGCGTCTCCACGTCCTCGCGGTAGAACAGGCCGGCGATGCCTTGCGCCAGGCGCTTGGCGCCTTCGCTGATGGCCGGGATGTCGCCCGAGATCGTGCCTTGCGTCAGCGCGGCGGGGTAGGAGAAGCAATGCACGCGGTCCAGGCCGGGACAGGCGCCCGGGGTCTTTTCCTGAAGTTCGAACACGGCGCCCAGGTCGGGCGAGTCGTGCAGTTCCTGGTCTTCTTCGCCAGCCGGCGGCACGTAGCGGTCGCCCCAGGCGCGCACGTGCGGCGCCAGCGCGGCGAACTCCGGACGCACGGTCCAGTCGATGCGGAAACCCGTGGAGAAGATCAGGAAGTCCAGCACGAACACGCCCTTGGGCGTGGTGACGTGGATCTCGTCGCCGACCAGCGCCAGGTCCTGCACGCCGCAGCCCAGGTTGAAGCGGGCGTTGGGGTGGCGCGAGACGCGCAGCGTGCTGCCGCGGGGCGGCGGCACCTGGGCGGCGTTGATGTAGTGGCGGATCTTCCACTTCCATTCGTCGGGCAGGGTCAGGTGCCCATGGGTCAGCCCCGGATTGCCCGCGCCCTTGCCCTTGTTGATGCGCGGAATGTCGTTGCGGCGGATCAGCAGGTCCACGCTGGCGGCGCCGGCTTCCAGCGCGGTGCCCGCGCTGTCCATGGCCGAGGCACCCGCGCCCACCACGCCCACGCGCTTGCCGGCTAGCGTCCCGTAGTCCATCACGTCGGACGAATGCGCCCAGCGGTCGCGCGGCAGCTTCTTCGCAAAATCAGGCACATAGGCGCCGCCCAGGCCGTCGCGGCCGGTGGCCAGCACTACGCGGCGCGCCAACACCGTGCTGCGTCCGGCGGGGGATTCGATGTCCAGCTGCACCAGTTGGTCGGCGCGCGGCAGCACGGCCAGGATGCGGTGCTCGTTGCGCACATCCAGTTCCAGCGCGCGGCGGTACCAGCGCAGGTAGTCCATCCATTGCAGGCGCGGGATCTTGTCCAGCGCTTCCCAGGCTTCGGAGCCGAACTGCGCCTCGAACCAGGCGCGGAAGGTCAGCGCCGGCAGGCCCAGCGCGGGGCCGGTCAGCTGCTTGGGCGAACGCAGGGTTTCCATGCGGGCGGTGGTGGCCCAGGGGCCTTCATAGCCTTCGGGCGCCTGGTCGAAGATCGGGGCATTGATGCCCAGGTGCTTGAGCGAGGCGGCCGCGGCCAGGCCGGCCATGCCGCCGCCGATGATGGCCACGTCCAGCACCGGCTGGCCGTCGACGAGGCGGGGCGTGACCCAGTTCTTGGCGGGCAGTTCCAGCCAGGACAGGTCTTGCCGCAGGCGCGCTTCCAGCGCGGCTAGGCCTTGCGGCGGGGTGGCTACAGGCTGATTCATATAGCAGGGGATTCCGTAAGAGGGGCGTCGTCGCCATAGATCGACTGCAGCAGGGCCGAATGCTCGGCGGCGTCGTGCAGGGCGAAGCCGGGCAGCAGGGCCGCGGCGGCTTGGGCGAGCGCGTCCGCCATGGCCTGGCAGGCCGGCGTCAGCGTTTGCGACTGCGGGGTGATGACCCCGAAGAAAAAGGGGATGTCCAGGTCGATGGGACGGATCGCCACGCCCGGCATGGGGGCGCCGTAGGCGGTGATCGGTTCCAGCACCGACACGCCCAGCCCGGCGCGCACGGCGGCCAGGGCGTTGACGGACGAGTTGGTTTCCATGGTGCCCAGCGTCTGGGCGTTCTGCGCCAGCGCGGCATCCAGGCGGCGGCGCAGGCGATAGGGATTGGCCATCGTGATCATGCGGCGCCCGGCCAGTGCGGCGACTGGCACCACGGCTTGTTGCGCCAGCGGATCGTTTTCCGGCAGCGCGACCACACAGGGCGCTTGCCCGATCCAGTGCACCGTCAGGCCGCGATGCTCCAGCGGCAGGCTGGTCGCGCCCAGTTGCGCGGCGCCGGATAGCACGGCGTGCACCACGCGCTCGGGCGAGGCGCTGCGCAACTGGATGCGCGCGGCGCCGACCCGGTCCTCGATGCGCTTGAGCGCGTCGGGCACCAGGCCCGCCGCCAAGGCGGAAGTGGCGGCCATCAGCAGCGGCTGGGCCTGGCCGCGCGCGATTTCATCGGCGCGGCTGCGGATCTGCTGCATGCCCGCCAACGCGCGCTCGACGTCGTCATACAGCAGGAAGCCCTGCTCGGTGGGCGTCACGCGCGGGCCGCTGCGCGCAAACAAGGGATAGCCGATCTCGGCTTCCAGTTCCTGCAACAACCGGCTGATCGCCGGCTGGGAGCGTCCCAACAGCCGGCCGGCAGCAGTGACGCTGCCCGTGGACATGACGGCCGCGAAGGCCTCGAGTTGACGAAGTTCCATCTGGTTTGATTTATGCCAAGGACGAATTCTTGCCCGGCAAGTATGCGCTTTGCAAATAATTAAAGAGCATAAGTAAATTCCCTGATGGGGTTTTCATCAGGGAATTTCATAACTGGTAGTTATTTCAAGGGCTTGCGGCGGTGGCGCCTGTACGCCGCGCCGGACAAAGAAAAAGCCCGCGTCGGCATTCGCGGGCTTTGCGAGCATTAACGGGAGAGAAGCGGCCAGCCTGGGGCGTCAAGAATGCCCGCGTCCCTCGCGCCGGTAATACAGATAGCGTTCGATCTCCGCCTGTTCCACCGCTGGTTCCAGCGAGCGCCACCGGACCACGTAGCCGCGATGCGCTGGCGGCATCCAGCCCAATACGGAGTACATCGTGACTTCGGTCTGGCCAGTATTGAATTCCGTCTCGAAGAATCCCTGGCGACCCGGCGGCTCGCTGCCGCAAATCCAGCTGGAATCTGGCATGGCGCTCTCCCGTACGGCTTCAATCCTACGCGCCGGTCCGGGAAATGGCATACGTTCTAGCCCCGATGCGGGTTGCGTCCACCTTGTGTTAGAAACACGGATGGGGCTCTTGCGGCATGATTGCCGCAATCTTTGCGAACCTTTGCAGTTCGATTTGGCGGATGCCGGTAGTATTCGTCCATCGAACCTCAGGAGCCCGTCATGCACAGTCAGCAACCCGCGCCCGAGCCGAACAAGCGCCGTTGGCCTTTCGGCTACGGTGAAGAGGAGTAGTCCGGCTGCCCTAGCCGATACGCTCAATCCGGTCGCCCGGACCGGACAACTCGTGATAGATGTCATCCAGATATTCGGCCAGCCCGTCTGCGGGCACATCGGCAGGAATGGCAATGTCCGCAGCCCGTACGCGTTTGCCGGCGTCCGAACGGTACGCCGTCCACACCGCGCCCTCGCGTTGGATGTCGAGCTGAAACCTGCCGTAGATGTCGAATTTCATCGATGTCCCGAAAAAATCATGACCAGGCCAGTGCCAACTCGGCAGCCATGCTGCGCGTGAGTCCCAGAAGAGCCTGAGCGGCCGGGCTGAGCGTCTCGCCGCCGCGGGTCAATACTTCCAGGCTGCGGACGGCGCTTTGGTCGGCCAGGGGTACGATCGCCAATTTTGCGCTAGCCGTGACCGCCAGCGCCGGCAGGATGGTGACGCCGAAGCCTTGTTCGACAAAGGTCAGCAAGGAAGTGGTGTTGCGCACCGTCAGCAGCGAGGCTTCCACCAACGCGGCCACTTCCGGGGAGTCAAACCGGGCGCACAAGCCGTTTGCAATGAATTCCGCGGCGTCGATATCGCGCCAGCGCGCCTCGCGCCGCAATTTCGTCAGGTGGTGCCCGGCCGGACACACCAGCACGAAACGGTCTTCGAACAGGGGCTCGGTCACGATGCCGGGCAGGGGCGCCGGCAGCGTGGCTATGCCGAAATCGACCTCGCCGTCGGCCACCGCCTTGCCCACCGCCGCCGAGTCTATGTCGCGCAAATCCACCCGTACCTGCGGATACTGCCTGCGCATCGCGCCGATGACTTGCGGCAATAGCCGGATGGCCGCCGAGGGCACGGCGGCCACCTTGGCCGTTCCCAGCGCGCCGCTGGCATAGCGGACCATGTGGGCCACGGCCGAGTCGAATTCCGCAATGGCCCGCTGCGCCTGCGCGCGGACATAAAGGCCCAGGGGAGACAAACGGATCTTGCGTTCGCCTTCGAACAAGGGGCCGCCCAGCTCCGACTCCAGCTGCTTCAAGGTCATGGAAAGCGCCGCCGGCGTACGGCCGACGCGGTCACCGGCCTGCGCCAGTTCGCCAGCATCGACCACGGCCATGAACATGCGCAGATGCTCGAGTTTCATATTTAAGAAAATATTAAATAGAACGAAGTTATTTTAGTTTGACTGAATTCTTGCCGGAAATCTACAGTACCGCTCACTGCCATTCAAGGAAGCAAGCAATGAGCGCAAGCGCCTTACGCGTCGACGGACTGCAGTACAGCAACTGGTCCGAAAAGATATTCCGCCAACTGCGCGAAGGCGGCGTGGACGCGGTCCACGTCACCATTGCGTATCACGAGAACCTGCGGGAGATGATCCACAACATCGAACGCTGGAACCGGTGGTTCGAGCGCTATCCCGACCTGATCGTGCAGGCGCGCAGTGGCGACGACGTCAGGCGCGCCCGCGAGGCCGACCGCACCGCGATCATTTTCGGGCTGCAGAACCCGTCACCCATCGAAGACGACATCGGCCTGGTCGAGGTGGTGCACACGCTGGGCGTGCGCTTCATGCAGCTGACCTATAACAACCAGTCCTTGCTGGCTGCGGGCTGCTATGAAGCGGTCGACAGCGGCGTCACCCGCATGGGGCGCGAAGTGATCAAGGAAATGAACCGGGTCGGGCTGGTCATCGACATGAGCCATTCGGGCGAACGTTCCACGCTGGAAGCGATAGAACTGTCCGAGCGGCCCATCACCATCAGTCACGCCAATCCGCATTCATGGGCGCAGGCGCTGCGCAACAAGTCGGACACGGTGCTCAAGGCGCTGGCTGGCGCGGGCGGCATGTTCGGCTTTTCGCTGTATCCGCATCACCTCAAGAACAAATCGGCCTGTACCTTGGACGACTTCTGCGCCATGGTGGCGCGCACCGCGGATCTGGTGGGGGTGGAGCACCTGGGCCTGGGTTCGGACCTGTGCCAGGACCAGCCGGACTCGGTGGTCCAGTGGATGCGCACGGGCCGCTATACCAAGAACATCGACTACGGCGAAGGCTCGGCCGCGCAGCCGGGGTTTCCGCCGCAGCCCGGCTGGTTCCAGGACAGCCGGGATTTCAAGAACATCGAACAGGGCTTGCGCGCCACGGGGTTTTCAGCGGACGAGGTGGCGCTATTGATGGGCGGCAACTGGATGCGCTTTTTCGATGCAAGCTTCGGCCCGCAAGCCACTACTACCCGCAAGCCCTGAACGGTCGCAACCTCGGAGCACTTACATGAAGAACGCCATTCGCATCCTTGCGTGCGCCACGCTGGCGCTGGGCGCCGTCTGCAACGCCAGCGCGCAGGACTTTCCCAACAAAAGCATACAGATCGTCGTGCCGTTCCCGCCGGGCGGCGTGGCCGATCTGGTCGTGCGCACTGTCGCGCAAAAGCTGGGCCAGGACGTCAAGCAGCCCGTGCTGGTGGTGAACAAGCCCGGCGCCAGCGGCATCATCGGGGCCGAGTTCGTGGCCCGCGCACCGGCGGACGGCTATACGCTGCTGTTGGCCAACCTGCCGATCATGTCGATCAATGAACTGCAGTACAGCAGCCTGCCGTACTCCGCCACGCGGGACTTCGCGCCCGTGATCCTGTTGGCCGATCAACCCTACATCATCGCCACCGGCAACGCCGTGCCCGCCAAGACGATGAAGGAGTTCATCGCCTATGCCAAGGACAAGCCGGACACGCTGACTTTCGGTTCCGCGTCCAGCTCGACCTTTCTGGCCGGCGAACTGTTCAAGCAGCGGGCGGGCATCCGCATGGCGCACATCCCCTACAAGGGCAGCGCACCCGCCATCAACGATCTGCTTGGCGGACACATCAGTCTGATCCTGGATCCGGTGATCACCTTGCTGCCGCACGTCCAGGCCGGCAAGCTGCGGGCCCTGGCGGTCACTTCGTCTGAACGGATAGATACGGCGCCGGACATTCCCAGCTACAAGGAAGTCGGCCTGGTGGATATGGACATCACTTCGTGGCAGGGCATCGTCGCTCCGGCTGGTACACCCGAGGCAGTCGTCAAGAAACTCAACGAGGACTTCAACCGGGCCTTGCAGTCGCCCGAAGTGGCCTCGCGCCTGAAGGAGCAAGGGGTAAGCACCAAGGGCGGCTCGGCCCAGGCCTTCGCCGATTTCGTCGCGGCCGAAAACAAGCGCTGGGCGACGCTGGCCAAACAAGTCAACTTCCTGCCCGGCAGTTTGTGATGAGCATCCTGACCGGAGCCGATGCGCGCTTGCAGGCCCTGGGCCTGGCCTTGCCCCAGCCTACGCCGACGCACTATGCCTATCTGCCGGCGCTGCGGCACGGCAGCGCGGTGTACGTCGCAGGGCAGATTCCGAAGCTCAGCGCGGACCAGTTGCTGGTTCAAGGCGCGGTGGGTGAGCAGGTCGGCGAAGCACAGGCGTGCGAGGCCGTGCGCCTGTGCGTGCTGCATGCGCTGTCGTGGGTGGCCCACCACGCGCAGGGCAGCCTGGATGCGGTGGAACAGGTATTGCGCGTCAACTACTTCTTCCAGGTGGGCGAGCGCTCCAGCACGCGGCTATCCGCCATTGCCGATACCGGATCGGAACTGCTGGTCGCGATCTTCGGCCGCCAGGGCGAGCATCCGCGCTCGGTCATTGGCGTGCGCGAGCTGCCGCGCAATGCGCCGGTGCTGGTCAGCATGGACGTGGCACTGAGGGCTGCGGACTCCTCGCGAATGCCGGCCGGCTGAGGCCGCTGCCGGCCCCGCGCAGGGCTTGCTTAGCGCTTGGGCAGCACGAACTCCACCCGCCGGTTCTGCGCCCGTCCTTGCGGATTGTCCGAACCGTTGGCCAGCCGGTTCGACTGGATCGGCTGGGTATCGCCCAGTCCTTTGACCGTCAGCCGCGACTTGTCCACGCCATGGCTTGCCAACCATTGCGCCACCGCCTGCGCGCGGCGTAGCGACAGATCCTTGTTGTAGGAGGCCGATCCCTTGGAGTCGGTGTGGCCTTCGATGCCGACGGTGCCGGCCGAACTGGATTTGATCAGGCTGGCGATGTCACGCAGCGTAGGTTCGGCGGCGGGGCGTATGGCGGTCTTGTCGAAATCGAATAGCACATCGCCCAGCATGGCGACGGTCACGGCGTTCTTGTCTTGCCGCACCGACAGGCCGTCGTGGCGCGCGGCCAGTCCGTCTATCTGCGCGTTCAGGTCCGATATGCCGCCGCTGGCATCGGCAGGCAATCCCTTCAGGTCCAGGATGGTGGCCTGCAGATCCAGGATCTCGGCCTTATAGGGAGGCTCCTGCGCCCAGGAGCCGCTGGCGGCGGCGAGCAGCGCCGCGGCCAGGAGAGTCGGCGCGCGCGTGGCGGCGGCCATGGTCAGCGGTCGGTGATCTTGATGGCGTCGAAGGTCTCCACGCCCGGGATGGTCAGCGAAACCTCCTTGATTTCCTTGGGCGGGGCAGGGAACTTGCCCTGCCAGGAACCGGCCATGGGGGTGTCCTTGGACGTGCGGATGAGCAGCTTGGGATTGGTCAGCGGCTTGTCGCTGCTGTCTTTCAGCAGCAGGTGCTTCTTGTTGCCGGCGATGACGTAGAAGCTGTTGGCGTAGTCGTCCTTGCTGATCTGCGAGTAGATCATTTCCGTCTTGCCGTCGACGATGGGCTTGAACCGGATCTTGATGGACAGGATGTCACCGCTGCGCACCGCTTCGATGACCTGGCCTTCCGCGCTGCCGGAATCGGTCAGGCCGGTGGCCAGGGGCGCGGGAGCGTCGGCCTGGCCTTGCGCCATGGCGGTCTGGCCGGCTGCCGCCACCATCATGCCCAAACCCAGGGCACAGGCGGCGGCTGTCTTTCTGATCGGAATCACGATAAGCATCCTTTGTCGTTGAAAACCATTCAGGGCAGGGCATCCGGACCAAGACTCATCCTTTTGGTCCCGTCCAAAGTCCAACGCAAGATGGTCCAACTTTCAGGCGCTTATTTCAGTTTGATGTTTTTCCAAGACGTTACGGAATCTAGCCGGCACAAGCCTCATCCGCCGCGGTGCCCGTGGTAGCGCGGTGCGGCGACGCTGCGGACGTTTTCCTTGTGCTGCGAGCCGACCAGGGCCTTGCGCCGGGCTTCCTCATGCTGTTGATCCGCGCGGGCGCGTTCCTTGTCGGCATGCGTGTCTGGCGCGGTGTGGGAGGGATTGGGGTGGGGAGTGTTGGGCGTCATGGTGCGTACCTATCAAGCAGGTGACGCGGCATATGCCGCTTTTCCACATTACGCCCCTCATCCGTGTTTCTCAAGCTGCGGCTACGGCGCATTTTTTGATTGTGGCAGCGCAATGTTTGAGCATTTGTAGTGGCCGCGGCAGCACAATGGTCCTGCGCTGGTTTCCCAGATGTTCTTCTTTCAGGAGAGCCTCATGTGCGACTGTTCCTCTTTCGCCCATTCCCCGCAATTCAACCGCCGCCGCCTGCTGTTCGGCGCCGCAGCGATCGCCGCGGCCGGCGCTTCAGGCTGGCTGGGCGATGCCCAAGCCGCCGTGCCGACAAACGATATCGGCCCCGACGAGGCCCTGAAACGCCTGATGGCCGGCAATGCCCGCTACGCCGCCAACAAGCCGAACATGCGGGACTATTCCGCGGGACGCGCCGCTCGCGCCGTGAAGCAAAAGCCTATCGCCGCCATCCTGGGCTGTTCGGACTCGCGGGTGGCGCCGGAACTGGCTTTCGACCAAGGGCCGGGCGACCTCTTCATTGTGCGCGTGGCCGGCAACTTCGTGAACGAAGACGGTCTGGCCAGCCTGGAGTACGGCACGCTGGTTCTGCGGGCGCCGCTCATCGTGGTACTGGGCCATGACAACTGCGGCGCGGTCGATGCGACGGTGAAGGCGTGGCAGGACAAGACGGAATTTCCTGGCCATCTGCCCGCGCTGGTGAACGCGATCAAGCCCGCTGTCGAGATCGCGAGCAAGTCGGGCGCAAGGGATCTGATGTCGGCTGCCGTGCAGGCCAATGTGCGCCTTGCGGTTGAACGCCTGAAGACTGCGCAGCCGCTGTTGCAAGAGATGGTGCAGCAGAAAAAGTTGGGAGTGGTGGGCGGCGTGTACAGCCTGGCAACGGGCAAGGTGACGTTGGTCTGACGCCAGCGCCGGGGTCGGCTGAATTCCAGCGCCGGCCGGCCTCGAACTGGTGAGAATTGCTGAGCTTTAATCGTTTTTCCCTTCGTAATATCCGATGAAAGGATATTGAAAGGGGAAGAGGCATGGGGGCGTGCGAAAAATGCGAGGCTATCGTCAGGGACCGGCGCGACGCGCCTGGTCATGACAGCCTGATCAGCCTGGGCGTGGTGCGATCGACGGGGCAGCAGCAACGCGGCGTGCAGCACGAGGCGTACACATGTGCGGTGTGCGGCACGGATTGGGATTATCTCTACGACAAGCGCGACCCGGCTTCGGGGTGGCGCCGCTCCGATGCGGGCGTGCACACGGAAACGGCCGAAGCGCCTTTGGCGAGAGCCGTCGGCGCCGCGTAGCGTGGCGCGCCGTATTTAATCAGACACCGTTCCTGCGTTGGCTCAGCGGCTGGCGCGGCTACATCTGCATCTTCTTCTTGCCCAATAGCGTCAGCGCCAGGCTGCGGCCGGTGCGCATGAAGGGGTAGAGCGCCGTCGACAGGCAGGGGTTGCGGAACACGGCCGCGTTGACGCTGTTGAACAGGTCGTTGCCGGTACTGATCAGCGCCAGGCGGTTGATGCAGTCCGCGCCCCAGTAGTCCTGCCCGTCCAGGTGCAGCAGCATGCCCTGGTTCAGGTCGTAGCCTTGCGCCTTGTAGGCCACCGCCAGGTCTGGGTGGTCGCGCATGTTCAGCAGGTCGATGGGGCCGACGGCCTTCTGCAGTTGCAGCATCCGCACGTAGTTCGAGCAGAAAGGGCAGTCTCCGTCGTAGAGCAGGAAGTTCTTTGCGATGGCCATGATGCACCGTGTGGAAATGCGCGGGCGCGAAAGGCGCGCCTGCCTCTTACATCCGATTAAAACGCATATCGCGGCAAGCGCCCACCGCCCGCATCGCGGCGCGGGTTTCAGCGCATCTGGCGCACGCCGTGGCCCAGGCGCCGGCGCAGCAGGTTGCGCAGCGTGACGCCGTCGGCATAGCCGACTTGCGCCGCGATCTGCTCCAGCGATTGGTTGCTGGTCTTCAGCAAATGGGCCGCGCGCTCCACGCGCAGGTCCTGGAAGAACGACAGCGGGCTCTTGCCCAAGACCTCCTGCATGCGGCGCGCCAGCGTGCGCTTGCTGGCGCCCAGCGCCTGCGCCGCGGCGTCCAGCGAGAACCCCTGCGCAAGATGCGCGCGGGCCCAGCGCTCGAAGGCCTGTACCAGCGGCTCGGCATGCGTCAGGTGATCGGTAATGACATAGGCCGACTGCGAGGGCCGCTGGTCCACGATCAGATAGCGCGCCACCAGCGCGGCCAGCTCCGGACTGGCCTGGCGCACCAGCCACAGCGCCATGTCCATGTGGCTGAGCGCCGCGCCCGCGGTCAGCAGCGACGACGAACGCACTAGCATGCGTTCGTCCTCCAGGTCCACCGCCGGATAGCGCTGCCTGAACAGCGGGGCCAGCCACCAGGTGGTGGTGGCCTTGTGGCCGTCCAGCAGGCCGGATTCCGCCAGCACAAAGGTGCCGATGCAGGCTGCGGCGGTGTTCGCGCCGGGCGCGCGCTGCCGCAGCATGCGGCCGGCGTCGCGCACGTCGGCGCGGTCCAGCGCGGGCAGCAGGGTTTCGGGCATCTTGCAGGCAATGGCGGGGATCACGAGCCAGTCCGGGTCCGACGGGTCCGGGCTGCCCGAGACGGGCACGCCGAATCCCTGTGCGGTACGCACCTTGCGGCGCATGCCGACGATCCGCGCGTCGAACGGCCGGACCGGTTCGGGCAGCAGCGGCGCCAGCTCGTTGGCCGTGGTGAACACGTCCAGGATGGCCGACAGGCCGGTATCGAACACGCCCTCCAGGGCCAGGATCTGGATCTTCATGGCAAGAACGCTATCAAAGATGTCAAAACCGCCAATATTAATAAGGCCCGCCCGGACTCACAATGGCGCTGTCTGACCGCTGGCGCAAGCGTGCGCCGCGTCTTGCCGGAGCCTTGTCTTGTCTTTTGAAAATCTGCTTGCCCTGACGGTATTCGCCTTCGTGACCTCGGTATCGCCAGGGCCTAGCAACGTCATGCTGATGACCTCTGGCGCGAACTTCGGCTTCGGCCGGACGCTGCCCCAAGTGCTGGGCATCACCGCCGGCTTCACTTCGCTGCTGCTTGGGGTAGGCCTGGGCCTCGGTGCGCTGTTCCACGCCTGGCCGGCCCTGTCGGCGGGACTGAAGGTTGGGGGCGCGGCCTATCTGCTGTACCTGGCATGGCGCATAGCCCTATCGCGTTCCATCGGTGCGGGACAGGCGTCCGCCAGGCCGCTCACGTTCATTGAGTCGGCCTTGTTCCAATGGATCAATCCCAAGGCCTGGATCGTGGCGCTGGCCGCGGTTGCGGTCTATGTGGATGCCGCGGCGCCCTGGGCGTCGCTGGCGTGGATGTGCCTGGTGTTCGCGGTGGTGAACGTGCCCAGCGTTTCGCTGTGGGCGGGCTTCGGCGTGGCGCTGCGCGGATTCCTGGCGCAGCCTGGAAGGCTGAAGTGGTTCAACATCGGCATGGGAACGCTGCTGGCGCTGACATTGTGGCCGATGCTGCGGTGACGAGCCGCGGCAGCCGGACTCGTTCGTTCGGCGTGCCGCGTCAGCGCGTTTTCGAGCAAGGAGTCCAGGGCGAACGGGCCGGCCAGGCGCGCGGACCACTTCCTGGGCCCCCGGTCTGGACTACTCCGCCGTGGCTTCGCCGGAGGTGTCCCACGCCAATTGCGTGGCGTAGCCGCGCACATCCTCAGGCCACGCAGCGATCTGTCGCTCAAAGCGCTCGCGGTCGTCGGCATACAGCGCCCGCGTCGCTTCCTCGAAGCCGGGCAGGTTGCCGCCCATGCTGGACATGAACTGGTAGGCGGCCTCCTGGCGCTCGCGGCGGCGGTCCCGCGCCTCGTTGTCGCGCCGCGCCTGTTCCACCAGCTTGCGCAAGGCCACCGAGGCGCCGCCGGGCTGCGCGCCCAGCCAGTCCCAGTGGCGCGGCAACAGAGTCACTTCGCGCGCTACCACACCCAGCTTGGGCCGGCCTCGGCCGCGCGATTGGGTGTCGCCGGCTTCCATTTCCGCTACGGCTCGTGTAATTGGGATCTTGGGAGTCGGTTGATGGCGCTCGATGATGTCAGCGTCACTACCTCGCAGATCGAGATCTACCTGTTTGCCCGACCGGTCGTCAAAGACGAGGACTGTGGCATCGGCGCGCACAGCCGTTATCCGTTTGACGGTCAGGGCCACGGAGCCGAGTGCGCCTGATGTGAGAATGCGCGAATTGTCGAAGACGGTGTAAGTGTTGGCGGAGGCGTGGAGGAACATGTTAATTTTATCCGGGTAAAATTTAAAACCAATTATTATCCGGATAAAATTAAATGTCAATAAACGAGATTCTATGGTGCGGGTCAAGCTTTTCTGAGGCTCGACCTTCCAGGATCGAAGGCTTGGCCAGTGCGCCAGACTCCGTAGGCGATGCGCAACAATTTGCGTGCGATCACCACCAAGGCTGCCCTCGAGGCTAGTCCTCGAGTTCTGAGCATGGCGTAGTAATCCTTGAAGTAAACCGTGCGAGCCGCCGAACTGGCCGCGTTGTGCAGCAAGGTCCTGGCGGCCTTGTCACCCTGTTTGCTCAGGCGTTGCCTACCGACCTTTCTGCCAGACTCGTTTGGCCTGGGAACCAGCCCACAGAAGGCCACCGCAGCGTCACTGCTCGTGAAGTGAACGCGGTTGAACAAGGTTGTCAGGGCAGCGTCATTGATCGGCCCAATGTCGCAGATTCCGGTTAGTAGACCGTATGTCTTGGTCCACTCGCTCTGGACCTTGACCTTGGCGATCAGCTCCCGTTCTAGCTGTTGCGCCCACGAACTCAGACTGGCCAAGGCCGTCTTCTGATGACAGCTTACGCAACCATGTCGCTGCGCCGACAACCTTAGCGAAGTCCCTACGCGTACCACCGTCGATCTAAGCGCTTGAGGCGCTCGAACCTGTTGTAGCTCTGCCGAGATCGGCTCATAGCGATGCAAGGTCGTATGACGCTGCGCGACGTATTGGGCGGTCACCTCGGCATCCAGGCGGTCGGTCTTGCCTCGATTGCCCAGCGAGATCGCATAGTGATGGACGCGCGTAGGGTTTAAAACATAAACCGTAAACCCACGTTCATGGGCCAGCCCGGCTTAAAAGCTCTTGATAGCCACCGGGCTTCCATTGCGATCACGCAACCAGCGAGCAGCCGCCTGAGCCAACCGACGATGCTGGACCGACCGTTCCCAACCGTGGAAGTGGCACCTACACCATACAAGGATGGGGCTCCAGGGGGAATGGCCAACACGTGACCGTGTGGCGGGGCGCCACTCGCTGCGGTTGTTCAAGCGGCTCTTGTCAATTTGTAGATCAGGGCCGCAGGGCAGATCCGCTGGCCGGCAACATGAATGTCGGCGTATGGTTCTGCGCGATGGCCTCTTCCGCCAAACTCTCGGAGCCTGTCATGCTTATATGCCCGGCATCGAAGTAGGCCGGCTGGCCCTTGACTTCGGCCCTGCACATGGCGCCATCGCATAGAAGATTGTGAATATCGAAGGTTTCGACATTTGGGAACTTCGAGGCCAATTCCACCAAGTATGCATTGATGTTCCGTTCCGGGCCGTCGCGCTGCGAGCGTTTTTCCTCGCAGTGCATCCCGGGGATCATCAGCGCCTTCCTGTCGCACTGGCGGTCGTACTGGAGAAACAGCGGTGCCGATAGTGCGATCACGACGCGCGGAACCTTCTTGCTCAATTCCTCGATTGTGTTGGCGATGTCTCTCCGAGAATTGTCCCGATCGAAGCCAGCCCAGGCGCTTCCCACAATCACGGTGTCGTACTTAGTCACCTCGGTTTCCATTGCTTCGTTGAACTTGGCGCAAGTTTCACGGATGGTGACCGGCGCATACTGCGAGGATGTGCCGAAGAGTGGCATGCAGCCTGAGAGGGAGATATTTCTGAGCGCGACTCCTGTATGCTCGCCAATCGTTTTGAAAAAGCCAACGTAATGTGCGGCATGGGAGTCGCCCCAGAGCAGAGTTTTCGCTGCCGCATTCTTGGCTCCTATGATGCACCGGGCGTCGGTCAACATCCGTTCGTCGAAACCGCCCATCTGGCAATTGAATGGATACTCACTTGCCGGTTTGGTGGTGCCGTCCAATTTGGCCAATTCTGCGCCGTAGCCAGTTGGTTTGAAGAAGGGCAGCCCGCTGGTGAAGGCGGTAGCCATAGCAATACCTGCCAGCGTGGCACTCACCGTAGCGAACTTCAGTGCAGATTGGACATTAGGCTTGGGGCTGGCGATCCGAAAAGGTTTTTCAACGCCGAAGTACGAAATCAGCGTCATGATTGCCATGGCGGTTGCGCAGGCGAGATAGCCTGCCGTTGTCGGTTCTCCATAGGCATATCGATAGAAGGCCATGATCGGCCAGTGCCAAAGATACAACGAGAAGGAAACCCGTCCGATGGCGACCATAGGCGCCATGGATAGCAATCGTCCTACCATGCTCTTGCGCGTGGAGCCAGCAAGGATAAGCATCGCGGCGCCGAAGGTGGGCGGGATCGCTGCATAGCCGGGAAATCCTGCCGCTTCACTCAGGCTTACTACTGACCAGACGATGAGTGCGAAACCGGTCAGGGCGAGCAACTCGGCATTTGCCGGATGGAGTTTTGTTGTTCGAGTAGCCAGCCAATATGCCGCGGCTCCCATCATCAGTTCCCCCGCGCGTGCTGGCAGCATGTAATAGGAGAACGATGGATCTGAAGCTAGGTACCTCTGACCAATATAGAAGCTGGCCGCACCTACGATGAGCGCTGATAGAAGCCGAATGAAAGGGGGGGACGACTTGAAGGCTACGAGCAGAATTAATGGCCAGAACAGATAAAACTGCTCTTCAACGGCGAGCGACCACAGGTGCAACAGCGGAACGGTTTCCGACGATGCGGCGAAATAACTGGTGTCCAGGAACTTCCAGAAGTAGATGTTCCCTGCGGATATCACGCTGGCGGCAGCCGAGGCTCCCAGATCTTTGACGTCCTTGGGCAGCATGAAGATGGCGCCGATGGTGAGTGTGACAAAGATACAGAAGAACGATGCAGGTAGTATCCGGCGGGCACGAGCCAGGTAGAAGCCGGAAAAGGAGAACGTGCCACCCGTGATGTTTCGGGTGAGGATGCCAGTGATCAGAAATCCGGAGATAACAAAGAAGACGTCAACACCGACAAAACCGCCAGGAAGCCAGCTTTTGTTCAGATGAAAAACGACAACGGCAAGTACCGCGATCGCGCGCAGACCGTCGATGTCGGGGCGGTATCCTGCTTGGTGCTGAGGTAATGACATGTTTGTCGGTTCGCTCTAAGCGAAATTCCTATTTCCGGATGTGGTGGGGACATGAGCAACAGTCCCTCGACTGACCCAAATTGAAGAAAGCGGTCGATTGTAGAAGTAAAAGGGGATGCGAGGTCCGAGCTACCGGGGCGCGGGGCCCTCGTGGACGAGTGGCGATCCGATAATCGATAGGTTGTATATGGAACGAGCGCCGTTTGCTTTGGGGCGCGCCTGAAAAACAGGGCGGTACCGGCGGGAGCAGCCCCTACGTGGGGCAGGGGGTGAATGCGCCGGCAGGTGCCCGTTACGGAACCATCGGGCGGTACTGCATCACTCTGTTCGCCGCTGCAGGGATCCTCTGATCATCGACAGGGACGCCCACGAAATCGTGCTGCGCCCCTAGGCTGTTGGCTTGCTTCCGGTACACCTGCCCTGCCGTCTTGTGCGGGTGGTGATCGGCGCCTCGTCCGAGTTCTAAAGTGGCGCCTTCCCAATCAAGGAGGGAGACTGAACCCGTTCGCCAAATCTCGAAACTACAAACCGTCCGAACCAATTGGCGAAAGTGACCGAAGGTTTGTCGACCGCTCGATAAAAAAGGACTGATACACCAAGAGAGGCAACGACGCTTACCGCACAGGCAATGAGCGCTGCCTGTACGCTGCCCAGGCTGGCCAGCAGCTTTGCGACAGGTGCGGCAAGCACCAGCAGCACGACGGTGTGGGTCAGATACAGCGAGAAGGACACCTTTCCAAGCCAAACCGGTACGCGGGATGAAAAGAATGAGTTCACCGGGCCGGCTGCGAGCGTTGCGGCAACTACCAAAATTGCTCCCAGACCGGGGAACAGAACAGGCCAATTGAGCTTTATGCCGTGATCAAATTGCAGGATATTCGCGAAAATGGCAACTTGGCGATAGGCGTTCGACGGACCATCGTAAGCGCCCAAATATAGGCCAAACAAGAAGACGGGGACGCTCAATGTCCAATGGCGAATCAGGAACGTGAGCTTATCGACGTAGATGCCAATAATGAACATGGCAAAGAAGTAGCCTGTCAGTTGATTCAGGTACATCATTCCCGAACATAAGACCACCGCAGCCAATGGTGCATAACCGAAGCGTCCGAACACGAACAAAAAGGCAAACAGGATCATCGATCCCAAGAATTCGACCTGCATCGTCCAGATGACGGCGTTGTAGCTGTTGCTGCCAAAGAAGAACGCGCCATACAAGGCTTCTCCACTAGCGCCCCACAACCTTGAACCCAACCCTTCCATGGATTGGACAAGCGAGGCCGTGACTACCATGAAGATGCATGATGTGAGGACCGGAATTGCGAGACGGAAGTAGCGCTTTGCAGTCGCGTCTATGAGGATCCTGTTGTCGTGCGTCCTCAGGAACTTTCTGGAGAGCACATAACCGCTCATCACGAAGAAAATACAGACCGCGAAGAATCCAGCGTACAAGACCCGGAGTGGGCTGTTGTAGAGCCAGGAGTCGATGCTGGAATGGATCGGATGGTTTCCTCCTACCGCAGCGTGGGGGAAGAACTGGAGTGCCAGATGAGAAAGTACGACGGCCAACGCGGCGACCCCGCGCAGACCTTCCAAGCTAAGAATTTTTGGATACTGCTTCGTCGATTCCATGATTTTTTTGTAAGACGAGAAGAGGGCGCCAAAGGGCCAATCACCAGCATTCGGGCTAATGAGTGTGCGGAGTATACCGTCGGGCAGCGCATGGCCTCGGGCTCGGAAATCCGTCCCCCAAACACGACCCGACCCTGTGACGGAGTGTTCTTGCGCACTTGTGCCGCGATTCCAGCAACTCGTCATGGAGATTGCCTGTCAGGTCTGCCGTAGCGTTGACGTGGCTTGTGGCCAATTTGTTACATATCGGCGGGGGATGGGCAATGGGCTCCGCCTGTAAGTCATTGATATGTATAGAGCTACAAAAAAATCCTAGGGTCAACACCTAGGCAAAACACGCAAGCGGCGTATAATCTTGCTTTGCGCCCGGAGTTACCCATGCGTCTCGTACAAAAAGCGCTCACCTTCGACGATGTGTTGCTGGTGCCTGCGTATTCCGAAGTCCTGCCTCGCGACACTTCCCTGGCTACGCGCCTCACTCGCAACATCACCCTGAACATCCCGCTCGTGTCCGCCGCCATGGACACCGTGACCGAATCGCGCCTGGCCATCGCCATGGCGCAAGAGGGCGGCATCGGGATCATCCACAAGAATCTGTCGGCTGAAGCCCAGGCCCGCGAGGTCGCCCGCGTCAAGCGCCATGAATTCGGCATCGTGATCGATCCGGTCACGGTCACCCCGCAAATGAAGGTGCGCGACGCCATCGCGTTGCAGCGCCAGCATGGCATCTCGGGCCTGCCGGTGGTCGAAGGACGCAAGCTGGTCGGCATCGTCACCAACCGCGACCTGCGCTTCGAAGAAAACCTGGACCAGCCCCTGCGCAACATCATGACGCCGCAGGAACGCCTGGTCACCATGAAGGAAGGCGCCACGCTGGAAGAGGCGCAGTCCCTGATGCACAAGCACCGCCTGGAGCGCGTGCTGATCGTCAACGACGGCTTTGAACTGCGTGGCCTGGCCACCGTCAAGGACATCGTCAAGAACACCGAACACCCGATGGCCAGCAAGGACGCCCAGGGCCAGCTGCGCGTGGGCGCGGCTGTGGGCGTGGGCGCCGGCACCGAAGAACGCGTGGAAAAGCTGGTTGCGGCTGGCGTCGACGTCCTGATCGTCGACACCGCCCACGGCCATTCCAAGGGCGTGCTGGAAGGCGTGCGCTGGGTCAAGCAGAACTACCCCAAGGTTGAAGTCATCGGCGGCAACATCGCCACCGCCGCCGCCGCGCGCGCGCTGGTCGAGTACGGTGCCGACGGCGTCAAGGTCGGTATCGGCCCGGGCTCCATCTGCACCACCCGCATCGTGGCTGGCGTCGGCGTGCCGCAAATCCATGCCATCTCCGAAGTCGCCAAGGCGCTGGAAGGCACGGGCGTGCCCCTGATCGCCGACGGCGGCATCCGTTACTCGGGCGACGTTGCGAAGGCCCTGGCGGCCGGCGCCTTCGCCTGCATGATGGGCGGCATGTTCGCCGGCACCGAAGAAGCTCCTGGCGAAGTCGTGCTGTTCCAGGGCCGTTCGTACAAGTCCTACCGCGGCATGGGCAGCCTGGGCGCCATGACGGACGGCTCCGCCGACCGTTACTTCCAGGATCCGTCCAACAACGCCGACAAGCTGGTTCCCGAAGGCATCGAAGGCCGCGTCCCCTACAAGGGCAGCGTGCTGGCCATCATTTACCAACTGGTCGGCGGCATCCGCGCCTCGATGGGCTACTGCGGCTGCGCCACCATCGACGACATGCGCACCAAGACCGAATTCGTGGAGATCACCTCCGCGGGCGTGCGCGAGTCCCACGTGCACGACGTACAGATCACCAAGGAAGCGCCCAACTACCGCGCCGACTGATCCGTACAGTCAACTACAATGTCATGCATCGCGCACCGGCAGAACCGCAACCTGAATCAGCGGTTCTGCCGGTGCGGTTTTATTTACTGCGGTTTTATTCTTTACCGGTAGAGTCTCCATGCACCAGCGCATCCTCATTCTCGACTACGGTTCGCAAGTCACCCAGCTGATCGCCCGCCGCGTCCGCGAAGCCGGCGTCTACTCCGAAGTGCACCCCGGCGACGTCGACGACGCCTTCGTGCGCGACCAGATGGCGCAAGGCCTGAAGGGCATCATCCTGTCCGGCAGCCACGCTTCCGCCTACGAAGAAGGCTCCATGCGCGTGCCGCATGCGGTGTTCGAACTGGGCGTGCCCGTGCTCGGCATCTGCTACGGCATGCAGTCCATGGCGCAGCAGTTGGGCGGCGTGGTCAGCTATTCCGACCACCGCGAATTCGGCTACGCCGAAGTCCGCGCCCACGGCCACACCAAGCTGCTGGAAGGCCTGGAAGACTTTTCCACGGCCGAAGGCCACGGCATGCTCAAGGTCTGGATGAGCCACGGCGACAAGGTCACCGAGCTGCCCCCGGGCTTCAAGCTGATGGCTTCCACGCCGTCCTGCCCCATCGCCGGCATGGCCGACGAAGACCGCAAGTTCTACGCCGTCCAGTTCCACCCCGAAGTCACGCACACCGTCCAGGGCAAGGCCATGCTGGCCCGCTTCGTCAACGAGATCTGCGGCTGCGAAGGCGACTGGAACATGCCCGACTACGTGGCCGAAGCCGTCGCCCGCATCCGCGAGCAGGTCGGCACGGACGAAGTCATCCTGGGCCTGTCCGGCGGCGTGGACTCCTCGGTCGCCGCGGCGCTGATCCACAAGGCCATCGGCGACCAGCTCACTTGCGTGTTCGTCGACCACGGCCTCTTGCGCCTGGACGAAGGCAAGCAGGTCATGCAGACCTTCGCTGAAAATATGGGCGTGAAGATCATCCACGTCGACGCCACTGCCCAATTCATGGGCAAGCTGGCCGGCGTGGCGGATCCCGAAGCCAAGCGCAAGATCATCGGCCGCGAATTCGTCGAAGTGTTCCAGGAACAGGCGGGCAAGCAGAAGAGCGCCAAGTGGCTGGCCCAGGGCACGATCTACCCCGACGTCATCGAATCCGCTGGCGCCAAGACGGGCAAGGCCACCTCCATCAAGTCGCACCACAACGTGGGCGGCCTGCCGGACACGCTGAACCTGCAACTGCTGGAGCCGCTGCGCGAACTGTTCAAGGACGAAGTCCGCGAACTCGGCGTAGCCCTGGGCCTGCCGCCGCAGATGGTCTACCGCCACCCGTTCCCCGGCCCCGGCCTGGGCGTGCGCATCCTGGGCGAAGTGAAGCATGAATACGCCGAACTGCTGCGCCGCGCCGACGCGATCTTCATCGAAGAGCTGCGCAACACCAAGGACGAGGCCAGCGGCCTGACCTGGTACGAGCTGACCTCACAAGCGTTTGCCGTGTTCCTGCCGGTGAAGTCGGTGGGGGTGATGGGTGATGGGCGTACCTACGAATACGTGGTGGCGCTGCGCGCGGTGCAGACCTTCGACTTCATGACTGCTGATTGGGCGCCGCTGCCGCATCCGCTGCTGGCGCGGGTGTCGTCGCGGATCATCAATGAGGTGCGTGGCATTAATCGCGTTGTTTACGACGTGTCGAGCAAGCCGCCTGCGACCATCGAGTGGGAGTGAGGGGAAGCAGTTTTCCCTTATAAATCAACAGTCTAGAGGGTCTCTCAAAAGATTATCAACAAGAATGTGATTCTTCTAGGCTGTTGATTTTAAAGACTATTTCGTGTGAGTAATTTACCTTTAAGAGCTTCCAGGCAGCGAAGCTGACGGTAAATTTGACGGGGTGCGCAAGCTCTTTGGACTGGGATTGGCGTAGCCACGAAAGAACTACCGTCAGCGACGGTAGTTCTTCCGCTTAGACATCAGGATTTATGCGGGCTCGCAAGGGCATGTAGGTCTCGTGATAGGTGACGGCAATCGGCCGTTTCAATCAGGAGACTATTCCCGTGCTTACAGACTTTTCCCTGCGGAACTTGAAACCCCGCGCGATCCTCTACAAGGTCGCCGATCGCGATGGCATGTACGCCATCGTTTCGCCGAAAGGCACCATTACCTTCCGATACGACTATCGGATCAATGGCCGACGAGAGACGTTGACCATAGGCCGTTACGGCTTCGGAGGGATTTCACTAGCCGAAGCCCGAGAAAAACTGCGGCGCGCCAGGAGGCTGCTGGGCGAGGGCACTTCGCCAGCGCTACAGAAGCAACGAGAGAAGGGACGTGGGCCGGAGACCCAGACCTTCAGCGATCATGCCACCCGTTGGCTTTATGGGGCCACGATGGCCGAGTCGACCCGTTCGATGCGAAAGAGCGTACTGGATCGCGACATCTTGCCAGCGTTCAACAAACGCCTTCTTGGTGAAATCCATGGGGAGGATCTACGTGCTCTGTGCATGCGTGTGAGAGCGCGAGGCGCACCAGCTACCGCCGTTCATATTCGGGACCTTGTGAAGCAGATATATGGCTACGCGAATCTGCATGGGGAGAAGGTGGCAAACCCTGCTGATAGTGTAGAAGCGGCTTCCATTGCGACTTTCGTGCCGAAGGATCGTGCCTTGTCTCCGCAGGAAATTTACCTAATGTCCAAGCAACTGGAGTGTGTGGCTACCTATCCGACGATCCGGCTAGCGTTGCGCATGATTTTGCTGACGCTGGTGCGAAAGAGTGAACTGATCGAGGCGACTTGGGACGAGGTCGATTTTGAGAAGGCTACTTGGACGATTCCAAAGCAACGGATGAAGGGGCGGAGGCCGCACGTGGTTTATCTCTCACGCCAGGCGCTCGACATTTTTGTGGCGTTTCATACCTGTGCTGCCGGCTCCAATTTTGTCCTGCCGTCGCGCTACAGCGCTGACAGTTGCATGTCCAAAGGGACCCTGAACCGAGTCTCGCAGCTTGTGGTCGAGAGGGCCAAAGTCGCGGGCTTGCCACTGGAGCCGTTTACCGTTCATGATTTGCGCCGTACTGGATCAACGCTGCTGAATGAATTCGGTTTTAACCGGGACTGGATTGAGAAGTGCTTGGCGCATGAAGACGGACGATCCTCGCGCTCGGTCTACAACAAGGCCGAATACGCCGAGCAGAGGCGCCACATGTTGCAAGAGTGGGCAGACATGGTGGATGCATGGATCAACGAGCAGACCTACGTTCCGAGACTGCTTCCGGAAAACTTGGCGGCTCCCATACATGTTGGTGGCGGCATGGTCGGAGATCGTAGCCTCAGACAGCGTTTTGGGTAATATTGGACCTGGACGCGGCTGCGGCCGTGTCGGCCGCACACCGCCAGGCAGCCCAACTGAGAAATCCGCCGATCGACGTGAACCGGTACCTCGATATCTTGCTGCGCCAAGATTTGGTTCAAACCACCAAGGTATTGGCGACTTACCGCTCCGTTCTCTGACCTTTCGAAAGGCACGGATGACCAAGAATCCCTCGAACGATGCATTCCTGCCGGAAGGCGTCTACCAAGCTAGAAGCTAGGAGGTGGCGTGGCGATCAAAGCGATTTTCGTCGGTATCAACAAACATCTCGATGCGACGATCCCAGAGCTAAGCGGAGCCCGCCGCGACGCGACTGCATTGTGGGCACTGTTCACCGACACCATCGAGGGTTTGGCTGGTCGACTGCTTGTCGATGAGGCAGCCACACATGCCGAGGTGTCGCAGGCGATCCTTGGAGCATTGTCGACCGCGGGCCGGGACGACGTAGTCGTCATCACATTCGCTGGGCATGGTTCTCCTGATGGAAACCTGGTCCTGTTCGATACCAACGCAGCTGATCTTTCCCACACTGGCTTGTCGATGGCGGGCTTGGCCGACGCATTTAAGGCTACAAAGGCGCGCGCGGTTTTGTGCGTGCTTGACTGCTGTTTCAGCGGGCAGGCGCCTGCACGCGTGTTGGAGGCTGCAGCGCGCCCGCGAAGCGCATTTGCTTTGACTGGGATCTACGGCGAGGGACGTATTCTGCTTGCTGCCTGTGCAACCAACGAATCCGCCTGGGAGCAACCGGGTACTGGACACGGATTGCTCACGCATGCCGTGATCGAGGCATTGACGGGGGCGGTCGGCGACTCAGTCAGCTTTCCGGAAATCGCCGGCGAGATCATCCGGCTGGCGCGTGTCGAGGCCGAACGTATCAGCGTGACACAGACACCTGTATTCCTGGGCAACGTCCAGGGCGGTCTGGTGTTTCCGGCTCTCAAACGCGGTGACAACTACGCTGCGGCGTTCCCGGCAAGGGCGGTCCAGCAAATGTCGGGGTCGTTTGTGGAATTTTCCGCGTATGGCTTTCCACCGGAAATCGTTGATCAATGGACAACGGACTTCCCGCGAGGCCTCAACGCGCTTCAACTCAAGGCCGTCAACGAGCATGGTGTTCTGGCCGGCAGATCGCTGCTGGTGGTCGCGCCGACCAGCTCGGGTAAAACCATGATCGGCGAACTGGCTGCGATTCAAGCGGTCACAGCTGGCAAGAAAGCGGCGTTTCTGCTGCCGTATCGGGCGCTGGTCAACGAGAAGTTCGAGGAGTTCAGCGAGCGATACGGACCTGCGGGCCTGCGCGTCGTTCGGTGCAGCGGTGATGCAACGGATGGCATTGGCCCAGTGTTAGGCGGTCGCTATGACCTGGGTTTCTTCACCTACGAAACCTTTCTCAATCTGGCGCTCGGTTCGCCGCGCCTGCTCAACCAGCTCGGCCTCGTCGTGCTTGACGAGGGCCAATTCATCACGGACCCGAATCGAGGCATTACGGTCGAGTTGATTTTCGCGCTTCTGCTGCGGGCGCGTCAGCGCGGCATCGAGCCGCAACTGGTGATCTTGTCGGCGGTCATTGGCAACCTCAACAGCTTCGATCGCTGGCTCGACCTGCCCTTATTGATGTCCCGCGAGCGGCCTGTGCCCCTGGTCGAGGGCGTGCTTGATCGGCGCGGGACGTTCCAGTTCGTCGATGTGGACGGCACCACCAAGACCGAAGCCCTGTTGCCTGCGCATCGCATCGTGCAGCGTCGCGACAAGCCCAGCTCGCAAGACGTGATCGTGCCTTTGGTTCAGCAACTGGTAGCACAGGGCGAGAAGTTGCTAGTCTTCCGCAACATGCGTGGTCCGGCACAGGGGTGCGCCAAATACTTGTCCAAGGAATTGGGCCTGGGTCCTGCGACGACCGTCCTGGACGTGCTGCCGACTCAGGATCTGACCGGCGCCTCGCAGGATCTGCGGGAATGCCTTGCGGGGGGCACCGCGTTCCACAACACCAATCTCTTGCGCGCGGAGCGCGAAGCCGTCGAGAAAGGTTATCGCAACGCTGGGGGCGGTATCCATGCGCTGGTGGCCACCACAACGCTAGCTGCCGGTATCAACACGCCGGCATCGACGGTGATCCTGGCTGAGAACGAGTTCGTCGGTGAGGACGGCCGCCCATTCACCGTCGCCGAGTACAAGAACATGGCAGGACGGGCAGGACGGCTCGGATACAACGAGACCGGCAAGGCTATCATCCTTGCCGACACGCCGATGGAACGCGCGCAACTGTTCCAGAAGTACGTGCTCGGCGTGCCTGAAGACGTGAAGTCATCCTTCCAGCAGCGCGACCTGCCAACTTGGACATTGCGCTTGCTTAGCCAGGTTCGGGGCGTGCGAGCCACCGAAATTCCTGGTCTCCTGGTCAACACGTTCGGCGGCTACTCTGCATCACGCGCAAACCCGCAATGGATCGCTATCGTGGAGCATGAAGTCACCGCGTTGGTCGAGCGCCTGCTGCAGGCCGGGCTGGCCGAGCGCGAGGGCGAGTTGATCCACCTGACCTTGCTCGGACGCGCCTGCGGCGCTTCGTCCTTGTCGTTTGAGTCGAGCCTGCGGCTGGTCGAGTTGATGAAACAACTGAACGCTGCACAGACGTCGCCCACCCAGGTGCTGGCGATGGTGCAGGTCCTCGACGAAATGGATGCGATCTACACACCGGTCATGAAACGGGGGCGATCGGAGAGCGTGCGCGCCAATGACGTGGCGCAGCGTTATGGGCATGCGATGACGCAGGCACTGCAGCGATACTGCCGGGGCGAGATTGAGTTCTGGTGCCGATGCAAGCGCGCGGCGCTCTTGTACGACTGGATCGAGGGCACTCCCGTCGACGTGTTGGAGAAACGGTTCTCGACGACTCCCTTCGGAGGTGCTGTCGGATACGGGAACATCATCGGAATCGCCGACGCAACCCGCTTTCACCTGCGCTCAACACACCAAATTCTGTCAGTACTATTTCCGGATCAGCCCACGTTCTTGGCGGGGCTTGACGAGATCTTACAACGGCTCGAATTCGGCCTTCCTGCAGGCGCGCTTCCGCTCACAAACTTGCCGCTCGCTCTGACTAGGGGGCAATATCTCGGGCTCTTCAATGCCGGATGTTTGACGCCGGAAGCCGTGAACGACTTGAACAGCGAACGGCTAGAAGCATGCATTGGTCCAACTAGCGCGTCGCTGTTAAGGCCAGAAGCATGGACATCATGAGCCTGCCCAATGGACTTTATTGACAAACAGATTCCTCCGCCAAAGTCGTGGGAGAAATTCGAAGATTTAGCTCGCGCACTGTTTGCCGCAGTGTGGAGGGATCCCCTCACGCAAAAGAACGGTCGGTCTGGACAACAACAGCACGGTGTTGATGTCTATGGAACGCCGCAGGCTACTCCCGGCAAGAATTTTGGCTTGCAGTGCAAAGGGAAGAACGAAGGCTACGGAGCCAAAGCGACTATCGTGGAGTTCAATGCAGAACTCGCCAAGGCGGAGAAATTCAAACCCACGCTTGAACATTGGACGTTTGCTACCACTGCGCCCAACGACGCACGACTTCAGGAGCATGCCCGAATCGTGTCCGAACAGCGCGTGAAGGAAGGTAAATTCCCCGTAGTTGCTATTGGATGGGACACGATTCAAGCGCTGTTGTCCACTCATCAGGCAGTGGTCGAAGAAATCTATCCCGAGCATGCAGGAGATCTGCCAAAAATCATGGCAGCGCTGCATGCGCTCCCAGAAGCCGGCGAACTCGATCAGATCCGGCGGAGCCTCGTTGCGTTCGCGCCACGATCAGCAGCAGTCAATATTGAGGCGTCTGTGTGGTCCGAGGTTCAGTTCGAAACGGCACGTGATCTTGGGCCTGCACTGATGGGGCGTTCACTCGGGCCCGCAGATGTCGCGGCTTGTCCCACACTTCCGGAGGTAGCTCTGCTGATTGCTGATTTGGAGCGTGCCGGATCTGCTCGACTGGCTGGTGTACCAGGAGCCGGGAAATCAATATCAATCCTTCAAGTAGCACGCCAAATGCATGGTCGCGGCTGGCGGGTTCTACGATTAGCTGACCCGATTGGAATGGTGCCTCCTTTTGATGAGAATCCAAAACCGACCCTCTACATAGTTGATGACGCACATCTGACCCGTCCCGCATTGCTTAGTGCGTTGGAAGAGCGGTCCACCACATCGCGATGGGTGTTGAGCGCGTACACGATTTTCGAAGACAAGGGCGGCTTTCCAGGCGCCATCCACCTTGATGCTAAGCGTGCGGTACGAGTCATTGCGGATGGATTGCGAGATTCCCGGGAAGCGACGCTTGCCGCTGTTCGTCGCGCCGATGATCGGATCGGCGATCGTCCCGGAGATGAACAGCTCGATCTGCGCCTTGAGCAGGCAGCGGAGCAAGCGCTCTATCCGTGGCAACTTTGTTTCATCCTTGGAGGAGGGTGGCGGCGAGCGAGCGCGATGGCAAGCTCCGCGCGTGCAGCAGGCGCGGACTTGGTGCTTGCCGCTGCGGCAATTCGCCAGTTAGCAGCACGTGATGCGCATTGTTCGCGGGAAGCGCTGCTGCAGTTGGTTGGAGATGCGTTGCCGAACCCCGATGGCAATGCCGCGATTACTTGGCTTGTTGCTCAACGATTTTTACTAAGTGTCGATGATCTTCGCTGTCCACACCAGCGTCTCGCTAGCGTTCTCCTGGCACGCATTCTCGACGGGCAGGCAGTCGAAGATCGCCAGAAAATTGCCGTTATGCTCAGAACAGTGCTGGCCGATGTTGAGATGCCGCTCGGCGGCCTGAGTGTGCTGCTTGGCGAACTTTCGTCCGCTGGCGACTACGGGACGTGGCGTTGGCTTGTGCAGCCGGCATGGCTTACTCCCGCTCTAGAACGCTGCTGGTTAGTGACAGAGCCACTCGGCATTCGGCATGCCTGTTGGTTACTCAATAATTTGCATGGCTATCTGCCCGAAGAGATGACTGTTATTGCCGATCACAAGGAAACTCTTGCGGGGTGGATACAGGCGGCGCCAGAAGGCGCATGCTATGCGATTGGCCGGGTGATTAATCATGTGCTCAATACCAATAGGGTACTTGGCGAAAGCATCGTCGCGCTAGCTGATCCACGCGCATTGGCGAAGGCGATCAGTGCAGCAGCCCCGTTGCATGCTGGTGAGATTGCCGATTTGCTTTCGACGATGGGTGCTGGCAGGGATGATGTGTGGAAGGCATGTTATCTTGAACACGTTGATCGCGATGCGTGCCATCGTATTGTGTCAACGTGGCCGCAGGATGCCTACCTATCGGTCGTCGCCGATTTTTGTGAGCATTTCTGCTACTTCGAACCAGAGTTCGGATTCGCGCTGATCGAAGCACTGATCCCTGCCATCGCCGATCGACTGCGTGCTGCTCCGCAAGACGCGTTCAGTGAGCTGCGCGATATCGTGTGGAACGCGTTGCGGCTCTACGATCCGCTTCACATCTATGTAGGCAAGTTGGCAGCTTCTCGGCGAATGCGGCAGGTAGGGCGAAAGATCTGCGGTTGCTGGTCGCCGAAGGATCTTGCAATCAGTTTGTCGCGCAGCACAAAACGAAACTTCCAAGCGGCTGCCGGGCTTCTTAGCTTCATGCATAAGGCGTCGCCAAAGCAGTTCGAGGCGACGGTATTAGCACTCGATTGGGGCGAGATCGAACAAACGATAGGCCTAGATTGGGCAGACGATATCGGCGATGCAAGAATGCTGCTCGGAGTTGCGTACACAGTACCTGCGGCGAGACTCGCAATCCAGGCGATGGTTTCGCGCAATGAGCCGAGTATCGTCAACATGTCGACGCATCTCGCAGCGATCGCTCCTGCCAGCGCATTACGTCATGTGGCGGCGGGCAGGCGCATTGCGCTCTGCCATTGGGGGCACGTCGATTGGCAACTGGGGGCATTAGTCCTGGCGAGGCTGGTTCAGTCGGAACCAACACTAGTTTCCACGTTACTCGAACCGCACTATGGTGGGTTGGCAGAGGCGTTGTCCCAACCTAGTCCGAGTTTCTACAACGATGCCTTGCTGTTCCTGCGGCTTCTTGCGCAGGTAGCGCCAGGCGGATTAGTTCGAGTGCTGGACCAAGTCGATGCTAAAAAGGCAGAAATAGGCTGGCGTAACGCACTTCGTGGTCTAGAAGGCAGTCGTGAGCCTGGCGCAAAGACACAAGCGCAGCAAGTTGCTTGTTTGATGATCCACTACGCAATCGATCGCAGTGATGCCGTGGGAGAGCTTGCGCGCCAAATGCGGTACGAATTTCCCCGTCGATCTATAGCTGCGGCGAAAATTCTTGAGCCAATTGACTTGAGCAACCCGATTGAATGAGCGTTGTGCCATTGCGTAACGATGGTGCTTCGGTAATGTGATGTCATATTGCCAGCGGGCGAGCAACTACGACAGCAAAGCTTCTAGTAGTTGACCACTATTTATCCTCTCAAGAAGAATTATGCAATTTAACTATCTCGCAGAATTTCCTATCCCTGCTCATGTCCTGCCACCAAGGCTGCGCGGCTTGTTGGAGCCTGTCGGCCTGTCGTCAAGCCAAGTCGTGGAGGTGGCCTCCCTGCATGAATCTGATCCACATGGGCAGCAGGCTGAGCATTTGCATTTGCTCATGGCCGTGGTTCCTGGCACGGATGAGGGAGTCATCGAGGTTGTTTCTGAAGCCGGTGGTGGCGTGGTTGAGTATTCCGTACCTGCGGGTGATAAGCGCGGCTGCTCCGCCAATTTTTCTCCGTCAATATCGGGGTACGACTATATCGTTGCGGCATGGGGTAATGGCTCCTTCTACACCTTTAATCTAGCAGAGAAAGTCTGGATGACGCTTGGGTTGACGCCTCGTTGTGTCGGGAATGAGCAGCAGCGTTTGGTCTACGACGACTTGGGTCTCCCAGAGATTGGTGTGGCAGAGGGGGAGGTTTCCAGTGACTATCACTGGAACTTGAAGAGATCGGTCAGCTGGCGCATGTCGAATGAGTACCTCCGTCGCTACCTTTGGTTGCGCGGAGCCCGAGGCGTGCGTGTCTTCTATTACTCCGCCTTGCTACCAGACGGCCCAGAAGTCCGCGCAATCATGGGAGGAGAGTCCCATGTGGTCCGTAAACCTGCCGAGGGTGTTGCTTGGTATGAGTTGGACATTCGCGAGGATAGGGGTGGACTTCTGCTCCAGCTATGGGCTTCAGTCGAAGCGGTGATGCCCGAACTCTGTCCTGAGCAAGCCGCTGAAGGCATTCAGTGGCCTGGTGATGCTGAGCCTATGACTCACGCGCGTGCGAATGCCTTGCTGGGAGGTGATCCGGTCTATCTGGACGATCGGTTCTTGGAGAAGTACGAGCAGAGTGTTTTCTACGATTCGACGCCAGTTCATGTCTGGGGAAAATGGTCCTGTAGCCCATCGTACCGGGGGCAGTGGAGTTTTACCGAGTGTCGGCGAGTCGGTAGGAATTTGATCAAGGTGCCGATGCGTGAGTTGTATAAGCCAAAGCCGGATCGCGAAATTGTGCACGCCAGATCATTTGCGATTGATCCGGCCGACTTGGCACACATGGACCTAGAGGAAGAGCATGTGGTCGCCAAGGTACAGAGGTTGTTGGAGGTTCTTCTACGATTGGGTGATGGGCTTGCGGCACTGGGTGCAACCGTAGGATTAAACAAGGCGGCTGTCGAGCTGACCGGCTTTGATCGTGCGGAGGTGGCAGCCAATGGTTGGCTGTCCTATCCGGCGCTCAGTCGGTTGGCGCAGGTTGCGCCGCTGGATATGACTCAGCAGATGTTCCTCGCTCGCTGCAAAGGCTTACACGAGATATGGCAGCGCATTCCAAACGGATACCTCAAATTATTGTTGGAGCGAGCTGGATGTCCGAAGGGGGCCGTCAGGGACTTGGGAAGCCTTCGGCTTTTGCAAGCACTCTTGAATGTCCTCGAACGGCTGAATGCTGAGGAGGAGGCAAGCGATGCCTTCGCCTCCGCTAGAGAGCCCGAGGGTTGGAGCGATCGCAATGAATCCATGGCTCCCTTGTTCTTGAATAACGATCTCAGGATCGCCGATGCGCACGAGGCCATTGATCGCTGCTTGACGACCTTGCAGCAGCTTGGCTTCGACACAGCAAACGTCAACGCTGGCTATGGACGGGCACTCGATTTCGTCTTAGATGGCGTTGTCAGTGCTCTGGGGGGAGTGGTCGCAGCTATCGAGCAGCTGTTAAGGACAACGGAGGCGTCCTAATGGAGGAGGGACAGGACCACGCTGTCTCCTGTCTCCTGTATCCTTGTGATGTGATCGATGATGTCGTCTATAGAGTCGTCGCCCCTCAAATCTCACGATCTCCTTTGCCAGAGTGAGCTCTTGTCGGTGACGGTGAATGCGACGGTAAAGGCACATTTCGATCACTGCCAATCCCTTTAACTACGCGGGTTTGGGCGATCTGTTGATGATCGAGTGGGAGTGATCCCGCTGTTGTCGTGCGGTGAATGAAAGAGGCGCTTCGGCGCCTCTTTCTTTTTGAGTCGGGAGATGAAAGCGCTGCCGTCATCCCCTCAATCGCACCAAGAATGCTCCGAGCGCCGTGACAGTGGACAGCACCGTCACCGCCATCCATCCGAACTGTGCATACAGCAAAGCTGCCAACGCCGACCCGACGGCCATTCCGATGAACATGCCGGTGAACAGCACCGCGTTGAGCCGGCTGCGGGCGTTCGCATCGATACCGTAGATGATGGTTTGGTGCGCGATCAGCGCTGCCTGTATGCCCAGGTCGAAGCCGATGGCGCTGGCGACCAGCAATCCCAGCTGCGCGCCGGGCGCCAGGAACGGGGTCAAACCCATCACGGCGAAGGACACGACGACCAGAGCTGCGCCCAGGCGGGTGACTAGCGCGGCGCCGTGGCGGTCGGCGATGCGTCCGGCGATGGGAGCGGCCATGGCCCCTGCCGCGCCGGCCAGTCCGAAGGCGCCGGCGGCGGCTGCGCCCAGGTTGAAGGGTTCGCCATGCAGCATGACGGCCAGGGTGGACCAGAAGGCGCTGAAGCCGATCGACAGCAGGCCTTGGGCCCAAGTGGCGCGACGTAGTGCGGCATGTTGCTGCCATAGCGCGGCCAGCGATCGCAGCAGCGCAAAGTAGGGCAGTCGCGTGCTGGCCTCGAAGCGCGGGAGTTGGCGGCTTGCGGCCAGGCCCACGAGTGCGATGCTGACGGCGGCGGCCGCGAACATGGCGCGCCAACCCCAGTTCTCGGCAACGAAGCCGCTGACTACCCGGGACAACAGGATGCCCAGTAGCAGACCTGTCATCACCGTGCCCACGATCTTGCCGCGGTGCGCGGCTGGCGCCAGCGTTGCGGCTGCCGGCACGATGTCCTGCGCCATTGTCGCGGACAGGCCGACGGCCAGGCTGGCGGCCAGCAGCGTCGCCAGCGTAGGTGACAGCGCCGCCAGCAGCAGCGCGGCAGACAGGATGGCGGCCTTGAGCAGGATGATCCTGCGCCGGTCGTGCCGGTCGCCCAGCGGCGCCAGAAAGAGGATGCCCAGGGCATACCCCAACTGGGTCAGTGTCGGCAGCAGTCCGACCGACTGGGAAGAGGCGCCGATGTCCGGAGCCAGCACGCCCAGCATGGGCTGGCTGTAGTACAGGGATGCGACCGACAGGCCGGCGCTGCCGGCCAGCATGAAGGTCAAGCGTAGTGGCAGCCCCGAGGAGACGGTCGGATCCTGATCCTTGGTGGCGGTAATTTGCGTGGAAGACATGTTGCTATGTTCCGGGGGCTTGGTGGGCGGCCGCCGCAGCGGCCTGTTGAAGGGCTTGCAGGAACGGCGCGAGGGGTTGCGCAGCGCTGACGAGTGAAGCGCCGATGCACAGGGATTTCACGGCGTAGCTACTTGCGTTGAGGGGAAGGCCAGATTAGTCTTTGCATGGAATTCAATGAATTGGTCTTTATCGCAACGTAGGGTTGCGTTATTTGCAAAGATAACCATGGATAAACTGCAAGCCTTGCGCGTCTTCCTGGACGTGGCCGAGTCAGGAGGATTCTCCAGAACCGCGCGGCGCCTGGGGGTCGCCACGTCTTCCGTCACGCGGCTGATCGATACCCTGGAGGCGTCTCTCGGTACCGCGCTGCTGACCCGGTCGACGCGCCGGGTAACGTTGACCGACGCAGGAGTGACTTACCTGGAGCAGGTGTCCAGGGTTGTGTCGGATCTGGAGGAGGCCGACGGCAGCGTGTCGGACGTTGGCGCGGTCGCGGTCGGACCCTTGCGAGTTTCCTTGCCCGTGACCTTCGCGCGCTTGTGCCTGGGACCCTATATCTCGGGTTTCCTGCGCGAGAATCCGCGCGTGTCACTGGATCTGGTGCTATCCGATGCGTATGTGGACCTGGCGGCGGAGCGGATCGATGTCGCTGTCCGCATTGGCACACCGGACTTGCAGCCGCAATTGATCGTGCGCAAATTGGCCGAGCATCGGCGCTATGTGGTGGCCAGCCACGAATACCTGGAGCGGCACGGCACGCCCACTGCGCCGGAGGAATTGACACAGCACGACTGTCTGCGATTCGCCCACCAGGCCGGGCCGCAGCGCTGGTCGTTTCTTCGGGGCGATGACAAAGTGCAGCATGTGGAGGTGCAGGGGCGTCTGGCCGCCAACAACTCGGACATGCTGCGCGAAGCTGTGCTGGATGGACAGGGCATCGCGTTGCTGGCGGAATGGCTGATCCGGGAGGACGTGCGGGCCGGGCGGCTGCGCCGGTTCTTCGAGGACTACGAGGTCAATCCTCAAGAACAGAGTGTGTGCGTCCATGCGGCGTATCTACCGAATCGCAGGCACTCCAAAAAGGTCCAGGTATTCCTCGATTTTCTCCAGATGCGTCTTGCGACAAGCGCGGCCGGCTGACGTCAAGCCCTGTTGACCCCTGCAGCCTGGGCAATTGAGGGCCTTCTTTCTGGGATGTTATGAACGCAAAACACAGATCTCGTGCAATTGCGCGAGATCCGGCTCCACGCCCAGGCCCGCCGCGTTTCCGAGCTTGGCCTCTCCTTCGATGATGACGCCCAACGCCGGGCTGAGGGCCGCGCGCAGCGGGTTCTCGTTGGCATCGATTTCAAGCATGCCGCCGGCTCGTCCTCGCGCCGCCAGAATGTGCGCCGACGCAAGCTGGCCGACACCCGCGCCAAGGAAATGCGGGCAGTAGCGCAGTCCAGCCTCGTGAATCCTGTCGATGACGGGCAGGCAGCCGGATATGCCGCCCCATTTGGCCAGATCCGGCTGCACGACCTTAAGCGTCCTGCTATTGATCATGGTCTCGAAGGCATCTGAACCGATGAGGTTCTCCCCGGCTGCCAGGGGGATGTCCGTTTGAGCAGCCAACTGCGCCCATTCCGACAGCGGGCGATCCGCGCGCAGCGGCTCTTCCAGCCAGCGCGGCGCGAACTCGCTGAAGTGGCTGGCCATGCGCTGCGCACCCGCCAGATCCCAGGCCTGATTGGCGTCCAGCATGAGCTCGTTGCCAGAAGGAAGCCGGGCGTGCACCGTTTTGACATTGGCGAGGTCCCGCTCTTCGCCAAAGCCCACCTTGAGCTTGAAAGCGCGATAGCCCTCCGCGTGTTTTGCGAGCACCGTATCTTCGGGGCGGTCAGGGTTGATGCCGCTTGCATAGACGCGGATCACGTCCGAGACGCCGCCCAGGAATTGCCATAGCGGCGCACCCGCCCGGCGCGACAGCATGTCCCACAAGGCCAGGTCGATGCCGGCGATCACCTGCGCGATGGGCCCGGGTTCGCCTGACTGGATGGCGAGCACCGCGGTGCGCGCGCTCATGTGGGCAAACGCGGCTTGGGCCGAGGCGTAAGGCTGACCGACGACCAGCGGCGCGACAACGGTTTCAAGCAGACGGGCGCGGTGTTCCGCGCCGCAGCCGGGAAAGTTGCACCAGACCTCGCCCCAGCCCACTGCGCCATCCGTGTCCTCTACCCGCACGAGCAGGGCGGGGCGGTCATGCATGGTGCCGAACGAGGTCTGTACCGGACGCTTGACCGGCCATCGCAGGACGTAGGCCTCGATACGCGCCAGCGTGAATGGTTTGATGGACCAGGCTTGAGTCGTATTAGGGTTTGTCATGGCATGAAGATATTAAGTGCTGGTCTATAGTATGTTTAGCACTTACGGATTGCAACTCAGGTCTAACCCTCTATACACACCATGCGCCTTCCGTCCTTCATCTCGCGCCCGCTGCTCATCGCGGCGCCATGGCTATGCATCCTCTTGCTGTGGCTGGCGGTGCGCGCCAGCGGACTCGTCAGCCCCGCGCTTGTGCCTTCGCCGGCCGCCGTCGTCGAAAAGTTCATCGAGCTCTCCAAGGACCGCCTGTGGCTGGACATCTGGATGTCGGCCCGGCGCGTCTTCACGGGCGTCGCACTGGGCATCCTGGTGGCAGTGCCTGTGGGTTTTTGCCTGGGCTGGTACCGCGGGCTGCGGGTCTTCATCGATCCCGTCATCAACTTCTTTCGCGCGCTCCCGCCGATCGCGTTGATTCCGCTGGTGATCGTCTACTTCGGCATCGGCGAATCGGCCAAGACCGTCATCCTGTTCTATGCCTCGTTTTTTGCCGGCGTCATCGTGATGTACGAAGGCATCGCGCAGATCAGCCCGATCTTCGTGCGCGTCGCCCGCACGTTGGGCGCCAACGACGTGGAGATCTTCGCCAAGGTCATCGTGCCGCTTACCGTACCGCACATCCTGACGGCCATCCGGGTGGCGCTGGGCGTGGCCTGGGCCACGCTGGTGGCGTCCGAACTCATTGCGGCCCAGCAGGGGCTCGGGGCGCTTATCCAGAATGCATCGTCGTTCTTCCAGCTGGACGTGATCTACGTGGGGATCATCTGCATCGGCCTCATCGCCATGCTGATGGACCTGGCGCTGAGGGCCGTGAGCCGGCGCCTGGTCGCGTGGCAAGACCGCATCGCCTGAGACCGTTCCGGACATACAAGACCATGACCATGAGCACTCAACTGCGCAGCGTGGACACCGCTACGCCCAAGCCTTCCCAGGAACCGGAAGTCAGGATCAGGTTCGATAACGTCACCGTGGACTTTCCCACGGCCACAGGCCCGATGAGGGTGGTGGACGGCGTGACCCTGGACATCCGGGATGGGGAGTTCGTCTCCATCATCGGCCCTTCAGGCTGCGGCAAGACGACCTTGATGAACATCGTCGGCGGGTTCGTGCAGCCCACAGCCGGCTCCGTGACGCTGGACGGCCGGCCCGTCACGGCGCCCGGGCCCGACCGCGGCGTGATCTTCCAGGAATACGGCGTGTTCCCGTGGCTGACGGTGCGCGGCAACATCGAATTCGGCATGAAGCTCGCGGCCAACAAGACGAGCCCGCGGGAGCGCGCCGAGATCTGCCAGCGCTACATGAAGCTGATGGGCCTGAGCGACTTCGCCGATCACTTTCCGAAGCATTTGTCCGGCGGCATGCGGCAGCGGCTGGCGATCGCGCGCGCCTACGCCGTCAAGCCCCAGTTCCTGTTGATGGACGAGCCCTTCGGCGCGCTGGATGCGCAGACCCGGACCGCCATGCAGGACCTGCTGCTCGAAGTGTTGCAGACCGAAGGCAAGACGGTGATGCTGATCACCCACTCGGTGGAGGAAGCCGTCTACCTGTCGTCAAAGATCGTCGTGGTCACCGCCCGGCCTTCAAAGGTCCGGAAGGTGATAGAGGTGCCTTTCGGCTACCCCCGTTCGGAGCGGGTACACGAGGACCCTCGCTTCGTCGAGTTGAGCCGCGAGATACGGGAGCTGGTCATGTTCGAGTACGAAGCCCAGGCCCGCCAATCCGTGCGCCCGACGGATTGAGCCAGCGTCAGCAGCCCCACCACAAGGAGACTCCATGAAACTCGACCGCAGAACCCTACTCAAGGCCGGCATGGCCGCTTCCATCGCAGCAATCGCGGCGCCTGCCATCGGCCAGGCGCGCAAGAAACTGCGCGTAGGCTACTTGCATACGCCCGCCGTCGACGGCCACCTGTGGCTGGGCTTGCAGATGGGCAGCTACGCCAAGCATGGTTTGGAACTGGAGCCCATTGTCTTCACCACAGGGCTGGAGATCTTCCAGGCCATGATAGGCGGCAGCCTGGATGTGCTGGCCACCGGCGCGGTTGTGTCGAACTTTCCAGCGCGCGGGCAGGGCAAGGTTTTTCTTGTGAACGACATCGAGTACGGTACTGCCCAGCTTTGGGTCCGCGACGAGTCGATCAAGACCGTGGCCGATCTGAAGGGCAAGCAGATCTCCACGACCACGGGTACGACCGCCCATGTGTTCCTGGACCGGGCCTTGCGCGCCGCCAAGCTCGATCCGGGCAAGGACGTGCAGATCGTCAACCAGCGCATGGCCGATGCCGTTACCTCGTTCGTGTCCGGCGCGGTCAGCGCGGTTGCGCTCTGGGTTCCGTTCGACACGATCGTCCGGTCCAAGGTGTCCAATGCGCGCATGCTGATCGACGCTTCCGCGTTCTATCCGGAGGCGGCGATCATGGGCGGATGGGCGGCCAGGAACGATTTCTACGAGGCCCAGAAGCCGGCCATCCGCAGCCTCATCGCTGCCTGGGGCGAGGCCAATGACGCAATCGTGAAAACGCCGGACGCCGCGGTGGAGACGCTGCAGAAGACGCAATACAAGGACGTGCCGCTGGCCGAGTTCAAGGCGCAGTTCAAGCAGGCCAAGTATTTCTCCACGGCGGAATGGCGCACCAAGTACGAGGACGGCTCAGTGACACGCTGGCTGCAGCAGGTGACCGATTTCTTCGCGCAGGCCGGGAACATTCCGAATCCGGTTCCCGCTTCGCGCTACTTCGATCCCTCGGCCTATCTGGAGGCGATCAAGGCATGAGCATTCCGGCTGGCGCGGGCTTTGACTACATCGTCGTCGGCGGCGGCTCCGCCGGATGCGTGCTGGCCAACCGGCTCAGCCGCGATCCTGCGGTGCGCGTGCTGCTGCTGGAGGCAGGCGCGGCTGCGCACAATTTCTGGCTCAAGCTGCCGGTGGGCTACTTCAAGACCATTTACGATCCGCGGTTTGCTCGGCTGTTCCCGGTCGAAGCCCAGGCCGAAACCGGCAATCGCACCATCCTGTGGCCGCGCGGCAAGGCGTTGGGCGGTTCAAGCGTGATCAACGGCTTGTTGTACATCCGTGGACAGCATGAGGACTACGACGACTGGGCCGATCTGGGCGCAACGGGATGGGCCTATCGGGACGTGCTGCCGTACTTCAAGAAATCCGAGCGCTACGACGGGGGCGAGTCCGAGTATCACGGCGCTTCCGGTGAACTCCGTGTCTCCAACCTGCGCAATGAACATCCTTACACGGCTGCTTGGGTGGAAGCGGCAGTCGAGGCCGGCTGCCGGCGCAATGACGACTTCAACGGCGCCGAATCGGAGGGCGTGGGTTCCTACCAGCTGACGCTGGGCAGCCGTTGGCGTTGCGACGCCGCGACCGCGTTTCTGTATCCGGTCAGGTCGCGTCCGAACCTGGTGATCGAGACCGGCGCCCATGTCACGCGCATCCTGATCGAAGGCGGCCGGGCGCTGGGCGTGGAGTGGGTGCAAGAGGGCCATTTGAAGCGCGCGATGGCGGATGTCGAGGTGGCGCTTGCTGCGGGTGCGCTGCAATCGCCCCAGGTACTGCAGCTTTCGGGCGTGGGCGACGCAGCGCTGCTTGCCAGGCACGGCATCGCCGTCGCCGCACATTCGCCGGAAGTCGGCCGCAACCTGCAAGATCATTACCAGGCGCGCGTGATCGTCAAGCTTAAACGGCGCATGTCGCTCAACGACGCGGTGCGCAATCCGTTCAGCCTCGCGGGCATGGGGGCGCAGTGGCTGTTCCAGGGCAGGGGACCGCTCACGGTGGGCGCGGGCCAGGTAGGCGGGCTGGCGGCGACCGAGCACGCGGTGGGCGGCCGTGCGGACATACTTTTCAATGTCATGCCGCTATCCGTGGACAAGCCAGGCGACGCGCTGCACCGGTTTTCCGGCTTTTCCGCGTCGGCGACGCAATGCAGGCCCGATTCGCGCGGCACCGTCGAGATCGTGGGCACGGATCCGTTCGCATCGCCGCGCATCGTCTCGAACTACCTGACCGAACCGCGCGATGCGAAGGTCTTGGTCGCGGGCTTGCGCATGTTGCGCGACATCTATGCCCAGCCGTCGTTCCGCGACCTGGTAACCGGAGTTGAGTACCTGCCGGGAAACGATGTCACGACAGCCGCCGCGCTGGAGCAATTCGCGCGCGACAAGGGCGGCACGGTGTTCCATCCTGCCGGCACCTGCCGCATGGGCGGCGACGCCGGGTCGGTGGTCGACGCGCGCTTGCGCGTGCGCGGGGTGGAGCGCTTGCGCGTCGTCGACGCTTCGGTCATGCCCCGCATGGTGTCGACGAACACCAACGCCGCCGCGATCATGATCGGCGAGAAGGGCGCCGCGCTGATCTTGGAAGACGCGCGCGGCGCTGCCCGGCCGCAAGCGCGTGATATAGTCGCGGACACTTTGACGCCATGATTCTCGACACCGCCCAAGCCCCTCTCTACGTTCAACTTTCGGATCTGTTCCGGCAGCGGATCCTGAAGGGTGTGTGGAAGAACGGCGAAAAATTGCCCTCGCTCGACGCGCTGGCCGAGGAGTTCCACGTGGCCAAGGTCACGGTGCGCCAGGCAATCGAAAGGCTTACCCGCGACGGACTGCTTTCACCGCAGCGGGGGCGCGGCACCTTCGTGACGGGAGCGCCCCAGGACAACCGTTGGTTCCGTGTCGAGACCACGCTCGAGAACCTGTCCAGCGTCTATCGGGATACGCACCCGACCATACTCAATATCGACGAGTCCACGCGCACGCCGTTGCTGAACGAGTCGGACGGCGTCGCCGCGGAAAAGTACGTGTTCATGCGGCGCATCCATGCCCGCAACGGGCAGCCGTATTGCGTCATCAACATCTACCTGGACGCCGCCATCTTTGCCAAGCACCCTGCGCGCTTTCGCAAAGAGACCGTCATTCCCATTCTGATGGGGATGTCCTCGGTGGATATTGTCTCTGCCCGTCAGGTGCTGACCATTTCGACCGCTGACGTCGAGGTGGCGCGGCATTTGGGCATCAACGTGAACGCGCCCGTGGCGGAAGTCCGGCGCGTATTCACCGGGCCGGACCGCCGCGTCATCTACCTGGGCGAAGTGACGTATCGCGGCGATTTCGTGCGCATGGAAATCGACCTGAAGCCGTGATGGCTGAAAGGCTGCCCGCTGCATCCGCGCAGGCAAGCAGGCCGTTCACTTGTCCCCGGGTTATCGGCTGCCGGCCAGTCCTTCAATAGCGGCGCGGGCGTGGGCAATGAACGCCGCGGTTTCGGCATCGTGCCGTTGCGCCAGGTCGTCTTCCTCTTGTCCCAGATAGATCGCGCGCGCCAGGGCGAGGACGGGGCGGTAGGGCGCTTCCAACCTCTCGAGCAGCCATGCCGCCGCCTGGTCCTTGGATGCGATGCCCCCGGAGACGGCCGTGTACCAGATGCGCGCCAGCGCGAGGATGATGTGCTTTTCATCGCCGGCCCAGTCCTCGGGCGTGTTCCACTGCGCGACAGTGTCCAGTAGCGCCCGCCTCAGGTCTTCGCGGGGGACGGCCTGGAGCAACTGATCGGCCTGCGGCCCCAAGATGGGAATGCTGTGGCCACGGACCTTGGTGAGCAGTATGGCCAGATCGTGGTCCATCATGGGCGGTTCCACGACGCCCGCCATCAGATCGGTCCGCAGCCATTCGCCGAACTGGAGTTCGCGTCTGGCCGGGTGGCGCCAAGGCACGACGTGTTCCAGCGCCAGCACGGTGACTTCGAGCGCGCGCAAATCGGGCGATGAGCCGGGCGGCGCGGAGATCGCCAATAGCGCCGCGGCCAGCGCGCGCAGCACGGCTTCGTCCGGCGGCTGGGTCACGGTAACGAGCAGGTCGATATCGCTATGGGGCTGCAGCCCGCCGTCCACGGCGGAGCCGAACAGATGGATGGCGACGAGGCCAGCGCCCAGATGCCGTTCGATGAGGCTGCTGGCCGCTGCGACCTGGGGGGCGATTGAGGGGGGAACGAGATGAGCCATGCGTCGATAGTAGCGAAGTTTGCTCGCAGCCGGCAGGGCGGCGGCGCGCAGGCCATGATCGCCGCGCCGGCACTGGTACTATGCCGGCGCAAGGCCCAAGTCCGCTGATCCCAACAAGCCCACGACAGGCACCGAGATGAACCGTTTATTGTTCCGAGCAGGCGTCCTGGCCGCAGGCGTCCTGATGGCAACGGCCAGCCAGGCGCAACCGCCTGCGGCCGCGCCCAATATTGGAGGCTGGCGCCAGGTGTCGGATAGCCAGTTCAACCGGCAATTCTATTTCTCGATGCTGCCCGGCGTGGCGGCCATCGGCAGCAACTGGGCGGTGTACGACTCCCGCGCGGGGAAGGTGGTGTGCTGCCTGGTGGTGGAAGGGCCGGAAGTGTCGGAAGAGCAACTGGGCAGCGTCTACGACATTCCGGGCCCCTGGATCACCGATCTGACCAATGGCTGGAACCTGGACGCGGCGCCTTACCGGCCGCGGGTGCAATTGCTGCGCGTGGATGGCGAGTTGCGCGACTACGAGTTCGCCGATGCTGGCGACGGCGTGGGCGGTCTGCTGGTCCCCGACCATGCCGACGCCGTCGCCGCCCGCTCGCTGGAAATCGATGGACAGCGCTACGCGGTGGAGCGCAAGGATTCGACGCTGGCTGATGACGATGGCGGCCTGTACACGTACAGCCTGCGTCCGGCCAAGGGCGGCGCGCCGCTGAAGATCGAGGTTCCCATCGGAACCTATTGAGCCCGGGAGGCGACGACCACCGCATGAGCCAGACCCTGCAAATTGAGGATGCCCCGCTCACCGAGGACGACATCCTGCTGCTGCGCAGATGCTCCCGCGGCAGACTGTTGATGGCCGTGTTCGGCGTCTTCGTGGTGCTGCTGCTGGCGCTTTCCGTGTTGACCTTTGTTGTGCTTGGTCTGTCCGAGTGGCGCGCGCTGGACGTCGGCGTGAGCGCGGTGCTGCTGGCGGGCATTGCGGTGATGGGAGCGCTGGCGGTGTTTTTCGGACGCAAGCTGCTGCGCATGCCGCCAGGCTGGCGCAGCCTGGACCGGGCGCTGAAGGGGCGGCTGGCCAAGCAGATCGTTTCAGGCCGGCTGACGTCATTTGGTCCGGCTTCCTCGACGCCGGGCGTGTGCTACGGATTCGGCGAGCAGCGCGTGGACGCCGCCCTCCCGTTCTGGAACGAGATCGCCAGCGACACTCGTAGCGGCCACGGGCCCGCGACGGCCGTGGGTCTGACGAATCTGCCCGTGCGCCTGCACCTGCTGACCTTGCAGCCAGACTCGCCTCCCGTGCTGTTGCGGGTGGAGTACCCCATGAGCGCGGAGTCCCTGGTCGCTGTCGAGGAAATCAGCGATGCCGACCGTGCGGCCGTGCGCAGGGAAGAGTTGGACGCGCGCAAGTTCATGCTGATCTTTGCCCTTGTGCCGCTGGTGGGGGGGCTGTTTCTGCCGCCGCTGCTGTTCGTCGCGGCGATCTTTGCGATCCTGGGAATGCTGTTTGGCATGCGCAGCCGCAAACTGCAGCGGGGGCTGTACAAACATGGCGTGCGGGGTGTGGTCGAAGAGGCCGTGGTCTATCGATTGCGCAGCCCCAACTCCTCGATCGTCTCGCTGGTCCACAACTACCGCATCGGCGGCGTGATGTATCGGGTCGAATACCTGGGCGACGTGGTTGAACCGGGCAGGCGCGTCGAGTTCGAGTTCCTGGATGGCGGCCTGAAGGGGCAGACTGCGCTGTTCTTCCGCGTGGACGGCGAGCCTGCGTAGGCGTCAATGAGTCGGCGGAACCGCCATCAGTGGATCCCGCCAAGCAAAAGGAGAGTTGCATGTCCGTACCCATAGACGTGTCCGGCGAGCCCGCGGGCTCGGTGAGCGAGGCAGGGCATTATCAGGTGAGCCTGACCGCGGCGGGCAGCCACGTCTTCGCACGCGAAGCAGGGCGCGGCAATCTGATCATCGGCCCGGCCAGCATGGGCAAGAAGGCTGATCTGCACGTGGCTGGCGACGAGGCCATCAACTGGGCTGCATTTGAACCGTTCTCCACGCCTGCCGGCTCGCCGTGGCCGCGGCATATCGATTATTACGGCAACGACAGCGGTTTTTTCGGCTGGTCGCAGGGCCGCGAAATCGAGCAGTTCAGCTGGGCGCCGGCATACTCAGGCCGGCGCGCCATCGACGCGGGCGCGGCAAGAATCCAGACGCTGCGCATCCGGCTGGACCAGGTGTCGGGGCATCTTGAAGCCAGGTTGCCTCAGGTCCGTGATCTGGAGCTGTTTGGCGACCTGACGCGCATTGCCGTGGCGGGCGAACTGCCCGATATGTTGTCGCTGCGGCCGGCGCTGGGGCGCCGGACTGGCGTGGCGTCTTACGCCTTGCCCGATCTCGGCCCGCTGCGGGGCGTGCGCGCGCTGGCGCTGCATGGCGCGCCGCTGGGGCAGCCCATTTCGCTGCAGGGAATCGATCGCTTTCCGCAGTTGGAGAGCCTGTCGCTCTGGGGCGGCTTCAGCGGCTGGGAGGCGCTTGCCCGCCTGCCGCGCCTGACTAGTCTGGAGATCCGGTTCACGCCCGATCTGGATGGCTTGCCGGAACTGGCCAGTTGGCCCGCGCTGGACAGGTTCATCGCCTACAACGTCGACGAAGCCGCGGGCAAGCGCTTGAAGGCGCAGATGAAGGCAAGGGAGAAGGTCCGCGCATGGGGCGGTTACAACTCCGTCTCCCAGCTGCGCAAGCGGGAGTGGTGGCAAAGCGAATACGGCCGGCCTTTCTCGGGCTGGAACAGCCGCATGGCGAAGTCGGCGAATACGGCCTACGACACGGCCCGGTCGGCGTTGGAAAGCGCAAGCAATACCGTTGAGGTCCAAGCCGCAATCTCTGTCTTTACCCGCCACTTCAACGGCATGAAAGGGATCGAGACCAGCGAGCGCGAAGACATAGGCGAGGCGGTGTGGCAGTTCAGCCAGCTTGCCCAGGTCGAACGGCTGGGAGTAAGCGAAGCGCAGACGCAGCGCTGGTTCGACGAGGCCAGGGATTACTGAGGCTTTGCTTACCCGTGGTCAAGGCCGCAGGCGATACCTTCTATGGCGGCTACGCGGGCTGCTTCATGGATCCGGACGGGCATTTGTGGGAAGTGGTCTACAACCCACGGATGCTGCCTTAGGAATAGTCGCGTAGCGCTCTGTTACGGTGACAAAGGGGCGCTTCCTTTAAGCTCCGCGAGTCTCAATTCTGATGGAGCTGGCGCATGTTCAAGCCCTTGATTTCCGTGGCGTCGATGGTTGCATTGTTGGGAATGGGCGGCATGGCCCGGGCCCAGGATCTGGTCCTGCCTTCCATTCCCGAAGCGACGGATGCGATCGTCGACATGCTGGCGGACACGGGCATGCCCCGGCCGTCCAAGGTCAAGCTCGGAACCTGCATCCCGGCGGTGGAGGCCACGTATCCGGGTCAGGTCGCCTGCACGGTCGCGGTGACCCTGGGGGCCGCGGTCAGCGAGAACCAGATGGATTTCTACAAGCAGGACGGCAAGTGGAAAGCGCAGCCCAGCGTTTCCCAGGATAAGCTGCCGTTTCCTGATCCCAAGCTGGATTGAGAACGACCTCCGGCCTGGCGACGGCCACAGGCACTTCAACCCGGGCGCCGCAGGTGCGACTGTTTACGCCTGCCGGCTCATGATGCTCAAGGCCACCGCCTCGGCGATCTTGATGCCGTCCACGCCCGCCGACAGGATGCCGCCGGCGTAGCCCGCGCCTTCACCCGCCGGGAACAGTCCCTGGGTGTTGAGGCTCTGCAAGGTTTCGTTGTCGCGCTTGATGCGGATGGGCGATGAGGTGCGGGTTTCGACGCCGGTCAGCACCGCGTCGTGCATGCCGAAACCCTTGATGGTCTTGTCGAAGACGGGCAGCGCCTCGCGGATGGCGGTGATGGCGAATTCGGGGAGCGCGGTGGCCAGGTCGGTCAGGTGCACGCCCGGCGTGTATGACGGCAGCACGGAGCCGAATTCGGTCGATGCCTTGCCGGCGATGAAGTCGCCGACCAACTGGCCTGGCGCGCTGTAGTTGCGGCCGCCCAGCTCAAAGGCCTGGGATTCCCATTTGCGCTGGAAGTCCACGCCCGCCAGCACATGTTCGGGGTAATCGACCTCGGGCGAGATCCCGACCACGATGCCCGCGTTGGCATTGCGCTCGTTGCGTGAGTACTGGCTCATGCCGTTGGTGACGACACGGTCGGGTTCGGAGGTGGCTGCCACCACCGTGCCGCCCGGGCACATGCAAAAGCTGTAGACCGAGCGTCCGTTGCTGGCATGGTGCACCAGCTTGTAGTCCGCCGCGCCCAGGATGGGGTGGCCGGCGTTGGGACCGAAGCGCGCGCGGTCGATCAGCGACTGCGGATGTTCGATGCGGAAGCCGATAGAGAAGGGCTTGGCTTCCATGAACACGCCCTGGTCGCGCAGCATCTGGAAGGTGTCGCGCGCGCTGTGGCCGATGGCCAGCACGACGTGGTCGGCCTCGATGTGCTCGCCGCCGGCCAGGGTCACGCCGGTGACGCGGCCGTTTTCCCGATGCAGCGTCTCCACCCTGCTGGAGAAGCGGACTTCGCCGCCCAGCTTTGTGATGGTGTCGCGCATGACTTCCACCATGCCGACCAGGCGGAACGTGCCGATGTGCGGCTTGCTGACGTACAGGATTTCTTCGGGCGCGCCAGCCAGCACGAATTCCTTGAGCACTTTTTCGCCGTAGTGCTTGGGGTCCTTGATCTGGCTGTACAGCTTGCCGTCGGAGAAGGTGCCGGCGCCGCCTTCGCCGAACTGGACGTTGGAATCGGGGTTCAGGATGCGCTTGCGCCACAAGCCCCAGGTGTCCTTGGTTCGTTCGCGCACGGCCTTGCCGCGCTCCAGGATGATGGGTTTGAAGCCCATCTGCGCCAGGACCAGCCCGGCAAACAAGCCACAGGGGCCGGTGCCGATGACAATGGGGCGCTTGGCCAGGTTGGCGGGCGCCTGGGCGACGAACTTGTATTCGGTGTCGGGAGTGGGCTTGACGTTGCGGTCGTCGCGAAAGCGCTTGAGCAGCGCCGCTTCGTTTTCGACGTCGACGTCCAGCGTGTAGATCAGCAGGATGTTGTGCTTCTTGCGCGCGTCATAGCTGCGGGAGGCAACGGTATGGCCGCGCAGATCGCTGGCCGCTACACCCAGTTTCTTGAGAATCGCGGCGGGCAATTCTTCGGGCGCGTGATTCAACGGCAGCTTGATTTCAGACAGTCGCAACATCTTTGGTCCAGATAAATGGGCGAGCACAACGTCGCCAAACGCGAATTGTACTGGACCGCAGGCAGGGGGCCGCGGGGTATCTGGCGCCGGTCAGGGGCCGGGAGGGCTGGTCCGCGCGTCGCGCCGCACCGCCTGGGGCGGCATGCCGAAGCCGCGCAGAAAAGCCTCGCGCAGGTGGCGGCGGTCGCGAAAACCGGTTTCCCTGGCCACGACTTCCAGCGGATGCCGGCTGCTTTCTATCATCAGCCGGGCAGCTTCCAGCCGCAGCCCCTCGATGGCCTTGGCGGGCGACTGGCCGGTCTCGGCCGTGAATACGCGGCTGAACTGGCGCGGGCTCAGGCTGGCGGCCTGGGCCAGATCCTCCACGCTCAAGGGGCGGGCGAGGTTGCGGCGGGCATGTTCCAGCGCCTGCTGGATGCGGTCGGACTTGGGCGCGAGCCTGAGCATTTCCGAGTGCTGCGACTGGCCGCCCGAGCGGCGCTGATGCATGACCAGCCGGTGCGCCACCGCGCGCGCGATATCCGCGCCCAGGTCTTTTTCCACCAGCGCCAAGGCCAGGTCCATTTCCGCGGTCATGCCGGCGGAGGTCCAGACCGTCCCGTCGGCGATGTAGATGCGGTCGGCCTCGACCCGCGCGCGCGGATGGCGCTGCTGCAAGGCGTCGGCCCAGTACCAGTGCGTGGTGGCGCGCCGGTCGTCCAGCAGGCCGGCGTCGGCCAGCAGGAACGCGCCGGTGCACAGGCCGGCGACGCGGCGCGAGCGGGGCGCGAGTTTTTCCAGCAGCCGGGGGAGTTCGGGCGCGACGGGCCTGGACAGGGGCGAAAGCACGCCGGCCACCAGCCAGGTGTCGGCCTGGCTGCGGACGGTGAGCGGACGGGCCTGTACCGTCAGGCCAGCCGAGGCGCGCACCGCGCCATCCAGGGCGTAGCTCTCCACCGCGTAGAAGGGCTCGCGCGCCACCACATTGGCGAGTTCGAACACGGCCTGCGTGCCCAGGCCGATGATCTGGAAGCCTTCGGGAAGTATGTAACCGATGCGGTGCATGGGAGCGTCCTTGCGGGCTATGGCCCCGCGTATGTCCTGCGTCAATGTCCTTATTTATGACTATATACGTCATTTACGCCATGGGCTGCAAGCCGCAATATGGCTTCCATCGCAATCACCCCTACGGAGTCTCACCATGGCACAAACCCAACCCGGCACTGCCCTCGTTACGGGCGCATCCAGCGGCATCGGCGCGCTGTACGCGGAAAAGCTCGCGCAGCAGGGCTACGACCTGATCCTGGTCGCGCGCAACCGCGAACGCCTGAACGCGCTGGCCAGCGTCATCAGCACCCGCAGCGGCCGCGCGGTGGAGGTATTGGCGGCGGACCTGGGCGACCGCGCGTCGCTGGCCCGCGTCGAAGAGCAGCTGCGCCAGGACGCCAGCATTACCTTGCTGGTGAACAACGCCGGCATCGGCACGCATACGCCGCTGCTGCAAAGCGACGTGGAGCAGATGACGCGCATGGTCGACCTGAACGTCACCGCGCCGATGCGGCTGACCTATGCGGCGGTTCCGGGCTTTGTCGCGCGAGGCCGGGGCGCCATCATCAATATCGCTTCCGTCGTGGCGCTTGCGCCCGAAGTCCTTAATGGCGTCTATGGCGGCAGCAAGGCATTCGTGCTGGCGTTCAGCCAGTCGCTGCAACACGAGCTGGCCGGGACTGGCGTGCAGGTCCAGGCTGTGCTGCCCGGCGCCACGGCCACGGACTTCTGGGCCATCGGCGGGCGGCCGGTGGAAACATTGGACCAGCGCATCGTGATGCGCGCCGAAGACCTGGTCGACGCCGCCTTGCTGGGCTTCGCGCGCGGCGAGAAGGTCACCATTCCCTCGCTGCATGCTGGCGAGGAATGGGACGCCTACGAGGCCGCGCGCCTGGCCATGGCGCCCCATCTGTCCAGCAGCGCCGTTGCACAACGCTACACGGCCGCGGTCTGAACCATGGACACCGCCATCTCCGCTGCGGCGCCGGGCAGTGCGGCGCCTGCGCGCCTGACCGGGCGCCTGCTGGCCGTGCTTGCCGGCATGGCGGCCTTGGGCGCGCTGTCCACCAACATTATCCTGCCGGCGTTTCCCAGCATGGCAACCGAACTGGGCGTGGACGCCCGCGATATGGGACTGGTGCTGTCGAGCTTTTTCCTGGCCTTCGCCATCGGGCAATTGTTCGTCGGGCCGCTGTCGGACCGCTGGGGACGGCGCGCTCCGGTGGTGGGTGGACTGGTCCTGTTCATCGCTGGCAGCCTGGTCTGCGTGTGGGCGTCGACCTTGCCGCTGCTGGTGGCGGGCAGGGTGGTGCAGGCGCTGGGCGTATGCGCGGCCTCGGTGCTGTCGCGGGCCATCGCGCGCGACCTGTTCGAAGGCGAAGCGCTATCGCGCACCCTGGCCTTGACCATGGTGGCCATGGCCGCCGCGCCGGGCTTTTCGCCTCTGCTGGGCAGCGCGATGGAGTACGGGCCGGGCTGGCGCGCGAGCTTTGCGCTGGTCGCGGTGCTGGGGCTTGTTCTGGCGCTGGCCTATGTGGCGACGGTGGGGGAGACGCATCCGGCCGACCGGCGCGCTGCGGCGACGCCCGCTGCCGTGCTGCGCGGCTATGCGGACTTGGCGCGGGATGTCCGGTTCATCGGTCCGGCGTCTGCCGTGAGCGTGGTCATCGGCGGTCTGTATGCCATTTTTGCAGCCACGCCAGCCATGCTCATGGGGCGCCTCGGTCTGAGCGCGCTGCAGTTGGGATTGTTCTTCGCCTGCACGGTGTTTGTGGTGTTCGCCGCCGGCATGCTGGCGCCGCGCCTGGCTCACCGCTTTGGCGCGGCCAGGGTGGCGCGATCTGGCTGCGCGGTGGCGCTGGCGGGCGCGCTGACCTTGCTGGCGGGCGGCGAAGATAGCGGCCTGTCGCAGTTCACGGCCGCCGTGGCGCTGTATCTGTTCGGCATGGGACTGGTCAATCCGCTGGGCACTGCGCTGGCGCTGGGACCCTTCAGCCGGCAGGCCGGGCTGGCGTCCGCGCTGCTGGGCGGCCTGCAGATGGCTTGCGCGGGTGGCATGACGGCGTTGGCCAGCCTGGCGGGCGGCAGCCCCACGCTGATATTGGGCGGGGTGTTGGCTGGCGCTTCTGTGCTTGCGTGCGCTGCGTTGATGGCGGGCAAGCGCCAGCGGTAGTACTTTCCTGATTCTCGACAACCTGTACAAAGGACAAACGCAATGCTGCGCTCTCCCGAAACCATAGAAAGTCTCTTCGAACGGCAACGCGGCACGTTGCCTGACACCTTCGGCGTGCGGCCGCTGTCAATCGAGGAAGGGCGCATGTCCATGGAAATGACGGTGGCGCCGTGGATGATGGCGCCCAACGGTTATCTGCACGCAGCCTCGCAGGTGATGCTGGCCGATACCTGCGCCGGTTACGCCACCCTGGCGCATCTGCCCGAAGGGGCCAAGGGCTTCACCACGCTGGAGCTGAAATCGAACTTCCTGGGCACCGCCCGGGAAGGCGTGCTGACCGTAGAGGCGGTGGCGGAGCACATGGGGCGCACGACCCAGGTCTGGTCGGCGACCGTGGTCGACGCAAGCGGCCGCAAGCTGTCGCTGTTCCGTTGTTCGCAGATCATCCTTTGGTGAGCGCGCGGCCCGGTGATGGGCCGCGATGGTAGAACCCGCAAGCCATTCCAGCCTTTTCGTCCGTTTCTCAGACGGATTCCGCCTTGGTTCCCGCGAGCGCCCTCGATAAGCTGCAATGTCGGCTTTCAGGGCCGGCGGCCATGGCGCAAAGAACGCCGTTCGTTCACGACGCCCGACGCTGTTGGCATCCCCTGAAGCTGTGGCTTGGTTGTCTATTGACAACCTATTCTTATGTCTTCATACTGGATACCAATGATGGCTCGTCCGTCCCATCCCAAAAAAGAGGTCGAGGCAGCACTGCACCATGCCGAAGAATGCGGCTGGCGTGTGGAAGTTGGCGGTAGCCACGCATGGGGGCGGATCTATTGCCCCAGCAATCTGGCGGACTGCCGCTGCGGCGAATTCTGCATCACCAGCATCTGGAGCACCCCGAAGAACCCCGGCAATCATGCGCGCGCCTTGCTGCGCGTCGTAAATAACTGTACTGCGCACCGCCACTTGCCTAGGGCTGACGGCGGCGCATGGGAGTAGTGCGATGGAATACACCTTCACCTTGAAGTACCAGCTTGCCGACGGCGACCATGACATGGATGCGTTGGTCGAACGCCTGGGTGCGGCCGGTTGCGACGATGCCCTGGTCGGCACCGGGCTGCCGGGACGCATCGCGCTGGAGTTCACCCGCGAGGCTGAAAGCGCGGAATCCGCCATGCGCTCGGCGCTGGCAGACGTCAGGCGCGCGGTTCCAACCGCCAAGCTGATCGAGGCCGCACCCGATCTGGTGGGCCTGACTGATGTGGCCGAGATCGTCGGCGTCTCGCGCCAGAACATGCGCAAACTGATGCTGGCGTATCCAGACAGCTTTCCGCTGCCGGTCCATGAGGGCAGTACCTCGATCTGGCACCTGGCGGACGTGCTGGCCTGGTTGCAGGCCAAGGGCGGCTATCCGCAGGTCGAACAAGTCATGGACGTGGCGCGCGTGGCCTTGCAGGTCAACGCGGCAAAGGAAGGGCAGCGCGTTTCGCGTTCTGCCTCCAAGGAACTGGAAGCGCTGGTGGGATGACGGTCCTGCGCATTTTGAGAGCGCTTGCCCGCGCCAGCGTCCCGATCTCGTCCAGGATTTGCAAGGCGGGCCCCGGCAATATTCCTTCGCGCCGGCGATGCGCATGAAAAACATGCGCTCATGGCCCAACCCGTTCAGTCGATCGGATAGGCCTCGCCCTCCAGGCCATAGCGGGTGAAGAACTGCCCGAACGACGGCATGGCGGCGATATCCATTGTGAGTCCTGCGGTGTCCAGCACCAGGGTGGCGACGGTGGCCGAGCGGCCTCCAGTCAGCGTGCCGCGCGGCGGGCGGCAGACGGAATAGGGCGTGGCCCAGTCGTCCGCCAGGGCGCGCCGCACGTCTGGCACCGTGATCCGGGGGCCGCAGGCGTCCAGCAACTGGCGCACGCGCCAGGCCCGGTAATAGGTGTCCACGGCATTCTTCAGGCCCGCTTCGCGCAGCTTGCCCAGCGCGACTTCGCTCATGAAATGGTTGGAATGGGTCAAGAGGCCGTCCTGCGGCAGCAAGGTGAAGCTCTCGTCGGGCGCGCATTCGAAGTCGATCACCCAGCCGTTCTGGCTGACGATCATGTTGCTGGAGCAGGCCTTGGGCGTGGCGGCGATCAGCTGCATGGCGATGGCGACGTGCTGCTGGCAGAGCACCGCGCGCCGCACGCTGCTCAGCGGCACGCCGGACTGCGTGTAGTCGCGGTCGCTGCTGAGATAGTTGCCGGTCAGGCCGATGCCGGCCGAGTTGAAGCCGTGCCGCGCCAGGCCGCCGGCCTCCACCAGCGTCAGGAAGGTGATGCCGCTTTCCAGGGTGGCGCGCAGCACGATGGTGCTGTCGCAGGCGTCGGGTTCCCAGTCCCAGTTGTGCGCATGGATCAGCGTGCCTGTCGCGCTGCGCCCGGGCATGACCAGGGCGGCGGTGCATTCGCCCTCGGCGGGGTCCAGGTTGCCCATCTTGGCCAGCAGCCGCGCTTTGGCGATGACTTCGGTGCGGGCGTTGATCAGGGCTACGTCGTCGAAGGCGCAGCCCGCGCCTTGCGCGATGCCGCGCATTTCTTCGGTATGCGCGGGGTCGAACTTCTGGATCTGGTCTGCGAACTCCTTGATCAGGGCAGCCTGGGCGGCCATGGAAGTGCCGATCTTGTCGAGTTCGCCGCGATAGTGCCGCGCGCTGCGGGCAATGCGTTCGGGCACGGCGCGGCCGTACTGCACGCCGCGTTCAAAGGGGGCGCCGGAGATCGAGACTAGGGGAAACGGGGCGTATTTCATGGGAGCATCAAATGGGGGAGACGGATGTTCAGGAGGCGGTGTGGCCGGTCAGGTCCAGCAGCAGGGCATCGCCGTCGGCGTGCAGGTCCGCGCCCAGCGCGGCGGATGCGCGGATCAGCAGGTCGCGTTCTTGGGCCACGTCGGACGCGGGCAGGAATACGGTCTGGTTGGCGTCGTTGCGCTGCACGAAACGGAACTGCATGGCGGCGGGGCGCTTGTCGCGGATGTCGACGCGAACCGTCATGCCGGTCCACTCCGTATGCGCGTCCGCCTGGTGGGCGACCTGGAAGGAGAAATTGCCGCTGCCATAAAGAATGGGCCTGCCGCGATGCAGTTCGATCGGCAGGATCATGTGGGGGCCATGTCCCAGCACGATGTCGGCGCCGGCCTCGACGGCCGCATGCGCGTACTCGCGCTGGTACTGCAGCACCTCGCGCCGGTAGCCCCAGTGCAGCGAGGCGATCACGACGTCCGCCTGTTCCCGCAGCGCCGCCACGTCGGCCCGGAATTGCGCGAGCGACTCCGGATCGGCACAGGTCAGCACTTCGGGCGGCACGCCGGGGCGCGTGCGCGCCGCCTGCATTTCCAGCCGCGGCCGGTAGGCGGTATGGCCGCGGATGATGGCGACGCCGGCATGGTGCGCGGTGGCTTCATGGTTGTCCGGCCAGTACACGGCGGTGCGCTGCAGGAAGCCGTAGCGCACGCCGTCGCGTACCTCGATCAGCGGAGCGCGGGCGGCACTGGCGTTCGCACCGGCGCCCACGCTGGACAGGGAAGCGTTCCGCAAGGCCGCCAGCGAGGACAGCACCGCTTCATGGCCGATGTTGACATTGTTGGCGTTGCCCACCGCCTGCAGGCCGGCGTCGCGCAGGACCTGCGCGTGGCGGGGGGAGGTATAGAAGCCGCGCCGCTCCTGGGCGTGCTCGGGCAGGTCGTACAGGCAGCATTCCAGGTTGGCGAACACCAGGTCCGCTTGCCGCAGCGGCTGGCTGACGCGGTCGAACAGGCCGCTGGCGTCATCCACACCCTTGAGGTTGATGTCGCCCAGCAGATACAGGGTTTGATTCATGGTGGCGTTCCTAGTCGGCCTTCGAGACTTCCCAGAGCAGCGGCGCGCCGAAGATCGACGATTCGAAGCCCTGGACGTTCTTGCGGTATGCGCCCGTGCTCAAGGTATTGAACAGGGGAATGATGGGGACCTGCTCCAGCATCAGCCGGTGCAGTTGATCCAGCAAGGCCTGCCGTTCGGCGGGCGCCGTGGCGTTGGTGGCCTTTTCCAGCAGCGCGCGGGCAGCGGGGTCGTCCCACAGCTTGCGCGGCTGGGAACTCTTGTCGCCGGTGACGGCCTCGAAGTTCAGGGCGGGGTCCATGCGGCTGGAGTACGAGAACGACATCATCTGGTAATTGCCTTTCTGCCACTTGTCCTGCTGGGCGCCCCATTCCAGCACCTCGATGTCGGCGTTGATTCCGGCCTGCTGCAGCATTGCCTGTGTGATCACGGCCGCGTCGTAGTTCGGCAGATTGCGCTTGTTGGTCGAAATGACGATTTTCTCGCCCTTGTAGCCGGCCTTGGCGAGCAGCGCCTTGGCGCGCGCCAGGTCGTAGACGAACCCCTGCTTTTCGGCTTCGCCATAGTAGGGCGAAGCTACGGGGACGAGCGAGTTGTTGGGCTCGGTCAGGCCGTAGGTCACGCCGGCCACCAGTTCCTTGTAGTTCAGCGCCGCGGCGATGGCCTGGCGCAGATAGGGATTGGACAGCAGCTTGTCGCGCGTCTGGATCGTCAGCGTGGAAGGCGCCAACTGGGGCGAGACATTGGTGCTGATGGCCTTGTTCTGCGCCAATTCAGCGACCTCTGAATACGGCACCTTGGACATCACGTCGATAGCCCCGCTGGCCAGGGCGGTCTTGGCCGTCGCCGGGTCGGAGATCACGACAAAGCGCACTTCGTCGACCAGCGGGCGCTTGGAACCCACATAGCCGTCGGGCTTGCCCGGCCGGTTGGCGTAGTTCTCGAAGCGCGTCAGGCTCACGTATTCGCGGCGGCGCCACTCCGCGAAGCGGAACGGGCCGGTGCCGATGGGCTTGTCCCAGGTGCCATCGGGCTTGACGGAGTCGCGATGGGTGATGGCCGTCATGCCGCAATCGCTGCGCGCCAGCGAATCGAGAAACAGCGGCGCGGCCCGGTCCAGCTTGAACACGACGGTGGCGGGATCGGTGGCGGCGGCGCTTTCCACCTTCAGGCCGATGCGGCCATCGAAGTCGGTCAGGCAGCGCCAGCCCGTCTTGGGATCCATGTAGCGATTCCAGCTCCAGACCACATCGTCCGCGGTCAGGGGCGCGCCGTTGTGGAAGGTCACGCCCTGGCGCAGGTGGAAGGTGTAGGTCTTGCCGTCTTCGGATACGTCGATCTTCTCGGCCAGCAAGGGGGCGGGCTGGCCCTTCGCGTTGTAGCCGACCAGTCCTTCAACCACGTGCAGGATCACCCCATCGGTATTGGCGTCGCGGTTGACGCCCGGATCGCTGCTGCGGATGTCCGCGTCCTGGTGGGCGCGCAGCACGGTGGCGCCGATTGCGGGCGCGGCGGCCGTCAGGAGGGCGGCCAGGGCGGTGTACGCATACAGAGGTCGTTTCATGATGGGTCCTTGTTGTGAGCGGTTTGCAGCCGGAAGACGTTCAGAAGGAAGGGGAGGATCCGCGTTCCACCGTATAGCGGGCGTAGGTGGCGCCCTGCCAGGGCATGCGCGCGACCTCCAGCACGCCAGCCGCGGGTTCCATGATCAGCGTCGCGGTGGTGCAGGATGCATAGCCCTGGGCGCTGACGCGCCCCGGCCGGCAGACGGAAAAGGGAGTGGCGTGGGTATCGGCGAAGGCGGCCTTCAGGTCCTGCACGCCGAGCTTGTTGCCCGCGGCGGACAGGCGCTGGCGCACGCGCTGGTCGCGGTAGAGGCTTTCCGGCGAGCTGGCGATGCCCGTCTCTTTCAGCTTGCCCAGCGCCACGGGGCTGGTCCAATGGTTGGCGTGGACCAGCAGGCCGTCCTCGGGATAGACCAGGAAGGTCTCGTCGGGCGCGCATTCCAGGCTCAGCGCCAGGCCCAGTTGCGTGCCCAGGATCAGGTTGCACGAACACGCTTTAGGCGTGCCGGTGACGATCTGCAGGGCCAGCGCGTAGTGCTCTTGTTCCAGGGCCTTGCGGCGCACCAGCGGCAGGGGTACGCCGTCCTGCTGGTAGTCGCGGCTGGAGGACATGCCGTTGCCGTTCAGGGTCAACCCGGCCGAGTTCATGCCATAGCGCGCCAGGCCGCCGGCTTCAACGAAGGTAAGCACGTCGGGGCCGTCGTCGCGCAGCACGCGCAGGATGATGATGGTGTCGGCGCAGTCCTGGCGGTTGTCCCAGTTCTGGCCTTGCAGGAAGCTGCCGTTGGCGCTGCGGGCAGGCAGGATGGCAGCGCCGGTGCATTCGTCGCTTGCCACCGCGGCAGAACCGGCAAGCTGCGCGCGCCGGGCCTGGGCCACGATCTCGGTGCGGGCGTTGATCATCAGCACGTCTTCGAAGGAAACGCCGGCGCCCTCGGCGATGCCGCGCATCTCGTCCAGGTAGGCAGGCTCGAAATCCTCGACGGCGCGCGAGAAGTTCGCGATGAGCCGGCGCAGGTCCGCGGGCGAGTACCGCAGCTCTTGCAGCGCACGGGCGTAGATCCCGGCGCTGCGCCGCACGCGCGCGGCGGCCAGGCGTCCGTGCTGCAGTCCGCGCTGGTAAGGCGTGCCGGCCACCTCGACCAGCGGAAAGTAGGCTTGCGCTTCCATGTCTGTTCCTATGCCTGGGGGGCTGCGGGCGTCATTGGTCGAACCGCCATTTCAGGCGTACGCCGCCGCTGTCGTTGGCCTCCAGGGCCGGAATGGCCGACAGCAGTTTGCGCGTGTAGGGATGCTGGGGCGCGTCGAAGATCTGGTCGCGCAGGCCCTGTTCGACGATCTGGCCGTCCTGCATCACGACCACGCGGTCTGCCACCTGCTCGACCACGCCCAGGTCGTGGCTGATGAACAGACAGGAAAAGCCGTGGCGTTGCTGCAATTCGGCAAACAGCTTGAGCACCTGCGCACGCACGGTCACGTCCAGTGCCGAAACCGGCTCGTCCGCGATCACGAAGGCGGGGCGCCGTACGATGGCGCGGGCTATCGCCACGCGCTGGCGCTGGCCGCCGGACAATTCATGCGGGTAGCGCCTGGCGTACTCCGGGCCCAGCCCGACCTCGGTCAGCACGGTCTGGACGCGTTCGGCCTTCTGCGCCGCCGTCATGCCGTCCACCTGGCGCAAGCCTTCGGCCGTGAGCTCGCCGACCGTCATGCGCGGATTCAAGGAGGAATAGGGATCCTGGAACACCATCTGGCAGTTCAGGCGGTAGTCGTTCCAGGCGGCGCCCGTCTGCGCAATGGGCTTGCCGCGGAAGTAGATGCCGCCGTCCGTGGGGGCCAGCAGCCCCGCGATGGCCCGGCCCAGCGTGGTCTTGCCGGAACCCGATCCGCCCACCACCGCCACCACCTCGCGCGGCCGGATCTGCAGGTCGATGCCGTGCAGGGCGCGCTTGGCCTGGGTGCGGCCGAACAGCCGCTGGCGGCCGGCGTAGTCCACCAGCAGCTGGCGCACGTCGACGATGGGCGCCTCGGTCGGAATGGGACGGGCGGGGCCGCGCATGGGCATGGCCGCCAGCAATTGCCGCGTGTACGGATGCGCGGGACGGTCCAGGATCTGCTGGGTGGTGCCTGTTTCCACGATCTCGCCGTGGCGCATCACGATCATGCGCTCGGTGTACTTGGCGACCATGGGCAGGTCGTGGCTGATCATCAGCACGGCCGTATTGCGGGCGCGGGTCAGCTCCAGCATCAGTTCCAGCACGTCGCGCTGCACCACGGCGTCCAATGCCGTGGTGGGTTCGTCGGCCACCAGCAAGGCGGGTTCCAGCAGCATGACGGCGGCCAGCATCATGCGCTGGCGCATGCCGCCGGAGAATTCATGGGGCCAGGCGTCCAGCGCAGCCGCGGGGTCGCGCAGGCCGACGCGCGCCAGCATCTCCAGTATCCGCTGCTTGCGGGCGGCGGCGGACAGGTCCTTGCGGTGCAGCGCCAGACCTTCATCGAGCTGGCGGCCGATCTTCATGGAAGGATTGAGCGAGGTCATCGGCTCCTGGAAGACCATGCCGATGCGCGCTCCGCGCAGCTTGCGCAGGGTGGCGGGGCGGGCGTCGGTCAGCGACTTGCCTTCGAATGTTATCGAGCCCGCCGCGCGCACCAGCGGCGGCGGCGTCAGGCCCAGCAAGGCGCGCGCCGCCTGGGTCTTGCCGCTGCCCGATTCGCCGACGATGCCGACCAGTTCCCCGGGCTTGATGGAGAAGCTGACCCGCTTGACGATTTCCCGGCCGCCCGCGCCCACGGTCAGCGTCAGGCCGTTCACCTCTGCCAGCGTCGCGCCGGCGTCCATATGCTTGGTCGTCATGTCATTCACCCGTACGCATGCGCGGATCCAGGCGGTCGCGCACGGCGTCGCCCAGCAGGTTGATGCCCAGCAGCGTGAGCGAAATGCAGATGCCGGGGAAGATGCTGAGATACGTCGCCTGCGCCATGAACGGACGGGCCGAGGCCAGCATGTTGCCCCAGGTCGGCGCGGGAGGCGGCACGCCCAGTCCCAGGAAGGACAGGGCGCTTTCGGCCAGGATGACCCAGCCGAACATGGAAGTCGCCAGAACCGTCAGCGGCGCGACGCAGTTGGGCAGCACGTGGCGGAACATTGTGTAGAGCTCGGAATTGCCCAGCACGCGCGAGGATTCGATGAACTCCTTCTCGCGTAGCGACAGCACCGTGCCGCGCACGATCCGCGTCACCGAAGGCGTATAGGCCAGCCCCAGCGCCAGGATGATGCCGTACTTGTTGGCGCCTACCACCGCCAGCAGGCCCAGCGCCAGCAGCAGGCCGGGAAAGGCCAGCAGGGCGTTGTTGAAGGCCATGATGATGCGGTCGGTCCAGCCGCGCACGAAGCCGGTCAGCACGCCGATGGCGGTGCCCAGCACGATGGAGAACGAAACGGTCAAGAGGCTGATCCAGACGCTGGTCGAGGCGCCCACCATCAGGCGGCTGAGCACGTCGCGGCCGAATTCATCGGTGCCCAGCCAGAACTGGGCGCCTGGCGGCTTGAGCCGGGACGCGAAGCTGATGCCCAGCGGGTCGCGCGGGGTCCAGACGGCGCCGATGAGGGCGGCGCCCACGACGATGGCGATGATGACCCCGCCGATGGCCGCATTGGCGGGCAGGCGGCGGCGCCGCGGTTTCACGGGATTGATGGCTGTAGTCAGTTGCATGGCGGTTTACTCCGCTCCAACGCGGGGATCGAAGGCGGGATAGAGCAGGTCGACGAACAGGTTGACCAGCACGTAGATGACCGCGACGAACAGCAGGCAACCCTGGATCACCGGGTAGTCGCGGGCGAAGATGGAATCGACCAGCAGGCGGCCCAGGCCGGGTATGGTGAACACGGTCTCGACCACCGCGATGCCGCCCAGCAGATTGCCGAGCACCAGGCCGATCAGGGTCCAGGTGGGGCCGAAGGAATTCTTGAATACGTGATGGGTCAGTACCGCGCGCTCGCTCAGGCCCTTGGCGCGGGCATGGGTTACGTAATCCAGGCGCAGGACCTCCAGGGCGCTGGCGCGCGCCATGCGCATCAGCACGCCGATCTCGTGCAGGAACAGCGTCAGGATGGGCATGGCCAGGTACAGCAGGCCGGCGACCGCGTCCTCCGACACCGACACGTAGCCCACGACCGGCAGCCATTCCAGCTTCAGTCCCAGCAGCAGCAACAGCAGCAGGCCCAGCCAGAAGGTGGGGATGGAAACCAGCAGCGTGGCCATGCCGACCAGCGCGATATCGGTGGCACGATTCTGGCGCCAGGCGGCGATGATGCCGGCCGGCACCGCGACCAGGGCGGCGGCCGCCACGGCGGCCAGCACGATGGGGGCGCTGACCAGGAAGCGGTCCCAGACCAGGGACAGCACGGCCTGGCCGGTGGTAATGGATTTCCCCAGGTCGCCCTGCAGCAGGTCGCCGAACCACAAGGCGAATTGCGCGGGCCAGGATAGGTCCAGGCCCATGCGCTGGCGCAGTTCTTCCAGGCTGGCGGGGTCGGCAAGGTCGCCCAGCAGCAGTTGGGCCGGATCGCCCGGGATCATGCGGATCAGCACGAAAACGGCGACGGACACGATCAGCAGTGTCGGTATGGCCATTCCGATGCGCGAGAGTGCGAAGCGAAGCATAGGGGGCTCGTAGCTCACGTCCCGGCGCCTGCCGCGGCAGCGCGATGGTGACGATACGGTTGACGGGGCCGCTATGCCAGCTCGGCTGCGGGACGACGTAACTTTGACGTCCTGTCATAAAGAAGTAAAACTAAAATTACTTTGTGATATATAAAGTTCTTCTTACCGATATGGCGCCCACCCGATGAGCTCGATCCGCTTCTTCCGCACCTTCGTCGCCGTGGCGCGCAGCGGGTCTTTCGCCGCGGCGTCGGAACGGGTGTCGCTGACGCCGGCCGCGGTCAGCCTGCAGATGCGCGCGCTGGAAGACGACTTGGGCGTCACCCTGTTCGACCGCAGCGGCAAGATCGTGTCGCTGAGCGAAGGCGGACACCGGCTGTTGCCGCGCGCGGAGCAACTGCTGGCGGTGTACGACGACCTGCGCGACGGCCCGGCCGGCGACGAGCTGGTGGGTTCCATCGATGTGGGGTCGGTGGGCACGTCCATGGCGTTCCTTGCGCGCGCCGTACTGACCCTGCGGGACTCGCATCCCAAGCTGAACGTGCAGCCGGTGATCAGTTTTTCCGGCGACCTGTCGCTGCGCGTGCGGGCAGGGGAGCTGGACGCGGCGCTGGCGGTCAAAAATGCCCACAAGCTGCCTTCGGGCACGCAATGGACGCCGCTCTACACAGAACCCTTTGTGTTCATCGCCAACCGTCAGGCGGCGGGCAAGGCGGACGTGGCCAGCCTGATGGCGCGGCGGCTCTTCCTGCGGCCTTCGCGCGACACGCACACGGGGGCGCTGATCGATGCCTTCGTCCGCAGGAATCACCTGAAGTTTGGCGAGTACCTGGAAATCAATTCGCTGCGGACCATGGTTGAACTGGTGCACCAGGATGTCGGCGTGACCATTGTTCCGCTGACGCGCGCGGCGCATTGGGAGGAGGATCCGCGGCTGCGCGTGGCTTACTTCGATGATCCCTCCGCGCAGCGCACCGTCGGGCTGTTCGAGAACGAGGCGCGCAGCCACCTGACCAGCGCCCTCAGGCGCGTTCTGCTCGCCACGATCGAGCAGGATGCCCAGGTCAGGCGGTGATCCCCATTACAATGCGGTATTCATCACCTCACCAGGAGTCATTCGCCATGCGCCACTGATGCCGCCGTCTACGCGACGGCCAGTCTCCACCCACCCCCAAAGAGCAGGGGGAGTTCTTGGCATCCTTGGAATTGCACATGACGAATCCCTATATCGCGCTGGAAGGCGTGTCTTATGTTCTGCCGGACGGCAGAACGCTATTCTCCGGTCTCGACGAACAGTTCGACCTGCGGCCTACCGGGCTGGTAGGCCGCAATGGCGTGGGCAAGAGCGTGCTGGCCCGCATTCTTGCCGGGCAGCTGCCGCCGGCCCGCGGCCGCTGCCTGCGCTCGGGCAGCGTGCATTACCTGGCCCAGCAGGCGGCGCCCGACGTGGCGGAAACCGTGGGCGGCCTGGCGGGCATGCAGGCCACGCTGGCTGCGCTGGAGCGCATCGAAGCGGGCAGCGCCGCCGCCGAGGACTTCGACATCGTGGGCGAGCGCTGGGGGGCGCGCCTCGCGTTGCAGCAGGAGCTGGAACGCTGCGGCCTGGGCCATCTGGATGCGGCGACGCCGGCCGCCGCGCTCAGCGGCGGCGAGGCCATGCGTGTCGCCTTGATCGGCGCGTTGCTGTCGGACGCCGACTTCCTGATCCTGGACGAACCCACCAACCATCTGGACAGGCCGAACCGGCAGGCCCTGGCCGAGCAGCTGCAACGCTGGCCGCGCGGTTTGCTGGTGATCAGCCACGACCGGCAATTGCTGGAGGCGATGCAGCGCATCGTGGAATTGTCGACGCTAGGACTGCGCGGGTACGGGGGCGGCTACAGCTTTTACGCGCAGCGCAAGGAAGAGGAACGGAGCAATGCGCTGTCGCTGCTGGAGCAGCGCAAGCATGAGCGCCAACGCGAGGAACAGGCCCTGCGCGAACAGCACGAACGCCAGGAACGCCGCCAGGCGCGCGGCAACCGTCAGGCACGCGACGCCAATCAGGCCAAGATCCTGCTGGGCCGGCAGAAGGCGCGCAGTGAAACTTCCGCGGGCAAGCTGCGCCACCAGCATGCGGCGGCCAGCGAGCGGCTTGCCTTGCGCGTGCGCGAGGCGGCCGCGCAGGTCGACGACCAGGACGCCATCGTGCTGCATGCGCCGCCCGCCGCGATGCCGGCGCAGCGGCGCGTCGCCGAACTGGATGCAGTGGAGCTGCCGTTTGTTCCGGCCGCCACGCGCCGCATCGACCTTGCGCTGGGCGGGCAGCAACGGGTGGGCGTGGTCGGTCCGAATGGTTGCGGCAAGTCGACCTTGCTCAAGGTGCTGGCGGGACAGCTGCAGGCACCGGGCGGAACCTGCCGGGTCGCGGCAAAGGCCGTGTATCTGGACCAGGGATTGGCCATGCTGGCGCCGCAGCGGCCGGTGCTGGAGCAGTTGCAGGCGGCCAATCGCAGCGCGACGCAAGCCGACTTGCGCACGCGCCTGGCCCAACTGGGGCTGGACGCGCGCAAGATCGCGGCGCCCAGCGGCGAGCTCAGCGGGGGAGAGCGCCTGAAGGCCGCGCTGGCCTGCGCGCTGTACGCCGACCCGCCCGCGCAATTGCTGTTGCTGGATGAACCCAGCAATCACCTGGATCTGCATTCGATGCAGGCATTGGAGGCGATGCTGCGCGCCTACCGGGGCGCCTTGGTCGTGGTGTCCCATGACGACGCGTTCATGGAGCGTCTGGACCTGACGCACCGGCTGGTTGCGGGCAGGGAAGGCTGGCGCCTGGAAACTATCTGATCGACAGTTCCAGGATGTCGTCGCCGGCCTCGTCGCGCTCCCCGGTGGGCGTCCACCCCAAGTGGCGGTAGAAGCCATGGGAGCGCACGGCGGGATCGCTGGCGCATGCCAGGAACAGGCGTTCGTGTCCCAGGCTGGCCAGATGGCGGACCACCAGTTGCAGCAGCGTCTTGCCCGCGCCTTGGTTCTCGCTTTCGGGCAGCAGCGCCAGCACCACGATTTCGCCGGTCTCGCGGTCGCCGAAGCAGTAGCCTGTCACCCGGCCGTGCGCGCAGGCGACGAAGCCGGGCAGGTCACCCGAGCGCACGCCAGCGGCCCAGCTGTCCTCGGTGATGCCCAATGCGTGCAGTTCCTCCACGGAAAATGCGTTCTCTCTCGTCTGGCCGCGGATCGTCAGGCAGGCGGGGACGTCGTCGGCGGTGGCGGGGCGGAATGTCAATGTGCTCATATCCGTATATTGACACCCTGTGCGCAATCGTGGCGAGCGGTAACACTCCGCGCGTCCGGGCGGCATTAACATCGTCCGCTTCAATCCGCGCACTGCAGGGTGTAGGCATGCTCGAGTCCGTACTCGCGCCATGGGCGCTCACCGGCCGGCTGTGGCTGCGGTTCTGGCCGCAATTGATGGCGCTGGTGCTGGCAGGCACGCTGGCCCGCGATGTGCTGCTGTGGGTGGCCGCGCAGACCGGCTTCGCCAACCATCTGGCCGGCCTGGCCGTGCTTACGCTGGTGGCCCTGGCGCAGCTGGTCACCACTGTCGCCATGTTCCTGGTGCTGTTACCGGGTCTGCCAGCCTTGCGAAGCGCACAGGAAGCGGCGCGCGCCGGACAGGCGGAGGCCGGCGGCAGCAACGGACGTCTGGGGCGGGCGCTGACCGTGGCCTTGTTGCCGTTCTTCGCCTACTACGCCGCCTGGGGTTTCCTGGGCGACATCGTGCGGCAATACTCGCGCCTTGCTTATGGGCTGGATCCGCTGGGCGAGCACGGCAATGTGCTGGACGCGCTGGATTCCCGCTGGCTGCTGGTGTCGGTGGCGATTTCCTGGCTGGTGCGCAAGGCGGCGGTGACGGCGCGCGACCGCACGGGCAAGGGGCGCTGGCAATGGCTGGTGGTGCTGTGCGAAACCAACTGGGTGCTGATCGGCTTGTACGTCATCAGCCGCTGGAAGGACCAGGCGTGGCAGTGGCTGGCCGACCGGCGTGGCCTGGAGGCGTTGTTGCAGTCCCTGATGAACATGCTGACGCCCGTCACGAATGCCTGGGCGGCGGGCATGACACCCGTGGAGGCGCAGGGGCGCGGCCTGGGCGCCGCGCTGCTCAGCCTGTTCTTCTATGCCTTGTTGCCGGTGATATGGCTGGTGATGGCCGCACTGGTCTATGGCTATGACGTGCGCGACGATGCCGATCTCAGGCGCTATGAACGGCTGCAACGGCTGGGCGATCGCTACCGCGCCGTGCCGCGTTTTCTGCGCGATTTCGTCGAGCATTTCGTGGCCGGCTACCGCAAGCGCTATCTGCCGCTGGCCAGCGGCGTGCGGCTGGCCTTTCACAGCAGCGCGCTGCTGCTGGTTACGCTCATCGTGGGCTACCGCCTGATCGACTGGGGCGCCGCGTGGCTGTGGTACGGCGCGGCGCGCCTGATCGGTCCGCACGACCTGGATACCTGGCAGGTGCTGGCGCATGGCGTTTCGCTGCTGTTCGGCAGCCCCTTCCGCGATTCTTCCACCGGCCTGCTGATCGAACCCGTGCGCATCTGCTTTCTTGCGGCCGTGCTGGAATGCGCTTACGCACCCTGGAAGATGCGCAGCGCGGCGCCCGCGCCAGCAGCGTGAGTCAGCCGGCAGGCTCCGGCGGCGCGAAGCGCAGGTAGGCAGGCCGTTCGGCGTCCATGGAGACGGTGATAGACCAGGGCGCGGCTGCGTCGGCGGGCACCATGAAGGCTTCCATGATTTCGACGCTGGCGCCGGGTGCGGCGCCGCTGTGGGCCGCGGCCACGCAACCGCGTGCGGTGCCGCGCGGCAGGCGCAGCGCCGGGGCGATGGCGGGCAGCCAGGTGCGTCCCTGCGCGTCGTGCAGCGCAATACGGCAGCCGCGCCAGCGCGTGGGCAGATCGGCAGATTGCACCTGCACGGAGAAAGCAGCCAGCGCGGCGCGCGAGCCGGGCTGCCAACCCCTGCCGGCAGGTGGTTCCAGTACCGCGAATTGCCGCAGCTGCCATTGCGCGCCGCCCAGCGGCGCCTGCGCGCCCGCCGCGATTTCGCGCGGCTGCAATTCACGGCCTGCGAGCCAGCGGGCCACGCTGTCGCGACCGCTCCAGTACAGCGTCAGCGCGAGCAGCACAGGAAGCAGCCACAGGCTGCGGCGGCGCCAGCGGCGTTCGCTTGCGGCCGCATCGTTCATGGGGCGGCCTCCTGTTCCAGATCATGGTTGGCGGCGGCGATGGGCCGGCCGGAGGCGTCCAGCGGGACGTCGTCCAGCGTAATGCGCACCTGCGAATCCAGGCGCGGGTCATAGCGCGCGGACAGCAGCAGCGTGGCGCCGCGCGCCTGATCCGGCCGGATCTCGAACACCAGCCGCACGGTGCGCGGCAGGCCCGGTTCCAAGGCGTGGGGCGGCTGGTTGCGCGCGAGGGCAAGGCGGTCCGTATGGCGGTAGGCCAGGCCGCCGGGTCCGAGCCAGGCGGCTTCGCCGACCGTGGCCGACGTGTCCCGTGCCGCCAGGCGCAGCCAGACGATGGCCCAGACGCCGCCCGTCGTGCGCGTCTGCGTGGCGCTCAGGCTCTTGTAGTTCAGCTGCTGCGCGAACTGCACGCGCTCCACAGTGACGTCGAACAGCCTGGCGCTCACCGTCTGTCCCATGGCGCCGCTTGCCGTGATGGGGCCGGTCAGCGCCATGTAGCGGGGCGTGGTGCGCTGCATGGCGTACAGGGCCAGCGCGGCGGCCAGCACCAGCAGCAGGGTGCCCAGCCGCGCGCTCATGGGGCCGACTCCGGCGCGCCGCCCGGGGCTATCGGCAACTCGATCCGGCCCACGTTCGCGGGATTGAACCAGCCCGGCGCGCCATACAGGTTGTCGACGGGCTTGTAGATCTTGCTCTGCACCGCGAGCGCGGTGCGCATGGGAACCGCGGCCGCGGGGGGCAGCATCCAGACGAAGGCCATGCGCTCGGGCAGGCCGGGCTGCAGATAAGGCATTTGCTGGGAGTCGCGCAGGCCGACCACCATGGGCTTGCCGGCAGCCGAACCCAACGGCGCATTCCAGCGCAGCAGTCCGAGATAGTCGGCGCTCGATTCGGCGGTGCGGTTGGTGAGGTCGGCCTCGACCACCAGCGCCGTGGCGCCGGGCTTGAGCGGCACGCCGTAGACCTTGGGCGTGGAGGCGGTCCAGGCCCGGCGCGGCACCACCTGCCACTGGCCGGTCTGGATCGAGATATCGGCGCCATACACGGGTTCGGACACGCGGTTGAGCTTGCCGTAGGCGCCGTAAATCGCCACGCTGGCCGCAGCGACCAGAGAGCCTATGCCTGCTAGGCTGGCTGCGACACGGGCTCTGAGCGAGTGCAGTACGCGCATCCGGACTCCAGGCGCGCAGGCCGCGCGCATCGGGAATCCCAGATCGTAGGCGTGTCGCTCCTGGCGGGTTTTGTCCTTATGTTTCCATGCATGTCGGGGGCGGCAATGCTGCGTGCGCCGGCCAAGTTTTGAAACAATTCGCCGGGCGCGTTGCGCAGTCCCGGGCGCTTCAGAACAGGTTCAGCGCCCGCGCCACCCACCAGCCCAGGCCGATCGCGACGCCGATCAGCAGCGTCCTGCGCAGGCCGCCGCCCTTGGCCGGCACGGCGCCCGGAGGGAGGCCCGCGTTCGGGTCCGATTGGACCGTTGCCGTCGGGGCGCGGGTCGGCGTCGGCTCATCGGTCTCGATCACGAACTCCGGCTTCGCGCCCTGCGGCTTCAATCCCGGCGCGAGATTTTCCACGTCCACGCCGGCATTGCGCAGCATGTCCCACAGGCCGCCATCGCCCTGGCCGGCGCGCAATGCCTCGATGCGTTCGCGTTCGGCGCGCGGCACTTCGTCCAGGCTGTCGTATTTGCGGCCATTGACCGTGACCGCGCCATTCTTGATCTCGACCTTGAAGGACTCGCCGTTTTCGATGCCGGCATAGCTCCAGGTCTCGTTGACCGTGGCGCCGTCCATTCCGCCGTCCAGCAACTCTTCGATGTTGGCGCGCTGTTCAGGCGTGAGGTCCTTCGCGGCGCTCCAGCTGCGCGTCGTCGTGGTGCTGCGCCAGGTCTTGGTTTTTTCGTTCATGCGTGGGTCCGTTGTCATGCGGGTCTAGTGCAAAGGCACTTACTTTGTCCTTAATGCAAAACTTATTTTCATGTCAAGAAAATCGATCTGATATGGTCATCTGAGCGTATCAGATGGCCTAAAAAGCGCATAATGTGCGCACCCTTTCCCAAGCTCCATGTCGTGGGGATCGGGTCGATTTTCTGCAAGCGAAGAGCGTGTTGTCACTAGCTCGGCGGTTCGTGTTCCCAGGTTCATGTTCGGTAGCTAGGACAACTTGGAGTATTCACGGAGATGTCTATGACAGAAGACGCAAAGCCGCGCAGGCGGTTCCTGCAGGCGTTGGCCATTGTGCCGGCGTCGACGCTGGCGGTGGGCGCAATGACCACCGGCTGTACCAACGAGCCGGATAGCGCCGCAGCGCGCGCGGCCAAGCCCTACGAACCCACCTATTTCACCAAGGCCGAATGGGCCTTCATCGTGGCCGCGGTGGATCATCTGATTCCCGCAGACCAGTACGGTCCCGGCGCCATCGAGGCCGGCGTGCCGGAGTTCATCGACCGCCAGATGGAAACCCCGTTCGGCCACGGCAAGCTCTGGTACATGCAAGGTCCGTTCCACACCGACCAGGTGCCGGAACTGGGCTACCAGCTGAACCAGAATCCCCGCGAGGTCTACCGCCACGGCATCGAGGCCTGTGACGCCTGGTGCGTGAAGACGCACGGCAAGGCCTACGCCGAACTGGACAAGCCGCTGCAGGAGCAGATCCTGAAGGACCTGCAGGGCGGCAAGATCAAGTTCGAAACCGTGCCTGCCACGACGTTCTTCAGCTTCCTGCTTTCCAACACCAAGGAAGGCTTCTTCGCCGATCCGATGTATGGCGGCAACAAGAACATGGTGGGTTGGAAGATGGTGGGTTTCCCGGGCGCGCGCGCGGACTTCATGGACTGGGCCGACCAGCCCAACGCGAAGTATCCCTACGGCCCCGTGTCGATCTCTGGGGAGAAGGGTTAAGCCATGGCGATCAAGAAAGACAAAGTCGATGCGGTGCTGGTCGGGTTCGGCTGGACCGGGGCGATCCTCGGCCAGGAGCTGACCGAGGCCGGCTTGCATGTACTGGCGCTGGAGCGCGGCGCGATGCAGGACACGCCCAAGGACGCCGAGTATCCCAAGGTTGCGGATGAGCTGGCGTACTCCGTGCGCGGCAAGCTGTTCCAGGACCTGTCCAAGGAAACCGTGACCATCCGCCATGGCGTGGACGACGTGGCCGTGCCGTACCGCCAGAACGGCTCGTTCCTGCTGGGCACGGGCGTGGGCGGCGCGGGCTTCCACTGGAATGGCATGCACTACCGTGTGCTGCCCGAAGAACTGGAGCTGCGCACCCGGTATGAAACGCGCTACGGCAAGAACTTCATCCCTGAAGGCATGACCATCCAGGATTTCGGCGTGACCTACGACGAGCTGGAGCCGTACTTCACGAAGTTCGAGTACGTATGCGGCACCTCCGGCAAGGCCGGCAACCTGAACGGCCAGATCGTCGAAGGCGGCAATCCGCTGGAAGGCAAGCGCAGCAAGGAATTTCCGCTGCCGCCCCTGACCACCACCTACGGCGCCCAGTTGTTCGACAAGGCGGCGCGCGAGGTCGGTTTCCACCCCTATCCGGCGCCCGCGGCCAATGCTTCGGGTCCGTACACCAACCCTTATGGCGTGCGTCTCGGCCCCTGTAATTTCTGCGGTTTCTGCGAGAACTACGGCTGCTACATGTACTCGAAAGCTTCGCCGCAGACCACCATCCTGCCGGTGCTGCTGAAGAAGCCCAACTTCGAGCTGCGCACGCACTCGCACGTGATCAAGGTCAACCTGGACTCGAGCGGCAAGAAGGCCGTGGGCGTGACCTACATCGATGCGCAAGGCCGCGAAGTGGAGCAGCCGGCGGACCTGGTGATCCTGTCGGCCTACCAGATGCACAACGTGCGCCTGCTGCTGCTGTCCGGCATCGGCAAGCCCTACGATCCCAAGACCAATGAAGGCGTGGTCGGCAAGAACTACGCGTACCAGATGAACGGCGCGGTCAGCGTGCTGCTGCCCAAGGGCACCCAGCTCAATCCCTTCGTGGGCACGGGCGCGGGCGGCGTGGGCATGGACGACCTGAACGGCGACCAGTTCGACCACGGCCCGCTGGGCTTCCTGGGCGGCGCCAGCATCCGCCACGTGCGCTACGGCGGCCGTCCCATCAAGCAGACGCCCACCATGCCGGGCACGCCCAGCTGGGGCACGGGCTGGAAGGCCGGCGTACAGGACGCCTACCAGCGCCACATGTCCATAGGCATTTCCGGTTCGGTGATGTCGTACCGCGACGCCTATCTGTCGCTGGACCCGACCTACAAGGACAGCTTTGGCCAGCCGCTGCTACGCATGACCTTCGATTGGCACGACAACGAGTTCGACATGCTGGGCTACATGGGCAAGCGCATGGAAGAAGTGGCCAAGGCCATGAAGCCCGAAAAGTACGCCGTGGGAGTGCGCAAGAAGGGCGCGCGCTACGACACGCGGGTCTACCAGAGCACGCACAACACGGGCGGCGCCATCATGGGCACCAACCCCAAGGAAAGCGTGGTCAACAAGTACCTGCAGAGCTGGGACGTGCCCAACCTGTTCGTGATGGGCGCCTGCGTGTTCCCGCAGAACATGGGCTACAACCCCACCGGCCTGGTCGGGGCGCTGGCCTATTGGTCGGCGCAAGCGATCCGCGACCTGTATCTGAAGAACCCCGGCCCGCTGGTCCAGGCTTAAGGAGACGGCACAATGATTAAGCAGACCATTGTTGCGGCCATCTCCGCCCTGGTGGCCAGCGCCGCGTTCGCCGCGGACGGCACGCCGGCCGCCGCCGACGCCCAGATGATCAAGCAGGGCGAGTACCTGTCGCGCGCCGGCGACTGCATCGCCTGCCACACGGCCAAGGACGGCAAGCCGTTTGCAGGCGGCCTGGGCATCGATTCGCCGCTGGGCATGATCTATTCCACCAACATCACGCCCGACAAGGACACCGGCATCGGCGGCTATTCCTACGAGGACTTCGACCGGGCCGTGCGCCATGGCGTGGCCAAGGACGGGCACTCGCTGTATCCGGCGATGCCGTACACCGCCTACGCCAAGGTCACGCCCGAGGACGTGAAGGCCTTGTACGCCTACTTCATGCATGGCGTGGAGCCGGTCAGGCAGGAGAACAAGGACACGGACATCATCTGGCCCTTGTCGATGCGCTGGCCGCTGGGCGTGTGGCGCTGGATGTTTGCGCCCGACGTGGCCACGGCCCCCGTGACCGCCGATACCCAGGGCGCCGACCGCGCCGCGCTCCTGCGCGGCCAGTACCTGGTCGAAGGCCTGGGCCATTGCAGCACCTGCCACACGCCGCGCGGCGTCGCCTTGCAGGAGAAGGCGCTGACCGAGGCGGACGGCTCGGCCTTCCTGTCCGGCGGCGTGGTCGAAGGCTGGCTGGCCAAGAACCTGCGCGGCGACACGACCGACGGCCTGGGCAGTTGGAGCCAGGCGGACATCGTGGCCTTCCTGAAGTCCGGTCGCAACGGCCATTCCGCGGCTTTTGGCGGCATGGCGCAGGTGGTGGGCGACAGCACGCAGCACCTGTCCGATGCCGACCTGAACGCCATCGCGGCCTATCTGAAGAGCCTGCCGCCGGTGAACAAGGACGCCACCAAGCCGCTGGCCTACAACGAGTCCGTGGCGCAGGCGCTGCGCACGGGCAAGGACAAGGGCGACGGCGCCATGGCCTTCCTCAACAATTGCGCGGCCTGCCACCGCAGTACCGGCAAGGGCTATGCGGAAACCTTCCCGCAGCTGGCGTTGAGCTCGACGGTGAATTCGGCGGACCCCGCGTCCCTGATCCACATCGTGCTCAAGGGCGCGCAGATGCCGGCCACCGCGGCGGCGCCCACTGCCTACGCGATGCCGGGCTTCGACTGGCGCATGACCGACAAGGAAGTCGCCGATGTGGTGACGTTCGTGCGGTCCAGCTGGGGCAACCAGGGGGCGGCCGTCACCGCCGCCGACGTGGCCAAGGTGCGCAAGGACGTGGGGGCGGCGCCGCAGCCCGCGCGTTGAGGTCCCCGCGGCATCGCGCAGCGTGATGCAACACGGCGCCGGCAAGCTGCAGGGCTTGCCGGCGCTGTTTTTTCCGCGGAATTTGACAAGAGCCGATGCCGGGCGCAAGCTTCACCACATGCGCCGATCCCTGACCCCGTTCGCTTTGATTATTACCACCATCAAGGTCATGGTGGGTTAGCGCGCGTCGGTACATCGCTACATAAACCCGCCAGAGGCGGGTTTTTTGTTGGCCCGCCTCCTGCCGCAGTTTTTTCCAGGAGAGCACTTCATGATGTCCACAGAACCTTCCGCCGCCGCCACGCCCATGCTGCACTTTCTGTGCGGCAAGATCGGCGCCGGCAAATCCACGCTGGCGCAAGCCTTGGCCGCGCGGCCCGGCACCATCCTGCTCAGCGAGGACAGCTGGCTGGCGGCGCTGTATCCCGGAGAAATCGTGGACCTGACCGACTACGCCCGCTGCGCCAGCCGCCTGCGCAATGCCATGGGCAGCCACGTGGCGGCGCTGGTCCGGGCGGGCTTGTCGGTGGTGCTGGACTTCCCGGCCAACACGCGGCGCAGCCGTGAATGGCTGCGCCAAGTGGCGCAAGAGGCCGGCTGCGCCCATCAGCTGCATTTTCTGGATCTGCCCGATGAGGTCTGCAAGGCCAGGCTGCGCGCGCGCAATGCCTCGGGCACGCACCCTTACACCACCACGGACGAACAGTTCGACATGATCACGGCGTACTTCGTCGAGCCGGACGAAGACGAAGGGTTCAATCTGGTGCGCCACGGGCAAGCCTGAAGAGAGGGACGCCGGCCGGGCGCGCCTGCTATGATTGCTGGATAAATATCCAGTCTTCCGGCCCGGCCGATGTTCCCCGCCTACCGTTACTACTATCTGCACAACTTCCAGCGCGCGCTGACGTGGGTGGGCGACCGCTACGCCGACCTGCTGGACGACGCCGAGCGCCGCTTCATGGCGGAATTTCCGGCCTTGCCGCAGGCATCCCAGGCCCTGATGGTGCGCATGCTGATGCGGCGCGGGCCATGGTTCCGCGCCAGCCGGCTGACCTACGAGGAGATCGGCGCGGCCGAGGCCGCCGCCGGGCCGCTGCTGCAATTGGGCTGGCTGGACGCGCAGGCGCCGATGACGCTGGATGAACTCTTCGGCCTGCATACCAAGCCGGAGCTGAATCGCATGTTTGCGCAGGTGCCGGCCAAGTCCGCCCCGCGCAAGGGCGATCTGCTGGAGGCCGTGCGCGTCGCGTGCGCGGATGCGCGGCCCTATGCGGACTGGAATCCTGCAGCGGACGAGCCAGTCTGGCGCGTGGCCGTATCGGATGTCTGTGAGCGATTCCGCCTGATGTTCTTCGGCAATCTGCACCAGGACTGGTCGGAGTTCGTGCTGGCCGACCTGGGCGTATTCCAGTACGAGACCGTGCCGTTCGATGCCTCGTCGCGCGCCTTCCAGACGCGCGACGACGTGGACTGCTATCTGGCGCTGCACGCCTGCCGCGTCGCGCTGGATGAGGGGGCGGATGCCGATGCGCTGATGCAGGCCGTGCAGGCCTGCGCCAGCGCCAACCCCTGGCTCGAAAAGCGTCGCGCCAAAGTGCTGTTGCGCATCGGGCAGTCCTGCGAGCGGTCGCAGGACTGGGACACCGCGCAGCGCGTGTACGAGGCCTGCGCATATCCTGGCGCGCGCCATCGCCGCATCCGCGTGTATGAACGCATGGCGCGGCACGGCGACGCGTTGGCCCTGGCTCTGCAGGCGCAGGCCCAACCTGAAAGCGAAGAGGAAAGCCAGCGCCTGGCGCGCATGCTTCCGCGGCTGTATCGCGGCGCGGGGCAGGGCGCTCCGGCGCGCGATTCGGCTCCCGCCTTGCTGCGCACCGATCTGACGCTGGCGCGCCCGGCAGAGCGAACTTCGGTGGAATTCGTCACCCGCGATCACCTGCATCGGGACGACGCACCCGTGCACTACGTGGAAAACGCGCTGATCAATTCGCTGTTCGGACTGCTGTGCTGGCCCGCGGTGTTCGCGCCCTTGCCGGGCGCTTTCTTCCATCCGTTCCAGCGCGGTCCGGCGGACCTGGACGCGCCGGATTTCCATGAGCGCCGCGCGGCGCTCTTTGCGCAATGCCTGGCGCAGCTGGACACGCCGGGCTACCGCGACCTGATCCTGCAACGCTACGCCGAAAAATCCGGACTGCAATCGCCCTTTGTTTTCTGGGGCTCCCTGTCCGAGGACCTGCTGACGCAGGCGCTGGACTGCCTGCCTGCCGCCCACTTGAAGCTGTACTTCGAACGCCTGCTGCGCGACGTCAAGACCAACCGCTCCGGCTTGCCGGACCTGATCCGCTTCTGGCCGGCCGAGCGCCGCTATGAGCTGATCGAGGTCAAGGGGCCGGGCGACAAGCTGCAGGACAACCAGATCCGCTGGTTGCGGTACTGCGTGTCGCACGGCATGCCGGTGCGGGTGTGCCACGTCAGCTGGCGCGAGGACGCGGCATGAGCTACGCCGTGGCGGTGCGCGCCCTGTGTGAATTCACGGCGCGGGCGGGGGATCTGGACCTGCGCTTCACGCCTGCGCCTACGGGTCTGGAGGGCATGGCGGGCCATGCCGCCGTGACGGGGCGCCGGGGGCCGGATTACGAGACCGAGTTGGCGCTGTCCGGCCTGCATGAAAACCTGCTGGTGCGCGGCCGCGCCGATGGCTACGACCCCGTTGCCAATCAGCTCGAAGAGATCAAGACCTACCGCGGCCAGCTTGAAAGTGTGCGCGATAACCACCGCGCAGTGCATTGGGCGCAGGCCAAGGTGTACGGGCATCTGCTGTGCCAGGCGCGCGGACTCGCAAGCCTGCGCGTGGCGCTGGTGTACTACAACGTGGTCACCGAGGAAGAGACGGTGCTGGTGGAAACGCACGAGGCCGCCGCGCTGCAGGCGTTTTTCCGCGAGCAATGCGGAAGATTCCTGGCCTGGGCAGCGACCGAGCTTGCGCACCGCCAGGCGCGCGACGCGGCGTTGGAAGCGCTGAAGTTCCCGTACGGCGAGTTCCGCGCGGGGCAGCGCGAGCTCGCCGTGGCCACGTACCGCACGGCGCGCGACGGCGGCTGCCTGATGGCCCAGGCGCCCACCGGCATAGGCAAGACGCTGGGGACGATCTTCCCGCTGCTCAAGGCCAGCCCGGGCGCGGGCCTGGACAAGATTTTCTTCCTGGCCGCCAAGAGTCCGGGCCGCGGCCTGGCGCTTGAGGCGCTGGACACGGTCAACGCGCAGCCGGCTGCGCCCGGCTTGCGGGTGCTGGACTTGCAGGCGCGCGACAAGACCTGCGTCCACCCGGACCTGGCCTGCCACGGCGAGTCCTGCCCGCTGGCGCAGGGATTCTACGACCGCTTGCCGCAGGCGCGCGAGGCCGCGCTGTCGCATGCGCGGCTGGATGCCGCCACGGTGGCGGCCACCGCGCGCGAACATCAGGTCTGCCCGTACTACCTGTCGCAGGAGCTGATCCGCTGGAGCGACGTGGTGGTGGGCGACTACAACTACTACTACGACGCCACTGCGATGCTGTACGCCATGACGCAGGTGTACCAATGGAAGGTGGCGGTGCTGGTGGACGAGGCCCACAATCTGGTCGACCGGGCGCGCCGCATGTACACGGGCGAGCTCGACCAGGCCTCGCTCGCGGCGGCGCGCTACGCCGCGCCCAAGGGGCTGAAGAAGTCCCTGGATGGTTTGCAGCGCTCATGGAACGCGCTCAACAAGAAGCAGGCGGAGCGCTACCAGGCCTATGACGAGGTCGCGGCCGGCGTGCTGGCCGCGGTGCAGAAGGCGGTGGGCGCGATCATGGAGCACATGGCCGAGAACCCGCTGCCGCAGGACGATCCCGTGCTGGCGTTTTACTTCGAGGCCTTGCAATTCATGCGGCTGGCCGAGCAGTTCGGCTCGCACGCGCTGTTCGATGTGACCCTGTCGGACGCCAGCGCGGCCGGCGCCAAGACGCCGCCCTCCGTGCTGTGCGTGCGCAACGTGATCCCGGCGCCTTACCTCGCGGCGCGTTACGCGGCGGCGCATGCCACGGTGCTGTTCTCGGGCACGCTGAGCCCGCAGCAGTTCTACCGCGACACGCTGGGCCTGCCCGCGGCCACGCCCTGGCTGGACGTGGCCGCGCCATTCCAGGCCGAGCAGTTGGCGGTGAGGGTGGTGGGCAACGTATCCACGCGCTATCGCGACCGCGAGCGTTCGCTGGCGCCCATCGTCGAACTGATTGCGCGGCAATACGCCGAGCGGCCGGGGAACTACCTGGGTTTTCTCAGCAGTTTCGACTATCTGCGCCAGGTGTCGGACCTGATGCGTGAGCGCCATCCCGCGGTGCCGATCTGGCTGCAGACGCCGGGCATGGACGAGGCGGGCCGCGCGGCGTTCCTGGCGCGCTTTACTGAAACGGGGCAGGGCGTGGGCTTCGCGGTGCTGGGCGGCGCATTTTCGGAAGGCGTGGACCTGCCCGGCAAGCGGCTGATCGGCGCGTTCATCGCCACGCTGGGGCTGCCGCAGGTGAATCCCGTGAACGAGAACATGAAGCGCGCCATGGACTTGCGCTATGGCGTGGAGAACGGCTACGACTACACCTACCTGTACCCCGGCATGCAGAAGGTGGTGCAGGCGGCGGGCCGCGTCATCCGCACGGAACACGACGTGGGCACGGTGCACCTGATCGACGACCGCTACCGCCGCGCCAAGGTGCGCGGGCTGCTGCCGGGCTGGTGGCGGATCGAGTGATCAGGCCGGGTGCAGTTCGGTCAGCGGCTGGCTGGGGTCGCGGCTGAGCTGGTACCCATACCAGAGGCTGCGCGCCATGCGCCGGGCCATTTCCTGGGCTGCGTCGGCCAGCGCCCGGTTGGGCAGGGCGTCGGTGGTCTCCTGCCATAGCGCCAGCCAGCGCTCGAACAGTTCTGCGCTGAGGTTCGGCATGGCGGCATGCTTGGGCATGGGCATGCCGGTGAAGCGGCGCGTGCCCAGCAGCACGGCGGACCAGAAATCCGACAGGGTCGCCAGATGCTCGTCCCAGTCGTGCACCTGACTGTTGAAGACCGGGCCCAGCTGCGCGTCCGCGCGCGCCTTGCCGTAGAAGGCGTGCACCAGGTCGCGGATTTCGGCTTCGGTGCAGATGTCTGCGTCTGAGGTCAAGGTCGTCTCCTTGTGGGGCGGAAGGCGATCTTAGGGCGGGTGCGCCAGCCTGCGGTTTGATCTGGCGCAAGTTTTCCGGCCTGCCGCGGGATCCGGCGCGCCAAGCGCGGCGCCTGTGGTTTGCGTAGTATCGTCTGCCTGCGCGGCCGGCGTCCGGCAAGCGCGACCCCATATGATCAGGCGCCCCGAGTCGAAGGCGCGCCGCAAGGAGACCCGCATGACCATTGCCGCCCCGGCCGCAGCCGTCCCATTGAACGACATCGTGGCGATGCCCGCGCACGCGCTGTCCGAGGCGATCCGCAAGCGTCAGGTGTCCTGCCGCGAGGTCATGGCGGCCTATCTGGCGCACATCGACCGGGTCAATCCCAAGCTCAACGCCATCGTCGCCCGGCGCGACAGCGACGAACTGCTGCGCGAGGCCGATGAGCGCGACGCCCAATTGGCCGCGGGACAGTGGCTGGGCTGGCTGCATGGCATGCCGCAGGCGCCCAAGGACCTGACCGCCGTGCGCGGCATGGTCACGTCCATGGGCTCGCTGGTCTACAAGGACCAGGTCACGGCGCACGACTCCATCATCATCGAGCGCATGCGCGCGTCCGGCGCCATCTTCATCGGCCGCAGCAACGTGCCGGAGTTCGGCCTGGGCTCGCACACCTATAACCAGGTATATGGCGTCACGGGCAACCCCTACGATCCGTCCCGGACCGCGGGCGGCAGCAGCGGCGGCGCTGCGGCCGCGCTGGCGGCCCGCATGCTGCCGGTGGCGGACGGCAGCGATTTCGGCGGCTCGCTGCGCAATCCCGCGGCGTTCTGCAACGTCTACGGCATGCGCCCGTCCGCTGGCCGCGTGCCTTACGGACCGTCGACCGAGGTTTTCCTCAAGCAGCTGGCGGTTGAGGGGCCGATGGGCCGTACACCGCGCGACGTGGCCATGCTGCTGTCCGTGATGGCGGGGCCCGACCGCCGCGTGCCGCTGTCCCTGACCGGCGACCCGGCGCAGTTCGCGCAGTCCCTGGACGCCGACCTGCGGGGCAAGCGCGTGGGCTGGCTGGGTGACTGGAATGGCTACCTGCCGATGGAGCCGGGCATTCTGGAGCTGTGCGAGCAGGCGTTGGCCGGCCTGGCGCAGACCGGCTGCGAGGCCGTCGACTACCAGGTGCCATTCGCCGGCGAACGCCTTTGGCGCATCTGGCTGGCTCACCGCCACTTGATGGTGGGCGGACAACTGCACCCCCTCGTCCACAATCCCGAAACCCGCAAGCTGGTGAAGCCGGCCGTGGTCTGGGAAGTCGAAGGGCTGGAAGGCATGACGGCGCGGCAGGTTTACCAGGCCACCGAAGAGCGCAGCGCCTGGTACCAGACCGTGCAGCGCATGTTCGACGACGTGGATTATCTGGCGGTGCCGTCGGCCCAGGTGTTCCCCTTCGACGCGGCGCTGGACTGGCCCAAGGAGATCGCCGGGCGTCCCATGGACACTTATCACCGCTGGATGGAGGCCGTCACGCCCTGGACGCTGGCGGGCTGCCCGGTGATCAGCGTGCCGGTGGGATTCAACGCCGCAGGGCTGCCCATGGGCATGCAGCTTATCGGGCCGCCGCAGGCGGACCTGGCCGTGCTGCAGCTTGCGCACGCCTATGGGCAGGCGCAAGACTGGGTGCAATCCCGTCCGCCCGCGGCGCTTTGGAGCGGCGCCGCCTGAAAATGGGTCCGGTACGCATTGTTGCGGGAAAAGACAAGCCCTTGTAAGAGGGCTTTGCTTTTTTCCGACGCAAAGCGCCATATTTCCCGCAATTTCGGCGTTTTCCGTGGCTGTCAGCGTTTGCCTTTGCAATAATTGTCAACCAACTCACAACATCCCGTAATAAATGGACAGCCTTGTGTCCCCGGTTCTGTTCCAGAATATTTCGGTCCAATCGACGAGTTGATTTTGCATAGAGGTCTCCCGGCATGAAGAATCTGACACTACGCCAGCGCATCCTGGCCAGCTTCCTGGCGATTCTGGCCATCATGGCGTTGATGGTGGTGATGGATTACCGGCGCCTGCTGGTCATCGAGTCGGAAGTCGAGCTGATCAACAATGATGCCGTGCCCGGCATCTACTACAGCACTTCGATCCGGGCCTCCTGGTTCGCCGGCTTCGTGCTGGTGCAGGACGCGTTCAACATGGAGACGGACCAGGAACGCAGCCGCATCCTGGCGGGTCTGCCCGAGACCGATAAGTTGCTGGCGGACGATATCGAGCAATACCGTCGCACCATCGCGCGCGCCGACGACCGGCAGATGTTCGAGGAGTTCGAGAAGGAACTGCAGGAGTACAGACGCATCCGCGCCAACATTCTTGCGCCTGCCGCGCTGGCGGACCCGGCGCGGGCGCAGGCGCTGATCAAGGCGGAACTGCGGCCGGCGTTCTACAAGGGCCGCGACATCCTCGCCAGGATGGTGCAGGAAAACAAGAAACAGGCCGACGAAGCGGCCGTCGCCATCAAGCAATCGGTGAACAGCGCCGAAACGCGCATGCTGCTGTCGCTGGGCCTGGCGATCGTGGCGGCCATCATCTGCGGCATCCTGCTGATGCGCGCCATCGCCAACCCCATGCGCGCCATCGTCAAGACCTTGGAGGCCACCGGCGGCGGCGATCTGACACGGCGACTGACGCTGGCGCGCAAGGACGAATTCAACGCCATCGAGACCGGCTTCAATGGCATGGTTGACGAGCTGACCGGTCTGGTTGGCAAGACGCAGCGCTCCGCGGTGCAGGTGGCCACCTCCGTCACCGAGATCGCGGCCACTTCCAAGCAGCAGCAGGCGACGGCCTCCGAAGTCGCCGCCACCACGACCGAGATCGGCGTGACCTCGCGCGAAATCTCCGCCACCTCGCGCGAGCTGGTGCGCACCATGGCCGAAGTCTCCGGCGCGGCCGAGCAGACCGCGGCGCTGGCGGGCAGCGGCCAGGTGGGCCTGGCGCGCATGGAAGACACCATGCGCAACGTGGTCGGGGCGGCGGGTTCGGTCAACGCCAAGCTGGCGATCCTGAACGAGAAGGCCGGCAATATCACGCAAGTGGTTACTACGATCACGAAAGTGGCGGACCAGACCAACCTGCTGTCGCTGAACGCGGCGATCGAAGCCGAGAAGGCCGGCGAATACGGCCGCGGCTTCGTGGTGGTGGCGACCGAGATCCGCCGGCTGGCGGACCAGACCGCCGTCGCCACCTACGACATCGAGCAGATGGTGCGCGAGATCCAGTCGTCGGTGTCTGCCGGCGTCATGGGCATGGACAAGTTCTCCGAGGAAGTGCGACGCGGCATGGCCGACATGCAGCAGGTGGGCGACCAGCTGTCGCAGATCATCCAGCAGGTGCAGACGCTGGCGCCGCGCGTGCAAATGGTCAACGAAGGCATGCAGGCGCAGGCCACCGGCGCCGAACAGATCAACCAGGCCCTGCAGCAGCTGAGCGACGCCGCCCAGCAGACCGTGGAATCGCTGCGCCAGTCCACGCTGGCGATCGAAGAACTGACGCTGGTCGCCAACGACCTGCGCAGCGGCGTTTCGCGCTTCAAGGTGTGATGGTTGCCATGGCGCAGCGCGCTCCCTCTGCTGCGGCCGGACGCCGGCTGTACCTGCTGTTCCGCATCGGCGGCGACCGCTATGCGCTGGACGCAAGAGACATCGCCGAGGTGCTGGGCCTGCGCCCGTTCAAGCAGGTGCCGGGCGCGCCGGCGTGGGTGGCCGGCGTGATGGACCGCCGCGGCGTGGCTGTCCCCGTCATCGACATGAGCGCGCTGGCGGGGGGCGGCACGGCCGCCGCCGTCACCAGCACCCGGCTGGCCCTGGTGCGCTATCAGGCGCAGTCGGACGGGCCGGAACATCTGCTGGGGCTGATCCTGGAGCAGGCGACCGAAACCGTGCACTACGATCCCGCAGCGTTTCAGTCCGGCGGCCTGGACAATCCGCAGGCGCGCTATCTGGGCGCGGTGCTCGGCGATGCCGACGGCATGGTGCAGGCTGTCAACGTGCGCGACCTGCTGCCTGCGCCCGTGCGGGCGCTGTTGTTTCCCGCCGACGCCGCAGGCGCGGCGCGCGAGGCGCGGCCATGATGCTGATCGACGAGTTCAGCGCCTTGCTCAAGCGGCGCATGGGCCTGGATAGCGGCTCCATCGGCAAGGCCGCCGTCGAGCGCGCGGTGCGGCGCAGAATGGGCATGGCCGGCATTGCCGACGAACAGGATTACCTGTGGCAGGTGCAGGCGGCGCCTGCCGAGATGCAGCAGCTCATCGAAGCGGTCATCGTGCCGGAGACCTGGTTTTTCCGTTATCCCGAATCGCAGGCGGCCATGGCCGCGCTGGCGCGGGCGCGCCTGTACGCCACGGGCGCCGAAGCCCGTGTGTTGCGCGTGTTGAGCGTGCCCTGTTCCAGCGGCGAGGAGCCTTACTCCATCGTCATGGCGCTGCTGGACGCCGGCGTGCCCGCCGAACGTTTCCAGATCGACGCCTTCGACATCAGCGTGCGCATGGTCGAATTCGCGCGGCGCGGCCTGTACGGCCGCAATTCATTCCGCGGCGATGACCTGGGGTACCGCGACCGCTATTTTTCGGAGACCGCCGACGGCCACCAACTGGCCGCCCACGTGGCGGCGCAGGTGCGGTTCCAGGCCGGAAATCTGTTCGATCCCGATCTGCTGGCAGGGGTGGCGCCCTATGACTTTGTGTTCTGCCGCAACCTGCTCATCTATTTCGACGCGGCAACGCAGGCCCGCGCCGTGCAGGTGCTGCGCAGCTTTACGCGCGAGGATGGCGTGCTTTTCGTCGGCCCGGCCGAAACCACCTTGCTGACCGGCCGTAGGCTGCCGGCAGTGCCCATGGCACGTTCGTTCGCCTTCCTGGCCAAGCCGCTGCCCCCGCCGGCCGAGCCTGTCGCGCCGGCGGCAGCGCGGCCCATCGTGCACAGCTGGACGCCGCCCCGGCGGCCGCTGGCCCAGGCGCCGGAGCCCGGGCTGCCCCTGGCGCATGCGCCCATACCGGCGATACCCGCGGCGCCCGTGGTCGCCTCGGCCGGATTGCGGGACGCGCAGGCCTCCTTGCGCCATATCGCGGCCCTGGCCGACCAGGGCCGGGTGCAGGACGCCATGGCGCAGTGCCAGGCGCACATAGGCACCCACGGCGCCAGCGCCGAAGCCCTGTATCTGCAAGGCTTGCTGCAGGACGCGGCAGGCGACGCGCGGCAGGCGCAAGCGGCCTACCGCAAGGCGCTCTATCTCGATCCGACCCATCGCGAAGCCCTGCTGCATCTGGCCGCGCTGGTGGCGTCGGACGGCGATCACGAAGCGGCCAGCCGCCTGCAGGCGCGCGCGGCTCGCGGGGAGGCGCGACGTGGTTGAAATCATGGGCGTGCTGTCCGACGTGGACGACTGCTGGAACCGCATCGGCATCCGCGGCGACAAGAGTTGCGCGCAATTGGCCGACCACGTGCATTGCCGCAATTGTCCGGTCTATGCGGCGGCGGCCAAGCGCATACTTGACCGTCTGCCGCCGCAAATGGAAGAGCAGGGCGTCGAAGAGGCCCAGCAGGAGCGCGCCAGGCTGTCTTCGCTGCTGGTGTTCCGCGTGCACCGCGAATGGCTGGGGCTGCCGACCCGGGCGCTGGACGAAGTGGCCGGCACCCGCAGCATCCTGAGCCTGCCGCACCGGCGCGATCCGGCGATGCTGGGCGTGACCAATGTGCGCGGCTCCCTCACTGTGTGCGTGTCGCTGGCGCGCCTGCTGGGCCTGGAGGCGGCAGCGGAGGACGCGCGCGAGCGGCCCGCCACGGCGCGCATGCTGATACTGGGCGGCGCAGGCCGCGCGGTGGTCGTGCCGGTGGATGAGGTCGAAGGCATGCACGCCGTGGACCTGGACGGGCTGGAGCCCCTGCCCGCGACCGTGGAGGGCGCAAGCCTCAAGTACTCGCGCGGCATGGCCCGCTGCGGCGGCCGCGCCGTGGGCGTGTTGGACGAGACCTTGCTGATGCAAGCTTTGGAACGGAGCCTGGCGTGAATCCGGATCAGATGCGCGATGCCTCGCTTCTGGAATTGTTCCAGCTGGAGACCCGCACCCAGGTGGAGGTGCTGAACAAGGGCCTGCTGGCCCTGGAGCACGACCCCACGTCCGCGCCGCAGCTGGAAGCCTGCATGCGCGCGGCCCATTCGCTCAAGGGCGCGGCCCGCATCGTCGATCTGCATCCGGCGGTGCGCATCGCGCACGCCATGGAGGATTGCCTGGTTGAGGCGCGCGAAGGCCGGCTGCGGCTGCAGGCCGCGGACATCGATGCCCTGCTGATGGGCGCGGACCTGTTGCAGCGCGTGGCCACGCCGGGTGTGGAGCTGGGTAGCGAGATCGACGAGCTGGTGAAGCGCCTGAGCAATGCGCCTGCGTTGCCGGCAGCGCAGGCTGCCGCGCCGGTCCCCAAGCCCTCGGATTTCCTGCCGCCGATTCCGGTCCTGGATGAACCGCCCGCCGCAGCGGTGCAAAGGCGCAGTTCGGACGCGGGATTGGGCGAGGGCGAACGCGTGCTGCGCGTGACGGCTGACACCCTCAACAAATTGCTGGGCCTGTCCAGCGAGACCCTGGTGGAGTCGCACTGGATCGCGCCCTTTGGCGCGTCCATGCTGCGTCTGAAGCGCATGCAGGCGGGCGCGGTCCAGGCATTGGACGGCGTGCGCGCGGCCCTGGCGGGCCAGGCGCTGGACGCGCAGGCGCAAGCCGCGCTGGACGATGCCCTGCGCATCGTCCAGCAATGCCAGCAGGAGCTGTCGCAGCGCACCAGCGAGGTCGACGAATTCGGCTGGCGCATGGGCCACCTGGCCCAGCGCCTGTACGACACCGCGCTGGCCTGCCGCATGCGGCCGTTCGGCGACGGGGTGGGAGGCATGGCGCGCATGGTCCGCGACGTAGGCCGCGCGCTGGGCAAGCAGGTGCGGCTGGAAATCGAAGGCGAGTCCACCCAGGTGGATCGCGACATCCTGGAAAAGCTCGACGCGCCGCTGATGCACCTGTTGCGCAACGCGGTGGACCACGGCATCGAGATGCCGCAGGACCGGCTGGCGGCGGGCAAGCCGGCCGAAGGCCGTATCCGGCTGTCGGCGCGCCATGCGGCCGGCATGCTGCTGATTGAACTCAGCGACGACGGCGCCGGCATTTCGCTGGACCGGCTGCGCGTGGAAGTGGTGCAGCGCAAGCTGGCCAGCGCGGAAACCGCGGCCCGGCTGACCGAGGCCGAGCTGCTGGAGTTCCTGTTCCTGTCGGGCTTCAGCACGCGCGGCGAAGTCACGGAGATCTCGGGGCGCGGTGTGGGGTTGGACGTGGTGCAGACCATGGTGCGCCAGTTGCGCGGCGCGGTGCGCATCCAGCAGCAGACGGGGCAGGGCACCCGTTTCATGCTGGAGATGCCCTTGTCGCTCTCGGTGGTGCGCAGCCTGCTGGTCGAGGTGCAGGAAGAGATCTACGCATTCCCGCTGGCCTACGTCAACCACGCGCTGCAAGTGCGCGCCGAAGACATCGAACAGCTCGAAGGGCATCAGCATTTCCGCTTCATGGACCGGCAGATCGGGCTGGTGTCCGCGCGCCAGATCCTGCGCACGGGCGGCGCCGCGCCGGCCTCCGAAACGGTATGCGTGGTGCTGGTGGGCGACCACGACCGGCTTTATGGCGTTGCCGTGGACCGTTACGTGGGCGAGCGCACGCTGGTGGTGCAGCCGCTGGACCCGCGTCTGGGCAAGGTGCAGGACGTGATGGCGGGCGCATTGATGGACGATGGCACGCCGCTGCTGATCCTCGACGTGGAAGACATGCTGGTGTCGGTGCAGAAGCTGGTGGAAGGCGGACAGCTGAGCCGGGTGGACGGCGCGGGCGCGGCCGAACAGGCGCGGCGGCGCAAGCGCGTGCTGGTGGTGGACGACTCGCTTACGGTGCGCGAGCTGGAACGCAAGCTGCTGTTGAACCGCGGCTTCGACGTGGCCGTGGCCGTGGACGGCATGGACGGCTGGAACATGTTGCGCAGCGAGTCGTTCGACCTGGTCGTGACCGACGTGGACATGCCGCGCATGGACGGCATTGAACTGGTGTCGCGCATCAAGGCCGATCCCAAGCTGCAGGGCCTGCCGGTGATGGTGGTGTCGTACAAGGACAGGGAAGAGGACAGGAGGCGCGGGCTGGACGCCGGCGCCGACTATTATCTGGCGAAGGGCAGCTTCCATGACGACGCGCTGCTCGACGCGGTGGAAGACCTGATCGGAAAGGCGCGCACGTGAGAGTCGGAATCGTCAACGACATGCCGATGGCAGTGGAAGTGCTGCGGCGCGCGATCGCGCTGGAGCCGGGGCTGGACCTCGCCTGGGTCGCGACCAACGGCCAGGAGGCCGTGGACCTGTGCGCCCGCGACCGGCCGGACGTGGTGCTGATGGACCTCATCATGCCCATCATGGACGGCGTCGAAGCCACGCGCCGCATCATGGCCGAAACACCCTGCGCGATCGTGGTGGTGACCGCCGACGTGGCGCGCCATACCTCGCGCGTGTTCGACGCCATGGGCCATGGGGCGCTGGACGCGGCAGATACCCCGGTAATCGGCAGCGGCGACATGCGCACGGCGTCTGCGCCGCTGCTGCGCAAGATCCGCAACGTGGGCTGGCTGATCGGCCGCTATGGCAAGCGGCCTGCCCTGACGCCGGTGGCCCGGCCCATGCAACAGGGCGATGCCAAGCGGCTCCTGGTCATCGGCGCATCGGCTGGTGGTCCGCCGGCGCTGGCGCATCTGCTGAAGGGAATACCGCCGGAGTTCCCCGCGGGCATCGTGTTGGTACAGCACGTGGACGCCTCGTTTGCCGCGGGCATGGCGGACTGGCTCAATGAACAGGCGCCGCTGCCCGTCAGGCTGGTGCGCGAGGGCGAATGGCCCGAACCTGGCCAGATATTGCTGGCCGGCACCGGCGACCATCTGCACATGCTGGCCGACGGCACGCTGCGCTACACCGAAACTCCCAAGGAAAGCCTGTACCGGCCTTCCATCGACGTTTTTTTCCATAGCGTGGCGCAGCACTGGCGCGGCCTGGCCGTCGGCGTGCTGCTGACGGGCATGGGCCAGGACGGCGCGCGCGGGCTGAAGGCGCTGCGCGAACGCGGCTACCTGACGATTGCGCAGGACCAGGCCAGCAGCGCCGTCTACGGCATGCCCAAGGCCGCGGCCGCCATGCAGGCGGCCGTGGAAATCCGCCCATTGGACCAAATCGCTCCCCGCGTGATCCAGGCCTTTGCCTGAGCGCGCGGACCTCGACAGCATTCAAGGACTCACTATGCAACCTCCCATTGACAGCTCGGCTTCGGCGAACCTGCATTCGCATGCGGCCATGGTGTTGCTCGTCGACGACCAGGTGATGGTCGGCGAGGCCATCAGGCGGGCCCTGGCCACGGAGGGCAACATCGACTTCCACTATTGCTCGGATCCGGAAAAGGCGCTGGCCGTGGCGATCCAGACCCGGCCCACCGTCATCCTGCAGGACCTGGTGCTGCCGGGCGTGGACGGACTGAGCCTGGTGCAGGAGTACCGTGGCCATCCGGTGACGCGCGATATCCCCATCATCGTGCTGTCCACCAAGGAAGATCCGGCGATCAAGAGCGCGGCCTTTGCCGCCGGCGCCAACGACTATCTGGTGAAGCTGCCCGACTCCATCGAGCTGGTGGCGCGCATCCGCTACCACTCGCGCTCCTACCTGGCCCTGGTGCAGCGCGACGAGGCCTACCAGGCCTTGCGCCAGAGCCAGCAGCAATTGCTGGAAAGCAATATGGAGCTGCGCCGGCTGACCAATTCCGATGGCCTGACGGGCCTGGGCAATCGCCGTTATTTCGACGAATACCTCAATGCCGAGTGGCAGCGTGCGCGCCGCGACGGCCGCGAAATCAGCATGCTCATGATCGACGTGGACCACTTCAAGGCCTACAACGACACCTACGGCCACATCGCTGGCGACGAGGCGCTCAAGCGGGTGGCCAACACCATCTTCGCCAGCTGCGATCGCTCCACCGACCTGGCGGCGCGCTTTGGCGGCGAGGAGTTCGCGCTGGTGCTGCCTGGCACCCCGGCCGGCAGCGCGCGCCTGGCCGCCGAGAAGCTGCGCCGCGCGGTGGAAGCCTTGCAGATTCCGCAGAAGGACACTGGCGACGGCCCGTGGCTGACGGTCAGCATCGGCACGGCCACGGCGGTGCCGCAAGGCGACCAGCCCTGCACCGACCTGATCCAGGTGGCCGACCGCGGCCTCTATCAAGCCAAGCGGCAGGGCCGCAACCGCGTTGTTCCCGGGGTGATGTAGGGCGCGGCCGCAGGCAGGCTGCGCCAGCCATCCTCCGCGGGTTTCATGATTTTCCTGTCGATTGCGCCAAGTTGAGGTAATCAGGCAGCGCCTTTCAGGAAATCCCCATAAGGGGAAATATTGTTTCTCACTGTCCTCGCCGGACGATGCAAGCGGAAGGACTCTTGCGGCCGGCTACTGTCATTCTTCCATGCAGCCCGAGGCGGGCGGCGCTATTGTTTTCGCATGCGTGAAGCGCCAGCCCGACGGCCCGGCCGGGCACCGGAAACCAGACAGAGAGGCATAGCATGAGTTATTCCAGCTACCACAAGAAGGACATTTTCGGCCGCCCGCTGCATGCCGAAACCCAGATGATGTCGTACGGCTTCGACCCCTTCCTGTCGGAGGGCGCGGTCAAGCCGCCGGTGTTCCTGACGTCTACCTTCGCGTTCCGCTCGGCCGAGGATGGCGCGGCGTTCTTCGACCTGGTTTCGGGCCGCAAACCCTTGCCCCAGGGCGAGTCCGCGGGGCTGGTGTACAGCCGCTTCAACCATCCCAACCTGGAAATCGTTGAGGACCGCCTGGCGCTGCTGGATGGTTCGGAAGACGCCGCGGTGACCTCCAGCGGCATGTCGGCGATCAGCGCCGTGTTCCTGGCATTCTTGCGGCCCGGCGATCAATTGGTGCAATCCGTGCCGCTGTATGGCGGCACCGAAACCCTGATCTCCAAGATTTTCCCGGAGTGGGGGATAGGTTCGCATGCCGTCGAGGACGGCCTGTCGGCCAAGAGCATGCGCACAGCGCTGGAGGCCGCGGCGGCGCAGGGGCCGGTGCGTCTGTTTTTTGTTGAAACGCCCGCCAATCCGACCAATGCCTTGATCGATTTCGAGGCCATGAAGAATGAGCTGGACGCCTTCGAAGCGCGGCACGGCTATCGTCCCGTGTCGGTGTGCGACAACACCCTGCTGGGCCCGATCTTCCAGAAACCGGCCGAGCATGGCGTGGACCTGTGCGTGTATTCGCTGACCAAGTATGTGGGCGGCCATAGCGACCTGGTTGCGGGCGCGGTCACCGGCAGCAAGACGCTGGTCAAGAAGGTGCGAGCCATCCGCAGCGCGTTCGGCTCTCAGCTGGACCCGCATTCCTGCTGGATGATCACGCGTTCGATGGAGACCGTGGTGCTGCGCATGAAGCAGGCCGCGCGCACGGCGACCAAGGTGGCCCAGTGGCTGTCCGGCAATCCGCATGAAAAAGTGCAGATTTTCCATCCGGAGATGATTGCGGACCGGGCCTACCAGGAAGTCTACAAACGCCAGTGCACCGGGCCGGGTTCGACCTTCGCCTTCGTGCTTGAGGGCGGGCGCGCCAAGGCGTTCCGCTTCATCAACGCGCTGCATCTGTTCAAGTCGGCCGTCAGCCTGGGAGGCACCGAATCGCTGATCTGCCATCCGGCGTCCACCACGCATTCCGGCGTTCCGGCGGCCGAGCGCGACGCGGCCGGCGTGTCCGAGGGGCTGGTGCGCGTGTCGATCGGACTGGAGCACGAGGAAGACCTGATCGCCGACATGGACCACGCCTTCCGCAACTGCTGAGCCGGGGCCGGCATGGCAGGCCTGTTTCAGGCTGCCATGCGCCGCCGGTTGAATAGCACGAACCCCGCCGTGACCAGCAGCATCAGCGCCGCGGTGGCGATGACTGCGGCATAGCCCGTGTCGAAGGCGGTCTTGGCCAGGCGGGTCAAGGCCATGCCCAGGTCCGACGACAGTCCGTCCGCCACGATCAGGGCCTGGTCCAGGCTGTCGCGCGCCAGGTCGGACTGGGGCAGGCCAACCGGCACGGCAAGCGTGTGCGCATAGACGCCGGACAGGATCGATCCCATCAGGGTGACGCCCAGCGCGCCGCCCAGCTCGTACGACACCTCTTCGATCGAGGCCGCCATGCCGGCGCGCTCCGGGGTGGCGCTCTGCATGATGGTGCTGGACGCCGCGGTCATGGTGGCGCCTATGCCGGCGCCCAGTACGCACAGGCTGACCATCTGCGGCAGCAGCGCCGCGTCATAGCTCAGGAGGTAGCCGGTCATGCCCAGCCCCGACACCAGCAACGACAGGAACAGCATGGTGGCGCTGTTGACGCGGCCCAGCAGCCAGCCCGCCAGCGGACCCGCGATGAAAGCGGCCAGCGACAGCGGCAGGATGAAGAGCGCGGCTTCAAGCGGCGACATGCCCATGACCAGCTGCAGCCGCTGGCTGAACACCAGCTCCATGCCGAGCAGCGCAGCGGCGGCGAACAGCGCAGCCGCCACGGCCGAACTGAAGCTGAGGTTGCGGAAGATGGCGAAGTCGATCAGCGGATAAGGCCGCGCGCGCTGGCGCCGCACGAACACGGCGAGCATGGCCGCGCCCGCAGCGCAGGCCAGGCCGGCGTCGCGCCAGGACGGGTCGGTCTTGCCCAGTTCCTTCAGCGCGTAGGCGCACAGGATCAGGCCGGCCATCACCTGCAACGAGCCCGGCAGGTCCCAGGGGCGCGAGGCGTCCGGACGGCTGGCAGGAATCAGGCGCCAGGCGAGCGGCAGCGCCAGCAGCACGATGGGCACGTTGATGAGGAACACGGAACCCCACCAGAAATGCTCCAGCAGCACGCCGCCCACCACCGGGCCGACCGCGGCGCCGCCCGAGGCAACCGAGGCCCATACGCCGATGGCGATGGCGCGTTCGCGCTCGTCGGCGAAGGTCAGGCGCAGGATGGACAGCGTGGCAGGCATCATCATGGCGGCGCCCACGGCCAGCAGCGCGCGCGCCGCGATCAGCGTGGCCGCGCCCGGCGAGTAGGCGGCGCACAGGGACGCCGTGCCGAACACGACCAGCCCCGCCATGAACAGGCGCTTGTGGCCGAGGCGGTCGCCCAGCGTGCCCATGCCCAGCAGCAGGCCGGACACGACCAGCGCGTAGATGTTCACGATCCACAGCTTTTCCGACGCGTTGACGTTCAATTCATGCGTGAGCCGGGGCAGGGCGGTATAGAGGACGGTCATGTCGACCACGATCAACAGCAAGGCACTGGACACGATGGCCAGCACCAGCCAGCGGCCGGGCGCGGCCGTGGCGACAGCGTTCGGTTCAGTCCGCTGCATGGTTCTACTCCTGAAACTGAAACGCCTGCCGCGCCGCGAACGCGGGCGGGGCCGGGATTGGCCGGGTCTCAGAGGGCGCCATTATCCATCTTCCAATTCGCATAAAAAAGTTTGAAACCATCTATAAAATAGATGGATAACGAGGAGTCGCGACATGCAATGGACACTGGATCAGCTACGTCATTTCGTCGCCGCTGCGGAATCGGGATCGTTCTCGGCGGCGGCGCGACGCCTGGGCCGGGCGCAGTCGGCGATCAGTACCTCGGTAGGCTTGCTGGAAGCGGACCTGGGTGTGGAGTTGTTCGACCGGTCGCGGCGCAACGCAACCCTGACGGCCGCCGGCGAGGTCATGTTGCAGGAGGCGCAGGAACTGCTGCGCCAGGCAGGCGCGCTGGAACAGCGCGCCTTGTCGTTTGCCGCCGGGCGCGAAGCGCGCCTGGGCGTCGCGCTGGACGAAGGGCTGCCTTATCTGGTGGCCGACCAGTTGCTGAAGGAACTGGCCGAACGCTATCCGGCGCTGGAGCTGACCCAGCTCAACGGCACCGCGACGGAGGTCGCCGATTACGTGGAACAGGGCCGCGCCAGCCTGGCCTTCCAGTTCGATCGCGGCGATCCGGGCAGCGCCTTCGCCCATCGCCATCTGGGCAATGTGGCGCAGGGCATCTTCGTGGCGCAGGGCCATCCGCTGGCCGCGCTGCCCGAGGTCGGGCGCAATGACCTGGCGCGTCACCGGCAGTTGCTCATGCAGATGGACGGCGTCGACCAGGTGGTGCTGAGCCCGTCGGTCTGGCGGGCCGACAGCAGCTACAACATCGCTGCCATGGCCGCCAATGGCGTGGGCTGGGCCATCCTGCCGCTGAACATCGGCGAATACCAGGGTTTCAGCAACGAGCTCGTCAGCGTGCGCTGCGCGGACCTGTTCCTGCCCATGTTGTCCGTGCGTACGCTGTGGCTGAGGGGCGGCAGCCTGAGCGAGACGGAACTCTGGCTGCAGCAGCGCATGGGCCAGCTGCTGGCGGGGACGCAGGCGCAGCCGTAGCGCTGGGGCCGGCTTCAGCTGAGCAGGGCGCTGACCAGGTCGCCGCCGCTGCGGCCGCCGTTCTTGAAATCCAGCGCCGTCTGCACATGCTCCAGATGCGCGTCCATCAGCGCGCAGGCACGGTCGGCATCGCCCGCGCGGGCGGCCTCGATGAAGGCGTGATGCTCCTGTGACGAGCAGCTGGCATCGTGCGAGCTTTGATACAGCACGGTGATGACGGCGCTGCGGGCCGAGAGTTCGCGCAACATCCCCGTCAGCACGGAATTTCCTACGGTCTCGGCCAGCAGAATGTGGAAGTGTCCGAGCAGCCGGTTGCGTTCCTGCACGTCGCCGCCTTCCAGCGCGCGGCGCTCCGCGGCCAGATGGGCGTCGATGCGGCGGTAGTCAGCCGCCGTTGCCCGCGCCACGAATTCGCGTGCGAGCGCTGCTTCCAGGATGCGCCGTACCGCATAGACCTCGCGCGCCTCGTTCGCGTCCGGCTTGCTCACGAACGCGCCCTTGTCCGGCACGATGTTGATCAGCTTGTCCTTGGACAGCATCAGCAGCGCGGCGCGGATCTTGGTCCGGCTGACCTGATACACCCCCGCCAGCGCCTCTTCGCGCAGCCGCGTGCCGGGCGGCAGCTTGTGCGCGACGATGGCCGCCGAGATTTCCTTGGCGATATCGTCGGCGCTGGGGTCGGGGCGGACTTCCTGGGACATGTTGGGGCAGGCGAGGGACAGGGCTGGTCAGTCTAGCAAATGGGCAGGCCCGGCGGGGAGCGGGCCTGCCCATGGCCGGGCGGACCCGCGCTAGCGCGCCGCCGCCAGCGCGCCCATTGCCTGCCGCATGAACGACAGGGTGGCGTCATCAGTCCAGGTGCCGGCGGTGAGCTCGGGCTCGGTCATCAGCGCGTGGCGGAATTTCGCCTGGGTGGCGGGGTCGTTGCCGGCATAGCTGCGGAACAGGTCCAGCCAGCGCCGGGCCAACGCCAGGGCCGTGGGCGAGTCCGGCGCCACGCCCGCGTCGAGCGCGTCGCGCACCTCGGCCATCAGTTCGGGCCATTCGCCAATGCGATCGCCGTAATGCTCGCGCATGTAGCGCGCCTCGTCCGGCGTGAGGTACTTCTCGTAGATCCGCAGCTTGCTTTCCGAGAAGGCTTGCAGCACGTAATCGCGCAAGGCCGGAGAGATGCCCATGTGCGCCTGCATCGAGGGCTCGCGTTCGTGCATCCGGTTCAGCTTGACCAGCAGGCGCGGATCGCGACTGGTGTCGCGCAGCAGCAGGGTCATCCAGCGCAAGGCCAGTTCGCGCGGCTGCGCCGCTTCGGGCGCGACGCCGGCATCCATCTGCGCCTGCACCTCCTTGACCAGCGCGAGCCAGTCGGCGTCGCCATTCTGGCTGCTGCGGTACATGGGCAGGCGGGCCAGTTCATCGGGGGAAAAGTATTTGTCGTACATGGTCATGAGTTCCAGAGTGGTGAGCCAATCGGCCAGCTCTGGCTCCTTGCCTTGCGCCAACTGGCCCTGCAGCTGGGCGAGACGCTCGCGCAGCCGGGAGGCTTGCTGGATCTGGCGGTCGAGCATCGCGATCTGCTTCGCGATGATTTCGTCCAGGGGAGTGTCGGGCTGGTCCAGATAAGCGCCGATCTCGGCCAACGGCAATCCGAAGCGGCGCAGCGCCTGGATCTGATGCAGCCGGGCGATGTCGTCGCGGCCATACAGCCGATAGCCGTTGTCGGCGCGCGCCGAAGGCGTGAGCAGCCCGATCGCGTGATAGTGGTGCAGCGTGCGGACAGTCAGCCCGCTTCGCCTGGCCAGTTCTCCTACTTTCAGTTGCACGGCATTCCTCCTGTTGATGGCGCGGAACGAACTCTGGGACCTGACGTTGCGTGAGGGTCAAGCGTTACCGCGGGCGGCAGCTAGTCTGACACGTCGGGCGATGGGATCCAGCGATTTTGAGCGGCGGCCTTGGCCGTTGCTGGAATAATGGGCGTCCCCCGAAGAGGAAACGAACAATGAATATCCGTGAGCTGGATGCTTCCGAGTTGTCGAGTCTGCTGGATTTGTATCGGCATCTGCATCCAGCGGATGATCCCCTGCCGGGCGCGCAAACGGTCGCAGTGGTCTGGCAGGAACTGATGGAAAGCACTCGGCACAGGGTTTTTGGCGCGTATGCCGACGGCAAGCTCGCTTCAAGCTGCACGCTTACCGTCATTCCCAATCTGACGCGTGGTTGTCGGCCCTATGGCGTGATCGAGAACGTGGTGACGGATGCCGCCTACCGGCGTCAGGGCCTTGCCAAGGAGGTGCTCGACGAGGCGCTGGCGTTCGCCTGGGGCGGGAATTGCTACAAGGTCATGTTGATGACCGGTAGAAAGGACGAAGCGACCCTTCGATTCTACGAGTCCGCGGGTTTTGACAGGCATGGCAAGCAGGCATTCATCGCGAGGCCGCCGGTATCCGGCGACCTCGGTTGAGCCGAACGGCCGGGTTCAGGCCTGTTGCCGCGACTTGGCAGACCCGGCCAGCAGCGCGACCGCTGCGATCGCCAGGGGAATGAACGAAACCCACAGCACCGTCGCCCAGTCATAGGCCGCCAGCAGGCCGCCCGATGCGAAGGAGCCGACCGCCATGGTGCCGAAGATGATGAAGTCATTGAGCGACTGCACCCGGGTCTTTTCTTCCGGCCGGTGGCATTCCAGAACCAGGGCCGACGCGCCCACGAATCCGAAGTTCCAGCCCAGGCCCAGCAGGACCAAGGTCACCCAGAAGTGGGCCACGTCGATCCCGGTGAGGCCGATGGCCGCGGACAGGCCGGTGAGCGCCAGGCCCGCCGTGACGATGCGTCCGGCGCCGAAACGCGTGATGAGGCGTCCCGTGAAGAAGCTGGGGCCGTACATGGCGATGACGTGCCATTGCAGGCCGAGGTTGGCGCTTTCCTGGGAATGGCCGCAAAGATGCATGGCCAGCGGCGCGGCGGTCATCAGGAAATTCATCAGCATGTAGGAGACGGCGCCGCAGACCACCGCCGTGACGAAGCGCGGCTGGCGCGCGATCACGCCCAGCGGCCGTCCGCCCGCAACTTCGGCCGCGCTGGGCATGGGCAGGTGCACGCCCAGCAGGACCAGGGCCGAGACCGCTGCCACCGCCGCCTGCATGAGATAGGTCGCCGCGAACATGTGTACGGGCCACAGGTACATCGTGTACGTGACCAACTGCGGGCCGACCACGCCGGCCAGCACGCCGCCGCCCATCACGAAGGACAGGGCGCGGGCGCGCCTGGCGGGAGACACGCCGTCGGCCGCCGCGAAGCGGAACGACAGCACGACGGCGGCGTACGCGCCGCCGAAGAACGTGCCCAGGCAGAACAGCCAGAAAGAACTCAGCACGATGGCGGCGGCGGCCAGCAGGCCCACCAGCACGCCGCAGGCGGTGCCGGCAAGAAATGCCGCGCGGCGGCCATGGCGCCTGGCGATGGCACCAGCAGGAAGGATGCAGGCGGCCATGCCGACCACAAAGATGGAAATGGGCAGGGTCGCCAGCGCCTTGTCCGGCGCCAGCATGTCGCCGACGATGGCGCCGGTGGCGTAGACCACGACGGCGTTGGCGCCTGCCAGCGCCTGGGCGATTGTCAGCCGGGCGATGTTGCCGCGCTGCGCCTGCGGCGTGAGTTCAGCGCCGGGTGCGGCCGATGGCGCCGGGGTTGATGCGGACAAGTGGGTCTCCTCGAGAGTCGTGCTTTTAGTTGATATGGGTGTTGATTTGCCGAGCGCGCTACGGTTCTCGCGCGCCGTCCATGGTCAGGACCACGCGGAACTTCGCATCGCCGGACTTCAGCCGCAGCAAGGCATCAGCTGCGCGCTCCAGGGGTAGAGTCTCGACCATGGGCAGCGCCTCTGCAAGTACGCTGAAATTCAGCGCTTTTTCAGTTTCCCAAGGCGTGCCGGTCATGGACCCGGCAACGGTGCGCTCGCCGCCCACCAGAAAGCCGGGCGGCACCGCCAGCGGGTCGCGGCCCACGCCCAGCAACATCGTGCGGCCTTGCGGAGCCAGTCCGCGCATGGCCCCGGACACGGCCTGCGTGTCGGTGATGGTGGCGATCAGCGCTTGTGCGCCGCCCATGTCGAGGAGCCGTTGCGCGGCGTCTTCCTCGTTGCTGTCGATGTAGACATGGGCGCCCAGGCGCAAGGCGTCAGCGGCGATGTCCAGGCCCCGGCCGATTGCCGCCACTTTCAAGCCCATGCGGCGGGCGTATTGCAACGCCATGTGGCCCAGGCCGCCTATGCCCAGCACGGCAACGAGATCGCCGGCCTGCGCTCCGGATTTCCGGAGCGCGTTGAAGGTGGCGATGCCGGCGCAAAGTATCGGGGCGGCTTGCATGGCGTCGAGCTCGTCGGGTATGGCAACCAGTCCGGTCGCCCGGGCCAGCATCATCTCGGCATAACCGCCATCCCGGGTAACGCCGACTACCGGTTGATTCGCGCACAGATTGAAGAGGCCCTGGCGGCATTGCGTGCAGGCGCCGCAATGACCGCCCAGGCGCCCCACGCCGACGCGTTGGCCGATCTTCCAGCGGGCGTCGACGCCCGCGCCGAGCGCCGAAATGCGGCCGACGGCTTCATGCCCGGGGACGCGCGGCCGTTGCAGCGCCGGATTGTCGATATCGGCCGCGTCGGCGCCACAGACGCCGCAAGCTTCGACGCGCAGCAGTACTTCTCCGGGGCCGGGTTCGGGCGTGGACAATTCAACGAATTCGAGCCGGCCGGGCGCGGTGGTCCGAATGGCGCGATAGGTGGAAGGCAGGCGTGTCATTGGGCGAGGGCTCCAGGCGGGACCGCATTGGGGGAGGGTGCTGCGCAGTTCAGCAGCCACTTCACGCCCGCGTCCGCGGCATCGATGGCGCCAGCCAGATAGCCGGGGAATGCGGCGGACCATTCGCTGGCTATTCCGGCCAAGCGACCCGCCCATACGCCAGTCTCGGCTGCAACGGCGGGTGCTGCCGGGTGTGCGCCGCCATCCCTGCAGTCCGCAGCCGTCGAGGTGTCGGGGTCTTGCGCCCAGTCCTTGTAGAACTCCCGCTCGGGTTTGAGCGCCAGGGGGCCGAACAACCGGGCGAGCTGCGCGCGGCAGAGGGCCATCAACACGTCCTGGCCTGCCGACCGGCGCGCCGCCGCTGGCATGCCTACGAATCCGAACTGGGCAGGACCTTGCGGGGTGCTGGCGTCGTGGACCTCGGCCAGAGGTCCCCGGCTGCTGCGGGCTGCGCCAGACATGTCTTGCTCGCGCCAGAATGCCGAACCGTAGACGGCGAGGTACTTGGCATGGGGAGCCATCCAGGTCGGCGTGCCGCGCCATTGCGTTGCCAGCGCGCTCGGCAGCGGAGGGTCGAAAGCGATACGGGATTGCGCCAGGCGCGGAGGGACGGCCAGCAGCACCTGCGAGGCCTGAAAGACGCTGGCTCGTCCCTCGCCGTCCCGCGCATGCACCTCGATGGCGCGGCCTGTGGCATGCAGCCGGGTCACGGTCCGGCCCAGCTTGATGCATGCCGGATCCAGGCGTGCGAGCAGGGTATCGATCAGGCCGCTCATGCCAGTGGTTAGCCGGAAGGACTCCGGATGGCTGGGGTAGCCGTGCATACGTACCGGCGTTCCTGAACGCTCGACCATCATGAAACCCGCTTCGTGTTGCGGGATGATAGACAAGCCGAACTCGCGGACGATGGCGCCAAGCCTGGGCTGGATCGCTGGCCAGAACCACGTGGGCCCAGATCGTAGGAGCCGGCGCCCAGGATGCGGCCGCCCAGCCTGTCGCGTGCTTCCAGCAGCATATGGCTGCCGGCGCCATGCCGCTGCAGCAGCAGGGAGGCGTACAGGCCCGCGAGTCCCCCTCCGATGATGACGGTGTCCACTGACGTCGTCACGACTGGCTCCCGCCGTTCGGGTCCGGCAGATGGTTGGTCTTCAGATAGATGGTGGCGCCCTCGGCGCCGGCGTCGAGTGCGGCTTGCGCGCCACGGGCAAGCCGCAGCCAGCTGCCTTGCGGATAAGAAGCTTGTCCGTCGGCAATCGATCCGGCCAGAACCAGTATTTCCGCTTGCACGGCTGCTGTCCGCGGCAGCGGTGCATGGGCGGGCAGGCGCCGCAGACAAGTCTGCTCATAGGACGCGGAGTAAAGCGGGCAGATTTCGCCGCCGCGCTCGCGCGTCCAGGCGGCGGGATCGCGCGTGTCGATGCGTACGACGGATTGTTCATCCGCAGGCATCTGCCGCAATTTGACGAGGATGGTGGCGCCGCTCCTGCTGGAAGGGGCATGGGCGGAGCCCGGCGGATTGCGCAGATACCAGCCTGCCGGATAGTCGCCGCTGGCGTCGGAGAAGGTGCCGGACAACACCAGTATTTCTTCGCCGCCGGGATGCGCGTGCGGCGGAAAGCGGCTGTCCGGCGCATAGCGCACGATGCTGGTGGCGCGTGCCTGTTCGCCGCCCACGCGGTCCAGCATCATGCGTTCCACGCCGTGCTGCGGCGACGGCACCCATTGGTATTGCTCCGGCGTCACGATGGCGTTGCGTGAGAAATCGGCGTTGATAAGCATGATGTTGGTAGAAAAGCTATTCCAAGGTGATGTCCGGACCTTGGTTGCCATATGCTGAAATTGGCTGCTGACAGGGCATATTCTTCGCCAATAGGCAGTCGCAGACAAACCAGATAAACTACCTTTAATTGAAAGAAAAACTTTATCGTCATGAAGTCTCTTGCGCATCTCAACGCGCTGCGCGCCTTCGAGGCCAGTGCGCGCCATCAAAGCTTTTCGGCAGCTGCGGCCGAGCTGCACGTGACTCCTGCTGCGGTGGGCCAGCTCGTGCGCGCGCTGGAGCAATGGCTGGGCGCGCCGCTGTTCCATCGCGGCGCCAGCGGCAAGGCGCGGCTGGTCCCCACGGCAGCAGCTGAACGCGCGTTGCCGGAGATACAGGCGGGGCTCGGCAAGCTGGCGCTGGGCCTGGAGCGCTTGAAGGAAGGTTCCTTGAGCGGCATGCTCACTGTGGCCGTGAGTCCGGCTTTCGCCGCCAAGTGGCTGCTGCCTCGGATCGAGCGCTTCCAGCATGCCTGGCCCGATACCGACGTGCGCCTGGACACCAACCTCAAGCCCGTGGATTTCGCGGCCCAGCAGATCGATATCGGCGTGCGCTATGGCGCTGGCGTCTGGCCCGGCCTGGCGGCGGAAAAGCTGATGGACGAAGAGGTCTACCCGGTCTGTTCCCCGGAACTGCTGCGACGGCGCAAGGCGGCGAAGCGTCCGGCCGAGCTGGCGGGCGAGACCTTGATCCATGATCTTTCGATGGACGCGCAGACGGGATTTCCGACCTGGGCCATGTGGCTGGAGAAAGTCGGCGTACAAGGCGTATCCACCGCCCGCGGCATGAAGATCAACAATTCCGCCGCGGTGCTGCAGGCGGCTATCGATGGCCATGGCGTGGCGCTGGCCCGCAGCGTGATGGCGCATGATGATCTGGTTGCCGGCCGCCTGGTGCGCCTGTTTCCGCAGCTGGCGGTTCCCTCCGCGTTGGCCTACTACGTTGTTTATCGGCCCCAGGCGCGCGAGTTGCCCCGATTGGCCGCCTTCCGAGACTGGCTGTTCGACGAGGCCGCTGCCTGTCGGTAGCCGGGTTCGGAGCCCGGCGGACCTTGCGCGACGCCCGCCGCGCTCACCTTGCGGCGCGGGTGAATCTCTGCACCATGAATTCCACGAAGGTCGTGAGCTTGGGCAAGGCCTTGCGGTCCTTGGGATACAGCAGCGTGATCGGCCGGGCCACGGGCCAGGCGGACTCCAGGATCGGGACCAGTCGCCCGGCCCGCACATCTTCGGCCAGCAACAGTTCCGGCTGCAGCACGATGCCGAATCCGGCCAGCGCCGCCTGCCTGAGCGCCTGGCCGTTGTTGGACACGAAGCGGCCGGCGGGGTAGGCCGCGCCGCCATCCTCGGAGTTCAGGCGCCAGCCGGTGCGGCGGTTCCAGTAGGAAAAATCCAGGCATTGATGGCGCGCCAGGTCGCTCGCGGTTTCGGGCGTGCCATGGCGTTGCAGATAGGCCGGCGCCGCGCAGATGATCATCTGATAGCGCCCGATCTTGCGCGCGACCAGGCTGGAATCGGCGGGTTCGCCGATGCGCACCGCCAGGTCGTAGCGCGAGGCCACCACGTCCTCGACGGCGTCGCTCAAGGTCAGGTCCACGCTGACGTCCGGGTACTCGGACAGGTAGTCGGCGATGGCGGGGGCCAGCGCGAACGAGCCGAAGGTCACGGTCGAGGTGATGCGCAGATGGCCTCGCGGCGCGGCGCGCATGGCTTCGGCGCCTTGCTCGGCATCGCGGATGTCCGACAGGATCACCTTGCAGCGCGCGAAATAGGCCTGGCCGGCTTCCGTCAGGCTTTGGCGGCGCGTGGTGCGGTTCATGAGCCTCAGGCCCAGCCGCGCCTCCAGGCCCTTGATGTGCTTGGCCGCCATGGCGGGCGACATCTCGTGGCGAGCCGCCGCCGCGGTGAGGCTGCCCAGTTCGACGACCGCCACAAAGACTTCCATGCTGAGCAGGCGGTCCATGGATTACGCACCCTGAGTGTGAAGTGAACCCACCATTTTAGGATTTTTCCGGGACGCGCCCTTGGCCAGAATGGGCACAAGCGCTGGCGATATCGCGGGCGCACCCCACAACATACGAATCGGAGTTTCCATGAAAATCATCCTGATCGGCGCCACCGGCACCATCGGCCGCGCGGTCGCCCAAGAACTGGGCCAGCGCCACGACGTCATTGCAGTGGGCAAGACGCGCGGCGAGCATCAGGTCGACGTGACCCAGAGCGGCAGCATCCGCGCCTTGTTCGAGCGCGTGGGCAAGGTGGATGCCATCGTCTCCACCACGGGCAGCTTGCATTTCGGCCCTCTGGCCGAAATGACGGCGGAGCAGTTCAAGATCGGTCTGCACGACAAGCTGCTGGGGCAGGTGGATCTGGCGCTGATCGGCCAGCATTACGTCAACGAAGGCGGTTCCATCACGCTCACCAGCGGCATCCTGACCGATGAACCGATCCGCTACGGCGCCAACGCGTCGGCGGTGAACTCGGCCATCGATGGCTTCGTGCGCGGCGCGGCGGTGGAGCTGCGCGGCGTGCGCATCAACTCGGTCAGCCCCACGGTCCTGACGGAATCGCTGGATGCCTATGGTCCGTACTTCCAGGGCTTTGAATCCGCACCGGCCAGCCGGGTTGCGTTGGCGTATAGCCGCAGCGTGGAAGGGGCGCAGACGGGGCGGGTGTTCCGGGTGTGGTGATGCCGGCCTGCGCCTGCGACCGTGTGCTACTTCAGCGGCTCGATATCGCTGGGCTTCCAGCTCTGGTCGAAGAACTCCTGCTTCGGGCCGTACAGGCGCAGGATGACGAAGAAGCCCGAGCCGGGCACGGTCCTTAGCCAGTTCTTGCCGTGTCCGGCCGGTTCGGCCGGCCCGAAGTAGATGTCGGTCGAGCCGTCCGGGTTGGAAACCGGTTTGTCCATGGTGTTGATGGACGGGAAGGGCTGCCCGTTGGCCAGGCCCGCCGCGGTTTCGGGCCGGTAGACGGTCACGGACCAGAAGATGCCGGCTGGGATGTCCTTGGGCAGGTGCAGCTTGTAGGCCTTGCCGCCCGACAGGGGATCGCCATTGGCATCCTCGAAGGCGACCGGATACTTGGCGCCCATGCCTGCCATGCTGACGGCCATGGCGGGGCTGGCCGAGTAAGCAAGCGCGAAGAAGCCAGTACGCGCATCCAGGTACTTGAACGAAGGTCCCGTGAACTCCGTGTTGGCCGGGAAGGGGTTGATCCATTTTCGGTCGGCGTACCAGCGCGTGTTCGGCACGGTCTGCGGCGGGTCGTAGGATACGGCGCGGCCTATCCTGAAGGCGGTCTTGGCAGCCTTGTCCAGGATCTCGCGGGTGTGGGCGTCCGGCTTGAACGGCTGTCCCTTGATGATGCCGATGCTGGCCAGCATGCCGCGCATGTCCGCATCGGCGGGATCGTAATACTCGCTGTCGATGAAGCGGGACAGCATGTCGAATGCCGAGCCGTCGTTGGGATACAGCATGTTCGGCGCGGCCTGGGAGCCGTCGGGGAACTGCATCGGCTTGGCCGCGGCCTGCTGGCCCAGCGGATAGATCCTGGTGCGGCTGATCAGCTCCACCGGTTCCGCTAGGTTGGCGGAATCCTTGAAGAACGCGCGCCAGAATACGAAGACGTTGTAGGTGCGCGATTGATAGACGATGTAGCCCTTGGGAATCTTGCCTTGGTAGTCGGGCGGGATGACCAGGTACTTGCCGCCCTTGCCCTTGTCGGGGCCGGGCAGGCCGACGTCGCCGCACCAGACGTTCTTGGAATAGGGCGCGGGATACCAGGTTTTTTCGCTGACCGGAGCGGGATTGCAGATGGGGCGCTGGAAAAAATCGTCGAGTATGCCCTGCAGGCCGGGAGGAACTTCGAGGACCATGGGGCCGTCCTGCTTGAGATCCAGATAGCCCATGGCATAGATCACGTCGGAGTTGGGCGTCGTGACCAGGGTGTTGGCGTTGAGCCGTTCCTTCCAGACCGGCAGGATGTTGTAGCCCTTGCCGAACTGCCGCTCGGAGCCTTCCTTCATCGCGTAGATGTTCAGCGCCGGCAGGGCCCACAGATAGCTTTGGACCGCGCGTTGGAACAGCAGCTCGTCCTTGAGCGCCGCGGAATCGGCCTTGGAAAGATAGCCTTCCTGCAGCGGAATCCGGGAGAGCTGATCGTAGCGGGACGACTGCGCTGGGGGCGGCGCGCTGGTGCCGCAGCCTCCAAGCAGTGCAGCCGCGGCCAATGCCGAACAGATTGCCTTGAGCGCCATGGTGGTTCCTTAACAATGATTGATAAGCAACGAAACGCGCGTACTGCAACTGCACTTCAAGAAAATCGCGGCCCAGGATATCACGGCGAAATGAGCGCGCGCGGGCGTGGCGTCCCAGCCGCTTGCGTTGGGGGCGACAAGAGGAAGGGCATGCCGCGACCGTTGCCAAAATGGCACATTTGGCCGCGATCCAATCCAAACAAAGTGATTATTCGTATTTTTGATGCCAATATTTACACTCATTGCGCGCCCGGATTAGGGCGTTTGGCGTAGGTAACTGAAGTCTATCGTCGTTACCCCCGGGTAGTTCGGGGTCTGGTTTGAGCGCGTCCCGGCCCGTCGCCCGGACGTTTTCACGGAGACGAGTCAGATGGCACACCGCGCGAGTCCCTCCAAGCCCCTGTTCGCCCGCTCCATGGGCGTGGCCATGTCGCTGGCAGCCACCACGGCGTGGGGCGCAAACTACGCTCCGTTCATTGTTCCTGCTGGCACCACGTTCACTTTGAACGGCGGCGACAGCGTGACGGGCACGGGATCAGGGTCGGCCATCCGCGTAGGCAATGCCACGCTGAACTTTGGCCCAGGCAATATCGCCATCGGTAATGTCGACCTGGGCGTATTCGCGACCAACGGTGCGGCAACCAACGTCAATTTCCAGACGGGCACCAACGTCACCATCACGACGGTGACGACGACTGGCCTGGGGCTGCAATCGACCTCGAGTTCGCAGGCGACGTTTTTGCTGGCGCCGAACTCCACGGTGACGCTGCGCGGCTACCAGGGTGTGAATCTGGGCCATACGCCGTCGGGCACCGTCAGCCGGTTGCAGATCGGCAATGGCGCGACGCTCAGGATCGAGACCGCGCCCGCCGGCGGCAATCCCTGGCCCAAGGGGGTCATGGCGAGCAACAACACGGCCATTACGCTGGACTCGGGCGGCGTGATGGATGTGCAGACGACGGGCGGAACCTACGGGCGCGGCGTCGAATTGGGCTACAGCATGACCTATCCGGACGCGGTGGGGCTCAGATTCTCATCAGCGGCGGGCTCGACGCTGCGTGTCCGCACGACGGGTCAGACCGCGGACGGCTTCTATATGCTGGACGCGGGCGAGGCCGAGTTGCAGGGCACGACGGACATCCACACGACGGGCAATGACAGCAGCGGCGTCTTCCTGCGCCGTTATTCCAGCTCTAAAAATCAGCTGCTTCTGGCGCCGCAGAGTGGCTCCACCGCGAGCGTTCTCACCGAGGGCGCCGATGCCTACGGCGTCATAGGCATGGACGGTTCTCGCGCGACGCTGTCCGACCTGCGGGTCGAAACCCGCGGCACGGACGCGGTAGGCCTGTATGCTTATACCGGCAATGGCAAACCGGTCACCGAGTTCCAGGCGACACGCAACACCGTCGTCACCAGCGGGCAGGGTGGGTACGGGATCCTGGCGCAGGGCGCGGGCAGCAGCGTTGTGTTCGACGCGGGCTCCGTGCAGACGTCCGGCGTCCAAGCCCATGGCGTGGTTGTCGCCGGCACTTCCACCTTTGCGGCCACGGGCAGCGCCATCGGCGTCAGCGGCGCGCAGTCCGTCGGCCTGCTGCTGACCAGCGACACGGGTACGCAAAGCGCGGCCATCAACGGCGGCAGCATCACAAGTGCGACCGGGACGGCCATCGGCATTGACGGCGGCACGGCGGACGTCGAGCTGAATGGCACGACCGTCCAGGGCGCGACCAACTGGCTGCAGGTCGCCAGTTCCGGCAGCCTCTTGAGCAGCAGGGCGCGCACGTTGCACGGCATAGACCCGAGCCTGGCGCCGGAAACCGGCAATCCGCCGGGGATCAACATCGCCGCTGTGCAGGCGGGCTCTCCCGCCACGGCCAACGTGTCGGCGCGCAACGCGACCTTGACCGGAGCGGCAATCACCGAGGCCGGCAGCACCTCCAACGTGACGCTGGTGGATTCGACCTGGACGCTGACCGGGAACTCGACCATCACCAACCTGGTCAACGATCCCAGCCTGATCGACTTCACGCCGCCGCAGGCGGGCGCGTACAAGACGCTGACGGTGCGTAACTACAGCGGCGACGGCACCATCGCGCTGAACACCTTTCTGGGCGACGACAGCTCGCCCTCGGACAAGCTGGTCATCAATGGCGGCAGCGCCAGCGGCGCTTCGCAATTGCGCATCAAGAACACGGGCGGGCCGGGCGCCTTGACGACGGCCAGCGGGATACAGGTGGTCGAGGTCGTCAATGGCGGTATCTCCGGAGTGGGCGCATTTGCGCTTTCGGGCCGGGTGGTGGCCGGTCCCTACGAGTATCGGCTGTACCAAGGTTCGGCAAGCGCGCCGGCCGATCAGAGCTGGTATCTGCGATCCGAGAAGGAGCCGGATCCGCCGCCTCCTCCTCCGCCGCCACCTCCGCCTCCTCCGCCTCCTCCGCCTCCTCCGCCTCCTCCGCCGCCGCCTCCCGAGCCTCCGGTGCCGCCTGTCCCACCGGCGCCGCCAACGCCGCCCACTCCCGATCCGGAGCCGCTGTACCGTCCTGAAGTCGCCGCCTATCTCGCGAATCAGCGACTGGTTGGGCAGATGTTCGTGCAGAGCATGCACGACCGCCTGGGCGAGCCGCAATTCATCGAGGGCCAGCAGTTTCAAACCGAGGACAGCAAGCGCCGGGCGCTCTGGCTGCGCGCCGTGGGCAGGTGGGAGGGCTCGCATAGCCGCGACGGCAACTTCGACGTCAGCACCGACATGTTCTTGCTGCAAGGCGGCGGCGACGTGGCGCAATGGAAGCTGTTCTCGGAGACCGACCGGCTGCACCTGGGGTTGATGCTGGGCTATGGCAGCGCCGACAGCACGGCCCGGGCCGAGGGCAACCCCTACAAGGCCAAGGGCAGGGTGCAAGGCTATAGCGCCGGCGTGTATGGCACCTGGTTCCAGAACGACGAGAGTAAGCTCGGCGCCTATGTGGATACCTGGTTCCAGTACGGTTGGTACAACAACCGGGTGACGGGCGAGGAGTTGCCGCGCGTGGACTACGATTCCCGCGCATGGGCCGTGTCGGCCGAGACCGGCTACGCCTTCAAGCTGCGCGGCGACTGGATACTGGAACCCCAGGCCCAGATCATCTACGTCAGCTCGGACACGGACAGCCTGACGGAATCCAACGGCACCCGCGTGGGCAGCGCGGATTCCCACGGCACCATCACGCGCTTGGGCGTGCGCACGCACACCACCTTCGACCTGGGCAATGGCCGCAAGGCGCAGCCGTTCGCGACGCTGAACTGGTGGCACAGCAGCACTGGCAGCTCCGTGTCGTTCAATCAATTGCCGGTGGGCGACCTCTATCCGAAAGACCGCTATGAGTTGAAGCTCGGCGTGCATGCCGACTTCAACAAGGGCTGGACGGGCTGGACCAATGTCGCCGGGTCATGGGGAGCGCAGGACTACCACCAGTACGCGGCAAGGATAGGCGTGAAGTACACCTGGTAGATGTGAAAAGCCCGCGGCGGCTAGACCGCTGCGGGCTTTGGTCATGCCAGAGGCCGGTTGCCCGACCCAGGTCATAAGGCTTACCAGAGCACCTTCAACCCGACAGAGCCCTGTGCGCCGGTCTTGACGCGGCTGTCGCCGCTGTTGGCCCACAGCTTGCCAATGTCGCCGTAGAGGCTGGTGTTCTTGGTCAGCTGCAGCATGGCGCCCACCGCGAACTCGGTCGACGTGTAGCCGCCCTTGGCGCGGATGTCGGTGGTGCCGGCCGGGGCGCTGAAGCTTGCCACGTCGGTGGTATTGCTGGCCTTGTACAGATTGACGCGGGCGAAGGGCTGCAGCACGGTGCCGCCGATGCTGTAGCTGCCCTTGACGCGGGCGCCCAGACGCAGGGTCCAGTCATCGTCCGCATCGTTCTTCACCTTGGCCAGGCTCAGCGTGGTGTCGTCCAGATTGAGCTTGCGGTAGATGATTTGCGCCTGCGGCTCCAACTGCCAGCTGCTGCCCAGGTCGAAGGGCTTGCCCACTTCCAGCGAGGCCAGCCAGCCGTGGCCCTTGGTGGTGGCGCCGGCGCCGGTGTCGGCCGTGCGCAGGCTGCTGCGGTAGTCGGCGCCCTGGATCACGGCGTCGGCGTACAGGCCGGAGTCGTGCTGCCAGGTGCCATACAGGCCCACGTAGCGACCACGCAGGTTGTTGTAGCCCGCGTACTTGCGCTCCATGCCGCTGGAGAAGCCGCGCACGCCCATGTCACCGTCCAGCTGGCCCACGTACAGGCCGGCCTTGAGGTTGCGGTCGGCGTACACGTCCACGCCGGCCTGGAAGCCGGTCAGGTGGCCGCTGCTCTCGGGGTTGACCGTGCCTTGCTGCGTGATGGTCGGAGCCGTGCGCAGCACACGGGCCCAGGCGCGGTGGTTCGGGTCCTGGTCGATGGCGCCTTGAGCGACGTCGTCGCCCATGCGCTTGCGCATGTCGCCGAGCATTGCCATATCCGCCTGGCGCAGTTGCGCGGGCAGCGAGGACAGCAGCGGCACTTCTTCACGGTAGGCGGGAGCGGGGGTGACAGGATCGGTGCCTGGGCCCGGGTTGACCTGCGTGTTGGTCGAGTGCAGCGCGGCGCCCTGTGCCGTCTGGGTCAGACGGTACTCGTAGGCGCCGGCATCGACATGGCCGCCCGCCAGCGTGAAGCTGCCGGGTTGCAGGCTGGCGCCGTTCTCGGTGGAGATGACCTGGATGCCCTGGCTGCCCGTCTGTGCGCCCAGGCCGCCGGCATTGGCGATCTGCACGCTGGTGCTGCCGCTGGCGATGGCGCTGGGGCCGCTCAACAACAGCTTGTCGGTGGCGCTGCCATCCGCGCCCAGCACGGTGGAAACGCCCAGCTTGCCGTTGTTGCCGACGTAGGGGCCGGTGACCTTGAGCACGGTGCCCGGCGTGCTGCCGCCGAGATTGACCGCGCCGCTGTTGTTCAGGCTGGCCACGGTCTGGCTGTAGCCCGCCAGGTCCAGCACGGCGCCGCTGGCCACGGTGTGGGCCGAGGCGCTGCTGAATGTATTGGTGGCGCCGGCCTTGAGCGTGCCCTGAGCGACATCGGTCGCGCCGGTGTAGCTGTTGCCTGCGCTGGTCAGGGTCAGGACGCCGCTACCTTGCTTGGTAAGGAAGCCGCCGCCCGTGATGGCACCGGCCCAGGTCGCCGTGTTGGCGCCGGTGTCGATGACCGGGTCGTTGGTGCCCGTCATGTGCAGGTTGTTGACGATGGTCAGGCCGTTGGCAATCAGGTTGATGACAGTGCCGTCGTCCATGGACAGCATGCCAGTGCCCAGGCCCAGGGAATGGCCCAGGCCGATGCTGCCCTGCTTGAGCTGCACACCGCCCGAGAAGGCGCTGCCGCCGGTCAGCGTCAGCGCGCCGGCGCCGGTCTTGACCAGGCCGCCGCTGCCCACGACGATGCCCGAGTAGTAGGACGCACTGCCAGCCGCGGAATTGACGGTCAGGGTTCCCGCGCCCAGCGCCACGGTGCCGGCGCCGGTCAGGCTGCTGGCTTGGAGCACGTTGCCATTGAGGTCCAGCGTGGCGCCCGACAGCACCTGATAGCCGGTGCCTTGGACCAGCGCCGTGGTGGAACCCGCGCGCAGCGTGCCGTCCGCGACCAGCGTGCCGCCGGTATAGCTGTTGGCGCCGGTCAGGGTCTGCGTGCCCGAGCCCTGCTTGACCAGGGTACCCGTGCCGATGACCGAGCCGCTGAAGATGCCGTCGGCCGAACCGCCCGCCAGCAGGGTGTTGGTTCCCATCTTGATGTTGCCGGCGCCCGCCAGGGTGCCGAACACCTGGGCGCCTTGGCCTGCCGACAGGTCGAAGGTCGCGCCGCTGGCGACGGTCACGATGCCGGTGGCGGCGAGGCTGCTGCCCGCGCCCAACGCTACCGTGCCGCTGTTGACGTAGGTGCCGCCGGTGTAGCTGTTGGTGCCGTTGAGCGTCAGCGTGCTGGCGCCGTTCTTGGTCAGGCTGCCCGTGCCCGAGATGTTGCCGTCGAGCGTCAGGTCGTGGCTGCCTTGCACGGCAAGGCCGGCGTTCAGGGCGATGTTGTTCGCCAGCGCCAGCGCCTGAGTGTTGTCCAGCGTGGCCGCGCCGCCTACCGTCAGCGTGCCGGAACCGAGCGCGGCGACGTTGCCGACGATCAGGCCGCCCGCATTCAGGAGGGTGCCGCCGACGTAGCTGTTGACGCCGCTGAGGGTCAGGTTGGCCGCGCCGTTCTTGATCAGGCCGCCGGCGCCGCCGACGGTGCCGTTCAGGTCCATGGCATTGGAACCGGCGATCGTCAGAGCGCCGTTCAGCGCGATCTTGTTGCGCACGGTGACTGCCGTGTTGCTGTCCAGCGTGGTGCCGTTGGCAGCGGTCAGCAGGCCGTTGCCCAGGGCCTTGTCGTTGCCCAGCACCAGCGTGCCGCCGTTGAGCGCCGTGCCGCCCGTGTAGCCGTTGGCGCCGTTGAGCACCAAGGTTCCCGAATCGTACTTGCCTAGTGTGCTGCTGCCGTTCAGGCGCGCATCGATCGTCGCCGTCACGCCCGGGTCTACGCGGATCGAGGCATTGCCCTGGTCACCATCGACCAAGTCCAATCCGCTAAGCCGGTCGAGGGGCGCAATTTGATAGCCATCGGTCAGGAACTGCATGCCGGTGATGTTCGCCTTGCCGAGGACTTGCACCACTCCTGCGGTTCCCTGGAACACTGCGAAACCGCCAGCCCAGGTACGATTATCGGTGCCGTCGACATTGGTCCAGTTCTTGGCGCCTAGCCCCCAGACACCGGTGCCCCCATCGATGGAACCGTTGCCGAATTGGTTCGCGCCATCCCAAAACTGCACGGTGATGTTCGGTGCAGTAACCAGCAGGTTGACTTGATTGCTTACGGCAGTCTGCAGCTGCAAGTCTGAGGGCTGCACGCTGCCGGGAACGTTGCCGAAGCGCATGCCGGTGTCGTTCAGGCTGCCGCCATAGTTCATGAGGCGGTACACGCCGGTGCCGAAGCCGCCGGCGTCGCTGATATTGAGCGTGCCGCCCAGGGTCAGGTTGCCGGTCACGTCCACCAAGGCGGTGCCGCCGCCGAGGGCGGGGGCGCCGAGGCTGGCGTTGACGATCGAGTTGGTGCCCAGTTGCAGGCCGCCAACCGACAGGGTGTAGCCGTCCGTCAATTTCAGGGCGGCGTCACCCATGACCGTCACGTTGCCGGCGATGCTGCCGGTTCCACCCAGGGCAGCGCCGCTGTACACCATCACATTCGTGCTGGCGAGCGAGCCGTCTACCCACAGGCTGCCGGCGCTGACCGAGGTCTGGCCGGTAAGCGTGTTGTTGCCGGAAAGAACCAGCGATCCCGTGCCGCTTTTGGTCAACAAGCCCCTGCCGTTGAGCTGGCCGCCGAAGTTGCTATTGGCCCCATTGGCCCCGATGGTCAGGTTGTTCCCGTTCGAGACCGTCACGGTGCCATTGCCGTTCAGGCTGGCCAGACGAGCCAGATTGGTGATGAACAGATTGGCGCCGGCTGCCACGTTCGCGGTGGCATTCTGGCCCAGCGCGTTGTTGCCCGCGGTGGTCAAGCTGCCGCCCTGCAGATCGATCATGCCGCTGAAGGTGTTGGCGCTGCCGGTAAGCGAGAGGTCGTTCGCACCGGTCTTGCGCAGCGTGCCGTTGCCGTTGAGCTGTCCATCCAGGATCAGGCTGTTGTTGCCCGCCACCGTGAGCGCGCCGTCGACATTGACGGTATTGCCCAGGCGCATCGGGCCCGCCGTATCCAGTTGCGTGTTGCCCGTGACGGTCAGCATGCCGGTGCCCAGCGCCGCGGCATTGCCCAGGCTCAAGTCGCCGGCATTGACCGTGGTGCCCCCGCTATGGCGGTTTTCGCCATTGAGGGTGAGTCGGCCGGCGCCGTTCTTGACCAGCTCGGTGGAACCATTGATCACCCCGTTCAGGGTGAAATCATTGCTGCCGTCCAGCGCCAGGGAGGCGCTCAGTTGCACGTTGTTGGCCAGGGTCACCGCGCGGCTGGCTTCCAGGGTTCCCGCGTTGCGCACGGTCAGCGTGCCCTCGCCGAGCGCTGCGTCGTGGCCCACGGCCAGGTTGCCGCCCGTCAGGTTGACGCCGCCCTGGAAAGAGTTGGCGCCGTTCAAGGTCAGCTTGCCCGTGCCGCGCTTGGTCAGGCCACCGAGGCCGTTGACCAGGCCGCCCAACGTGAGGTCCTGGTTGCCGACGAGGTTCAGGTCGCCAGCCAGGTTGATGGTGTTGCTCAGGCTCAATGCCACGCTGTTGTCCAGCTGCATGCCGGAGGCGGCGGTCAGGGTGCTGTTGCCCAGCGGATTGCTGGAGGCCAGCACCAGCTTGCCGCCGTTCAGCGCCATCGTGCCGCCGAAGGAGTTGTTGCCGCCCAGGGTCACGGTGCCGCTGCCGTTCTTGTTCAGGCCGCCGCTGTTGCCGGCGATGTCGCCGTTCAGGGTCAAGTCATTGCTGCCACCCAGGTTCAACTGGCCTTGGGCGAAGATCTGGTTGGTCAGCGTGAGCGCCTGGTTGTTGTCCAGCGTGGTGTCGCCGTACGCGGACAGCGGCCCCTGCCCCAACGCGGCATCGTTGCCGAGTACCAGGGTGCCGCCCTCCAGCAGGGTGGCGGCGTGGCTGTTGGCGCCGTTCAGCACCAGCGTGCCGAGGTCCAGCTTGCGCAGGGTGTTCAGCCCGCTAATAGGAACATTGATGGTCGCGGTAACGTTGGGATCAACCCTTACGGCGAACTGGCCCCTGGTTCCGTTGTTGGCCCGCAGCTCCGCGTTGTTGCCAGCGACGAGGTGGTAGCCATCGATCATGAACTGCATGCCGCCGATTTCGTGCGTGCCTTCCACCGTGACAGTGCCGGGGTCGCCCATGAACACAGCGAACTTGTTGAGCCAGCTTTGGTTAATCGTGCCGTCGGCACTGGTCCAATTGCTGTTGGCGGCATTCCACGTGCCGTTGCCACCGTCGATCGAGCCGTCAGCGACCAAGCGCGAGCCGTCCCAGGCCTGCACCGGCAAATTCGATTGGACGAAAAGGTTGACCTGATTGGCGGTGGCAGTCTGTACGGTCATTCCGCCGATACCGCCCACTCTGCTCGTGTCGACGTCGATGCCGTTGTTGGTAAGACCGCCACCGTAATTGAACAAGCGATACACACCGTCGCCGAGGTTGCCAGCATCGGAAATATTCAACTTTCCGGCCAGCGTCAGGTTGCCCATGACATTGAAGAGCGGGGTGTTTCCGGTAGACGAGGAACCCAGCGCCACATCGACGTTTGAGTTCTGGGCCAGGATCAGTGCGCTGGCGGTCAGCGTACTGCCACTGGTTCCGGCCAGATGGCCAAAGCTGTCGATGTTCAGCTGGCTATTGATGAAGCCGCCGCCGCTCACGGTGCCTCCGGTCCGGACGATGACAGCGGGGCTGCTCAGGGTGCCGCTGACCTTCAGGGTGCCGGCCGTGACGGTGACGTTGTTGTTCAGGGCGCTTGTGCCCGTGAGTTCCAGCGTGCCTGCGCCCGTCTTTTCCAGCGAACCCAGGCCGCTCAGCATGCCGGCATATGCGCTGCTGGCGTTGGTGCCGCCCACCTGCAACACGGTGGACCAGCTGATGTCGGTAGTGCCGCTGCCGCTCAGGGCGCCAATCCGGACGACGGGATCATTGAGGCTCAGCGTGGTGCCCGCGGCCAGCTTCACGCTGGCAGGAGCGCCCAGGCCATTACCGCCGGCTGTCGTGACGTAACCTTGATGGATTTCGAGGTCGCCGGCAAATGATGGGTTGTTGCCAAACAGGAACAATTCGGCCGCGCCAGTCTTGATCAGCTTGCCGCTGCCGCTCAGCTGGCCCGCCAAGGTCAGCTGCTCCTGGAGCTCCATGGTCAGGTTGCCGTTGACGCGGACGGCGTTCTGCAGGCTCGTGGGCTGGGTGTTCTTCAGCGTGGCCGTGCCATTGGCGACCAGCGCGCCGCTCCCGAGGGCTTCATTGTTGTTGAACGCCAAGGTACCGCCACTGAGGGCGATGCCGCCAGTGTGGGCGGTATTGATGGCGTTGAGGCTGAGCGTACCGTTGCCAGTCTTGACCAATTGGCCGGCGCCCGAAATCTGGGAATTCAAGGTCAGGTCATTGTCGCCGGCAACCGTCAGATTCGCATTGAGGGCGATGGCGTTGCCTAGCGTTACCGTGTTGCTTGCCGTCAGGGTGGAAGCGCCGCCCACGGTCAAGTTGCCGAGACCCAAAGCCTGATCGTTGCCCACCGTCAGCGTGCCGGCGTTCAGCGTGGTACCCGACAGATAGGTGTTGGCCCCGTTCAAGGTCAGGTTGGCGGCGCCGTTCTTGATCAGCGAGCCTGGGCCGTAAACGACGCCGTTCAGCGTCAGGTCGGCGCTTCCGCCTATCTCCACGCTGCCAAACAGATTCACGTTGTTGTCGAGGGCCACCTTGTTATTGGCGTCGAGCACCGTGTTGTTGAGCGCCGTCAGGGCGCCGCTGCCCAGCGCGGTATTGCTGCCGACCTCCAGACGGCCGGCCTCGATTATCGTGCCGCCGGCATAGGTGCTGTTGCCGTTGAGTACCAGCGTGCCGCTGTCTTGCTTGTGCAGGGTGCCGCTGCCGCCTATGGCGACGCCCAAGGTTGCGGTCACGTTGGGATTGACCCGAATCACGGCAACGCCGCTGGCATTCAGCTGACCATTGGCTCCGCCCACCAGCTTGTAGCCGTCGCTCTTGAACTCCAGGCCCGTGATGCTGTGCTGGCCGCCAACCGCCACCGTGCCGGCGGTGCCCGAGAACACCGCGTTGCTGTCGTTCCAGGATTGATTCGACGAACCGTCGGCGGACGTCCAGTTGGTGTTGGTGTAGTCCCAGATGCCGGCGGCGCCATCCACCGAGCCGTTCGCCACGGAGTGGCCGCCGTCCCAATACAGTTGCGGGTTGACGGGAACCGCATGCGCGCCCGTGGCAACCAGCGCAATGCCCAGCGCGCCCGCCAACTGCGCGCCGTTGCGGCGCAGGCGCCGGGCAGGGCTGCTGCTCTTGGCCGGCCCGCGGGCGATTTCACTGACGGCTTGCCATACGCCAGCGGCGGCGTTGAAGACTACTCGATAGACGTGATTCATTGATCTCTTCTATGCCGACGCCGATGCCGGGTCGGCAGAATTGGATGTTGTATTGATTTAAATGAAACTAAATGCGTCTTGGTGGTAGGTCGCTCATCGAGCCGATAGCATGAACGGGCGAGGCAACCGCTACAAAAGTCGAAATTTTCTGCTGAAAATTAACATTTATTTACGCCAAGTAATGTACGGCAAAAATGCGGATCACCACATCGTCAATGCGGAAAAATCTGAATTCGGTTCATATTTGCTGCATTGAAGCCACGCTGAGGCGCCGCTGGTCGAGCGCTGCATTCCTGCGTACACTCCCGGCCATGCTACGAATCGACAATCTCGGCAAGCGCTACGGCGACCATCTCGTCTTCCAGGGGCTGACCCATACGTTCACGCCCGGATGCGTGGCGTTGTGCGAAGAAGACAGCACCGGCAAGTCCACGCTGCTGGGCATCATTGCGGGCGTGATCGCGCCGGATGCGGGAGAGGTCTGGATCGACGGACATGCGCTGAGCCAGGCGCCGGCGCAAGCCCGGTCCCGCCTGGCCTATGTGCCCGACAATTGCATGGCGTTGCCCGCACAGACGGGGCGCGGATTGTTGGAACAGGTGGCGGCAGAGAAGAATGTGCCGCTGGCCGACAGCGTGCTGGACCTGGCGTTCCGGCTGGGGCTGGAGCCGCATCTGGACAAGCGCTTCGAGCAGATGTCCACGGGCACGCGGCGCAAGGTCTACCTGACGGCCGCCGCCCTGGGCGACCCGGCCGTCATCATTGCGGATGGGGCCAGCAACGGCCTGGATGCGCAGGCGCGCGGCGTGCTGGCAGAACAGTTCAAGATCTGGGCGCAGGATCGGGTGGTGCTGTTCGCCAGCCACGATCCTGAACTGGTAGAAGCCTGCGGCGCCAGATCAATCGAGGTTGCGGCGCTGCGCTGAAGGCGGCGCCGCCATTATTACTTCGCCATCAAGCCCAGGTACTCGATCAAGCCTTTTTCCTTGACGTAGGTGGCCTGCGCCCATTCCTTGTAGTCCTGGCTGTTGCGGTAGGCGGGCTCCTGGTTCAGCTGCTTCATGACGTCCATGCTGGCGGGGTCGAACAGCGCCTTCTTGAAGGCGTCGTGCAGCGTCTTCACCACCGCGGGATCCATGCCCTTGGGGCCGGCCAGGCCATAGGGCGAGGTGGACACGACCTTGTAGCCCAGTTCCTGGGCGGTGGGCACGTCGGGCCAGCGCGTGGTGCGCTTTTCGCCGAAGGTGACCAGCAGGCGCATCTTGCCGGAATCCACGAACTGGTCCCAGCCGGTGGCGTCGCTTTGCGCCATGACGTGACCGCCCAGCAGGGCCTGTTGCATGTCGGCGTTGCCCTTGAACGGCACGTGGTTCAGTTTCACCTTGGCGTTGATGGCGACTTCCTCGATCAGCAGGTGCGGCGATGAGCCGATGCCGGTGGAGCCATAGTCGATGGTGCCGGGCGCCTTGCGCGCCGCCTCGATGTATTCGTTGAAGGTCTTGTACGGCGAGTCGGAGCGGACGGTGAAGCCGAAGGTGTAGCCGGACAGGCCCAGGATGAAGGTGAAATCGTTGATGGGGTCCCAGCTGCTTTTCTGCATGTACGGCATGCGCAGCATGGCCAGGGTGTACAGCGTGATGGTGTAGCCATCGGGCTTGGCGGTCTTGGCCATGGTCGCCGGGCCCAGGGTGCCGCCGGCGCCGGGCCGGTTTTCGACGATGACGGGCTGGCCCAGGTACTTGGAGGCATCCTGCGCCACGGTGCGCAGGTGGCGGTCGGTGGAGCCGCCGGCCGGGAAGGGCACGATCAGCGTGATGGGCTTGGACGGATAGGCGCCTTGCGCGCCGGCGGCGAAGGGCAATGCAATGCCGGCCATCGAGAGCAGCGCGGCGCCGAGGCAGGCGCGCCGCAGGGGCTTATGGGTCATGGGTTTGTCTCCTGGGGTGTTGTTGTGTGTGGGAGGGGGGCTGCTCAGTCGCGCAGGGCGACCTTGACCGGTAAGCGGGCCAGCGCGTCGCGCAGGCTGGCCCTTAGCGCTTCGGACGCGCGGGCGTCGGCCTGGACTGCGACCTCGGGTTGAGCGTCGGCCTGTACACGGAACAGCGCGCCGTCGTCGATCAGGCCGGCTTCCTGCAAGGTGCGCGCCACCACGGCCTGGGCCGATACGGCGGTGGCCAGGCGGCGCAGATCGGGCTTGTAGATCTTGCCCACGTTGGTCATGGGCATGCTGTCCAGCACGATGACGCGCTTGGGCCGCGCCGGGCTTTCGTCCACGTGCTCGGCGGCATAGGCCAGCAGTTCGGCTTCCGGGACCTGGGCGCCTTCGGCCAGCGTGACAAAGGCGATGGGCAGTTCGCCGGCATAGGCGTCGGGGGCGCCGACGGCGGCGCAGAGCTGCACCGACGGGTGCGAGGCGAGCGCGTCCTCGATGGTCTTGGGATCGATGTTGTGGCCGCTGCGGATGATCAGGTCCTTGGCGCGGCCCTGCAGATGCAGCCGGCCGTCCGGGTCCAGGTAGCCGACGTCGCCGCTGATGAGCCAGCCGTCCTCGGTGAAAGCGCGCGCCGTGTCTTCGGAATCAAGAAAGCCGGGGATGACGTTGGGCGCCTTGAACAGCACCATGCCGGGCTTGCCGGCGGGCAGGTCGCGCGCGGGCGCGCCGGCCGGCACGTCCAGGCCGACGATGCGCACCTGCACGTAGGGCAGCGGAAAGCCGACGCAGCCGACCGGAAACTCGCAGCCTGGCGGCGAGATGGTGGAGATGCCCGCCATCTCCGTCATGCCCAGGCTTTCGTTGACGTGCAGTCCGAACAGCCGTTTGAAGCGAGCGGCCAGCTCGGCGGGCAGGGGCGCGGCGCCGGTGCGGCAATAGCGCAACGACGAGATGTCGGCGCCGGCCAGCGGCACTTCGGCCAACGCGGCGAGGATGGTCGGCACGCCTTGCAGCGAGGTGGCGCGGTGGTGTTCGACCAGGCGCCAGTAGTTGCGCAGCACGTCGCGGTTGCGCAGCAGCAGGGTGGTGGGGATGACGGTTTCCACGCCCGCCGACAGGGCGGCTAGCGATGCCGGCAACACGCCCGCCACATGGAACAGCGGATAGCCGTTGATGACCACGTCGTCCGGTCCGGCGTTCTGCAATTGCACCGCGGCCCAGGCGCTGAAGACCTGGTTGGCGTGGGTGTGGATGGCGAGCTTGGGCGCGCCGGTGGTACCGCCGGTATGGAAATAGGCGGCCACGTCGCCGGCGTGGATTTCCCGGTTGCTGACCAGGCGGTCGACCGGCTGCACGGCGCGCGCGGCGTTGAAGTCCAGCGCATGATCCGGCAGCGCCGGGCGGGCCGAGGGCGGCTCGTCCAACGGGGCCACGCGCAGCAGCGTGTGCAACGTGGGCACGCGTTCGCGCAGGCGCAGCGCCTTGGACCAGGAGCCGCATTCCACGTCGGACCCGTAGGCGATCAGTACCTTGGCGCGCGCCGTGGTCATGAGGGAGGCGAGCTTGTCCTCGGCCAGCAGGGGATTCAAGGGCTGGACGATGCCGGCGGCCTCGCCGCCCCAGAGCGCCAGGTGGTACTCCAGGCAGCCGGGCAGCAGGATGCCGACGGCGTCGCCCGGGCCCACGCCCAGTTCATGCAGCAGGTTGGCGGTCTGGTGGATGCCGGCCAACAGTTCGCGGTAGCTCCAGCGCACCGGCGTGTCGCCGGGATCGGCGCTGCGCAGAAAGGTCAGCGCGGTCTTGTCGCCGAAAGCCGCGGCCGAGTTGCGGAAGATCTCGTAAGTGCTCTGCACCGTGAGCGTCTCGGTCAGCGGCCGGGCTTGCAGCCGCTGCACGTCCGCCGCGCTGCGCACGGGGAATGGGGCCGCAAAAGGCGGCGAGAGGGGCGGGGCGGCATGGACCTGGGTCATGGCGTGGTCCTCCGCTCAGGCCTGCCCCAGCGCGATGTAGCGCCGCAGGTGATGGTCTTCGTCGCCCAGTTGGTGGTCGATCATGATCAGGCGCTTGGCATAGTGCGCCAGGGGCAGCTCCCAGGTCATGCCGATGCCGCCGTGCAGCTGGATGCTCTCTTCAGCCACCAGGGTGCCGATGCGGCCGATGGTGTACTTGGCGGCGGACAGCGCGCGCTCGCGGGTGGCGCGGTCCGGGTGGTCCAGCGCGGCCGCGGCGTTGATTACGGACGAACGCGCCTGTTCGATCTCCAGCAGCACGTCGGCCATGCGGTGTTGCAGCGCCTGGAAGCTGCCGATGGGAGCGCCGAACTGGCGGCGCGTGCGCAGGTATTCCAGAGTGGCGTCGCGAGCGCAGTCCATGGCGCCGACGGCTTCGGCGCACAGCGCCAGGATGCCGCGCCCGGCGGCGCGTTCCAGCAGCGGGTAGCCTGCGCCGGCCTCGCCCAGCAAGGCTTCTGGCGCAAGCTGCACGCCGTCGAGCACCAATTCGGCCGCGCGGCCGCCATCGATCAGGCCATAGCCGCGCAGCGTCAGGCCGGGCGTGCCGGCGCTGACCAGGAACAGGCTGATGCCGGCCTCGTCTTCCGGCCCGCCCGCGCTGCGGGCCGGGATCAGGAACAGGTCGGCGTGCTCGCCCGCCGCGACCACGGCCTTGGCGCCGTTGAGCACCCAGCCGTCTGCAGTGCGTTCGGCGCGGGTCTCGACGCGCGCCAGTTCATAGCCGGAGCCGGGTTCGGCGTGGGCCAGCGAGGCCGTGATGCTGCCCGCGATCAGGCCTTCAAGGGCCTCGCGCTGGGCCGGCGTGCCGGCTTCGGCGATGGCGCTGCCGACCATGAGCGCGTCCAGCAGCGGTTCGACGGCCAGGCCGCGGCCCAGCGCTTCGAACACGACGGAAATGTCGAAGCCGGTTCCGCCCAGTCCGCCGTCTGCTTCGGCAAACAGGGCGCCGATGGCGCCGAGTTCGGCATAGCGCTGCCACAGCTCCAGGCTGTAGCCCCGCTCCGAGCGGGCATTGCGGTCGCGCGTGGCGAAGTCGCTCTGTTCGGCGACAAAGCGGCGCAGCATGTCGGAGAGCATGCGCCGGTCTTCGGTGTGTTCAAAATTCATGGCCGGCCCTTACAGTCCGAGGATCATCTTGGAGATGATGTTCTTCTGGATTTCATTGGAGCCGCCGAAGATCGACAGCTTGCGGTTGTTGAAGTACTGCGCGGCGGCGCTCTCGGCGCCGTGGGGGCCGATGGGCGGTGCGTCATAGCCGTCGTGCAGCGCTTCGGGCACGAAGGGGCGGGCATAGGGACCCATGGCGCGGCGGTTCAGCGCGCTGATCTCCTGGCGGATCTGGGTGCCGCGGATCTTCAGCATGGAGCTTTCGGCGCCGGGCGCGCCGCCGCCGGCCACCGCCGCGACCACGCGCAGGTTGGTGGTGCGCATGTTGGCCAGCTCGATCTCGACGCGCGCCAGCCGCGCGGCGAAGTCCGGGTCTTCCGATAGCGGACGTCCGTGCTTGCGTAGGCTTGCGGCCGTCGTCTTCAGGCGTTCCAGCGCCGCCGTCGATTGCCCGACTCCGGCGATGTTGGTGCGTTCGTAGGTCAGCAGGTACTTGGCGCAGGTCCAGCCGCGGTTCTCCTCGCCCACCAGGTTGGCCGCAGGCACCCGCACGTCGGAGAAGAACACCTCATTGACTTCGTGTTCGCCGTCCAGCGTGATGATGGGGCGCACTTCCACGCCGGGGCTCGCCATGTCGATCAGCAGGAAGCTGATGCCTTCCTGGCGTCGGCCTTCCTGTGACGTGCGCACCAGGCAGAAGATCATGTTGGCGTACTGGCCCAGCGTGGTCCAGGTCTTCTGGCCGTTGACGAGGTAGCTGTCGCCGTCGCGCACGGCGGTGGTCTTGACCGAGGCCAGGTCCGAGCCCGCGCCGGGTTCGGAATAGCCCTGGCACCACCAGTCGGAACCGTCCAGGATGCGCGGCAGCCAGTGGCGCCGCTGCGCCTCGCTGCCGTATTTGATCAGCACCGGGCCCAGCATGCTCAGGCCAAAGGGCACGATGCGCGGCGCGCCGGCCAGCGCGCATTCGTTTTCGAAGATGTACTTCTGCACGGCGCTCCAGCCGGTGCCGCCGTATTCCATCGGCCAATGGCTGGCGAGCCAGCCTTGCTGGTTGAGGATGGCGTGCCACTCGACCATGTCGGCGCGCGTCAGCAGCTTGCCCTGCGCGACCTTGGCGGACAGGCGCTCGGGCAGGTGGCTGGCGAGAAAGGCCCGCACTTCGTCGCGGAAGGCGTTTTCTTCGGGGGTGAATTCCAGGTCCATGGGGGATCCTCAGTAGATTTCAAACAGGCCGGCCGCGCCCATGCCGCCGCCCACGCACATGGTGACGACGGCATAGCGGGCGCCGCGGCGGCGGCCTTCGATCAGCACGTGGCCGGCCAGACGGGCGCCGGTGACGCCGAAGGGGTGGCCCAGGGCGATGGCGCCGCCGTCCACGTTCAGGCGGTCCATCGGAATGCCCAGCTTTTGCTGGCAATACAGGGCTTGCGAGGCGAAGGCCTCGTTCAGTTCCCAGAGGTCGATGTCCTGCACCTTGAGGCCGTGGCGCGCAAGCAGCTTGGGCACGGCGTAGACGGGGCCTATGCCCATCTCGTCGGGTTCGCAGCCGGCGATCGCCAGGCCGCGGAACGCGCCCAGCGGCGTGATGCCGGCGCGCTGGGCTTCAGCGGCTTCCATCAGCACGCAGGCGGCGGCGCCGTCCGACAACTGCGAGGCATTGCCTGCCGTGACGAACTGGCCGGCGCCGCGCACAGGGGCCAGCGAGGCCAGGGCGTCGTAGGTGGTGCCGGGGCGGTTGCAGGTGTCGCGGTCCACGGTCACTTCGCGCTCGCTGACGGCGCCGGTGGCGCGGTCGGTGACGGACATGGTCGTGGTGACCGGAACGATCTCTTCCAGATACCGTCCAGCGGCCTGCGCGGCCTCGGTACGCGCCTGGCTTTGCGCGGCGAAATGGTCCTGGGCTTCACGGCTGATGCCGTAGCGGGCCGCGACGATGTCGGCGGTTTCGATCATGGGCAGGTAGAGCTCGGGCTTGTTTGCCACGATCCACGGATCCATGCCGCTCACGCCGTCGTCGCGGGTGCGGATCTGCGACACGAGTTCCACGCCGCCCGCGATCATCGCGGGGGCGCCGTCCATGACGATGCGGCTGGCGGCCGAGGCGATGGCCTGCAGGCCGGAGGCGCAATAGCGGTTGACGGTGGCGCCGCCCACGCTGACCGGCAGGCCGGCGCGGATCACGGCCTGGCGGCCCATGTTGCGACCCGTGGCGCCTTCTGGATAGCCGCAACCGATGAACGCGTCTTCGATCAGGGCCGGGTCCATGCCGGCCCGGTCGACGGCGGCGCGCACGGCGTGCGCGGCCAGCGTGGGGCCGGCGATGAGGTTGAATTCGCCGCGCCCCGCCTTGGTGATGGGGGTGCGGGCGGTGGAGACGATGACGGCTTCGCGCATGGCGTGTTCCTGTGTGGATTCCGGGTCAGGCAGCCTGGTTCAGGCTGGCGAATGGGCGGCCGGATTCGGCCAGTTGCACCAGCAGCGGCGAGGGCTTCCAGAAGGCGGGGTCTTCCTGCGCATAGCCGCGGATATCGGCCAGCACGCGGTCCAGTCCCACGCTGTCGGCGTAGTGCATGGGGCCGCCGCGATAACGCGGAAAGCCGTAGCCCGACAGGAACACCACGTCAATGTCGGACGGGCGCTGCGCGATGCCTTGGTGCAGCACGTTGGCCGCTTCGTTGATCATGGCGGCCAGGTAGCGGCGCTGGATGTCTTCTTGCGTGTAGGCGCGCGGCGTGACGCCCGCGCGCGCGCGTTCGGCATCGATGGTGGCGAGGACTTCGGGGTCTGGTTCGCCTTGGCGCGCGCCGTCGGGGTACAGGTAGAAGCCGCGGCCCGTCTTCTGGCCGAACCAGCCCCGTTCGCACAGCCGGTCGGGAATCTGCACGTAGCGCAGTGCTGGGTCGCGGGTGGGCGCGCGGCGCTTGCGTGTGGCCCAGCCGATGTCGCCGCCGGCCAGGTCCGCCATCTGGTAGGGACCCATGGGATAACCGAAGTCGCGCACGGCGGCGTCGATCTCGTAGGGCGACGCGCCGTCTTCCATCATCATGTCCGCCGCCTGGCGGTGCACGGCCAGGATGCGGTTGCCGATGAAGCCATCGCACACGCCCGCGCGCACCGGGATCTTGCGCAGTCGCCGCGCCAGTTCGAAGCCGGTGGCCACGGTGTCGGGCGCGGTGTGCTCGCCCACCACGACTTCCAGCAGCTTCATGATGTTGGCCGGCGAAAAGAAGTGCAGGCCCAGTACGTCGGCGGGCCCGCGCGTGGCGGCGGCGATGAGGTTGACGTCCAGGTACGAGGTATTGGTGGCCAGCACCGCGCCGGGCTTGGCGACGCGGTCCAACTGCGCGAACACGGCTTGCTTGACCGCCATGTCTTCGAACACGGCTTCGATGATGAGATCGGCGTCGTCCAGCGCCTCGTAGCGGGTCGAGCCGGTGTAGCGCGCCATGCGGGCGTCGCGCTCGTCGGCGCTGATCCGGCCTTTCTTGACCAGCAGCTCGTAGACCTGCGCGACGCGGCCACGCCCGCGTTCCAGCGCGGCATCGTCCTGCTCGACCATGGTCACGGGAAAGCCGGCGTCCAGCGCCGAGACGGCGATGCCCGCGCCCATGGTGCCGCCGCCGACGATGCCGATACGCTCCAGGCGCCGCGGCCGGGCCGGTTGCTGGCCCGGCATCTTGGCCGTGTCGCGTTCAGCGAAGAAGGCATGCACCAGGCCCGCCCGCTGCGGGCTGTCCAGGCATTGCAGGAACAGCGCGCGTTCGGTGCGCAGGCCATCCTCGAAGGGCTGCTCGATGGCGGCGCGCACGGCTTCGACGATCTTGCCGGGCGAGTACAGCCCACGGGTGGTCCGCGCCACGCGTTCGGCCGCTGCCTCGACCTGGGCCAGCGCGGCGGTCCGGTCGGCGAGCGCGTCGGCGTCGCGGGTGCGGCGCGGACCCGCGCCGATCGCCAGCAATTGCCGGGTGTAGGCCAGGCCCGCGTCCAGCGGATCGGTCTCGCTGGAGAGCGCGTCCACCAATCCGGCTTCCAGGGCGGCGCCGGCAGAGAGGTGCTTGCCGGTCAGCATCAAATCCAGCGCGGCCTGCGCGCCCATGAGGCGCGGCGCGCGCTGGGTGCCGCCGGCGCCGGGCAGCAGGCCCAGGTTCACTTCGGGCAGGCCCAGCTTGGCGCCCGCGAGCGCGACGCGGTAGTGCGCCGCCAGCGCCACTTCCAATCCGCCGCCCAGCGCCGCGCCGTGCAGCGCGGCAATCACCAGCTTGGCGCTGGCTTCGATCTGGTTGCAGACGTCGGGCAGGATGGGCGGCTGCGGCGGCTTGCCGAATTCGCGGATGTCGGCGCCCGCGATGAAGTTCTTGCCCGCGCCCATCAGCAGGATGGCGCGGACCTGCGGATCGGCCTGGGCGTCGCGCACGGCCGCGGCCAGATCGCCGCGCACGGCGGCGCTCAGGGCATTGACGGGGGGATGGTCGATGGTGACGACGAGAATGTCGTCATAGCGGCGCGCGTTGGCCGCGCCGGTGCTTGCGCTGTCTGTCATGGACAGTGTCTCCGATGAGGCCTGCCGCCGGAGCGCCGCTGGGGGCGAGGGCTAGGGCCGGGCGGACCAGGAACGGCCCGTCTTTTATGGCCTCATTCTTTCGCAGTAAAGAAGTCTTGACAATGGCATCGATAATTGACATTGAAGTCAAAAAAATTTGACAATGTGGAGGTGACTTGCTGCGGCGTGGAGGCCCGGAATGGACACCAAATCCCTGACGTTGCTGGTGGAAATCCTGGACGCGGGCAACCTCAGCGAGGCCGCGCGCCGCCTGAAGATGACGCGCGCTAACGTCAGCTACCACTTGAATCAGCTGGAACGCTCGGTAGGCATGCAGCTGGTGCGGCGCACAACGAGGCATGTGGAGCCGACAGAAATCGGACTGAAGCTGTATCACCACGGCCGCAGCATCCAGGACGAACTCGCCGCGGCGCGTGAATCCGTCGAGACCCTGGGCAAGACGCCGCAGGGCAAGGTCAGGCTGAGCGTACCCAGCGGCTACGGGCAGTTCGTGATGACGCCCTGGCTGCTGGAATTCAAGCGGACCTATCCGGATATCGTGCTGGACGTGTTGTTCGAGAACAGCGTGGATGACCTGCTGCGCGACGAGGTCGATATCGCGGTGCGCATCATGTCCGAGCCGCCGCAGAACCTGGTGGCGCGCGAGCTGGGCCAGGTCCGCTACGTGGCCTGCGCCTCGCGGGACTATGCCGCCGCCCGGGGCCTGCCGCAGCATCCGGAAGAGCTGTCGCGCACGCCCATCATCAGCGCGGCGGTCATCGGCCGGCCCTTGCGGCTTTCGGCCTACTACGGCGGCCAGCCGCGGCAGCACGTGGTGCTGGAGCCGACGGTGATTTCGCGCAACTACGCGTTCCTGCGCGACGCGACGCTGGCGGGGCTGGGCGTGGGCGTGGTGCCGGACTACGTGGTGCACGACGACATTGCGCGCGGCGAACTGGTGGCCGCGTTGCCGCAATGGCGGCTCAGCATCTTCGGGCGCGGCATGTACATGCTGTACATGCCCAATCGCCACCACCCGCGGGCGATCTCGATGATCATCGAATTCATCCTGGAGCGTGCCCAGGCCGCGCACGAAGGCAGGCCGGGATTGCTGGAGGCGGCAGGCTAGCGGGGCCAGCCCGCTGAGGCGCGTGCAGGCCCTGGACGCGCGCCTTTCCTGACTGGCCGTTCAGCTTGGCGGGCATAAAATCCGTGTTCCTATCGGCAAGCGGCCGCAGGGCCGCGCCCATTTTTTCCAGGCCCGTCCATGTCCTCTTCCGACGTCCAATTGCTTCTTACCGCGCTGGCTAGCGTGCTGGTGCTGGTTGCGCTGATCGTTTCGCGCATCCGCATGCATCCGCTGCTGGCGCTATTGATCGTCTCCATCGGCGTGGGGTTCGCCACCGGCATGGAGCCCGTGGCCATCGTCAAGAACCTGAGCAATGGCGCCGGCAAGACGCTGGGCGCGGTGGGCGTGGTGATCGCGCTGGGGGCGATGCTGGGCAAGATCCTGGCCGACTCGGGCACGACCGAACGCCTGGCCAATGCCATCCTCAGCCATACTTCGCCGCGCATGATTCCGTGGGCCATGACCCTGGTGGCCTTCGTCATCGGCATACCGATGTTCTTCGAGGTCGGCCTGGTGGTGATGCTGCCGCTGATCTTCAGCGTGGCGCGCAAGCTGGAAAGCCAGCAGCGATTCAAGGGCTCGGCCTACGTGTACGTGGGCGTGCCGGTGATCTCGGCGTTGGCGGCAATGCACGGCATGGTGCCGCCGCATCCGGGGCCGCTGACCGCCATCGCCACGCTCAAGACCACGGTGGGGCCGACCATGATCTACGGCTTCATCGCGGCGCTGCCGGCCATGGTCTTCGGCGGCCCCTTGTATGGCGCTTTCATTTCGCCGCGCATGACGACGCGTCCGGACGAGGCGCTGTTGGAACAGTTCACCACCACCCGCCAGGAGGCTGCCGGCCGCAATGCGCCCAGCGTAGGCCTGGGGGTGCTGGCGGCCTTGCTGCCCGCCTTGCTGATGCTGGTGCACGCGGGCGCGGAGATGCTGCTGCCCAAGGACTCGCGCGCCATGCACGTGGCGGCGTTCCTGGGCGACCCGATGGTCGCGATGCTGCTGGGCGTGCTGTTCGCCGCCTTCACCCTGGTGCTGATGCGCGGCGGCGACGCGGAAAAGCTGCGCGACGCCATGGGCAAGAGCCTCAAGCCCATCGCCGGCATCATGCTCATCATCGCGGGCGGCGGCGCGTTCCAGCAGGTGCTGACCAGCGCCAAGGTGGGCGATGCCATCGTGCAGCTGACCCATCAGTTTTCCTTGCCGCCGCTGGTGCTGGGCTGGCTGATCGCCATGCTGCTGTCGGTGTCCACCGGATCGGCCACGGTCGGTATCGTGGGCGCGGCGGGCTTGCTGGCGCCGCTGGCGGGCGCCGATCCCAGCCTGAACCTGCCGCTCCTGGCGCTGGCCATCGGCTGCGGCTCGCTGTTCTTCAACTACGCCAATCACGCAGGCTTCTGGATGGTGAAGGAGTCCTTCGGCATGACCATGGGCGAAGCGACCAAGACGATTTCGGTGGTGCAGTCCATCGTGTCGGTGGTCGGGCTCATCATGGTGCTGCTGTTCAACATGCTGCCGCCGCTGGGCTGACGCCGCTGCGGGCCGTAATTGTTATGCTGGGTCTGTCGTTTCCGGAGACCCCATGACAGAGATGCCCCGTTCCGCCGCCACGCATTCCGCGCTGGCTTCCGAAGCGCGCCGCACGCAGTTGCGGCGCATGAAGATCGCCGCGCTGGCGCTGTTGGTGGCGATGGTCTGCGGTTTCATCACCAGTCACGTCATGGGCGGGCAGGGCGCCTGGGCCTGGGTGCGGGCGTTCTGCGAGGCGGCCACGGTGGGCGCTCTGGCCGACTGGTTCGCGGTGGTGGCGCTGTTCCGCCGGCCGATGGGGCTGCCGATTCCGCATACGGCCATCATTCCCAGCAACAAGGACCGCATCGGGGACAACCTGGCGGTGTTCGTGCGCGACCATTTCCTGGATCCGGACACGCTGATGGAGAAGCTGCGGGTGTTCGATCCCGCGGCGCGCCTGGCGCGCTGGCTGGGGCGCCCGCGGCAGGCGCGGGCCTTGAGCGAGGGGGCGCGCAATGTGGCCTTGCAGACGCTGGACCTGCTGGACGACCGGGCGGTGCGCGGGGTGATCCAGGAGTTCGTGGTGAAGAACCTGCGGCGCTGGGACGCGGCGGATACGGCAGGCGAGGTGCTGGGCCTGTTGACGCGTGACGGGCGGCATCAGGAGCTGCTGGACGCGGCGCTGGAGCGGCTGGGCGGCTATCTGGGCGACGAGGACGTGAAGGCGCGGGCCTCGAGCCTGCTGGTGAAGTTCGCGAAGAAGGAATGGCCGCGCATCATTGCGGCGGTGGACGTGGTGAAGTCGGTGGACGGAATTGCCGACAATCTGGCGGACCGGCTGGCGCGGGCGCTGGTGGAGGAACTGCGGGACGTGCTGTCCGAGCCTGGGCATCCGGTGCGGCGGGATTATGAAGCCTGGGTGCAGGATTACATCCGGCGGCTGAAGGATGATCCGGCCTTGTCGGCGCAGGTGGAGGCGCTGAAGCAGCGGGCGATCGATCATCCGAAGGTGCAGGAGTACGTGCAGGGGCTGTGGGACGATATCCATGCGGCGCTGAGGCGCGATCTGTCATCGGAGGATTCGGCGCTGGCGCGGCATCTGGAGAGCGCATTGCTGGCCTTGGGGCGCAAGCTGGGGGAGGATCCGGGGTTGCGGGAGGCGATCAACAATCACGTGCTGGGCGGGGCGCGGAGGTTGACGGGGCGCTTGCGTAGCGGGGTCACGGAGCACATTTCCCGCACGGTGAAGAATTGGGATGAACGGCATCTGGTGGATGAGCTGGAACTTAGCGTGGGGAAGGATCTGCAGTACATCCGGTTCAATGGCACCTTGGTGGGCGGGTTGATAGGGGTGGCGCTGCATGCTGTGGTGTTGCTGGTTCGAGGGTGATGCGGTTGCCCGGGATTTGACTGCCGTTTTCTGCGCTTCGTAGGCCGCCCGTCGGCGCGGGCGCCTGGGTGGCGAGCGCCCACGATTGCGGTCCGGAGCCTTCGCTCCGGACTGCCCCGTCGTCATCTTCGTCCAGGCCTGCGGCCTTCCCTTCAGATTCCCTCGGGCGCATCGAGGTTGCTCGCCACCCAGGCGCCCGCGCCGACGGGCTACGTGCGTACAGATTTGATGCGCCGCTAGAGCCGGGTTCGGTTTCGAGTCTTGCGATGCCCGTCAATTGCGGCCGTCCGGACGGCCGCAATTGACGTACGTTGGGTGTGTCGTCGGGGTTTTGCGCGCTCGCGCGAATGTGGCGGGATGGCTCTTTTTTGCAAGATCTGCGTTTGTATCAGGAACGAAGATTGCTGGCAGACGCCCTGACCCAAATGCTATTGTTTTTTCCGGCATGGCCGGCACGGGCCGTCCATGCACCACCGGGCGTCCGCGGGCTGCGGGCGCGTATCTTGGAGGCACCCCATGAAGAAAATCTCGATGCTGGTCGCGGCGCTTGCGTTCGCAGGCGCGTCTGGCGCGGCGCTGGCGGAAGACGTGTCGATGTCGTTCCTGAGCGTGGACGGCGTGGGCAAGAGCGCTGGCACGATCACGCTCAAGGACACCAAAGGCGGGCTGCAGCTTACGCCGCATCTGAAGGGCCTGCCGCCCGGCGAGCACGGCTTCCATGTGCATGAGAAGGGTTCGTGCGAGCCTGGCATGGTGAACAACCAGATGGCGGCTGGCGGCGCGGCGGGCGGGCATTTCGATCCCAAGGGCACCAAGGCGCACAAGGGGCCGATGGCGACTGACGGGCATCAGGGCGATCTGCCGTTCATCGTGGTCGCTGCCGACGGCACGGCGACGAAGGCGGTGGTGGCGCCGCATCTGAAGCTGGCCGATGTGAAGGGCCGCGCGGTGATGGTGCACGTGGGCGGCGACAACTACAGCGATACGCCGGCGCCGCTGGGCGGCGGGGGCGGCCGGCTGGTTTGCGGGGTGGTGAAGTAGCCGCTTGGGCGGTCAGGCCGTGCCGTTGCGGCCGTACAGACGGTAGCCTGCGCGTTCGGCGAGGCGGTCGTAGTACGCGGCGACGGCCGGCAATCGCGGCTTGTCGAAGGGCGTGCTGAACCAGCGGTTCACCGACAGGCCGACCGGTATGTCGGCCAGCGAGAACGCGGGGCCGGCGACGTAGCCGCCGGCCTGTTCCAGGCGCCGGTCCAGTATTGCCATGAAGCTCGCCCATTCGCGGCAGGACGCTTCGATCGCGGCGCGGTCGCGGTGGGCGGGAGATTCGCGCACCAGGGCCATGAAGGCGTAGCTCCAGGAACGATTCAGGTCGGTGGCCTGCCAGTCCATCCATTGGTCGACGCGGGCGCGCAGCCTGGGTTCGGCGGGGTACAGGTCCAGCCCGCCGTATTGCGCGGCCAGGTAGCGGATGATGCTGTTGGACTCCCACAGCACGAAGTCGCCGTCCTGGATGACGGGCACCATCGCGTTCGGGTTCAGCGCCAGGAAGGCGGGCTCGCTGGTGGGTTGGAACCCGGAGCCCCAATCTTCTCGCTCGAAAGGCAGCTCCAGTTCGGCGCAGGCCCAGAGCACCTTGCGCACGTTGATGGATGAGGCTTTACCCAGGATCTTCAGCATCTTGCCGCCGCCGTGTTGACTGACCGGGGCAGTCTAGCGGGCGGCGGCGGGCGCGCACAGATACAGATTGCCGGTTTTGCGTGCGCAACAGCGTTCAATAGGCGCCGGCTTCGGGCTGGGTGCGCAGGCGCAGCACCGGCGAGGTATACAGCACCACGAATTGCACGGCAAAGCCGGCGGTCGATACCCACAGGCAGGCTTCGACGCCGGCGCGGGCGGCAAGCGCGGCGCCGATCAGCGCGCCAACCGGGCGGGCGCCGAAGGTGGCGGTCAGGATGACGGCGGACACGCGGCCCAGCAGGGCGTTGGGGGTGATTGCCTGGCGCAGCGTGGTGGTGGTGATGGTCCAGAGGATGGGACCCGCACCGAACAGGAAGAAGCCCGCTGCCGCCCACGCGCCGGACGGAAACGCCAGCGTGGAGAGCAGGATGGCGCTTGCGATCAGCGCGGCCAGAGGGCCGGCGGCGATCATGCCGCCGAAGCTCAGCCGCTGTGCGAGCCAGGGCGCGAGCAAGGCGCCGGCCACCATGCCGCCGCCATACACGCCCAGCGTCAGGCCGACGGCCGTGGCCGACAGGCCCAGCCGTTCGATGGCGTAGGCCACGTAGATGGCCTGCAGCACGAACCAGGCGGTATTGAAGAATACGGCGGTCACCAGCACCGGGCGCAGCAGCGGATGCGTGAGGACGAACGCCGCGCCCTCGCGCAGTTCCTCCAGCACGCGGCGGCGCGGCGCTGGGCCGGGAGTGTCGTGGGGCAGGCCGGCCAGCAGCAGGGCCGCCAGCATCGACAGCACGGTGGCCAGCACATACGCCGAGGGCGCGCCCATCCAGCCGACCAGCGCGCCGCCGGCGGCTGGCCCTGCGGAAAAAGCGGTACTGCGGGCCAGTTCCAGCCAGCGGTTGGCGCTGGCAAGTCCGGCGGGCGGGACCAGCCGCGGCACCAGCGCCGGCGCGGCCACGTTGTAGGCGACCGTGCCCACCGCGCCCAGGAAGCCCAGCGCGGCCAGCCAGCCCAGATTAAGTCCGCCCGTGGCCAGCAGCGCCAGCAGGCCCAGCAGGCTGGCGGCGCGCACGCATTCGGCGGCGGTCATCAGGGCGCGCCGTGACATCCGGTCGGCCAGCACGCCGGCGGGCAGGGACAGCAGCAGGAAGGGCAGGGTCTGGGCCGTCTGCAGATAGCCCGTCTCGGCAGCGCTGGCGCCCAGCGCCAGCACCGCGACCAGCGGGGCGGCCGCAAGCGCCATCTGTTCGGAGAATTGGGCGGCCAGGTTGGAGGCGGCCAGGCGGCGGAACGCTGAGGGCAGGGCGGGCATGGGGCGCGGACGGCGGAAACGACAAGGGCACGATCATGATCGTGCCCTTGTCCTCCGGCACTCCGTTCCTTGCCATGGGCAAGGCGCGCGCGCCGCTTCGCCTCTTTCTCAGGGGATGGGCGGATAGTCGCCGAAGCCGTCCGGCCAAGGCGTCAGCACTTCATAGCCGGTCTCGGTCACGACCACCATGTGCTCCCATTGCGCTGACAGCGAGCGGTCCTTGGTGACCACGGTCCAGCCGTCGGGCAGTTGCTTGGTCTGGGGCTTGCCGGCGTTGATCATGGGTTCGATGGTGAACATCATGCCGGGCTGCAGCACCATGCCTTCGCCGGGGCGGCCGTAGTGCAGCACTTGCGGATCGTCGTGATAGATCTGGCCGATGCCGTGGCCGCAGTATTCCCGCACGATGCTGAAGTGCTCGCGGTGCGCCACGGTCTGAATGGCGTGGCCGATATCGCCCAGCGTCGCGCCGGGCTTGACGGCCATGATGCCGGCGCGCATGGCTTCGTAGGTGGTGTTGACCAGGCGCCGCGCCAGCGGGCTGGGCTGGCCCACGTAGTACATGCGGCTGGTGTCCCCGAACCAGCCGTCCTTGATCACGGCCACGTCGATGTTGAGGATGTCGCCGTTCTTCAACACCTTGGCCGACGGGATGCCATGGCAGATCACGTGGTTGGCCGAGGCGCAGATGGTCTTGGGAAAGCCGTGGTAGCCGACGTTGGCGGGTATCGCCTTCTGGACGTTGACGATGTAGTCGTGGCAGATGCGGTCCAGCTCATCGGTGGTGACGCCGGGGCGGACGTGCTCGGCAATCATGTGCAGCACTTCCGCCGCCATGGCGCCGGCCTTGCGGGCCATTTCGATGTCGGCGGCGGACTTGATGGAAACCTTCTTCGCCATTTACGCGGCCTCCTGCTGGGCTGGCTGTGGCAAGCCTTGGGACAAGGATGCGATGGCGAAGCCCTCGGCCTGTTCGATGCGGATCAGCAATTGGCAGATGTCGGCGTGGCGCAGTTCGGGGTAGAGCTCGGACAGCATGCCGATGCGCATCCAGTGTTCGGCCTGGGAATTGATGGAGCGGCTGAGCGCGCCGCTGGCGACGCGGAGGTTCTCATGCATCTGCTCGGAGATCTTGACGATGCCCATGGAGTGAATGATCCATATATGGTTTGTATATGGATCGTATCTTACCGCCGATGGGCGGCAGGGCGCAAATCGGGAGGGGGCTAGCGGCCCTTGCCGCGCGCCGTCTTCTTGGCGCCGGCGCGAGGCGCGGCCTCCTTGGGCGGGGGCGCGATGGCGGCGTGCACCTGCTCCATCCACATCAGCGCGTCGGTGTACGACAGGAACTGCTGCAGATAGCCGGGCGACACTTCGCGCATCAGCGACAGCGCGCGGTGCACCAGCTGATTGGAGTTGAGCGGGCCGGCGTTCTTGTGCACCTGCTCCTGCGACTGCCGCACCTGGCGGTCGGCGCTGACCCGCGACCAGACGCCGCGGAAGTACTCCAGCGTTTGCAGTTCAGGATAGGTGGCGCGCAGGTCGGCGGCGCCGCGCGCGTCGGTGCCGGGATCGGCGATATAAGCCGTCAGCGCCGCCAGCGGTCCGGGTTCCGGGATGGCGGAAGCCGGCGCGGGGGCATATTCGGCCGCATCCACGGGCGCGCCTTCCAGCTCGGCCTCGTAGGCCTGGGTCAACGCCGCCAGCTTGGCGTCCAGCAGTCTGCGGGCTTCGCCGCCCTGTGCGGCTGCGCGCCGTTGCAGCGCGTCCATGAACTGGAAGCGGACCGGGGCCACACGGTCGGCGCCAGCCTCGCGCCAGGCGTCCAGCATGGCCCGGGCGTCGATGATTTCGCCGCGGGTGCCGTCACTGGCCATGCGAGGTCCCGGCGTCGCTGGAGGGCTTGGGGATGGGCGCGATTTCGACCCGGCGGTTCTTGGACCGGCCGTCCTCATCCGCGTTGGAGGCCACCGGCTGTTCGGAACCGAAGGCCGCGGCGAATACGGCCGACGAAGGCACGCCCTCGTCGATCAGCGCGCGCGTCACCGTCAGGGCGCGCTGCGCCGACAGGTCCCAGTTGTCGGCGAAGCGCCGGTTGCCTTCGCGCACCTGCTGGTCGTCGGTGTAGCCGCTGACCATCAGGATCTCGTTGTGCGACTTCAGATAGGCAGACAGGGGTTCGATCAGGCTTTTCAGGACTTCACGGCCCTCGGGCTGCAGTTGGTCCGAGTTCAGGGCGAACAGGACGCTGCCGCTGATGCCGATGCGGCCGTCGATCAGGGTCACGCGGCCGGCGGCCAGCGGACCCGCCAGCGCCTGCTCCAGCGTTTCGCGGCGCTGGGTTTCGACCTGGCGCTGCTTGACCTCTTCCTCCAGCTGGGTGGACAGCTGCAACTGCACGGCAACGACGCTCACCAGGATCAGGACGAAGGCGCCCAGCAGCACCGACATCAGGTCGCCGAAGACAGCCCAGGCCGGGACTGTGGGCTCTACGCCGCCGTCGATGTCCTCGCTCATGCCGCTTCCGCTCCGGCCGTCGCGCGCTGAATAGCGAGCTGCTGCAGGTTCTCGATGATCTGCTTCTGCGACACCATGCTCAGGTCCACCACTTCACGGGCCTGCGCCACGTAGTAGGCGAGCTGCTCGTCGCCGCGCGCGATGGACTTGTCCAGCGCCGCTTCGATGCGTTGCAGGTGCGCCACCAGCTTGTCGTTGGATTCGCCGAAGAGCTGCACCGCAGTACCGAAGGACTCGCCCAGGCTGGCCACTTCGACCGCGCCGCTGGCGACCTGCGCGGCCACCTCGGCCAGCTTGCCGGTTTCGGCCTGCGCCTGTTCGGTGAACTGCGTGCCGACGCGGTCCAGCAGCTCCGCCGACGAAGATACCAGCGCGTCCACGGCCGTGCGTTGCTCGGCGGCGGTGTGGTTGACGGCGTCCAGCAGGGTGCCCAGGGTTTCCAGCAGGCGGTTGCGTTCTTCCAGCATGTCGTTGTCGCGCTCCATGCTGTCGGAGAGCTTCTGGCGCAGTTCGCCGATGACTTCGGCGGCGGCGCGCGGCGCTTCAGAGGCGGCCTGCACCAGGCGGCCGATCTCGGCGATGGTGTCGTTGGCGCTGGCCTGGGTCTGCGCGCTGATGTCCTGTGCCGTGATGGCCAGCGTGTCGCAGATCTGCTGCTGCTGGTTGGCGGTGTAGGAACTGGTCTGTTCCCATTCGGTGCGCAGCGAGTCGGCGATCGTGCCGAGCTTGCCGGTCCAGACTTCCAGGCGCGCTTCGTCCTCGGCGGCGAGCGCATTCTGCAGGTCCGTCTGCGATTGCTCCAGCGTTTGCAGCAGGGCGGCGGAGTGTTGTTCGAATGCCGCGGCGGCGGCTTCCAGCGCCTGCTGGTTGTCGCCGGCCAGCTTGGCGTTGGCTTGCTCCTGGCGTGCCTGCGCCTCGGTCCAGGCCTGGGTGACGCCGGTGGCCGCCGTTTCCAGGCGGGCCGACACGCTTTCCAGCAGACCAGTCTGAGCCTGGGTCTGGGCGGTAATGTCGCGCGCGGTCTGGGCCAGGGTGTCGTTGACTTCCAGCTGGCGCAGGGCGGCCTGGGTGCCGGCCTGTTCCCATTCCTGGCCGAGCTTGGCGGCCATGGCGGTGAGCGTGCCGGTCCAGGCGGCCAGGCGTTCCTGGTCGCGCGAGGCCAGCGCGGCCTGCAATTCGGCGTGCGACTGGTCCAGCGTTTGCAGCAGCGCGGCGGAATGCTGTTCGAAGGTGGCGGCGGCGGTCTCCAGCGCTTGCTGGGTGTCGCCGGCCAGCTTGGCGTTGGCTTGCTCCTGGCGCGCCTGCGCCTCGGTCCAGGCCTGGGTGACGCCAGTGGCCGCCGTTTCCAGGCGTGACGACACGCTTTCCAGCAGGCCGGCCTGAGCCTGGGTCTGGGCCGTGATGTCGCGCGCGGTCTGGGCCAGGGTGTCGTTGACTTCCAGCTGGCGCAGCGCGGCCTGGGTGCCGGCCTGTTCCCATTCCTGGCCGAGCTTGGCGGCCATGGCGGTCAGTGTGCCGGTCCAGGCGGCCAGGCGTTCCTGGTCGCGCGAGGCCAGCGCGGTTTGCAATTCGGCGTGCGACCGGTCCAGCGTTTGCAGCAGCGCGGCGGAATGCTGTTCGAAGGTGGCGGCGGCGGTTTCCAGCGCTTGCTGGTTGTCGCCAGCCAGCTTGGCGTTGACCTGTTCCTGGCGGGCTTGCGCCTCGGTCCAGGCCTGGGTGACGCTGCCTGCCGCCGTTTCCAGGCGGGCCGATACGGTTTCCAGCAGGCCGGCCTGGGCCTGCGTCTGGGCGGCGATGTCGCGCGCGGTCTGGGCCAGCGTATCGCTGGCGACCTGTTGGCGGGCCACGGTGTCGGCGCCAGCCTGCTGCCATTCCTGGCTCAGCGTAGCGGCCATGGCGGTGAGCGTGCCGGTCCAGGCGGCCAGGCGTTCCTGGTCGCGCGAGGCCAGCGCGGCCTGCAATTGCGTGTGTGACTGGTCCAGCGTCTGCAGCAGGGCCGCGGAATGCTGTTCGAACGTGGCGGCCGCGGCGGCCAGGGCCTCCCGGTTGTCGCCTGCCAGCTTTTCGCCCGCCTGTTCCTGGCGTGCCAGCGCGGTGGCCCATTGTTCCGAGACGCCGTTGGCGGCCGCTTCCATGCGGGCGGATACGCCTTCCAGCAGCCGGGCCTGGACTTCGGCCTGCGCGGTGATGTCGCGCACGGTCTGCGCCAGCGTGGCGCTGATGGCTTCCTGGCGTTCGGCGGCCTGCGCGCCGGACTGTTCCCATTCCTGGCGCAGCGTGGCGCCCATGGCGCCCAGGGTGTCGGTCCAGGCGGCCAGGCGCTGCTGGTCGCGCGAGGCCAGCTCGGACTGCAGCAAGGTGTGCGATTGGTTCAGCGTGCGCAAGAGCGAGGCCGAATGCTGCTCGAAGCTGGCTGCGGCCGCGGTCAGGGCCTGCAGATTGTCGCCCGCCAGTTTTTCGCTGGCCTGCTCCTGGCGCGACAGCGCCTGGGTCCAGACTTGCGACATGCTGCCCGACGATTCCTCCAGGCGCGAGGACACGCTGTCCAGCAGGGCGGCCGAGCGCTGTTCGAAGGTCTGGGCGAAGTGGTCGAGCGAGGCGCGCAGGTCCTGGGACAGGGCCTCGCTGGCGCGCTGCTGGCCGGCCAGGGCCTGGTTCCAGATGCCGGCGACATTGCTGGTGGTGGCCTGGAAGCCCGAGGTCAGTCCTTCCAGTTGGCGCTGCACGGCTTGCGTCACCGTGTCCTGCAGGGAAGCGGTTTCGCGCGACAGGCTGGCCATCGTCGCTTCCACCACGGGTTGCAGGGCGGCGCCGGCCGAGCGCGCGCTTTGCGACACGCTTTCCTTCATGGACTGTTCCATGACGGCGGCCAGGCGCGAATAGGCCGCCTCGGCCTTGCCCTGGAACGCGTCCTGGCTGGCCATGTGGCGGTCGCTCAGGGCCTGGTTCTGGCGGGCCATGTCGCTCATCATGGCTTGCAGCTTGTCCACCAGGGTAGGCATGGCTTCCGCCTGGCGCTGCATGACTTCAGCCTGGCGTTGCAGCAGCTTGAAGGATTCCTCGCGCTGATAGCCCTGCGAGTACACGCGCAGCGTGGTCGCGGCCTTGCTGTCCAGCAGTTGCGCGGCGCGCACGCGTTCGCGGCGGCACAGGGCTGCCAGCAGGCCCAGCATGGCGGAGCTGGCCACGCCGGCGATCGAGGTGCCGAAGGCAAAGCCCAGGCCCTTGACCGGCGCGGCGAGCGAGGCGCGGATGGCGGCCAGATCGGTGGCGCTTTCCAGCGCCAGGCCGGTGCCGCGCAGGGTCACGACCATGCCCAGGAAAGTGCCCAGCATGCCCAGCAGCACCAGCAGGCCGACCAGGTACGGCGTCAGCGCCGGTCCGGGCAGGCCCGCGCGCTCGCCTTCGATGCGCAGCCGCGCGGCGTTGCGCAGGCCCGGCGGCAACTGGTCCAGCCAGGATCCCAGATTGCCGGGCGCTTCGGACAGGCCCGAGAGCGCGCGCGTCAACGAGGATGTCGCCTGCTGGTAGCGCAGCAGTTCCAGCGCGCCGGCCAGGTAACAGACGGCTATCAGCAAGGTCACGGCCAGCGCCAGCGGGTTGGTGCCCGCATAGCCCACGCCGATCCAGCCCACGACGGCCAGACCCGCCAAGAAAACTACGAGATTAGTCAGATATTTGGACATAGTGTCCCGGTTAGCTGGCGCGAAGGGTGGCAAGCAGCCCTTCGACCGGTTGTAAACGAACATCCAATTCGGCAAGCAGCACGCTGCGCATGTCTTTGCGGAACGTGTCCAGCCAGGCGCCCGGCGTTATCGATGCCGTCGTCGGAGCGGGCGCCGCGCCCGTCTCGACCGCGGCATCGCCTTGCGCCTCGGCTTCGGTCTCGCCCTGGGCTTGCGCTTGCGCCAATGCGGCAGCCTCGGCCAGGGCCGCGGCCTCCGCGTCGCGCAGGCGCTCGAAATGGCCTTGCAGCAATTTCGGAATCGCGCCGAACAGCGCGCGTTCCTTGGGCAGCAGGGCGCGGTCCATGATGGCGTCGACCACCGCCAGTCGCGTCATTTCGCCGTTTTTGGCTGCGACCATGCCGCGCAGCCGGCTGCGCAAATTGCCCACGGCGGTTTCCATCGTGTGCTGCAACGACAGATAGCGCTGGCGAAAATTCGCGTAATCGGCGTCGGCCTCGGCCAGCGCCGCCAGTTGCTTGGCGGGCGCGGGCGCTTGTCCCGGCGTGCGCCGCTTGGCGGCCGTGGCCGCGGTGTCGCTGGCGATGGCGTCGGCCAGCGTGGTCCGCACGCGTTCGCACTCGCGCTCTTCGGCGCTGCTGAACATGCGGGCGCCGGGGGCGATCACCGGCGGGCTGGTGTTCAGCGCCGCGGAGAGCGCGATCGCGTCCGTCCAGCCGAGCCATTGGCTCAGATGGTCCGAGAGCGATTGCCTGGATTGCGGAACATCGACATCCGTCAGGCGAGTCAGCAAGCGAATGAGCGTCGGGCCGCTTAAACCTGTGCGCTGTGGGGCCTGCAACATACCACCAGAGTCAAAAAGGGGGGAGTTTACACGGTGGAGGGCGGCGCCAGGGGCGGGGGAAGGGCGGCAAGGGCGTGCCGCCCGGAAAAAGAGGGTCGCATCATCTGCCGATGCAATATTGTGACGGGGTTATGCCACCCGGCGAATCCGGAGTTCTGGCGCCAGGCCATGCGCCGGATTGTCCAGGTAGTCCGCCAGAAAATCGATGAGGTACCGGGTCCGGGCGGGCAGCAAACGGGTTTCGGTCACGGCGTGGACCTCGATCGGCCCCAGGCTCCAGGCCGGCAGCACGCGCGCCAGCTCGCCCGAGCGCAGCCGGCCGCTTTCGTCGCCGCCCAGCGCCGCGATGCCGGCGCCCAACACGGCAAGCTGCCTGGCCATGCAGGCGTCGTTGGCGCCGTAGCGGTGCTCCACCGGAACCAGCAACTGCTCGCGGCCGCGCTGTAGCGGCCAGGGCGCGGGCTGCCCGCCGCCGGCGCGCAGGCCGATGCAGTCATGGCGCGCCAGGTCCGCGGGGCCGACAGGCATGCCGCGGGCGGCCAGGTAGGCGGGCGAGGCGTACAGGCCGGCATGGACCACGCCCAGGCGGCGCGCCACCAGCGACGAGTCGGGCAGTTCGCCCAGGCGGATCGAGACGTCGCCGATCTCGGGCGGGTGCTCGGCGAACTCGGGTCCGGCCACGCTCATCTGGAGCCGGATATCCGGGTAGCGGCTGCCGAATGCCACCAGGGCGGGCATCAAGGCGTCCAGCGCATACGCCGCGGGCAGTTGGACGCGCAGCGGCCCGCTGGGAAGTTCCAGTTGCTCGCGCAGTTCCTCGTGGGCGATCTCGGCTTCGGCCACGATGCGGCGGCAGCGTTCGAAGTACAGCCGCCCGGCATCGGTCAGCTCCACGCGGCGCGTGTTGCGGCTGAGCAGCCGCAGGCCCACCGAGCGTTCCAGTTCGGCCACGTGGCGCGACACCGTGGAGGTGGGCATGCCGAGCGTCGCGGCGGCCCGGCTGAAGCTATGCGCCTTCGCCACTTCGGCGAACAATTCCATGCCTTGCAGGCGTTTCATGAGTGCATCTCCCGCGCGGTCCGGACGGATCAGCGCCATGTTCCATTGCTTGATGTGCGTGTTGCCGGCGGCCCAGGGAAGGCCAGCCGTCGCAGGAGGGCATTGTCGGCACGGGGTTTTAATAATTCTTTAAAGCGCCGCCGCGCCAGGGGAAAGAGGCAGTCCGCCCCGCCTGGAAAGGCGGGGCCTGCGCCGGTTTCAGCGTATCTCGGGATAGCCTGCCGTCACGGCGGCTTGCGCCATGTCGCCCAGGACAGAGTAGGCGGCCGGATCCGGGCGGGCGAAGCGCGCGACATGCGCCGCGCGCAATAGCGGCTGGTGCGCCGGATTCTCGTGCATGGCAAGCAGGGCATCCGACAGGGCCTGCGTGGCGGCCGGGGCCACGTCGGGTCCGGACACCAGGAGGGGATTCGGCGTCCATGGCGTATACGCCAGCGTGCGCAGTCCGGCCAGCGCGGCCGGATCGTGCGCGCGCAGCAGATCCAGGTACCAACTGTCGGCCGCGGTCAGGTCGATCTCGCCGTCAGCCAGCGCGCGCAGCAGGCCCCGCGGGTTGCCATAAGGCCCCTTGGACGCTGCGAACAGTGAGCCGCCAGCCGCGGCCAGCCCGGCCAGCGCCGCGCGCGGCGCATTCCAGCCCGATTGGGAGTCACGCACCATCCAGCCATAGTGGCTGCCGGCCGCATCAGCCAGCGAGGACCAGCCGCAGTCGGCGCGCACCAGGAACTCGCTGCGATAGCGCGGCAGGCCTTCGTAGGCCGGCCAGTCCGGCACCACCGCAGCGACCGCCGCAAAGGCCCGGCCCGCCTGCAGCGCGTTGACGTAGGGCCAGCCGCACATGAAGACGCCGCACAGGCCGGGCCGTTCCCAGAGTTCGCCGATGGGCGTGGGCCAGCCGTGCTCGACGAAGCGCACCTCCAGTCCGGCGCTGGCGTGCGCGGCCTGCAGCAGCGCATGCCAGGCAGCCCGCGCCGCGGGCGCCACGTCGTACATGCGCGTCGAAGTAATGAGATCCATGGCGCTGCGCCTAGGCAAATTTCAAGGTCTGGCCCAGGCCCATATTGCGGGCCTTTTCCAGCATGGCGTGGCCCAGCGCAATATCGGTGGTGGACAGGCCGCGGTGCCAGAACAGGATGGTTTCGTCATCGCGCTCGCGACCCGGCTTCAGGCCCGCCACGATCTGGCCCAGTTCGGCGTGCAGGTTTTCTTCCGTGATGCGGTCGCTGTCGACGTGGGCGCGCAGCGCGCCATAGGGCAGCCCCTTGCGGCATTGGCCCCAGTCATCGACCACCACCTTGCTCATGATGTCGGTCAGGCTCAGTTCCACCGCGCTCATGGTGCCGTAGGGCATAACCAGGGCGCCCGGCTTGATCCATTCGGTCTTGAGCAGCGGCGTGGGTTCAGGCAGGCGCGAGGCTTCGACCACGATGTCGGCGCCGCGCACGCAGGATTCCCAGTCATTGACGACCTTCACCGGTTTGCCCAGGTCGCGCGACAGGCGCTCGCCAAAGGCCTGCTGGCTTTCCGGCCGGCGCGAGTGCACGCGGATTTCGTCAAAGTCGTAAAGGCTGTCGAGCAGCCGCACGTTCCAATAGGAAGTGCCGCGCGACCCGATATGCCCCAGCACCTTGCTGTTCTTGCGCGCCAGGTACTTGGCGCCCAGCGCGGTGACGGCGCCGGTGCGCATGTCGGTGATGGCGGTCGCGTCGACCACGGCCAACGGCTTGCCGTTGACCGGATCGAACAGATTGAGCAGGGCCATCTCCGAAGGCAGGCCGACTTTGTAGTTGTCGACGAAGTCGCTGACCACCTTCACGCCCGCGACGTGCAGCGGCTCGATGTAGCCGCGCAGCACATTGAAGTGCCCTTTGGCGGAAGACTCCGGCACCAGGTGCATGCGGGGTTCGATGACGGTCTTGCCGCGTCCCTGGGCGTCCAGCGCGCTTTGCACCGCGGCCAGGATTTCCGCATCGGTCAGCGCCAGCGCGCGCACGTCAGGGCCGTTCAAATAGGTGATGTCTATGGATTGCATGATGTCTCCTCTGTTTATTGGATGGGCTGGATGCCGGCCTGCTTGACGATGGCCGCCCACTTTGCGGTTTCCTGCTGGATCGCCTGGGTGAAATCCGCGCGGTTCGAGCCGGCGGGCTCCACGCCCAGGCCGGCGAACTTCTGGCGCACGGACTCCTTTTGCAGCACGGCGGCAATGTCGGCCTGCAACTGGTCGAGGATCGCGGGCGGCACCTTGGCCGGCGCGACGATGCCATACCAGGACGTCACGTCAAAGCCCGGATAGCCGCTCTCGGCCACCGTGGGCACGTCCTTCAGTTGCGGCAGGCGTTGCGGACCGGCCACCGCCAGCGCGCGCAGCTTGCCGGATTGGATATGCGGCAGCACGGTGGATACGCCGGCGAACATCATGTCCACGTTGCCCGCCACCACGTCGTTGACTGCGGCAGCCATGGCGTTGTAGGGGATGTGGCGCGTGACGATGCCGGCCGACTGGTTCAGCAGTTCGCCCGCCAGGTGGGCCCCGCTACCGGGGCCGGGCGAGGAATAGTTGAGCTTGTCCGGATGCTGGCGCGCATAGGCCACCAGTTCGGTGAAGCTCTTGACCGGTACCTTGTCGTTGACCACCAGCACATTGGGCGAGGTGGCCAGCATGGTCACCGGCGCGAAGTCCTTTGCGGTGTTGAACGGCAGCTTGGTATAGAGCAGCGGGTTCACGGTCAGGTTGCCCGCCGGCGCCAGGGCCAGCGTATAGCCGTCCGGATTGGCGCGGGCGACAAAGTCCATGCCGATGTTGCCGGAGGCACCGACCTTGTTTTCGATGATGACCGGCACGCCCCATTTGCTGTTGAGTTCCTGGCCGACGATGCGGGGCAGCGCATCGGCGATGCCGCCCGCGCCAAACGGCACGACGATGGTGACGGGCCTGGCGGGATACTTGCCTTCGGCGGCTGCCGCAGGCAGTGGCAGCGCGGCGGCCAGCAGGGCGCTGCTCAGGCACAGCGCAAGGTACTTTTTCATGGTCATTCCCCTTGTTGTGTGGTTCAGGCCGCGGCGTGGCGCTTACTGCGCCGCGCCGCGCTCCTGGTTCAGAAACCGGTCGGCGCGCGCGATGTCGTCGGCCAGCCTTCTGTCCTGCGAAAGAAACGGCACTTCCTGCCGGAAGGCCGCCAGCACCTCGCCGGTCCCTTTGCCCACCGGACGCCGCGGTTCCGCGCGCGTGCGCAGATCAACGGCCTGCGCCGCATGGATCAGTTCTATGCCCAGCAGCGTGCGCAGGCGCGCGGCCTGCTGGCCCACGCGCTGCGCCGCCAGCGGGCCGTTGGTGGCCACGTCTTCGATGTTGCCGGCGACCGCCAGCGCATCGGACGAGACGGGCTGCGACAGCGTCCGGATTTCGGTCGCCAGGAGCGACACGGGCTTCTGTATCGTGGTGTAGGCCAGCGTCGTGTCATTGGGCGACAGAAAGCGCGGCAGCTTGGTGAAGGCCGGGTCGCCCATGCGCAGCACGCGTTGCGCCGAAGACTGGGCCACCTGGGCCAGCGCCACGCCCACCGACTGCAGCGGCACCACCCAGGCGGTGGGATCGAAGCCGGCGCTGGGCAGCACCGCGCCGCGCAGCTTGCCCTGCGTCACGTAGTAGCGGGTTTCCTGCGGCGTGGCGCCCGGTGGCGGCGAGACATCCAGCGCCACGGTCGGGTTGTCATCAGAACTGTTGATCTGCACCAGCAGCTGCACGTCCAGCTGGCGCAGCGTTTCGCGGGCCGCGCCATGGACCTGGCTCACGGTGCGGAAGCTCAGGGGATCCTGCAACGGCCGCTGTTCATCCGTCTGCCACACCGCGCTGCCTTCGAGCAGCGACAGGATGCGCCGGGCCACTTGCTGTTGCGCCGGATATGGACGCTGGCCCTGGGTGGCGGGCAGCAAGGGTGCAATATTGCCGTTCAGGCCTTCGAGCGACAGGGCCGCCACCTCATCGGCGCGGTCCAGCACCCGGCTGGCGTCGTGCGCGGCCAGGATGGCAAGGGCCGCGCCATAGGCGTTGGAACTCAACAAGGACAGCGAATCCTTGGCGTAGGGCTGGATCGGCGCCAGGCCTGCCTGGCGCATGGCCTCGGCTGCCGGCAGGCGCTTGCCGCCGGTTTCCACCATGCCTTCACCCATCATGGCCAGGCCGATCTGCGGCAGGATCGTGATGTCGGCCTGGCCGACCGAGCCTTGGCCCAAGACCACCGGCGTCAAGCCCTTGTTGAGAAAGTCGGCGTACTGGCGCACCAGCGGCGGACTCATGCCGGTGCCGCCCGCCAGCGCGGTATTCAGCCGTATCAGCATGGCGGCGCGTACCGTGTCCGTCGTCGCCGGCTCGCCATAGGCCACGGTGTGCGACAGCAGCATGCGATGATTGAAGTCCGCCGACAAGGCGCGGGCCTCGTCCGACAGCGTGTCGCCGGAGAAGATGGTCTGGTCCTTGTTCTGACCTACGCCACGATTCAGGCCGTACACGGGCTGCCCCAGGCGGCCGTATTCCAGCAGCAGGTCGTGCGAGCGGGCCACGCGCTGCCACGCAGTTTCGGTGGGCGCCACGGGCTGGCCGCCGCGCGCCACGGCGACCACGTCCGCGGTGGTAAGCGAGCGCCCGTCCAGCGCCAGGGGCGCCTTGCGGGCCGCGGCGCGCGCTTCGGCGGTAGTGGCCGGCGCGGCGGCTGCGGCCGTTGTGGCTGACCACGCGGGCGCGGCAGCAAGGGCCGTGGCCAGTGCCAATAGCAGCGGACCTGCGCATTTATGTGTAAAGCCTCTGAAAACGCGAACTTCAACTGCCGGAAGATGACGCATCACTGCTCCTGGGAGGGAGGGAAGTAGAGGGACTGCAGCGTGAGTTAGGGGCGGATCCGGGGCCGACGGATGGCGCGTACTTGAAGGCGAGAGGGTGGCGCCCAGGTGCGGTGCGGCGGGTGGCGCTCTTGGCGCGTTCCGGGGATGCGGTGTCAGCGGGATTTATTTAACTCGTATATACAAGTACAGTCAAGCATATGCTAATGACGGTATAGCCAGTAAGAGGGACGTAGCCAGACTGCGCCAGCGTCGACGGGGGGGCGCTTGCTAAAATCCGCCGCTCTGGTCCATCGCCCGCTCCGCGCTTTCCGCAAGGGGCTGGCCGCAAGCCGCGGGCATGGCTTCTTAATAAGTTCTTAAACCGCGGCCGGCATGCTGCGGCATGGTTGACGGTTCTGGAGTTTTCTTGCGTGTCCTGCTAGTTGAAGACGACGCCATGTTGGGCGACGCCGTGCACACCAGCCTGGCGCAGTCCGGCGCCGACGTGCAATGGGTGCGTGACGTTGCGCAGGCGCGGCTGGCCCTGGTGGATCATGGTTTTCAAGCCGTGCTGCTGGACCTGGGGCTGCCGGATGGCAGCGGGCTGACGGTCCTGAAGCATCTGCGTGCGCGCTACGATGCCACGCCGGTGCTGATCCTGACCGCCCGCGACCGGCTGAGCGAGCGGATACAAGGCCTGGATGCCGGCGCCGATGACTACATCGTCAAGCCATTCCAACTGGACGAACTGCTGGCGCGGCTGCGCGCCGTGGTCCGGCGCAGCAGCAACGCCGTGGTTTCGGCGCTGCGCTGCCGCGACGTGGTGCTGGAGCCGGCCAGGCGGGCGGTGACCCGCGCAGGCGTGGAAGTCAGTCTCAGCGCGCATGAATACCGAACGCTGCTCGCCCTCATGGAGCGCATCGGCCACACCGTCAGCCGCGAACAACTGGAGGCCGCCGTCTACGGCGACAGCGGCGCCATCGAAAGCAACACGGTGGCCGTCTACATCCATCAGTTGCGCCGCAAGCTGGGCGACAAGCTCATCGCCACGGTCCACGGCCTGGGCTACCGCATCGAGGCGGGCGAATGAAGACGCTGCGCAAGCAGCTCACGCTGACGCTGCTGGTGACGATGACCCTGTCATGGATCGCGGTGTTCGCCTTCCAGCAGTACGAAGCCACGCGCTCGCAGACCGGCGCGCGCGATCAATGGCTGCACGACGCGGCCAGCCAGATGCTGGCGTCGCTGCCGGTCAGCCTGCTGGGCAACGAGGCCCCGTCCGAGCGTTTCACTCCGCCCGCATCCAGCCGTGTCGACGGCGACAAGGTACGTTTCCACCTGTGGTCGCTGGCCGATCGCCGGCTGCTGCTGCGCTCGCCCGAGTCGCCCGCGCAACCCTTGAGCGGCGGCTTCCAGGACGGCTATTTCGACGTGCGCGCCGACGGCGTGGACTGGCGCGTGTACGCGATCTCCGACGCGCAGGGGCGGGTGCAGGTGCAGGTGGCGCGGCCGCAGAGCGAATTGCGCGCGCAGTCGCTGTACAGCCTGAAGCGCGGACTGCTTATCGTGTCTGTCCTGTTCGTGCTGCTGGCCGTGGTGAGCTGGATGGTGGTCGGCCGCGCCTTCCGCAAGGTGGACCGCGCCGGCGTGGCCATCGCGCGGCGCGGCCCGTTCGATCTGGCGCCGCTGCCCATGGCCGGCATGCCGGGCGAACTGCGTCCCTTCATCCGCTCGATCAACCAGCTGTTGCTGCGGGTCAAGGGTGGCATGGACCGCGAGCGCCGCTTTCTGGAAGATGCCGCGCACGAGCTGCGCACCCCGCTGGCCGCGCTGAGCGCGCATGCCGAACTGGTGGCCCGCAGCGCGGGTTCCGGCGACGCCCCGGCCGCCATCGAGAAACTGCGGCTGGTCGCCCAGCGCACCTCGCGCCTGTCCGAACAATTGCTGGACCAGGCCCGCATGGATGCGCTCAGCGCCAGCGCCGACGAGCCGGAGCTGGTCGAACTGGACGCGCTGGTGGCCATGCTGGTGCGCGATTGGGAATCCGACGCCACCCGCAAGCAGCTGCGCATCCAGCTGGATGTGCAGGCCTGCGTCGTCAGGGGGCGGCTGGACGCGCTGGGCGTGTTGGTGCGCAACCTGCTGGACAATGCCGTGCGCTATACGCAGAGCGGCGGCCAGATCGTGGTTTCCTGCGGACCGTCGCCCGACGGCGGAGCCTGCCTGCGCGTGGCCGACGACGGACCGGGCATCGCGCCGCAGGAACGCTCGCGCGTGTTCGACCGCTTCTATCGCGCCCCAGGCAGCGCCGCGGGGGGCAGCGGCATCGGCCTGTCGCTGGTGGCGCAGATCGCGCAACAGCATGGAGCCGAGATCACGCTGGGCGAGGGCCTGCGCGGCGCGGGCGTGGCGCTGACGGTGACTTTCCCGCCTGCAGCCGGGGGAACTCCCGCAGCAGGCGCGCAGGGCGCTTGAACCCGCCGGACCGGGGGCGGGGATTGAAATGCCGGCCGGCCTGACTGCGCAGCAAATCCTCGCCAAGTGGTAGATTAGTTTCCGGCAATCGGACTGAGGGAGCGGCGTCAGTGGCGGGATTTCCATGGATTTGCTGATCACCTCGGCAGCGCGCGCACTGGCCGCCGGCAATCCGCTGGGCGCCCTGAACCTCGTGGCCTTGCGCGATGACGCGCCCGCGCTGGCCTTGCGCGGCATCGCCATGGCCCAACTGGGCGATTTCCGCCGCGCCCGCGCCTTGCTGCGCAGCGCGGCCCGGAACTTCGATCACAAGAATGTGCTGGCCCGCTCCAGATGCGTCGTAGCCGAGGCCGAGATCGCCCTGGTATCGCGCGATCTGGCCTGGCCGGAAAAGGCCCTGGAGGCCGCGCGCGCCGCGCTGGAAGCCCATGGCGATCCGGCCAACGCCGCGCATGCGAGGCATCTGCAGGCGCGGCGTGAACTGCTGCTTGGCCAGCTCGATCGGGCCGAGGACGCCCTGGCCATGCTGGACCCGGCCTCGCTGGCCCCGGCTTCCCGCGCCATCCACGAACTAATCGCAGCCGGTATCGCCTTGCGGCGCCTGCGCACCGAGCGCGCGCGCGCCGCGCTGACCCAGGCCGAGCTTGCGGCCCGCGTCGCCGGCATCCCCGCGCTGATGGCCGAGGTGGAACACGCCACCCTGGTCCTGAATACGCCAGCCGCGCGCCTGATCGGGCAGGGCGTCCAGCGGCCCATTCTGCTGGATGAAGTGGAAGCGCTGCTGGCATCCGACACGCTGGTGGTGGACGGTTGCCGTCACGCGGTGCGCAGCGCAGGCCGCGAGATTCCGCTGGCGAGCCGGCCGGTGCTGTTCGCGCTGGCCCGCGTCCTGGCCGAAGCCTGGCCGCAGCCCGCGCCCAGGGAAACGCTTATTGAGCAGGCCTTTCGCACGGCCTATTTCGATGAAACGCACCGCGCGCGCTTGCGGGTGGAGATAGGACGCCTGCGCGCGGCCTTGGACGGCGTGGCCGGCATCAGCGCCGCGCGTGGCGGTTTCGTTCTGAGGGCCGAAGCCGACAGGCCGGTTGCGTTGCTGGCCCGGCCAAGCGGCGAGGGCGACAGGGATCAGGGAGCGGTGCTGGCCTGCCTGGCCGACGGCGAAGCCTGGTCCAGCTCGGCCCTGGCCCTGGCCTTGGGCGCAAGCCAGCGCACCGTGCAGCGCACGCTGGACGCGCTGGCGGCGGCAGACAAGGTGCAGGCTTGCGGACAGGGCCGGGCGCGCCGCTGGATGACGCCGCAGGTACCGGGATTCACGACAACCTTGTTACTCCCGGCCGCGCTGGCCGCCGACTAGCATGAAGGCTCGAACTCCAGTTCAAGGAACCGACATGAAACGAACGCAAGCCCAGATCATTCGCGAGTACGGCCCATTTCCCGGCGTGCAGGCCGTGCATGGCGTGACTTATGACGGCCGGCAGGTCTGGTTTGCCGCCGGCGAAAAGCTGATTGCCATGGACCCGGATAGCGGCAGCACGCAAGCCTCGATCGACATTGTTGCCGACGCGGGCACGGCCTTTGACGGCAAGCATCTCTATCAGATCTCCGACGGCACCATCGTCAAGCTGGAACCGCAGAGCGGGCGGGTGCTGAGCCGCATCCCCGCGCCCGGCGGCGGCGGCGCTTCGGGCATGGCCTGGGCCGAGGGCAGCCTGTGGGTGGCCGAGTACCGCCAGCGCAAGATCTACCAGGTGGACCCGGAGACCGGCCGCGTGCTGCGCACTATCGAATCCAACCGCTACGTCACCGGCGTGACCTGGGTGGACGGCCAGCTGTGGCACGGCACCTGGGAGGACGGCGCCAGCGATCTGCGGCAGCTGGACGAAAAGACCGGCGAAGTGCTGCAAAGCGTGGAGATGCCGGCCGGCATCGGCGTGTCGGGGCTGGAATCCGATGGCGCCGGCTGCTTTTTCTGCGGCGGCGGCGACAGCGGCAAGCTGAGGGCGGTGCGCCGTCCGCCAGCCAAGGCCGACGATACGGCGGTCACCAACGGATGATGTAGGGCCTGTCTCCCAGTTCCCACACGCCGTCTTTCCGTTCCAGCATGATGTACTCGGTTTGCCATTCGTCCGGCTGGTCTTCCGGCGCAAAGCCGGACAGGTACGGACGGAAGGCGGGATCCGCCGCCCAGTCCGCGGTGCTGCGGTCCAGCCGCCATTCGAACTTCACCGCCGAGACCAGGTTGGGGTTGTCGTCGAATGGATTCTTGAGCGGCTTGGTATGGGTGAGGATCTTGCCGATCTGCAGGCCGGGGGCGCAGAACTTCGCGGTATAGACCAGCTTGGAGTTGAGGCGGGCCTCGCCATCCGTGTAGTAGGGCCGGCCTTTATCCGTCAGCTCCATGCGGCTGCTCGCGTCCTCGGGATCCTCGTCCGCTTGCGGTGGCCCGCCGTCGCCGTTGGCGCTGACGCGCTTGACCGTGACCAGCTGATGCTTGATCAACCCCTGCACGATCCTGTCCTGGCTTTCCAGGAAAGCGGTGTAGACATCAGTGGGCAAGGGCCGCACGCCCACGACGTTGACGCAGGCGCCGACCGGCGCATATTCCGGTTGCGCCGTGGCCTCGACCAGGATCTTGCGCATCTTGCCTTCGGTCAGGCCCGGACCAAGGGGTGATTGCCACCATGCATAAAAACCCGCGGCGCCCGCGATGATCAGGCCCAAGGCCCAGGCCTTGCGTGGAATCCGGCGGCGGTTGACGGCGCGCTGCTTCTGGTTCATTCCTTTCCTTGCCGATTGTGGTTCCCCGATAGTAGCGCGGGACCAGTGCAGTCCTACCAGACCTTGCCTTGCGAGGTTCCGCGGCGCAAGACCGGCAGGCAGGCAAAATACAGCCCGGCGCCCGCAATCCATGCCCATCCTTTCCACGCGTTCAGCGTCGCGGCATAGAGCGCCGTGATGGCCAACGGCCCGACTATCGCGCTCAGGCTGGACAGCGCGGCCAGCGCGCCCTGCAACTGGCCCTGGCGTTCCTGCTCCACCTGCGCGGACAACATGGCTTGCAATGCGGGCATGCCGATGCCGCCCGAAGCCAGCAGGAGCATGATGGGGAACGCCATCCATCCCCGCGACGCAAACGCCAACAGGACGTAGCCCAGGGCATCGGCGCCCATGCCCAGCAACAGCGTACGTTTTTCGCCCAGCCGCGTTGTGACGGGCCCGGTGGCCAGTCCCTGTATCAGCGCGTGCAGCGCGCCGAATGCGGCGAGCGAGACGCCGACCGTGGCGGCATCCCACTGGTAGCGGTCTTCGCCGTAAATAACCCACAAGGTGGCAGGCACCTGTCCCACGAACTGCATGAGGAAGAAGACGGCCATCAGTGCGATGACTACGGTTCTGCCGCGCGTCCACAGGAACGAAGAGGCGGGCATGAGCGCCTTTAGCGATAGCGGCCGCCGTTCGCCCGCATGCGATTCGGGCAACAGGAAACAACCCATCAGGAAATTGACGCCGTTCAGGATTGCGGCTGCCAGGAACGGCGTGTGCGGCGAGACGCCGCCCAGCAGGCCGCCGATGACGGGCCCCGCAATCATGCCGACGCCGAAGCAGGCGCTCATCAGGCCGAAGTAGCGCGCGCGCTCGTGGCCCCGCGCAAGATCGGCGATGCAGGCGCCCGCCACGGCGCCCGTGGCGCCGGTGATGCCGGCGACGAGCCGTCCCGCGTACAGGACCGGCAGCGTTGGCGCTGTCGCCATGATCAGGTAGTCGATGGCGGCGCCCGCCAGCGAGAGCAGCAGGATGGGCCGCCGGCCGTAGCGGTCGGACAGCGCGCCCAGCGCCGGAGCGCACAAGAACTGCATCAGGGCATAGGCTGCCAGCAGGGCGCCGTAATGGCCCGCTATGTCCTCCGATTGCACCAGGCCGCGCAACAGGCCGGGCAGGACGGGCATGACCAGGCCTATGCCTGCGGCGTCCAGGGCGACGGTACTGAGGATGACCAGGGCGTGGCCGGCTCTCATGCGAGGCCTCGTGGCGGGTGGATGGACTGCATGTTGTTTGATCTGTTATTTATCATTGATAAATTTTTCGCTACGATAATTTATCATCGATAAAATTTCAAGATGAACGAGGAATCGCCATGACCAAATTGCAAGCGGATGTCGTGATCCGGGCCGGCCTGGACCTGCTGAACGAGGTCGGCGCCGATGGGCTGACGACGCGCAAGCTGGCCGAACGCCTGGGGGTTCAGCAACCCGCGCTGTACTGGCATTTCAAGAACAAGCGCGCACTGCTGGACCGCCTGGGCGAGGCGATGCTGTCGGAGAGCCACACGTATTCGATGCCCAGGTCCGGCGACACCTGGCGTTCATTCCTCAACGGCAATGCGCGCAGTTTCCGGCGCGCATTGCTGGCCTATCGTGACGGCGCACGCATACACGCCGGCACCCGGCCGAGCGAGCCGCAATTCGAAGCCGTGGAGGCGCAGTTGGCGTTCCTGTGCAAGGACGGCTTCGCGCCCGCCGATGCCGCCTACGCGTTGACGACTGTCAGCTATTTCACGGTCGGCGCCGTGCTGGAACAGCAGGCCGCCGCGGCCGATGAGCAGGAGCGGCAGGCCGGCGCGAAGCAGACCCCGTCCTTGGCGACGCCATTGCTAACCGCGGCATTGCAGGCCCTCGACGCCGCCGGACCCGATGCGGCATTCGAGTTTGGACTCGCGGCCATACTCGATGGACTGGAGCAGCGGCGTGGGCACTCCGCGTTGCCCGGGAAGATCGTGCGTAAGCACTAGTACTTGGTTTCTAGGGTAATTCCTGACGAGAAGCTGATTGTCAGCGATTAGTCAGAAAGGTTTAATCAGGCTCACGCTTTGCGCATCGTCCGCAATCGCGCCGGCGGGATTCCGCAGCAGGCTTCACCATCCCGCGCCCACGCAGGAGTAGTAACTACAAGCTGGTCCATGTAGTCCTAATTCAGGAGACAACACGCCATGCAACACGTTACCAAGCCCCGCCGCAAGTTCATTTCCGGCGCCGCTGTCGCCGGGGCCGCCGCACTCGGATTTCCGGCAGTTGCCCGGGCACAGAATGCCCCGGTTTCCCTGCGCTTTCAGAGCACCTGGCCCGCCAACGACATCTTCCACGAGTTCGCGCGCGACTATGCGCAGAAGGTCAATGACATGGCCGGCGGCCAGTTGAAGATCGAGATCCTGCCGGCTGGCGCCGTGGTCAAGGCCTTCGACCTGCTGGACGCGGTGTCCGCGGGCACGCTGGACGGCGGGCATGGGGTGGTCGCCTACTGGTACGGCAAGAACACGGCGGTGGCGCTGTGGGGATCGGGGCCGTCCTTCGGCATGGACGCCAACATGTTGCTGGCCTGGCACGAATACGGCGGCGGCAAGGAGCTGCTGGTCGAAATCCAGAAGGCCATGGGCGTGAACGTGGTGTCGCTGATGTACGGGCCGATGCCGACCCAGCCGTTCGGATGGTTCAAACGTCCAATCACCAAGATGGAAGAGGTCAAGGGCCTCAAGTTCCGCACCGTCGGCCTGGCCATCGACATGTATACCGCCATGGGCGCGGCCGTGAACGCGTTGCCCGGCGGGGAAATCGTGCCGGCGCTGGACCGCGGGCTGCTGGACGGGGCGGAATTCAACAACGCTTCCTCGGACCTGGCCCTGGGCTTCCAGGACGTCTCCAAGATCTGCATGCTGCAGAGCTTCCACCAAAGCGCGGAGCAGTTCGAAATCCTCTTCAACAAGGCCAAGTACGACGCGCTGCCGGAACACCTGAAGCACATCCTCAGCTATGCCGCGCAGGCCTCCAGCGCGGACATGTCCTGGAAGGCGGCGAACCGCTATTCGCAGGACTACGTCAAGCTGCAGAAGGACCACAACGTCAAGTTCTACAAGACGCCAGACGCCATCCTGCAGCAGCAGCTGAAGATCTGGGACGAGATGATCGCCAAGCGCTCGGCCGAAAACCCCTTGTTCAAGAAGGTGCTGGAATCGCAACGGACCTTCGCCGAGCGGGTGGGGCGCTGGCACGGGGACACCTCGGTCAACTTCCGCATGGCCTACAACCACTACTTCTCGCGCTCCACCAAACAGGCTTGAAGGGCCGGTACCTGTATCCCGCGCCGCGCGCCATTCACCGGTGCGCGGCGGGACGCCATGCGTCTTGACCTGGAAGCGAGATGATCCGAATCATACGTTTCATAGACCGCATCTCCACTTTTGTCGGGCAAACCTTTGCCTGGTTGATCGTAGTCCTGACCTTGCACGTCTGCTGGGAGGTGGCCGCGCGCTACCTGTGGAACCAGCCCAGCGCCTGGGCATTCGACATGCAGATGATGTATTACGGCATCCTGTTCATGATGGCGGGGGCCTATACCCTGGCCAAGAACGGACACGTGCGCGGAGACATCCTGTACGGCTTCCTGCCGCCGCGCGTGCAGGCGGCGCTGGACCTGATCCTGTACATCGTGTTCTTCTTCCCCGGCGTGATCGCGCTGGTGTGGGCGGGCTGGTATTACGCCGGCTACTCCATCGCCATCCGCGAGCATTCGTCGCTCATGGCCAACGGGCCGCCCATCTATCCCTTCAAGGCCTTCATCCCGATAGCCGGCGCGGTGCTGCTGGTGCAGGGCGTGGCGGAAGTGCTGCGCTGCGTGCTGTGCCTGAAGCGCGGCGCCTGGCCCTCGCGCGAGGAGGACGTTGAGGAAGTGGACGTCGACAAGCTCAAGAAGATGGTGCATGTAAAGGACGAGGACATCGCCAAGCTGGACCGCTACGTCACCACCGGGGAGCCGCGCTCATGAAGATCCACAAGGCGCTGTGGTTCGGCCTGTCGTGCATCGGCCTGGTGCTGCTGATGATCGCGTTCCTGACGCCCTGGGACCATCTGACCACGGGGCATATCGGCCTCTTGATGCTGGCGCTCATCGTGGTGGCCATCATGCTGGGCTTTCCGACGGCCTTCACGCTGATGGGCATGGGAGTGTTGTTCACCTTCCTGGCGTACTACATGCAGAGTTCCGACGCGGGCCGCTCGGTCGGGCAGACGCTGGACCTGATGGTGCAGCGGACCTACGCCACGATGACCAACGACTCGTTGATTTCGATCCCGCTGTTCGTGTTCATGGGCTATCTGGTCGAACGCGCCAACCTGATCGAAAAACTGTTCCGCTCCATGCACCTGGCGCTGGCGCGCCTGCCGGGCGCGCTGGCGGTGGCCACGCTGGCGACCTGCGCGATCTTCGCCACCGCCACCGGCATCGTGGGCGCCGTGGTCACGTTGATGGGCCTGCTGGCCATGCCCGCCATGCTGAAGGCCGGCTACAGCGTGCGCCTGACCGCGGGTTCGATTACCGCTGGCGGCTGCCTGGGCATCCTGCTGCCGCCTTCCGTGATGCTGATCGTCTATGGCGCGACCACCGGCGTATCGGTGGTGCAGCTGTATGCCGGCGCGCTGTTCCCGGGCATCATGCTGGCCGTGCTGTACATGGTCTATGTGATCATCGTGGCCAAGCTGCGCCCCGACATGGCGCCGCCCCTGCCCAAGGAAGAGCGCGGCGTGCCGCTGTCCCCGGAATCCGCCGCGCTGGCGTCCGGCGGCTACACGCGCGCCGTGTCCGGCATGCTGGCGGCCCTGTTCAAGGGTCGCCGCAACAAGGACGTGCCGTTCGGCTTCCTGATGCGCAACATGGCGCTGGCGATTGCACCGCTGGCGGTCACGGTGCTGCTGGTGGGCGTGGTCTACCAGGCGACGACGCGGCCGGCGGTCGTGTACGAGATCCCCGCCGAGTTGCAGCTGGGGTCGGGGGGATTCGATTCGGGCCTGAGCGAGCCGCCGGCAGACGATGGGCTGGCGGAGCCGCCTTCGAACGAGTTGGCCGAACCGCCTGCGAATGATCCGCCCGCGGCCGGAGGCCTGGCCGAGCCGCCTGGCACGCCCGCCGCCACGCCAGCGGCCGCGCCCGAGACCGCCGCCGCCGCGCAGGCGCCGGCATCCGCCGGCGAGAGTATCGCCGCGCCCCAGGGTTTCTGGATCTTCGCGGCCATATGCGCGGCCATCCTGGTGGCGTTCTATGCGATGCTGACCTGGGCGCGCATGGAAATCTTCAAGATGCTCATGGCCTCGTTCTTCCCGCTGGCCGTGATGATCGCGGCGGTGCTGGGCTCCATCGCCTTCGGCCTGGCCACGCCCAGCGAGGCCGCCGCCATGGGCGCCATGGGCGGCGCGCTGCTGGCCCTGGCATACCGGCGGCTGAACCTGCCGGTGCTGCGCGAATCCGTGTTCCTGACCGCCAAGACCAGCGCCATGGTGTGCTGGCTGTTCGTCGGTTCATCGATCTTCTCGGCGGCGTTCGCGCTGCTGGGAGGACAGCGCATCATCGAGGAATGGGTGCTGTCGCTGGGGCTGTCGCAGTTGCAGTTCCTGCTGCTGGCGCAGGTCATCATCTTCCTGCTCGGCTGGCCGCTGGAATGGACCGAGATCATCGTGATTTTCATGCCCATCTTCGTGCCGCTGCTCAACACCTTCGGCATCGACCCGCTGTTCTTCGGCCTGCTGGTCGCGCTGAACCTGCAGACGGCTTTCCTGTCGCCGCCAGTCGCCATGTCGGCGTTCTACCTGAAGGGCGTGTCGCCGCCGCACGTGACGCTGAACCAGATCTTCCTGGGCATGATGCCGTTCATGGGCATCCAGGTGGTGGCGATCTTCCTGCTGTACGTGTTCCCGGGCATTGGCATGTGGCTGCCGACGGTACTGTACCGGTAAGAGGCGGGGGCGGCGGTCGCGCCGCCTCCCGTTCCGCCTTGCCTCAGGCCTCTGCCTGAATGTCGCGCCGGCCCAGGCCAGCCGAATAGCGAATGAGATAGCCGTCCGGATCCTGTACCAGGAACTGCTGCACGCCCACCTCCGTGGTCCCGGCGCGATACCACTTCTCCTCGGGCTCCATGTACAGCGGCCAGCCGGCGCCGCGCAGGGCATCGACGATAGGCGTGATCGCGGGCACCTCGATCTGCAGATTGATCCCGCGCCCCAAGGGCGCTTCCAGCGGGCCGGTGATCCAGTTCCTGCCGTGGCCGTATTCCTCCAGCATGACCTGGGATCCGTGCTTGTCCAGATAGGCGAAACGGTCTTCCGGGCGGTCGTAGGCTATCGAGAACCCGCAAAGCCCGCACCAGAAATGCAGGCTCTTGCGGATGTCGGACACCAGCAGTTCGGGCACGACGCGGGCGGCGGAGAATTCGGCGGCGGGAAGGACGGGGTAGTTCATGGCGGAGGTTTGCAGGATGCGCAGGAGGGCGGGGATCAATGCCGCGGGAACCGGTCGGATCCAGCGGCAGGACGCGGCAGTGCATAGACGATGGTCTCGCGGTCGTAGTGGCGTTCGCGCGCCCGGAACGTAAACCCGAGTTTTTCCAGGACGCGTACGGAGGCTTGGTTGTCGGGCCAGACAACCGCGACGAGTTCGGAAACTTCCGTTTCGCGCCAGGCATACTCGCACAATTGCTGCGCGGCCTGGCTTGCATATCCCTTTCCCCAAGCCGCGCGCTGCAGCCGATAGGCAAGCTGGATGCTATCCGTGCCAGCCAATGGGACCAGGCTTACCCAGCCCATTGCGACGCCGTCTATTGTGATCGCCCAGTGGCCCAGTTGGGTCGGCGGTTCCCGCAGCCATGCCAGCAGCTCCTGCCGCCGTGCCTCGTCTGCCGGTTTGATGCCGGTGCTGTAGCGCATGACCTCGGGATCGGATTCCATGGCCAGCAGCATGGGGATGTCATCTTCCTGCATGCGGCGCAGGGTCACGCGGGGAGGCAAGGGCATGGATTGATTCACTGGCTGCTTGGGTAGCCAGGATGATAGCCGTTCATAGCCACCAGCCCGTCTTGCGGAAATATGGTTAGGCGCCTTATTATTTCGGCATCGAGAATCACTGGTCTGGATAACTCATGCAAGACCCACAACACATGCTTGAACCCAAACACCGCGCGCTGCTCGACGTCGCCGCCAAGCGCGGCCTGCCGTCGGCCGACGGCATAGCCCTTTGCTTTCAGCTGCTGTCGCTGGCCAGCGCCATCGACCGCGATTGCGCTGCCCGGCTGGCGCCGCGCAAGTTGTCGGAGGGAAAGTTCGTGCTGCTGTTCCTGCTGCATGAGCAGGCCGACGGCATGTCGCCGCACGAGCTGGCCGATGGCGCGGGCGTCACGCGGGCCACGGTCTCGGGCCTGCTGGACGGCCTGGAGCGCGATGGTTTCGTCTCGCGCCGCGCGGGCAAGGAAGACCGGCGCAAGATCATCGTGAAGCTGAGCGCCAAGGGGCGGGCCGAGGCCGCGCAGCTGTTCAAGACGCATACGGACTGGATAGATTCCCTGTTTGCGGGCTTGGGCCCGGCGGACCGGGCGCGCCTGCGCACGCTGCTGGGCAAGATCTGGCAGGGAACCGACGCGGGCCGGACCGCGGGACAGGAGAGCACGCAATGAACAAGAAAGCTGCCGCCGCGCCGACGGGCAGGGGCGTGAAGGACATCGGCGCGGAACGCCTGGCGCAGCTGAGCGCGGGCGAGCCGGCACGCAATCTGACCGAATGCCTGGCCGTGGACTTTGCCGAATTGATGCAGGCAGCCGCGCCCCAGGTCGGCGCCGAAGCCATCGCAGTTCTGCGCGCGCAGGCTGCGACGGGCATCTCCAAGCGCATGGCCGTGGCGGCGCGGACTCTGCTGGACGGCCTGGGCGCGGACGCCTTCAAGCAACTGCGTGATCACCGCTCGGATACCGTCCGGGGCTGGGCCTGCTTCATGGTCGGTGCAATGCCGGACCTGAGCTTGCAGCAGCGGGTGGCGCTGATCCGGCCGCTGGCCGATGACGGGCATTTCGGCGTGCGGGAATGGGCCTGGCTGGCGGTGCGTCCACAATTGGCGGCGGAACTGGACGCCGCAGTGGAACTGCTGCGGCCCTGGACCGCGGACGCGTCCGAACGCGTACGTCGTTTTGCCAGCGAGTCGCTGCGCCCACGCGGGGTATGGTGCGCGCACATTGCGGCCTTGAAGGCTGATCCCGGCCGCGCGTTGCCGCTGCTGGAACCGCTGCGGGCCGATCCGGCCATCTACGTGCAGGAATCGGTGGCGAACTGGCTGAACGACGCCAGCAAGGACCAGCCGGACTGGGTGCGCGAAGTCTGCGCGCGCTGGTCGCGGGGCAAGCCGGCCGCGGCGACACAACGCATCTGCCAGCGCGCGCTGCGTTCCATCGGCGCCTAGCCGCGGGTTTGGGCAGATACGCTTGCGCCCATCCGGCCGGCCAGCGATTACAACTGGCTCATGCCCCCATCCGCGATGATTTCCGTGCCCACGATGAAGGCGGATTCGGGCGAGGCCAGGTGCAGCACCGTGGAGGCGATTTCCTGCGGCGTGCCGAAACGCCCCAGCGGCACCTGGGCGCGGATGCTGGCGGCGGTCTTTTCCAGCGCCGCGGCATCCAGGCCCAGCTTGTCATAGATCGGCGTGGCGACCGGCCCGGGACTGATGACGTTGACGCGTATGCCGCGCGGCAGCAGCTCGGCCGACAAGGTCTTGGCCAGCGAAATCAGCGCGGCCTTGCTGGCCGCGTAGATCGATGAGGCAGGCATGCCGATGCGGGCGTTGATCGAACCATTTAGCACGATGGACGCGCCCGGGTTGAGCAGCGGGTCCAGCGCCTGCAACTGGAAAAAGGCGCCTTTGACGTTGGTCGAGAAGGTCTGGTCCCAGAGGGCCTCGGTGGCTTCGGCCAGCGGCGCAAAGCGGGCCACGCCGGCGTTGATGAAGACGGCGTCCAGACGGATGCCGGCCTGGCGCAGTTCGGCCGCCAGCGCAGCGGGGGCGCCGGGGGCGCCGGCGTCGTTGCGCAGCGCCAGCGCATGCGAACCCAGGCTGGCGCGCACCTGCTTGAGCACCGCGGCGTCGCGCCCGGTGACGACGACGCGGGCGCCCTCGGCGGCGAAAGCCTGGGCGGCGGCCAGGCCGATGCCGCTGGTGCCGCCCGTGATCAGGACGGTCTTCTGTTCGAAACGGTTCATGGTGGGCTCCTTGGAAGCCGGGGGGTGTCCTGCGCGTTTGCGGCGGGCGGGTTTGCCGCTATCCACGATAGATCAATCAGGGGCCCGGCGGGCGATTCGTTATAGTCATTGCTGACCGCGATCAATCTGCGGCAATGCGGCGAAGTCCGCGCACAAAACAGTCCAAGGGACGGGCATGGAAGAGACGACACTGAACTGGGCATCGCTGGTCGATGATCTGAACAAATTGCTGCGCCTGAAGACCACGGTCATCGGCATGAAGCTCTACGAGCGCGAAGACGACATGGCCGCGGTCAAGGGCCTGCGGCGTCCGCAGGCCACGCACACCACCGACCAGATCGTGGGCATGGCCGCCCGGCTCGGTTGGACGGTAGGAATCACGGGCGACGACCTGGTCGGCGCGCAATGCCGCGCCGTGGTCGGCCTGGGGCCGCAGGATGAGGCCTGGAAGCGCGGCGAGGATTACGTGGGCGTCTGGCACGCCACCCAGGAAGATGCCCAGGCGCGCCAGGAGGCGCTGTCCTGTGTGCCGGCGGGCAAGTACCGCGGGCTGGTGGTGTCGCCGCTGGCCTCGGGCCGGCTGGACCCGCCCGACGTCTGCCTGATCTACGCCACACCGGGCCAGATGATCATCCTCATCAATGGCTTGCAATGGAAGAACTACCGGCGCTTTGACTGGAGCGTGGTGGGCGAAACGGCCTGTGCCGACTCCTGGGGCCGCGCGCTCGCCACCGGCGAGCCCAGCCTGTCCTTGCCCTGTTACGCCGAGCGCCGCTACGGCGGCGTGCCCGACGAGGAAATGCTGATGGCCTTGCCGCCGCGCTACCTGCCCATCGCAATCGAGGGCATGAAGGCGCTGTCGGCCAATGGCCTGCGCTACCCGATTCCGCCCTACGGCATCCAGAACGACGTGCGCGCCGGCATGGGCGTGAGCTATGCGCGTGCGCCAGCGTCGTCCAAGCCCTGATGGACGGTTGCGCGCAAGGCGCCCGCCAGCACGCGGGCTGCCGGTCCCAGCGGCTGGTCGATGCGGTGCGCCAGATAGGTTTCGCTGACCACCTGGCTGCCGCGCCCCAGGCTGTCGGTCGGCAGGCGCAGCAGGCGGCCTTCGGCCAGGTCGCGCTCCACCTGCCAGTAGGGCAGCCGGCCCCAGCCCACGCCCGCCAGGATCAGGGCGTGCTTGGTGTCCTGGCCGCTGACGCGGCAGGTCTGCGGCGACAGCACTGCGAAGTCCCGGCCCTGGGTCAGCGTGGAGGGATCCGTCTGCACGATCTGCACGTGGTCGGCGAGTTCGGCCGGACCCAGTGGCATGTCGGCTGCGACGCGCTGCGCCAAGGCGTGGCCCGCGCCCACCACCGCCACCATCTGCACGGACGACAGCGCCTGCATCACGATCCGCGGATTGCGGAAATGGTCGCCGGCGACGATGGCCAGCGTATGGCTGCGCGTCAGCAGGGCTTCCACCGGGCCGCCCAGGGGCAGCACGGATACGCGCACGGCGACGGACGGATAGACGGCGCGCAGCGCGTTCAGGGCGGCGCCTACGTCGGCGATCGGAAACAGCGTGTCCACCGCCAGCGACAGTTCCAGCTCGACGCCTTCGCCCAGGCCCTGGGCGCGGGCGCGCATGGCGTCCACGCGGAGCAGGATGTCGCGGGCGTTGGCCAGCAGGGCCGCGCCTTGCGGCGTCATCACGGGCCGGTGGCCGCTGCGGTCGAACAGGGTCACGCCCAGCTGCGCTTCCATGTTGGCAATGGCGTGGCTGACGGCCGATTGCACGCGCGACAGGCGGCGCGCGGCCGCGCGGAAACTGCCGGCGTCGGCCACGGCGGCGAATACGCGCAACTGGTCCAGGGTCAGGGCGTCTATCATTCTGCCGGCTGATCTATCCAATCGATCAATTCCATCAAAAGATTATCACTTACCGGGATCGGTTTGCGCTGGCATCCTGGCTGGGTCGTAAAACAAGGGAGACAAGGATGGGCAAGGAAGGAACGCGCTGGTCGGCGGTGTTGGCCATCGTGGGGGCAGGGGTGGTTGCGGCGCTGCAAGTGGGCAAGGTCATCATTGCAGCGCCCTTGCTGCGCAAGGACATGGGGCTGGATCTGGCCTCCATCGGCGCGCTGGCCGCGGTGTTTTCGATCCTGGGCCTGGTCGGCGGCATTGCCGCGGGCGGCGTCATCAACCGCTATGGCGCGCGGCGCATGCTGCTGGCGGGCCTGGCGGCGACGGCGGTGGGCTCCGTGATGGGCGCGATGGCGTCCGCCTACAGCGTCCTGCTGGTCTCGCGGGTGGTGGAGGGGCTGGGCTTTCTGATGATTACCGTGGCTGGCCCCGCGGCCCTGCAACGCATGGTGTCGGCGTCCACCCGCGACTTCGCCTTCGCGCTGTGGAGTTGCTACATGCCGGCGGGCATGGCGATTGCGATGCTGGCCTCGCAGGCCTTCAGCGGCTGGCAGGCCTATTGGTGGTGCGCCGGCGCAGCGGTGCTGGTCGCCATGGTATGCGTGGCGGCGCTGGCGCCGGCCAACCCGGGCGGGGCCAGCCTGTCGTGGCGGGGCTTGCGGCAGGACACGGTCGATACCATGGGCGCGCCCGGTCCGCGCCTGCTGGCGCTGTCGTTCACGCTCTACAGTCTGATGTTCTTCGCGTTGTTCACCTTCCTGCCCGTGCTGCTGACCGAGCAACTGGGCCTGCCGCTGGCGACCGCCGGCCTGTACAGCGCCATCGCCAGCGCCGCCAACGTGGTCGGCAACCTGGGCGCGGGCGTGTTGCTGGCGCGCGGCTGGCGGCGTTCCACCCTGATCGCCTGCGCCAGCCTGATCATGGGCGCGGTGGCGCTGTTGATCTTCCGCTCGGTGCTGCCGGCCATGCCCACCTTCCTGCTGTGTGTGCTGTTCTCGGCGGTGGGCGGACTGATACCGGCCACGCTGCTGGGCACGGCGCCGCTGCTGGCGCCGCGGCCGGCGTTGACACCGGCTTCGGTGGGGCTGGTGATGCAGGGGAGCGGCCTGGGCCAGGTGATCGGCCCGGTGGCCGTGGGCGGCGCGATCGACCGCTACGGCTGGTCGGTGGCATCGCTGATCGTCGCGGCCGCCGGGCTGGGCGGGGTGTTTCTGGCGTGGCGCTTGCGGCGCCTCAAAGGTCCGGGGTTATAGAGGGCGCGGATCGCGCGGTGGTGTCACGAGCCAGGCATATCATGGGAACTTGTCCTGAAATGGAGCCACCATGCACACGCCTCCCCCCAGCCTGGTCATCTTCGACTGCGACGGCGTCCTGATCGATAGCGAAATCATCGCGGCGCGCGCCCAATCGCGGGCGCTGGCCGCGCATGGCATTGCCATCACGCCCGAGGACGCCGCGCGCCGCTTCGCAGGCATCCCCGATGCGGACATGTGGCAGACCCTGCAACAGGAAAACGCCCGCAGCCTGCCCGAAGGATTTGCGCGCGAATACGCGGACGGGCTCGAAGCCATCTTCCGCCAGGAGTTGCGCGCGTTGCCGGGCGCGCTGGAGACGGTTCGCACGCTGCGCGAGCGCGGCCTGCAGGTCTGCGTGGCCTCCAGCAGCACGCCGCCCAAGCTGGAGGCGGCCTTGAAGCTGGTTGGCCTGTGGGATCAGTTCGCGCCCAATGTGTTCAGCACCGCGCAGGTGGCGCACGGCAAGCCGGCGCCGGACGTGTTTCTCTTTGCCGCCCGGCAGATGCGAGCCGCAATCCTGGATTGCGTGGTGGTGGAAGACAGCGTGCCCGGCGTGCGCGCCGCTCGCGCCGCGCGCATGCGCGCCATCGGCTACGTGGGCGCTTCGCATAACGGGCCGGACCAGCGCCAGCGCTTGCTGGACGAGGGCGCATCGGACGTCATCGACGATTTGCGGCGCTTGCCGGAGTTGCTGCTGGACTAGGACGCGCGCGCGCCTATGCCGCGGCAGGCAAGGGCTCCGGCTTGACCCGCACCGCGCGCAGCACGCCCACCATCAGGCAGGCGATGCCGATCAGCGTCAGCGGCTGGGGCATCTGCCCGCGCAGGATGTAGGCATAGGCCAGGGCCGCCAGCGTTTCGAACACGATCAATTGCCCCGCCAGCGCGGTGGGCAGGCGTTGGCTGGCTTCGTTCCAGCACAAGGTGCCCAGCCAGGACGCGAACAGGCCGATGATCGCCATCAAGGCCAGGAAGACCTCGGGCCTGGGACCAGCCGGCATGGGAAAGTCGCTGCCGGCCGCGGCCATGCCGGCCCACAGCACAAGATAGCCCGCCAGCGCCAGCGGCAATGTCGCCACGCCCTGGGCCGTGGCCCAGGTGCGCGGGCTGCGGTCGGGATGGGCGCGCAGCCAGTCCGCGTTACGCAGCGGATACCAGGTCCAGCACGCCACTGCGCCCAGCGCCAGCAGCGCGCCGATGGCGTAGCGCGACATGTCGGCGTCGGCATCCTGGCGCAAGGCCTGCAATTCCACCTGATTGACGCAGGCGATGCCCAACGCGATCAGCGCCAGCGCGGGCGCCAGCCGCTTCCAGGGCAGCCGGCCGTCGCGCCGAGCGTTGCGCAGGTTGGCGCTGATGGCGATGACCACGGGGAGCGTACCGATAATCATGGTGGGCAGCGGCCCGCCCGCGCGCTGGATGGCGCTGGCCAGGCACAGGTAGTAGAGCAGGTTGCCGATGGCGGCGAACTTCAGCGCCTCGATCCAGTCAGCGCGCTGCAACTGGCGCAGACCGCGGCGATCCAGCCAGGCCAGCGGCAGGGCGATCAGGCCGAACGCCAGGTAGCGCGCCACGGATTGCAGCGCGGCAGGGTATTCCGGCAGCAGCAGGGGCCCCACGAACACCAGCCCCCACATCAGGCCGGCGGCCAGGGCATAAAGGGTTCCAGCCCACATACGACGTCGCTCCAGGTCACGAATGGCGACAGTCTAGCCAGCGGGCGGGCGGCGCGTCTTGTACCAGATTGCGGTGCGGAACTCAGGCGCGGACTTGCTTTTGGTAGCGCGCGGGCGTGACGCCGTAGCGGCGCGAGAAGGCGCGGGTCAGATGCGCCTGGTCGGTCAGTCCCGAGGCCAGCGCCACCTGGGCAGGCGATTCGCCCGCAGCCAGCCGGCGCTTGGCTTCGAACAGCCGCAGCGCCATCAGCATCTGCTGCGGCGTGGCGTGGTATTGCGCCTGGAAGCTGCGCAGGAAATGAAAAGGGCTGAGGCCGGCCACGGCCGCGAGCTCGTCCAGCGTCAGGCGGCGCGCCAGGTTGGCGCGCAGGTAATCGATGACGGGCGCAAAGCGCGGCGCGCCGGTGTCCCTGGCCGTGCGTGGCACACGCGCGTGGCGGCGAAACTCGCCCAGCAGCGCGTACAAGGCGCTGTCGAACGCCAGCGGTTCGCGCGCCTGCCATAAGGTGTCCAGCAGCGCGGTGACGCGCTGCGCGCCGGCCGCGTCATGGCCGACCGCCGTATCGAACCACCAGCCGCTTTCGCCGGTGACGCGGGCCACCACGTCCGGGTCCAGGTAGACCATGCGGTAGCGCCAGCCGCCCTCGGTTTCGGCGCGGCCGGTATGTAATTCGTCGGGGTTCATCAGCACCACCGAGCCCGAGGGCGCCAGATGCTCCGCCCCCCGGTAGCGGAAGCGCTCGACGCCGGACTCGATCGCGCCCAGCCCGTAGGCTTCGTGGGTATGTGGCTCGAAGGCGTAGCGGACGATGTGCGCGCGGTACAGCTCCACGCCGGGCAGGTGCGCCGCCTGCCGGAACTCGGCGCGGTCGCCGGGATGCTCGAACGCCTGCGGCACGCCCGGCATGACGGGCGCGGCAAGGTCGGAGAGGGCATGGTCGGCGGGGCGCATGATTGGATTTAAGCATGCCGGCAGGCGCCGCAGCGCCCCTGGGCCGCGCGCTCAGGAACCGGACATGTCGCGCGCCCGCGCCAGCAGCAGTTCGCGTTCGCGCGCATTGCGCGTCATGCCGGCCGCGCGCTCGAACTCGGCGCGGGCCTCAGACTTGCGCCCCAGCTTGGCCAGCAGGTCCGCGCGCACGCTGGGTAGCCAGTGGTAGTTGGCCAGCGCCGGTTCCTGTGCCAAATGGTCGGCCAGGTCCAGCCCGGCCTGGGGGCCGAATGCCATGCCGACGGCGACGGCGCGGTTCAGCTCCACGACTGGCGAGGGCGCGGCCTGGGCCAACGCGTCGTACAGCGCCACGATGCGCGGCCAGTCGGTTTCCTCGGGCGTGCGCGCCCGGGCGTGGCAGGCGGCCAGTTCGGCCTGCAAGGCGTAAGGGCCGCGCGGGGCTCCCAGACTGTCCGACAGCGCCAGCGCCGCCAACCCGCGGCGGATAAGCAGGGGGTCCCAACGGTTGCGGTCCTGCTCCATCAGCAGGACGGGACGGCCCTGCGCGTCGGTGCGGGCATGCAGGCGCGACGCTTGCAATTCCATCAGCGCCGCCAGTCCGTGGACCTCGCTTTCGCCCGGCGCCAGCTGGGCCAGGATGCGGCCCAGACGCAGCGCCTCGTCGCACAGCGCGGGACGCATCCAGTCATCACCGGACGTCGCGGAATAGCCCTCATTGAAAATCAGGTAGATCACTTCCAGTACCGACGCCAGGCGCGGCGCGCGCTCCTCGGCCCGGGGGACTTCAAACGGCACGTTGGCCGCGGACAGGCTGCGCTTGGCGCGCACGATGCGCTGCGCGATGGTGGATTCCGAGGCCAGGAAAGCGCGCGCGATCTCGGCGGTGGTCAGCCCGCCCAAAAGGCGCAGGGTGAGCGCCACGCGCGCCTCGGTGGACAACAGCGGATGGCAGGCGGTGAACACCAGCCGCAGCAGGTCGTCGCCGATGTCGTCCTGGCGCGCGGCGTCCAGCGCGTCGACGAAATCGGGCTCGACGTCGGCCTGCAGGGCTTCCAGCTCGTGTCCGATCTGCTCATGCTTGCGCGTATGCAGCGCGTCCAGCCGCAGGCGGTCGCGCGCGCGATTCTTGGCGGTAGTCATCAGCCACGCTCCCGGGTTGTCCGGCACGCCGGTTTCGGGCCAGCGTTCCAGGGCGGCGACCAAGGCATCCTGCGCCAGCTCTTCAGCCAGTCCGACGTCGCGCACCAGGCGCGCGACGCCGGCGATGACGCTGGCGGCTTCGATCCGCCAGACCGCCTCGATGGCGCGATGCACGGCCTCCCGCGTCATGCGTTGGGCACTTCGCCGGGGGCCATGTACACCAGCTCCCAGACGTGGCCGTCCAGATCCTCGAAGCCATGCGCGTACATGAAACCGTGGTCCTGGGGCTGGCGCGGAGCGGTGCCGCCGGCGGCGAGGGCGCGCTTCACCTGCTCGTCCACTTCGGCGCGGCTGTCGCAGGACAGCGCGATCAGCACCTCGGTGGTCTTGGTGGCATCGGCTACCGGCTTGCCGGTGAAGGTCTGGAAAAAGTCCTTCACCAGCAGCATGACGTAGATGCTGTCGCTCACGACCATGCAGGCGCCCTGGTCGTTGGTGAACTGCGGATTGAAGCTGAAGCCCAGGCTCTTGAAGAAAGCCTGCGATTTCTGCATGTCAGCGATGGGGAGATTGACGAAGATCTGGTTGTGCATGATGTTCCCGCTTCCTTTTTAGTGTGTGTCCTGGCGCCTTTCCGCCAGGGTCCTGAGGTTGGCCAGCCCGTCTTCGAAATCCTTCCCTACCATGCTGTCCATGTTGCAAAAGAGATGCACCGGTTTGGCGGCGTGGTTCAGCCGCTCATTGGCCATTGCCGGATATCCGCCGGTAGCGTTCGACTCCCTCGCTGGGGCCGAATTCGTCCAGTTCGAAGACTTGCCGCACTTCGACGGCGCAGGACTGGCCGGGGAAGGGCTGGGGAAAGCGCAGCGCCCATTGCATGGCCTCCTCGCGCGAGCGGACCTGGATCATGGTGTAGCCGGCGATCAACTCCTTGGTCTCGGCGAACGGGCCGTCGACCACCGTGCGCTGGTCCTTGTCGTACTGCACCCGCCAGCCCTTGGAAGAGGGGTGCAAGCCATTGGCGTCCAGCAGCACGCCGGCCTTGGCCAGCGCCTCGTGATAGGTCGCCATGGCGGCCAGCAGGCTTTCCTGGGGCATCACGCCGGCTTCGCTGTCCGGCGTGGCGCGGACGATGATCATGTATCGCATTCCTGGGACTCCTCGATTCTGACTACAAGGCCCGAGGGGGGCTTGTACTGGCACGACGAACGGCAAGACGCGGAATCGACAGAAAAATGATGAACCTAGGGTAACTACCAGGAAAGCGGGCGGACCGGCCTGATCCTGCACACCGTTACAAAGGCACAGCCCTGGTTGCAGCGCGCCTCCATACACTCGCAGCGTCCACAACTTTGAACACCAATATGAAAATCCTGTGCAGTCTTGCCTTGCTGGCTTCCTTGCTGACGGGCTGTGCCGTCTATACCCCCAGTGGCGCGGTCATCGTCGATCCTCATGACGGCGGCGGCCGTGGCGGTTTCTGTCCGCCGGGCCAGGCCAAGAAAGGAAACTGTTGAATCTTGCGGCTGGCGCGCGCGCCAGCCGCAGGTCCAGCATGGGCCGCGTGCCTACATGAAGCAGGGACCCAGTTCGCGGACCTCAACCGTGGCCCACTGGGCGGCCGGACACTCGGCCGCCAGCGCCAGCGCCTCTTCCCGGGTATCGCAGTTCAGCAGGAAGAAGCCGCCTATCATTTCCTTGGCCTCGGCATAGGGGCCGTCCACCAGGGAACGTTCGCCGTCGCGGATCCGCAGGCGCACGGCTTCCGATTCGGACTTCAGGGATTCCGCGCGCGCCAACAGGCCGCGCGAACTCAGATCTTCCGCATAGCGCAGCATCTGCGCGTAGGCTTCGCGGCCCTCTTCGGGCGTGCGCTGGGCGCGCTGGCCCACCGGTTCGACGATGAAAAGCAGATAGGACATGGGATCTTCCAGTTCGGACTGCCGATAAGGTTCGCCAGATTACCGCTGATCGACCCATTTCGGCCACTTGGAAGAGTTCGTGCGAGTTTTGACTCGTGCTCCCGCTGGAGCTAGCAAATGAGTCTGTAAGCAATTCTAACGCCGCGCGCCGCAGCGTTTTACCAAAGCTTCGAACTCGTCCGGGTGGTCCTGCACGAAATCAATTCGGGCCTCACTGTCCAGCAACGCGCAATCCGCGTCACCCGGAATCGCAGGCGAAGTCGGGCGAATCAACGGCGCCCGTTGAGGATTTGGCCGGGATTGGCCCGGTTCCGAACCGATATGTTCTATTGACTTCACGATGTGTCTCAACTGATTGATGTTGGCCGCATGAGCGAGTCGTATTCGCTGAGCGATTTCGCCCTGTATCGCATGGATTACAGGGTTGCCAGAAAGCAGGCTGTCATTCGCGAGCGTTTTGTCGAACAGGTAGTCATAAACTTCCTGTAGAGGTCCAAGCCCGGCGGGATTCAAATCCCCTGACGGCTGCCGGATGATGGACAGGATTTCTGAGTTCAAATGGTCCTGTAGTTGCTGCTGTATGAACTCCTTAGGATCATTGAAAGCGTCACGGGTATTCTGGAAGGCAGAAATCAATGATCGGCCTTGTTGCTCGGCTTCGGCAAGCTTGGCTACTGTCTGCGCTGCCTGTCGGGATTTTCCCGCGGACGTTTGAGCCTGCTGGATACAAACCTGAGCCAAGGACCGCAAGCGAAGAAGTTCGCAATGATCCTCTGCCGAGGATTCGAAACATTGAGGCCAGGCAGTTACCGTGCGCCGGACAATCCCTGTCAACGCGTTGCATTCCAGCCCCGCTCCGATATTCGCCCGAGTTTGGCTCATACACTGACTTTGCTGTCTGTATATGCCACTCAACTGCACGAAAACATCATGCGAAAACTTTCTGCAAGCTGTAATGGTCGGTGGGGTTGGCATCTGCGGTAAAGGCTGAGATGGCTGTCCTTGGGCGGCAGCCAGCGTGCAGAAAAGCGGTATCAATAAACATCCGTAACGCACGAATGGTATCGTCCGCGCTTTGAATCGCGACCTGCCGCATTGGATTGCCGCGCGTATCAGCGGGGCCATGTGTTGGCGCGTATATGGCATTGCATTTCCGCTGCGACTGCGCGGTTCACAATTGCGCCGATCTTGGTAATTGCGGCCGCACAAAGGGAATTGTTGCGAATGCCGTCACATTGTTTTATGGAAATTTTTCCGGATTTCAACTTGTCCAGAAATTGGTCGTCAGTTGTACCGAACGCATCTGTTGCAGCCGCGGCAGATAGTGCTTCGGCTGTCGTTCGGTCAAACTCTCTTGCCTGATCCAGTGTTGCTTGGACGGCAGCGTTGGGCGAGTACCCTTGAGTTGAAGCCGACCGCATTACCTCCATAACATCTGTCGCCAGTACCTGTGACCGGATACTATCCACCTGGGCGTTACCGGTCACCGGTATCCTGCCCGCGAGGTATTGCATGTTGCTGCGACAACGTCCGCTCGCGGAGGTAGCCTGTGCCACTCGCTCGTATCGAGTTGCAGGAATACTTGTGTGAGGCGCTGCGGCCAACAAATAGATGTCGCGCGGATTCGCCCCGGCAGCCAGGTTCTTGATTTTTTCCCCCGACGGGCCATACAACGCGCCGCTGCGCATAACCCCGTTATCAAACTGACCCTGCAGTCGATTTCCATTCGGATAAATTATTTCGCCTGTTCCGCTTGGGCTGTCGTTGCGGAATCCTCCTTCGTATACGCGGCCGTCGAGGTAAGCATAGCGGCCGTTTCCGTCTCGTTTTCCATTGCTCATTGTCCCTTCATACGTACTCCGACTTTCAGCGTACTGCAGAGTCAGGACGCCCGAGCCTGTCGCCTTGCCAGCTTGGCAAGCGCCAGTCCAATCCACATATGCAGGCGCCGCTCCACGCATGTCCAGATCGACGATGCAACCCTGACGAGACTGAATTGGGCCTATCGGTTGCGACACCACGTTGGCCGCCGGCGCGAGCATTAGGCATAGAAGAAGAACACGGCGGTTTCCCATGAATTTTCTCCGAATGTGTGCACGACTGTTTGCGGCAAAATGGGATTTTTTCCCTAAGTCGCCCACTCGTTTCCGTGCTTCGTCGCAGTGCGCAAGTGGTTCGTGCGAAATGGGTTGAAATGTGGGCATAGCTTAGGACGCGCGGAGAGGCCGGCCATACTTAGAATTGGGTATGCAGTTTTTCGCCAGCATGGTCGTTAGCGTCTTCCTTTGGCCGTCCAGCATCTTTTGCTCGAGACCGGCGCAATTTGCTCTGCTGTCTGGCACGATATCCGGCACGATTCTCTTGAAAGAGGTCTTATGGCTTTCGACACGCAGGGGGCTGGCAACGCCCACGCCCGCAGCTGGCTGCGCTGGCTGCCCGGACTGGCGGTGCTCCGGTCATACCAGGCCGCCTGGCTGCCCAAGGACGTGGCCGCCGGCCTGGTGCTGACGACCATGCTGGTGCCGGTCGGCATTGCCTATGCCGACGCGTCCGGCGTCCCGGGCGTTTATGGCCTTTATGCCACCATCATTCCACTATTGGCCTATGCGCTGTTCGGCCCCAGCCGGATCCTGGTGCTGGGACCGGACTCCGCTTTGGCAGCGCCCATCCTGGCGGTGGTGCTCAGCGTTTCCGAAGGCGATCCGATGCGCGCGGTGGCCGCGGCCAGCCTGATGGCGCTGGTCGCCGGGCTGTTCTGCATCGTGATGGGATTGCTGCGGCTGGGTTTCATCACCGAGCTGCTGTCCAAGCCGATCCGCTATGGCTACATGAACGGCATTGCGCTGACGGTGCTGGTCAGCCAGTTGCCCAAGCTGTTTGCCATCTCCATCGAAGACGCCGGCCCGCTGCGCGAACTGGTGCAGCTGGGCCAGGCCGTTTACCAGGGGCAGACCAACTGGTACAGCTTCGGGGTAGGGGCGGCGACTTTGGCGGTGATCCTGCTGCTCAAACGCTACGAGCGCGTGCCGGGCATCCTGATCGCGGTGATCATGGCGACGCTGGCCGTCAGCCTGTTCCACCTGGACTCGCAGGGCGTGAAAGTGCTGGGCGAAATCCCGCAGGGGCTGCCCAAGTTCGTCTTGCCCTGGCTCAGCAACGCGGACCTGGTCAAGATCGCGCTGGGCGGCTGCGCGGTGGCGCTGATCGCCTTCGCCGACACCAGCGTGCTGTCGCGCACCTACGCCGCGCGTACCAACACGCGGGTCGATCCGAACCAGGAAATGGTGGGCCTGGGCGTGGCCAACCTGGCGGCCGGCTTCTTCCAGGGCTTTCCGATCAGCAGCAGCGCTTCGCGCACGCCGGTGGCCGAGGCGGCGGGTTCGCGCACGCAGCTCACGGGCGTGGTGGGCGCGCTTGCCGTCGCGGGGCTGCTGGTCGCAGCGCCCAACCTGCTGCGCTATCTGCCGAACAGCGCGCTGGCCGCGGTGGTGATCGCGGCGGCCATCGGCCTCTTTGAATTCAAGGACCTGCGCCGCATCTACCGTATCCAGCAATGGGAGTTCTGGCTGTCGATGGCGTGCTTTGCCGGCGTGGCCGTGTTCGGCGCCATTCCCGGCATCTGCCTGGCCGTGCTGATCGCCGTGATCGAATTCCTGTGGGACGGCTGGCGTCCGCACTTCGCCGTGCTGGGCCGCGTGCCCAACCTGCGCGGCTACCACGACCTGAAACGCTATCCGAATGCTGCACTGATCGACGGCCTGGTGCTGTTCCGCTGGGACGCGCCGCTGTTCTTCGCCAATGCTGAACTCTTCCAGCAACGCCTGATGGAAGCCGTGGAGGCCTCGCCCACGCCGGTGCGCCGGGTGGTGGTGGCTGCCGAGCCGGTCACCAGTGTGGACGTCACGTCGGCGGACATGTTGCGCGAACTCAGCCGCAGCCTGGCCCAGCAAGGCGCGGCGCTGCATTTCGCGGAAATGAAGGACCCCGTGCGCGACAAGCTCAAGCGCTTCGAACTGACCGAGGTTTTTGGCGACGACCGCTTCCATCCAACGGTGGGCAGCGCGGTGGACAGTTACCTGGAGAGCGGGGGCGGCGGGCATCCTGGAGATTGAGGCCCGCCTCGCCTGGGTCAGGCCATCAACACGGCGACCTGTTCGCCGAACAGGATCAGCGCAATGACGATCATGGCCAGGCCCGAGAACTGGCTGACCCTGCGCGCGGCCACCGGGCGCGATTGCAGCACCGCCTTCGACCCCAGGCCCACCAGGGTGTAGATGACGGCGCAATTGAGGATCTGCAGGATCCCCAACGCCGTGATCTGCGTGGAAATCGGCCAGGCGCCGTCGCGGCTGGTGAATTGCGGCAGCAAGGCCAGGAACAGCAGGATGGCCTTGGGGTTCACGCCGCTGACGGCGAAACCTCTTGCGGCCCAGCCCAGCCAATGGCCCGCGGCCCGCGCGTCACCCGCTTTGGGCTCCGACGGATGCGCCAGCACGTTGGCCCCCAGCCAGAGCAGATACGCCGCGCCGACCAGCGTCAGCACGGTGAGGATGGCGGGTTCGCTCGCAACCAGCGCCCCTATGCCCGCCGCGACCACCATGGTGATCATCAGATAGCCGGTCAACATGCCCGCGACGGCGGGAAGGACGGCCTTGTCCCGTAAGCCGGCGGATATGGCATACGCCCAATCCGCGCCCGGGACGACAACCAAAGAAAGCGAAACAAGCCAAAACGCCACCAGATTGCCGGTTTCCAACTGCATACCCCAAATGAATCTCAGGCGGGGAATGTTATCGGCGAAGCAAGGGGAAGTGCTCCTGCCATCTACCGGAAGAAGCGCAGTTTTGGGTAGAATCTTCCCCATGGATGACTTGGATAGAAAAATTCTTGCGCAGCTACAGGAAGACGGCCGCATTTCCATCACGGACCTGGCGGAACGGGTTGGCCTGAGCCTGTCCCCGTGCCACCGGCGGCTGCGGGCGCTGGAAGAGGCGGGCGTCATCAGCGGCTACGGCGCAAACATCAATCTGGCCGCGGTCGGGTTGAATTTTTCGGCCATCGTCTTCGTCACCATGCGCGAAGGCAGCAGCGACCGGGTGTCGGCGTTCGAGGCAGCCCTGGCCGATATTCCCGAGGTGGTGCAGGCCCAGCGGCTGTTCGGCGACCCGGACTACATGCTGCACGTCGTCACCCAGGACCTGCCCGCGTTCCAGGCGCTCTATGACCGGGTGTTGTCGGCGCTGCCGAGCGTGCTGCGTTTGCGGTCGACGCTAGTGATGAAGAACGTGCTGAGGAACCGGCCTGTGCCGCTCTGAGGCGGGCGGAGAGACAGGCCGCGCGGGTGCGCGCGACCTGGGCCCGGATCAGGATTTCGCGGCGGGGGCGGGGGCGGCCGCGGCGGCCCCAGGCGTCGCGCCCTGCGCCGTCTTCTGCGGGGGCGCGATGTCCATGATCAGTTCCACGCGCCGGTTGGCCGCGCGGCCTGCCGGGGTGTCATTGGACTCGATGGGGCGGGTCTCGGCGTAGCCGACAGCGCGCAGGCGCTGGGCCGATACGCCGTCGCGGACCAGCTCGCGCAGCACGCTGGTGGCGCGGCTGCTGGACAGTTCCCAGTTGGACGCGAATTGCCGGGTCTGGATGGGCACGGGGTCGCTGTGGCCCTCGACCGAGACCTGGTACTCGTTCTTGTTGAGGATGGCGGCCAGGCGCTTGATCACGTCCAGGCCGGTGGGGCTGAGGGTGGCCTGGCCGGACGGGAACAGCAGTTCATTGCTGATGCGAAAGCTCACCGACTGCTCGTTGATGATCACGTCCACCGATTTGCCCAGGTCGGCCAGGCCCAGCGATTCCTTGGAGGGCGCGCGCAGCGGCGGGGCGGCGTCGGCGACGACCTCGCCTTCCTGGGCAGGCTGGGCTGCGGCCACGGCAACGGCCGGGGCTTCGGCCTGTGCCCAGCTTGCCGGAATCTGGACCGCGTCGAATTCGGAGTATTCGCCGTCGTAGTCGGGCAGGCCGCTGGCGGCCAGTGTGCCGACCAGCTCCACGGGTTGTTCCGATTGGCCGAAGGCGCCGCCGTGCAGCCGCGTGAGCGCCAGCAGCACGACCAGCATGGCCAGCAGCAGGGTGATCAGGTCCAGGTAGCTGAGCAGCCAGTTCTCGGAGTCCTGTTCGACGGTTTCCTCGACGTGCCAGCGGGCATAGCGGTCCTTGCGGTCGCCCTTGCTGGGACGCCAGCCGCTATTGGCCGCCGCTTTCTCGGCGCGTAGCTGGGCCTGGCGGGCCTGCTCGATCCGCTGCGCCAGGGTGGGAGAAATCAGGCTCATTGGCGCGCGGCGGCAGGACGGGCGATGGAGACGGGCTGGGCCGCGCCAGGTTTGGCCGCGGGTTTGATCTGACCTTCCGCCTTGGCTTGCGCGGCCTGGGGCTTGGCGTCCGCGCCGCCGTCGTAGATTTCGTCTTCAACGTGCATGACGAAGGAATTCAGCGTTTCGCGCACCACCGCGGGGCCGCGCTTCTCGCACATCATGGCGATGCCCTGCAGCACCATGTTCATGGATTCGACGCGCCTTGCGGTACGGCGTTCCAGCTTGAGCGCGATGGGCTTGCAGACCAGATTGGCCAGCAGGATGCCGTAGAAGGTGGTCATCAGGCCGATTGCCAGCTGCTGGCCGATCATCTGCATGCTGCCGTCGCCCAGCACCGACATCAGGTTGATCAGGCCCACCAGCGTGCCCAGCATGCCGAAGGCCGGGGCAAAGGTGGCCATGACGCGGAACATCTGGGCCTCGGCCTGTTCACGCGCGCGCAGGCGCGCCACGCGCCATTGCAGCAGTTCGATGATCTGGTCTTCGGGCGTGTTGTCGATGATCAGCTGCACGCCGGTGCGCAGGAAGGGGTTGCTGACCTTCTTGAGTTCCTGCTCGACCTTGCGGACGTCGGTGTTCATCCACAGCTGGGCCATGGACACCAGTTCCTCGATGTCCCGCTGCTGGTCGTGCTGGTCGTTGCGAAAGACGGTGCGCACCAGCTTGAAGACGCGCAGCACTTCCGACAGCGGGTAGGCGATGAACACGGCGGCCGCGGTGCCGCCCAGCACGATGGCCAGCCCCGGCAGGTTGATGTACATGCCGGGGTCGGTGGCGGCCAGGGCCACAACGATAACCAGGGTAAGCAGGCCGACGGCGGCGCCGATGACGGTAGACGGATTCATGGATCTTGCCCGATAAACATAGGCATCCCCGTACGCGGAATGCCGGATTTCGGGGAATTCTAGCCAGGGCAGGTCTGAGTCAATCGACCGGAAAACGGGGCGAAAAGGGCGGTAAGCGGCGGCTTGAAGCGGTCGGCGGGGCGCAGGTCGGTCCGGAAATAAAAGGGTCGGATAAGACGCAGGATCGGCCGGTGCATATGCCGGCAAGCCGCGAGCCCCGCATCGGCTCCTCGTCGATCCCGCGTCGGCCCTATCGGCCCTGGCGATCCTGGCGGGCGAACCATTCCTCGCGCGTGATCTCCCAGATTTCCGTGGGCAGCCGTCCGCTGACGTAGCCGCGCTCCTCGGTGGCGACCAGGCGCATGCCGCCTCGCTCCGAAATCCGGCGCGAGGCGGTGTTGGTGGCGGCCTTGGGCGCCCGCAGCAAAGGCTTGCCCAGGACCTCGAACCAGTATGCGGTGGCGGCTTCGCTGGCCTCGGTCATGTAGCCCCGGCCGTGATGGGCGGGGTCCAGCCAGAAACCGCGGTTGTTCCAGGAATCGTCGTCCATCAGGCTGACGATGCCTATCAGGCTGGCGGGCGCCTGACGGGTGCGGATGGACCAGTGCCACTCCTTGCCGCGCCGCATCGCAGGGATCGCCACTTGTTCCAGATAGCTGCGCGCCCCGTCGGGCGGGTAGGGCCATGGCACCTGGTCGACCAGGTAGCGCACCACTTCCCACTGCGGGAACAGGCGCTGGATCGCTTCGGCGTCGCCGATTTCCAAGGGCTGCAGGATCAGGCGGTCGGTGGCAAGAGGCGGGAACAAAGGAGCTTCAGGCATGGCTGCTGGGGGCGGGCGCCGCGTGCCGGCGGCAGATATGTATATCATGAGCGTCATCTGGCGGCGTCTCGCCCGGCGCCGCGGCAGCATTGGAGCAAAAACATGAATACCCCCAACGAAAACGTCAGCATGGCGCTTTTCTGTGATTTCGAGAACGTGGCGCTGGGCGTACGCGACACCAAGTACCAGAAGTTCGACATCCGGCCGGTGCTGGAACGGCTGCTGCTCAAGGGCAGCATCGTGGTCAAGAAGGCCTATTGCGACTGGGAGCGGTACAAGGAATTCAAGGCCCCCATGCACGAGGCCAATTTCGAACTGATCGAGATCCCGCACGTGCGCCAGTCCGGCAAGAATTCCGCCGACATCCGGCTGGTCGTGGACGCGCTGGACTTTTGCTACACCAAGTCCCACGTCAATACTTTCGTGATCATCAGCGGCGATTCCGATTTTTCGCCCCTGGTTTCCAAGCTGCGCGAGAACAACAAGAAAGTGATCGGCGTGGGCGTGAAGCAGTCCACCTCGGACCTGCTCATCGCCAACTGCGATGAATTCATCTTCTATGACGACCTGGCCCGCGAAGGCCAGCGCGCAGCCGACGCGCGCCGCGACAACCGTGGCGGCGCCGCCGCGGGCCAGCAGCGCCGCACGCCCGACGAGGAACGCCGCCGCAAGGAAGAACTCGAGGCCCGCAAGACCCAGGCCGTGGAAATGGTTGCCGAGACCTTCGAAGCCCTCATGGCCGAACGCGGCGACAGCGGCAAGATCTGGGCGTCCGCCCTGAAGGATGCGCTCAAGCGCCGCCGGCCGGATTTCAACGAGTCCTACTACGGCTTCCGCGCCTTCGGCAACCTGCTGGACGAGGCGCAGTCGCGCGGCCTGCTGGAAGTCGGGCGCGAGGAAAACGCCGGCACCTACGTATACCGCGACAGCGCGGACGGGGCTGCAGCCGCGAATCGCGCCGCAGCCGATGGCGGATCCCGTTCAGCCTCGGCCCGTCAACCGGCAGCGGCCGAGACCGGCGACGCGTCCGCCGGCGCGGCTCAGGAAGAATCCCGTTCCCGCTCCGGCCGCAAATCGCGTGGCGGGCGCAAGTCGGGCGGCGAGGGCAGGGGAGCCAACCAGACTGCCGAGCAGGAAACCGCTGGCGAGAGCGCTGCCGCGCCGTCCGAAGCTTCGTCCGCGGCGTCTTCCGTCCAACCCGCAACCAAGGCGCCGGCCCCGACTGAGGCAGCCGCGCAATCCGCCGCCATAGCGCCGGCGACCGCGCAGGTCGATGCCGCCAGGCAGGCCGACGAACAAGCGGATGCCGCCAAGCTGGACGCCATGCGGGCCGACGCCCTGGCTCGAGCGCAGGAATCGAAACCGGTCCAACCCTCGCGTCTGCCGCCCATGCCCAAGCCCCTGCCGCAAGCGCGCCAGCCGTTGCCGGCGGTGAACATCGCTGAATGGACCTTTGCCCAACCTGCCGCGGAAAGCCGCAGCCAGCCCGCGAGCAAAACGCCTGCCAAGATGTCCGACCCGTTCGAGGGCGGCATGGCCAGGATTGCCGCAAGGGACGAGGCCAAGGCCGTCCAGCCCGTGGCGGACACGCCTGCGGCTGCAGAGCCCGCAGCCGACAAGCCCGCTGCGAAGCGGGCCGCGACCCGCAGCCGTCCCGCTGCCAAGAAGACCGCCGCCAAGACCGCACCCGTGGCGCCGGCCGAGCCAGCGGCTGCGGCGGCATCCGAAGCGCCCGCCAAGCCTGCCCGCAAGAGCGCCGCCAAGACCGCCAGCAAGGCGGCTCCCCGCGCGCGCCGGGCCAGCAAGACGGCCGGGGAATCCTGAAGCCCCGGCTTCAGGGCTGACAGCGCTCAACCGCCCGGGCCGCCGTAGCGGCCCGGCGTGGCGCCCAGCTCGCGCTTGAACATGGCAATGAAGGCGCTGACGTTGTCATAGCCCAGCTCCAAGGCCACTGTGGTCACGGCCGCGCCTTCGGCCAGCATTTCCTGCGCCCGCATCAGGCGGGCGCGCTGCCGCCAGGCGCCCAGGGTCAGGCCGGTTTCCGCCAGGTAGCGGCGCGCCAGCGTGCGCGGCGACATGCCGATGGCGGCGGCCCATTCTTCTTGCGTCCGGGTGTCCGAGGGCTGGTTCGACAGCGCCAGCGCCAGCCGCTGCAGACGCGCGTCTCGCGGCAGGAGCAGGGGCTGGCCGGCATGCGGCAGGGTTCTGATTTCATCCCGGATCACCTCGATCAGGCGGCTGCGCGCCGGGTCGATTGCGTCGTCGCTCCAGGACGCGGCGCGGCCCACGGCGGCCAGCAGCAGATCGGAGGCGTGCAGCACGCAAGGACCGGCAGGCAGCCCCGCGCAAGCCGCCGGGCTCAAGTACGCGCTATAGCCGGCATACGGACCATGCGAGTACAGTCCGTGCGGTACGTCGGGGGGTATCCACACCGTCTGGCGGGATGCCACCACCCATTGATGGTCTCCCGCATAGACCGTCAGCAAGCCTTGATAGGCGCCCAATAGCTGCCCCCGCGCATGCTGATGCATGGCGGTATGGCGTAGCGCGCCATCCTGGCTGCGTACGGCGATCAGCCTGGGACCGCCGCGGTCGCGGGCGCGTCCAGGATCGAGCAAGGGAGGGGTGAGAGCAGGCAGTGCCATTGGCAGAAATACCGTATTGAATGGCCAGAACCGCGCAGACTTGCCACGCGGGCGCGTCTATCGTAACTCCTGTCTCGAACAGCTACAGGAGCACAACATGAAAGCAAGCGATATCCTGCCCGACGGCAGGGATCTAGGGGAGTTCAACGGCGTGGCGGTGCGCAAGGGTACGGTGGGGGCGTTTCTCGCCAACGCCCGCGTCTGCCTCGACCCACAGGCGCCGGCCCAGGCCGTGGCCGATGCGCGTACGGACATCCAGGATGCCTTGCCGGCGCTCAATGCGCTGGGGCTGTTCGACGTGCTGCAGGTACGGGATCCCGCGCTGCGCGCCTGGATGCGCGAAATGGGCGCGGCCGCAAGCTGAGCCCTGGCCACACAGGCGTCCGCGCGCCAAGCCCGGTGCTCTATCATGCATGCTTTGAATAAGGGCCGCGCGCCGTGTTGCGGTCCATCGCCTCGGATTACGCATGCAATACGTTCTGGTCAGTTCCTGTCTGCTGGGCAACCCCGTACGCTACGACGGACGCGGCGCCTCCCATGACCACGCCGTGCTGACGCGCTGGCGGGACGAAGGCCGGGTGGTGGCGGTCTGTCCGGAAATGGCGGGCGGCATGCCGGTTCCGCGTCCGCCCGCCGAGATCGAGCCGGACTCGGACGCCGCCGCCGTGCTGGCCGGCCGCGCTCGCGTCATGGCGGTGTCGGGCGAGGATGTCACCGCGCCCTTCGTGCATGGCGCGCAAGCAGCGCTGGAAGCCGCGCGCAAGCACGGCATCGGCATCGCAGTGCTGAAGGAGGGTAGCCCTTCCTGTGGCAGCGGCTACGTGTACGACGGCCATTTCGCCGGCCGCAAGCAGCCCGGCGTGGGCGTGACGGCCGAACTGCTGGCCCGGGCCGGCCTGCGCGTCTTCAGCGAGAAACAGTGGAATGAGGCCCAGGCCTGTCTGGCCGGCCTGGAGGCGGCCGATGGGCGTTGATGTGGGCGACCTGCTGGTGCTGCTGGGAGTGGCCGGTTGCGCGGTCCTGGCCTGGAAGGCCGCAGTGCGCACCGGCCGCAGCAAGGGCCTCCTGCGCCTGGCCGCCGGCCTCTGCCTGGCCCTGTCCGGCTTCTTTTTCTACGCCTGGTACGCGCAATACCTGAAGTGGGACTTCAACGAGCTGGGCCGTTACTACGATCCGGTCGACCAGGTGGTCTACACGGATTCGGGATTTGTCTGGATCCTGCCCGCCAGCGTCATGCTGGCCGTCGGCCTGCTCTGCGGCTGGCGCCGCTGAGCCGCCAGCCGCTTACTGCCTCACGCGGTCATTCGCTGCGGATGTTGGCCTGCTTCACGATTCGGCCGTTATCGGCGTATTCCTTCTGCACCTGGGCCGTGAACTGCTCCACCGTCCCGGGCGACATGATGTTCAGCGCGTCCGTCAGCGGTTTGCTGATGTCCGGCATGGCGGCGATGCGGTTGATGAGGCCGTTCATGCGCTGGCGGAAATCCGGACTGGTGCTGGCGGGAGCGAAAAACCCGAAAGTGGATGTCATGTTGGCCATGGGATAGCCCAGTTCGGCCAGCGTGGGCGTGCCGGGCCGTCCGGGCAGCCGGGCGGGGGAACCCACCGCCAGCAGCGTGAGCTTGCCTTCGTCGATCAGCGCATTGACCGGACCGGAGGCGTTCACCAGCATCAGCGTAAATTGTCCACCGAGGGCATCGGGCACCATCTGCGCCATGCCCTTGTACGGCACGTGGGTGATGCGCACGTCCGCCTGGCCATTGATCTGCTCCAGCATCAAATGCCCCAGCGACCCCACGCCGGCCGTCGCCAGCGACAGGCCGCCGGGATCGGCCTTGGCCTGGGCCAGCATGTCCTGGAAGGTTTTGCCCGTGAACTTCGGGCCGCCCACCAGATACACCGGCGAATACATCACGGAGGCCACCGGCGCCAGATCCTTCAAGGGGTCGTACAGCGTCTTCATCACATGCGGCGATAGCGTGACGGGGCTGACGGCGGTAAAGGCCAGGGTGTTCTCGTCGTGAGCCCGCGCCACCGTGTTCATGCCAATCATGCCGCCCGCGCCGCCGCGGTTCTCGACCACCACGGGCCGGCCCAGTTCCGCCGCCAGTTTCTGCGCGAACGCGCGCGCCGTGTTGTCGACGATGCCGCCCGCACCATAGGGCACGACGATGGTCATGGCCTTGGCGTCGGCTTGCGCTTGCGCGGCGGCAGAGAACGCGCAGGTTGCGCTGATTGCGCACAGCCCGGCGATCCGCTTGAAATTCAACATGCTTTCCCCTTGTCTATGCCCGACGGCCTGTCCGTCGGGACGCGGCAACGGCCCTGCAAAGAGGCGCGCCGGCATGCAGTGTGTGCAGGCCGGCGCGGCAGGGCAAGCGGGAATACCCGGAATGGCGCTTCAGTGCGCGCGGTAGCCGCGGCTGGTCATGCAGGAATCCAGAGCCCGGTTGTAGGAGTCCACCATGACCTGGGTGGTCCATTGCGTGATGGTGGCCGGGTCGTAGCCGCTCTGGTTCATGGCCCAACGCTGGCAGTCCATGGTGGCGCTGGCCTGGGCGCTGTTGACGGGCGCGGTGGACTCGTATTGCACCGGCTCGTACTGAGGCTGGGGCGCGCTGTACACGGGCTGCGCCTCGTACACTGGCGCGTTGTAGACGGGGGCCGCGTAGACCGGCGGGCTGGTGTAGCCCACGCCCGACGAATAGACGCCCGCCTGGGTGTAGGAGGGCCCGGAATCAGCCGCCAACAGCAGGCCTATGGTGGCCAGCGCGAAGGCGCCGCCTATCCACCAACCGTCGGAACTGCTGCTGCCGCCATGGTAATTGTGGTACCCGCCGTGGTATCCGCCACCGTGGTATCCGCCGCCGTGGCCGCCGCCCCAATAACCGCCGCCACGCCCGCCAGCCATGGCAGGCGCGCTTGCCACGGCCAACGCCAGCGCCGCGACGATGGCCATACGGCCAGAAAACCGCTTCATGATCTTGCTCCTGATCCGCCCCGGGGCCCAGCGTGACGCGGGACCCGGACCGATATTGCCACTTTACCGCCTGGCCGCTCCCATAAAGTGTCTCAAGCGCTACGGAGATTTCAACTGATTTCAGCGGGAGGCGGACGGGTCCCGGCGGTCGGGCCAGTTGTTGCAGGAACGCGACTCGCCGGGGCGCAACGTGATCTGCGGCTTATCGTTGAAATACGCGGCGTCGCGGTCCAGCGTCATGTAGGTTTCGTAGCCCGTTTTCTCCACGCACCAGTTCCAGAAGTACACCTGCGCCCCGTGGATCATCATCGATTCGGCGCGCCATTCCTTCAGGGCCCCGAACGCGGCGCTGCCGTCGGACGCGCTGCGGGTTTCATTGCGGAATTGTTCCCGCCCATAGGGAAACGTGCTGCTGATCAACACCACCCGCGCATCGGCCAAGGGCTGGGAATTTTCGTCCAGCACAGTGGCGCGGGCGTCAGGCTGCATGGTCTTGTACACGGGGTAGGGCACGCAGCCCGATAGCAGGCTGGCGAGAGCCAGGGGGGCAATGGTCGGCAAGCACTTTGGGAAGGACATTGCAATGGTTGTATCCGTTGTGGGAACCGTGGGTAAAACCAGTGGCTAAAAGCGCGGAAGGGTAGTATTTTCTCGCGATGATTACGGCACGACCTTCTTCTTTACCGCAAGACAAGCGTCTCACCAAGGGTGAACGCACACGGGCTCAACTTCTGGAGGTCGCGGCAGCGGAATTCGCGGAACGCGGATTCCAGCATACCCGGATCAGCGACATCGTCGCCCGCGCCGGCGTGACCCAACCTGTCTTCTATCAATACTTCTCCAGCAAACAGGCGGCCTACGACGAACTCGTGGGCATGTTCGCCCAGCGTATGCGGCAGGCCATCGGCCAGGCGCGCCCGCCTGACGGCCTGCAAGGCGCTGAGCTGGCCGGGCGCATCCGCGGGAGCGTGAGCGGCCTGCTCGCCATCCTGCAGGAAGATCCCAACCTGACCCGCATCGGTTTCTTCCAGGCCGCCGAGGCCGAGGCGCTGAAGGATGAACTGGCGGCGATGATTGCCGATAACGCGGATGCCGAACGCCAGGCCGGCTGGTTCCGCGAGGACGTCCCCTCCAATTGGTTCGCCCAATCGATGATGGGCATCATCGAACGGTTCACGCGGCAGGCGCCGGACGCGGCCAGGCAGCAGGCCCTGGCGGAATTCATCACCGATCTGCTGTTGGACGGGATACGGAAACGACAACCACAAGCCTCCTAGCCGGAGGCTTTTTTTTGGCCTGTGACCCGTCCTGGAAATGGTTGACACCTTTTTGAGAGAAAAAAGGAGAGTCAATTGGAATCAGGGATCAAGCGTATCCAGCGCGACTACCGTCTGGCTTTTAGACTGTCGGTGGTCGAGCAGGCAAGGGATTGCCTGCCGGTACATGGGCCGCAGCCGCCAGGCGTACTAGAAGAGCAGGCACAGCGCGAGCGCCAGCAGCAGGCGTGCCAAGCGGTATCGATGGTGACGGCACTGCGCATGCGGCCACCAAGACTGGGGGCGCGCAAGCTGCATCATGTGCTGCGCGAGACGGGGATCAAGGCCGGCCTTATTCCTCTCTTCCAATGCTCTTCTACCAGGGGTCTTTCATCAGATCACAGGAGTACAACAAACGGACCGCTGTGTACTGCTTGTCATCCTCCATTTTGGGTATGGATCACGTCGCCCGCTTGCCCTACCTTTTTCTGTACACACGACCGTGGCTCAGCTGACCTCGATTCCGAACAGATCGTGTGAGCCTCCCTTGTAGAGATTAATCTGCGCTGAAAACTACACGCCTGGGAAATAACATTGATAGAGTCATATTTCTCAATCGCCGATGGCAGTTCTAAAGATGCGTTCATCGTCCTGATTCGTGGCGCAAAGCTCTTGACGCTTGCACGGGATCAATTGCGGGAAGCATCCAATGCCGCAATACAATTGCACGGGATAATCTTTGCGACCCCCGCTTTCTATAATCCAGGCTGGTCCTTCCACCTCGACCCCGCCTCGATTGCATTCCATGCTGATCCGCAGAGTTCTTGTGACACCACTTTGTCCGATGTGGAACACTTGCTAAGCAAAGAGGATAAGAAGCTGCCCACGGGAAGTCGATGTTCCTTTCGGCATGTCAGAATTGTCGCGGAAGTGGAACCACCCTCAAAGCGACCTTTGCGCCGGCCCAGTGACGATGAGCTGTCGGCAACGGCGAAGGAACTGTTTTCAGCCTTTGGTCTTCCGGTAACTTCATCGGGCTGGGCTGCTCGCCTCGACGCCGATTTGGCCTCGGAGGCTTCCCTTAGTTCTGCTGAGATTTCGAAGCGCATTGCCACGTTAAATCCGCGGTGGACTGAAATGTACGTTCAGGACGTTCGCGCCGCACTGGGCGGCCTGGAATCTGACCTGCGATATTTTGACGACCTACGCTTTAGACTTACCAACCAAGTGTTGGACTTAAAGGCGTTAGATGACGCTCTGCGCATTCACAATGACGAGATCGCCGCTGGCTACTACACCGTAGCATCAGAAATTTCAAAATCTGAGTTTGAGGCTGCTGGGGAGCAAAAGGCGGGGTACGAGGCGGCCAGTGCAGAATATTCAAAACTGTTTCAGAACCCCGAGGCCGTCGAAGCATTTACTGACCCGCAGCGAGCCGCACAACTCCGCGCAGTTTCCGCAACGGCGCTTGTCTACTCTCCGTATCAGGACCTGCATGACCAGTTTTCTAAAGGACAAATGGTCAGGTGGGCGCATGGTTGGAACACTCCCGATGTGCCTACTCCTCTACCTAAGGGAAATGTTGGAGACTCCCCTACCGACACGCCTACACTTGTGTACTACGCTACGCGGAAATCCGCCGTCTGTGAAATCTCGGCGGCCGCGGTCAGCGTGACCGGTGGCCGCCTTCTAGCGGAAGCCGGCGCTAAGGCAGCGAAGGCATCTTTCGAAGCTAAGGCGCGGGCAGCGAACTGGGCCGCGGATGACATAAGCTTCCGACGAGATAGAGCAAAAGTCCAAATAGAGCTTCGCGAGCTTAGACGACAAGCGATTGATTCGTGGGGAGGCCCATTAAATTTGACGGAAAAGTGCCTGACTATCAGGAAAAGGTTCATCGATCTGCTTGCCGAAACCGTCGCACGTGCGGAGGTGATCGCATCCACGCTCCAATCCCTCTATGGCGTGGTATGGTCCCTCCCGCCACCCAAAATTGACGGTTGGGACGATGCCGCCGGGAGTTACCTCGCTGCGCTACAGGCTTGGTACGCAGATCTGGACACGGCTCTTTCACGAATGCAAGAGCGAGAGTCTGCTCTGATTGTTGCCATTTCGATGAGGAATAGCGCTTTGAAAGAATTCGAAGCGGCAAAGGTTGCATTGAAGACAGGGAAGAGCCCTAGCCTTTTAGTCGGCTTCAAAATTCCTTCTCAACGGATTGGCGATCTTCGCGGCGCGAGAGTTCGCGCAGTTAGCATTTCAACCATAGAGAAGGTGTCAGATTACTCGGATAGTTGGCACGGTAGGATTCGGCCGCCAATTTCCGCTGTCTCCATCGATCTGCATGGAAACCGTCACTCAATCTCTCAAAATGATCCCTTTGCCGCTGGGGTGGGGAGGATTCTGTCGCGAGCGAACCCTCGTCAGCCTGATTCTGTCGGCACCATCTTCCGTAATTGTTGCCCCACGTCTGATCTAACCAAACCCGACGCTGCATCGACGTGGACGCTGGAAATTGCCGCCTTTTCGGTTCTTGGAAAGCATGCTTACGAGCTCGAAGACGTAGTCGTAGAAGTTGTCGTAACCGGCCTTGTTCCCTACTAGCATGCTGCGAATTCACCCTCTCGACGATGACGCGGGAGATGATGGAGGATGGGATAATGAGTCCCCAGACGATGACGCGTCCGAATCTCCTTATCCGGGAGATGATTATCCCGGCAGCGACTATCCAGGCGAATATACGTCCGACGAGGACATTTCTGATGCCGATTACGAACGATATGAATCGGTCGGTGACTACTATTACGAAAGCGGGGTTACCTCCAACACCTTGAGCCTTGGCTCAGCGCCCGCAACCGATGAAGACTCGTTAGATGAATGGGAAGGCCCGCATGAAGCACCAGAAAGAGGGGATATGCCGGGAGCATCTCCACATGCCGGACAGTCCACGATCAGCTCGGCTCCTAGCACAATATCTTCAACGTCCAACCCGGAGATGCTCCCTTGGTCCAACGCGAAATACTCTGTGCAAGTTTCGAATGGGATTGGATGGGGCTTCGGCTATGCCTTTTTCCTCGGACCTTCTGCGACATTCCAATACTACGGATCTGCAGGGAAAAGAGAAACTGAACTGGGGGCAGGCGGATTCCTGGGTATATTTGGCATGGGTGGGTTTATCGCACCACCCAGCCCGATTCCCAGTGTGACTCTTAATGTTCAGTTGTACCCCCGCAGCTCAAATATTGCGGAGATCAATACCGGTTGTGTTCGCTCCGTCATGGTGGCGCTTCCTTTTGTGAGCCTGCAAGTATCGGAAACACAGTTTGGCAACGGGCTTCCCTACGATCTTTCTCTTTCCATCGGCGTCTCCGTCGGCGTGGGCATTTTCGGTGGCGTGTCATGCGGCGCTACGTTTAAGTCCCCTTCGCTATAGCGCCTATGTCGAGCGGTTCAACAGGACCGTACGCTGCGAATGGATGTTTTGGAGTAGTACGAGCGCCAATTCAAAGATCTGAAAGAGGCGTACGGCGCAGCGATGGTGAAGTGCCGCGCGGAAGAGTTGTTGTCCTGAGGGGCAATTGCGCTCGCCGGGCCGTCAAGCCCAGGTTTCTTGCAGATACATCCATTGCGGCTGGCCGCCGGGCTGGACGACAAACAGCGCTGTCGCCCGGCGCTGGGTCGCGCCCGCGCTCCAGGCGTGGCGTTCACGGTAGCTCAGCAAGACCGAATCCGCGCCGGCGTGCAGCACGGCCAGCTCGTCGATGTCGATCTTCAAGCCGGGGCGGGAGCCGCGCAATCTGCCGAACAAGGCCGGCAAAGCCTCCGCGGGCAGACGCTGACCGTCGGCGGCGATCATGCTGAAGCCGGGCGCAAAATCCTTGAGCAGGGCGGTCAGCTGTGTATCCGGGGCATCGGGCGAGCCTATCCAGCCTTCGATACGGGAATGGACGTCGACAGCCAGGCGCAGGCAATGGGATGAAAGGTCGGACATGGGTGGGATTCCTGGAAAGGGAGCGCCATTCTAGGAGCCAGGTTGTTCCCGAAAAACGACCTATAGATGGATATACTGTTCGTGTTTTTTTGACAATTAATCCAGGCCTTCCATGATCAATCTGAATCGTCTGGCGATGTATGCGGCGGTGGCCGAGGCCGGCTCTTTTACCGCGGCGGCCGATGCGCTGGGCACGACCAAGGCGGTGGTCAGCTTCAACATCAAGCAGTTGGAACAGGAGCTGGGCGTGGCGCTGCTCACGCGCAGCACTCGGCGGCTGGCGCTGACCGAGGCGGGGGAAGGCTTTTACGGCCACTGCGCGCGGCTGCTGCGCGAAGCCGAGGCCGCGGTGGACGAGGCGCGTTCCGGCCAGACGGCGCTGTCGGGCAGCCTGCGGGTGACGGCGTCGGTGGACTACGGCAACCGGGTGGTGGCGCCGGCGCTGGCGGCATTCGCGCGCGCGCATCCCGCCTTGCGGGTGGGCTACCGCGCCGGGTCCGCGCATGCGGACCTGATCGCCGAACGGCTGGACCTGGCCATACGGGTGGGGGCGCTGGAGGATTCCAGCTACCGGGCCACGCGCATCGGCCAGTTCAGGCTATGGATCGTGGGCAGTCCGGACCTGTTGGCGCAGCACGGCGCGCCGCGCACGCCGCAGGCGCTGGCGGCGCTGCCCTGGCTGGCCAACCGGCCCGGCCGCAGCGACCGTTGGCGGTTGACCGACAGCAAGGGGCGCGAGCACGAGCTGCGCGTGGCGCCGGTGGCGCAGGCCGATACGGCCTCGGCGCTGATGGCATTTGCCGAGGCCGGATGCGGCGTGGCCGCGCTGCCGGAGTGGCTGCTGGAAGAGCCTTTGGCGCGCGGCACATTGCAACGCCTGCTGCCTTCGTATGCGCTGCCGCGCCTGGAGGTCTACGCCGTGTATCCCGACACCCGCCACGTCAGCGCCAAGGTCCGGCGCTTCATCGATTTCCTGCGGGAGCGGCTGGTGCCGTCCGGCAAGCCTTAGGGGCGGCGCATGGTCCTTTGCATGCGAACATGCTGGGGCCTCGCGTCTCAGCGCTCCAAAGCCGGCGTGCCGCCCGCGCCCAGATCCCAATACAGTCCTGTCATCAGGCTCAATGCCTGCCGCAGCAAGGCCGGCGGCAAGTGTTCGTTCGGCGCGTGCTGGGAACAGCCTGGATAGGAGTGCGGCACCCAGATCGTGCGCAGGCCCAGCACGTCGGTGAAGATGTCGTTGGGCAGCGAGCCGCCCAGGTTGGGCAGCACGGCGGTCTTGGCGCCGGAGGTGCGTTCCAGCGAATCCACCGCCCAGCGCACCCAGGCGTCGTCAGGGTCGATGCGGGTGGCGCGGAACATGTTCTCGCGCGTCAGCGTGATCTGGACCATGGGGAAGCCCTGGCGGTCCAGATGGCGGCGCAGGGCGGGGACCAGGTCGTCCGGATCTACGCCCACCACGAAGCGCAGCTGGCAGCGGGCCCAGGCGCGCGGCGGAATGGCGTTGACGGGCGTGTCGGGATTGCCGGTCTTGCAGGCCAGCACCTCGAACGAGCACCAGCCGAAGACGCGCTCTGCCGGCGACAGCCCCGGCTCGCCCCACCAGGGTTCGATCTCGGGACCATCGGCGCCACCGTCCACCTGGCAATCGGCAAGGGCGCGCCGCACCGCGGCGGGCAGTTCGCGCGGCACCCATTCGGGGATGCGGATCTGGCCGGTGGGCGAAACCAATGTGGAGATGGCGTGGGCCAGCTGGATGCCGGGATTTGAGATCAGGCCGCCCCAGTTGCCCGAGTGGTGGCCGCCCGCGCGGGCGTCAATGCTGAGGTCGAAGTTCAGGCTGCCGCGCGCGCCCAGGAAGATGGTGGGGCGTTCCGCGCTCAGGCGCGGGCCGTCGGAGGCGATGAGCAGGTCCGCCGCCAGCAGCGCCCGGTGTTCCTCGCACAGGTCGCGCAGGCCCATGGAGCCGGTTTCCTCGCCCATCTCGATCAGGTACTTGGCGTTGAAGCCCAGCTTGCCGCGCGTCTCCAGCACCAGTCGCAGCGCTTCCATGTTGATGCTGTGCTGGCCTTTGTTGTCGGCGATGCCGCGGCCATACCAGCGGCCCTCGGCTTCGGTCAGCGCCCAGGGCGACAGGCCTTCCTTCCATTCCTTTTCCAGGCCGCGGATGACGTCGCCATGGCCGTAGCCCAGCACGGTGGGCAGGGCCGGATCCTCGATGCGCTCGGCATACAGGAACGGCGCGAGCGCCTTCGGGTGCGTCAGCGTGCGGCAGGTGAAGCCCAGCGCTTCGAAGGCGGGCCGGATCTCGGCTTCCAGGTAGGCCGCGAGTTCGGGCGCGCGCGCCGGGTTCTGGCTTTCGGTGGGCTGGGCCAGGCGGCGAGCCAATAGCGCGCGGAAGGCGCCGGAATCAAAACACTGTTCCGCCTGGGCGATGGCTTGTGCGCGGGTCATGATGGCTGGACTCCGTTGGAGGTAGGGGGATAGAGGTGGCAGGCCACCACGGATTGCTCGCGCCGGACCAATGCCGGGCGTTCGGTCTTGCATTGCGCCATGGCCTGCTGACAGCGCGGGTGGAAGGGGCAACCCGAGGGCGGACGCAGCGGATCCGGGAATGACAGGCCCAGGCCCATGTCGGGTATGCCCAGTCCGGGTTCGGGCGTCAGCACCGAGGCCAGCAGCGCCTGTGTGTAGGGATGGCGCGGATCATGGAACAGTTGCGCCGTGGCCGCGGATTCCACCACCCGGCCCAGGTACATCACCGCCACGTGGGTGGCGATGTGCTCCACCACCGCCAGGTTGTGACTGATAAAGACATAGGTCAGGTTGAATTCGCGCCGCAGGTCCATCAGCAGGTTCATGATCTGCGCCTGCACCGACACGTCCAGCGCCGAGGTCGGCTCATCGCAGATGACGATCTCGGGATGCATCACCAGCGCTCGCGCAATCGCCACGCGCTGGCGCTGGCCGCCGGACAGCTGGCCCGGCGTGTTGTGGGCCAGCCGGGGCGGCAGGCCCACGCGCTCCAGCATCTCGATGGCCTTGTGCTGCTTCGGATTGGGAATGCCGTGCACTTCCAGCGGCAGCGAGACGATGGAGGCGATGGAGCGCCGCGGATTCAGCGACGAATATGGATCCTGGAAGATGGGCTGGACGCGGCGGGCGAGCGCACGCCGGCCCAGGTTGCGGATGTCCTGGCCGTCGAGCCGGATCGCCCCCTCGGTGGGCGGCGTCAGTCCCAGCAGCATGCGGGCAAGCGTGGATTTGCCGCAGCCGGATTCGCCCACGATGCCCAGCACCGCGCCGCGCTCCACCGCCAGGTCCACGCCGTTGACGGCGTGCAGCGTGCTGCGCGGCCGGAACATGCCGGATCGGATCGAGAACTGCCTGCTGACAGCCTCGGCTTGTAGCAATGGGCTCATGCCGGGACTCCTTCGGATTCGAGGATGCAGCGCCATTGCTGGCCGGATGCGGCGCCGTGTACGGGTACCTCATGGCGGCATTGCGGCTGGGCGTGCGGGCAGCGGTCGCGAAAGGCGCAGCCCTGCAGTTCGCCCACCAGCGCGGGCACGACGCCCGGGATGGTGCCCAGCGCCTCGCCGGGCGGCGTGCGCCCGGGCACGGGGATACAGCCCAGGAGCCCCTGGGTGTAGGGATGGCGCGGCGAAGCGAACAGTTCCGCCACGGGTCCTTCTTCCACGATCTGGCCCGCGTACATCACCGCGACCTGGCGCGCGATGCGCGCGACCACGCCCAGGTCGTGGGTGATCAGCACCATGGCGATGCCCAGCTCGGCCTGCAGGTCGGCCAGCAGACGCAGGATCTGCGCCTGGATGGTCACGTCCAGCGCGGTGCTGGGCTCGTCGGCGATCAGCAGCTCCGGGCCGCACATCAGCGCCATGGCGATCATCACGCGCTGACGCAGGCCGCCGGAGAGCTGGTGCGGATACTGGGATAGCCGTTGCCCGGCCGACGCGATGCCGACTTTCTCCAGCAGCTCCACCGCGCGGTCGCGGGCCTGCCGCGCGCCGGCCTTGCAATGGTGGATGTAGTGCTCGGTCAGCTGTTCGCCGATGGCGTAGGCGGGGTTCAGCGCCGTCATCGGCTCCTGGAAGATCATGGCCATCTTGCTGCCGCGCAGCGCGTTGATGCGCCCGCCGCGCGCGGCGGACAGGTCTTCGCCCAGCACCGCCAGCCGCCGCGTGCTGCGCCGGGCGGCCTTGGGCAAGAGACCCATGATGGCCAGGGAGGTCATGGACTTGCCGCAGCCCGATTCCCCCACCAGGCACAGCGTTTCGCCGCGCCGGACCTGGAAGGACACGTCGCGCACCGCGTGCAGCGGGCCGCGCGGCGTGGCGATGTCGACGGTGAGACCCTGCACGTCCAGCACGATGTCGGTGTCGCTCATGCTCAGGCCCTCTCTTCAGGCGTCAGGAGTTGATGCAGCCCGTCGCCGGCCAGGTTGATCGCGAAGATCAGCAGCGCCAGCGCCGACCCCGGTATGGCGATCAGCCAGAACGAGAAGAACATGTAGGCCTTGGCCTCCGAGATCATCAGGCCCCACGACGGCAGCGGCGGCTGCACGCCCAGGCCCAGAAAGGACAGGGAAGCTTCCAGCAGGATCGCGCTGGCGGCTTCCAGCGTGGCGATCACGATCAGTTGCGGCACCACATTGGGCAGAACTTCGCCCCAGACGATGCGCCAGGTGGACGCGCCCGCGGCCTGCGCCGCGGCCACGTATTCCAGCGAGCGCACCTGCTGGGTGGCGCTGCGCATCACCACCGCATAGCGGTCCCACTTGAGCAGCCCCAGCACCAGGATCACGACCCACAGCGAGCCGCCGACGATGGCGACGGTGGCCAGCGCCACCAGGATCACGGGCATGGACAAGCGGGTGGTGATGAGAAACGACACCGCCATGTCGACCTTGCCGCCGAAGTAGCCGGCCGCCATGCCCATGGCCGTGCCGATCAGGCCCGAGATCAGCGCCACGCTGATGCCGATCAGAAGCGAGATGCGCGCGCCGTAGAACAGGCGCGACATGTAGTCGCGGCCCAGCTGGTCGGTGCCCAGCGGGTGCAGCCAGGTGCCCTTGGCGTACCAGACCGGCGGCGCCGTGCGGTAGGCCAGGTCCTGGTAGTAGGGGTCATGCGGCGAGATCCAGGGCGCGAACAGCGCGATCAGCACGATGAGGAGCAGGATGCCGCCGCCGGCCAGCAGCGCCTTGTTGCGGCGCAGCCGCCGCCAGCGCAGGGCGGACGCGGACAGTTCCAGCGGCGCCGGGGCGCCGGAAGCGGACGGGGTCAGGGTAGGCGTGTTCATGTCAGGACACCCGGATGCGCGGGTCCAGCCACGCGTTGGCGATATCGGCGGCCAGGGTCAGCAGCACGTAGAGCACCGACAGCAGCAGCACGATCAGCTGCATCACGGGATAGTCCTTGTAGGTGATGCTCTGGTAGGCCAGGTAGCCCAGGCCGTCCAGCGCGAAGATGGTTTCGATGACGACCGAGCCGCCCAGCAGGTAGCCCAGCTGTACCGCGGCCAGCGCCACCACCGGCACGATGGCGTTGCGCAGCGCGTGCTTGAAGACGATCTTGCGTGCCGGCAGGCCCTTGGCGCGCGCGGTGCGGATGTAGTCGGCGGCCAGGACTTCGATCATGCCGGCGCGGATCAGGCGCATGAAGGCGGGGGCCACGTAATAGCCCAGCGCGATCGCCGGCATCACGAAATGCTGCCAGCTGCCGCTGCCCGACACCGGCAGGATGCGCAGCGATATCGAGAACAGCATGATCAGGATCAGCGCGAAGAAGAAGTTGGGCAGCGCCTGACCCAGCACGGCGATGGCCAGGCATATGCGGTCGATCAGGCTGCCCTTGTACAGCGCGGCCAGCACGCCCAGCGGAATCGAGATCAGAAGCGCGAAGGCGAGCGCGCCCAGGCCCAGCAGCAGGGTGGTCTTGAGCTTGGAGAGGATCAGCGGTCCCGCCTCGGTCTTGAAATACACCGAGGTGCCGAAATCGCCCTGCAGGATGTGCCAGAGCCAGTCCGCGTACTGCACGGCCAGCGGCCGGTCCAGGCCGTAGGTCTTGCGGATCATGTCGATGTCGGCCTGGCGCGCGCCTTCGCCGGCCAGCGCCAGCGCCGGGTCGCCGGACAGGTGCAGCAGCAGGAACGCCAGGATCGAGACCGTCAGCGCCACCAGCACCGCCAGGCCCAGGCGCCTGATCGTGAAATACAGCATAGGGCTTCCTCTTCGTTGGACTCACGCCGGCCCGGCGCGATGCCAGGCCGGCGCGGGGCCGCGCCTTACTTCCAGCTCATGTCCCAGAAGCGCACCAGTTCATCCGAATAGGGCTTGAAGTTCAGGTCCTTGGTGGTCACGTAGTAGGCGGGCAGGGTCCACAGCGGCACCGCATAGGCCTTCTGTGCAATCAGGTCCAGCGCCTGCTTGTAGGCGGCCTTGCGCGCGCCGCTCTCGATGGTGTGGTCGCCCTTGTTGAGCAGGTCGCGCACCTGCGGGTCGCGGGTGATGTCGTCGTTGCCGAAGGCGAAGTACACAGGCGTGGACGCGGACACGTCGTTGACCAGGTTGGACGCCCAGGTCTGGTGCGTGAGCGAGGCCTTGTTGGCGCGGATCATGTCGCGCATGGCGGCGTACTGCAGGAAGTTGAGCTTGGCGCGGATGCCCACCGCCTGCAGGTAGTTGATGATGGCTTCGGTCTGGTTGCGCTCGCGATACGCCACCAGGTCGATGTCGAAGCCGTTGGGGTAGCCCGCTTCCGCCAGCAGTTTCTTGGCCTGGGCGGGATCGTACTTGTAGACCGGCGCGCCTTCCTGGGTGCAGCCCGTCTGCGAAGGCGTGCAGATGGTGTTGATGAGACCGCCGCCTTCGCCCACGATGTTCTTCAACATGGCTTCGCGGTCGATGGCGTGGATGATGGCGCGCCTCACGCGTTCGTCCTTGAGCTGCGGCGCGGGCGTGCCTTCCTGGATGTTCATCTGCATGAAGACGATGCGCATGGTGTCGCCCGTGACCATCTGCAGCGAGGGCATGCCGCCCAGCTGCTCGGCCTGGTCCTTGGGCACGCTCATGATCAGGTCCTCGCCGCCCGAGATGACCTCGGCCATCTGCGTCTGGCGGTCGGGGATGAAGCGGATCACCACCTTGCCGATCTTCGGCTGGGCCTTGGGCGAATCCTTGAAGTAATCGGCGTTGCGCTCCAGCGTGATGGACTTGCCGGGCTGGTAGTCCACCACCTTGTAGGGACCGGAGCCCACCGGCTTGGCGTTCATGCCCTTGGGCCCGACTTCCTGGTAGTACTTGGCCGGATGTATGGCGGCGGTGGTGGACAGGTATTCCTTGGCGCCGGGGAAGGGCTCCTTGGTGGTCAGGCGCACCTTGTACTTGTCGATCTTCTCGACCTTGTCGATCCAGGCCACGTTCTGCTGCGTGACGGCCTTGTTCTTCGGGTCCGCCACGTAGTTCAGCGTGTACACCACCGAATCCGCGTCGAACTCCTCGCCGTTATGGAATTTGACGCCTTCACGCAGCTCGAATTCCATGGTCTTGTCGTCGACCTGCTTCCAGCTCTTGGCGAGCTGCCCCTTGTACTCGTTGGTGACCGGGTCGCGGTAGAGCAGGGTGTCCCAGACGTTGGCGGCGATGATGACGCCGATCCGCACGTTGTTGTAGTAGGGATCCACGCTTTCCGGCGCCTGGTCGTAGGCCATGCGCACGGTGTCGTCCTTCTTGCCGGCCAGCGCTGGCTGGGCCGCCAGCGTGGCGCAGGCCAACAGGGCGGCAGCCAGGGCCTTGAGGGATAGGGGACTGCGCCAGGTCGGCGCGGATGCTGCGGGGGTGATGCGGAAATCAGTCATGGTGAGGCTCCTGTGGAAGTCACTGCACGTACTGCTTATCTGCCATCTTGTCGCGGGCGGCGCGGCCCGCTGTGCTGCCTGCGGCGGGTCAGCCGGAATCGGCCGCCGCCGCGGGCGGCTGGGTAAGGGTCTTCAACGCGGCCTCGCACTTGCGCTGCAAGTGCTGGCGCATGATGCCGGCCAGCCGGTCCGCGTCGCGCGCGTCCAGGGCCTCGGCCATCTCGATGTGCTCGCGCATCGCCAGATCCCATTTCTGGCGGTTCTCGTTCGAGACGAAGCGCAGGTTCTGGATGCGCGCGTTCTGGGCGTCATACAGCTGCTTGAGCAGGCTGTTGTGCGCGGCCAGGCTGATGCGTTCGTGGATTTCGCGATTGGTGCGGAAATAGGTGGGGAGGTCGTGGCGCGCGTGGCTGGCCATCATTTCGTAGGTCAGCGCGCGGATCTCGGCGATTTCCTGGTCCGTGGCCCGTTCGCAGGCCAGCCGGCAGGACATGGCCTCCAGCCCGCCGATGACCTCGAAGGCTTCGCGGATGTTCGCTTCCGACAGCGCCACTACCTGCGCCCCGCGATTCGGTTCGATCTGCACCAGGCCTTCGGCGGCCAGCACGCGGAAGGCTTCGCGCAAGGGGGTGCGGGACACGCCGAGCAGGTCGCACAGGGTGCGCTCGTTCAGCCGCGAGCCGGGCGGGAATTCGCCCTGGATGATGCGTTCGCGCAGTTGCCCGGCCACCGTGGCCGGCAGCGTGCGGCCGTTGCCCATGCCGCGCGCCGCAGGCGGCGGCGCGGTTTCGGCGGCCACGCTGGTGGCGCCGGAATCAGGCATCAGGCTGGAAACGCTGCTCATTGGTATACAAAAATTCCCCGTGTTTTGCGAGACTATAAACCTGTCTTTCCGTATCACCAGATGGGTGTATACCCTAGGTTATTAACGCAAAAACAATGGGATAGAGTGACGCATGCCGCAAGTCCGCGCGCGGGGAAAGTCCTGCTTGTCTGCCCTGCGCCTTTCGTTGGTATACAAAAATATTCCACTTTGGGACTACGCATGCTTACCCTGAACAGTCATCCGTCCGGCCGGCATTTCCTGCAGATTCCGGGGCCCACCAACGTGCCCGATCGCGTGCTGCGCGCGATCGACCAGCCCACCATCGACCATCGCGGACCCGAGTTCGGCGCGTTGGGCCTGGCGGTGCTGGAAGGCGTCAAGCAGGTGTTCCAGACGCAGTCCCCGGTGGTGATCTTCCCGTCGTCCGGCACCGGCGCCTGGGAGGCCGCGCTGGTCAACACCCTGTCGCCCGGCGACCGCGTGCTGATGGTCGAGACCGGCCATTTCGCCAGCCTGTGGCGCAAGCTGGCGGGGCGGCTGGGCCTGGAGGTGGACTTCCTGGAAGGCGATTGGCGCCACCCGGTGGACGCGGCAGCCATCGCCGCCCGCCTCGCCGAAGACCAGGGGCGCAAGATCAAGGCCGTGTGCGTGGTGCACAACGAAACCTCCACCGGCGTGACCAGCGACATCCCGGCCGTGCGCGCCGCGATCGACGGCGCCGCGCATCCGGCGCTGCTGATGGTGGACACGATTTCGTCGCTGGGCTCCATCGACTACCGCCACGACGAATGGGGCGTGGACGTGACCGTGGCCGGTTCGCAGAAGGGCCTGATGCTGCCGCCCGGCCTGGCCTTCAACGCCGTCAGCGCACGCGCCCTGGCCGCGGCCGACGAGGCGCGGCTGCCGCGCTCGTACTGGGACTGGCGCGAGATGCTCGCCGCCAACGCTCGCGGCTACTTTCCGTACACGCCTTCGACCAACCTGCTTTACGGCCTGCACGAAGCCCTGGCCATGCTGCGCGAAGAAGGCTTGCCGCAAGTCTTCGCGCGCCACCAGCGCCATGCCCAGGCCACGCGCCTGGCTCTGGCCGGGTGGGGGCTGGAGCTGCTGAGCCTGGATCCGGCCGCGCACAGCCCGGCGCTCACTGCGGTGGTCATGCCCCAAGGCCATGGCGCCGACGCCTTCCGCAAGCTGGTGCTGGAACGTTTCGACATGTCGCTGGGGCAGGGCCTGGGCAAGCTTACCGACCGCGTGTTCCGCATCGGCCACTTGGGCCACTTCAACGACCTGACGCTGTGCGGCACGCTGGCCGGCGTGGAAATGGGCCTGGCCGCGGCAGCCGTGCCGCATAGGGCGGGCGGCGTGCAGGCGGCAATGGAATTCCTGGCCGGCTCGCGCGCAAGCGTAGCGGCCTGAGACACACACATAACGAGGGAAACGATGAACACACTCATGCAGCAGGCGATCCAGTTCGCCAACGACCACGAATCCGCCTGGGACCGCAGCGTCAAGGGCAACTTTGGCGTGCACCTGAACGATCCGCCGCCCTGGAACCGCCTGCTGGGTCCCATCCACGACCGCGGCCCGGTGTCGGGCGTGGTGACCGTGCGCGGCGAGACCGTCGCGTCCTGGGGCGAGCCCGAGCGCGCCGACCTGACCTTCAGCGTGGCCAAGCTGTACCTGGCAATCCTGGCCGGCGTGGCCCATGACCGCGGCCTGCTGCCGGACGTGGACGAGCCCGTGGGCAAGCGCGTGCCCGGCATCGGCTTCGACGAAGGGCAGAACGCCGACATCACCTGGCGTCATCTGCTGCAGCAGACCAGCGAATGGGAAGGCGAACGCTTTGGCGTATCCGACCAGGCCGATCGCTATCGCGCCGTCACCTTCGGCGTGCCGCCGGACGGCAAGAAGGGCGAAGCGCGGCCGTTGCAACGTCCCGGCACGTACTGGGAATACAACGACGTGCGTATCAATCAGCTGTCGTATGCGCTGCTGCATCTGTTCCGCAAGCCCTTGCCCGAAGTCTTCCGCGAGGCGGTTACGCGGCCCATCGGCGCCAGCGAAGACTGGCAGTGGGTTGGCTACGACAACGCCTGGGTCGAGATCGACGGCCAGCGCATGCCGTCGGTGCCGGGCGGTTCGCACTGGGGCGGCGGCATGTCCATCAGCGCTCGCGACCAGGCGCTGATCGGTCAGATGCTGCTGAACGACGGCATGGCCAACGGCCGTCGCATCCTGTCCAGCGAGTGGATCAGGGACATGCGCACGCCATGTGCGATTGCGCCGTATTACGGCTATCTGATCTGGCTGAATCATGAAGGCCGCGTGTTTCCTAGCGTGCCGGCTTCCAGCTTCTTTGGCGTGGGGGCGGGTAGCTCGTTTACGTGGGTGGAACCGGAGCGGCAGATGGTGGTGATTGTGCGCTGGCTGAACTCGGCCCACGCCGACGCGCTGTTCGGCAAGATCCTGGAGGCGGTGGACGCTGGGGTCTAGATCGTTTTTGGCTAGGTATTTGATGTGGCGGCTGTAGGCGGCTTCGAGTATGCGGATGTCGGGGTTCTGAACCGCCGAGGCTGCCCTGCGCCATTCCGATGCTCGCCCCGGTGGGGCTGCGCTTCGGATGGCTCCGGGCCGCCTCGGCTGACAGCAGCTGAATGCACTGGTCTTAGGTCCGTTCATGGGTAGATGCCGTGAGCCGGTGTCCGGGCGGAGGGATCCGAAGCGCAGCCCCACCGGGGCGAGCATCGGAATCCCGCAGTCCGGACGCCGGCGACTCAAGAACCCTGTCTCACAAAACCGAAGCGGCAGGGCTTCGAGCTTGCGGGCGTCAGGGTTCTTTAGCCGCCGAGGCGGCCCTGCGCCATTCCGATGCTCGCCCCAATGGGGCTGCGCTTCGGATGGCTCCGGGCTGCCTCGGCTGACAGCAGCCTTATGCATTGGTTTCAGGCCGATTCATGGGCAGATGCTTTGAGCCGGTGGCCGGGCGGAGGGATCCGAAGCGCAGCCCCACCGGGGCGAGCATCGGAATTCCGCAGTCCGGCCGCCGGCGACTCAAGAACCCCAGCCTCACAACACCAAACGTCAACAATCCATCCCAGAATGCCCAAGATGCGAATTTGACTCGCGCGGGCCTGCCGTTGCATGCTCCCGCCTAATCCATTTCCGTGAACGAGAGGAAGCCAACCATGAACTACCGCCGCCTCGGCCGCAGCAATCTCCGCGTCTCTCCGCTCTGCCTGGGCACCATGATGTTCGGCGAGCAGACCCCCGACGACGAAGCCGCCCGCATCGTCGCGTCCGCGCGTGACCATGGGTTGAACTTCATCGACACCGCCGACGTCTATAACGGCGGCCGCTCCGAAGAGGTGGTCGGCAAGCTACTGAAAGGCCAGCGCCACGATTGGGTGCTTGCCAGCAAGATCGGCAACGCCGTCGGAACCGGCCCCAACCAGGCCCACTATTCGCGCCAGTGGCTCATGCGCGGCGTGGAGGAAAGCCTCACGCGCCTGGGCACCGACTTCATGGACATCCTCTACCTGCACCGCGACTACCATGAGGAAAACCTCGAAGAAGCCCTGTGGGCGCTGGGCGACCTGATCCGCGCCGGCAAGCTGCGCAGCTTCGGCCTGTCCAACTTCCGTGGCTGGCGCATCGCCGAAGTGATGCGTTTGTGCGAAAAAATGGGCGTGCCGCAACCCGTGGTGTGCCAGCCTTACTACAACATGCTCAACCGCGGCCCCGAAGTCGAGATCCTGCCGGCGTGCAAGCACTACGGCCTGGGCGTCGTGCCCTACAGCCCGATCGCGCGCGGCGTGCTCACCGGCAAGTACCTGCCGGGCCAGGCGCCCGCGGCCGACACCCGGGCCGGACGCGGCGACCGCCGTATCCTGGCGACCGAATTCCGCGAAGAGTCCCTGGAAATCGCGCAAAAGCTGGTGGCGCACGCCGCAGTCCGCGGCACGCAGGCGGGGCATTTCGCCACCGCCTGGGTGCTGGCCAATCCCGTCATCACCGCCGTCATCGCCGGCCCGCGCACCCTGGCGCAGATGGAGGACTACTACGCGGCGCTGGACGTGAAGATCACGGCCGAGGACGAGGCCGTCGTCAACGACTGGGTCACGCCTGGGCACGCGTCGAGCCACGGCTACAACGATCCCAACTATCCGTTCTACGGCCGCCCGGTAGCAGCGGCCTGAGGCACAACTCAGGTAGGAACGCGCCGGCCCATATGGCCGGCGCCTTCACATTCAGGCCTTGCCCAATCCCCCGCGCGGCATGGCATTTGCCGCCGCCTCCAGTTCCGCCGGCTGCGCGCCGCGCCCGATCAGCATCGCGCACACCGCCGACACGACCCCAGCGAACAGCACGTACAGGCAGATCAGCCAGGGCTGGCCGCCGCCCGTCTTCAATAGCGCCGTCGCAATGATGGGCGTGATGCCCGAGGCGAAGATGCCCGAGAACTGGTAGACGAAGGAAATCCCCGTGTAGCGCACCTTGGCATCGAACAGCTCGCAGAACAGCGCTGCTTCCGGTCCGTACACGGCGGCGTACAGGATACCGAACGGAATGATGATGGCCAACCAGATCAGCATCACGCTGCCCTGACTATTGAGCATCAGCCAGAAGCCGGGGAAGGATGCCGCGGCGGTGATCAGCGATCCCCAGAAGTAGACTCGCGTGCGGCCGATTTTGTCGGACAGCCGGCCGAAGAAGGGGATGAAAAAGCACATCACCAGGGCTGCGGCCATCACGCCGATCAGCGCTTCGGTCCGGCTGATCTGCACCGTCTGCGTCAGGTACGAGATCGAGAACACGCCGAACACGTTGAAGAACACGCCGTCGATGTAGCGCGCGCCCATGCCCTTGAAGACATTGCCCGGATAGCGCTTGAGCATGTCGAAGAACGGAATGCGGCTCTCGGCGTTGTTGGCCTTGACCGCCGCGAACTCGGGCGTCTCCTTGATGTTCAGGCGGATGTACATGCCCACCAGCACCATGGCGGCGGACGCCAGGAAGGCGATACGCCAGCCCCAGGCCATGAATTGCGCGTCCGTCAGCAGGGTGGACAGCAGCGCCACCGTGCCCGAGGCCAGGCACAGGCCGATGGCCAGGCCGATCTGCGGCAGCGAGGCATAAAAGCCTTTTTTGCCCGGCGGCGCGTATTCGTAGGCCATAAGCACCGCGCCGCCCCATTCGCCGCCCAGGCCTATGCCCTGGAACACCCGCAGCAAAAGCAACAGGATCGGCGCCCAGATGCCGATGCTGTCGTAGGTGGGCACCAGGCCGATCAGGAAGGTGGCGATCCCCATGATCATCAGCGTCATCACCAGCATGCTCTTTCTGCCGATGCGGTCGCCGAAGTGGCCGAAGATCAGCCCGCCCAGCGGTCGCGTGACGAAGCCGACGGCAAAGGTGGTGTAGGCCAGCATGGTCGAGACCAGCGGGTCGCCGGTAGGGAAGTACAGCTTGTTGAACACGATGCCCGCGACGACGCCGTACAGGAAAAAGTCGTACCACTCGATGGTGGCGCCGATCAGCGACGCGGCGACGACTTTGCGCACCGCGGCTTCGTTTTGCTTGGCCATGTCTAGTCTCCTTTGGTGGGGCGGTGGGGCAATCTGCGTTGTCCTGCGCCTTGGGGTTCTGCTATCCGGGGTCCGTCATCTCCGATTCAGGCGGCGACGCGCAGCGCCTGCGGCTGCGCTTGCCTGAGGTCCTGCAACATGAATTCGGCCGCGCGTTCGGCCAGCATCACCACGGGGACGTTGGTGTTGCCCGACACCAGCGTCGGCATGATCGAGCAGTCCACCACGCGCAGCCCCGCCACGCCGTGTACGCGCAGGCGTTCGTCCACCACGGCCATCGGGTCGCTGGACGGCCCCATCCTCGCGGTGCCGGACGGGTGGAAGATCGTGGCGCCGTATTCACGGCAGAAGTGCAGGATCTCGTCGTCCGTGCGCACGTCCGGCCCGGGGCGGAACTCGCGCTTCATCAGGCCTGCCAGCGGTTCGGTGGCGGCAAGCCTGCGCGCATACTTCACCGCCGCCACGGCCATGTGGCGGTCCAGTTCGGTGGACAGGTAGTTCGGCTGCATGGACGGCGCCTCGAAGGGATCCGCGCTGCGCAGCTGGACCCGGCCGCGCGACGTGGGCCGCAGCTGGCACACCGAATAGGTGCAGCCCGAGAACGGATGCACCTTGCCGCCCGCCATGTCGGCCGACAGCGTGGCGAAATGGAACTGCGTGTCGGGCGTGCGGCTGGCCGGGTCTACCCGGCAGAACACGCCGCCCTGGTTGATGCCCACCGCCAGCGGCCCGCCGCGGAACAGCAGCCATTCCAGGCCCATGCGGGCGCGGCCCGTCAGGCTGCGCAACTGGTCGTTGGTGGTGATGGGGCGGGTGGTCTCGTAGATCAGGCGGATCTGCAGATGGTCCTGCAGGTTTTCGCCCACGCCCGGCAGGTCGCGCACCACGCCGATGCCGAACCGGCGCAGCAGGGCTGCGGGTCCGACGCCGGACAGCTGCAGCAGCTGCGGCGATTGCAGGGCGCCGGCGCACAGCACCACTTCGCGGCGGGCGCGCACGGTATGCACCTGGCCGTCGCGCCGGTAGCGCACGCCGCAGGCGCGCTTGCCTTCGAACAGTACGGCCATGGCGTGTGCGTCGGTTTCCACGCGCAGGTTGCTGCGGTTCTGCGCGGGGCGCAGATAGGCCACGGCGGTTGAGCAACGCCGGCCGTTGCGTGTGGTGAGCTGGTAGTAGCCCACGCCTTCCTGGTCGCCGGTATTGAAGTCCTGCACATGCGGCAGGCCCAGCTTTTGCGCGGCGCCTATCAACGCTTCCACCAGCGGATGCGCCGTCTTGATCGAGGTGGCGTTGAGCATGCCCTCGGTGCCGCGCGTGGGGCCGGGGCCGAGGTCATTGTTCTCGAGCTTGCGGAAGTAGGGCAGGCATTCGTCCCAGCTCCAGCCGGGATTGCCGGCGGCGGCCCAGGCGTCGTAGTCCTGCCGCTGGCCGCGGATGTAGATCAGGCCGTTGATGGAGCTCGAGCCGCCCAGCGTGCGCCCGCGCGGCCAATAGATGCGCCGGTCCAGCATGCCGGGGTCGGGGTCGGTGTAGTAGCCCCAGTTCAAGACCTTGTGGAACATCGTCTTGCCGTAGCCGATGGGGATGTGTATCCACGGGTTGCTGTCCTTGGGGCCGGCTTCCAGCAGGCAGACGCTGTGCGCGCCGCTGGCGCTCAGCCGGTTGGCCATCACGCATCCGGCCGAGCCGGCGCCAACCACGATGTAATCCACGGTATCGGACATGTCCGCAAGCTCTCCCTGCAGCAGGGCGCGGCGCCAAGCCTACGGCGCGTTAACCCTGCTTGTCGTTGTGGGGCGCACTTATATACTGGATCGATGCCGGCGCCTGAGCGCTGCGGCATTTGAGGCGATTCTAGGAAGCGCGCGCGCAGAGCAAAGCACAACAGGCGCAGGGGCGGAAAAGTGGAACAGAATATGCAGATTCAGTTTCAAAATCGCGGTGCAGCATCGGCGCAGCAGGCCGATGACGCCGCCACCCATCAAGAGGCCGCGCGTTCGCTGCGGGCGCTGGTGGTGCTGGATCACCTGGCGCGCGCCCAGCATCCACCCACGCTGGCGCAACTGGCGCAACGGCTGGACATGCCCAAGACCACCTTGATGCGCCTGCTGGCGGCCATGCAGCGCGCCGGCTTCGTGGCCGCCACGCCCACCGAGAACGGCTTCGTGCCGGGACCGCAGGCAGCGACCCTGGCCCTGGCAACTCTGCGCGCCTCGGCCTTCACGCGCGCCTGCCGCGCCGTGCTGGCCCAGCTGGTCGGCACCCTGGGCGAAACCTGCAACCTGACCGCGCCCGACGGCGACCGCGTGATCTACATGGAACGCGTGGAAACGGAGGAGCCGCTGCGCCTGTTCTTCGCGGTGGGCAGCCACGTGCCCATGCACTGCACCGCCAGCGGCAAGTTGTTCCTGGCGTCCATGAATCGGCTGGAGCGCGGGCGGGTGCTGGCGCGCCTGCCGCTCACGCGCAACACGCCGCGCACGCTGACAGACCCGGCCAGGCTGGAAGAAGAACTCGAACGGCTGGCTGCGCGCGGCATTGGCATCGACAACGAGGAATTCGTGCGCGGCATGAGCGCCGTGGCAGTGCCGGTGCGCGACGCGGACGACCGCGTGGTGGCGGCCGTGGCCTGCCATGCACCGACGGCGCGCGTCATGCTGGACGAGCTGCTGCGTGCGGTGCCGGTGCTGGAGCGCGCCGCGCGGGCCATGCACGACGTGCTGGCGCAGCACCGAACTGGCGCGACGTAGCGGCCCGGCCTGCGGGTTTTCAATCGGGCGTGAACAGGTCTGGCGGCAGGCGCGCCACGGCCTCGTAGGTCAGGCGGATGTGGGCGGCCAGCAATTCACAGGCGCGGTCCGCATCGCGCGCCAGCGTGGCGTCCAGGATGCCTTTGTGTTCGTCGTCCAGGTCGCGCGCGATGGGCTTGCGCGTGACGGTCAGGCGTCGATAGCGTTCGGCCTGCTGGTACAGGATGCCCAGGAAATGATGCAGCCAGCGCGACGGACAGGCGCGGATCAGTTCGCGGTGGAACTCGCGGTTGCGCTGTTCCCACTCTTCAAAGCGGGTATCGGGGTCGGCTGCAAGGCGCTGTTCGGCCTTGCTCAGACGGTGGAAGGCGGCCAGCACCGCGCTTTCCCAGTCGTCATCGCCCAGGGCGATGGACTGGCGCAGGGCCTGGGACTCCAGCAGCACGCGGTTCTCGGTGATGTCGCGGAAGTCTTCCAGCGAAATCGGCGTGACGTGAAAGCCGCGCTGTCCTTGCGCGATGACCAGCGCGTCCGACACCAGCAGCGCCAGCGCTTCGCGCAACGTGCCCGCGCCCACGCCGTAATCGTCCTTCAGGTGTTCGACCCGCAGGCGCGAGCCCGGCGGATGCACGCCCTGGATGATGTCGCGGCGCAGGTTGACATAGGCCGCGCCGACCAGGGTGTTGGCCGAGGCGGAATGGGCAAGCGGGGGGAGGGTGGCGCCGTCTGACATGGGAGCTACTTTATCACTGGCTTTAAAAAATCTCGATAAAAATTATTGACGCCGAGATTTATGCTGCTTATCGTAGAAAAAAGCGTCGATACCACGACCGGCATGCAGCCGGCGGCTGGCGCGCCCAGGAGACAAGCACAGTGATACGGCTACACGACGTCCGGCGCACCGGCCCGCGCACCCGCAACCTGCCCGAAACATCCGCCCGGCGGCCCTTGTTGCGCCCGGTTCTGCGTCATGTTGCGGCCTGCGTGGCGGCGGTGGCCGCACTGGTTGCCGGCCCTGCAGCCAGCGCGGAAACCTGGCCGTCGCGGCCGGTGACCCTGCTGGTCAATGGCGGTCCTGGCAGCCTGCCGGACCTGTTCGCGCGGCCCTTGGCCGAACGCCTGCACCGCGCCCTGGGCCAGCCTGTCGTGGTCGAAAACAAACCCGGCGCCGGCGGCATGCTGGCCATGCAGCAGCTCAAGTCCGCGCCGGCCGACGGCCACACGCTGGCCCTGGTCACCAACGCGCACCTGGTGTGGAACCCCTACATTTTTCCGGCCCTGACCTACGATCCGGCGCGCGACCTGCAGCCGGTCAGCCCGCTGGCGGTCATCCCCATGGCATTGACCGTCAACGACAAATTGGAGGCCAAATCCCTGGATCAACTGCTGGCGCTGGCGCGCCAGAAGCCTGGCCGCCTGAACTACGCGTCCTCGGGCAACGGCAGCCCGCCCCACGTGCTGTTCGAAATGCTGCGTGAACAGGCAGGCGTGGACATCCTGCACGTCCCGTTCAAGACCGGCACTGCCGCGCTGAATTCGGTGCTGGCGGGCGATACCGAAATCTATTTCGCCGGCACCGCGCTGGTCGAGCCCATGGTCAAGGACGGCCGCCTGCGCGCGCTGGCAATGAGCGAGACCGTGCCCGACGCTGCCTTCGGCAAGACGCCCACGCTGGCCGCCAGCAACTTCCGCGGCTTCGAGGGCGCGGTGTGGCTGGGCGTGGCCGCGCGCGCCGGCACGCCGGACGCCATCGTGCAGCGGCTCAACGAAGAAATCGGCCGCGCGCAGCAGGACGGCGCGCTCAAGCAGATGTACGCCAGCCACGGCTCCTTGCCGTACCATCTGGCGGCGGCGGCCTTCGCCCAGCGCGTTGCAACCGAGCGGGACACTTCCGGTCCCGTGCTGCGCAAGCTGGGCATCAAGCCCGATTGAACTTCCTACTTCCAACCCTGGTATTCGGGGCTCCGCTTGCGGGGCCCGCAGCAGCTTATGAACCTGATCGAAGAGATTGTTGAAAACTCCCCGTCCATCCGCGACATCCGCAGGGACATCCATGCGCATCCGGAACTGGCGTTCGAAGAGAACCGCACCTCCGACCTGGTGGCCCAGCTGCTGGAAAGCTGGGGCATCCCGGTGCATCGCGGCTTCGGCAAGACCGGCCTGGTGGGCGTGATCCGCAATGGCGACTCCGGGCGCACGCTGGGCTTGCGCGCCGACATGGACGCGTTGCCCATGCACGAGGTCAACCAGTTCAGCCACGCCAGCAAGCATCCCGGCGTGATGCACGCCTGCGGCCATGACGGCCATACCGCCATGCTGCTGGGCGCGGCCCAGCATCTGGCGCACCATCGCAACTTCGATGGGACCGTGTACCTGATCTTCCAGCCCGCCGAAGAGCGCGGCGGCGGCGCGCGCGAGATGATGCGCGACGGCCTGTTCGAGAAATTCCCCATGGAAGCGGTCTTCGGCATGCACAACATGCCCGGCATTCCGGTGGGCTGCTTCGCCTCGTCCGCGGGGCCGGTGCTGGCGTCCAACAGCGAATTCCACGTGACCGTGCGCGGCAAGGGCGGCCACGCGGCCATGCCGCACCTGTCCATCGATCCCATACCCGCGGCAGCGCAGATGATCGAGGCCTTCCAGACCATCATCAGCCGCAACAAGAAGCCGCTGGAGACAGCGGTCATCTCGGTGACGACGGTGCAGGCGGGCGGCGTGGTCAACGTCATCCCCGACACCTGCGAACTGCGCGGCACGGTGCGCGCCTATACCCGCGAAACCCTGGACCTGATCGAGCGCCGCATGGGCGAGATCGCGCAGCACGTGGCCGGCATGTTCGGCGCGCAATGCGAATTCGTCTTCACGCGGCACTATCCGTCGACCATCAACCACGAGGCCGAGACCGCCTTCATGCGCAACGCGCTGACCCAGGTGGTAGGGCAGGAGCGCGTGCTGGTGCAGGCGCCCATCATGGCGGCCGAGGACTTTTCCTTCATGCTGGAAGAGGTGCCCGGCAGCTATTGCTTCATCGGCAACGGCGAAGGCGACCACCGTGAACCCGGCCACGGCGAAGGCCCATGCCTGGTCCACAACACCAGCTATGACTTCAACGACGCATTGCTGCCGATCGGCGCGAGCGCCTTCGTGAAGCTGGCTGAGAACTGGATGCCGCGCAAGTAGCGGCAATGGCGGCGCGGGCGGACAGGACAGCGCCTGCCGCCCGCGCGCCGCGACTATCCCGTGTCAGTGCGACGAACCGGCCTGGACCGACAGTTCGTGGTTACGTGTGCGCACCAGCAGCGCGCTGAGCGTAGCGGCCAGCCCTGCAATCAGGGCGCCCGCCAGGAAGGTCAGCTGATAGCCGCCATTCAGCGCCAGGGTCGGCGCCGCGCCAGCCGCTGCCAACCCCGCGGTACGCGCTGCGGCCAGGCTGGCCAGCACCGCCAGACCTAGCGCGCCGCCCATCATGAAAGCTGTGTTGACTACGCCGGACGCCAGGCCGGACTGGCTGGGCTCCACATCGCTCATCGCGGCCAGCAGCATCGGGTTGAAGGCCACGCCCGCGCCCAGGCCCAGCAGCAGCATGGCTGGCAGGACATCGACGGCGAAGCTGCCGTCCGCCGGCGCGCGCGCGAACAAGGCCAGCCCCAGCGCGGCAATGAACAAACCCGTGGCCAACGGCCCGCGGATACCAAAGCGCATCACCAGCTTGGCCGACAGCCCCAGCGAGAACGCCGCCATGATGAGATTGGCCGGCAGAAAGGCCAGGCCGACCTCCATGGGGCTGTAGCCCAGCACCAGCTGCATGTACAGCGCCGACACGAAGAACCACGCGAACATGGCCGCGGCCCACAGCACGCCGACGACGTTGGCCGTGGCCACGTTGCGCAGGCGGAACAGCCCCAGCGGCATCAGCGGGGATTCCACCCGCGCTTCGATCGTCAGGAACAGCGCCATCAGCGCGGCTGCCGCGCCCAACAGGGTCAACGACTGCGTCGAGGTCCAGCCGGCCTCGTTGCCGTTGACCACCGCATACACCGCCAGCATCAGCGAGGCGGTGACGCTCAGCGCGCCGGCCACGTCCAGCCGGGCGCCGGCGGCGGCAGGCGGTGCGGCCGGAATCAGCCGCAGGCACAGCGCATAGACCACCACGCCGATGGGCAGGTTCACCAGGAAGATCCAGTGCCAGGACAGCGCGCTGGTCAGTAGCCCGCCCAGCAGCACGCCGATGCTGCCTCCGCCCGCGCAGACAAAGCCATACACGCCCATGGCGCGCGCCCGTTCCCCGGTTTCGGTGAACAGGTTCATGATGAGCGACAGCGACACCGCCGACACCACCGCGCCGCCCAGCCCCTGCGCCGCGCGCGCGCCGATCAGCAGGGCCTGGTTCTGCGCCAGGCCACAGGCCAGCGAGGCAATCGTGAAGACCACCAGGCCCGCCAGGAACATGCGGCGGTGCCCCAGCAGGTCGCCCAACCGTCCGCCCAGCAGCAGGAAGCCGCCGAAGGTCAGCATGTAGGCGTTCACCACCCACACCAGCGAGGTCTCGGTGAAATGCAGGTCTTCGCGGATGGAGGGCAGGGCGACGTTCACGATGGTGGTGTCCAGCACGATCATCAACACGCCCAGGCAAAGCACCATCAGCGCCCACCAGCGTTGCTTGCCATGTATTCCATGCGTCATCAGTTGTTGCTCCGTGGATGGCGGTTCGATCCGCCGCGTTGCTTTTCTAGTGGGAAACGCGCCCGCCACTGACCATCCAGCGCGTGCCGTAGCGGTCTATCAGCGAGCCATGGGCCTCGGCCCAGAAGGTCTTCTGCAAGGGCATGGTGATGCTGCCGCCGTCGGCCAGCAGGTCGAAGACGCGTTGCGCGTCCGAAACCGTGGGATAGGCCAGCGCCAGCGCCACGCCCTGCTTGCCGGGATAGGGATGCCCGGCGGTCGCGTCGCTGCCCATCAGGGTCTGCTCGTCCAGGCCCAGGCGGGCGTGCATGATACGGCCGGCGTCTTCGTCCGACAAGACCGGCATGGCGGCGTCGGGCGGGGCGTCCGCATAGCGGATCATGGCCTCCATCCGCCCGCCCAGCACGCGCTCGTAGAAGTGCATGGCCTCGGCGCAATTGCCGTCAAAGCTGAGGTAGGCGGATAGTTGGGGCATGATGTCTCCAGGGTGACGAACGGACGGTGCCAGGAGGGCGGCGCCGCTCTATGATGGAAGCCTGACCCCACGTACAAAGGAGCCCGGCCATGCTGAAAGGAAGCTGCCATTGCGGACAGATCGCGTTCGAAGTCGATGGCGAACCGTCCCAGGTACTGGAATGCAATTGCTCGCACTGCAGCCGCAAAGGCTATCTGCTGTGGTTCGTGCCCCGCGCCAGCGTGCGCCTTGCCACGCCCGCCAGCGCCATGTCGACCTACCGGTTCCACAAGCACGTGATTTCACACCACTTCTGCGCCAATTGCGGCTGCGCGCCATTCGGCTTCGGCGTGGGTGCCAAGGGCGAAGAGACAGCAGCGATAAACGTGCGCTGCCTGGAAAACGTGGATCTGAACGCCTGGCCCCGCATCCCGTACGACGGCCGCAGCGTCTGAGCGCCGCGAACCGCGCTACATCATAGGGCAAGCGCGCGCCGCGCGATATGGCTAGCGCGTGACATGTCTTTTCATCGAATTGAACGAGTTTTCAGGGAAGCGCCGCATGAGCACCGTAAAACTGCTGTCCGACGACGACGTCCGCCAAAGCCCCCAAGCCTGGGCCGTGTTCGAAGACATCCGCGCCACGCGCAAGTCGGATTTCGTCAATAACTTCTGGCGCGCCCTGGCCAACGATCCGCCGCAGCTTGAGCGGGTCTGGGGCCAGCTCAAGCAGGTCATGATGGCGGACGGCGAACTCTCTCCCCTGATGCGCGAAATGATCTACATCGCCGTGTCCACCGCCAACGGCTGCACCTACTGTATCCATTCCCACACCGCCGCCGCCCGCGCCAAGGGCATGACCGACGGCCAGCATGCCGAATTGCTGGGCGTAATAGGCATGGCCGCGCAGACCAATGCCATGGTCACCGCCATGCAGGTGCCCGTCGACGAGGCATTCATCGTGAAATAGGAGGCCGCCATGTCTCTGATCCCGCTGTTTCCGCTATCCAACGCGCTGTTCCCCGCAGGCGTGCTGCACCTGCGCATCTTCGAGGTGCGCTACCTGGACATGATCCGCCGCTGCATCGCGGACGGCAGCGAATTCGGCGTGGTCGGCCTGTTGTCGGGCCAGGAGGTCCGCACGCCGGAAGGCGTGGAGACCCTGGCCCCCGTCGGCACCATGGCGCGCATCGCAGATTGGGACGCGCCCATGCCGGCCCTGCTGGAGCTGCGCTGCGTCGGCACCAGCCGCTTCCGGCTGCTTTCCAGCGAGGTGGCAAAATACGGCCTTTGGATGGGCCAGGCCGAGCCCATCCCCGACGACCCGCGTGCACCCGTGCCGGCAGCCATGCAGCCCAGCGCCGACGCGCTGGGACGCCTGGTGGCCCAATGGCAGCAAGATGGCGTGTCCCCCGAAAGAATGCCCCTGGGCCCGCCGTTCCGGCTGGATGACAGCGGCTGGGTCGCCGACCGCTGGTGCGAACTGCTGCCCCTGCCGCCCGACGACAAGGCCGCCTTGCTCGCCATGACCGACCCGGTGGCGCGCCTGGCGGCGATCCAGGACGTGCTGCGGGGGCAGGGGCTGGCTTAGGAAAGATGCCAGGGCCTCGTATAGATACCGGGCTGGGCGTAACCGTATTTGGACACCATGGAAATCAGGATAGACGAGGGCCTGCGCGCCTACATAGACCCCTTGACCGACGACGAGCGCGAGGCGCTGGAACGCAGCCTGCTCGCCGAAGGCTGCCGCGACGCCCTGGTGCTATGGGGCGACCTGCTGGTCGACGGCCACAACCGCCATGCCCTGTGCATGAAGCACGGCATCCCCTTCGAAACCCGCCAGAACACCTCCTTCAAATCCATCGAGGACGTGCACCTCTGGATGATCGAAAACCACCTGGGTCGGCGCAGCGTGTCCGACTTCCAGCGCGGGGTGCTGGCGCTGCGCAAGAAGGAAATCCTGCAGGCGCGCACCGCGGCTGCGCCCGCGCCCGACGATCCGCCCTGGGACGAAGACTCCGGCGAACCGCCGCCGCTGCCGGCCGCAGTCGTGTCGCAGGCGCTGAGCCGCCAGGCTCTGGCTCGGGCTGCGCGTATCAGCAGCAATACCTTGGGGCAGATCGAGAAGATACAGAAGGCTGCGGCGCCGGAACTGGTGCGGGCGGTGAAGGATGGGGCTATCTCCATCAATGCCGCGGCGGCTGTGGCGACGTTGCCGCCTGAGCGGCAGGCTGCTGCTGTGGCTGGCGGCAGGAAGGAATTGCAGCAGGCGGCTCGTGAGGTCCGCCAGGCTAAAGCGCCGCCACCGCGTGAGGCTGTGCCGGATATTCCTATTGAGAACATTGCGGATTTGCCGGCGGAGGTGGCGCGGTTACGGGAGTTGCTGACTCGGCTGACGGATGAAAGGGATCAGTTGAAGAAGAAGGTGATGCATTTGACGGTGGCGTTGGCGGAGGCGAGGAATGCGTCGGGGGGAGGGGATGATTGAAGGCAGGGGCAATTGCCAAGCGCGGGCCTTCCCAAGTGTCGTCTGGCGGCATGGCGATGTAAGTCGTTGATGGACTTGGTCTAGCCGGCCGAAATTCCAGCCTTCGGCCAAGAGCGGCTATTTCACGTTTGCGGGTCTATACTCGGCACCCCGTCAATTTGCGTGATACGACAAGACCAAATGAAAGCAAGGGAATTGCTCATCGCTACGCTGGGAGTGGTGGTGTTGAATCAACCATCGCCATCCTTTGCACAAAGCGTCAACGGGAAGAATCTCTACACCCAGAGATGCGCGATGTGCCATGGTGCAGATATCAAGGGCACGGGGCTGTTGGCCAAGAAAAGCAGTCCTCCCACGCCCGACCTCACAACTGCTGCATTCAAAAAGCGACTCCATGATTATCCGGGCGTCATCGTCTCCTCGGTAATCCTTCGTCCGAACGGAGACCTGATTCCGAGAACGTTGAGGGAGAACGGCGTGAAGTTGGCGCCGCACGCCTGGACCGTTCAGGATTTTCGCGATTTGAACAAGTACATGAGCGATGTGATTTCCAAGAGCCGGTGACGCCGTGTTGCCCGGTTGGCTCCGCTATCTAACTCGCTCGAAATTGCGTCGCCAAGGTTGCGACTGGTCATTTTTGCGATCCGGATCAACGCGGACGAGATGGCATTCATCGGATTCGACGGACTTGATGGGTTGGGGCGGGAAGGGGAAGCTTACGGCTGTGCCGCCGCATCGCCCGGAAGCATCGGATTGCTCCTTTCGGGCTAGTTACTCACACCACAATCACGAATAACCTACTCGTTCAAAAAATGAATGGGGGGCGATCATGAAAAATTGGCTATGCGGTGCGGGTGTGATAGGCATGCTGCTGGCTGGTCCGGCTGCCGCGCAATACATCGCCACCTGGCAGGATCCTGCGGGAGCGTGGAAGGGGCCAGCGGAAAATCAACCTGGGACCGATCTGAATTTTGCGGAAGGGGCTGCGCATCGGGCTTGCTTGGATCGCGGTAATCCCAAGCTTTGGAACCGTGCCGCGAAAGTGACGGAGAAGGCTACCGGCAAGATCATGCTGGAACTGGACTGCAACGCGGAGCGAGCTAAAACCAAGGAACGCCAGGCAGCAATAAGCCCGCCTCAGGACACCACGAAGTATCAGGCGTACTGGCAGGAACAATCCGGGCAGTGGAAAGCGGCGGTTACCGCTCCGCGCCATCCTGGGTTGCTACTCGCTTCCGCAAAAGGCTATGCATACGAAGCATGCAAGGACCGGGGCAACCCGAAAGACCTGAAGCTGGCGTCGAAGGTCACGGAAAAGGACACGGGGAAAGTGGTGCTGGAACTTGACTGCAACGCGGAACGCGCGAAGTTAAAGGCTGGCAGCAACGCTGCAAAGCCTGGCGGGGATGCCGCGAACGCTAAACAGTAGCGCCCCGCGACCCGCAGTTTGCTCATTGAGCACAGGCGTCTTGCGTAGGACGCGTGCATTCTCCACGGCTGCTGGATGAAAAAGATGCAAAACGTACTTCCGAAACTTCTGCTGCTGGGCTTGCTTTTGATGGGATCGCCGGGAAGTGGAACCGCTCAGCCCTCTCAAAAACCGGATGCCGATGCCAAGAAGGTTGCAGCGGCACTTCTAGCTATAGCGAGCCCGCAGAAGGAGACCAAGCAAGCGTTCGCTCAGCGTGTTGGCCCCACCTTCAAGCGCCTGGTGGCAACCGAGACCATGACGCGAGTTGTACTGGGACCAGCGTGGGGATCGATGTCAGCGTCAAGGCAGGCAGAAGCCGTTGATCTTTATAGCCGGCTCCTGATGAGGACCCTTCAAGGCGCCTTCGAAGGCTCGTTACCCTCGCAGTTTGTGTTGGAGTCTGGGGAGATGGTCCGAAGCAAGCCCGGCTCGGCGACTGTGATTCAGATCACCTGCCTCACGCTGAAAACGGCAGACTGCATTTACTATTCGGCGAAATCGAAGGCCAACGAGTTCACCATGGCGTTTCAACTTCTTTACATTGACGGTAAATGGCAGGTGGTCGAAATGTATACGAGCGGGATGTCCGTTCAGCAGACTTATTATTCGAATTTCAGTTCCATTATCAAGTCCAGTTCGGTCGAAAACGTTCTGGAAAAGCTCCGCGCCCGGGTCGATAACTGATCTGGCTGCAACGCCGGCCATGCGGCCGAACTCGAAAACTGTCCGACCGGCTACCGGTCGGCTGATCTCCGCTTGGGAAATGGTGGTCGAACTACAGTTTCGAAACCTGGATACTGTGTCAATTTTAGTCCGGCATCCATTTTAGTATTTGCACAGCTAGGTGTGTCGTAGTGTTCCGATCTGATTTCAGGCAAGCGCCTAAATGGAGGACCTATGCTTGAACGTAGCTATCTCAGCAACCGCTTCACCGTCTCGGATCCCGACGCGCGGGTGAGGCAAGCAAACAATCTCATGGCTTTCGAAACGGCCAATGGAGAGATTCAAAAAATACCGCAAGGGATCGTCATACGTGTTGACGCGATTCAGCGCTTGCAGACGGGAGCAAAGAAGGTCGCCCTGTTTGCGCATGCCGTCCGAGAAAACGGCGAGCCACTTGGCTGGACCTCGACAAAGAACTTCGAAGGCTCGTTTATCAATGAGACGCTCGATCTGCTCAAACCCGGGGCTGGAAGCGGAAAGTTCGGTCCTAACGCCGCGTGGTCGCATGGCGCCTACATTGGCCAGATCGATCTCGTCGAAATAGTCGATTCGACAACGGAAATTGAGCGTCTTTCCATTGATACCGTTACGCCATATCTGGAAATGGTGGGTAAGGCGAAGTCGTCAGGTGTAAACCTCACCATCAATAGCGGGTTCCGATCCTATCCGGAGCAGAAGATGCTGTGGGATGGGTATGTCAAGCGTCTTCCCGGATTCAATTTGGCTGCGAAGCCCGGCAACTCGAACCACCAGAACGGGATCGCCATCGATATCGCTGTCGCAGGCGCGGACGGCAACGAGGTTTATGAGTGGCTAAAACAGAACGCGCCTCGGTTTGGGTTCGTTCGCACTGTCAGCGGTGAGCCATGGCATTGGGAACACGATCCCATACGCGCTCAGCAGGCGGTTCAAAATGGAACCTACAAAATTCCATCTGTGACTGGCTGACAGGGCGAATCTCCGTGGAACTACCCGTGAATCCGCAAGCAGAGAAAGATTCAGACTACGGGCGGTTCCGGCCTAGGTAGCTTCCAGCTTTGCAATCCGCATGCGGCGCAGTTCAACCACCTGCGCTGTGCCTACAGCCCGAGCGCGCAACTGCCCACAGCCCCCATCCACATCCTGCCCGGCGCTATTCCTCACCTTGGTCAGCACGCCACGGCTTTGCAGAGAACGGACGATCTCGTGGATGCGCTCGGTATCGGGGCGCTGATAATCGTCCCCTTCAAGGCTATTGAAGGGAATGACGTTGAGCACCCCGTACTTGCCCTTGAGCAGACGCACGACCGCATCAAGTTCGTCGTCGCCGTCGTTGATACCCTTGAGCAAGGTCCATTGATACTGAATCGGATAGTCGGTGTCGCGAGCGTATTTCTCGCCTAGTTCGATCAGTTCTTCCGGCGCAATTTTCGGCGCTCGCGGCAGCAGGTGTGCGCGCAGTTCCGCCTTGGTCGTGTGCAGCGACAGCGCCAGCGCAGGCTTGACGCGCTGTTGCGGCAGGGCCTCGAACACGCGCAAGTCACCCACGGTGGAGAACACGAGATTCTTGTGGCCGATATTGCCTTCCGTGCCGAGCAGGTCGATGGCTTCGAGCACGTTGTCGAGGTTGTGCGCCGGTTCACCCATGCCCATGAACACGACTTTCTTCACCGCGCGCTGACGCCGCGCCAGCACGACTTGGGCAAGGATTTCCATGCTCGTGACCTGACGGATCAGGCCGCTTTTGCCGGTCATACAGAAGCGGCAGCCGACCGCACAGCCGACCTGAGTGGAGACGCAGAGTCCGTCCCGCGGCAACAGCACGCTTTCCACCATTTGCCCGTCGGCGAGCTCGACCAGCAAGCGCGAGCCGTCGTTGCCGGCGTGTTCGGAGCGGACGCGGGCAAGGGCGTCCAGTTCCTCCGTCAAGGCGGGGACGGCGTCGCGTAGCGCAAGAGGCAGGAAGTGTTCGGCGCTCCGACGTCGCGTGCCGGTGTCGAGCGCTTGCCCTTGCAGCCAGACGCGCAGGAGCCGGCCGCGATGGACGGGCAGGGCGCCAAGAGCGGCGAGGCGTTGGTCGAAGTCGGAATAGCGCATGGGGGGCGCATTTTACCCTGCGCCTGGAGAGGGCTGTCGGCGGGTAGATGGTCTCGTTGGAGACTACTGCCGTTGCACTTGACCCGGTCCGAGTTTCCCTGGTTAATGTCGCTGCCTACGATTTAGCGGCTCCAGCGCAGGATTTTTTTCGTCTCTCCACGTCAAGGTTATGGTTGCATCCACTCTAGTTGCCATGCTGTGTGCACATCTGTTGTGCTTTTCGGTCATGTTTCTACTGATTAGCCGTCGCTTGCCCGGCAACAGGATGGGGATGGATTTTTTCGCCGCAGGCAATCTCCTGCTGGCCTTGGCTTATATCCTGCAACTGGTTGAAGGCGGACCCGCCTGGAGCGCGATGAGCGTCGTCAACCACACCCTCACGCTGGCTGCCCCGATCGCCTACTGGCTAGGCGCCATGCGCTTCTTTGGGCGGCAGGTCCGATTGTGGCGTACGTTGATCATATTTTCCGTGGCCTATGGCATTGCGCAATGCCTGGTGCAATGGGGTGCGGGACCCACCGCGCGTTACGCCATGCTTGCGGCGATGGCGAGCGTGCTTTTCTTTGTGATGACCATAACCGTGATCTACGGCGTCCGCACTTTCGCAAAAGATTTGTACGGAGAGATGTTCTTCTTTGCGTTGCTGATAGGCGGAATCTGTATTCTGAACGCGCTGAAGTTCTTGAAAATCGTAGATGGCGGCCTGGATGCGCTGCACATGGATAGTCGATTTCAAATGATCTTCTATATCTACATGTCAACGCTGGCTACCATCGTGCCGCCTTCCATCGTCTGGCTGGTGCTGCGGCGGCTGACGGATAGCCTGCGCAATATGGCGGCGCGCGATCCCATGACGGACCTGCTCAATCGCAGGGGACTTCAGGAGGCGCTGACCCGGTCTTTTAATTCTCGGAATGCCGGAGCGGCTCGATTGCTGCTGTTGGATGTCGACCATTTCAAGCGTATCAATGACACGTATGGGCATCAGGCCGGCGATGAAGTGATTTGCCAAGTCGCGGACATACTTCGTTCCACGGTTCGCAGCGGTGACTTGACGGGGCGTATTGGCGGGGAAGAGTTTGTGGCTGTTTTTCTGGAAGCTGATGAGGACCGTGTAATCCACTTGGCGGAACGTTTGCGTGCCAGCGTTGAGAATCAGGCAATCAAAGTGACGGGCTCCGTCGATGTGCTGCGCTGCACGGTCACTATTGGAGTTTCGCCACCGTTTCATGGTGTGCATGAGTTGGAGGATGCGCTTAGCGAGGCCGATGCTGCTCTTTATAGGGGAAAGGCGGCAGGGCGCAATCGGATCGAATCGGCCGACGTCGGCGTCAGTGTTTCGGTTGAGGGCGCTAAATCAGCAATGGTTTGAAATAAAAAAATAGCTGGCAGACTGCAATTGCGCTACCTAAGAGCTGAGAAATTTGTAGTCTGACACCTTATCTTCAACGGGCCGGCACATAGCTGCCGATCCCATCGGTCTTAGATCCAGCGAAGTCTCGTGCCTGTGCTGGGTTAACCAGCGAGACATTCATCGACGCATCGTGCAGCAAAGTGGCGGCCTGTGCGTGATATTGGCCCGTGGGTTCGAGTACGGCGTGAATCTGTTCGGGCTGAGCACCGTGCTTGATGCACCAATCCAATAGCGTTTGCACGCCGGCGGCGGTGTTGGGTACAGCCCTTGTTTTGTGTGTTGTGGTGCCGTCTACGCGAAGCAAGCAATCGAGCTTGGCCTTCGACACATCTATTCCGAGAAAGAACATAGACTTAGCTCCCGTCATGATACTCATGATGTCCGCTGCGCCCACTTGCCTTGTACACGCAGGGTGTCTCAATGCCCTTAGCTATCGTCCGGTGTCCCGCTGGCTCAGAAGAGCGGATCAAGGTTTAATCTTTATCGCAAAGTCCAGGCTTTCGGTTTCAGAGCAAACTCGTCGAAACCGCTGTGGTGATAGCTGTTCGCCACCGAGGCAAGAATACAAGGTGTCAGACTATAATTTTGGTAATGAAATTGCACTCTGATAATTTTTTTCATGCTCTTTATTTCAAAAATAATTGGTTCTAATAGTTAATTTTTGTTCGAGAGGTTGGGCGAAATGGTGCCGAGCAATAATCATTTAAGGGACTTTCTAAATTATTATATTAAATTGACGAGCCCAGGATATGCCGTTCTGGTGACAGGGGCTTGGGGAACGGGAAAAACGTATCAAGTACGACGAATTGTCCCAGTGAATGAATCGCTTTACGTTAGTCTCTATGGTGTTTCGAATGTGGATCAATTACATACAGAAATCTTGGCTGTTGCGTATCCGACGTTTCAAAAAGTAGATAAGGTTGCCGCGCTCGCAAAAGGAATGGGCCAATATGCCGCGGCATTTGGAAATGCGACCAATCTGATTGGTGCCTGTTGATTTGCAGGCAGAGTTGACCCACTTTTACGTTTGATTTGCATCTAATTCTGACCCACCTCGTGAACACTATCCTGCTCGGTACCCGTGCAGGAGACAGGAGTGATCGACGTGGCTCTTCTCA